>CAWDJN010000011.1:0-247265 GCA_963802695.1 uncultured Acidobacteriaceae bacterium
GCGAGTTTCAGATGAAGAACAATGGCGATTTGCGTGAGGAGATTGGGTGGGATGAACTGGTGAAGACGATTGCAGGGATCCGCGATTCCCTTCCCGCAGATCAACGCGCGAATTTTGGGGTGTTCGTGGGGAACTACGGGGAGCAGGGGGCGGTGGAGATTCTGGGGCCTGCTTATGGGTTGCCGATGCCGATCAGTTTGACGAACTCGGCGTGGTTGCGAGGGTATCCCGTGCCTCCGCCTTCGACGCTGATCGTGGTCGGGTTCTCGCAGGCCGATGCGGAGAGGACTTTCTCTTCATGCCGACTGGCGTGGCACGGCGGAAATTCAGAAGGTGTGAAGAACGAGGAGTACGAGGACCATCAGGATATTTTTGTTTGCGGGCCTCCGCGGCTGCCTTGGGGTGAATACTGGCGGACGCATGAGCGATACGGGTGAATTTTCCAGGGAGCCGAAAGTCAATAGCGGTGGACCAACCACTTGCCTGTGGATAAGGCGGGTGTTTGGGTTTTGTGGTGAGTTGTGGTGAGTTTTAGGCTTTTAGGGGATAGCGTTTGGTTTGTTGGGGAATTTTGGGTGGTGACCGGTGGGAACTATGATTTTTTCAGCACAAAATTCGTGGACAATTTGTGGTGGATAGGTGGTTTTTGTGTGTATTTTGCTGGTGGGAAACGACGACGACAACGACTGGGTGAATGTGCGTCGTGGAGGAAGTTTGGAGTGACTGAAGTTTCCGAAAACCCGACTTTTGAGGAGGGTCGGAGACTTCAACTATCCGAGAAGCCCCCTTTGCGGACGGAACTTCTGACTACGGAGTAACCTTGATGCCTTGAATCGAAGGCTTTACGAAAGAATCGTTGCCGCTCTTGATCTCGCGGTCAGGCGTCGATGTTGCCAGTGGATTAATAAGAGATAGCAGCCGCAAGAGCATAGAGCCACGAGTTCCAGCCGTCCGAAGGGGCCGGGAGAACGACGGATCGATTGAATGAGTATCGATGGACGATTGTGCACGGTGATCCCGAGCGCTAGAAGAGGCCAGAGCATCGCGACGCTAAGCATCGCGTACCAATGTTTTCGTTGTGACTCTGCTGGCCAGAGCAGGACGAGGGGAACAACAAAGAAAACATAGGTCGCGAGAATAGCGAGTCCGCCGTAGATCAATCCAAAGGCAGCGATCTGGCTCTCGCCTCCGTTGGACCAGTGAAAATAGGTGGGGTCGCGTCGGTAATCCTCGATAATGAACAAAATGATCGTGAGAAACAGAGCAAAAACCAGCGCTCCAAATCCACATAACAGGCGTTGCCACCACGTGGCCTCTGTTCGTAACCCCATATCTAGATGTGAAGTTTCAATAGGTTGTTGTCCATTCGATCGAGAACTGGGAAGCTGATGTTGCGAAGCAAAAGCGAGCTCAGGAGACCGAATGGACTATCACGATCATGCTCGACTTGACGACTGGATCGTCGAGAGGAACTGGCGAAGAGGGTTTTCTCGGAAGGCCGGCTGAGCTTGAAGGAGGCCGAGGCCGAGTTCAAGCTCAGCCGGCAGAGCGCAGCCAAGTGGGTGCGGCGGTAGAGTCGGGAGCATGGCGTTGCTGGGTTGAAAGACCGGAGTTCGCGTCCGCATCGTTCGCCACGCGGCACGTCGAAGGAGAGGATCATGGAGATCGAGCAGTTGAGGGCGGCAGCGCTGGACCGGGGTGCGCATCGCGCAACAGCTCGGGCTGAGTCGGGCCACCGTCAGCCGCGTGCTGCGGCGGTTGAAGCTGAACCGAATCCGCCATATCGAGCCGCAGACTGCCGCCTAACCGCTACGAGCACGCGGCTCCGGGCGACCTGCTGCATCTGGATATCAAGCGCCTGGTGCGCATCCAGCGGCCTTCGCACCGGGTCACCGGCGATCGTCCGCGATGGGGTCAAGGGCATCGGCGCCGAGTTCCTGCACGTCGCCATCGACGATCACTCGCGGCTGGCCTTCACTGCCATGTACCCGGACCAGACCGAACGCAGTTCGACCCACTTCCTGGCCGCGGCCTGTGGCTTGGTACCAACAACTCGGCATCGCTATCCAGCGCGTGCTGACCGATAACGGACCTTGCTACAAAGCCAACACCTTCGCCCGCAGCTGCGGTCAACTCGGCTTGAAACATCGCCGCACCCGGCCTGACACTCCGCGAACCAACGGCAAGGCCGAGCGCTTCATCAAGACCGCCATCAACGAGTGGGCTTACGCCTACACCTTCCAGAACTCAGAAGACCGGACGGCTTCGCTTCCCGTCTGGACTCACCAGTACAACTGGCACAGACTCGACGCCAGCCTCAACCAGCAACCGCCCATCAGCAGAGCAGGTCTCGATGACAACAACCGCTTGACTGACCACATCTAGAAACCTACGCTAAGAAAGTTCGCGATGCATGGTCCACAAATTGTCCGACTGTGCCGATCATATCGGTGAAGTCGGCATATCGGACAAGTGAATTAGTAGTTCCTTGAAAACGGGGTTTTCGGCAACTTGGACCGAACTTGCCGATAGCCCGACTTTCAAAGGAATCAGCTAACTTTGGCCTGCTGGTCCGACACCATCAACCTCCAACGCGGGTGGCAAGGGTCGAACCGCTCGGAAACCTTCGTCGGCCAGCGCGAAAGAGTCGAGACCAAACGTACTGAGGGTCTGCCGTCCCGCGGAGTCAACGTGCTCCCAATCACGCGAATGGCTGTGTACGGCGGGTCCGCAGAGTAGACGCCGTGGTGCAGGTCGATGGTATCCATCCAATCGATAGCAGCATCTGCTCTCGGAGAGCGGTCTCCGATGCCTTGAAAGTCGTGACGCCATCCAGGTGGCTGCGGGTCGGAGATTCAGCTCAGAGCTGTCGAGCGAAGTCAGTGTTGGCGGGAGAATCCACCACCCACACAGGTCCAGCATCGATCAGCTCGCGTAGGAGCGACCCGTAGCTGCGATCCAAGACGATGGAAACTTGATGCGGTTCTTTGTTCATTGTTGGACAGAATAGAACCTAAGACCTTGTTGTGAAAAGTCATTCCTCGAAAACGGGGTTTGCGGCAACTTCGAGCTGTCGGCACCGAACTTTCCGAAAACGTGACTTTACGGACACGATCAGTCAGTCAGTGTGCCGATCTTTCCCCCTTCGACAGGGCTCAGGGCAGGCTCAGAGTCAGAGTTGATGACTGGGATGGTTGCTCTCGCGGGCGTTGCGGAGGCGGGTGCGGAGTTGGGCGGTGGCTTCGCGGTGGCAGAGGAGACAGAGGGTGCGGAGGTTGTCGAGGTCGCATTGGCCTCCGCCTTCGGCTACGGGGCGGATGTGGTCGGCGTCCCAGAGGCTGCGTCGGGTGGTGATGGACTTCATGCCGTAGAGACGGAGGCCTGCGGCTCGGGCTGGGCCTCTGGCTCGCTTGAGGGCGTTGTAGGCGGCGACGGTGTCGATTTGGCAGACGGCGCAGAGGCCGCGGTCGCGGGCGAAGACCTGGTCGCGGAGGTAGCCGGGGTCGGTGCGGAGACGCCACTGGTGGACGCAGTAGTCGGAGCAGAAGGTGCGGCGGCGTTTGGCGAGGATCTCGAGGTCGCACCAGCGGCAGAGGGGTAGGTTGTTGGGGCCGAGAGGTAAAGATGCGCGAGTTGCGGGACCTCCGGGAAGGGTGCGGGTGGGGAGCATGCTTTTTCAGGATAGGGCGTGAGTGTCTTGTTGGGGATGATGAGGTGGGTTCACGCATTTCCGACAGGCCTGTAACTCGGACGAGTGGATTGCGGTGTCGTCGGCGCCCGGCGTGGTTACGCTCCTGTGCTAGTGTGGATTCGCGTTGATTGAGGGAGATCGGAATGGGTATGCGTGGCGGGTGGATTACGGAAGCACTGGTCGCTTGTGTGTTGACGCATGGCTGCATTATGTTCGCTGCACCTCCGCAACCTGAGGTGAAGACCGCGCAGGGCGAAGCCGCCGGCAAGTGGATATTGGATGGCACACAGAAGGCATTTCTTGGCCTTCCCTACGCGGCTCCTCCGACCGGCGATCTTCGGTGGAAGGCGCCGCAGCCTCCGGCCATGTGGAAGGGCGTGCGCGACGCGACGAAGTTTGGCGCTCGCTGCGAACAGTGGCACGTTTGGAACGACTATATCTTTCTGGACTCCGGCCCGAGTGAGGATTGCCTTTTTCTGAATGTGTACGCGCCTGCTTCAGCAAGCCGAGAGAGCAAGTTACCTGTAATGGTGTGGATTCACGGCGGCGGGTTCATCGCGGGCGCGGGCTCTGAGCCTCGGTATACAAACTCGGCGCTTGTCTCCAAGGGCGTCATCCTGGTCACGCTCAACTATCGGCTCGGACTCTTCGGATTTCTGGCCAGCGAGGATCTTGCCAAAGAGAATCAGGGACACGCAGGCAACTACGGCCTGATGGATATGACGGCAGCCTTGCGATGGGTGAAAGCCAACATTGGCGCGTTTGGCGGTAATGCCGGGAACGTCACCATCTTCGGCGAAAGCGCCGGATCATTTGCCGTGAACGCTCTGACTGCTGCACCGGAGGCGCGAGGGCTTTTTCAAAAGGTTATTGGCGAGAGCGGCGCGTTCTTTGGCGGTGCAATTCCGATGGCACCAGCTGCTGAGCGCGCCAAGCGGGACCAGCGCTGGGTGGATGAGACCGGAGCAAAAAGTCTGGCCGAGTTGCGTAACATGCCTGCCGAAAAGCTTATGGAAGTTGCGAAAAAGAGCCCCGGCATTCCCTTTTCTCCGTCGGTGGATGGAGAGTTTCTCGTTGAGCCTGTGCCGGATACTTACGCGGCCGGACGGCAGGCACACGTTCCGTCCATCATCGGCTGGAATCGAGATGAACGCGCGGGAACACTTTCAAAGGATATGACCGCGGCAAAGTGGAAGGCATACGCGGCCGATCAATACGGCAAACAGGCCGACGTGTTTCTGGCGGCGTTTCCTGCCAACAGTGATGAGCAGGCGATTCGGTCAGCCGATGATTTCACAACAAATGCCTTTATCGCCCTCGGGGGATGGAAGTGGGCAGAGGCTCAGTCCAGGACGGGTCAATCCCCAGTCTACCGCTACCGCTTCGATCGTCCCGCACCGCCTGAGGAGAACCATCCTCAAGGGAAATATGCGTTTCACTCCGACGAACTGGAATATGTCTTCGGAACGCTGGATGTTCGCCATGGAGCCACGTGGCAGCCAGAGGATCGCAAGCTGAGCGAACAGATGGTGGGCTACTGGACAAACTTTGCCCGCACTGGAGACCCGAATGGAGGAGGTCTTCCGGCGTGGCCTCGTTACGACAAGGAACAAAAGGTGATCCACTTCGACACTCCAATCACGATAACTCCAGATACAACGAGACCTGAGTTCGAGTTTCTCGTCACGAGTCAGCCGCGTCCCCAGGACTAAGCCAAACTGGCCCTCTGCCTGATAATCCAGAGATCGGGCAACAAAATCTCCGGCAAATTATGATCGATGGAGTAGTGGAGGCTTTGCGATGTCGAGGACACAATCGACGATGGTGGCGTTGGGGAGTACGGCTCCGGCGTTTGAGTTGATGGATGTGGTGAGCGGGAAGGCTGTGGGGCGCGATGATGTGTTCGCTTTGGTCGCGGAGGATGCGAGGACCGATGTGGCGAACTGCGCGCCGGCGGGATGCCATGGGTTGCTGGTGATGTTTATTTGCGTGCACTGCCCTTATGTGAAGCATGTCGAGGAGGAGCTGGCGCGGATTGGGCGGGACTATCGCGGAAAGATCGGAATGGTGGCGATCTCGTCGAATGATGTGGTGGAGTATCCGCAGGATTCGCCTGAGGAGATGAAGAAGCAGGCGGAGCGGCTGGGGTTCTGCTTTCCTTATCTGTATGACGAGACGCAGGAGGTGGCGCGGGCTTATGACGCAGCCTGTACTCCGGATTTTTTTCTGTTCGATGGCGAGATGAAGCTGGTGTATCGGGGGCAACTGGATGACAGCAGGCCTCGACGCGGAGATTTCGGAAATGATATTCCTGTGACGGGCAAAGATCTGCGGGCGGCCATGGATGCGGTGATTGCGGGCAAGCGGCCGGATCCGAATCAGCGGTTTGCTGTGGGCTGCAATATTAAGTGGAAAGAATAGTTCGTTCGGTAGATTCAGTTCGGATGCGAACTGCGTGAGGAGAGAGTGTGGATACGGTACTCGAGGAGCTGAAATCCAGGGTCCGCCGTTTTCGGACGGAGGTTTATCCGGAGAATGAGGCGGCTTATCTGCAGGCTGTGAGTGAGCCTCAGAGGCCGGAGGCGCTTTTTATAACGTGTGCGGATTCGCGGGTCGATCCGGAGTCGATTACGCAGTCGTTGACGGGCGATCTGTTTGTGACCCGCAATGTCGGGAACCTCGTGCCTGCCTACGGCGAGATGATGGGCGGCGTGAGCGCCGTAATCGAATATGCAGTTACCGCTTTGAAGGTTAAGCATGTGGTGGTATGCGGGCACTCGGATTGTGGGGCGATGAAGGCGTTGCTGAACCCGGAGAGCCTGGCCACGATGCCAACGGTGAAGAGTTGGCTCAAGAATGCGCATGCTGCTCTGAGCGTGACGGAGTCGCTTGCGGAGCCTGATGAGAAGCCGAGTGCGCTATTGCGGCGTTTGACAGAGGAAAATGTGCTGCTGCAGATGCAGCATCTGCGGACGCATCCTTCGGTGGCTGGAGCGATGGCGCGCGAGGAGCTTACGATTTCGGGCTGGGTATACGACATTGGAACGGGCGAGGTGAGGATCTCGGAGGACGGTGGGCGGGTGTTTCAGCTGGTGAAGACCGAGGACGAAGGCGCATGATCGTTCCCCGCGCGCGACAGCTGACGGCGATGCTGGCGTATGTGGGGCTGCCGTTGCTGACGCTCGTGCTGTACGACCTTGCGGTGGTGGTTGCTTACAAGGTGATGCACTGGGAGTGGGTGGCGCTCCCGCATATTCCGATATCGCTGTTTGGGTCTGCGATTGGAATTATTGTGGCGTTCCGGAACCAGTCGGCGTATGCGCGGTGGTGGGAGGCGCGGACGCTGTGGGGGGCGCTGGTGAACAACTCGCGGAGCTGGGCGCGGCAGGTGACGACAGTGATGATGCCGCTGAACGATGCAGATGCGAGTGATCTGAAGGCTTATCAGAAGCGGCTGGTGTATCACGAGATTGCTTATGTGATTGCGCTGCGGCAGCATCTGCGAGGGCTGGAGCCGTGGGAGGAGATCGCGCCTCTGCTGAGTGAAGAGGAGTTGATCGCGCTGCGGGATCAGAAAAATGTTCCGCTGGCGATTCAACAGCAGATGGGTGCGCTGTTGCGGCAGTGCCAGGTGCGGGGATGGATCGACATTGCGCACTGGCGGGCTCTGGACGCCAATCTGGATGATTTAGTGGATGCGCAGGGTGGGGCAGAGCGAATTAAAGTGACTCCAATGCCGAAGCAGTATGACTATTTTCCGCAGCTCTTTGTGCAGATGTATTGCTTGATGCTGCCCCTGGCGCTGGTGATGAATATGGGGTGGTTTACTCCGCTGGGCTCGACGCTGGTGGGGTTTATTTTTTTGGCGTTGGACAAGATTGGGCGGGATCTTGAGGA
Organism: uncultured Acidobacteriaceae bacterium; assembly: GCA_963802695.1. Classification (GTDB taxonomy): domain Bacteria; phylum Acidobacteriota; class Terriglobia; order Terriglobales; family Acidobacteriaceae; genus Edaphobacter. The sequence goes on from CAWDJN010000011.1 coordinate 7,589, forward strand.
TCCGTTTGAGAACACGATTTACGATGTGCCGCTGACTTCGATTACTCGAACGATTGAGGTGAACCTACGACAGATGCTGGGGGAGACGGTGTTGCCCGCGCCGGAGAAGCCAGTGGGCGGGGTGCTCTGGTAAACAAATATTGAAGCGCCCCGGCTTAGCGCCGGGGTATTTGTTGGTTAGATATTTTGGGTGGCACTGGTTCCATCGGAACCGTGGATTTTTACGAGCTTGTTGTAAATGCCGAGGATGAGGAAGGGCGCGGCCCATTGGCCGACGAAGAGAGCTTCGTGATGCTTCTTCGCGGCTTGGAATGCGACCGAGACGGCCATGGATCCAATGGCAAGAGCGAGGTAGGCACTGGACGGAATTTGTGCGGTGAATTGCTCAATGGATGCGGTGATTTGATCTTCTTGAGCTTCACCTTTGGCTACGCGATAGTCGGTCATGTATGTCTGTTCTCCTTACGGCTGGACTGCCTTAGAAGAGAGATGCGCGAAGATCACGCAATTGGAGGCGTGAATTCAGCTGAGTTTTGTTGTGTCAACAGGAGAGGCTAAGGATTTGATGGGATGGAGGAGGTCAAAACCACTTCAGTTTGCGAAGGGCGTAGAGGAGGATTGCGGTGGAGAGGATGGTGAAGCCGCCGACCCACTCGGCGCCGTGGGGTGAGTCCTGGAAGGGCAGGCCTTTGAGATTCATGCCGTAGATGCCTGAGATTGCCAGCGCGGGGATTGCGATAGTGCCGAGGACAGTGAGGACCTTCATGACTTCGTTGGTGCGATTGGCTACCGAAGAGAGGTAGATGTCGAGGGTGTTGTTGAGGAGGTCGCGCTGGGTTTCTACGGAGTCGAGCAGGCGAGCGATGTGGTCGTAGGTGTCGCGGACGAAGGGCTGGTGGTCGGCGTCGATGATGGTGCCGGGGTCGCGCTGGAGATGGAGGGAGGCGTCGCGTGTGTTGACGAGGACGCGGCGGAGGTCGATGAGCTCGCGCTTGATGGCGAAGATGGACTGCAGAATTTCGGGTGAAGGGTTGTTGAAGACCTGGTCTTCGAGCTGGTCGATGCGGTCGTCGAAGTGGTCGATGGCGGGAAAGTAGAGGTCGACGATGGTGTCGAGTATGAGGTAGAGAAGTTTGGCGGGGTGGTTGTCGTCGCCGTCGCGACGGGCTCGGTCGAGGGCTTGCTGGGTGGTGGGGCAGGTGGGATCGGAGATGGTGATGAGGAAGTCTTTGCCGGCAAAGATGTCGATGGGGGAGAAGACAGGCATCTGCTCGCTGGGGTTGTCGGGATCGGGGATGAGGTGGACAGGCTTGAAGACGGCGAAGGTGTAGTTGGTGGCGGTGTCGACCTTGACGCCCTCGTCCTCGCTGCGGGCGTCTTCGATGTGGAGTGGGTGGAGGTTGTATTGCTTGGCTAGCTCGTCGAGTTTGGGGTCGTTGGCGTCGTCGAGTTGATACCAGGGCATGGTGGCTCCTATTTTCTTGGCGGCTTCGACGAGTGCGTCTTTTGGCCAGCGATGGTTTGTTGGCTGGGCTTTGATGGTCGATGATAAATGCTGGGCTGTTGGACTTCGGTAAAAGAGGCGATTGGGGTGGGAATGAAGGCGACTGAGATATTGCTGATTGGGCTGGTGGGATGGACGGGGATTGGCGTGCTGGGTGTGGGGGTGTCGCTGTGGCGTGGAGAGCGGGATCGGGTGCGGCGGGGAGTGGGATGGCTGATTGGGGTATGGGTGGCGTATTTAGTTGTTCTGGTTGGGGTTTCGTTGGTGCAGCGGCAGAGAGTGGTGGCGTTGGGAGAGCCGCAATGCTTTGATGACATGTGCTTTACGGTGACGGGGGTGGAGGAGGTTCCGGGATTTCTGATTCGGGATGGGCGCCGGCTGGTGCGGGTGTCGGTAAAAGTGACGAATCGGGAAAAAAGGCTCAGAGCGAGGGACTGATCTGGGCGTATCTGGTGGATGGGCAGGGGAGGCGATGGGAGGAGTCGCCGGGAGTGGAGGGGGTGCAACTGACGACGAGGGTGGCGGGGGGCGGCTCGGTGGTAAGTGAGCCAGTGTTCAAGGTTGCTGGAAACGCCACGGGGCTGGGACTGGTATTGACGCACGGGAGATGGCAGCCTGGATTGTTGGTGATTGGGGATTCGGATAGCCTGCTGCACCGGCGCACGGTAGTGGTGCTGGGGCGTTAGTTGAGGGAGTGGGTGCCGGTTGAGGGAGTTTTTAGTCCACATTTTTTCCCTTGACATTTGCAAAGAGCTGCACAATAGGAAACCCGATAGTGTGAAATCCCCCAGTATCTGTTGGTCGTGGCTTTGGAACGCCAATTGCACTCAGGTTTGAACGTCAGAAGTTTACGACTTCGGCATGGGCCCCAAACCTACTGCACGGGGTAGTACCGCAAAGCAGGGATGACATTAAGCAATATTGTTGGGCTTCATGAATCACTAGACTTACGAGGTGAGTTGGCCTGAACGGAGGCCACCACTTGCATCACTTTATTATTTTTTATTCCACTCTCCCTCAACGCCTGTGTTTATCGGCCTAGGATGAAGCCCTAAATCGAATAGATCGACGATGCACCCGCACTGCTCCTGTGATTCAGGCGCCAGCGGATTGGTGTGTCGAAATAGTCCGACGCGCAGGCTATCGCTGCTGCGCAAACGGTCGTGCTTGTCCACAAATCACTCTATTGGAGAGTCTGAGATGAACAGGATTCTTTGCACTTTCGTCACCGCTTCAGTTCTGGTTAGCGGCGCTGCCTTTGGCCAGAGCAAACCCAAAACGACTCATGACAAACAGCCGCTCCGTGACACCCAGATGGATAACGTAACGGCGGCTGGCGAGGAGAATTCTTCTATCGCGGCGAATAACTCGACCGTCACTGAAAACAACACTGGCGCGGTAAGCCTCTCTGGAACTGCGCTCTTCGGCGCCGCAGGGGTCAACATCGTGAATTCGACTGACGCGCTTGTTGCCAATGGCGTGAACGTCTACGACAGCAGCCTGGCTGCCGATAACGAGACCAAGGGAACGGATGTCACCCAGAAGAACAAGATCACTCAAGACAGTTCTTCGTCAGCGACTCTCGATGGCTATCACCGCGGACAGAACAGCCAGCTGACACTCAACTACAGCGATAACTCAACCAAGAACAATACTTACTCTGACAGCCTGAATTCTTCACTGAATCACCAGGCGACCGAGCAGTCTTCGTTCAGCAAGACCGACATGCACAGCAACACCGACACAAACAGCTTCACAGCCAGCGATAACAAGATGCAGCAGGCGAGCGCGAGCAAGACGTTTGGCGCGAGCGAGTCGTCTTCTGCCTCGGTTAACGCGAACAAATCCAGCGCAACGACGAATTCGTTTGCTCAGAACGCGAACGAGTCGAGTGCGACGACCAACAACTTCGGCGCCAACTCGAGCAAGTCGAGCGCAACGACGAATGCAGCGGCCGCCAACTCGAACTTGTCGACCGGCACGACGAATACATTTGCTACGAATGGATCTCTGAACGCGAGCAAATCCAGTTCGTCTGCTGCATCGTTGGGAGCCAGCGCAAACCTGAGTGCTTCCAACAACAAGACCAGCACCTCGAATTCGACTGCAGGCTTTGCTGCAGCCGGCGCGAAGGGTTCAGCCTCTAACGCTGGCCCGTCAACCAGCTTCACCAACAGCGGAACCAGCAACGGAGCCACGTCTTCAGGTGCAGGCAGCACGTCGGGCGGCGCCGGCCAATCGGTAACGGGTCCAGCAATTGCGGGTAATGGCACCAACAATACATCCAATACGTCATCGAATACTGCTGCAGCAAGCGGCACGCTCAATGCGGCTGCGAACAAATCCTCCAACGCAAGCCTTACGGCGAGCACGGCTACCGGGGACAACTTCGCGACCAATCTGACGGCCTCGAAGTCTGCTTCGGACAACTTCGCAACCAACAAGACGTCCTCCAACGCAGTGGCTGATCAGTTTGCAACCAATCAGCAGGCGGCCGAGGCTTCTTCGGACAATTTTGCGACCAACAAGTCGTCCGCGTTTGCGGCGCAGCAGGCGCAGCAGGCGTCTGTGAACTCTGCTTCGCAGGTGGCTGAATCCTCCAGCAGCTCAAAGAACGTTGCCGTGATGAACTCTGAGAGCAACACGTCCTCGAAGAGCACGACAGCTTCGCAGAGCGCTTCAACCAGCACGGTAGCCAGCCTCGTGACCAGCAAGTCGGACACGTACGCCAGCACCGACGTTAAGAGCCTGGGCGTGGTGTACAACGTTGAGGGCGCAGTCAGCTTTGACTCGGCCTCTGCCAAGAACATCGCAGTGGATGGATCGAGCGTTACGGACACCAACAACTACGGTGTGACCCTGGCGGGTGCTGCTGAGCAGAATGCAACCGCTCTGAACATCGTCAACGCGGCCGGCGGCATGGTTGCCAATGGGATTAACATCGCCCATTCGACAAACCTAGTCTCTATGCCGACGCTTACCCAAACCAACTCGATCTCGCAGACTCGCTAGGAAGACGGCTGGAGGAAAAACTGTAGTCGAAGTTCTTCCTCCAGCATCTCCACCAGCTTCAAGGAGGAATTATGCGTCGTCTTCTTATGATTGCGAGTCTTGTTCTGCTGACCCAAGCAGGCATGGCCCAAAATCAAACGAGAGTGCGGAGCACCGCACAGCCGCTGAGTGACGCCGTCATGGATCGAGTGACGGCAGGCGGAGTTACGGCGGGCGATACGAATGGGGTCATTAAGTTCCAGGGGTCTGTGCCAACCAAGAATGGCCTGGTTACGGGAGCCGGTACGTTGTCGGTGTTAACTTCGCCGACGTCGTCGACCACCAACCAGGGATCTATCACTCTGAACGGGCAAGCACAACAGAACCTGACCTCGCTCGTCAACATCAACGCAGTCAGCTCCAACGTCAATGTGCTGTTGAACCTAAACGTCAACATCAACTCGACGGTTGGAACGCTTACGCAGACCAACCTGACGGGGAAACACTGATGAGTTGGAAGAAACAACTGCTTAGCGTTGGACTGGTTATTGGATTGGCTGGTCCACTTCTCTCCCCTGCACCCGCGTTCGCTCAAAAAACGGGAGAGGCGACGGGGGTGCCGGGGAGTAAGAACATTCGCAGTTTGAAAGAAATACGTGGTGAGGCAGTGACGCGGCAGCGCTGGGATATCAGCTGCGGCGCCGCTGCCCTCAGCACGGTTCTGACTTATGACTACAACGATCCCACGCCCGAGACGGCGATTGTTGTGTGGATACTGCATCGCGTCGATGCCGCACGGGTGCGGGAACGCGGGGGCTTCTCGCTACTAGACCTCAAACATTTTGCGCAGGCGCGTGGTTATCGTGCTGAAGGTTTCAGCGGGATGACGATGCAAGACCTGCTGCAGGAGAAGAGGTCGGTCATAGTTCCGATCCGCATGAAGACCGTTGATCACTTCGTCGTTGTCCGGGCGATTGCGGACGGACACGTGCTTATGGCTGATCCCGCCTTTGGCAATATAACGATGCGGGTCGACCGTTTTGAGGAGCTGTGGAAGAGCGGCATCGCGTTCGTAGTTCACCCGCCGGACGAACGGATGACCGAGCAGAGGACCTATACGATAGCGTCGCGGCTGGTACCTGATGAGACGGCAATTACACGAAGGATCGGAGTGACAGCTCCGAGTAACTACCTGTATTAGAGGGAAAGGCGGGCTCGATGTTGCGGACAGCACTCTTGTTGGCGGGTCTTGGGATTTTTTTGGGGTCAGGGGCCATGGAAGCTCAGTCGGCGGCGCCCGCTGGGGCAGGGCAGGGGCCGACTCCGGCACAACAAGCACAAATTGATGCAAAGTTGCAGGAAGCTCTGCGGGAACGGGACGCGATCATACGCAATCTGCTGGAGCGCGTCTCGGAACTGGAGTGGAGGGTGAACGGCGGATTTACAACCGCAGCCAAGGCCGATGAGAAGCCTCCTCTGCCTGGAGCCGTTAACAGCCGCGTTATCAACTCCGTCGTATCAACTTCAACCTATGACACGACAGAACGGCAGGCGACACAAGCGCTCGATCAGGCCCTGATTGTGCATGGCGGGTTGCTGCTGCCATCAGGAACGATGGAGATCGACAATACGACATCCTACTTCAGCTCGTCCGCGGACCACTTGACAGTGAACGGATTCGCTCTGCTCCCGATCCTGGTCGTTGGCGATATTGAGTCGCAGCGAGTGCGTGCAGACTATCTTCTGCCGACATTTACGACCAGGTTGGGGCTACCTCACAAGATGCAGATGGATTTTACGATTCCGTACGGCTATGAGTCGATCCGAGCGATCGACGCGACGGGCAAAGAGACCGATTCGAGCAGTTTTGGACTGGGTGACATCTCCGCGGGGCTGCAGCGCCAATTGATAACCGAGCATGGAAGATTGCCGGATATGCTGGCAGCGGTTCGCTTCAAGTCGACGACTGGTAAGGATTCGTTTAACCTGAGCAGCTCGGAGATCGCGCTCGGCACAGGCTTCAATTCCATTCAGGGTTTCTTTACGGCAGCAAAGTCGAATGACCCGGTCGTATTCTTCGGGAGCCTTGCCTACACTGCGAACCTGCCTGCAAACCACACGACAGCGGATCCGAACAACCCCGGCCAGACGATCGTCGGGCACTTCAATCCGGGCGATGCTGTGGGTTTCCAGGTCGGGTCGATCCTGGCGCTGAATCCTGAGACCTCGATGACGTTCGGGTGGGACCAACGCTTCACGCGCTCGACCTCGTTGAATGGAGTTCCGATTCCGGCTACGTACCTGGTGGAAGGCACGCTTCGGCTAGGCACGACTTACGTGTATGCGCCGGGCAAGACCGTAGACCTGACTTTTGGCGTTGGCCTGACTCCGGACACGCCGAATCTCCAGTTCTCGGTTGGATTCCCGTTCCGCACAACGCTGTGGGGGCCGAAGCCGAGGAAGGCGCCTACGAAGTAAGCGAGCGGAGGGGCGTCGTGTGGGTTTTAGGCGGGTGGCCGGGCGGCGAGGAAGAGAGACTGGAGTGTCGCGTCTTCGAGGAAGGTGATCTCGATGCGGAGGGCGACGACCTGGCCGAGATCGGCCGGGGTGCTGAGGTTTTTTCTGCAGGTGCAGAGGTGGGTGAGTCCGAGGTGGCCGGCGCGGGTGAGTTCGAGGCCAGAGGCAAGGATCGAAGAGTAAAGGTCGACGACTGCGCGGAGCTGGATCTCCACGCGGAACTCCATGGTGCTGGGAGACAGGGTCTTGCGGTGGAGGACCCAGCCGCCACAGTCGGCGAAGGCGGAGGTCAGGGTGGGGAGCAGACCTTGACGCTCCTCGTAGCTGAAGCCCTGAATGTCGAGCGATTGCATGGTAATGGGCCTCTGAGGCGATGAATGGTTTCCCGTTAGGGTGTTCATCGGAGAATCGAGGCCGAGCGTGAGGTGCGGAAGCAGGTACTGTAGTCATGTGACTGACAGGGTTATGCTGTTGCAAAGACTCCGCTTGTGGATATTTTGCACCGCCGCAGGGGTGGGTGTAAGAGGATGGAGGGACGAGGTTCTGCATGGTGATTGGAATGGGAACGGATCTGATCGAGACAAAACGGGTGCAGGAGAGTATGGACCGGTTCGGAGAGCGGTTTCTGCAGCGGATCTTTACGGCTGGAGAGATTGCTTATTGCCAGAGGAAGAAGAACGCAGCCGAGAGCTTTGCCGCGCGGTTTGCGGCGAAGGAGGCGGGGGCGAAGGCTCTTGGAACCGGAATCAGCCGGGGAGTGAGTTGGAAGGAGTTCGAGGTAAAGCGCGAGCCGAGTGGGAAGCCGACGCTTTCTCTGAGCGGGAGAGCGGCCGAGTTGGCAGGAGCGATGGGAATTCGGCGCGTAGAGGTGAGCCTGACTCACAGCCGGGAGCTGGCGATGGCGGTAGTGTTGGTGGAGGACTGAACCATTGCCCCAAAAACTATGGATTGAAGCCCCGATGACGCTGGGTGCATCTAGTGTAGGGAAAGCACTTTTCGAACGATCCGGTTGAGGATTGATTTGGTGGAGAAGGAACTGAGAGGTAATGTATCCTCTCAATTACTAGCATCCGGCATGTGTCGCTGGTCGATGACGGTGCCTGAGACACCGTGACGTGGTTTTTTGCGGAATCACATGGCGGAATCAGATTTTAAAGGAGAGCTATGCCCAGCCAGCAGGAAGTTCGATGGTCGCAGTTGAAGGTGGGCGTGATCGTGTTGATTTCGAGCGTGATCCTGGTGGCGCTGCTTTTCCTGATGACGAGCTCGGCAGGGCTGGGGATACTGTCGCATAAGCTGACAGTGGTGACGTACTTTGTGAACTCAGCCGGGCTGAAGACGGGCGCCGCGGTGAATCTGGAGGGCGTGACGATCGGGACGGTGAAGTCGGTGACAATCGACAACTCTCCGGCGCGCAAGCTGACTCCGGTGAAGGTTGTGATGAAGTTGAACGAGCGGTATGCGGTTGACCTGAAGAAGGATTCGAAGGCTTCGCTGTCGACGGTGGGAGTTCTGGGCGATACGGTAGTGGACATCAACAGCCAGTTTGCGGTTGGGCCGCGGTTGCAGGATGGCGATGAATTGAAGACGCTGGAGACGCCTAGCCTGAGTGACGTGATCAAAGCCAGCCAGGGGACGATTGAAAGCCTGAACGTGATTCTGGCGAAGGTGAATGTCATCGTCGACAACCTCGAGTCGGGCAAGGGGACGATCGGTCAATTGATCAACAACCCCGATCTCTATAACAAGGCCAACAAGACGATCGACGAGCTGACGACTCTGGAGAGGAATATCAATGCAGGCCGCGGGTCGATCGGGAAGCTGATGACCGACGATTCGTTGTACAACCGGTTGAACGATACCGCTGCCAAACTTCAAAACATTGCGAACAACGTGGATAGCGGCAAAGGTACGGCGGGAATGCTGCTGAAGGATGATTCACTGTATAAGAATCTGAACTCGACGGTCGCTCATGCGAATTCGCTGCTGGCTGATGCCGATGCAGGTAAGGGCGGATTGGGATTGATGCTTGAAGGACCCCAAGTTCCGGCAGGATTTGAGCAGTACGCTGGCGCAGGTGAATACGCTGATCACCGGCGTGAATCAAGGCAAGGGAACCTTGGGCAAGTTTGCGACCGACGATGCGGCTTATACAAATCTGAATAAGCTGCTGGTGGCCAGCACAGACCTTGTAACGACGATCCGAAGCGATCCGAAGAAGTATCTGACCATCCATCTGAAGATCTTCTAACGGAAGAAGACTGCGACTGGGCAGGTTTCGTCTAGTGTTGGGATGGTTTTTTGCGATGGCCGAGACGCGAAACTTTGTGATACGGTATGTCGTCTTCGTAATATCTCAAGTATCTCAACGCTGGGTTGGAGTTGGATAACTTCAACACTGGAAGCTGTTTCAGCAATATCTATTTCCGAGGAAGATCATCATGTTCAAGTCGCTGGCTAGCTGCCTGGTGCTGTCCACAGGGATTTGTCTGGGGCAGTCGTTTGTTGGGTCTGATATGGCGCCAGGGCCGACGTCGGAGCCGAAGAAGCCGATTATCTTTGATCTTTCCGCGATCGATAAGACTGCGGACCCTTGCGTTGATTTCTATCAGTATGCGTGCGGGAACTGGCTGAAGAAAAATCCTATTCCGGCAGATCAGGCGAGGTGGGGGCGATTCAATGAGCTGGCTGAGCGCAACAACTATTTGCTGTATCAGGAACTGAAGGCGGCGGCGGACGCTCCGAAGACACCCTTACAGAAAAAATATGGGGATTACTTCGCTGCGTGCATGAATGAGGATCTCGCGGATAAGCTTGGGGCGAAGCCTGTGGAGCCGGTGATGAAGACGATCGCTTCGCTGCAGGACAAGAAGCAGTTGGCTGCGATGGTGGCTGAGTTGCAATCCGATTATGGAATAGGCACGTTTTATCAGCTTGGGGTGTCTCAGGACCAGAAAGATTCGAGCCAACAGATTGTCACCACGGCGCAGGGCGGGATTACGCTTCCGGACCGCTCGTACTACATTGACGAAAATCCGCGTAGCCAGAAACTTCGCGAGCAGTACGTCGATCACATGACGAAGATGTTTGTGCTTCTAGGCGATTCGCCGGATAAGGCTGCAGAAGAGGCCAAGAGCGTGATGTCGATCGAGACGGCGCTGGCCAAAGGCGCTATCGACCGCGTGGATCTGCGGGATCCTGCAAAGCGGTATCACATCATGACGAAGGCGGAGTTGCAGGCTTTGTCTCCAGACTATAACTGGGATGCTTATGTGAAGGGCATCAAGATTGGCGAATTCAAGACACTGAACGTTTCGACGCCGACGTTCTTCACGGCAATGAACGCGGAGATCGACTCCGCGAGCCTGGATTCGATTAAGAGTTATATGCGCTGGCATGCGCTGCGGTCGGCCGCACCGGCGTTGTCGAAGCCGTTTGTCGATGAGAATTTCAATTTCTTCCAGGCGACTTTGAATGGCCAGAAGGAGCAGACGCCGCGCTGGAAGCGATGCACGCGAGCAACGGACCAGGCGCTGGGCGAGGCAGTAGGGCAAGATTGGGTAAAGCAGAATTTCCCTCCTGACGCAAAGGCGAATATGGACAAACTGGTCGCGGCGCTTGAGAAGGCGCTCGGCGAAGATATCCAGCAACTCCCATGGATGAGCGATGCGACCAAGGTGGAGGCGAAAGCCAAGCTGGATGCGATTCGAAACAAGATCGGCTATCCGGAGAACTGGCGCGACTATAGCGCGCTGGTGGTGAAGCGCGATGACCCCCTCGGCAATATGGAGCGGAGCGTTGAGTTTGAGCGTCGCCGCAACTACGACAAGCTGGGCAAGCCGGTGGATGAGAAGGAATGGGGCATGACGCCTCCCACGGTGAACGCGTACTACAACCCGCCGAATAACGACATCAACTTTCCTGCTGGAATTCTGCAGCCGCCGTTCTTCGACAACAGCATGGATCCGGCAGTGAACTTTGGCGGCATTGGCGTGGTGATTGGCCATGAGATGACGCACGGGTTCGATGACCAAGGGTCGAAGTACGATCCGAAGGGAAATGTCAAGCAGTGGTTTACCGCGGAAGACCTTGCAAAATTCAAGGAGCGGACCGAATGCGAGGCGAAGGAATACGACGGCTTCAAAGTGGCTGAAGGGCAAAACCTGAATGGCCATCTGACGCTTGGGGAGAACACGGCCGACAACGGCGGTATCCGGATTGCGTTCCAGGCGCTGCAGGAGGTTCTCGCCAAGGGAGGACCCGGTGCAGAGCCTGGCTATGTGAACGGAGAGAAGGATGGTTATACGCCTGCACAGCGGTTCTTCATCACGTTTGGCCAGGTTTGGTGCCAGAACCAGACCGAGCAGAGTGCGCGAGTGCAGGCAAAGACCGATCCTCACAGCACGGGCGAGTGGCGGACGAAGGGGACCGTTCAAAACTTCGAAGAGTTCGGCAAGGCATTTGGCTGCAAGGTTGGCCAACCGATGATGCCGCAAAACTCGTGCCGTGTCTGGTAACGATTGGAGCTAAGATGAGAGGCCCGGGCTTCGGCCTGGGCTTTTTTATTACGGTGAAGGGTCGGTAACACGGTCTATGGTGACTCGCACAGATCGGAAGTGACGCGAGAATGTGCGGGACAGGTTGGCACAAAGCCACGTCAGCTTCTACAATATGCAGAGGTATCGAACCCTACAGAATTGCTCGCAGCAAAAGGTGGACGAAGGTGTTCACTGGCGAGGATTAAGGAAGCGCATGAAGTTGAGCAGGATTGGCCGTGTTTCAATGGCCTTGGTAGTGTCCGTAGCGATGGGTCTGGGCATGACAGCGTGCGGTGGCGGCACGATCGGGTACATGTGGGTCCTGGGAACGCAGTACAACCAGATTGCCGCATTCAAGATCGATGACTTTACCGGGAATCTGACCACAGTGTTGCACTCCCCGTTTACTTCTGGAGGATCGAATCCGGTCTCTCTGGTAGTGAGGACGGGGGGACGGTATGTCTATGTCATCAATAAGGGTGGCGGAGCCTCTACGAGTGCGTCCGGATCGCTTCCGTGCGGGACCTCTGGCGGAATCGCCGAGTTCGGCGTGGGCGGCCAAGGAGTGCTGACCTTCCAGCAGTGCTTCACGAGTCAGGGTTCGAATCCTGTATGGGCGGCTAAGGACAGCACAGGCGGCTTTCTCTATGTGCTGGACTCAGTGGCTCCGGGTGCGAACTGCGATGCGACTCATATCAACACGGCAGCCTGCTTCGGCGATATTACGGTGTTCGCGTCTGACTCGACCACAGGACGGCTGTCACTCGTGGTGAATCAGCAGATCAAGGATCCCGTCACCGGGCTCCAGTTGACCTACTTCCCTGTTGGACAGCTGCCGAAGATGATGGCTCTCTCCGGTTCGTGCCTGTTCACGCTGAACTCAGATGGCAACCAGACGGTTTTCCCGTACTCCACGGGCTCGAACGGTCAGTTGACGCTGACGACGAACTCGGTGATTAACTCGGGGGCAGTACGCGCCACTTCGATTATTGCGGGTGGATCGGCGGTTTATATCACTGATGCGGGTCAACCGAACACCAATTCTCCTGGTCAGATTCTGCCGTTTACGGTTGGAAGCTCATGCTCTCTGAATACCATCGTAGGAGGAGCGACGCAGAACATCTCTCCAGGCGCGAACCCCGCATATGCGCTGGTTGACAGCAAGAACCTCCGCCTATATGTGGCAAACCAGTCGTCGACGAACACGACGACACAGAACAGTTCGCTGTCGGCGTTCAATATTCTGTCAAATCAAACCTTGCAGGTGCTTCCGGACCCAACAAACAATCCGTATCCAATCGGTGGAGCGCCGGTGTGCATCGTCGAGGACCCGTCGAATCAGTACATTTATACGTCTAACGGCGATGGGACGGTCACAGGGAAGGTTCTCGATCAAACGACGGGAGAGCTTTCAAACCTGTCGCGAGGATCAACCTTTACGGCGGTCGGACAAGCGACATGTCTCGCAGTAAGCGGAAACGTAGACTAGCCGGCAGGACTGCGGCTGGAGAACCAGGACAGGATGTCGTTATGAATCCTGAGTATCGAGACAGCAGGAGCGGGCGGAAACGATCTGCCCCCGGAGTTAGGCAAGCATGAAGTGGAATAAGTTGGGCCGCGGAACATTGGCCTCGGTATTGTCTTTGGCGTTGGTGAGCGTAACGGCGTGCAGCCGGGACTATGTGCTGGCGTATGTGTATGTAACGACCGCGAAACCGCTGAATGCTTCTACGTCCCAGAATGGCGGCGTGAGCGCGTATGCGGTTGACTACCAAATCGGCTCGCTGACTCCCCTGGCTGATTCGCCCATTGAGGCGGGCCGCAACCCGGTGACGCTGGTGGCTTCACCAAGCGGGCTGAATCTGTATGTCGTCAACCACGACGATTCGACGGTCGGGGAGTACGCGATCGGAACAGACGGAAAGATCTATCTGCAAAATACATACAACGTGACTGGCAGCGGACCGACATCGATTGCGATCGATGCGGCTGGCGCGTTTCTCTACGTGACCTTTACTTACCAGCTCGGACCGAGTGGTCAGCAGCTTTATTCGCCGGCTTCTCCTGGGCCGGGCGGCGTGACGATCTTCCCGATCAACACTTCGAATGGGAGCCTAGGTACGCCTACCACCGTAAAGGTGGGTAACAACCCCGTTGGGGTTGTCGCCAGCCGGCCGAACGCGGCGGGGGCTACCTATGTGTACGTGCTCGACCAAGAGGTTTCTCCGAAGGCAACGGTGCTCGGGTTCTCGCAGAATAAAACGACCGGGGCCCTGACACCCACGCCGGGGACGGTGATTACGACTGATTCTACGGGCAAGACCGTGGCAACTGGATATGGCGCGGGAACCACTCCAAGCGCGATTGCGGAAGATCCTTCAGCCCGGTTTGTGTATGTCACGGACGAGGCTACCAATCAGCTTTATGGCAACGTCGTCGCCACCAATGGCTCGCTGGTCGCGATGAACACCAGTCCATTTGCGACGGGAATCTTCCCGGTCGGAGTCACGATCGATCCGCGGGGCAAGTTTCTGTATGTCGCAAATCTGACGTCGAGCACGGTCAGCGCATATGCGATCGATCAGGAGACAGGCACGCCGGTCGGGTCGGTTGGGTCAGCTTCGACGGCCACAGACACGGCGCCGACTTGCGTTACAGTTGAGCCCGCGCTGGGCATCTATCTGTACACATCGAACAGCCTTGCAAACACGGTTTCAGCGATGCAGCTGAATCCGCACAACGGCGGGTTGGCACAGGTGCAGAACACTCCGTTCCCGGCTTCCGCATTGCCGAGTTGTGCCGTATCGGTGGCGAATGGATCGCACCCGACTCAACTCATCAATCCGTAAGCCTTGACCGTTGTCAATAACCGGAAGGCCCCGCGATTGCGGGGCTTTTTGCTGTTTTGCGCGCAGGAAGGGACAGACTCTAACTAGTGGCGACAAGCGTGCGGGGTTTGCGGGAGAAGCGCTTGAGGATTGCCTTACGGGCAGGGATTTCAACGTAGTGAAAGACCGCCAGGGCAAGGAGAATCAGAATGACGTAGGAGAGCCAGGGGTCCAGTGCGGCGAGGTGCATACGTTCCGGAACGTGGTAGGTGTGGAGGAGTTGAAAGACGTTGAAATGGAGGAGGTACAGGCAGTAGCTGCTCTCGCCGACGAGGAGCAGGGGGCGCCAGGAAAAGATTGAGGAGATGGGGTGGGGGCCACTGAGGCCGAGAACGAGAGCGGCGAAGACAGGGGTCATGAGACCACCGTGCATCAAGAGATAAGGAGCCTGGTGGACCAGGGTGTAGAAGAAGAGGCAGACTGCCGCGAGGCTCAATGAGGCGAGGATAAAGCGCTGACGTTGTGTGATTGCGAGGGCGTGCTGGAGCTTGCCGAGGGTGACGCCGGAGAGGAAGGTGCAGATGTAGGGGAGGGGGGTGTACTTGAGGAAGCGGAGGAGTTGAGATGAGCTGTAGCGGTCGACGGGGCCCGCGATGTGGTCTGGATTGAAGTAGAGATAGAGGGAGTGGGGGATGAGTCCGACGATCCAGAGACCAAGCAGGAGAAGGACGAGTTGGAGGGGCTTCTTAGGCCAGGGCAGACGGATGAGCCAGGGGAAGGCGAGGTAGAGAACGCACTCGCTGGTGAGAGTCCAGGCGACAGTGTTCCAGAAGGTTGCGACGGAGGGGCTCCAACCCTGAAGTACGAAGGGAGTGAGGATGATTCCCTGCCAGAACTCGGCGTGGGAGCGGGCGAGCCACTCGTCGTGGACCATGCGCGCTGATATGAGCAGAACGAAGAGATAGACCGGGTAGAGACGGGAGAAGCGAGCGAGCCAGAACTGGCGCTTGTCGAGATTGCGGCCGCGATCGGCATAGTTGTAGGTAAGAACGTAGCCGGAGATGAGGAAGAAGACTCCAACGAAGATGTATCCGTTGTCGATGAAGGGGTAGAGCAGGCCTAGATGCGGTGGGGTGAAATGGAAGAGGATGATGAAGATGGCAAGGAGGGTGCGGATGCCGGTGAGGGCGGGCAGCTGCGGCTTTCGCGCGGTCGTCGGTTGCTGAGTTGTCGCAGCCGGCTTTCTGGTTTCGAATTGAGGCTCTGCTTCGAAGATGCTTGTATTCACTGAAGATGTCCTGCTGATTGGACGCCGAGCACTTCGGATTAAACCCAGCACCCTAGGATATGACGCGAAATTCCTGCCGCAGGACGCGACTTTTCTCGTCTTTTGATTGGGGCGGGGCGAAAGTGCTTTCGTTCCGTTGCGAGGCGCTACGCGGTAACGAGGGAACCGATTTTTTCGCCGCTGACGACGCGGACGATGTTGCCTGGCTCACGCATGCTGAAGACCATCATGGGCATGTTGTTGTCTTTGCAGAGGGAGACGGCAGTAGTGTCCATAACGCGGAGATTGAGGCGGAGGATGTCGGAGTATGTAATCTGCGGGAACTTGGTGGCTTTTTCGTCGATTTTGGGGTCGGCGGTGTAGATGCCGTCGACGGAGGTGGCTTTGAGGAGGATGTCGGCCTTGATCTCCATGGCACGGAGGCTGGCGGCGGTGTCGGTGGAGAAGAAGGGGTTGCCGGTGCCAGCGGCGAAGATGACGATGCGGCCTTTCTCGAGGTGACGCATAGCGCGGCGGCGGATGTAGGGTTCGGCGACCTCGTGCATCTCGATGGCGGACATGACGCGGCAGTGGAGGCCGAGCTTCTCGATGGCGTCCTGAAGGGCGATGGCGTTGATGACGGTGGAGAGCATGCCCATGTGGTCTGCGGCGACACGGTCCATATCGATGGCCTGCTGGGCGACGCCGCGGAAGAAGTTGCCTCCGCCGACGACGATGGCTACTTCGCAGCCGAGGGCGTGAACGGCGGCGATTTCAGCGGCAATTTTGTGGATGAAGACGGCGTCAATGCCGAAACCCTTGCCTGCAGCCAGGGCTTCTCCTGAGATCTTGAGGAGGATTCTTTTGTACATGTCTGAGGTTAGTATCGCATGGCTTGTGTGCGATTCGGGCGCTGTGGTTTGACACGGCGGGAAGTACCCCCTCCCTACCCTAAAAGTGTGCAAAGTATTCGAACGAGGTTGGTTAGGTCTGGACTTAGGTTGTGGAGGTCCGGACTCATGGGTGCGGGACAGGGATGGCGGCTGGAGGGGTTGTGAGAGTGTGGTCCGGCGAGTGCTTGATTGTCAAGGGAGGCGGTTGTGGTGCGATGTGGTTGATTCTGCGTGCTTCACGGGTATCTCTTCTGCAACTTTGGAGCCAGAGGATTGATTGCAACTTTGCGGCACGATGCGGGTATTGCAGTTTGCGGGTGAGACATGACTCAACCCTAAGGAGATTAACGAATGTTGATGAAGGCTCGATTGATGGCTTTGACGGCTGGATTGGCGATGGTAGCGGCACCCACAGTGCAGGCCCAGGAAGTTCCGGGACCACACCCGCATTATCTGCATGCGCTGAGCGATCTGCGTGCGGCACGGCACTATCTGAACGATGGATGGGCGTGGGAGGCGGTGCGGCGTGATGACAATGAGGCGATTCGGCAGATCGATGCTGCGATCGATGAGATCAAGCGGGCTTCGATTGACGACGGAAAGGGATTGAATGATCCGTTTACTATCGATACGCACTTGAGTCCGCATGATCGTTTCCGGAAGGCGAATGAGCTCCTTTGGGCGGCGCACAGCGACCTGGCGAAGGCTGAGGATGTGCCGCAGGCTCGCGGGTTGCGCGACCGTGCGATTGGGCACGTCGACAAGGCTCACCAGATCGTGGATTCGGCGCAGGCGACAGCGCGTTGGGAGTAACGGGATGTGTTGCAAGGGGCGCGGCTTCGGCCGCGCCCCTTTGCTTGAACTTCCGTCTCGCCGTCTCGGCGAATCAGGCCCTCGTACTCAGGCGCTTCGGCTCTACTGCGTGACTGCTTTCGCTGTGGCCTTGCTGGCGTCTTTTACACCGGTGGCGGTTTTTTCGCCGGCCTTCTCTGTGTAGTCGACTGTGACCTGGCTGCCCTTCTTGGCACCGAGGTAGGTGTCTACGCTGCCCTTCTCGACGCCTTTGCCGGTGTCCTTGGCGCCCTTGACGACCGTGCTGTCGGTCCACTTGATGGTGTGCTCGGTGCCGTCAGCGGTCTTGACGACGAATGTCTTGGTGCCCTTGTCGACGCTCTTCACAACGCCGCTGACCGCGTGGGCAACGTCTTCTGCAAAGGAACTCTGCGTACCAATTGTCAGGGCAAAGGCCACGAGTGCGGCCAGGAATATGCTGAACCGCTTTGTACGAAAGAGTGACATCGATCTTCTCCTTGATTTGGTTGGTATGGGGATATTACATCCGAGGTTGCTGGTGTTCTTATGCACTTTGACTCGTTACGGCTAGTCATCTGGGTTTTGAGGTGGATATCTAGTTAAAAGATAGCATCCAGTCGGGGCATATTTGCGCAATGTCAATGGAGGAGGATGCGTCGATGGGTCCACGAACGGCCAGGATCTGAAGAATTACTCGGACCGGCTTTAGCGGAAAAGAAAGCCCGGGCTGTTGGCCCGGGCTTTGGTGTTCGAGAAGAAACAGGTTCAGGCTGAAGCTTCTTCGGTCCCTGCAGCTTTGGTTTGCGCTACGGTCCAGTCGGCTGCGCCTACTTTGAAGCGGGCGAAGCGGCGGACGCTGATGTTCTCGCCGAGTTTCGCGACCTTCGAGGCGATGAGCTGGCCGATGGTCTGCGAGGCTTCCTTGATGAAGGGCTGATCGAGGAGGCAGAACTCTTCGTAGAACTTGGCTAGCTTGCCTTCGAGCATCTTCTCGATGATGTTGGCTGGCTTGCCAGTGGCTGCGGCCTGGGCGCGATAGACTTCCTTCTCGCGCTCGAGGTCGGCGGCGGTGACGTCTTCGCGGCTGACGAAACGCGGGTCGACGGCGGCGATGTGCATCGCGATATCGCGGAGCAGCTCCTGGAAGTCATCGGTGCGAGCTACGAAGTCGGACTCGCAGTTGAGCTCGAGCAGGACGCCGATCTTTCCGCCGGCATGGATGTAGGTGCCTACCGCACCCTCATTGGTGGTGCGGGAGGCTTTCTTGGCGGCGGAGGCCATGCCGCGCTTGCGAAGGACGACGAATGCAGCCTCCATTTCACCTTTAGCTTCTTGCAGCGCTTTCAGGCAGTCGCCCATGGGGGCGCCGGACTTTTCGCGGAGTTCCTTGACGAGTTTTGCGTCGATCTTTACGGCGGTATCGCTCATGATGATTCCAATCCTTTTTGTTGATGATGCAACGTGGGTGTTAATAGGTCGTTGACGCAGAAAGAGCGTGGCGCCGAATTCGCTTTCGCGGGCTGCCACGCTCCACTGTGAGTGTTCGTGACTGCCTTAGACGGCTGCCTGAGCTGAGATGGCGCTGGGCTCGGCTTCGGGCTCGGAGGCTGCGGCCGGGGCCTTGCGGATGTTTCCGCCAAGGACGGCTTCGAGGTCGACGGTCTCGTCTTCGTCGGCGGCTGCTTCGATCGGCTCGGGCGAGTGGGTCTCGCCGGGCTCGTAGTCGCCTTCTTCGCCGATGTAGGACGAAGAGACTTCGGTGGGTGTGACGTCGGCTACTTCGGTCGCGAAGGCCTTATCGGAGACCATCTGGACGCCTTCGTAGGCCGAGTCCGCGATCTTCGTGGTGAAGAGGCGGATGGCGCGAAGGGCGTCGTCGTTGCCGGGGATGACGTAGTCGACAACGGTCGGGTCGCAGTTTGTGTCGACGACGGCGACGACCGGGATGCCGAGCTTGCGGGCTTCGGCGACGGCGATGGCTTCGTTGTTCGAGTCGATGACGAAGATGGCGTCGGGAAGGCGCTTCATGCTCTTGATGCCGGCGAGGTTGGTCGAGAGGTGCTTGCGCTCTCGCTCGAGCTTGATGACTTCCTTCTTGGTGAGGAGCTCGTAGCGGCCGTCGGTGGACATGTCGTCGAGTTCGGCGAGGCGCTTGACCGACTTCTGCACGGTGACCCAGTTGGTGAGAAGACCACCGAGCCAGCGGCTGTTGATGTAGGGCATGCCGGCGCGGGTGGCTTCCTCGGCGATGGCGTCCTGCGCCTGGCGCTTGGTGCCGACGAAGAGGATGAGCTTACCGGTGGAGGTGAGGTCGGTGACGAACTTCGAGGCCTCTTTGAAGATCTTGAGGGTCTTCTGAAGGTCGATGATGTAAATGCCGTTGCGCTCGCCGAAGATGTACTCCTTCATCTTTGGGTTCCAGCGCTTGGTCTGATGCCCGAAGTGAACGCCGGCTTCGAGCAGCTCTTTCATGGTTATGTTTGCCAATGTAGCTCCTTAGTTGAGGCGGCCGAGTGTAAGCATCGGTGCCTGGATTGATCCTTTGCCTGACGAGACAGGCGCGGGAGATTTGACTCCTGACCCCAGGCAATGAAGCAGAGACCTGAGGGTGATGCGATGGGCGCCGGATAAAAGTGTCCGGCACCCATTCCAACTGTGGGGCCTGTTCTGGAAGGGAAGAAAAGCAACAGCAAAGGACTTTGCTGAGAGGCTTTTTCTATCGCTTGCTGAACTGGAAGCGTGCACGAGCACCCTTCTGGCCGTACTTCTTGCGCTCCTTACCACGCGAGTCGCGGGTAACGAGGCCTTCTGCCTTGAGCGCCTTGCGGAGCTCGGGGTTGAATTCCATGAGGGCGCGGGCGATGCCGAGCTTGACGGCGTCGGCCTGGCCCATGACACCACCACCCTTGACGGTGGTGATGACGTCGAAGGTCTCTTCGATGCCGGCGATGCCGAGGGACCGCTTGGCGGCTGCGCGCTGCTGGGCGGTGACGAAGTAGACGTCGGACTCTTTGCCGTTGACGGTGAATTTGCCGCTGCCGGGACGCAGGAAGACGCGTGCGATCGAGCTCTTGCGACGGCCGGTTCCGTAGTACTGAATCAGATCTGCCATGGTGCTCCTTGAACTTGCCTCAGGGGCTAAAGCCCCGAAATCTTTATGTTTCATGCGGCACGGCTGAAGCCGTGCCCTTAAACAAGACGAATACTTAGCCTTTGAGCTTCTGGTGCTCCTGGTGGGGGTGCGTCGGCACCATCACTTTGGAGGTGAGCACCTTCGGCGCGTTGGAGGCATGGAAGTCCATGGCTACAGGCTGCTGGGCGAGGTGCGGGTGCTGCGCGCCCTTGTAGACCTTGAGCTTGGTGGCCATCTGGCGACCGAGCTTGGACTTGGGCAGCATGCCCTTGACGGCCTGCTCGACGATGGCTTCGGGGCGGCGGGCGAGGAGCTTGATGAAGGACTCTTCGCGAAGACCGCCGGGAAAGCCGGTGTAGCGGCGATAGAGCTTCTGGTCAGACTTGAGGCCGGTGAGCACGATCTTTTCGGCGTTGATGATGACGACGTGATCGCCCATATCGATGTAGGGGGTGTAGAGCGGGTTGGTCTTGCCGGCGAGAACGGAGGCGGCGTGGTGGCGAGGCGGCCGAGGGTCTTGCCGGAGGCGTCGACGACAAACCACTTGCGCTTGATGTCTTTGCCGCTCGGGATCGTAGTGGACATTTCTGAGCTACTCCTTGATTCTGCCGTCTTCATTGTTCGGCGTGATTCGGAAGAAAGTGGTGCTAAATGGGTGGTGCCAGACAGCTATTCACTGCAAAAAACAAAAGAACGAATGATCCGAGGCAGGGCGGCGTGGTGAAGGAAGAGAGGATTTTTCTCTTCTCAACACGCGTAGAACGACCGCATGACCCGGGACTACGCACAAACCTATGGGATGGGTGCTTCAGGGGCGGCTAATGATGAGAGCTGCTCCCCAGTGGATCCATCACGGATGCCTCGGGTGCCTGACTGGCCTGAGAGCGAAGGGCACACAGACGTACAGACGCGAGACTGCGCGAGTTTTAAGGATAACGACCTTTTGAGTGGGAGTCAATGAAGATTAGTCGTCAGGGGGCGGTTCGTCGTGGCCCGGAGCTGCGGATTGCTAGTGCTCGGGCTGGATGGGGACGGGCGGTTGGCCAAAGCCAGTTCGGACCAGGTGGGGGGTTTTGCGGTGGCGGCGTTGCGGCGGTGTGCCGCGGGTGGCGGGGTCGAGGCGGTAGAGAATGAGGAGGTTGCGCTCGGGATCGTCGAATGCTGGGAAGGAGGCTACTCGCTGGAGGTGGTAGAGGGGGGCGAGGGCGTCCATTTTGTCGTCGTCGACCTGGTTCCAGGTGACGTACCAGCCGGGACGGTAGGCCTGGACGCGGACGGGGAGATCCATGGTGCCGAAGTCATCGCAGATGGAGGGCAGGCCGGTCATGAGGGAGAGCTGGGATCCGCTGATGGAAAGGATGAGCGGGTTGTGGGTGGGGTCGGAGGAGATGATCTGGCGGATCTGCGAGGCGGCGGAGGAGAAGGCGTAGTCGGGGGTGCGGACGTAATGGAGGGTCTGGCGGGCGTCGGTTACGACGAGCGCGGCGAGGGCAGCTGCGACGGAGGCGGCGGCCAGGCGGCGGAGGGTGGTTTGAGTCGTGGTGGGGTTGGGCGAGGGGGCGCTCCATAGGCTGGAGAAGACTATGGGAACGAGGAGGGTTAAGGGGACCGCGATGACGAGGTAGTACCGGGGCTGGAGATTGTTGTGGTAGGCGAGGAAGGTGGCGTAACCAGCGGCCCAGAGGAGAAGCGAGGGGACGAGCGGATTGCGCAGGAGTTCCGGACGCAGGAGAAAGACTGAGGCTATGGCGACGAGGGCCAGTGGATAAAGGAGGTTGCCGATCCATAAGCCGTCGGCGATGGTGTTGCCGATAACGAGGAGGACGGTGGACGGAGTCATTCCGGTGTAGCCGTTCGCGCTGAAGAAGTAGCGAAAGTCAGAGAGGAAATGGGGGCGGACGATGAGGAGGTAGTAGCTGAGCCAGACAATCGCGGCAAGGGCGACGGTGGGAAGGGCGAGGCGGAGAAAGGGACGCACACGGTATCCAGCTCTAGCCCAAAGGAGCCATGCGATGGCCGGAACAAGGAACATGGCGGTGGTTTTGGTGAGGACCATGAGGGGGAGAAGCAGACCGATGGCGAGGAGGGGGAGGCTCTGGAGAATGCGTTTGCGGAGGGGAGCGGCGATTCCCTTCTCTCGCGGTGTGGCGTAGGAGGCGGCGAGGAGAGCGAGGAGGGTGAAGAGAATCAGGAGCGGCTCGAGGATGGCGATGCGGGTGAAGACGTAACAGAAGGGGCTGACGGCGAGGAGAAGGATGGCTACAGCCGGAGCCAGGGAGGCTGGGGTCTTTTGGGAGCCTTCAGACGAGAGGTTTTGCCAGCGGCGGAGAAGGATGTAGGAGGCGACGAGGATGAGGCCGAAGATTGCTACGGTAAGGGCTCGGACGGCGGTTAGGCTGACTCCGGTAAAACGAAAGAGCGCGGCTTCGAGCATGGGCCAGACGGGCAGGGCTGCGGCAGGATTGAAGTCTCCGGGGACGAACCAGTTGCCTCGCTGGAAGTGACGGATCGCTCCATCTCCATACCAGCCTTCGTCGGTGTATTTGGCCCAGTCCATCCAGCGGGAGTGGTTGGGGAAGTCGGCGTTGAGATGGAGGGCGTGGAGGGAGAAAAATACGGCTGCTGCAAGAAGAAAAAGGACTTCGACAACCTGAATGATACGGAACGAGTTGACTAGGGGCCGGTTCATGACTCAGAGGGTTAAACGCTGAATTGCGGAGAGAGTTCCAGAGTATTACAGAACTGTGACAGCTAAAAGAAGATTCGCGCGAGTTTCAGAGGCGGTTTCGCGGGGGAAGAAGGGCGTCTCGTGGGTGCTGTAGTCTTCAGCAAGAGCGCTTTCGGGAGGGGTTGGGTTGACGATGGATGAGGGCAATATAACGGGGCGGCCGTCCGCGCTGGACTGGCTGGTCCGATGGCGGCGTCCTCTCCTCTTTGTGGTTGTGTTGTTTGCGGCGCTGCGCTTTATTGATCTGAAGGCGGATTTCCCACTTCATAGCCAGTTTGCGTGGGAGGATGCTCCGATGGTGGATGAGGGGTGGTACTCGTCGGCTGCGGTGAACGCGTGGCTGGGTAGGGGATGGATTTTGCCGGGGGACTTCAACCCTGGTGTCGCGATGCCGGTATGGCCGGCGATGGTGTGGGTTGGGTTTCATGTGGGTGGCTTTGGGATTGTGACGCTGCGAGTGATGTCGGTGCTGGTGTTTCTGGTGCTGGTGGCGCTGACGTACCGGGTGGCGCTGATGTATGACAAGGAGCGCATTGGGCTGTTTGCGGTCTTTTTTCTGATGACCAGTCCGTATTGTTTTGCGTTCAGCCGGCTGGCGTTTCTTGAGTTTCCGATGACGATGTTTTTGCTGGCGGCGGCGCTGGCGATTGGGAGACGTGACCGTCAGGACTGGGGGCGGTATGTGCTGGCAGGAATTTTGATCGGCTTATCGCTGTTGACCAAGACGCTTGCGGTTTTTCTGTTTCCAGGGATGCTGTACCTGATTGTTGAGCGGTCGGGTTTTCAGGTGAAGACGGCGATAAGGAATCTGGCGTTTGTTGGGGCTGGGTCGGTGTCGGTACTGCTTCCGTACTACGTGTTGTACGTCATTCACCATCGAGTGGCCTTTGATTATCTGTATGTGGCGAACATGTCTGGAGGGGTTCCGTTGAATGTTGTTCAGCGAATCATTGCGCTGAGCAGACCCTTCCGCAAGGGATGGAGCACGGACAATCTGTTTTTTTTGACGGCAGTGTTGTGCGCTGTGGGAGCGATTGTCGTGCCGAGTCTGCGCAGGCTCTGGCGACGACCGCTGTTTGTTCTTTCGCAGCTTTGGATCTTCGGCTATCTGTTGATGATGGGGCTGCACAACAATTCGGTGCCGCGATATTACGAACCGATGCTGCCCGGATTGTTCTTTGTTGGCGGGATGCTTCTGGAGACGATGGAGGAGCACTGGCCGCGGGTGGCGCGGGTGTTTCTGGCGCTGGTGTTGATCGAGGCGGTGGTTAACACTGCGGAGACGCTGTATTTTGTGGCGAGGCCAACCTACACCTTATTGAAGGCGACGGATGGGGTGAAGCGGTTGGTGGATAGCGATCCGGGAGCGATCATCTCGCATAATGCGTTCGAGATAACGCTCTTTACCGGCTTGCCCGGAGTTAATGAAGATTATGGCGAGGAGCCGATTCGCTGGCGAGTTGCACACTATCAACCTCACTGGTATGTGAAGCAGGGCTACTGGGTCGACGGAGGGGTGATGGCTCGCGCGATTGGAGATGAGTACCGCTTTGAAGAGGCGGGAGAGTTTCAGGTGTTCAATCACACTCCTGGTTATGTGGTGTACCGGTTGGTGCCGAAGACGGGTTCGAACCCAGAGGATGTCCGGTAAGGGTTGGAAAGATTCTGGAGGAGATCGATTGCGTCGCGTTATGGTAGGGGAAGGACGGCAGTGGATCGATAAGGAGAGTGGATGAGGAAGCAGAGCCATATTCCGGCGCTCGATGGGCTGCGCGGGCTTGCCGTACTGATGGTGTTTGTTTATCACTATGGCGGCGGCATGCAATCTTCGGTGCGCGCTATGCGAGTGTTCGGCATGATCAACAAGGGCGGATGGTGCGGGGTGACGCTCTTCTTCCTGCTGTCGGGGTTTCTAATTACCGGGATTCTGTGGGATTCGAAGGGAGAGCCGCACTGGTGGCGGAACTTTTATGCGCGGCGTACCTTGCGGATCTTTCCGCTGTACTACGGCACACTGGTGCTGGTGATGGTGGCAGCAGCAGTGGTTGGTGCGTTTTATCAGGCGGCGTCGAAGATATGGATTCCTGCGCTGTTTCTGCAGAACTTTCCTTACCTGATTGAACAGGTGGATCACCTGGGTCGCCATTGTCGCTGTTTCACTTCTGGAGTCTCGCGGTCGAGGAGCAGTTCTATCTGTTCTGGCCTTTTCTGTTGCTTTGGCAAAAGAGTTTGCGGTCAGGCCGACGGCTTTGTGTGGCCGTCTTCGTGATTTCATTTGTGTTTCGCATACTGATCGTCAAGCTCAATCCCGATTGGCAGCAATATGTGGAATTTATTCTGAGCCGCGGAGGAGAGCTGGCTGTGGGCTGCTGGCTGGCGCTTTGTTACCGTGACAGTGATTGGAGCCGGGTGGAACGGTTTGCACCTTATGCAGCGGTCGTGGGACTGGCAGGTTTCGTCGTTTCCGGTAAAGTCGGGGGCACGTTTGAATTATTCAGCCCGGTGATGATGATGGCCGGCCTACCGTGTGTCACTGGTTTTTTTGCGGCTGTGCTGGTGCTTTCGCTTCGTCCCGGGCTTGTGCAGCGGTTTGCAGGCTGGGGCTGGTTGAGATGGACGGGCCGGATCAGCTATGGCATTTATGTTTTTCACATGCTGTTTGTGGCTCAGTTCTCGTGGATCGCAAGACGGCTGTTCGGAGAACAGAATCATATGCGGTTGGCGGCAGGGGAGTTTGTTGTAGCTGCGGCGGGAACCGTGCTGGCGGCGTGGCTGTCATTCCATTTCTTCGAGACGCCTTTTCTGCGCATGAAGCGGCGATTCTCCCCAACGACTTCGCCGGTGACCGCGAGTTAGTCGCGCCTGGAGGGGAACGCTAGTTTTCCGAAGGAGTAGCGGGAACGAAACTGCGTGGAACACTGCGAATCGGTGCGCCCCGGCGCAGAATGATGCCTTCCGGACCGATGAAGAAGGTTCCGACAACAGGCATTACGTAGGCGCCGAAGACGGCAGCGAAGAGGATCGCGACGGTGGTATAGCCAAAGGTGTAGATGACGCCGCTAATGCCGCCTTCTGGCGCGATGTGACTGTAAAGCAGAATAACGAGCAGTCCCCAGGGCGACTTCGAGACGTCACCACAGAGGGAGTCGAACAAGGTGAAGAGACAGATCCAGATGCAGGGCGCGACGAGAAGGAGCCCGGCCCACTCTGCGAGGTGATAGGACTCCGAGGTGGGGGAGAAGGATACTCCGGTTGTGTTGTCTTCGTCACCTAGCAAGCCGATCTCGTGGGCATAGACGTTACCGTAGAGGATGGTCGGCTTGTCCTTCCAGATGAAGTGCGGGACGAGGTTCTCAAATGCAAAGAGGATGGGGTATAGCCCGATGGGACCATACTGTACGGTGCGGTGAATGAGGGCGTCGTCGATGGAGAGTTCCTGGAGGCGGTCGACGAAACCCTGTGGCGTGTTGTAGTAGGCGATGACTTCCTGGTCGTCGTAGGAATCGGCGGCGCTGGCGAGGTATTGCTCGCGGACATATCCCAGGTTGGAGAGCAGATAGAGGGGACTTCGCTTCGGCGTTTCTTCCATATTGCGCATAGGGGACCAGATATCGGGAGATGAAAAACGTTAGGAAGAGGCATAGGACGATCTGGACGCGGTTCACCTTATAGCGCTGAGAGGCAGCGGCGAAGAGCCAACAGACGAAAGGGGTGATGATGCCTTCCTTGGAGTAGCCAATGAGTCCGAAGAAGAATATGCAGCCGCCTGAGAGAAGCACGGGCAGATTAACGCTGCTCCTTCCGCCGGTGCGGCGGATCGTGTTGATGACTCCGAGAAAAATCGCCAAAGGGAGGAACCGATTGATCTGTGCGAGAGCGCTTTGAACTGAACCACTTCCGCCAGGCAAGAAAAAACCGAGAGTGAGCAGCAGGAATCCAGTGATCATGCAGCCTACTGTGGCGGTCTGCATATTGGCATCGGTGATCATTCTCCCGAGGATGGCTTTCTTCGTCGTAATTTTGCGGCTGACAAAGACTGGATACGAGCATCATGCATATTCCGACGACGTAGACCGAAATGGTCAACAGAGGGACTGAGAGGTTCGAATCGGCAGGTTCCCCGAGAAAAGCCTTCCAGACGATACCGACGATAACGGTCAGCATGGCATAGAAGAAGACATAAGCGCCGGAGGGACGGCGAAAGCCACCGGCCACGTTAAAGGTGAGCCCGGCTACAAGGATGAAGAAGAAGCAGCCAAGTGCAAACGCCGGATTGGTTTTCTGAGACAGTTGGATGGCGCAGAGTATTGCGGCAAACCAGAAAACGATCTTAAGCGGGACGCGTTCGGGAAAAGGAAGGCGCAACCGTTTCCTCCCTCGGACTAGAGATGAACTGATTTTCAGAGCAATGAATCATCTGAGGCCGATGTTAGCGAGCGAAGGACACTCCCGTCAAAGATCACGTGGCAACTCGGGTGGAAATTCGAGGAACCCGCCCGCACGCCTGATCCAGGAAACTATCTCAGTGGTCGTTGAGGATAAAGATCATTCGCTGTCTTGGTGGAAGCCATGTTCGATAAGTGACAGGGGCAAATCGCGATTCTCCGTAACAACTGTCCGGATCGCGGGAAAGATGCAGCAATGGGTGAATGGAGGGAGTATCGTCTACAAACTCTCCTATGCATGAGTGCGGCAGGTTTGGGTGGGGGGACTACCTTGTAGGCTCCGGGAGGGTTCAGGAGCGTGGGTTCATTCATATAGCCGGTCTGTTCCAATTGTGTCCAGGCGTCATATTCAAACCCTGCGTTTAACTGAGTTCGTGGGATTCCAGCGGCGGTGACCTTTTCGGCTGCTTCGAGGCGCGCACGCTCAAATGCGAACAGATCGTGTGTGCTTGCTATGCCATAGGCGGCATAGACGAGTCCAAGCCCCAGACACTGCCAGGGCAGACGATCGGAAATGGCTTCCACGTAGACGCGCACAAGCACAATGATGAACACGAACAGTAGGGGAAGAAAATACCGATCCCAAACCGTGGATCGCGTCACAACGAGCAGGAGATAAGCAGCTGCGAATGGAGCCAGTAGAGTAACCAGGGAAGCGTTCGATACGTCGGGATATGACGAGGGACCGGAAGGCGACTCTGTGTCGCGGCTAAACCAAGTGCCACATCTGCTGATGAGGCAAGCAAGAAAACAGGCTAGAGCCGAGAAGGTGAGCACAATCAGAAAAAAGCGGACGCCGGCCGGAATAATCACCGGTCGAGTGCCCATGATGTCGGGAATCGACACCCCCCTACTTGTCACGTAGTCCGCAGAAAAAGGCAGGTCGCTAAGGGCTGAAGCGGTAGCCGTCCTGCCCAGGCAAAAGAACAAAGCTCCGACGACAGTCCCAGTAATGCCGGCAGTAATCCACGTGGAGCGTTTGCCAGGGGGATATCTCACCAGAAAGGCAACTATCACTGGCAGAGCAAGGAGAAACGCTGCGACAATGCCGCTGATTGCATAAAGAGCTGAGACAGTATGGTACTCAAAGAAAAGCTTCTCGACCTTAGCATACGGTTGGGCCTTGAACCAGCGCATGCAAAGCTCGATACTCAATGCACTGACGATCCATACCAACACTCCAGCTAGCAAAACCCGGCGACGGCGGCGCATACACAAGACGGCCGAAGGAACCAAGATGAGCGCTCCGAGCCATGCTATTTGTCTCACTGTCCCACCGACAACGTTTGAGGCGGCTGCAGCGGCGAGCCAAGCGATAGCGCTTCTGTCCGACGCCGACTGTAATGCCCGGATGCAGCAGTAGATACATACGACCAAAACAAACAGGCCCGGAACATCGGTCATAAAGCTAAACGCTAGAGGCAAGAACATGGGCGATAATACGAGCGTGAGCGTAGCTATGGTTGCCGTCCACTCAGTGATGCCCAATCGAACAAATACGCGTTGCATGAAAACCACACTGAGAAGCGATACGAGCATTCCTGAGGATCGAACGACTGTAAAGGAAAACCCAAAGAGTTTGATGAATAGGGCACCGAGATAAGCCAACCAACCCAGCATCATTGCGGCCCAGCCGTTGTAAACCAAGTGGCCGGTATTGGCCAGGGCGCGTGCAGTCCAAATGTACGACCAGTCATCGTTAATACCGATAGACGCGAACGGTCTTGTTGCCATTACGCAAAAGAAGAGCGCAAGGATACATGCTGCCACGTGGACATATTTGCTCTTTGAAGACACGATATACCTCTGAAATCAGGCTTGAGAGTGATGATTAGAATGGTTTGACAAAACAGAAAATGATGAACTGAGTTTACCAAGAGCGTAACGATGGGATATCACATCACAAATGACCCTAAAAAGAGTCTCGGTAGATTTCATGCGGCTTTGCGAGTTTGGTTCGGTTGACTGTATGATTGCGCCCTACAAAACTGGTTTTGACTTGGAAAAGAAGGTGGTCTATGCTTCGATAAAATCGGTGAACGTCTTCGATCCACCGCCAGCGGTAGGCGGGCGGCTAGCTTATGACGGCATCAGTTGAACGGAGCGAATGGAACGATTCTGCGACGAATTGCGACGGGAGCGGGAACGGCGTAAGGTCTCTATCGAGAAGATATCGGAAGAGACAAAAGTCGCGACCCGCCATCTGCTTGCGCTGGAGGCCGGAGATTACAGCGCGCTGCCGGGTGGAGTGTTCCGCAAAGGTATCGTTCGGAGCTATCTGACGGCGGTGGGGTTGGATGAGGCTTCGTGGGTTGAGCGGTTCGAGGCGAGCCTTGGAGAGAGCGCCAGTGCAGAGGCCGCCGACTGGGCGGAGTTTGCGGAGAATGTACGGCGAAACAGAGTGGGGGGCGAGTCCATGACTAATTCAAGGTGGATGGGCGTCGCGATGATGGTGGTTTCATTGGCAGCGTTGGGTTGGGGCGTCTGGAAGTTCGCTCTGCATGGGCGATTGATTCCTTAGAGCCTGCCGCCGGGTAACCCATACTGTATCATTTACGTTGTGCGAGCGCAGAGCAGTTCCCTCGCTGGGGCCAGTTCTTTCAATCGTCACATCCGAAGCCTGGACGGGCTGCGCGGTGTGGCATTTTTATTGGTCTTTTTTCGCCATTTCGGCCTGACTTCCCATGCAACCGCGCGATGGGTGAAGGTAGTTGCCGCAGTCAGTTATGGCGGATGGATGGGTGTCGATCTCTTCTTTGTCCTTTCCGGCTTTCTGATTACGGGTATCTTGCTGGAGACCCGCGAGGATCCGCGTTACTTTACGAACTTTTATATGCGGCGGGCGCTCCGGATCTTTCCGGTTTATTACACGATGCTGGGAGTGCTGCTTCTGCTGACGCCATTGCTCCACCTCGAGTGGCACTGGGGGCATGCGGCCTACTGGATGTACCTGGGGAATATTGCCTACAACCTGAATCCCAGCCTCTCTGATTTGCGACCTGCGGTGTCTTTTGTTCATCTGTGGTCCCTGGCAGTCGAGGAACAGTTCTACCTGGTGTGGCCGTTGGTCGTGATGGCGGTTTCGAGCCGGAGACGGCTGGCCTATGCGTGCGGATGGTTGTCCGTTGGTGGATTGGTGTTGCGATTTAGCCTGTTGGCGTTTTTACCGCGTGGGATTGCTTATGAGTGGTGCTATTTTCAACTGCCGACGCACATGGATGGTTTGCTTTACGGCGCAGTAGCAGCGATTTGGATTCGTTCGATGCCGCTCGAGCAGGCGATGCGTTGGGCGCGCAGGATTCTGCCATTTGCACTTGGTTCATTGGGGGTGGTGATCGGCTTCAGCGGTTTCGATTTCCATTCGGTTGCGATGATGACGGCCGGCCTCCCTGCTTTGGCGGCGACGTTTGCATGTGTTGTGCTGCTTGCTCTGAAGCCGGGATCGATTCTTTATCGGTGTGGTGATCTGAAAGCGCTCCGATTCATCGGACGGTACAGCTACGGAATGTATCTGTTCCATATTCTTTTTCAACCGGGGCTTGCCTGGATGCAGCCATGGCTACAGGAGCGCTTGCACTCGGTTGTTGTGGGCGGCATATGTTTTGTGTTTCTGATGTTTGGGGGAACTCTGGGGGCGGCCGTATTGAGCTATGAGGTATATGAGAAACAATGGCTTAGGCTGAAAAGCCGCTTTTCGTATGATGCGGTTGAAAAAACTGAGGCCGAATATGCCACTTAATGCTGAATATCGCCGTTGAGTGAGCGGCGGCAGCAAAACGGTGGGAGCTTTTGCCGGGTGCCAGTGTAGACGGGTAAAATATAGAGGTTGGATGATGTCCGGCGAACTCTTCGGGCAGGTCCTTAATGGAGGAATTGTTTTGGCTAAACGCGACCGTTTTTTGTTTACGAGTGAGTCTGTCACCGAAGGGCATCCGGATAAGATTGCCGACCAGATCTCCGATGCGATTCTTGATGCCTGCCTGGCGCAGGACCCCTACAGCCGTGTAGCGTGCGAGACGCTGACCTGCACCGGACTGGTGGTGATTGCCGGCGAGATTACGACGAAGGCCTATGTGGACTTCCAGAGCCTGGTGCGCGGAACGGTCGCGGCGATCGGGTATGACAATGCGCTGTATGGGTTCGATTCGAACACGTGCGCGGTGATCTCGACCATCAATAAGCAGTCGGGCGACATTGCGATGGGTGTGGATACGGGCGGCGCGGGCGACCAGGGCATGATGTTCGGGTATGCGACGAACGAGACCCCGGAACTGATGCCAACGCCGATTTCGCTGGCGCATAAGCTGGCGGAGAAGCTGAGCGAGGTCCGCAAGAATGGGTTGATGTCGTACCTGCGGCCGGATGGCAAGAGCCAGGTGACGGTGGAGTATGACTCGAACCATAAGCCGGTGCGCGTGGATGCGGTTGTGATCTCGACGCAGCATGCAGAGAACATTGGCAACGAAGAGTTGCGCGCGGACATTCTGAAGAACGTGATCCAGGCTGTGATTCCGGCGAAGCTGCTGGATGAGGATACGAAGTATCACATCAATCCGACGGGGCGGTTTGTTGTCGGTGGGCCGATGGGCGACACGGGATTGACGGGGCGGAAGATTATCGTCGATACGTATGGCGGTATGGGACGGCATGGCGGCGGGGCGTTCAGCGGCAAGGATGCGACCAAGGTTGACCGTTCGGCGGCGTACATGGCTCGCTATGTGGCGAAGAATATTGTTGCGGCTGGATTGGCAGATCGTTGCGAGGTGCAGCTTGCTTACGCGATTGGTGTGGCTGAGCCGGTGAGCGTGCTGGTGGATACGTTCGGCACGGGCAAGGTCGATGAGACGAAGCTGGAAGAGCTGGTGCGGAAGAACTTCTCGCTGACGCCTAAGGGCATCATCGAAGGGCTCGATCTGCGGAAGCCGATCTTCAAGGCGACGGCGGCGTATGGCCACTTCGGGCGCAAGGGCGATAGCTTTACGTGGGAGAAGACGGACAAGGCTGCTGCGCTGGCGGAGCAGGCTGGCGTGAAACAGGTTGCTGCCAAGTAGTTCGTCAGGAATAAGTTGGAAGAATGGGCGGGCCTTCGGGCCTGCCTTTTCTTTTTGTTTGTGGGGAATTGGGAAGATCGGAGTAGACTGCCGGCAAACGCTTAATTGCATCTCATGTAAGAGTAACCCCTGTAGAAACGAGGGTTTTTGATGCTGATTAAGAACGAATACGATATTCAATTTCATCTGCAAATGCCGACGCCGGTGGTGGCGATGCTGCATCTGCATCCGTCGCTGGAGCCGCAGGTTCGGAGCGGCAATGAGTTGAAGGTGGAACATATTGATCGTGATACGAAGACCGATGTTGCGGTCTCGGAGTTTCATGATGTGTTTGGGAATCGGTGTACGCGGTTTACGACTCCGGCCGGCGCGATACGGCTGAGCGGGTCGAGTGTTGTTGAGATGGAAGGGTTGGCCGATCCAATCAATGCTTATGCGCAGCAGGCTCCGGTGGAAGAGCTACCGTCAGAGGTGTTGCAGTTTTTGTTGCCCAGCAGGTACTGTCAGGTGGATCAGTTCGGGCCGATTGCGCAGGATTTGTTTGGATGGATGACGCCGGGGTGGACGCGGGCTTCGGCAATTCGCGACTGGGTGCATGAGAAGGTGGCGTTCAACTATAAGGCGGCGCGGCCGACGAAGACTGCGATGGACGTTTTTGTGGAACGGGTGGGGGTGTGCCGGGATTATCAGCACCTGGCGATTGCTTTGTCGCGGTGCCAGAATATTCCGGCGCGGTATGTGACGGGCTGTCTCGGGGATATTCGTTGGCCGTACAGCGGGCCGGGGGATTTCAGCGCGTGGTATGAGGTGTTTCTCGATGGGCGCTGGATGACGATGGATGCGCGGCATAACGAACCGCGGATTGGGCGAGTACTAATGGCTACGGGTCGAGATGCGGCGGACGTGGCGATTACGACTTCGTTTGGGAATGCGATTCTGACGAATTTTTATGTGGACAGCTACGAAGTGTTGGAGGATGGCACGAAGGTGCCGCTGCTGCCTGGGATCGCGATGGAGGAGCCGGTGGTGACGGCGGTGAATGGTAGGGCGTGGGTGTGGCCGCTCAGGGCTTGGCGGAGTAGAAGGTGTAGGTGGCAGTGTAAGGAACGCGGACAGTGGCGGCGAGGTGTTGGGTGTCGCAGCCGGTAGCAGGGGCGACGCCGCCGTGAGTGTCGGAGCGGCGGATGTAATCAACTTTGGTCATGATGCCTGATCCTGAGGTGCCGGCGGCTTTGAGGAGCAGCCATGGGATTGCTGTTGGCTCAGGGGAAGCGCTCTTTTGGACGAGTTCGCCTTTGACGGCGCTTCCGTCTTTGGAGTTCCAGACGGGGCCGGCGCCATGGGTGCCTGCGGGATTGCCATTTGAATCGGTGAGTGTCGCTTCCGGGGCCTGGAAGACCCACTGCGGGCCGGTGGGGGTTTGCTGGCAGGTGTAGTTCTGCACGCCTTTGCCGGTAAGGGTGAGGATGGCGTGTTGGGACGGTGGCAGGTCGGCGGGATTTTGGGCGGGTGCAACAGCCGATAGGGGGAGTATCGCGGCAAGGATCAGAGAAAGGTGGCTGCGGTGTGTCATTGGACGAAAGTTTACTCCTGCTTGTGTTCACGAGTTTGAGTGAACGAAACGGAGTGTGCCGATTTGCCGGCGGTGGGAGGATACTGGAATGACAATGACTAGTGCGGCAAAGACGGATGCGGGCTCGATCGTTGTACCGAGCTATTTCGCTGGAAAACAGTGGCAGCAGGTGCTGGAGCGGGACGCGAGAGCGGATGGGCAGTTTGTGTATGCGGTGAAGTCGACGAAGATTTACTGCAAGCCGAGCTGTGCGAGCCGGCGGCCTACGCGGAGGCAGGTGAGCTTCTTCCCTTCCCCGGCGCTGGCAGAGGCGGCGGGTTATCGGCCGTGCAAGCGGTGTGAGCCGGAGCGAGCTGAGGCAAAGGCTGATCCGCAGGCGGGCGCGATCGCTGCAGTGACTGAATATTTGAAGGAGCATGCGGATGAGGGTGCTCGGCTGGTGGATGTGGCGAAGGCGACGGGTGTTGGAAGGTTGACGATTCTGCGCGGGTTCAAGAGAGTGCTTGGAGTGAGTCCGGCGCAGTATGCGAAAGAGGCGAGGCTGGAGCGGTTCAAAAATAAGGTGAGGGAGCCGAAGGCGAAGAAGGCTCCGATTACGGAGGCTATGTACGAGGCGGGGTTTGGGTCGAGCAGCAGGCTGTATGAGAAGAGTGCGGCGGCGCTGGGAATGACGCCGCGGGTGATGAGGGAGGGTGGGGCTGGGCTGCTGATTCGTTATACGACGGCGGCTAGTCCACTGGGGCGAATGCTGGTGGCGACTACGGATGTCGGGATCTGCTCGATCGCGTTTGGAAGAGACGATAAGGAGTTGGTTGCTGGGCTGCGGGAGAAGTTTTCGAAGGCGCAGTTGGTCGCGGCGAAGGGGAATACTGGCTGGCTGGCGGATGCGGTGGCGTTTGTGGCTAGTCAGTTGGGAGAGCATCCGCTGGCGGCTACGTTTCCGATCGATGTGAGGGCTACGGCGTTTCAGCGTCGAGTATGGACGGCGTTGCAGGCGATTCCTCGGGGAGAGACGCGGAGTTATTCGGAGTTGGCGATGCAGTTGGGTGTGCCGAAGGCTTCGCGAGCGGTGGGAGCGGCGATCGGAGCGAATCCAGTGGCAGTGGTGGTGCCTTGTCACCGAGTGGTGGGGAAGGATGGGTCGCTGACGGGGTATCGGTGGGGCGTGGATCGAAAGCGGAGGCTGCTGGAGGCGGAGAAGAAGTAGACAGTCTGGGCCATCGAACGAGTAGAGTAGTCCGATGGCAGAGGTTGTTGGTGAAGCGGCGATAGACGGGCGCGCGCTGTACGCGAAGATCTCGTGGCGGCTGATTCCGTATATGTTTCTTGTTGTATATCGTGGCTTATGTTGACCGCGTAAACGTGGGGTTCGCGGCGATGGATATGCAACGGGACCTGCACTTCAGCAATACCGTTTATGGAACTGGTGCGGGTATTTTCTTTCTTGGATATGCGCTGTGCGATCTGCCTAGCAGCCTGATTCTGCGATGGGTGGGAACGCGGATTTGGATTGCGCGGATCATGATCTCGTGGGGCATTGTGTCGGCCTGCATGGTGTGGGTGAAGTCGCCTACATCGTTTTATCTTTTGAGGTTTTTGCTTGGAGTGGCCGAAGCAGGGTTTGTACCGGGCATGCTTCTTTATCTGACCTTCTGGTTTCCTTCTCAGGAACGGGCGCGCGCGGTTGCAAAATTTATGACGGCGACTTCGTTGGCAGGAGTCGTTGGCGCTCCGCTTTCGAGTGCGCTGTTGAAGCTGGATGGGGTGGGCGGGTTAAGTGGATGGCAATGGTTGTTTTTGTTTGAGGGCCTACCGACGGTTTTGTTGGGGATTTCGGTGCTGTGGTTGCTGAGGGATGGTCCGGAGAAGGCTGAGTGGCTGACGACTGAGGAGAGAACGTGGTTGAAGAGTGAGTTGCGGCGGGACGAGGAGCGATATGGAGCGGCGCAACATCACAATCTGCTTGATGCGTTCAAATTGCCTGCAGTGTGGGTGCTGGCCGGGGTGTACATCATCATTCAGATTGGCGTTTACATCGTCAATTTGTGGATGCCCCTGATTTTGACCGGATTGACGCGTGGCGATGGAAGTAGCGACGCGAGTTTGATTGCGCGTTATTCCACGGTGCCCTACCTTCTGGCAGCGATGTTTACCGTGGCGGTAGGTTGGAGTTCGGATCGATCGAATGAGAGGCAGGGACATCTCGCCGGTTGTATGGCTCTCGCGGCAGCCGGGTTTGCATGGGCGGCGCGAGCGCAGAGTATTCCCGTAGCATTGTGCGCGATGTCTCTGGTGGCCATTGGATTGTGGAGCACGATGGGGCCGTTCTGGGCGCTGACGACACGCATGATTGGAGGTGCGGCGGCTGCGGGTGGCGTGGCGACAATTACGATGGTGGGTGCGCTTGGGGGATTTCTGGGGCCTTATATGACGGGACGGTTGCGGGACGCGACGCATAGTTTCGCGGGAGGGTTGTATGTGATGAGTGCCCTGGCCCTGGTCGCGGCTGCTTTGAGCATGGTGGCACGGAGGCGACCTGTCACGCGCTGAGGAAATGGTGCGAGAAGTGAGTTGGCTTGCTACGCGATTTGCTGTCCGTGGCTCTGCTGTAGTTCGGCGTAGCGTGATTCCTTGAGGAGAAAGGTATAATCGCCTCGCCGTTTATGGATGATTCGATAGC
Organism: uncultured Acidobacteriaceae bacterium; assembly: GCA_963802695.1. GTDB lineage: Bacteria > Acidobacteriota > Terriglobia > Terriglobales > Acidobacteriaceae > Edaphobacter. Next base: position 44,550 of record CAWDJN010000011.1, read on the forward strand.
CAGCGCGATAGAGTCTTATGATTGTCTTCAGCGTGCCGCCGGGTCTGAGCCAGTCATGGAATTCTACGCAGACTTGTCGAACCGGAAGTCGTTCGTCGAGTAGCCTGTTGACGATGTCGTACTCAAAGCCCTCAATATCCATCTTCAGCAGATCGATGGATGAGTCGCCATTCCTGCTCATGATCGTCGGCAGGTCATAGCATTCAAAAGAGATTGTTTTGATGCCATCCTGCACCACCGAGTACGATCCTTCCTCGGTATCTTTCGGCAAAGAAAACTCGACTGAACCCGCATGGGCCGCGAGGCCCACAGGAAAGAACTCAAGGTTTCTGGTATCGCTTTTCGCAATTGTGGCTATGCCAGTCGGTGAGGGATCGAACACCAGAACAGGCTGTCGCATCATCTTCGCCAACTCCAACTCGAAGCTGATGCCGTGACCCACGCCTGCACAATAGGCGACCTGTGGCGTTGGATTGACGCTGATTACCCAGCCGCTATGCTCGTCGCCGACCCACTTGATGTCCGGGGAGGAGGAGCAGAAAAGGCCATCGACGGTGGTACGCGCTTTGCCTCGAAGCCATGTTACGAAAGACATGATCTTTATCTTAGACACTGCCGGCGGCAGCAGAGCGAATAAATTTTAGGGGAGACGAACGGGCTCATTCTTGTCCGATCCAGAATTCAAAAACGCAGGTTGCACTGACGTCCGATTCATGCTTGGTCGTGGTGAAAATGATTCGCAAGCTTCATTGATGTTATGGACAGAGGTTGGTAGTCTAACCTTAAGTGAAATCAGCATCAACAGTAGGATTCCCTACTTAATTCTGAAGATATCGAGGCTTCTATGCCAACTGCGACCTTAGAAAATTCTACGAAGACAAACTCGCTCGACTACAAAGTAGCGGACATTTCACTTGCGGATTTTGGCCGCAAGGAGATCGACATCGCCGAGCAGGAGATGCCTGGGCTGATGTCGATCCGGAACAAATATGCTGCGGGAAAACCGCTGGCCGGAGTTCGCGTGACGGGCTCGCTGCATATGACGATTCAGACTGCAGTCTTGATTGAGACGATGGTCGCGCTGGGCGCGAATGTGCGCTGGGCGAGTTGCAATATCTTCTCGACGCAGGACCATGCGGCGGCGGCGATTGCGGCGGCCGGCGTGCCGGTGTTTGCGTGGAAGGGCGAGACACTGGAGGAGTACTGGTGGTGCACGAACCAGGCGCTGAGCTTCCCGGGCGGCAAGGGGCCGCAACTGGTGATCGACGACGGCGGCGACGTGACGCTGCTGATTCACAAGGGCGTGGAGCTGGAGAAGGGCGACAAGTGGGTTGATTCAGCTTCGGGCTCGCATGAAGAAGCGGTCATCAAGGATCTGCTGAAGCAGATTTACAAGGAGACTCCGACGCGGTGGCAGGAGGTTGCCAAGGAGTGGCGTGGCGTGAGCGAGGAGACGACTACCGGCGTTCACAGGCTGTATCAGATGCTCGAGAAGGGCCAGTTGCTGGTTCCGGCGATCAATGTGAACGACTCGGTGACGAAGTCAAAGTTCGACAACCTGTACGGCTGCCGTGAATCGCTGGTGGACGGCATCAAGCGCGCGACGGACGTTATGATCGCGGGCAAGGTAGCTGTGGTCTGCGGTTATGGCGACGTGGGCAAGGGTTCGGCGGCTTCGCTGCGTGGGCTCGGCGCACGGGTGCTAGTGACTGAGATCGATCCGATCAATGCGCTGCAGGCTGCGATGGAAGGTTATGAGGTTACGACGCTCGAAGAGACGCTGGGACGTGGCGATATCTATGTGACCTGCACGGGGAACGTGGACATCATTACGGTCGAGCACATGAAGCTGATGAAGGACCAGGCGATTGTGTGCAACATCGGCCACTTCGATAACGAGATCCAGATGGAGCCGCTGAATGCGCTGAAGGGCGTGAAGAAGCTGAACATCAAGCCGCAGGTGGATAAGTACACCTTCGAAAGCGGCAACAGCATCTTCGTCCTGGCCGAGGGTCGGCTGGTGAACCTGGGTTGCGCTACGGGACATCCGAGCTTTGTGATGTCGAACAGCTTTGCGAACCAGACTCTGGCGCAGCTTGATCTGTGGAAGAACAAGGACACCTATAAGGTTGGGATCTACATTCTGCCGAAGAAGCTGGATGAGGAAGTTGCGCGGCTGCATCTGGAGAAGATTGGCGTGAAGCTGACGACACTTTCGAAGAAGCAGGCGGATTATCTTGGCGTTTCGGTGGAAGGACCCTATAAGTCAGAGCACTACCGTTACTAAGATTCAATAGATGAGACAAGAACGGCCGTCGGAGATGATTCTCCGGCGGCCGTTTGGTTTTCATGCACCTCATCGATACGTGGCCTCGGAAAGCTACTCGGCTACTGTTTCCTGCCGTTGTGCTTGTCGCGGTAGATACGGCGGGACTCCTGGTTCTGCTGCTTGTTGATGAGGGACTTGTCGGCCTTGGTGAGGTGGCCGTTGTCCTGGGCGCGCATGGCCTTCTCCTCGTGGTTGATGCCGGCTTCCTGATGTTCGAGGTGCGAGGTCTCGCCAGCGCTGAGTTGGCCGCTCTTGACGCCCTGGGCGATGCGGTCTTGTTGGTTTTCCTTGCGCTGGTTGATCTCCTGCGAGGTCTGTGCAGAGAGGGCTGCGGTGGTGATTGAGAGAGTCGCAATAAGGGTGAGCTTGGTGAGATTCATGATGAGGCTCCTTTGAATTTTCCTTCAGCCGCTTGTCTGTTGCTACGGCTGTTTCGCTCGGAATAGACCCAGTACCCCAGGGGGTGTTGCGGAGTTTTTGATAAGTATATTTTTTGAGAATCGCGCGACTTTTCGGGAATGTTCGGGTATTTCTGCCGTCTTTGAAGTCTTCGCGTAACACGAAGGTTGCACCAGGGGACGGGGTTGGAGTCTCCAGGCTAACTAGCTGGTAGCGCCCGGCGCATCGAAGTCGTCGGCGGTGATGACCTGCAGGCCGGGGGTTGTAACAAGCTGCTGGTCGATGAGGATGATGGTGCGAGCCGAGCCAGATGGGTAGGTGACCTGCGGTCCTGTATAGGTGGCGGTTGTGTTGCTGACGGGAATAGTTCCGGCGGGAAGCACGGCGATGGTGTAGGTGCCGTTGGGGATGTTGAGGTAGCCGGTGTTGGTGCCGAAAGCGATTCCTGTGAGGAGCGGAGTGACCGCGGTGAGCTTCTGGCCAGCAGGCACCAGGTAGATGTCGACGGAGCCGACGCGCGTTGCCTGATCGATGAAGCGGAGTGCAATCTGGCCAGAGGGGGCCGGCTGGCTCTGATCGGTGAGAGTGAGTTGCTGGAGGCTGGCGGCGGCGTTTCCAATCAGAACCGTGTACTGAGTGGTGGCGGCGAAGGTGGACTTGGAAGACGAGAGCACCTGCTTGGTACCGGCTGTATCGGCGTTGATGGTGTATATGCCGGGAGTGAGTTGAATGTACGAGGTGACCGTGCCGAAACCGAGATTGTAGGCCACCGGGTTGGATCCCTGGTAGATGTCGAGCCCGGGAGCATCGGGTGATGCGTCGATGATGCGGACCTGGGTTTCGGTTGCGGGGTTTAGGATCGCCTGACAGCCTGTGAGGGTGAGGGTTCCCACAACCGATAGCAGCGCGGCGAATTTCGTAACGAAGCGATCGGGTTGAGTCGGCTTTGAGAACATGTGCTGTCGGCTCGCGCGGAACGGATTGAGCTGAAACAACAAGATGCCTCAACTCTAAACGATTTCAAGTGCCGCGGCGATGACCGGACCCAATGTGGTAATGGCGAATTTGGGGGAGATGGTTTGGGCCAAAAAGAGGTCAACACGCCGGCAACAGGCAAAGCCATAGCGCTAGACCGGGGATCGATCCCCGGTGCACAATTTGTGTCGTCGCTGTTACTTCTTGGGATGGCTGGCGATGATCTTGTCCTTGATCTTGTCGTAAGTGGCTTGAGGAAGGATGCCGCGGGTGACGAGTTGGTTCTTGGCGGTGTAGGGGCGGCCGTCGATGATTCGCTTGGAGTAAGCGTCTCCGATGCCGGGGAAGGCCTTGAGCTGGTCGGCAGTGGCGGTGTTGATATCGAGAGGAGCTGCGGTTGCGGCCGGCGGTTTGGGCGTCTGGGCGACATTCAAGACGGGGGCGATTGCGAAAAGGAGTGCGATGGCCAAGAGCTTGCGGCGAAGATTGAGCATTGGAGCTTCTCCTGTGTGAGATCAAGGGCTTACTGCGGAAGGGTACGAAAGCTCGCGAGGCGCGTCAATGAGCAAGTTTGTATAGGCACGATGTTGCTGGGCGGCGCGGGTTGACTTATCAAAGCTGCAGCAGATACTCTGAAAGAGAGATGAGCACGCTACGCCATCATCACGGGCACCACCATCATCACGCGGAGAGCGTGTTGGCGGCATTGTCCGGTGTGGCGAAGTAACAGGACGCTTACTCAGGATTTCGAAAGGCCCGCTAACGCGCATACCGCGAGCGGGTCTTTTTGCTGCGCAAAAAAGAGAAGTGAGGAGATGAAGATGGGAGAGACGGTGAAGATTGATTTTGCGAAGATGGATGGCCTGGTTCCGGGGATCGTCCAGGATGCAAAGACTGGTGAGATGCTGATGCTCGGTTTCCTGAATGAAACGAGCTATGCGAAGACGCTCGAGACAGGTTTTGTGACATTCTGGAGCCGGACCCGGCAGAAGCTGTGGATGAAGGGCGAGACAAGCGGCAACCGGCTGCGGGTGATTGAGGCTTCGACCGATTGCGATAACGACGCGCTGCTCTTCAAGGTTGAGGTCGAGGGTGACGGCCTGGTGTGCCACGAGGGAACGGTGAGCTGCTTCACGAAGAACATTGAAATGGAGGCAAAGTGAGCGAGACGAAGACACTAAAACTGGGAATTCCGAAGGGGAGTTTGCAGGACGCTACGATTGCGCTGTTTGAACGCGCGGGATGGAGGATCTTTGCGAATGGGCGAAGCTACTTCCCTTCGATCGACGATCCGGAGATTGAGTGCATGCTGGTGCGTGCGCAGGAGATGGCACGATATGTCGAGCATGGTGCGCTTGACGCTGGGCTTACGGGAAATGATTGGGTGCTTGAGAACCAGACCGACGTCGAGTATGTGACGAGCCTGACCTACTCAAAGCAAAGTAGGCAGAAGGTCAAGTGGGTGCTCGCTGTGCCGGAGGATTCGCCGTTTCAGAAGCCGGAGGACCTGGCAGGCAAGATTATTGCGACGGAGCTGGTTGAGTTCACGAAGCGGTATTTTGCTGGGAAGAATATTCCGGTGACGGTGGAGTTCAGCTGGGGCGCGACCGAGGTGAAGCCGCCGACGCTGGCCGATGCGATAGTCGAAGTGACAGAGACGGGATCTTCGTTGAGAGCGAATCGGCTGCGGATTATTGAGACGCTGATGGAGAGCGAGACGCAGCTTATCGCCAACAAGACTGCATTCAAGGATGATTGGAAGCGGAAGAAGATCGAGAACATCTCGCTGATGCTGAATGCTGCGATTGCGGCGCAGGGGCGGGTTGGCTTGATGCTGAATGCGCGCAAAGCGGATCTGCAGAATGTGATTGGCGTTCTTCCGGCGCTGAACTCGCCGACGGTGTCGCAATTGAGCGATGCGGAATGGGTGGCGCTGAATACGATTCTGGATGAGGCTCTCGTGCGGGAGGTGATTCCGAAGCTGAAGGCTGCGGGCGCGACGGGGATTGTGGAGTATCCGCTGAGCAAGGTTGTTCTTTAGGAGTCGTTTGCAATGAAGCTGATTAGGACCTTCGGCCGGAGCAGAGCTGCGGCGATGAGGTTGATCGAGACGCTGGAACAACGTGGCGCGACGAACATCGCGCGCGTTGAGCCGGCGGTGCGACGGATTCTGGCAGATGTCCGTAAGAGCGGAGATCGCGCGGTGCAGAAGTACGCCGCTCAGTTTGATGGGCTGAGCAAGGGGCAGGCTCTGCTTGTCTCGCGCGAGGAGATGAAAGCCGCGTGGGATGCAACGGCGCCGCAGTTGCAGGCGGCGATGATGGTTGCGCGGGGAAACATTCTGGCGTTTGCTGAGGCGCAAATGCCACAGGAGTGGATGGGCTCGCCGATGGCGGGCGTGACGACGGGGCAGATCGTTCGTCCGCTGGATAGCGTGGGTTGCTATGTGCCGGGAGGACGTTATCCTTTGCCTTCAACCTTGCTAATGACTGTGACGCCTGCTCAGGTGGCAGGGGTGAGGCGGATCGTGGTTTGCTCTCCGAAACCGGCGAAGGAGACGATGGCGGCAGCGTGGCTGGCGGGGGTTACGGAGTTCTATCGGATCGGGGGAGCGCAGGCCATTGCGGCGATGGCGTATGGCACGCCTACGATTGGGCGCGTTGATAAGATTGTCGGACCGGGGAATCTGTATGTCACTGCGGCGAAGGTTTTAGTTTCAGGTGAGTGCGGGATTGATATGCCGGCCGGGCCTACTGAGATCGTCGTAACCAGCGAGACTGGAGATGCAGCCGGGATCGCTGCGGATTTAGTCGCGCAGGCTGAGCATGATCCCGAGACTCTGGCTGTTTTGATTACGAGCAATGAAACACTGGCTCAAAATGTAGCGGATCACGTGAAAGCGCAGTCAACAGGAAATGCCATCGCAAAACAATCGTTGAGGGCGCAGGGTTGCATATTTGTGACTTCCACGATTAGTGAAGCCCATGAACTGACAAACCGCTTGGCGCCGGAGCATCTGACGGTGGACAAGATGAGCGACTTGAAGTGGGTTCGCAATGCAGGATCGGTGTTCGTCGGAGATTATTCTCCGCAGTCGATGGGCGACTATGTCTCTGGACCCAATCACGTGCTGCCCACGGGACGGGTCGGGCGAGTACGGGGTGGGTTGAGCGTGATGGATTTTGTAAAGGTGATTACAGTGCAGCAGTACACGCGTAAGGGATTGCGACAGATGGGTCCGCATGCGATTGCACTGGCAGTGGCAGAGGGCTTGGCCGGGCACGCGGAGAGCGTGCGAGTGAGGATGAAATGATTGTCACTGATACCGCTACAAATTCGAGGACAGTGAAACCGCGTAAGGCAGTTTTGGAGATGCCGGAGTATCATCCGCCTTTGGCAAAACGCACGGCGCTGCGACTGGACTTCAACGAGAACACTTTTGGATCTTCTCCGCGCGTGATTGAGAGATTGCGCGCCGCTACGGCGGAGGACCTGACAAAGTATCCGGAACGGGAGCCGGTTGAACAGATCGTCGCACAGCATTTTGGGCTAAAGACACCAGAGGTGTTATTGACCAACGGTGTCGATGAGGCGATTCACCTGATGTGTTGCGCTTTTCTGGATGCGGAGGATGAGGCGCTTATCGCGACGCCTTCGTTCTTCATGTATGACGTGAGCATTCAGATGATGACGCCACATCTGAAGAAGGTCCAAGCGAACGCAACGATGGAATTTCCGTATGAGCGGTTTATGGCGGCGATTACGGAGCGGTCGAAGTTGATCATTGTGGCTTCGCCGAATAATCCCACTGGGGCCGTGGTTAGCAGAGAACATCTGCTGGCGATTGCCGCGGCTGCTCCGCAGGCTGTCCTGATGGTCGATGAGGCTTACTACCATTTTGATGGTGCTACGGTGATGAATGATCTGGCAACGGTGCCGAACCTGATCGTGGCGCGTACTTTCTCAAAGGCGTACGGGCTCGCAAATCTTCGAGTTGGTATGCTGGCCGGCAACGCAGAGTTGCTGAAATATGTGCGGAAGGTCAGCTCACCCTATAACGTGAACGGAGTGGCACTGAATGCTCTGTCGGCCGCGATTGAGGATGAGGCTTATTTGGCCTGGTATGTCGATCAGGTGCGCGTGGGACGGCAGCGGATGATGGCTGGTTTGGAGGAGCTGGGCGTTCCCTATTTTCCGAGTGCGGCCAATTTTGTGCTGATGAAGATTGGGCCTAAGCATAAGGAATTGGTGAACGCGATGCGCGCACACGGCGTGCTGCTTCGGGACAGATCGACCGATCCTGGGTGTGATGGGTTTGTGCGGATCACGATTGGGCTGGAGGAGCATGTGACGCGGGGTCTTGAAGCGTTGAAGGTTTCGCTGGATGAGATTGGTTGGACAAGGGAGCAGGCTGGCGAATCGGCGAGCCAACAAGTCGGCGCTGATGAGAGGGAATTTGAGTAATGGCTAAGCGTGTGAGAACGGCGACGATTAAGCGGGATACGACCGAGACGCAGATTGCGTTGAAGCTGGTCGTCGATGGGCAGGGCGTCTATAAGGTTTCGACCGGGATCAGGTTTTTCGATCACATGCTGGAGTTGTTTACGCGGCACGGCGGGTTCGATTTGACACTGAAGTGTACTGGCGATCTGGATGTCGATCAACACCACACGGTGGAGGATGTTGGGATTGCTCTGGGTGAGGCGTTTGGTAAGGCTTTGGGCGATAAGAAGGGGATTATGCGCGCCGGGTATTTTGTTATGCCGATGGATGAGACGCTGGCTGTGGCGGCTGTTGATTTGAGCGGGCGAGTTGCTTATGTTGTCGATGACAAAGTGAAGGTGCGGTTGGTGGGAGATTTTCAGAGTGAGTTGCTGGCGGACTTCTTTGATGGATTTGCGCGCGGGGCGAAGGCCAATGTGCATGTGAAGACGATGTATGGGCGCAGCAATCATCATAAGATTGAGGCGATCTTCAAGGCGTTTGCACGGGCGTTGCGTGGGGCTTGCTCGCGGGATGAGCGGATGCGGGAGATGTTGCCGAGTACGAAGGGATTGTTGTGATCGCAGTGATTGATTACAAGGCGGGAAATCTCACCAGCGTCGTGAAGGCTCTGAATTATTTGGGCGCGGAGACTCTGGTGACGCAGGATCCGGCTGTGGTGCGAGCGGCGGAGAAGGTCGTGCTGCCGGGGGTTGGGCATTTTCAGGCGACTCAGCTGCTGCAGGAGTTGGGGTTGACTGACGCAGTGCGGGAGAGTGTGGCGAAGGGTGACTTGGTTCCTGGGGATTTGTGTTGGGTTGCAGTGGTTGTTTGAGGGGTCGACTGAGGCGGAGGGGACGAAGGGGTTGGGGCACTTTGGGGGGCTGTGTGAGCGCTTCCCTGCTCTTTATGGTGGGGCGGAGTTGAAGTCTCCGCATGTGGGGTGGAATTCGCTGGAGGGAGTTAGGGCGGATTCGCGGTTGCTGCGAGGAGTGAAGGATGGTGGGTTTGTGTATTACACGCATTCGTGGAGGGCTCCTGTTGTGGAGGCGACTGCGGCAGTTACTGAGTACGGAGGGCAGTTTACGGCGGTTGTGGAGCGGGAGAATGTGATGGGGGTGCAGTTTCATCCGGAGAAGTCGAGTGCAGTGGGGCTTCAGGTACTGAGGAACTTTGTGGAGTTATAACGATGCCATTTATGTATGAGCTGAAGGTTGCTGCGAGCGAGCCGTCTTATACGTTTGTCCAGCAGCTCGTTCCGGCTGGGTCGTTGGTGGGAACGGGCGAGGCGGTTTGTACGGTGACGGATGGAGCGATGGAGTTCCATGTGCCGGCGCCGAGGCAAGGGTTGGTGGTGGAGTGGTTTGTGGAGCATGGGGCGGTGATTGAGGATGGGGATTCGCTGGCTCGGATTGTGTGTGAGGGGACTGAGGTTGAGGTTCCAGCGGTTGCGCCTGTGAGGTTGGGATAGATGCTGACAAAGAGGGTGATCGCTTGCCTGGACGTGCGCGATGGGCGCGTGGTGAAGGGCGTGCAGTTTGTGGACATTGTGGATGCGGGTGATCCGGCGGAGTTGGCGCATCGACATGCGGCGGCGGGAGCGGATGAGATTGTGCTGCTGGATATTACGGCGACGCATGAAGGGCGAGGAACGCTGCTGGAGACGGTGAAGCGGACTGCGGCGGAGCTGTTTGTGCCGTTTACGGTTGGAGGCGGGATTCGGAGTGCGGAGGATGCTTCGGCGGTGTTCGATGCGGGAGCGGATAAGGTGAGCATCAACTCGTCGGCGATTGCGAGGCCGGAGCTGATTGGGGAGATTGGCGGAAGCTTTGGTGCACAAGCGGTAATTGTGGCGATCGATGCTCGGCGGAAGGCTGGAGCTCGAGTAGAAGAGGCTGAGGTGTTTGTCAGTGGTGGTCGAAAGGCTACTGGTTTGCGGGTTCTGGATTGGGCTCGCGAAGCGGAGGAGCGTGGAGCTGGCGAGATTCTGCTGACTTCGATGGATACGGATGGAATGCGATCGGGGTTTGATTGTGAGCTGACTGCGATGGTGAGTTCTGCGGTGCAGATTCCGGTGATTGCTTCAGGTGGGGCTGGAAGTGCTTCGCATTTTGTTGACGTTTTTGGACGAGGCAAGGCGGATGCTGCGCTTGCGGCCAGCATTTTTCATTTTGGGGTGACGGATTCGCGGGAGTTGAAGGCGGAGTTGCAGCGGGCTGGGGTTTCTGTGCGGCTTCCCTGCTAGGTGTCCTGCCGGACGGGCCCGCTGCGCGCGGGGCGGCCACTTCGTGGCGGGTATACCTTTTTCTCATGCCTCCATGGCTCCGGAGTAGATGGCCATGCCGGCTATGGCGTCTACGCCCATGGCGTCGAGGGCTTCTACTTCGCTTTGCTGCTTGATGCCTCCGGCTACTATGAGTTGTTTGGCGGTGCAGGCTCGCAGGATGGCGGCTACGTCGATGGGGAAGCCCTGCATCGTGCCTTCGGTGTCGACGTGAGTGTAGAGGAAGGCGGCGCAGGAGTCTTCGAGCCAGGTGATGGCTTCCTCGGGAGTGAGGTCTACTGAGTCCTTCCAGCCTTTGACGGCTACTTTGCCAGCCTTGGTGTCGACGCTGAAGACCAGGTGTTCTTCGCCGAGAGTGCGCTTGAGGTCTTCGGCAAACTCTAGGCGGATGAGTTTGTGGCGGCGGGTTTCGTTGGGTTCGGCGAGCGCCGAAGAGGCTGGAGCCGTAGATGACTCGTTTGGCTCCGTGGTCGAGGAGGGCGCGCCCGTCGCCGGCGGTCTTTAGGCCTCCTCCGACCTGACAGGGCAGGCGGCGACAGATGGCCTCGATGAGGGTTCGGTTGTCGCCTTGACGCATCGCGGCGTCGAGGTCGATGAGTTGGACGAGCGGGTATTTGGTGAAGCGCTCGATCCAGTATTCAAAGTCGTCGAAGGCGAGCTTTAGTTTTTCGCCCTGGACTAGCTGGACGATTCGGCCGCCCATGAGGTCGATGGATGGGATTAACATTCGTTCTTCTCTCTTGATTTTCGTGCTGCATCGTACATCTCAACCGCAGGTCCTTCGACTACGCCTCTCGCGATGAGACTGCGAGAGGCTTCGCTCAGGATGACACTTTTTGGGGGGAGCCTATTCTGCGGCACGGCTGAAGCCGTGCCCTTAAACAAGACATTAGCTGAAGCCCAAGGTTGGGTGGGGGATGTATGGTTCTTCGAGGGCGGCGATCTCTTCCGGGGTTAGCTTGATGGAGAGAGCGGCTACGGCGTCGGTGAGGTGATTGGGTTTGGTGGCGCCTACGATGGGTGAAGTGATGACTGGCTTCGAGAGCATCCAGGCGAGTGCGAGTGTTGCCATTGGGGTGTTGCGCTTTGCCGAGAGCTCGGCGAGGCGATCGACTACCTTTTTGTCGGCTTCTTCGGTTTTGGTGTAGATGGTTTTGGCGTACTGGTCGGTTTCGGTGCGTTTGGTGGTCTCGGAGTTCCAGGGACGGGTCAGTTTGCCGCGCGCGAGTGGGCTCCATGGAATGACGCCGATGTTCTCGGCTTTGCAGAGGCCCATCATTTCACGCTCCTCTTCGCGGTAGAGGAGGTTGTAGTGGTCCTGCATCGAGACGAAGCGCGTCCAGCCGTGGAGGTCGGCGAGGTAGAGGGCCTTGGCGAACTGCCAGGCGTACATGGACGAGGCTCCGATGTAGCGGACCTTGCCGGCTTTGATGACGTCGTGGAGGGCTTCGAGGGTTTCTTCGATGGGGGTTTCGTAGTCCCAACGGTGTATCTGGTAGAGGTCGACGTAGTCGGTGCCGAGGCGCTTGAGGCTCTGGTCGAGCTCGAAGAAGACTTCTTTGCGGGAGAGACCCTTGCCGTTGGGGCCGTCGCGCATGACTCCGTTGAGTTTGGTGGCGATGACGGTGTCTTCGCGTTTGGCGTTGGCTTTCAGGAAACGGCCGAGGAACTCTTCGCTGGAGCCGGTGGAGTAGACGTTGGCGGTATCGAAGAAGTTGATGCCGAGGTCGAGGGCCTGCTTGAAGAAGGGCTGGCTTTCGGCTTCGCTGAGGGCCCAAGGATGACTACCGGGCCGGAGTGGGCCCGGGGGAGCTACGCCGTAGGTCATGCAGCCGAGGCAGATGCGGGAGACTTTGAGGCCGGTTTTGCCGAGGTTTACGTAGTCCATCTGGTTCCCTTCTTTTTTCCGGGAGGGGTACCCCCCCCCTCTACTACCTGCGCGTAAGTCATTTATTATCATTTATTTACCGAGCAGGATGGCTCGCAAAATATTGATAACAGACGGGTTAAAGGTCAAAATATTCTTTCTAAAGGAGTTATCTCAGCTTTCAGTCGCTTCATTTTTATCCCCTTATTTAAGTATAGCTGTTTGGGGTTGGGAAAATTCAACTTGCATGTCGCTGATTCGGCAATGGTTAGATGGTTTTGGGGCTTGACAAGCGATTTTGCTGGTGTTTTTGGGTGGTGATGCGGGTAAGTTAAAGGTGGGGAATGGTTTGAGTGGGATTAGATTCTGAACGCTCCGAGATGAAAATGCAGGTCCTTCGACTCCGCTACGCTCCGCTCAGGATGACACCTTCTGGGTGGGGTTATGTTCGTTAGGGCGGCTGGGGTGTATTTTTTCTAGAAACACAGCGGGACTGCCGGTTCTTAGGAGTGCTTTCTACGATGCAGATTGCGAGATTGATCTTTAGTCCGGCGTTTCTCGGGATCATCTCGGTATTTGCAGCCATTGTGTGGATGCTTCGCGACGAAAAGGACAAGACTCGTCCGCTGGTCGTGTTCGCGATTCTCATCAATCTGTTCTATGGCACCGTGTTGGCGGCTGTTCTGGGGCGCGAGGGTTCCCTTTTTCCCTGGAAGTATGACCTGATTCTCTTGCAGATCGATCATGCGCTCGGATTCTCAGCCGCAGCGATTGCGCTTCCGCTGATTCGTGGGTTCTGGCGGGTTCCGCTGCTCGTCGTCTATGAATCTCTTTTGCCAGTGATGGTTCTGTATTGCTTTCTGCAACGACGGGCGGAGGCTCGGGGGATCGTCATCCGTGCCTACATGGCAGAGTTAGTCATGGGGCCCATTTTTTATGCGATTCTTCCAGCGTGCGGGCCAATCTATGCGTTTGGAGCGGCCTGGCTCCATCCTGAGATGGGGGCGGCGCAGACGATACGGCTTAACGGCTTTCCGAACGCATTTCCTTCGCTGCATGTTGCGACGGCGTTTCTTTTCCTGCTGTTTGCGCGTGGGGCTTTCTGGCGCGTCGCGGCTTTGGTGTTTTTGGTTGGAACGATGCTCTCTACGGTATCGACGGGCGAGCATTTCGTGGTCGATCTGATTGCGGGTTTGGCGTTTGGATGTTTCGCCGGAAGTGTCGCTCAGTACAGGTGGCGACGTACGTTAATGTATCTGTTCGCTCTGATTTTGTGGACGGTTGGCCTTCGGTTCGGCTATACGGTGCTGCTCTCTCATCCTTATGCTTTGAGATTTTTCGCTGGGGTTACGGTGCTGCTCGCCGTGCACGCGGTTCTGGTTGACTGGAATCTTGTTTCCGCGTTGCCGACGATGACCGATTCCGCTTTGGAAAAGGGTGAGATGGCGAATGGGCCGACGGAGGCTGGTCTGTATCCTGATTCCTGACGTTCCCTTTCAACTGCGAAGTGTTACGCATTGCCTGCCAAGGCCAGCAACGGACACATATCGGGGCTTACTCGTATTTCTACTAATAGCCCACGACCGACGACGGAAGTTAGTCTCTGGATAGGATGAACGCGTTCCGTTGATCGGTTGACGAGAAGCGCCCTGAGAAAAAGCTAGTATCGGAGGCTTTTTTGAGAGCAGAGCTCACATCAAACGCGCTCGTTTGCGTGCCGCGGGATTTGCCGGTTCGATGGTTGTTTTATATATGCTGTTTCGCGTGGCCCGGCAGGTGGAGAGTTTGTGCGATCGGACTCTCGCTCTTGACGCTCGTCACGATGTCTTTCTCGCAAGAAACAACTCCCGCTTCGAACCAGCCGGTACCGCCGGCGGTGAATACACAACTGCCTGTGAACTGGCTCTATGGGGCGTACGTCCCGAAAGACGCTCCTCTTGTTCCGCTGACTGGACAAGAGCGTTTCAAGCTGTATGTTCGGCAGACCTATACGACGCCGGGGATTTATATCAAGACCGGATTCTTTGCTACGCACGATCAAATCAGAGACACGCCGCCGGAGTGGGAAGACGGGTTTGAGGGGTTCGCCAAACGTGTGGGTTCGAATCAAGCGATCAACATTATTCAGAACTCTTTCACTTCGCTTGGGCAAGGGGTGGTTGGGTGGGAGCCGCGCTATGACCGTTGCCGGTGCAGCGGGGGCTGGAGACGGTTTGGTCACGCCTTCATGAGGAACTTCATTACGTATGACAGCAGTGAGCAGTCGAGGCGGCCGAATATTATGCCGTTTGCGGCTGCCTTTGGGGCGGGAGCGATTGGGGCGACGTGGAATCCGGGCAATCCGAAGGTTTCGGTGAAGGGGTATCAGAGCGTGCTTACGCAGGCCTGGGTCGGGGTTTTGACGAACAGCATTGGGGAGTTTGCACCGGATGTTATGAAGAAGCTGAAGAAGGGCAAGGACAAGAATTGATCGTGAAGCCCGTAGGCGTCTGGGAATGTCCCTTTTTTCTGACGATGGTATTTACTGGCCGGGGTCGGCGGCGTCGGCCATGGCGTAGTAGCCTTTGCGGGCCTGGATCTTCTGGCCTTGCTGGCAGGTGATGTTGAGTGTTCGGAAGGTGCCGTCGATTTTGGGGTTGGTGGGAGTGTAGCTGGCGAGGTATTGGGTGCGGAGCTCGTCCTGGATCTGCTGGAAGGCTTCCTCGAGCTTCCTGCCGTTGTTGCCTACGTTGATGACGCGGCCACCGGTGTCTTTGGCGAGGCGCTCCATCTCTGCGGCGCCCGTGTCGGCGAGGTTGATGCCGAATCCTCCGCCGGATAGAAGCCGCGGTCGGCGATGAGGATGACGTAGACGATGGTGTTGGCTTTCTGGGCGGCTTCGGTGGCGGTTTTAAGGTTCTCCTGCGAGCCCTGATCGCCGCCGTCGGTGAGGAGGACGAGGATCTTGCGGCCGGCCTCCTGGCGGAGCTTGTCGTGGGCGGCGAGGTAGACGGCGTCGTAGAGGAGGGTTCCGCGGGGGGTGCCGTTGCCGGTGATGGAGCCGGTTCCGGCGCCGGTGTTGATGACGGCGGAGTCGATGGAGCGCTTGATCTCGCGGGGGCTGTTGGTGTAGTCGGAGAGCAGGGTGACGTTGATGTCGAAGGAGATGAGAAAGGCTTCGTCCTTGGGGGTGAGGACGTCTTTGAGGAACTCGGCACCGGACTGCTGCTCGAGGGGGAGGACGTTCATCTGGCTGCCGCTGGTGTCGAGGAGGATGCCGATGGTGAGGGGGAGATTTTTCTCCTGGGTGAAGTTTTTGGTCTTCTGGAGTTCCTTGTTCTCGAAGATGCTGCAGTCGTCTTTGTGGAGGTTGGTGATGTAGCCGTTCTTGTCGCGGACGGAGAAGTAGACGTTGACGAGGTTTACGTTGACCTTGAGGGTCTGGGTGTCACCGATGTCGACAGGCTGGGCCTCGGCTTTGCTGGCCGGAGGCGGGCCGGTGGGGGAGGGGGCCTCCTGCGCGCGGAGGGCGGGGGTTAGGCTGAGTGCCAGGAGAGCTGGGGCGAGACAGAGAAAGCGCATACTGCATTAGACGATGAAGTTGGGATGGAGTTTAGGGAAAAATCGTACATGGAGGAGATGGAAGGCGTAACCGCAGGTGGCTGGGGAGCGTCCAAGAAGAAATGGCGGCTTGGAAATGGTTGGGCGGACAGGATGGCGGTGGGGTTAGTGCGCTGGTAATCTGTTAGCTGGCAGGTAGCTGCGGGCCGATGAGTCTGGCTGGAAAAGAATGGAGATTTTGCTTGGTGAGTAAGAGCGTATTGGCGGGAACTTTGATGTGCATGTTGCTGGGACAGCCGGCGCGGGATCTGGCGCAGCAGCAGCAGCCTCTCCCCGATGGTCCGAAGCCACAGGTGATTCCGGACGCTCCGAAGCCCCAGGGTTTGCCGGTGGATTCAGTGACACCGGGCCGGGGGACGACATCAAGCTCGAATACCGATACGACGCCGCAGGAAGATGCGGTTCCGAACAAATTGCCGGGGGCGACCGCTCAGAAAGAGGAACAGGAGCAGCAGCCCGATACACCTTTGCCGGGGCAAGGACCGGAGTATGTGCTGCATGTGCGAACGAATTTTGTTGAAATTCCGTTTACGGTGAAGGACAGCAAAGGCCAGTTGGTGGCAGGGCTGACGGCGCGGGATGTGCGGGTGTATGAGAATAACCTGCGGCAGCAACTGGCGTTTTTTACTGTCGGACGCGTTTCCGCTGTCGGTGGCGCTGGTGATCGACCAGAGCCTGAGTTTTGAAAACATGACGAAGATCAACAACTCCATGCCTGCTGTGCAGGGAGCGTTTACGCCGTATGACGAGGTCGCGGTGTTTACGTACAACAACGGGCCGAAGATGGTAACGGACTTTACGGCGGGGCCGAGCGCGCGGCTGACACAGGCACTGGATCGGGCGAAGTCGTCGGGCCGCGAGATGGTGTATTACAGCACTGGGCCAATGTCGCAGAACATCAGCATCAACAATGGGGCGGACGCCTATGTCGATCCGAATACGAACTCGTCCCATGGCCGGAGCATCGTGGGGATCCAGAACCCGCCGCGAGAAGTGCATACGCTGAACGATGCCATTTTGGCTGCGGCGACTTCGCTGGCGAAGACTCCGGCGGGGCGGCGGAGAATCGTGTATGTGATCAGCGATGGCAAGGAGTATGGGAGCACGGCGAAGTTCAGTGAAGTGGTGAAGTATCTGAACACTAATAAAATCGCGGTGTTTGGGACGCTTGTGGGAGATTCTTCGCTGCCGGTGGTTGGATTTCTTGACCGGATGCACCTGCCGCTGATGATGCGGGACAACATTCTGCCAGCATATGCAACTGCCACGGGCGGGAACTTCGATGGAGAGTTCCGGCAGGCTGGGATTGAAAAAGAGCTTTGCGAAGATTACTGAAGAGGTTCGCAACCAGTACACGATCGGCTATTACACTCGGGAGCCGTTTATTGACGGCAAGTACCGTAATGTCGAGGTGAAGGTTCTGCGGCCGAACCTGTCGGTGCTGGCGAAGAAGGGTTACTGGCCGACGGCGCAGGATGCGAAGCCTCCGGTAGTTACTCCCATGGCGCGGTAGCCGGAATGCTCGTGCACGGGAATGCGCTGCTGGCGCTGGCAGCGGCGGTGTTATGGGGTGGTGGGGACTTTTCAGGCGGAATGAGCGTGAAGCGAGCGGGCGGCTCGATGGGAGCGGCGCTGCGCGTGATTGTGCTGAGCCATTCGGTGAGTCTGGTAGTGCTGATGGGATTGGCGTGGGGGCGGGGGGATGCGTTTCCTCATGGAGCCTTGCTGGCCTGGGGGTTGGTGGCAGGGGCTACGGCGGGAGTGGCGCTGGCTTGTTTTTACGTGGCGCTGTCGCGCGGGGCGATGGGGGCTTCGGCTGCTCTGAGCGGATTGCTGGCTGCGGCGATTCCCGCGGCGGTGTCGGCTGGAATTGAAGGGTCGCCGGGTTTGTTGCAGGTGGCGGGGTTTGTGGTGGCGGGAGTGGCGATCTGGTTGATTGCCGCGGGGGAGAATCCTGAGGCTAAGACTGCGGACCGTGGGACGATTTGGCTGGCGGTGGTGGGTGGCGTTGGGTTTGGGGTTTATTTCGTCGCGCTGAGGATGGCTGGGGCCGCGGGAGTTATCTGGCCGCTGGCTACCGCGAGGATGGGGAGTCTGACGGTGTGCTCGCTGCTGATTGCGGGAATGGCTCTGCGGGGTGGGGCAGGTGAGAGGATTCGGCTGGGACGCGCGGCTGTAGCCTGGGCGTTAGGGGCGGTTTTGCTGGATACTTCGGGGAATTTATTGTTTATTGCAGCTACTCGGGCGGGGCGGCTGGATGTGGCGGCGGTGCTGGCTTCGCTTTATCCGGCTTCGACGATTTTGCTGGCGGCATGGACTCTGCGGGAGAGGCCTACGCGGAGGCAGGGGTTGGGGATGGCGGTGGCGGTGGCGGCTGTCGTGATGATTACGATTTAGTGGTGAGGCAGCAGCAACAACAAATACAACCGCAGATCCCCTGCGGGGATGACAAACAAAAAAACAACGTCAACGAGTAGCTAGAGTTTGATGGCGGAGGCGTCCACGGTGGGTTGGGGGAATTTTAGTTTGAGGCTTTGCATGAGGTCCACGATGATGGTGGAGATGGCGACGTTGCGGTACCACTTGTTGTCGGAGGGGATAACGAACCAGGGGGCGTACTTGCGGCTGGTCGAGGAGAGCACATCGTTGTAAGCCTGCATGTAGCGCGGCCAGAACTGGCGCTCGTGAATGTCGGCGTCGGAGAGCTTCCAGTGCTTGCTCTTGTCCTCGATGCGGGCCTGGAGGCGGCGGGTCTGCTCGTCGCGGGAGATGTGGAGGTAGAACTTAAGAATGAGGACGTTGTTGTCGGCGAGGAAGCTTTCGAACTCGTTGATGTCTTCGAGGCGTTGGTTGGCAATGTCGTTGGAGATGAGCTTGTGGACGCGCGGGGAGAGGACATCTTCGTAGTGGGAGCGGTTGAAGATGCCGATCATGCCTCGGGGCGGGACCTGTGCGTGGACACGCCAGAGGAAATCATGGCGGGATTCGAGGGGCGTGGGGACTTTGAACTGAGCTACGTCGCAGCCCTGAGGATTGACCCCGGAGAAGATGTGGCTGATGGTGCCGTCCTTGCCTGCGGTGTCCATACCCTGAAGGACGACGAGGAGGGCCTTGGATTGGCTGGCGTAGAAGACGTCCTGGAGGTCGGCGAGTTGCTGGCGGTGTTTGGCGAGAGTGGATTTAGCGGCGTCTTCGGATTTGAAGTCGCCAGTGTCGGAGGTCGATATTTTCGCCAGCCGTACTTTTGAGTGCGGCTTAATCAGGTGCGGCGACTTGATCTTCATGTGGCAAGACCTGCCAAAGAGGGGCTGGAGGAACATCGAGGAGCGAGGCTAGAGACGAACCTTGAGAGCAGCTTACTTAACTGATTCTTCAGGCTTGGGAGTGACGTTGTGGGCTGTGTCGACGGGTTTGTTCGCGTCGTCGGAGACACCCTTGAGGCCGTCCCTGAAGCCTCTGTAGCCTTCGCCAAGCCCCTTGCCGAGTTCGGGAAGCTTTTTGCCGCCAAAAAAGATGATCACGATAATCGCGAGGATCAGCAGATGCCAAGGTTGAAAAATATCCATATGTATTCTCCTGCAGCCGATGCGCAGACAGCAGCGAAACCGGCACAACTATTGTCGCACAGGAGCGACCTGTTCGTAGATACGTGGCGAAGGGCGCGGCAGATGGGCTCTGAACGTTATATCTTGGTAAGTGAAGAAAATGCTGCCGCAGAAGCTGTAGGCGTTGTGGAGAGGGATGTTGCGATTGAAGATGCGTGGTGAAGTGAGGACGGGCAGAGCGCGAAAGACGAGCGCGGTAGTTGGAATTCTGGCGGCAGGTTTTCTGATGGCAGGTGCGGCCAAGGCGTGGGCACAGGGAACGGTGGCGTCTGGGACACAGAAGCAGACGATCCCTATTGCGGGGTCGAAGATTGCGCTGGCAGCGCCGGTGACCTACGACAACAAGTATGAGTTTTACGGCTCGATCAACTTCATGAACTTCATGGCGGGAGAGCATCTGCCGAAACGCATGAACATGGGTGGGGGCGAGTTCCTTTTTACGTACTGGCTCAATACCGACAAGAAGTTCCTGCGCAATCTTGGGCCGGGCGTTGAGTATCGCGGCGAAGCGGGCACGACGCCGGTGTTTGGCCAGGCAGAAGGGCTTCCTTACAATCTGAGCCGGCCGCTGGTTTATATGAACATGGGCCTGGCTGGAGCGCAGTACCGCGGACCGAAGAACCAGTACGCTGCCCTGAATTATCACGGCTACTTCGGCGTGTCGCATGGAACCTTCGACGCGACGCTTCCGAAAGGACAGCCACCACAGCCGGAGTGGTCGCAGGTCACGGGGCTTTACATGAACAGCACGAAGCCGATTATGGCACTTGGCGGCAGTGTTGACTTCAACGTTAAGAAGAACTGGGCGGTGCGGCTCTCGCCGGATTTGATCCTCGAACATTTTGGATCGGAATGGCGGGAGTTTGTTGCAGTTTCGGGCGGGGTGGTATACCGGTTCGGGAAAAACAACAAGTAGCGGCCGACCGCGGATTTACACGGGATGTTACGGATCAAAAGGCGATTTCAAATTGCCTTGATCCGTAGCATCTTTTGTTTTTAATCCGCGGTCGATGGCTTTCGGTCTACCAGTTGTTGCCTTGCTGGAGGAATTCGGGTGAGACGGGGTTTTCGTAGACGGAGTAGTCGCGAGTGACGACGGTGAGGCCGTTGGAGGAGACGAAGTAGTTTTTCTTGTCTTCGTTGGGGTCATAGCCGATGACGGTGCCGTCGGGGATGTGGACGTCGCGGTCGATGATGGCGTGGCGGATGCGGCAGTGCCGGCCTATGTTGACGTGGGAGAAGATGATGGAGGAGTCGACGTCGGCGTAGGAGTTGACGCGGACGTCCTGCGAGACGACGGAGTTGCGGACGACGGCTCCTGAGACGATGGAGCCGGAGCAGACGATGGAGTTGATGGCCATGCCGGTGCGCCCGGGCTCGCCGAAGACGAACTTGGCGGGGGGGTACTGGTAGGGGCGGGTGCGCATGGGCCATGCTTTGTCGTAGAGGTTGAAGGTGGGAGTGACACCGGCTACGTCCATGTTGGCCTCGTAGTAGGCCTCGAGGGTGCCGACGTCGCGCCAGTAGAGGGCCTTCTGCTTGTTCTCGTCGACAAAGTTGTAGGCGTTCATCTTGAACTTGCCGAGGATCTTGGGCAGGATGTCGTGGCCGAAGTCGTGCTTGGAGTTGGGGTCTTCGGCGTCCTTGATGAGCTCGGGCAGGAGGATGTCGGTGTTGAAGAGATAGATGCCCATGGAGACGTCGACCATGTCGGGATTGAAGGGGGAACGGATCTTGGTTTCTTTCGGTTTTTCTTCGAAGCCGACGACCTCGCCCGTCCGCGCAACTTCGACGACACCGAAGGCAGAGACCTCGGAGGGGGAGATGGGCAGGGTGGCGATGGTGACGTCGGCACCGGAGTCGACGTGGCTCTCCATCATGAGGGCGTAGTTCATCTTGTAGATGTGGTCGCCGGAGAGGATAAGGACGTGCTTCGGCTCCTCGGCTCCGATGGAGTAGATGTTCTGGTAGACGGCGTCGGCGGTGCCCTGGTACCAGGACTTGGAGACGCGCTGCATGGGCGGGAGGATTTCGATGAACTCGCCTAGCTCGTTGGCGACGACAGGGCCCCAGCCCTCGCGGATGTGGCGGTTGAGGGAGAGCGCCTTGTACTGGGTGAGGATGTAGACGTGGCGAAGATCGGAGTTAATGCAGTTGGAAAGAGTGATGTCGATGATGCGGTACTGGCCGGCGAAAGGGACGGCCGGCTTGGCGCGATCGCGGGTGAGTGGGAAGAGTCTCTCGCCGGCACCACCGGCAAGCAAAACGCCAAGCGTATCTCTCATAGGTCACAAACTCCGGCACTGCGTTTGGCAAGAAGAACTACCAATGACTCAGATGCACAACGTTCTCCGATGAAATGGAGAAACGCGAGTCTACCACGCAGGGATGAACTTTTGGGAGTTGGGGTGGGGGCGCAAAGGAGACAGGCCCGGCAGAGGAAGGCGCGGGCCTGCTGTTTCTAAGGCGAAATCCGCTAAGACTCGGGCGTGGTCTCTTCGCTGAGACTAATGCGGAGCGACTTCAGGAACGTGAGGTCGTTGCGGGTGAACGGCCCGTTGGCGTCTTCGTCGGCGGGCTCGGTCGATTCGGTCGATTCGGAGGCTTCTGCCTCGACCTCGTTGAGACCGATGGTCGCCTCGAGCATGAGCAGGACATCGAAACCCTGTTCGCGGATGTTTTTGACGACGCCAGCGATGTCCTCTGACTCCGAGACAGACTCGTGAATCGCTTCGCCAAGTTTCTGGATAAGGTTTTTTACCTTCTGATTCAATGCCACCTCCGGGTTGCCCTATGGTTCGAACTCTCACCACGCATCGGGTATTCCCGGCCCCTGAGACCGGCGGGAACGGCATTGCGGGTACGGATGCGTACCTAGTAACTGTTAAGAGAATACGCTTGTGTTCGCGGCGGCTGCAACGAATTTCGCTTGTATATCAAACGAGAGGAGTTAGACGGTTTCTACGACGGTGTGATGGTCGGCCCAGGCTCTTTCGAGGCGGTTGGCGAGAAGTTCAACAGGGAGGGTTCGGCGGGAGTTCCAGACCACAAAACCGAGCGCTGCAGCGCAGAATCCACAGACCATACAAAGAACGTTTTTCATGGTGATGCTCCCCTTTTCGCGGCTGGAATGGCCTTGTGGTGCGATGCTTCCTGCGGGGTTGGATGCGGCAAGGTTCTGCGACGTTTGCCGGTGGGGCGAAGGCTTTCATGGGTACGGCAGGGACGGTACACTTTGCAGTATGGATTCGGTTCGCTTTGGACGGGTGCTGGGGATTGGAACGCGGCTGGCGGCAAAGACAGCGAAGGCTGCGATGGATGCGGCGACGGCCCCGAATCCTTCGGCGAAGGCGTCGGGTTCGGCTCCGCGTTCGGCTTCGGTGACAGATTCGGGTGCGGGGCTGGGCGAGAGAGTAGCGCGGACGGCTGCACAGGTGGAGCAAACGGGGAAGGGATTGAAAGAAGGCAGCAGACGGTTTGGCACGGCGGTGGGCAAGCCGCTGGTGAAGCTGTCCACTGTGCTCTGGCTGGAGGTGACGGGGGTGTTTTTTGGATTGTTCGCGATGGCCGCAGGTGGGGCCGCGTGGAGATTGCGAACGGCGATGTATGCGACGGCTACGAATCATGAGGAACATGTGCGGTTTTTGGCAGGTGTGTGCATGGCGGCGGTGTTTGGGTATTTTTGCCTGACCAGTTTTTTGAAGGCGAACCGCCGGAGCCGGCAGAGCTAGCCCAGAGCGCCTGCGGGTACACTTGAGCGGCATGTCCAAGCCAATAAAAACCAGTTCCGGGATTCCGGTTGAAGTTGTTTACCGAGCCGAGGATCTTGACGGCTTCGATGCTGCGGCTGAGGTGGGGGAGCCGGGGCAGTTTCCGTTTACGCGTGGGATCCAGCCGACGATGTATCGCGGGCGGCTGTGGACGATGCGGCAGTATGCGGGGATGGGGGATGCTGAGGAATCGAATAGACGATACAAATACCTGCTCGCGCACGGGGCTGGAACAAAGAACAAAGGGGGCTTGAGTGTGGCGTTCGATCTGCCGACGCAGATTGGGTATGATTCGGACGCGCCGCTGGCCCTGGGTGAAGTGGGGAAGGTTGGGGTGGCGATCGATTCGATCGAGGATATGGAGCGATTGTTCGAAGGGATTCGGCTGGATGCGATTTCGACTTCGATGACGATCAATGCTACGGCTTCGATTTTGCTGGCGCTATATGTTGCGGTGGCGAGGCGGCAGGGCGCCGATGTGAAGAAGCTGAGTGGGACGATTCAGAATGACATTTTGAAGGAGTACATTGCGCGGGGGACTTATATCTATCCGGTGAACCATGCGATGCGGCTGGTGACGGATATCTTTGCGTGGGCGGCTGATGAGGTTCCGGAGTGGAATACGATTTCGATCTCGGGTTATCACATGCGCGAGGCTGGATGTACTGCGGTGCAGGAGGTGGCGTTTACGCTGGCGAATGGCATGACGTATGTGCAAGCGGCGATTGATGCGGGTTTGGATGTGGATGCGTTTGCGCCGCGGCTGAGTTTTTTCTTTAACTCGCATAACAATCTGCTGGAGGAAGTGGCGAAGTTTCGCGCGGCTCGGCGGATGTGGGCGCGGATTATGCGGGAGCATTTTGGCGCGAAGAAAGAACGGAGCTGGATGCTTCGGTTTCATACGCAGACTGCGGGATCGACGCTTACGGCGCAGCAGCCGGAGAACAATATTGTGCGGACGACGCTGCAGGCGCTGGCGGCGGTGTTGGGGGGAACGCAGAGTCTGCATACGAATGGGTTCGATGAAGCTCTGGCTCTGCCAACGGAGCAGGCGGCGCGGATTGCTTTGCGAACGCAGCAGATTCTGGCGCATGAGAGTGGAGTGGCGCAGACGGTTGATCCGTTGGCGGGGTCGTTTTATGTGGAGTCGCTGACGAATGAGATTGAGCGGCGGGCGGAGGAGTACTTGGGGACGATTGCCAGGTTCGATAAAGACGGGAAGTATGGGATGCTGCGGGCGATTGAGCGAGGGTATGTGCAGCGCGAGATACAGAACGCGGCTTATGACTATCAGCGGGCGGTGGATGACAAGGAAGCGATTGTGGTTGGGGTGAATGAGTTTACGAGTGAGGATGCGGCGGTGCCGATTCAGCGGATCGATGAGGCGCTGGAAGGGCGGCAGAGTGGAGCGGGTGAGGGCTTTGCGGGCTCGGCGTGATGCTGGGGTGCATGCCGCGGCACTGCGTGGGGTGGAAGATGCCGCTCGAGGCGGGGAGAATTTGATGCCGCGGATTTTGCGGGCGGTGGAGAGTTATGCGACTGTGGGGGAGATTGCGAATGTGCTGCGGGGGGTGTTTGGGGAGTACCGGGAGACAGTGACGGTTTAGGGTCTATTGAGGTTCACGCTGCTTCCATGTCCCGGGTTTTCTTCTGCCATGCAAGATTGCCAATACGACCAGGTCGTGCTCACGAATCACGAAATAGATGCAGTATGGAAAACGCCTGAGAATGGCGCGCCGGATCGCCTTTGTGACCAGCGGCGAACTGAGCGGGCGATCCTGAATCTGAATGAGCGAATCGTTAAGTTGCGCGAGAAACTCATCGCCCAGGCCGGAACGCTGACTTTCGTACCAGAACCGCGCCTCCCTGACCTCGTTTGCCACTTCAGGCAGAAAACGAAGAGACCGATTCATCCTCTATTTTTGGCTTTCTGCAGTACTTCATCCCAGCTCAGAGTGGTTTGAGGGGAGTTCTTCAGTTTGCTCAACCGTTGATCGAGCACTTCCCGGTGGCCATCGGGTAAACCCAAGGATGCGGCATCCAAGGTTTCCCACACGTCTCCAATCAAGCGGAGACGGTCTTCGGAAGAAAGTTCTTCAATCTCGGAACGTGTGGGGTAGTGCATGACCACAGAATACGCTATCTGTTCAAGCCCGCGATATCGGGCGAACCGAAGACGGGATGCAGAAATTTGACCAAATCGTTGCCCGAAGGGATGCATTGAGTCTCACGAAGGTGCGATGAGGGCTAGTGGTTGGATGGTGTCTATGGGTGCTATCGTTTTAGAGGCGGCACTCGCGAAAAGACAAGGAAAATTGCCATGGCAGAGACTACGACGGAGTTACGGAAGACAGCATTGAATGCGGTGCATCGCGCGGCGAAGGCGAAGATGGTGGACTTTGGCGGCTGGGATATGCCGGTGGATTGCTGCGGGCTGGTTGCCGAGCATATGGCGGTGCGGACTGCGGTGGGTGTGTTTGACGTGTCGCATATGGGCGATATTCAGCTGCGCGGGCCGGGGTCGCTGGCTGCTGTGCAGAAACTTTGCATGAACGATGCCTCGAAGCTGCAGGTGGGGCAGGCGCATTATTCGGCGATGCTGTATCCGAACGGGACTTTTGTTGATGATGTCGTAGTGCACAAACTTTCGGATAACGACTACCTGATCGTTATTAATGCGGGGACTCGGGAGAAGGATGTGCAGTGGGTGCGGCAGACGACCGGCGGAATGCCGGGTGTGCATGTGAACGACTTCAGCGATTACTACACGCAGCTTGCGATCCAGGGGCCGCGGGCGGCGGAGACTCTGCAGAAGCTGACGCCGGTGGATTTGAGTGTGATCAAGAACTACTGGTTTACTTGGGGCCAGGTTTCGGGGCTGCACAATGTGATGATCGCCCGGACCGGGTATACGGGCGAGGATGGGTTTGAGATTTATATTCCTTCCGACGAGCCGACGAGTGCGCGAGTCTGGCAGGAGGTGCTGGATGCCGGGGCGGAGTTTGGGATTCTGGCTTGCGGACTGGGGGCGCGGAATACGCTGCGGTTGGAGGCGTCGATGGCGCTGTATGGGCACGAGATTTCGGACACGATCAATGTGTTCGAGGCCGGGCTGGGGCGGTATGCGAAGCTCGACAAGGGCGATTTCGTTGGGCGCGACGCGCTGGTGAAGATTCAGGAAGAGGGTGGGCCGAAGCGCAAGCTGGTGGGCCTGGAGATGATTGAGCGTGGGATTGGGCGGGATGGGTATCCCGTGTTTTCGCTCGATGGGAAGCGGATTGGCGAGATTACGAGCGGGTCGCCTTCGCCGTTTTTGAAGAAGAATATTGCGATGGCTTATGTTCCGGTGGACTTCACTGCGCTGGATAGAGAGGTTGCGGTTGAGATTCGCGGGCAGATGGTAAAGGCGAAGGTGGTGCCGATGCCGTTCTATAAGCGACCGAAGAAATAAGGAGCTGCGATGCAATTTCTTTCTGTAAGCCGGCGCCGGACGGAGGCGTTTTCTCAGGCTGAATGGACGCCTGAGTTGCTCGAGGCTGAAGGTCAGCGCGTGAGGGAGCTGTACGCAGCCGGTATTGTCCGTTCGATATGGCGGCGCAAGGACATGCCCGGAGCGGTAATGCTGATTGAGGCTACAAATGAGGATGAGGCGCGGACAGCGATCGCGAGCCTACCGCTGGCGCAGCGCGGCATGCTGGAGGTCGTTGTGTTTACCGCGCTCGAGGCCTACCCGGCGTTTGGGCCTCGCTAAACTCACTTTTTGAAGCGTGCCGTTTTCCGGCGCTAACGCAATTACAATTGAGAGGGAGAATCCCTAAGACATGTCTTATCCTGCAAATTACAAGTACACGAAGGAACACGAGTGGATTAGCGTCGACGGCACGAAGGGTACGGTCGGCATAACGGATTATGCGCAGAGACTCGCTGGGCGACATTGTGTTTGTGGACCTGCCGAAGGTTGGCGATTCGATCGAGGCGGGCAAGACCTTTGGATCGGTTGAGTCGGTCAAGGCGGTGTCGGATTTGTTTGCGCCGGTTTCGGGCACGGTAACGGCGATTAATGAAGAGTTGAAGGATGCGCCGGAGAAGATTAATTCGGATGCGAATACGACCTGGATGTTGAAGGTTGAGCTTTCCGATGCGAAGCAGGTTGATGGGTTGCTGAGTGCGGCGGACTACGAAAAATTTATCAGCGAAGAGACCGGACACTAAACGATGCGTTATTTGCCGAAGTCCCCTGCGGACCGCAAGGAGATGCTCGCCGAGATTGGCGTGGCATCTATCGATGATTTGTTTTCTACCATTCCTGCTGAGTACCGGCTGACGCGCGACCTGGATGTTCCGCGTCAGCATGGCGAGCAGGAAGTAATCGAGCACTTCAAGGCGTTTGCTGAGAAGAATGCGACGGGCTATGCGAGTTTTCTGGGCGCGGGAGCTTACCGGCACTACCGGCCGGTGTTGATTGATACGGTGGTTTCGCGTGGGGAGTTTTTGACGAGCTACACGCCGTATCAGCCGGAGATTGCGCAGGGCACGCTGCAGGCGCTGTTTGAGTTCCAGACGATGATCTGCGAGCTGACCGGGATGGAGATTGCGAACGCGTCGATGTATGACGGGTCGACCGGCGTTGCCGAAGCGGTGATGATGGCGGTGCGCGTGACGGGCCGCAACGGCGCGGTGGTGGGGAAGACGGTGCATCCGGAGTATCGCGAGGTGCTGGCAACTTATGCGCTGCACCAGGAGATTCCGGTGACGCTGGCGGAGTATTCGACGAATGGCCGCGTGGATTTGGCCAAGCTGGATGCGGCGATTACGGATGATACGGCTTGTGTGCTGATTCAGTCGCCGAATTTCTTCGGGACGATCGAGGATGTTGCTGCGATCGCCGACATTGCTCACAAGAAGGGCGCGCTGCTGATTGTGGCGATTGCTGAGGCGGTGTCGCTGGGGATTGTGAAGCCTCCGAAGGAAGCGGATATTGTGGCGATGGAGGCGCAGGCGTTTGGTGTGCCGGTGGGATATGGCGGGCCTTATTGCGGCGTGATCGCGAGCAAGGAGAAGTTTCTGCGGCAGATGCCGGGACGGCTTGCGGGCGAGACGAAGGACATGGGCGGCAAGCGCGGGTTTGTGCTGACGCTGTCGACTCGTGAGCAGCATATTCGGCGCGAGAAGGCTACTTCGAATATCTGTACGAATCAGTCGCTGGTTGCGTTGATGGTGACGGTGTTCTTGACGGTGTATGGCAAGGGATTGAAGGAGCTCGGGGAGCAGAATCTCGCGAAGGCTCACTATGCGGCTCAGACGCTGGGTAAGAGCGGTAAGGTTTTGTTTGGCGGGGCTCCCCGGTTCAACGAGTTTGTTCTCGATTTGGGCAAGGATGCTGAGAAGGTGAATGCTTCCCTGCTCGAGAAGAAGATTATTGGCGGACTGCCGCTGGCGAAGTGGTATCCGGAGCTGGGCGCGGGCGCGAGTTTGTGGTGCGCGACGGAGCTGAATACGAAGGCACAGATTGATGCCGCTGCGGCGGCGATTGCAGGCAAGGCTTAGCTATGGACGTATCGGCGGTCATCGGCGAGGAGTTGAAGGCAGTTGAGTTCGTCGAGGACTTCTTGCAACTCCGGTTCGATGGTCCGCTTTTTGCACTGCATGAGTGGCCGCATGTTTTGTTGACAGATTTTTCGGTGGCGTTTGGTGAGCCAGAGTACCGGAATGCGCTATGCGCTCAGATTGGCGAGAAGGTTGTGCAGGCTTCGCTCGAAGAGGGTGACGCGTTGACGCTTGAGTTTGAGAACGGCACGGTTTTTGGGTTGTCGTTGCGGGAAGAGGATTTGGATGCTCCCGAAGCTGGGAGTTATTCGGAGACTGGCGATGCAAGTAATGCGCAGGAGTTTTAGTGATGGCAGATAAGAAGTTTGTAGGTACGCCGAAGAAGGCGACGACGCATGTCTGATCAGAACGAAGACTTGATCTTCGAGAAGTCTTCGCCGGGGAAGAAGGCATATCGGCTGAGTGAGCTGGATGTACCGGCGGTGGACGCCGCTTCCCTGCTGGGCGATGCGGTGCGGACCGACCTGGGTGTGATGCCGGAGCTTTCTGAGATTGAGATTGTGCGGCACTTCACTCGGCTTTCGACGTGGAACTATGCGATCGACCTGGGGATGTTTCCTCTTGGAAGCTGCACGATGAAGTACAACGGGCGCGTGAATGAGCTGGTGGCGCGGCTGGAGGGGATTGCGGAGGCGCATCCTTATCAGCCGGAGTCGTTGTCGCAGGGCGTGCTTGAGATTATGAAGGTGCTGAGTGATTGCCTGATCGATATCTGTGGCATGGATGCGATTACGCTGCAGCCGGCGGCTGGCGCGCATGGAGAGTTCACGGGGATTCTGTTGGCTCGGGCTTATCACGAGAGCCTGGGCAATGCGCGGAAGAAGATTTTGATTCCGGATTCGGCGCATGGGACGAATCCCGCTACTGCCGCTGTCGTTGGGTATGAAGTGCAGAACCTGAAGTCGAATGCCAAGGGCATGGTGGACCTGGCGGAGTTGGAGAAGCTGGTCGATGGGGATACCGCGGCGCTGATGCTGACGAATCCTTCGACGATTGGGGTGTTTGAGAGCGAGATTCACAAGATTGCCGACATTCTGCATGCGAAGGGCGCGCTGCTGTACATGGATGGCGCGAACATGAATGCTCTGGTGGGCAAGACGCGGCCGGGGGATTTCGGCGTCGATGTGATGCATTTGAATTTGCACAAGACGTTTTCTACTCCGCATGGTGGCGGTGGTCCGGGGTCGGGGCCGGTGGCTTGCAAGAAGATTCTGGAGCCGTTTCTGCCTACTCCGGTGCTGGTGGAGCGCGGCGGAAAGCTGACGTTCGATTATGACCGTGCTCAGAGTGTGGGGCGCGTGCGGATGTTCTATGGGAACTTCGGGATGTTTGTGCGGGCGCTGGCTTACATTCTTGCGAATGGGCCGGATGGTCTGCGGCAGACGACCGAGGATGCCGTGCTGAATGCAAACTACATTCGGGCGAAGCTGGAGGACACGTTTGAGCTGCCGTATAAGACGCAGTCGCTGCATGAGGTTGTGTTCTCGGATAAGCGGCAGGCGAAGAACGGCGTGAAGACGGGCGATATGGGCAAGCGGTTGATCGACTACGGCTTCCATGCGTATACGGTTTCGTTTCCGCTGGTGGTGCAGGGCGCGATGATGATTGAGCCCACGGAAAGCGAGAGCCGCGAGGAGCTGGATCTGCTGATCGATGCGCTGAAACAGATTGCGCGGGAGGCGGAGGAGAATCCTGAGCTGGTGCAGACTGCTCCGCATACGACGCGGGTGCAGCGGTTGGATGAGACGACGGCGGCGAGGAAGCCGGTGCTGCGGTGGAAGGCTCCAGCGGCTGCGAACGGCGTCACCATTGATACGGCTGCGAAGGAGTGGTAAGTGTCTGTTTTTTATGACCGTCAAGACGAACTCGAGAAACATGAGTTCATGATGGGAGAGGCGCGTGGACGGCTGGCGGTGACGTTAGATGTCCTGACAGATGCGCTTGTGCTGGTGGGACAGCATGGAGTGTACTGCACGAGCGCACGGAACCCTAAGGTTCCGGCGCTAGATCTGCAGGCGGTGGTGGCAAATATTACAGGGGCGAAAGAACTGGTTTCTTCCGTGATGGAGAAGCTGCGCACGGAGAAGGAAGCCGCTGAATCTACTGGGCTTTGACGGTTACGTAGTGGTCGGTGGTGCCCCATTTGACGTGGAGTTCGGTTGTGGCTCCGTGCGTGTTTTCGAAGCTGATGGACATATTTTCCTGTGACGAGGGCATGGGTTTGCTCGTCATTGGGGTGCGGCCAAGGTCGTTTCCTTCGGGGTAGGGGATGCCCCATTCGCCGGTTTTCTTGCTGACGATGAAGAGCCACTGGTCTTTGTTGGGCAGGGTGAAGATGGTGTAGGTTCCGGCAGGAACATCTAACGTTCCTATTTTGAGGTTGGTGGCGGTGATGAGGGTGGTGGCGGGGTTGGCTCCGGTGCGCCAGACTTCACCGTAAGGGACGATGTCAGAGCCGATGGTGCGGCCCTTGAGGCGGGGGGAGTTGTAGTGGATCACGACTGATTTGCCATTGAGGGTGACGTTGGCTTCGGCTGGTGGGCTGGCGGGTGGTTGTTGGGCGAAGATGGTGGTGGCGAGGAGCACACAACAGACGGAGGTGGCAAGGGAGCGGAGGAACATTTTGATTCTCACTTTCTCTGGGCTTGCTGCGTTATGTGATTGAGATGCCGATGTTTTGAACTGAGTTTGATGCTGAAGGCGAAGGGGCTGCGCTGTCAACAGGGTGGGATCATGCTAGGCTTAAGGTACGCGCCCGTAGCTCAGCTGGATAGAGCGGCAGCCTCCGAAGCTGTAGGTCAGAAGTTCGAATCTTCTCGGGCGCACCATTTTTTCTTCTCTTTTTCCATAAAAATTTGTCGGGTGGTGGATAGGCCTTTGGGGGCCTTTTTTCGGCTGTTTTGGAGGGGGGTTGTGGGAGAAGTGGTGTTTTTTGGATGGTTTTTTGTGGTGAGTTTGTGGTTTTTTGGTGGTGGAGTTGTGGTTTTACGGTGGGTGTTTTTTGCGGCTAAGATTTGCCACCTTTTTTGAAATATTTCTGTGGAAAACCCCGGCTTTGGCTGCAATGGCCGATCCCCTATTTGAGGGGTTCTTCGACTGGAGCAAAAGCAGATCCCCTTCGGGGATGACAAGCAAGAAAAGCAAGGGCAACGGCAACGGCAACTGCAACTGCAACTGCAAACGCTGCGCAAAGGCAAAATGACGGGATTCTTCGCGCGCTCGAACACATGACGAGGTCGGGGGTGAATGACTACCGGGGGTGAATGACGTCGGGGGCAGGGGTGAATGACGACGTCGGGGGTGAATGGCGACTTCGGAGGCGGGCGGAGATGGGCGTGGAGATAAGGACTTACGGTGTGGCCAGAGTGACTGGGTTCGGGCGGGAGTGATGGCTCTGAAAAGAGGAAGCGGCTCCGGAGTGTTCCGGAGCCGCTTCTGATTTGGGTTTGAGTGAGGTTAGAAGAATAGTTTTGCGGCGAACTGCATCTGGCGTGCGCCGTAGAGGCTGTTGTTGGTGCCTGAGGTTACTCCGAAGGCGGAGAGGCCGGTACCGCTGAAGGGAGAGATGCATCCCTGGAAGGTGGCGCCGGGTGCGGCGGTGGTGGCGTTGCACTTCAGTTGGGTCGACCCTGATCCGGAGGTGGTGCCGCTCGCGAGGTATTGCGAGTAGGTTCCGTTGACTCCGGTGATGATCTGGTGGTTGAGAAGGTTGAAGGCATCTGCGGAGATCTGCATGTAGATGCTCTCGTGGATGGGGATGTTGCGGGCTATGCGGAAGTCGAAGTCGTTATAGCCGGGCATGGGGATGCTGTTGCGGCCGATCTGCGGGGGCCTGCCGGTTGTGGGTGCGCCTGTGCTGGAACTCATGGCGCCGCCATAGATGTTGCCGTCAGCTCCGTAGCTGGTTCCGGTGCCCGAGTAGACGGTTCCGCTCATGGCGAGGGAGATGGGTTCGCCACCGGAGGCGATGAAGCCGCCAGAGAAGAGGAAGTCGTCGAAGGCGTATTTGACGATCTTGTTGCCTTCGAGGATGTTCGGCTGATAGACGAAGCTGAGGGCGAAGCGGTTGCGGACGTCGATGTCGGACGGACCGTTTTCGCGACGAGTGTTGTTGGGATCGAGCGGGACGTCGCCGCCGTAGAAGGTGCCGAAGGTACCTGCCACCTGGCCCGTGTCGGTGGCGCGCGCCCATGTGTAGTTCGCGAGGACCTCGAGTCCGTTCGCGAAGGGGCGGCGGACGGTCACGGCCATGGAGTTATACCAGGTGTTCGCTACGCTGAATCCGGTGTTGATGGACGTGATAGCCGAGTTGCGGCGATCGGACTGCAGGTATACCGGCACGGTGATCTGGTTGGTGACGTTGTTGGAAGCGTCCTGGATGTTGTAAGTGGCTGAGCCGTGCGGAGTCTGGCCGACGAGGTTGGCGTCGAGAAAGACGGGCAGACGGAGAGCGCGGGTACCTACATAGCCGACCGAGAAGGACATCTTGCCCGGCAGCGACTGTTCGACGGCGAGATTGAACTCGTGCGCAAGAGGCGGAACGAAGTTGGGATCGAGACCGTGGAAGCTCTGGGAACCGATGATCGCGGGACCGTTTACGGCCGGCGCGGTGCCGCCGGTGGGAAAGAGAGCTGCCGAGAGCGGCGGCCCAGTGACGGGGAATGGGACGAAGGGGTATTTGAGGCTATTGGCGCTGCTCGGAACGACCGGGCAACGGGCCTTAGAGACGCTTCCGACAGAGGACTCGCAACCGGTGTAGTTGTAGTTGACCTGAACGACGCCGTTTTCCACGCGCATGGCGTAGTAGGTCGAACCCTGGTTGAGGGCGGAGAACATGCCGTATCCGCCGCGGACCACCGTGGTGGGGTAGGGCGACCAGCTGAAGCCTATACGGGGCTGGACGCGGTCGAGGACGTTCTTGATGGTCTGGCTGTACTGGGTAGAGATGGGCGGGAAGTTATTGTTGATAAGGCCAGGGGCCGGGGTGAGCTGGACGTCGTAGCGGACGCCGACGTTGAGGAGGAAGTTCGGCTTGAGCTTCCAGGAGTCTTCGGCGAAGCCGTCAAGCATCTTCATCCAGAAGTTGTCCTCGCCTTCGGTGGTCGGGGTCGTGTTGACCTTGTCGATGGTCTGGACGAAGGTGTTGTAGTGGTATCCGGCGTAGGGGTCGGTATCCCCAGGCTGTCCTGCGAAGGCGTCCTGGATCCAATCCTGGAAGTTGAGCAGGGTGGTGGAGTCACCATAGCTGTAGACACCGCCTCCCTGGAAGAGGTTGATCATGATCTCGTGGACAAGGTTGACGTCGCCGCCGAACTTGAATGAGTGACGCCCCTTGCTCATCGAATAGACATCGGTGAACTGGATACGGTGCTCGTCGGGTTCCGCTACGCGGGGCAGAGCGTTGGGCATACCAAAGGTGACGACACCGCTGGCGACGCTGGGACCGGAGGCGTTGGCTCCTGCCGTCTCAAGATCGCGACCATACTGGAAGTGGATCTGGTTGACGGAGGCCTTGCCGATCTGGGTGGTGAGGCCGGCGACCAGGAAGCGCTCGTGATAGCTGGTGGGACCGTTGGTCGACGGCGAGCTGTTGGTGAAGGTGTTGGCCGGGCTATAGCCGTAGGTCGAGTCGTAGTCTGCGAAGTTGTAGTCGACGAAGGCATCGTTGCGGCTGTTGATGTGCCAGTCCAGGCGTGGGAAGAAGAGGTTCTGTTTCTGGAAGCGGGCAGGAGGCGCAGCACCAACGGCGACGTTGCCGACGTTGAGGAGAAACTGAATGCCAGCGGTACATTGCGTCGCAGTGATGGTGGTTGGGCACTGCGTCGGGGTAACCGTGGTCGTGCTGGTGGTGGGGCCCGAGGGAGTCAGCGAGATGATGTTGGTGTTGGCGTAGAGGACGCGGCCGACCTTGCGGAAACCATCGTAGGTGAAGAAGAAGAAGAGACGGTCGTGAAGGATGGGTCCGCCGATCGAGCCGCCGAACTGCTGTTGCTGGTGGACCGGCTGCGTGAGGAGGAATGGGTTTCCGTTGTTGTGAAGGGCCTGGTACTTGTTGTAGGGGTCGAGGGCGTTGAGACTGGGGTAGCGGAGGTAGTAGAAGGCGTCGCCGTGGTACTGGTTGGTGCCTGATTTGGTGATGGCGTTGACCTGACCACCGGCGGCCTGGCCGAACTCGGCGGAGTAGTTGGAGGCCTGGGCCTGGAACTCCTTGATGGAGTCGATGGAGTAGACGTAGGGGGCACCGGAGGCGCGGCCGCGGGCTTCAGAGAAGAGCATCTGGTTGTTGTTGGAGCCGTCGACGTAGTTCTGGTTGTAGAGGCCGCTGATGCCGTGGAAGCTGACGAGCCCTGAGCCGCCGTCGGGAGTGACGTTGGGAGTGTTGAGGACGAAGGCGCTCCAGTTACGGGAGGCAACGGGAAGATTGGAGATGAGGGACTGATCGATGGTCTGGGCGACCTCAGTCTTTTGGGTGTCCACGAGTGGCGACTCGCTGGTAACGATGACTTCGGTCGAGACGGAGGCCGGCGGGAGGGTGATGTCGATGGTGAGGACCTGGCCTACGGTGAGGACAAGGTTTTTGCGTTCCACCTTGCCGAAGCCGTTGCCTCCGGCATTCACTTCATAGTGGCCGGGGAGGAGGAAGTTGGCAGCGTAGGAGCCGTCTTCGTTGGTGGTGAGAGTGCGGGAGACGCCGGTGTCGGTATTGAGCACGACAACGGTGGTGTTGGGGATGGCAGCACCGGACCGGTCAGTGATGGTTCCGTTGATGTTGCCGTTACCTGAGGTTTGGGCCGCAGCAGTTAGGCCGGTAGCGATGAGGAAGAGCGCGGCGACGGCAAATGTGAAAACGCGTCGGCAAAGATTCTGAAGTTTCATAGGGTACTGCCTCCTGAAGAATCGCCAGTAAAAATGTGGTGCGGAAACGAGGGCCCTGACGTCCTGATCGACTAAGTTGGCCGACGGACGTTCGCGAACGGCCATAAGTTGAATTGTTGTAATACTTCAACAGTCAGGCTTCAGGTAGGGACGTGTCAAGGCCAATTGTTAATGAAATGTTATAAAGACCCGCTTTTCGCTGATTTTTGACGTGGCGAAGACAACTTTGTTGGTGGCGGGAAAGGAAAAACAGAAGCAGATCCCCTGCGGGGATGACAAACAAGAAAAGCAACGACAAGGACAACGACAACTGCAATTGACTGCAACTGCAACTGCAACTGCAACTGCAACTGCAACTGCAACTGCAACTGCAGAAAGCAAAAGCAATGGCAACGCTATGTGCCTACACCCTAGTGGAGTTTGGAGGGGATGATGGCGTACTGGATGAGGAGCTCGAAGGGGACGATTTTGAGGGTGTCCTCGTGGGTGGCTTCGAGGAGGATGGGGCAGGCGGCCCCGGCTTGCTGGACTGCCAGCCAGCGGTCGGCGCAGACGCACCAGCGGTCGCCGGGTTTGAGGCCAGGGAAGCCGTACTGGGGCATGGGGGTGATGAGGTCGTTGCCCAAGGCGCGGGAGGCTTCGAGAAAGGGCTGATCGACGATGCAGCAGATGGTGTGGACGCCACGGTCGTCGGGGCCGGTGTTGCAGCAGCCGTCGCGGTAGAAGCCGGTCGTTGGGTTTCCCGGCTCGCTCCCGCAGATTTCGAGGGGTTGACCGAGGACGTTGCGGGCGGGGGCTTTGATGGGTTCTGCTGCTGGCATAGGCCTATTTTAGACCCTTAGACCAGGAAGACATCGACCGCGGATTACGCGGATCAGAACGGATTAAGAACGATTCGATAAAAACGGATGAAAATGGATGGGTCCGTGTTTGTCGTGTCTCTTCGTGTCAATCCGCGTGATCCGTGGTCGCTTTTATTTTGCGGTGAGTGCCAGTTGCTGCTGGTATTCCTCGTAGGGGCCCTTGTGGTCGGTGATGCGGAAGTCGGTGGGACCGCCTTCGAAGTGCCAGATGCGGGTGCCGGCTTCTTCGATGAGGTCTTCGTCGTGGGTGACGAGGAAGACGGTGCCTTCGTACTTCTGGATGGCCTGGTTGAGGGCGTTGATGCTCTCGAGGTCGAGGTGGTTGGTGGGTTCGTCGAAGACGAGGACGTTGGGCTTCTGCAGCATGATCTTGCAGAAGAGCAGGCGGGCGGCTTCGCCTCCGGAGAGGGCTTCGGTCTTTTTGAGGCCCTCTTCGCCGCGGAAGAGCATCTGGCCGAGGATGCCGCGGATGTCTTCTTTAGTGGCCTTGGGGTCGAAGGTGTGGAGCCACTCGGCGGCGGTGGTGCCCTTGGGGATGGAGCCGGTGTGGTCCTGGGCGAAGTAGCCGATCTGGACTTCGTGGCCCCACTTGACGGAGCCGGAGTCGATGGAGACGTCGGTCTCTTCTACGCCGGGGCCGTTGGCGAGGAGGGCCTTGAGGAGCGTGGTTTTGCCCTGGCCGTTGCGGCCGATGAGGACGACTTTTTCTCCGCGCTGGACGGCGGCGGAGAAGTTGTTGATGACGTGCTCGGTTTTGCCGTTGGGCTGGGTGTAGGACTTGTTGACGCCTTCGAACTCAAGGACATTTTTGCCGGAGGGGCGCTCCATCTTGAAGGCGATGAAGGGACGCGCGATGTTGGAGCGGGCTAGTTCGCTGGTGGCGAGGCGCTCTACTTCTTTTTTGCGGGAGTTGACCTGCGAGGAGCGGGTGCCGGCGGAGAAGCGGGCGATGAAGTCGTTGAGCTGGGCGATTTTCTTTTCGCGCTGCTCGTTCTGGCTCTCGATGCGGGTGCGGACGCTGGTCTTCTGGAGAACCATGTCGTCGTAGCCGCCGGTGTAGGTGATGATGGTCTCGTAGTCGATGTCGGCGATGTTGGTGCAGATGTTGTTGAGGAAGTGGCGATCGTGGGAGATGGTGATGACGGTGCCGTTGTAGCGGTTGAGGAAGTCTTCGAGCCAGTGGATGGAGTCGAGGTCGAGGTAGTTGGTGGGCTCGTCGAGGAGGAGGGCTTCGGGATTGCCGAAGAGAGCCTGGGCGAGGAGGACGCGGACTTTCTGGCCGCCCTGGAGCTCGGACATCTTGCGCTCGTGGAGTTCGTCGGGGATGTCGAGGCCTTGCAGGAGGACGGCGGCGTTGGCTTCGGCTTCGTAACCGTCTTCGTCGCCGACGATGCCTTCGAGTTCGCCGAGGCGTGAGCCGTCTTCATCGGTGA
The DNA here is from genome assembly GCA_963802695.1 of uncultured Acidobacteriaceae bacterium. Lineage (GTDB taxonomy): Bacteria > Acidobacteriota > Terriglobia > Terriglobales > Acidobacteriaceae > Edaphobacter. Next base: position 82,640 of record CAWDJN010000011.1, read on the forward strand.
GCTCGGGCTTTTCGTAGATGATTTCGCGTTCGGCGAGTGCGGCCCAGAGGGCTTTGTTGCCCATGATGACGGTGTCGATGACGCGGAAGGCGTCGAACTCGTACTGGTCCTGCTTGAGAACGCCGACTTTTTTGGGGCGAACGACGGAGCCCTTCTGGGCGTCGATCTCGCCGGTGAGGACCTTCATGAAGGTGGATTTGCCGGCGCCGTTGGGGCCGGTGAGGCCGTAGCGGCGACCGGTGGTGAAGGTGACGGAGACGTCCTCGAAGAGGAGCTTCGAGCCGTAGCGCATGGTGACATTGGAGACTGAGATCATGGGATTCTTCCTATTTTAATAGCTTTGATGTTTCGGCGCGGTGAATGGCGCAAGTTACGGATTTTGCTCGTCAGGATTTGCCGATGAGGACTCCGGCGGCGAAGACGAGGCCTCCGCCTACGATGACCTGGAGGCAGGAGAGGGCGAAGCTGGTTTTGAAGTACTTGTGGCGGATGAAGGAGATGATGATGAGCTCGACTCCGACGACTCCGTAGGCCCAGGTTAGGGCGGTGTGGACGTTGGAGATGAGGAACGGAAGGGTGTGGAGAAAGCCGCCGAGGAAGGTCATCAGGCCGGTGACGATGCCGCGGAAGATCGGGTTGCCACGTCCGGTGAGGGAGCCGTCGTCGGAGAGGCCTTCTGAGAAGGCCATGGAGATGCCTGCTCCTACTGCAGTGGCGAGGCCGATGAGTAGGGTCGTGTGCGAGTTGTGGGTCGCGAAGGCTGTGGCGAAGATGGGGGCGAGGGTGGAGACGGAGCCGTCCATGAGGCCGGCGAGGCCGGGCTGCACGATTCGCAGGACGAAGTCTTTATCGTCGTGGACGATGGTGTTGAACTCGGTCAGGTTGGGGAGGTTTTCTGACATGGGCTTTTACTCAGAACAAAACAACTGCAACCGCAGGTCCTTCGACTCCGTTGCTCACAAAGTGCGTGAGCAACTTCGCTCAGGATGACACTTCTTGGGTGGCTTGATCAAAGGCAACAAAGGCAAGTGCAACAAAGCCCCGCAGTATGACGACTCAAGGAAATGCAAGCAGCTCCGCTCTGCGGCTGGTTGGCGGCAGAGCGGAGTGTGTTTTCGCGTAGGTTATTGACCGCGGCGGGCGGGGCCGGAGCGGCTGCCGCCGGGGCGATTGCCTGGGCGTCCGCTGCGACCGCCGGGGCCTCGGCCACCGGAGTTGCGTCCGCCGGAGAAGCCTCCGCCACCGTTGCGGCTGCGGAAGCCGCTTTTGTTGCCGCCGTAGTTTGCGTTCGGCGTCGCCATCGGTGAGACGGGATCGTTGCCCTTCCATGAACGAGTTTCAAGTTGCAGGATGTCCATCCCCGGAGCAGTTATGTCGAGGGGCTGGTTGCGAACTTCCTTCTCGAGGTTCTTATCGGCTTCGCGCCACTCGAACTTTATTTTGAGTTCGCGCTCGAGCTTGCGGGCGTCGTGTTTCTCCTGCGGCATGACGAAGGTGGTGGCTACGCCCTTGGCGCCCGCGCGGCCGGTGCGGCCGATGCGGTGGACGAAGTCGTCGGAGGCGTTGGGCAGGTCGTAGTTGATGACGTGCGCGATGTCCTGCACGTCGATGCCGCGCGCGGCGACGTCGGTGGCGACGAGAACGCGGTGCTTGCCGTTCTGGAAGCCCTTGAGGGCGGCGGTGCGCTGGGACTGGCTGCGGTCGCCGTGGATGACGTCGGCGTCGTGGCCGAGGCGCTCGAGTTTCTTCGCTGATGCGGTCGGCGCCGTGCTTGGTGCGCGAGAAGACGAGGAAGGTTCCCTGCTCTTCGCGCAGCATCTGGTCGAGGAGGCCGAGCTTCTGGTCCTGCATGACGGTGTAGACGCGGAGTTCGACGCGGTCGGAGGGCTTGGAGGTCTGGCCGATGGCGATGCGAACGGGGTTGCGAACGTAGTCGCGGACGATCTCCTGGATGTTGGCGTCGAGCGTGGCGGAGTAGCACATGGTCTGACGGGTCTTCGGCACGGCGCCGACGATGCGGCGGATGGCGGGAAGGAAGCCCATGTCGAGCATGCGGTCGACTTCGTCGAGGACGAGCATTTCGACGGAGTTGAGGTTGATCTCGCGGCGGCGGAGGTAGTCTTCGAGACGGCCGGGAGTGGCGACGACGAGGCGTGGGCCGCGGTCGAGCTGATCGAGCTGGTTGTTCTCCGAGAGGCCTCCGCAGACGAGCACCGCGTCGTTCTTCGAGCCGGGGACTAGCTTCCAGTAAGCGTCAAGAACCTGCATGGCGAGCTCGCGCGTCGGCAGCAGGATGAGGGCGCGGATGGGACCGCGTTTGCCCTTGGTGCTGGGGACGGAGTTCGCGTCCATGCGCTGGATCATTGGGATGAGGAAGCTGAGGGTCTTGCCGGTGCCTGTGGAGGCGGTGGCGAGGATGTCCGCGCCTTCGAGTGCGGGCGGAATGGCCTTGGCCTGGACGGGCGTAGGCAGAGTGAAGCCGGCGTTGGTAAGGCGGTTCTTCAGGGAGTCCGAGATGTTGAAGTCGGTGAAACGGACGTCGCTGACGAGCGAGAGGCCGGAGGATTTCGCGGCTGCGTGCGCGGGCTGGGGAGGATTGGTGGGGAGGGTCTGGTTCTCTTGATCGTTGTATTCCAAGGTTGCGGAGTTCAAAATTTTTCCTGTCTAAGTGCCCTGTTTTTGGGGCGGTTTGTGAACGACATAGGAATGCAGGTGGGTGCTTGTGAGCACCTTGGGTTCTAGCTTGTCAGCATTGCTTGTCGTTTACTAAGCGCTGCTGCTGCACGGCGAGACTCGTCCGATGACGAACCTCCAGCCAGAGCAACCAGCGCGGCTTCCAAAGTTTGGGGAAGGTATGCGGTGGGGAGAGGCGATTCGCAGTCTCTGGCCAGACTCAGAGTTTCAAGGAGAGTCTTTGCCTGCGGTGCCTGTACTCGAATTGATCAGAGTACAAGATAAGCATAACACAGATGGGCGCCGAAGGGCCAGAAGACCGGGGTGGCTTGGTAATGTCTCAATTTGAAATCCGTTGCCATCGGAGGTGAGCGTTGACCCTTCTTGCGGCAATAAACCCTACGACGACACCAAGGAATCCGCCTATTCCAATAGCAACTGAGTACGTAAGGATCACCACCCAACCGAACCACGTTCCGTTCGGTACCTTTACTCGGCCCATGATTGGGAATACCAATGAGGACAGAGCGAAAGACAAAAGGACTCCAATTGTCGAGCACACCACAAAATAGGCAGACAGGAACCTGAATCTCGGTGACAGCAGAAAGACAAGACCTATCGCCACGAATGCTAAGCAGACGGGAATGGCAAAGAAGAACGGCATTGGGTAGCTCTTTGCTAGTTTGCCAGAGACGCGATTTCCTCGTAGCTCCAAACATGGTCAGACAGGTCGTCGGCCATCGCCGGAGTAGTGCGGAGCGTTTTGTGGATTCGAGCAAAGTTGTAGTGGATAAAGTGTAACGCTACCGCCGCTGCATGATTCTCCACCTTCTTAGAGAAGGCGTTGGCAAGTCGAGGGAAAGGTAGGTAGGGCAGTGGGTCAGCTTGAAAAGTACCTCAGGGGCTGAAGCCGCCTTTCCTTAGCAACCTCTGCGGCACGGCTGAAGCCGTGCCCTTAACAAAATGACCCACTAAAACTGACCCACTACCGGCGTGTCGCGTCCACAAGCGGACAGTAAAGTCCGTGGGTGAACAGCGTGCAGTGAAAATTTCAAATGAGTATCTTTTCTTTCGAAGAACTTAGCAGGGGATTGGGCTGGCAGACGAAGTGCAACGGTGAGGGCAAAGGTATTGAGGTAAGCGAACGATGCAGACGTTGATGCAGGACCTACGGTTTTCTCTTCGGCAGATTCGGCGGTCGCCGGGGTTTATGGTGACGGCGGTGTTGACGCTGGCGCTGGGCGTGGGGGCGAATACGGCGATTTTTTCGCTGCTGGATCAGGCGTTGCTGCGGTCGCTGCCGGTGCGGGATCCCGGGCAGTTGGTGGTGCTGAGCGGGACGGGTAAGGCGTGGGAGGGGCACTCGAGCGATAACGGGGCTGGCGAGGAGAGATCGTTCTCGTATCCGATGTACCGGGACCTGCGGGATAAGAGCACGGTGTTTGATGGGCTGATTGGGACGTCGCCGGCGCAGGTGGGGATTGCGCGGAATGGCGCTTCGAATATGGCGAATGCGGAGATTGTTACGGGGAACTACTTCGGCGTGCTGGGCGTGAGGGCGGCGAAGGGACGGCTGCTGGCGCAGGCTGACGATACGGTGCCGGGCGGCAATCCCGTGGCGGTGGTGAGCTTCAATTACTGGAAGACGCATCTGGGTGCGGATGCGGGAGTGGTGGGGCAGACGATTGCTATCAATGGGCAGCCGTTTCAGATTGTGGGGGTGTCGGCGCCGGAGTTTCAGAGCGCGGTTTGGGGACAGGTTCCGGATGTGTTTGTGCCGATGTCGATGCTGGAGGTGGTGAGGCCGGGCAAAGGTGTGCGACTGCAGAACCACAAAGACCGGTGGATGAATATTGTTGGGCGGTTGAAGCCGGGTGAGACGCGGGAAAAGGCGCAGGTGGCGCTGGCTCCGCTGTGGCATGCGCTGCGGGCGGATGAGTTGAAGGCGCTGGGGACGCGGTCGAAGCGATTTGTGGATGAGTTTCTGACGCGGAGCGAGTTGCAGGTGCTGCCGGGGTCGAAGGGGCTCTCTTATAACCGAGGGAATTTGGAGAAGCCGTTGTATGCGGTGATGGGGATGGCGTTTCTGGTGTTGCTGATTGCTGCAGTGAATGTGGCGAGTCTGTTGCTGGTGCGGTCGGCGGCGCGGGTGCGGGAGTTTTCACTGCGGTATGCGCTGGGGGCGAGCGGGAGACGGGTTGTGCAGCAGCTTCTGCTGGAAGGACTGCTGATTGGGATTGCGGGTGGCGCGGCGGGGTTGGCGATTGCTCCGTTGTGCGTGCGGGTGCTGGTGCACAGGATGGATTCGGATGGATCTTCGGCGTTTCTAACTAGTCTGGATGCGCGGTTGCTGGCGTTCAACTTTGCGGTGGCGCTGGTAGTGAGTGTGGTGTTCAGCATGGTGCCGGCGATTCAGTTGCTGAAGCCGGATATTGTGAATTCGTTGAAGGAACAGACTTCGACGGCGACGGGCGGGGCGCTGAGTTTTCGGCGGGTGGTGGTTTCGCTGCAGGTGGGGTTGAGCGTGCTGCTACTGGCTGGTGCGGGATTGTTTGTGCGGACGATGGAGAATCTGAGGCGCGTGGAAACGGGGTTCAACACTTCGTACCTGGTGACGTTTCATATTGATCCGCAACTCTCGGGATATGCGGCGGAGAAGATTCCGGCTCTGCAGAAACAGGTGCTGGAGACGATGGCGACGGTGCCGGGCGTGCAGGCTGTGGGGGCTACGGACGATCCGGATCTGGCGGATAACGACACCGGCATGAATGTGACGGTGGAAGGTTATACGGCTCCGGCGGATGAGGAGTTCGACGTTGAGGCGCCTTCTGTGGATGCGGGGTACTTTCATGCGATGCAGGTGCCGTTGGTGGCGGGGCGTGCATTCAGCGAGGACGATGATCTGACGCATCCGCCGGTGGTGGTGGTGAATGAGAGTTTTGTGAAGCACTACTTTGCGAGTCCGGCGGCGGCGGTTGGGCGGAGGGTGGCGCGTGGCGGTGGGAAAAATCTGGAGTACATGACGATCGTGGGGGTAGCGCGGGATACGAAACATATGGATCTTCGCCAGCCTGCGCGGCCGACGCTTTATGCTCCGTTGCGGCAGGAGAAGAGCGTGGACCAGATGTACGTGTATGTGCGGACGGCGATGGCTCCGGAGCAGGCGTTTGCGACGATCCGGCAGACGATGCGGCAGATCGATCCGGGACTGGCGGTCGACGCGATGCGGACGATGCAGGAGCAGATTGAGACGACGCTGACGAACGAGACGGATGATCGAATTGCTGGCGGTGTCGTTTGGGCTGCTGGCTACGCTGCTGGCGGGCGTGGGGCTTTATGGAGTGCTGGCTTACTCGACGGCGCAGCGGACGCGGGAGATTGGGATTCGGATGGCGCTGGGGTCATCGCGGATGAAGATTTCGCGGCTGGTTGTGATGGATGTGCTGCGGCTGGCGGGGATTGGCGTGGTGGTGGCGATTCCCTGCTCGGTGCTGCTGGCGAGGTTGTTGAAGAGCCAGTTGTTTGGGGTGTCGTCGGCTGATCCGATTACGCTTGGGGCGGTGGTGGTGCTGATTGCGTTGGTCGCGCTGGTGGCGGCGGTGGTGCCGGCGCGGCGGGCGTCGACGGTGGATCCGACTACGGCGCTGCGGACGGAATAAGTTGTTTCAATGGGAAGGGCGACCGTTAGTCTCCTGGTCGCCTTCTTTTTTCGGATTGGGATTTGGCAACTGAATCGCGCCTAGATGTGGCAGCTGACCATGCCTCGCTTTTCGAGGTAGCGCTGGTGGTATTCCTCGGCCTTCCAGAAGGTGGTGGCGGGGACCACCTGGGTTACGATGGGTTTGCGATAGGAGCCGGAGGCGTTGAGCTCGGCGATCTTGGCGCGGGCCTGGGCGAACTGCTCGTTGGTGTTGGTGAAGATGACGCTGCGATACTGGGTGCCCCAGTCCGGACCCTGGCGGTTGAGCTGGGTGGGATCGTGGAGGGCAAAAAAGCGTCCAGCAGGGTTTCGTAGGAGAGACGGGACGGATCGAAGGTGACTTCGACGACTTCCGCATGGCCGGTGCGGTCGGTACAGACTTCCTTGTAGGTTGGGTGTTCGAGGTCGCCGCCTTCGTATCCTACGGCTGTGTCCAGAACACCTGAGATTTCTGCGAATCGGGCTTCTACGCCCCAAAAACAACCTGCACCAAATACTGCTTTTTCAATTGCCACTCTGTTGCTCCTTCTCTACTCCCTATTGGATGCTCGAAGGCTGTGAATGTCGTCAGCCCAAGGTTAATTGCGGGAGTATTTTGGGCGCGTGGAAGCAGGTGTGTCAATGGGGTTCATCGAACTTTTGTGGGAGAGTGATTCAATTGCAACACTCTGACGAAGATATTGAAAAAAAGGCTCTTGGGGACGCGCAATGCGCTTCGATCCCCTAGCTGGATCTGCGGGTGTGGCTTGACTTGGCGGCGAAGGAGCGGCGCGCTCCTGTGGATTTTTTCTTCGCCGGGGATTTGAGCTGAGCGAACTCGGGAGTCTTCTTTTTGGGGACGACTTTCTGCCCCTTGGCGGCGCGGTTGAGGGCCATGACTTCGCCTGGGGTTAGCTCGCGGAACTCGCCCGGAGGAACGTCGAGGCGGAGGGCTCCGTAGCCGATGCGGCGGATTTTTTCGACGTGATGGCCGATCTCTTCGAACATTTTGCGGATCTGGCGATTGCGACCTTCGGTGAGGGTGAGCTCGTACCATGGGTTGTCGCCGCCGCGGACGAGTTCGACCTTGGCAGGAGAGGTGATGACGCGGTCACGACGGCCGCTGCGGACCTCGTCGAGGCGGCCGCGGTCGATCATGATGCCGCGGCGAATCTGATCGATGCCCGAGTCGGGAGGGACGCCGCTGACTTTGACGAGGTAGGTTTTTTCGACACCGGCGGCGGCCTTGGAAAGTGAGTTGGCGAGAGTGCCATCGTTGGTCATGAGGAGGAGGCCCTCGCTGAGGTAGTCGAGGCGGCCTACTGGGTAGAGGCGGACCTGGTCGCCGTGCGGCCCGTGCTTGGGCTTCATAAGGTCCATGACGGTGGGGCGCTTTTCGGGGTCTTCGAGGGTGGTGACGTAGCCGCGGGGCTTGTTGAGCATGTAGTAGCGCTGCTGCTCGGGACCTTTGAGAAGCTTGCCGTCGACGCGGATGTGGTCGCGGGTGGCGTCGTGCCGGGTTCCGAGGGTGTTGACGACCTGCCCGTTGACCTGGACGCGGCCGGCGAGGATGATCTCTTCGGCTTTGCGACGGCTGGCGATACCGGCCTGGGCGAGGATCTTCTGGAGGCGGTCGCCTGTGGGTTCTTCCTGCGGCTCTGATTTGGGGGTGGAGGGGGACTTCGGCATGGTTTTGGCTTTCTGACTGCGGAGGGGCTCGTCGCTGTCGGGTGCTTCTGTTTCTATTATCGCCTGTTTTGCTGGTGTGGACTGGCTAGAGGTGAAATGTAATGCCGTATCGATTGGAGATTTCGATGATCTTATCCATTTCGGTGGCTGGCGATAGTAGCCCTATCTGTTCGAGGTAGTTCTCGAAGCCGCCGGGAGTGATGAACATGAGCAGGCGGGCTGGGGTTGATCCGGCATTGCGAAAGGTGTGGATGTTGTTGCGTGGGCAGAAGAGCGTCTCTCCGACTGGGAGAGGATGCCATTTGCCTTCGTAGAACATCTCGATGGCGCCCTCGAGCGGAGTGAAGGTCTCGTCTTCGTTGGTGTGGCTGTGAGGTGGGGGGCCGGCTCCGGGCGCTACGATTTCAAGGATTGTTGTGGAGAGGCCCTTGGAGGTAGCGGTATCGACGAGAATCTGGACGGGGTCGCCGAAGACGTTGATGGTTTTGATGGGCGGCATTGTTGCTCCGTATGAATCGAGGGGGCACCTGAAGACGCGAAGCCCATCGTAACAAAAAGGATTGGAGTGCCGGAATCACTCGGTGCTATAGAGCCGAAGGATGAAGGTGATTTGATAGAGCAGAGAGATGGCAAGGAGTATGAGCTGGATGCGGCGGTTGCGGGCAAACATCCCGATGAAGCAGATGATCAGGTATGCGACGATGCGGATGGGATATTCGATTCCGAAGGAATGCAGGTAGGCGGAGCCTTTGAGGGTGGTGTCGATGATGTCGGCGACAAAGGTGGCGGCGAGAAGGCCGAAGAACCATTTGCGGCGGGAGAGAAAGTAGTCTTCGTAGCCGGAGTAGTCGAGGAGGTCGGAGGGAAAGAGAAGGGTACAGAGAGAGTAAAAGAGGATTGCGTAGAGGGTGATGAAGAAGTAGATGGGGAAGGTCCATTGCGGGACGAGGGAGAGACGGAATTCCCACCACCAGAAGTGGATGATTGCGAGGAGAAGAGAGACGGCCCAACCTAGATGGAGGAGGGAGATCTTGGCGCGCCGTGGGTGCTGGACGAAGCGGGCGAATCCGTTGAGGAGGGTTGTGATGCAGAGGCCGACGATGATGGAGATGACGACCCGGATGTGAGGGAGGAGGTCGGGGCTCGATTGCTGGGCAGCCATAGAGAGGGATTTCACCTCGTGCCGGGAATAACTGCAACAGCGTAACAGAAGGTGGGCAGGTGTTGGCCTTCATGGCCTGGGCCGCGAGGCGTTGACGCGCGTTGCCTAAAGCTTATTCGTATCGATCGAAGGCGGAACCTGCATGCCCGGCGGTACGGGGAAGGGTGGAGCGTCCGGCGGGCCTTCGGCGTCGCCCTCGGGTGTGGCTACGGTGTCGGGCTCGTTGTCTTCGGGAGTGTCGGGTGAGTCGCGCGGGTCGGGTGTTGGATCGAGGTTGGAAGCGGCCATTAGCCCTCCTCGGATTCTCGGCGTTGATTGTCTTGGATCTGGGCATCGAGCGCGGGTGAATCGGCGTCGCCGTCGGAGTCCACCTGGTCGGTGTCGTAGTTGGGTGGGAGACCGGAGATGCGACCGTCGACGATGGCTTCTTCGGCCACGGTTTCGCCGATGTCGCTGCTGTCGCCGTCGGCCTGAGGCTCGGACTGATCTCTTTCGCGTTGGAGTTCTTCCGGGCTTTCGGGGGCGTGGTGATTCATGGGAATCTCCTCCTGCTCGGCAAGCTCGCCGGCCATCTTCTCAAACTCTTCGATGCTGGGAAGCTCGTTGATGTCTTTGAGGCCGAAGCGGAGGAGGAAGTCTTTGGTGGTTTTGTAGAGGATGGGGCGGCCGATGACCTGTTTGCGGCCGGCTGTGGTGATGAGCTTGCGCGACATGAGGCTGCCGAGGACGCCGCCGGAGTCGACGCCGCGGATTTCGGTGATCTCGGGGGCGGTGACGGGCTGCTTGTAGGCGACGACGGCGAGGGTTTCGAGGGCCTGGAGGGAGAGCTTCAGTGGCGGCTTGAGGGATTTGACGAAGCCGCGCACGGCGTCGTGGTACTCGGGCTTGGTGGCGAAGCGGTAGCCGCCGGCGACCTCGCGGATCTCAAGGCCGCGGTCGGAGGAGGCGTAGTCGGCGATGAGCTGGTCGAGGATGGTGCGGAAGTACTCGCGGAGGCGGCGCTCTTTTTCGCGAGTCTCGCGGGCTAGACGCTTTTCGTCTTTGTCTTCGGAGGGGGCAGCAGGGGCTTCGTTTCCCTGCTCGGTTGCGATAAGTTCGATAGCGGGTTCGGTGACGGGTTCGAGTTCACCGGGTTCGAGCTCTCCCGAGGTCATGGCGGCGGTGGCAGCAGCGACGGCGAGGCGTTCGGCACGAAAGTGGGCTGCCTCTTCGACGGCGGCGTCATGGAGGTGACGACGGAGAGCTTCGGCGTGTTCGGATTCGGATTCGGAGTCGGCCGAGGGGGTTTCGCTCTCGAGTGTGAGGGCTTGCTGGGCGGAGTCGAGGTGGTCGAGCTCGGCCTGGGCTTCGTGGCCGAGGAGGCCGGCGAGTTGAGCCAGGGTTACGGGTTCTTCGGATGCGTAGATGACTGCTTCGATCTTTGCTTTAAGGCTCATGGTCTCGTTGGTGTACTTCTAAGCATACCAATGCTGGGTATGATTCTGGTGAGAGGTGAGAGAGTCGACGATGATGACGCGAAGAGATTGGATGAAGCAAGTGGCGGGTGTTACTGCGTTTGCGGGGGCGCCGGGATGGTTGCGCGGTGAGGGCGTGAGCAAGACTGCTGTGGATAACGGGGCTATTACCGGAGCGGGATCGTTGAAGGCTCATGCTGCGGCCCGCGGACTGCTGACCGGATGTGCAGTGAATGCGGGATTGTTTCGCGATGATGAGAGTTTTCGCAAGCTCTTGGCGGAGCAGTACAGCATCGTGGTGCCGGAGAACTGTTTGAAGTGGAACATCCTGCGGCCGACGGCGGAGACGTACAACTTTACCGATGCGGACAGCCTGGTGGCGTTTGCCGAAGCGCATGGAATGAAGGTGCGGGGGCATAACTTTGTGTGGCATGAGGCGTTGCCGGGGTGGTTTGCGGGGACGGTGAACAAAGAGAATGCGCAGAAATTTCTGGTCGATCATATTCGGACGGTAGGCGGGCGGTACAAAGGGAAGATTCACTCGTGGGATGTGGTGAATGAGGCGATCTGGATTCAGGATGGGCGGCCGGACGGCTTGCGTAGCTCGTCGCCTTGGTTCGAGATGCTGGGGCCGGGATATATCGATCTTGCGTTTCGCACGGCGCGGGAAGTGGATCCTTCGGCTCTGCTGACGTACAACGACTACGACATTGAGTATGACAACGAACAGCAGGGGAAGAAGCGGGCTGCGACGTTGGGCCTGTTGCGGCGGATGAAAGCCGATAAGGTTCCGCTGGATGCGCTGGGGATTCAGTCGCATCTTCATGCGGCTGCGAAGGACGGATTCAGCAACGGCGTTCGCGAGTTGAGAGAGGGAGCGAAGGCGCTGGGACTGCAGGTTTTTGTGACGGAGCTGGATGTGAAGGATGATGGTGTTGCCGTGGACGACGTGGCGCAACGCGACAGGGTTGTTGCCGATGTGTATGGCAGCTATCTGGATGCGGTGCTCGCGGGGCCTGAAGTGAAGGCAGTGCTGACGTGGGGAGCGACCGATGGGAACACGTGGCTGAATCACGGAACGAAGTTTCGCAAGGAGCATCCTGACAGGCTGCAAAGACCGCTGCCGTTCGATCCGGATTACAAACCGACGGCAGCGTTCTTTGCTATGCGTGAGAGCTTCGATAAGGCGAAGAAGCGGTAGAACGGATTACAGCAAAGAGAAGAGCCGCCTGAAGCGGCGGCTCTGGTTTGAAAAGAAATTCGGTGGCTATTTCACGAAGTTGTTGAAGAGCCAGTAGAGTGAACCGGAGAGCAGCGCTGCGGCTGGGAGGGTGAAGACCCAGGCGGCGGCGATGCTGCGGAGGGTGGACATCTGTAGACCGCTCTTGTTCGCCATCATGGTGCCCGCGACGCCTGAGGAGAGGACGTGCGTGGTACTGACAGGAAGACCGAGATGGTCGGCTCCCCAGATGGTGGCCATGGCGACGAGTTCGGCGGAGGCTCCCTGGGCGTAGGTGAGGTGGGTTTTGCCGATCTTTTCACCGACGGTGACGACGATGCGCTTCCAGCCGACCATGGTGCCGAGACCAAGGGCCAGAGCGACCGCGACCTTGACCCAGGTGGGAATGAACCGGGTCGACTTGTCGAGGAAGCCCTTGTAGTTGGCGATGACCTTTTGATCGGCATCGCTCATCTTGGGACCGTTTTTGCCGAGGAGGCGGAAGGTCTCGCTGGCCAGGTACATCTGATTGCGGACGTTGGCCTGCATCGCGGGAGGAACGTTGCCGAGCGAGCCATAGGAGACCGCCTCGTTGCGGATGTCGATGACCTCCTGCTGGAGCGCGAGCATGAGGTTTGGCGTGTATTTCTTGGTGCTGACGAAGTTTTGGAGTTCGGCGTCGGCGTCCTGCAGGATGGTGTTGGGCTCGATGTAGTGATTGAGCGTGTCGGCCACCTGCGTGGATACGGCAGCGAACGTCTGTACCTCTTGGGTGCCTACTGCGTGGTTGAGCGCGTAGGCCGTCGGGACGGTGCCAACGAGGATGAGCATAATGAGGCCCATGCCTTTCTGTCCGTCGTTGGAGCCGTGAGCGAAGCTGACGCCGCCGCAGGTGAGGATGAGGAGAGCACGGATATAGAACGGAGGAGGCGCTGTGCCTTTGGGCGCTTCGTAAAGGCGCGGATCGCGGGCAACCAGCTTGAAGAGGAAGAAGACGAGAGCGGCGAGCACGAATCCAATAAGCGGGGAAAACAGCAGGGCTTTGAAGACTTTCGTAACTTGCTCCCAGTCGACGCCGGCGGTACCGTTGTTGCCCATCATGAGCTGGTTGGCGATGCCTACGCCAATGATGGAACCGATCATGGTGTGGGAGCTTGAGGCAGGTAGGCCCTTCCACCAGGTTGCGAGATTCCAAAGAATGGCGGCGGTGAGGAGTGCGAAGACCATGGAGAAGCCGGAGCCCTTGCTGACCTTGAGGATGAGTTCGACCGGTAGCAGGGTGATGATCGAGAAGGCGACCGCGCCTGAGCTTGTGAGCACGCCGATGAAGTTCATGACGCCGGAGTAGACCACGGCGACGTGCGGCTCGAGCGAGTGGGTGTAGATGCAGGTGGCAACGGCGTTAGCGGTATCGTGGAAGCCGTTGACGAACTCGAAACCGAGCGCGATGAAAAGGGCCAGGCCCAACAGGATGAAGGGGAAGACGGATGGAGAGTGGACGATAGAGAGATCGTGGCTGAGTTTGATCCCGATATAGATCAGTCCGCAGACCAGCATGACGGCGAAGATGATTCCCCCGACCATGCCTGGGGACGACTTCTTGAGCTTTTCATCCAACAGTGTGGGAGGAGGAGTGACAACTGGAGTAGCCATCGTGAATTCGCCTTGAAAATCAGGATGATTGCGTGGGTTCACGATAGGCGCGAAATGCGAATGGATGGTTACAGGACTATGAAAGGTGATTGGCTTTTGTAAAGGCAGGGCTTACCTAGGAGACTTCGAAGAGGCTTTGGCCGTCTCCGATCCCTCTACGAATACGTTGTTTGAGAGAGTTAACCGTGACTGACAACAACTCCAAGTGACTAGCGCCAGTCGTCTCGAGTTTGGGCCTGGTCGGCGAAGACCTGATCGAAGGCTTCGGTTTTCTTGATGAGTATGTCGCCTTGCAAGACGGGCTGGTGAAGAAGCACGGCCTGAAGACGAACGAGTTCGAGCATGGCGAGGAACATGCAGATGAGCGCGCGCTCGGTGTGGGTGTTGTGGAGCAGGCGGCGAAGGCTGACGGGCTTGTCTTCCATGACGAGACGGCGTTTTACGTAATCGATCATCTGCGCAACGGTGACGGAGTCCTCGTCGACGTCGAGGACCGGACGCTCGCGCATGCGGTGGAGGATCTCCTGGAAGACGCGGACGAGGTCGACGGTGTCTGCGGCGATCTCCTGGTCGAGTGCTGGCTTCGTCGACTCCGGCGGCCAAAGTGTCGCGGCGAAAGTTCTTCAGGCCGGGATTGGTCCAGGTGGCCTCTTCAATCTGCTGTTTTTGCAGGAGCATCTGCGCCGCGGCTTTAAAGCGCTCGTGCTCGAGGAGGCGCTCGACGAGTTCGCGGCGTGGGTCTTCGGATTCGCCGCCTAAGACGTCGGAGGGGTCGCGCGGGAGGAGGGTCTTCGACTTGATGTGGATGAGGAGCGAGGCCATGTAGATGAACTCGCCGGCTGCGTCGACGTCGACCTGCTTGAGGTGGTGGGTGTACTCGAGGAACTGGCTGGTGATGCGGGCGATCGGGATGTCGTAGATGTCGATGTTCTGCTTGCGGATGAGGTCGAGCAGGAGGTCGAGTGGGCCGTCGTAGACCTGGCCTACGGTGACGGAGAACGGGGATTGCGAGGCTTCTTCTTTTTCTTTGTCTTTGCGCGGTGCGCTTTGGCTCGGGTGGGGGTGGCGGGACGGGTGGATGCTGGAGGGCGAAGGGTTCGGTGCGCTCGGGAACGATCGCGTTCGCTTCGGCTGAGATCTCTTCAGCGGACGAAGAGGTTGTGTCGGTGGCCGGCGTCTCTTCGGCAGTTGGTTCGGGATGAAGGTTTTCTTCAGGCATCTCGGGTTGTATCGACATCTATTCGGAATCTCTAGTTTTCCGTTGAAATTTGCGGCTTCACAGATAAACCGTTGGTTCCTTCGACATGCTCAGGACAGGCTCTTCGACTCCGGCGGCAAAAAGCGCCGCCTCCGCTCAGGATGACACATCTTTTCAATGCAGATCAGTTAACGCAAATCAATCATTTATCTCCGCCAACGACCGAAATCTTGTTACTCGAGGCCCATGGCCTGGCGGACGTGCTGGAGGGTTTGGATGGCGCGGCGGCGGGCGCGGGCGGAGCCGTCCCATAGGATGGCGTCGACGTTGCCGGGGTCGGATTCTAGGACTCGGCGGCGCTCCTGGATTGGGGTGATCTCGCGGACGATAGAGTCGGCGAGCCAGCCTTTGCACTGGATGCAGCCTATGCCTGCGGTGCGGCAGCCCTCAGCGGCTTCGGACTGCACCTCGGAGGTGGAGAAGACTTTGTGGAGGTCGAAGACGGGGCAGACGTCGGGGTTGCCCTTGTCGGTGCGGCGGATGCGGGCAGGGTCGGTGACCATGGTCTTGATCTTGGCGCGCAGATCGGCTTCAGGCTCCGACAACATGATGGTGTTGTTGTAGCTCTTGGACATCTTGCGGCCGTCGAGGCCTGGGAGTTTGGGGGATGGGGTGAGGAGAACTTTCGGCTCGGGGAGGATTCCTTCGCTGACGTTGTTGGCGGCGATCTCAGCTTCGATGATCTCTTTGTCGGAGTGGTCGGCACGGGCCTTTTCGATGGCTGGGGTGGGCGCGGAGCAGTAGAGGGTGTTGAAGCGGCGGGCGACCTCGCGAGTAAGTTCGACGTGGGCGACCTGGTCCTGACCGACGGGGACAAAGTCGGGCTGGTAGAGGAGGATGTCGGCGGACTGGAGGAGCGGGTAACCGAGGAAGCCGTAGGTGTTGAGGTCCTTTTCGCGGAGCTGCTCCTGCTGGTCTTTGTAGGTTGGGACGCGCTCGAGCCAGGGGAGCGGGGTGAACATGCTGAAGAGGGTGTGCAGCTCGGCGTGCTGGGGGACGTGGGACTGGATGAAGATGGTCGAGCGTTCGGGATCAAGGCCGGCCGAGAGGAAGTCGAGGGCGACCTCGCGGATGTTTTCGCGGAGGGTCTTGGGGTCGGCGTAGTCCGTCGTCAGCGCATGCAGGTCGGCGATGAAGAAATAGCAGTCATAGTGGTCTTGCAGACGGACCCAGTTGTAGAGGGCGCCCATGTAGTTGCCTAGATGGAGCCGGCCGGTGGGGCGCATGCCGGAGAGGACTCGCGGGAGTGAGGAGGGATGGATGTCTTTTGTGTTTTCCGTCATTTGCGTCAAGTGCAAGGGTAAATGATTCGCGGGAGACGCAGGCTGTGGGAAGTTGGCCATGATGTGGGGTTTCGGGGGTAGGCCCCCCTCCCCATTACCTACCATAAACGTCCTGCAATCAGCATTTTGCGGTTGACCATGGCCTGCAAAAATGTCATAACAAACGACTTACGGCCAAATTCGTCCAAATAAATGAGTTAGCACGGTGGAGTTGGGATCCTGGGGTGGGGTCTAGGCTCTCGGAGGCCGTTAATCGTCAAGTGCGGCGTGAATTCTGATAGAGTTGGCGCGCTCTCATTTCAATTCCCAGGAGTCTGCTATGAAAAAGCTATCGTTTTTTGTTGCGCTCACGGGCCTGCTAATTCCCACTCTTGCGGTGGCGCAAAGCGTCTTTGACGGCACGTGGAAGATTGACATGAACAAGGTCGATTTTTCCAAGAAGCCGGATGTGTTTGTGTTGATAAAGGGGATGTATTCGTGCAAGACGTGCACTCCACCTTACACAGTCAAGGCGGATGGTACGGACCAGGTTGTCAAAGGACATCCTTACTACGATACTGTCGCGATTAAGGTTGTGGACGACCACACGATCGAAGAGACGGACAAGAAAGCCGGCAAGGTGGTCGCGACCTCACACTCGTCAGTTTCAGCAGACGGCGATACCATGCATTTCTCTTTCATTGACAGCAGTAACACGAACGGCGGTCCTCCTGTAACTGGGAGGGGCCAGGCGGAACGAGTGGCGAAGGGCCCGGCAGGTTCGGATCCGATCTCCGGTTCGTGGCGCACGACCGCGATCCAAGGGCTGTCGGACAATGCCGTCGTCTGGACCTACAAGGTCAGTGGTGATGAGGTGACGATGACGGCTCCGACGGGCCAGACTTACACGGCCAAGGTGAATGGCCCCGACGCTCCGATGAAGGGCGATCCGGGCGTCACCAGCGTGTCGTTGAAGATGATCGGCAAGGACACGCTGGAGGAGACCGATAAGCGCAACGGCAAGGTGGTCTCGGTATTTAAGCTGACGGTTGCGTCGGATGGGAAGTCTGCCAAAGCAGTCGCTGAAGACAAGCTGGCGAACAGGACGACTGAGTTCGCGGTGATGAAGCAGTAGAGTTGTGGCGGTTTAAATGAGGGTTTTTCAGAGCGTGCTGAAGGAGTCTGCTTTGACGTGGAAAGATTCCGTCAGTGGCTAGACCGGATTCCTTGACGGTGTAGCGGTTTTCTATGTCGGGCCTTCAGCCCTCGAATTTCTCTTTGTCCCATAACCTGGGCCTTCGGCCCAGGCTGGTATTTGCCGGGCCGTTGGCCCTGAACGACGACCCTATGTGGCAATGCGAACTCTGCTCTAGAGCCACATTGTCATTGCTCCAGTATCGGCGCAGCTGAAGCCGCGCCCTTTCAAAACAATGGCTTTTTTCAGCAGGCGATCTAGAGGTGGAGGATCATGTTGTCGAAGGTGGATTGCAGGGGATTGAGGAAGATGCGAAAGATGATGCCGCCGCCTAGCAGCATGATGAAGATCATTCCGAAGACGCCGATGCGGTCGTAGATCCGGAGCGCATTGTAGGGAAGGAAGTGGCGAAGGATGTGGCTGCCGTCGAGGGGTGGGACGGGGATGAGGTTGAAGACGAAGAGGATCAGGTTCAGCAGGACGACGTAATAGAGGAAGAGGGCGACCGGGAAGAGTGGCGGGAGGCCTTCCGTGGGGACTCCGGCGTAGTGTTTGGCGAGCAACATCGCTGTAGCGACAGCCGTGTCTCCGCCGGCGATGGCATGCTTCAAGATAACCAGAAGGATCAGGGCGACGATCGCCGACAGCAGGTTGCTGATGGGGCCGGCGAGCGAGACGAGGATGTCGTCGCGCATGTAGTGCTTGAAGTTGCGCGCTGTGACGGGAGTGGGCTTGGCCCAACCGAAGAGCATGCCGCCGTAGACCAGTCCGATGATGGGAAAGATGACGGAGCCGAAGGGGTCGAGGTGCTTGAGGGGGTTGAGGGTGACACGGCCCAGCATGCGGGCGGTGGGGTCGCCGAGACGGTTGGCGGTCCAGGCGTGGGCGCACTCGTGAATGCTGAAGGCGAGCATGAGAACCACGACCTGGAAGATGATGAGGACGACTTCCTGGTTCATATCAGCTTCAAGTCTACTGGAGTTGGTGCAAAGGAACCGTAAAGGTCAGATTTCGGTCGAACTTGCAAGCTCTGTGATTCGCAGCAGAAAGGCCCGGGGCTAAAGCCCCATTTAGAGCGCCGATTTTTCGTAGGGCTAAAGCCCTACGCTTCCTCCCGAAAGCAAACCAATGACAGTTGCTGAACGCTATCAGGGGTTCTTCTGGCGTTTGACGTGGGCGGGGATGCCTACGGAGACGGTTCCGGGTGGGACGGGTTTGGTGGCGAGGCCGAGGGCTCCGAGCATGGCGTTTTCGCCCACGTTGGCTCCGGCGAGGACCGTGGCGTGGTAGGTGACGCGGGCGTGGGGTCCTATTTCGGTGAGCTTGTTGGTGACGTCGGCCTGCAGATTGATGTTGTGGGTGTGGGAGTAGATGTTGGCGTAGTCGGAGACGCTGGTGCCCTCGTGGAGGATGATGCCTCCGCGGTCGTCGAGCATGACGTTTTTGTGGATGGTGCACCAGTCGTTGATGGTGAGGTTGTAGCCGTAGGTGAACTCGACGTTGTGGAAGATTTTTACGTGCTTGCCGAGGTGCTTGAAGATGTGGCGGCCGAGCATGCAGCGGAAGCGGAAGCCGAGCCAGTGGTTGAGGCCGACGGGCGAGCGGTCGAACATCTGCCAGAACCAGATGAGGGGTTTGCGGACGGCATATTTTTCGGCGTCGACGTCGCCGTAGTACTCGGGTTCGAGGGTGGCGTTGCGGGGGTCGAAGCTCTCGATGAGGGAGTGCATGGCGAGTTCGTGGTTGAGGGTCGCCTTGGCTGGACCTTCATAGGGATGGCCGAGGTAGAGCTGGATGAGCTCGTCGCGCACGATGACCGAGCGAGTGTTGACGTCCTGATGGCGGTTGAAATCGTCGTTGAGGCGGGCGAGCCAGCGGCGGTAGATGGCTTCGGCTTCGGGGCTGGGCTTGAGTTCGCGGTATTCGTGGACTGCCATGGGTGGGTCCCTCTTTTGTGAACAGCCTATTCTATGGCGAAGACAGCGTAGACGGTGGCGGATTTTTCTATCCGGCGAGGATTGATGGCGAGGGGCTCTACTTTCTGGGCCATTGCCATCGCAGCGAGAGGGCGTGGCAGAGGAACGGGCGTCTCGGCCTGGGTTTCGTTGCTGGCGAAGACCAGGGGACCGAGTTTGACATTGAGGCCGCCGGCCATCTCGCCGGCGACGGTGCGGGCGCGCTGAAGGGCCTTGGCGGCTGCTTCGGCCTGTGTGGCGTTCTCGTCTTTGAGGCTCCAGTCGATCTGGCCGGATTGGTTGGCTCCGGCTTTCACGGCAACATCGAGGACTTTGGCAGCGTCGGCGGCGTTGGTTCGGATGGTCCAGCTTTGGGTGACCTGGAACTGGCGCATCGATTTGTCTGCAGCATTGAGATCGTGGATTTGATACTCCTGCACGGGAGCGACGTTCTGGTTTTGGCTTTCGATGGTGTCGGCGGGGACGCCAGCCGTGGTGAGGGCCTTGACGATGGCGTTCGAGAGGCTGGAACCGTTGGAGTAGGCGGAGTCCTTATCGGGGCCGTAGGCGATGAAGCCGATGTGGACGGTGGCGGTGTCGGCCATGGCGATGACGGTGGCGGTCGCGGTGATGGCGATGGTGCGGTTGTCCTTGTTGACCTGGATGGTCTGGGCGGGGGCTAAGACAGTGGCGATGGCCGCAAAGGCAAGAAAACGCAGGATTTTCATTGGTCTTCTCCTGTGGAGCTTAGCAGGTCGGCGAAGGTGGCCTTGTGTTTGGGTTTGGCGGCGAGCTTTTGTTTGGGGTCGGGGAGAACGCGCTCCGGGGGCGGCGTGCCGACGCGGTCGCGGGCGTTGGATTTGACGGCTTTGACCTTGGAAAAGACCTGTTTCCTGGGCTTACTCATTTACGTTCCTTTTGTGGGCTTGGAAGCCCATGCGTGATTATGCATTACTCTTGCATCCGAGGGGGGATGTCAGGCTAGGATTGCAGAGAGGCGCAGCTCGAAGGATTGGGCCGCCGGACGGACGAGGTGCAGCATGGAAGAGCGGGATTTTTTTGATGAAAAAGCAGAGAAAAAGACGCACGTGATGACGTGTCCTCACTGCGGGCAACAAGGGGAGTACCAGATTGAGTGGGTGGTGCGGAAAAAGAAGGCGCAGCTGCCGCGAGGAGCCGATGATCGCGACCGGGCTCGCTTTGCCAAGGCGCAGAGCTACATGGTTCGGCGGGACGAGCCGATGGGGTGCAAGAATATGCGTTGCAGAAAGCGCTTTGACGTAGTTGGGATTCAGTCGGTGGCGTTTATCTAGAGATTGAGATAGTTCTTTCCGTCCATGGTGTGTGCCGGACGGCTATGATTTATGTGATTTAATAGACTCGAGCGGTTGATGTTTCTTGAGAAGCGTCAGTCGACCTTTGAACCAACGATACGCGGAGACCAGAGACGTAATGGCGAACACACTGCTTCCCATCGAAGAACGCAATCTGACACCGGACCAGGTGGAACTGCTGGACAGACGCCGCCGTCGTGGACAGCTCTTTCTGGTGCTGTGCTTGCAGACGTTTATCATCGGCACTCTGGTGACGCTGTGGGCTGGGCAGGACTGGACGCTGTCGCCGGGCTGGACGCACCCGATGGTGTACTGGGATGCGACGATGTTTGCGCTTTCGCTGATCTTCGGCATTGCCGGGATTCGGTTGAAGCGCGGAAGCAACGAGTTCCTCAGCTACTAAGCTGGGACTTTGGCGGGATAGACAGGACGCTGGTTGCGGTTCGAGACTGTCGGAAGATCCGCGGTCACGCAGAGTACTTCGACCTGAAAGATGCCGGTTTCGACCGGAGCGGGCGAGATTGCGTATGACTGCGGTTGAGGTTTGGCTATACTGATGGTCCTGCAAGTTTGGTACATTTTCCGAGCCTTGACATCTCATAGAAATGAAGCAGATGGCGGCGGCGATGTCCCCTTTTTCCCTGATCCTCGACGGAGAAAATACTGCGGTGCTGGAGCCTGTGGAAGAGTCTGTGCCTGAACGCGGCAGGCTGCGGGACAAGTTTGGCCGGGCGATCACCGATTTGCGGGTCTCGGTAACGGATCGCTGCAACTATAAATGCGTTTATTGCCGGACAGGCAACGAGGGCGCTCAGTATACGGAACTGGCGATCGCCGACTATCTGCGGATGGTTCGGCTGTTTGTTTCGCTTGGGGTGGAGAAGATCCGGCTGACCGGAGGCGAGCCTCTGTTGCGCAAAGGGCTGGTGGAGATGGTGCGCGAACTGGCGGCGATGCGCACGGCTTACCTGCCGGATGGCAGCTTCGCCGAAGGGAAGGGGCAGCCTCTCGATATTGCGCTGACTACGAATGGACATTTGTTGGAGGGACTGGCCGCTCCGTTGAAGGAAGCGGGGTTGAACCGTGTGACGGTCAGCATGGATGCGGTGGATGCGGAGACCTTTGCGGCGATCACTCGCGTGCCGCGCAGCTTCGACCGGGTGCTGGCGGGCGTTCGCGCGGCCAAGGCGGTTGGGCTGGAGCCGGTGAAGGTGAACTGCGTTCTGCTGCGCGGATTCAATGATTCGGAGATCGAACAGTTCGCGGAGTTTTCACGGAGCGAGGGCGTGATCGTGCGCTTCATCGAGTGGATGCCTCTGGAGGAAGACCGCAGCTGGAAGCGGGAGACGGTGGTCCCGATGGACGAGATCGTGGCGCGGCTCGATGCGTATCGTCCTCTGGTGGAGCTGGCTCCAAACGCTGCGAGCGAGACGGCGAAGCGATTCACGTTTGACGATGGAGTTGGAGAGATCGGAATCATTGCGCCGGTGTCGCGGCCGTTCTGCGGACACTGCAGCCGGGTGCGATTGACCTCGGATGGAAAGATACGGACGTGCCTGTTCTCGCAGAGCGACCATGATCTGTACGGCGAGATGGTGCGTGGGGGAACCGAAGCGGAGCTGGCTGCGTATATCCGCAGAATCGTGATGCGGAAAGAAGAGCGTCATCACATCGGAGAACCTGGATTTCAGAAGCCGTCGCGCAACATGGTTCACATCGGCGGTTGAGCTATGCGTTGTCATTGCGGGAACATAACGCGCGGCTGAAATAATTTTTAAGTTGGACTGAAGAAATAGACCGTGATATCTGATGTATGTCTCTAAGAGGGACCCGGGTTGAAAGACAGGCGGCAGTTTCCAGTGATCGAAAGCCGGCAAATGGACCACCTCCGGGTGTTTCATGATGTCGCGCGGGCTTTGACTTCGAGCCTTGAGCTGGAGGAGATTCTGGGAGCCATCATGGATAAGATGGCGCAGTTCTTCGGCCCTGAAAAATGGTCGATGTTGATGGTCGATGAGAAGTCTGGAGAGCTGTACTACGCGATTGCGGTGGGAGAGAATGCCGAGAGCCTGAAGGGTCTGCGAGTTCCGATGGGCGAAGGAGTGGCGGGTTGGGTAGCTTCGACGGGCAATCCGCTGGTGGTGCCCGATGTCGCGCTCGATCCGCACTGGTCGTCATTTGCGAGCAAGCATCCCGACCTGATGATCAGGTCGATCGCCTGCGTGCCGGTACGCTCGGGAAACAAGACGCTGGGCGTGATTCAACTGCTGAACAGCAAGCTGGACCTGATGTCGGAGTATTCGATTTCGTTCCTGCGGATTCTGTGCGACTACGCGGCGATTGCCATTCAGAATGCGCGGTCGATGACGCTGATCCACGAGCTGACTATTACAGATGACGTGACTGGGCTGTTCAACCCCAGGCACCTGTACACGATGCTTGATGAGCAGGTGGCTTCGGGGCGGGTATTTAGTTTGATGTTCGTCGATTTGGACCATTTCAAGTCGGTCAACGATACGCACGGGCATCTGATTGGAAGCCGGCTGCTGGCTGAGATCGGAAACCTGATGAAGCGTTCGCTTGGACCGAACAATGCGGCGTTCCGCTATGGCGGAGATGAGTTTGTCGCGCTGTTGCCGGGGATGGGTAAGTCGGCTGCAAGTGGAACGACGATGGCGCTGCGCGAGGATCTGCGGTCGGCACGTTTTCTTGAGGGCGCGGGACTTTCGCTGAGTGTAACCGGGAGCTTCGGGCTGGCCACGTTTCCTGAGGACGGCGATACGGTGGCGACGATTCTGCGTGCAGCCGACACGATGATGTACGAGGCCAAGGTGACGCGAGACAACGTCGTGGTTGCTGGTAGAGGGGTGGTCGGCAACTCCCAAAAGAGCGGGGTCGACAGCGGTTCGCGACGCGCGGTTTCTGAGATGCTGGTCGGGCGCAGCTTGGACCCTCGCTGATTTTTCTACGATGGTCTTAGCTTGGATCGTGTCGCTCTAGCGCGGTTCCGCGACGCGGTTCGGGCTTGATGGTGTCGCGATTCTCCGGCGCGACCGGATGAACGCCAAAGTCCCAGACGCCTAGATTGACCAGCTTGTCGGAGATGACCTCCATCAGGGCGAACTCGCCGAAGTCGAGCGGCTCTTTGGGCGTGATTTTGAGCCAGTGGCCGCCCTTGAGGACTTCTGTGGTGGTTTCGACGACGTCCTCCTGACGTTGACCTGTGCCGAGGAGGGGGATGCGGAAGCTGTCGATGACGCGTACGCCGGTGCGGACATCGGCACGCACGATGACGTATCGGCTTTTGGGCGAGCCGCCCTCGTCGTCATTCTTGGTCGCGCTACTGGCGCCGTGTGTGTCGACGGTGAACGGCGCACCTGCGGTATTTCCTACGGTTTCATCGCCGATCCTGATATAGAGGACGGGGTCTTTGATGTGGAGTTGGATGGGCGACTTCTCGCCTTTGAGCTGGACGATCTGATGCGAGGCGGAGAGCGGATTGACGGCAGCTTTCAGCAGGTTGCGAGCGGTGTTGCGGTTCAGATCTGCTATCGGTCTGGGCGAGGGGGACTAGTTCCGGAGTGCCGCGATAGGTGTCGAGGACGAGGGTGCTGTCGCCTTCAGGCAGGCGGAGGTCTTTTGCGACCTCAGGTGTGAGGGCGGCGCGGTCGGCCTCTTCTTTGAGGAGTTCGGGATCGATGGCTGGCGCGTGCGTGTCGTCGGGATTGTTGGGATTGTTGGGGTCTGGCTTGGCGTGCTGACGCTCCCAGCGCTGGGTGGCGTCCATGTCGACGAGAGAGAGCGGGATCTCTTCCTGGGCTCCGCCGCGCTCGGCGCTGACGTAGCGGACGACGTTGCCGACGATCTTGTAGCTCATGACGATTTGATAGCTGCCGTCTTTGAGGATGAGGCGGGTGCGGTGTGGGGTGGTCGCATCGGGCTGAAGCGCAGTGGTGTGCTGAGGGTCTGCGCGGAGCACCGCAGGCGCAAGCAAAAGAATGGCCGTGAGCGAGAGCATCAGGGCGGACTTCGCCGGGATCGGATGGAAGGGCTTCATCGGCATGACTCACTAGTTTAGACGCAGCGCAACTGCAACGATCTCTCGAGTCGAAACTTCAGCAGAATGAATGTAGTCGGGCGGCGAATTCAAGCTTCTTCGCCGCCCGATTTGCCGTTCTGTGGGGCTATTGGGTCGCCAGTTGGATGCACTCCTCGAGTATGTCGAGGGCTATGTCGGCCTCGGCCTGGTTGACGATAAGCGGCGGGCAGAGACGGATGCTGGTCTCGCCGCAGCCGAGGATGAGGAGGCCGCGCTCGAAGGCGAGCTCGACGATCTTGTCGCGCATGGGACCGGCGGGGGTGCGGGATTTCTGGTCTTTGACGATTTCGATGCCGATCATCAGGCCGCGACCGCGAACCTCGCCGACGGTGGGATGTTTGTCGACCCAGGGACGTAGACGCTCAAGCATCTTTCCGCCGACAGCGGCGGCGTTTTTGATCCCTTCGCGCTCGAGGATGTCCATGGTGGCGAGCGCGGCGGCGATGCAGACTGGATTGCCGCCAAAGGTGCTGGCGTGGGAGCCGGGGACCCAGTTCATGATTTCGGCGCGCGTCATGCAGATGCCAAGCGGCATGCCAGACGCGATGCCTTTGGCGATGCAGACGATGTCGGGCTGGACGCCGGAGTGCTCGATGGCCCACCACTTCCCTGTTCTGCCAGCGCCGGACTGGACTTCGTCGGCGATGAGCAGGATGCCGTGTCGGTCGCAGATGTTGCGGATTTCGCGCAGAAAGTTGTCAGGGGCGACGACGTAGCCGCCTTCGCCCTGAATGGGTTCGAGGATGATTGCAGCGACCTCTTCGGGCGGGAGGATCGTCTTGAAGAGACGGTCTTCGATGTAGCGGGCGCACTCGAGTGCGAAGGCTTCCTGTTCGGCGGGGCCGCCGGTGGTGCCGCGATAGGCGTAGGGGTAGCGGATGTGCGTCACGCCGGGGACGAAGGGCGCGAAGCGGCGTTTCTGTTGCGGCTTGGAGCCGGTAAGCGAGAGTGCGCCCATGGTGCGGCCGTGAAAGCCTCCGAAGAAGCTGATGATGTTCTGCCGGCCGGTGTGGTAGCGGGCGAGTTTCATGGCGCATTCGACGGCTTCGGCGCCGGAGTTGCCGTAATAGAAGCGGTGCGGGCCGGGCATGGGCGCGATGGCAGAGAGACGCTCGGCCATGCGCGTCATGTGGTCGTAAAAGAAGTCGGTGCCGGAGATGTGGATGAGCTCGGCGGCCTGGTCCTGAATTGCCTTCACTACTTCGGGATGACAGTGGCCGGTTGAGTTGACTGCGATGCCGGCGGCGAAGTCGAGGAACTCGTTGCCGTCGACGTCGGTGACGCGGATGCCGCGGCCGGATTTGGCGACCATCGGATAGCTGCGCGTGTAGCTGGGGGAGATGAGGCGCTCATCGTCGGCAACGACTTTTTTGGCCAGTGGGCCGGGAAGCGCGGTCTTCAGCTTGGGGCCGAACTGGCTGTAGTTGGCGGTGCGGGTGTAACCGGAGGTCGATTCGTGGGTCAGGGTGCTCATGGGGGCTCTCCTTCGGAGTCAGACGGTTCAGCGGTGCGTTGGGGGTGCCGTTGCCTGTGAGATGGCGGCCTCGCGGGGTGCGAAGGAACGGTTTGCGCTGAGCGGGACTTCGCCGGCTGGGGGTGTAAAGAGTTAGTCGCCGGCGAAGAGACTAGGTCGCGTGAGGCTGGGGAGCACGCAGGGAAGAAGGCTCGGCATCTGGTGCCGCTTGGAGCGGCATGCGAGGCCGGCGGTCCGGTGCGTATGGGGGATGACTGAGAGTTTCATAAGCCCCTTGCCTTGCCCGTGAGTATAGCGCATTGAATGCGCTATCGGATAACACTTCCGGGGACAATCGGCTGGGGTTGGTTGTTGTCGAACTGCATCGAGAAGCCAAACATCAGGGTGTAGAGATCGCTGTGTTGTGTCGTGAAGTCGAAGCAGAGGACATGCCGTGTCTGATCGACGGGGTCGGATTTCTTGCGCGGCTTGACCGGAACGTTGCCGAGGAAGCAGGCCTTCGCGGCATACGTGGTGCGGGGGATCTTGCCCGCCCCTGTCACGGGCATTGGGACCGACGCCAGAACAATCGCGGCAGGATGGCCGTCGATTTGGTAGGAGGTTGGCTCCTGCGTGATGGTGGGTTCGCCGTACTGCTTCAGTTGGCGAAGAATCTGTTCGCGGACAAAAGGACCGAGCACCGTGGCGCCGCGCAACACGTTGGGACAAGTATTGTCGATGGTGGAGAGGACGAAGGATGAGGTGTCGACCGGCGAGACGGAGTTGGCGAAGAGCGTGGAGTGCGCGCACTTGGGCGTCGCGTCGGCTTCAGGCTTCGGAGAGATGCTCTCGGGATCGGGCGCGAAGCGGCCGGGATAAAAGTAGGTAAGATTCAGAGCTTCATCGTGGAAGCTCTTCGGCATGTTGGGGTTTGGCTGGTCGGCAGGTTGAGACAGAGCAGTTACACAAACGAAGAGGAGCAAAAAGAAGGCCGAAGGACGAAGCACCATTTTCTTATCGTAGCACCGCGGCGGTTTCCAGACACGCGCGGAGCCGCACGAATGGCGGGTATTGTGACAGGTATCATGGAGAAATGCCCCCCACTCCTCCCCCCCATCGAACACGGATATTGCTGTCGTTTGCCTGCGTTTATTTTTTCTGGGGAGGGACCTACCTCGCGATGCGGTTCGGCGTGGAAGTGTTGCCGCCTTTCGTGCTGGGAAGCGCTCGCTATCTTGTTGCTGCGCCGTTGTTACTCGGGCTGAGCGCGATCCTCCGGCTGAAGATGTGGCCTACGCGTCAGGAGATGGGCCGACTGGCAATTATCGGGGTGCTGATGCTGGGCTGCGGCAATACGGCGGTTATCTGGGCCGAGCAGTACATTCCGACCGGTCTCGCGGCGCTGTTGGTGGCGTCAATTCCTTTGTACGCGGCGCTGATTGAGGTGATTCTGCCGCAGGGCGAAGGGCTGCCGTTACAGGGATGGGTCGGGATTCTGATCGGCTTTGCGGGGATGGTTTTCCTGGTATGGCCGGGACTGCTCAATGGATTGCATGGCGACTCGCGGCAGATTATTGCGTCCGCGGTAACGCTCGGCGGAACACTCTGTTGGACAACTGCATCGGTGATCTCGCGGCGGTCGACGATTCGCATCAGCGGATTT
Organism: uncultured Acidobacteriaceae bacterium; assembly: GCA_963802695.1. Lineage (GTDB taxonomy): Bacteria > Acidobacteriota > Terriglobia > Terriglobales > Acidobacteriaceae > Edaphobacter. The sequence goes on from CAWDJN010000011.1 coordinate 110,388, forward strand.
GCGGCGGCGGGTTGGCAGATTGTCTTTGGCGGTCTCTTCAACCTGTGCCTTCTGCTGGTGACGGGCGGCTATCATGGAGCGCAATGGGGGCTGAAGGCGTGGGGATCCATCCTGTATCTCGTGATCTTCGGTTCGCTGCTGACCTACACGGCATACATCTATCTGCTGGATAACGTTCCGGTGTCGAAGGTCGCGACGTATGCGTATGTGAACCCTGTGATCGCGGTGATTCTTGGCGCCATCGTGCTGCATGAGCGATTTGCCCCGGTGGAGTATGTAGGGATGGGGGCGACTCTGCTGGCCGTGTTTCTGGTGACGAGCTCGAAGATGAAGAGCGGCAAGCCGAATGTGGTGGATGAAGATCTTGCGGTAAGGCAGCGGGCTTAGGTTCCAGTGTTAGTGGCTCGCGTTGCCGATCGTCAGTGGATAGAGCGGTGCTGCCTGGTCGCGGCCAAAACGCACCGTTGTCTTGGTGATGCGATTCAGCATGTCGATGCTGCTCGACGAGAAGTACCAGACGAGAAGATGGCTATTCCAGTTCGTCGAAAGACCCATCGCGTAGACGGGTGTTGCACCCTGCTGGCCCTGTGCGGCGGCCATGTGCATCTTCTGCCAGCCGATCGTATAGGTCGAGGGCTGCGCAATGGACTTCATGCCGGGCGCCTTGTTGACGATCTCTGCCATATCGTCGAGGAGTGTTGTACTCTTGCCGGCGTGCTCGGCGTTCAGGCAGTTCACGTCGAGTTCGGCGAGAAGAATCGTTGCGTTTACCGGCGGAGTCACGGTGATTTGCGTAGCTCCGTCTTCGCCGGGCTGAGATTTTTGGGTTGGCCCGCCGTGCGGAAGCTGAAGCAGCAGTATGGGGTGAAGACAATGGGTCGCCTCAACCAGTTTGGGATCGGTTATTGCCGCGGCGTTGAAAAGATTCAGCTGGCCGTCCTGCAATACATCTGACGGGTCGCCCTTCACCAGATCCGAGGGATAGAACAGCCGCAGTTTGAGTAGTTCATTCTCCCATCCGACGGTATCGGGCGCCGGCTCCTGGGCCCGAGCAGAGAACACGATACACAGAACGAAAGCTATGACAGCGACTATTCGCGTTTTTGGAAGACGAGCCATTCTTTTCACCAGACTTGCTACTTACGCTTCCAGCGAACTCCATCTTTGGAGTCCTCAATTAGGATGCCCTTGGCGAGCAGGTCGTTGCGAATAGCATCGGCGCGAGCGAAGTTGCGGGTCTTCTTCGCCTGAGTGCGTTCGGCGACGAGGGCGTCGATGTCGGCGTCGGTGAGCGAAAGCGTTGCGACCAACGAGGGATCAGCCTCATCCAGACGGCCTTCGCGCTCGGCCCACGCCAGCGCGGCTCGTTGAATCGCGACGTCGTTATCCTCCAGGACGGCGAAGACTCCGTCGAAGAGGGCGAGGACGCGCAGGATCTCAGTCGCATTTTCACTGCGAAGTGTGCCCGCGTCTGCGGCGGTGTTGGCTGCGCGGACGAGATCGAAGATGGCGGCGCGAGCTTCAGCGGTGTTGAGGTCGTTGGCTAGCGCGGCGGTGTAGTCGTGTTCAGCCTTCGTGGTTGCGGCGGCGATGTCGGGATTGAGTCCGTCGGGAAAGCCGCCCTTCAACATGCGCTGGTGGAAGGTGCGGAGGCGGTCGACAGCGTTGGTTGATTCCAGCAGGCTGTCGAAGGTGAAGTTCATCTGGTTGCGATAGGGGACCGAGATGAGGAGGAAGCGAATCGCCGATGCGCGATGGCCCTTCAGCAGCAGGTCGCGGAGGGTGTAGAAATTTCCCTCCGACTTCGACATCTTCCTGCCTTCGACCAGCAGGAAGCGCACGTGCATCCAGTGACGGACAAATGTATTCCCGCTGGAGGATTCCGACTGCGCGATCTCGTTTTCGTGGTGCGGGAACATGAGGTCTTCGCCGCCGGCGTGGAGATCGATGTCGTCGCCGAGGAGTTTTCTCGCCATGGCGGAGCACTCGATGTGCCAACCCGGACGACCGGTGCCAAGCGGCGTCTCCCAGAATTGCTCGCCTGGTTTAGCCGCCTTCCATAACGCGAAATCGCGGGCTGCATCCTTCTCGTACTCGTCCACATCGACACGAGCGCCGTCTTCGATCGCCCTCGAAGTCCTTCTTCGAGAGCTTGCCGTAGCCGGGAAAACGCGCGATGCGGAAGTACCAGCTTCCATCCTCGGCGCGATACGCGATGTCTTTGGCTGCGAGCTGTTCGATCATCCGGACCATCTCCGGAATGCAGCCAGTGGCGTGCGAGATGTGCTCCGGATGCTCGATCGAAAGGGCGTCCAGGTCTTCGTAAGAAGGCCTGCTCGTATTTCTTTGTGTACTCCGCGATGGGCACGCCGGCCGCGGCTGCGTTGCGGATGATCTTGTCGTCGACGTCGGTGATGTTCATCACGTGATCGACGGCGATTCCCTGCTGGCGCACGAAGCGACGGAGAACATCGACGTGGAGAAAGGTGCGGAAGTTGCCGATGTGGCCGTAGTCGTAGACGGTCGGGCCGCAGCAGTACATGCGCAGCGCGGGCGGACGCACCGGGGCCAGGGGTTCAATCGTTCCACTGAGGGTGTTGTAGAGTTCGATGGTTGCCACGTGTTCTCTGTTCCTGTCGCAGCCGGGCGCGTGGCGCGGCGCAGACTGCTCTTGTCTGGTATCCCTGATGATTTTAGCCGAAAGATCCAAGAGCTTTGTCAGGCTTTCGGCCTATCGATCTCCAAGGCGAAGCTGTGGTGTCGCTCCGAGGTGTTCGGTTGCAAAATTCTCTGCTACAAATTTGGGCCATGCAGCGGCGGCGATCATGGCGGCGTTGTCGGTTGAGAGCGCGAGCGAAGGAAAGGCGATAGGCAGGCCGCGGCGGTCGGCTTCGGCCTGAAACCGGCGGCGCAATTCGCTGTTTGCGGCAACTCCCCCCGAGACGACGATGCTGTGAGCGCCGAGAGATTCGGCCGCCGCGAAGGTCTGGCGCAGCAGGTTACCGACCACCGCGTACTGGAACGATGCGAGGAGGTCGAGCGTCTGCTGATCGCAAAACGCAACGGCCGCGGGAGATTTCGGTGTGATCGAGGGATCGGCGGCCAGCGCGGCGCGACGGACCTCGATGCTCTCGCGCATGTGGTGCGTCTCGACATAGCGCAGAACGGCGGTCTTGATGCCGCTGAAGGAGAAATCGAAGTGTGGTCCCTCGGTGTGAGCGGGGGCTTTTTTGTTCGTAACACCTTCGCGGGCCGGGCGACGTTTGATCTCGCCGAAACTGAACGCCACTGCGCGCGGATTGCCGTGTGGGGCGAGCGCGTCGATCCAGGGACCGCCGGGATAACCGAGCCCGAGCAGCTTGGCCACCTTGTCGTAGGCCTCGCCCGCGGCGTCGTCAACCGTGCGGCCGACGTTGCGATAGGTCCACGTGTTGCCGCTTCCCTGCTGCCTTGCAAGGTAGAGATGAGTGTGACCGCCGGAGACGACGAGCGCGAGCAGCGGAAGCTCCATGGCCGCAGTGGCGCTCTGCCGTGTCTCCATCAGCACCGCGTGGATGTGGCCTTCAAGATGATTGACGGAGATGAGCGGCTTCGCAAGCCCGAAGCTGAGAGCCTTGGCGTAAGTGATGCCGACCAGTAACGCTCCTGCGAGACCGGGGCCTTCCGTCACTGCGATGGCGTCAAGGTCGTCGAAGCTGACGTTGGCACGGCGCATGGCCTCGCGTACGACCGGTACGATATTGCGAAGGTGTTCTCGCGAAGCCAGCTCCGGGACGACTCCGCCGTAGTTGGCATGCAGCGACATCTGCGAAGCAACGACATTCGAAAGCGCGCCGCTGCCCTCGCGGACGACGGCCGCAGCCGTCTCGTCGCAGGAGCTTTCGATGCCAAGAATCAGGCCTGTTCCGCTGCTTTCGCGCATCTCTCTATCATAGGGGCAGGCACTATGAATCGCATGGCCGACAACCCGAAGTACGTTGCAGCACGAGAGATCTTCATGGCGCTCCGGACTGCGGGCCACCAGGCCTACTTTGCCGGTGGCTGCGTGCGCGATCTGCTCCTTGGGGTTGAGCCGAAGGACTTCGACGTGGCCACGAGCGCGACGCCTGACGTCGTCATGGGAATGTTCCCGAAGACCTACTCCGTTGGAGCGCATTTTGGCGTCGTCCTGGTTTGTACTCCCAGCGGCGAGGGCGAGATTGCCACCGAGGTCGCCACATTTCGCCACGACGGAGCCTACAGCGATGGCCGCCGGCCCGATGCCGTGAAGTTCTCCACCGACCCGCGCGAAGATGTGCTGCGGCGAGACTTCACGATCAACGGCATGCTGCTCGATCCGCTGATCTATGAAGAGACCGGGAACCCCGCGGCCGCGACGCTCGACTATGTGGGCGGGCGCGAGGATTTGTCGGCGAAGGTTCTGCGCGCGATCGGCGATCCTGCGTTGCGTTTCGCCGAAGACAAGTTGAGGATGCTTCGCGCCGTTCGATTTGCGGCGCGGCTCGACCTCGAGATTGAGCCGCGCACGATGGCAGCGATGCGCGACGGCAGCCGCGGAGATCGCGCAGGTCAGCAGCGAACGCATTCGCGACGAGTTGACTCTTATGCTGACCGAAGGTCACGCGCGCCGCGCCTTCGAATTGCTCGATACGACTGGCCTGCTCGCGCAGGTCTTGCCGGAAGTGACAAAGATGCACGGCGTGGAGCAGCCGCCGCAGTTCCATCCTGAGGGCGATGTGTGGGTCCACACGATGCTGCTGCTCGAAAAACTTCCGCAAGGGGCATCACCGACGCTCGCCTGGGGCGCGCTGCTCCACGACATCGGTAAGCCGGCGACCTTTCGCCCACCCGACCCCAAAAAGTCCGGCGACCGCATCCGTTTTGACGGCCACGTCGAGGTGGGCGTTCGCATCGCCGAGACGATCCTCAGCCGGCTGCGATTCTCTAATGAAGATGCCGCGCAGATCGTCGCGCTGGTGAAGAATCACATGCGCTTTGGCGACATCCGAGAGATGCGTGAGTCGACGCTGAAGCGTTTTTTGCGGCTGCCGAAGTTCGACGAGCATCTGGCGCTGCATTGGATGGACGCCAGCTCTGCCCACGGCGATCTGCGACTGTATGACTTTGCGAAGACGCGATACGAAGCCGCTCCGGTCGAGGAGATTCGACCGCACCTGCTCGTCACAGGCAAGGATTTAGTCGCCGCGGGATATCGACCTGGGCCGGAGTTCAAGGCGATGCTCGAGGCCGCGGAGGATGCGCAGCTTGAGGGTCATGCGGCAACCACCGAGGAAGGACTTGCGATTGTGAGACAGCGGTTCGGCGAGCCTTCCGTCTGAGTTTGTCGCAGGATTAGGAAGGCGTCTTTGTCGGTCTCGCAAACGTCGAAAGATACAGGATTCCCCATGCCACTTCTAGGTTCGCGTTCGACTGTTCGCACTCTGTCTCCTGTCTGCCACCACCGTTTATTCCGCTGTGATCGGCACCAGCAAACCGGCCGAGTCCATTACTGCTGCCAGAATTGCGACGCTGCCCGCGAAGGACCGGGACGCGTGGATGGCCTATCTCGAGCGATCGCAGAAGCAGATGCAGGCCGACCGCGACGCGCTGGCTGCCGAACGAACTCCGGGCGCGCCTGAGCCGCCGATGCCAAAAGAGGGATTCAGCGCACGGACGATGCCGCTCGACCGCGATGCTGCCTGGTACGGTACTCCAGAGGCGAGACACGTCGCAGACGTTGTTGTCAGCTTTCAGACACCCGCGGGAGGATGGAGCAAGAATCTCGACTTGAGCGGGTCAACGCGGCAAAAAGGGCAGAGCTACACTACCAACAATCTCTCCAGATACCCCAGTCCCGACGACTTCGACACGCCCAAAGACCCGCACTGGAACTACGTGGGCACGCTGGACAACGACGCCACGAATACGGAGCTGCATTTCCTCGCGCTGGTCTCGGGTGCAACACCCGGCGCGGCAGGAGAAGGCTACCGCGCTAGTTTCCTTCGTGGGATTCGGTATCTGCTTGCCGCGCAGTTTCCCAATGGCGGCTGGCCGCAGGTGTGGCCGCTCGAGGGCGGCTATCACGACGCCATCACCTTTAACGATAACGCCGTGACCGAGTCCGCCGAAACCCTGACGGCAGTAGCGGACGGTGCAGGCAACTATTCTTTTGTTCCCTCAGACCTGCGGCGTCAGGCTCGCGCAGCCTCGAATCACGCCCTTCAGTGCATCCTTGCCACGCAGGTCATGGTCAAGGGGAAACGCACAGTTTGGGCTCAACAGCATGATGCCCTCACGCTCGCGCCGGTCGCCGGACGCAATTACGAACCGGCGGCTTTGTCATCCGGTGAGAGCGCCAGCGTGCTGCTCTACCTCATGCAGTTGCCGCATCCTTCGCCTGCGGTTATTGCGGCGGTCGATGCAGGCGTCTCATGGCTGAAGTCCGCGGCGGTGTATGGTCAGGAGTGGGTGGGAGGACGCGGCACTGCTGGTGGTCGTCATCTCGAAGCCAAGGCCGGCGCCGGCCCCATTTGGGCGCGTTATTACAGCATGACCACAGGGCTTCCGGTCTTCGGCGATCGCGACAAGACGATTCACGATGACGTCAGCGAACTCTCCCTCGAACGGCGGAACGGTTATGCCTGGTATAGCGCGGGTCCGCAGCAGGCGCTCGATGCCTACGCCACATGGAGTAAGAGCCACAAAAGCACCGGAGCACATTGAGGCAGCATCTAACGGCCATGACCAACGGCTCGCAGGATGTAATCGTCATTGGCGCGGGAATGGCGGGACTGACCGCAGCGCGTGCTTTAGCCGAAGCAGGGCTGAAGGTTGTTGTCATCGAGGCGCAGGACCGGATTGGCGGGCGCATCCGGACCGAACACATTGGCAACGAGGCAATCGAGCTGGGTGCGGAGTTCGTGCATGGCAGGCCGCCGGAGCTGTGGGCGCTCATCGACGAAGCTGGGATCGAAACGTATGAACGCGGTGGCGCTCAGGTCTGCTTTGAAGACGGAGCTCTGAACGATTGCGGCAATGCGATGGAGGACGTCTTCGATCCGCTGGAAAAACTGGAAAACTTCGCCGGCCCAGACCTCAGCTTCGCCGAATACCTCGACCTCGAGGGTGTGCCGGAGGCGAATCGCGCTGCCATGATCGGTTACGTCGAAGGCTTCAACGCCGCCGACCACCGCGAGATCAGCGCACTGTCGCTGGGTGTACAACAGAAGGCCGAAGATGCGACAGGCAGCGATCACAACTATCACGTCCGCGGCGGCTATGACCAGCTTCCGGCCTTTCTGGCGCGAAGACTGGAGGAGTTCGGAGGCAGGGTCTTGATGGGAACGCCGGTCAATGAAATTCTCTGGCAGCAGGGGCGTGTCGAGGTTGTAACCACCTCCGGAGTTTTCACAGCCGCGAAAGCCGTCATCACTCTGCCGTTGGCTGTGCTTCAACGCGGCGATGTCACGTTCTCGCCTCGACCGGATACTATTCTCGAGGCTGCGGGATTGCTCCGCATGGGACAGGCCCGCCGCTTCACTCTTTTGTTCCGCGAGCGGTTCTGGGAGAAACTTCCACCTCAATCTGCACTCGAGCAACTGAGTTTTCTCTTTGCGTTCTCCGAGATGCCCCCTGTGTGGTGGACTCCGCATCCGGAGAGGAGCAACACGATTACGGGCTGGGTTGGCGGGCCCCGGTCTGCAGTGCTGGCGGAACTCGACCAGAATCAGCTGGCGCAACGGGCCTGCGCCTCGCTTGCCAAGATTTTCAATGTTGACGAGCGCAAAATTATCAGCCTGCTCGAAGGCTGTTACTCCCATGATTGGCGATTTGACCGCTACGCGCTTGGCGCATACAGCTATGTCGCGGCGGGTGGGTTGGAAGCTTCCAGACAGATGACCCACCCTGTCGCAAACGCTCTGTTCTTTGCGGGCGAACACACTGATGTGACCGGCCACTGGGGGACCGTTCATGCAGCTATGCGCTCCGGACTGAGAGCAGCGGAGCAGGTTCTCTCCACGGACTGAGGGCGGTATTGCAGAACAAAGAATTAATGGCTCCTGCTAGAGAGAAAACCTGTTTTGGATGCCCCGACGCGTCGCTCGGGTGCTCTTTTTTTGTGACAATTTTGTCAAGGGCGGTTAGGTGTAATGTAGATGGGCAGGGCGATACCTTCTAGTTCCGAAAAGCATCTGAGGCTCATATGGCTATCACAAAATCGCTGCTGAACACTCCTGCAGATCACACTCCAAATACCCAGCTGACCATCGATGGGATCGAAGTTCCAGGTCATGCAGGCGAGTTGCTGATTGAGTTGCTCAACCGCCGCACGGCGATGAACGGCCAAAAACCTGTGCCGCAAGTCTGCTATGTCCCGCAGATGGGACCGATCGAGAGCTGCGATACCTGCATCGTCAAGGTGAACGGCGAGTTCGCGCGTGCCTGTTCCACAAGGGTCGCGGCGGGAATGAAGGTCGATACAGCCAGCGAGGCGGTCGACATCGCCCAGCGCGAGGCCTTCGACCGGATTCTCCAGAACCACATGCTCTACTGCACGGTCTGCGACAACAACAACGGCAACTGCACCATTCACAACACGACCAAAGAGCTCGATGTAAAGCATCAGTCTCGTCCCTTTACGCCGAAGCCGTACGAGAAAGACATGTCGAACCCGTTCTATCGCTACGACCCCGATCAGTGCATCCTATGCGGGCGCTGTGTCGAGTCATGCCAGAACGTTCAGGTTAACGAAACCCTTTCGATCGACTGGGAGAGCAACCATCCCCGCGTCCTTTGGGACGGCGGCACAAAGATTGAGGGTTCCAGTTGCGTCTCCTGCGGGCACTGCGTTACCGTCTGCCCATGCAACGCATTGATGGAGAAGTCCATGCTCGGCGAAGCAGGTTTTCTCACCGACACGCCGGAAGGCACGCTCAATGACATGATCGATGTCGTCAAGGGCATCGAGCCTCCGATTGGCTACGGACCGATCCTCTCACTCTCAGAGATTGAAGCGGAGATGCGCACACACCGCACCAAGAAAACCAAGACGGTCTGCACCTACTGCGCTGTCGGTTGCACCTTCGAGGTGTGGACGCGCGACCGCCATATCCTCAAGATCGAACCGACCCACGGGCCGGCCAACGGTATCTCCACCTGCGTGAAGGGCAAGTTCGCCTGGGGCCACATGAACTCCGACGACCGGCTGACCAAGCCTCTGCTTCGCGACGGTGAGAGCTTTCGCGAGATCGAGTGGAGCGAAGCCCTCGACATCATCGAGCACACCTTCAAACGCATCAAGGCTGAACACGGCCCCGACGCCCTGGCCTTCATCGCCTCCTCCAAATGCACCAATGAAGAGAGCTTTCTGATGCAGAAGCTCTCGCGCGCTGTGATTGGCACCAATAACGTCGACAACTGTGCCCGCTACTGCCAGAACCCAGCCACCATGGGTCTGCAACGCACCGTCGGCTACGGTGGAGACTCAGGTTCGATCGCGGACATTGAGAAGGCTGGCCTCGTCGTAATGGTCGGTTGCAATCCTGCCGAAAACCATCCCGTGCTCTGCACGCGCGTCAAACGCAGCCACAAGCATCGCGGTCAGCGGCTCATCGTCGCCGACCTGCGCAAGCATGAGATGGCCGAGCGCGCTGACATCTTCTTCCGCCCCAATCCTTCCACCGACGCTGTCTGGTTCTGTGCTGTCGCAAAGTACATTCTCGACAACGGCCTCGCCAAGATGGACTTCGTCAACAAGTGGGTCAACAACTTCGACGCGTACAAAAAATCGCTCGAGCCTTTTACGCTCGAATACGCCGAAAAGATTACCGGCGTGCCCGCTTCTACGCTCATAACGGTAGCGAACGAGATCGCCGCCGCTGACGGCGTCTGCATTCTCTTCGCGATGGGCATCACCCAGCACTGCGGCGGCTCGGACAGCGCAACCGCACTCTCTAACCTCCTTCTCCTCACGGGCAACTATATGCGGCCCGGCGCCGGAGCCTACCCGCTGCGCGGCCACAACAACGTGCAGGGCGCCAGCGACTTCGGCTCCATGCCCAACGTTTTCTCCGGGTATCAAAAGGTCGACGACCCTGACATCCGCGCGAAGTTCGAGGCAGACTGGGGCGTTACCCTGCCCACTTCCACCGGCAAAGACAATCACGAGATGATCGAAGCCATTCTCAACGGCTCGATCAAGTCGCTTTACATCAAGGGCGAAGACACGATCACCTCGGACTCGAACGCAAACTATGTCGGCTCGGCTCTCGAAAAGGTGGAGTTCCTCATCGTTCAGGACATCAACTTCTCTGAGACCGCAATGTTCGCCGACCTTGTATTGCCTGCATGCGCCTCGCTCGAGAAAGAAGGCACGTTCACCAGCACCGAGCGCCGCATCCAGCGTCTCTACAAAGCGATGGACCCGCCCGGCGAAGCCAAGGCCGACTGGGAGATCATCCAGCTCATCGCCAATCGTATGGGCGGTAAGTGGAACTACAAGCATCCCTCGGATGTAATGGACGAAGTCGCGCGCCTGACGCCTCTCTTCGCCGGCGTCAACTACGAGCGCCTCGAAGGCTTCAACAGCCTGCAGTGGCCTGTGCATGCCGATGGCACCGACTCTCCGTTGCTCTTCACAGAGAAATTTCCGTTCCCTGATGGCAAGGCGAAGTTCTACCCCATTGAATACCTTCCGACTTGCGAAGAAACCAGCGAGACCTATGACCTGCACCTCAATAACGGCCGCCTGCTGGAGCACTTCGAGCAAGGCAGCATGACCTATCGCACTGCCGGCATCAAGGAGATGACGCCGACCAACTGGGTCGAGGTCTCGCCCGAACTCGCAGCCGAGCGAGGGATCACCACCGGCCGCTACGTTCAGGTCACCTCACCGCACGGCAAGGTGCGCCTGCAGGTTATCGTCTCAGAACGTGTCCAGGGCAAGCAGCTTTACATGCCGCTCAACTCCATCGAAGAGCCGGTCAACCGTCTCACCAGCAGCTTCACCGATCGAAACACGCACACACCCGCCTTCAAGGAGACGGCTGTCAGCATGACGGTGCTGCCGGAGCAAGGGGAGAACCCGCTGCCTCGCCGGAACTTCCGTTATGGCACGCGCACGCCGCAACCCGGCCTCGAGATCGAGCGCAAATGGGCGCGTGCGGACTACCATCTGCCCGGTACCTCACCCCGCGACAAGCTCGTACAGATCATCTCCACCACCGTCTAGCCTCGTCGACATCGAAGGAGTTTTGTTATGGCCAAGCCCATCGCATTCAAGCCCGCCCCGTTCGACTTCAAGAGGGATCTGCAGAAGCGCATCGAGAAAGCGCCCGAGGAACATGCCGCCGCCGTGCTCGCCGCCTACGACATTCTCGAGGCCGCCTACGACCAGGGCCTGCTTGACATCCTGCACGGCATGATCGCCTCGAAAGACAAGATCATCTCGACACTCGCCCACTATGCCAAGGAGCCCGAGGGAATCGCCGGCATTCGCAATTTGTTGACTGCTGCCAAAATCCTTACCGAACTCAATCCCGAGGTGCTCGACCACGCCTCGAAGGCCATGTCCAGCGCCACCGAAGAGCATCGGCGCGAGCAAACGCCTCCGAGTCTCTGGCATATTTTTCAACGCGCCAACAGCGAAGATGGCCGCCGCGGGCTCTCCTTCCTCACGCTGCTCCTCTCTGGCTTCGGCAAGTCTCTGAAAGATGGCGACCACTCAAATCCTCACTAATGGAGAGCACTTGCAATGCACTTCTTTCTGAAGCTCGTACCCTGCCGGCCCACCTTTTCTCAGGATATGTCTCCCGAAGAGCGAGCCATCATGCAGCAGCACGTCGCCTATTGGACGGATTTGATGAAGCGGGGCAAAGTCCACGTCTTCGGCCCGGTCTTCGATCCCAACGGCGCCTACGGCATGGGCGTCGTTGAGATGGAAAGCGACGCAGAGGTCAATGAATTCGTCGCCGCAGATCCAGCCTCGAAGATCAACCACTACGAGGTCTATCCGATGAGGGCGGTGCTTCCCTCCTGATTGCAGCGGCCACATCGGCCCGTTCCGCTGTGTTCAAATAAATCTGTGAATCACCCCTTCAAAATCGGCAACATCTCCATCGGTGGGGGCAAGCTCTTTCTTATCGGCGGCCCCTGCGTCATCGAGTCCGAACAGCACGCCCGCATGATGGCTGACTCCATTCAGCGCATCACCTCCGACCTCGGCGTCCCGTACATCTTCAAAGCCAGCTACGACAAGGCGAACCGCACCTCCATCAAGAGTTTTCGCGGGCCCGGCATAGCAGAGGGCACTCGCATCCTCAGCGCCATTCGCAAAGACACTGGCCTCCCCGTCCTCACTGACGTTCACACGGCAGTCGATTGCCCCGCCGTAGCCGAAGCCGTTGACATTCTCCAGATCCCCGCGTTCCTCTGCCGTCAGACCGACCTTCTCATCGCCGCAGCCGAGGCCACAGCGAAGACCGGAGGCGCGATCAATGTGAAGAAGGGCCAGTTCGTCGCCCCTTGGGACATGCGTCACGCCGTCGAGAAGATTCGGGAGAGCGGCAACCCACGCGTCTTTCTCACTGAGCGCGGCGCCAGCTTCGGCTACAACAACCTCGTCGTCGATATGCGCTCTCTTCCCATCATGCGCGGCTTTGCGCCGGTGGTCTTCGACGGCACCCACTCCGTCCAGACGCCGTCGGCCGCCAACGGGGTCAGCGGAGGCCAGCCCGAGTTCATCCCCGTGCTTACGCGTGCTGCCGTGGCCGCAGGCGTCGATGGCGTCTTCCTTGAGGTCCACAACGATCCGCCGCACGCCAAATCCGACGGAGCGAATGCTTTGCACTTGAATCACCTCAAAGCCACACTGGAACAGCTCCTCGCCATTCACAAAGCCGTCAGCCCCTAGTCCTGCCGGACGGGCGCCCTGCGCGGGCGGCGGCCACTTCGTGGCGGGTATACCGCCTTCGGCTCGGGAAACGAGGTCCGTTCGCGACCAACGGGAGCGCCACGCGAAGCGGTATACAGCACGAAGTGCCAAAAAAACGGCCCCTCAATGAGGGGCCAATCTGCCTTGGTTCTCTCTGGTTAGGAGAGGTTTTTGCGAGTGCGATCTAAGCCGCTATCTCTGCAAACTTGCGGGCGGTATAACCGAAGCCATACCGCCCTTAGGGAGGGCTACTGGTTGCTCACCACTTGGGGTGAACTAACTCCCGTCTGGGAGGTCTTTGCATCAGCGCTGTTCGACGCCATCGTCGCCAGGCTGTTGTGCAACAGCGTCACACGAACGCCGTTGGTCACTGCGGTTTCACCATCGGTCGACTTCTCGGTGTTCTTGCCGAGGCCCGTGCGATAGATCCGATACATGGGAACCTGGTGCTCAGTCACGAGATAACGAACCACCGAGTCGGCCATCGCCTGCGAGGTCTGCACACCGGCGCGGCTATAACCCTGCACCTCGATGATGTATCCCTTCTCGCCTGCGAGCGTCGTCGCCAGCGCATCCAGGTCCGACTTGCCCGTCGGTCCAAGAGTCGTCCGGCCCGCGGCAAACTTCACCGAGGTCGAGGAGACCGTCTGGTACTGGTCAAGATTGCCAACCGTGTTGCCGAGCGCGTCCGTGCGGGTGCTTGCATTGCTTGCAAGCTGGTTCGCTGCATTCGCGCGATTTGCTGCGTCCTGCGCATGCTGGTCAGCGGTATTAGCCGTGTTCATTGCGTTCTTGATGCCGGCCTGCGCGCGGGTGTCAACGTCCCGAATATCGTTTGCGTTCTTCGCCTGGAGCTGATCAAGCTCGTTCACCTGGTCCTTGATCGGGGCGGTCTGCCTGTTCACCCACTTCTTGCGGGCAAACGGATTCATGTGGCCCCAGAACCCTTCCTTCGACTGATCCTGCAGCGGCTTGCCGGTTGCATAGCTGGAAGCGTCATTGGGGTTCGTCGTGCTGGACGAGGTCGTTGCAGGCTGGTCGTTCGTTGTCTGCGTCGGAGTGGCGCTTGTCTGCGCGAAGGCAGTAACGCCCAACGCACTTCCAAGAACCAGGACTGGGAGGCCAAAAGTGGTTCCAGATTTGATCATGTTTTCTTCTCCTGTCTCAACGAGTGAGCCTGCATTCAGGCTTCGACTTGCCTTGACTAGAGCAGTTGCCATGCCAAACTGGGGAAATTCCCTAAACCACGACAAGCAAATGATTTGCAGGAGATTGCCGATTACCGGCCACAGGGAGTTTCGTGCCAACTCCAGCAAATTCTTCCGGAGGCCCGGTAACTCTTTCTTGGATTACCCGGTCTCATCTACCCGTGGATCCAGTTATTTCGTCTCGACCCCGATCACCCGAATCTCCGGCAACTGCATATTCCAGTTGGCCGGAATAGCCTCGAAGATCAGCCGGAAATCCTGCCCGTCGCCTGGCTTCAGAGGGGCTGCGCTGACCGGCTGGGTGTCCACGTACGGCTCCCGCGTCCGGATCAGCGACAGCGGCAGTGTGTAGATCTGGGGCGGCATCGCCTCATCATTGCGAAAGATCGCCTGCACCGTCACGCCCGTGACCGTTCGATTGCCCGTGTTCTGAATATGACCGTCGATGTAGGTAGATTTGCCTCCGGAAAGACTCGTCGACTCGCTCATCGCGAGTTGCGACAGCGGCAGGCTGGCCGCATAATCCGCCAGCGGCTGCACCGTGGTCGGCAGGGTTGACTTGTGTCTTCCCATCAGAAGTAGCGCCACCAGAGCCACGAGCACCACGAGTCCCGCCACGCCCCAGGCTATCGCAGGAATTCCCCCGCTCTCGGCGGGCTTGGTCGAGAACATCTGGTTGTCTTTCTGCGGACCTGCGGTCGTGGATGGCTTATTTGCGGAGGTGTCGTCTGGCCGTTGGAGTTCGCTCATAAGCCGAAATTTTATACCCCTCAATCACCTCGGGCCCGACTGCGCCCGACCGCAAACGATCACGACAAGCACATCGCAGGAGGAATCAATGCAGTTCCCTCACGCGGATCTTCGCAGTTTTTTCATCAAAGATCGGAACTTCGTGGTGCAAGATCGCGTTAACGAACATCTATTGTTCTGTAAGCCATTCTCCCCGATGCACTGAAGGCTAGTCATGAATACCCCGAACCCAAGAACGCCACTCCCGCCCACTGAGCTTCCTCCGAGCCTGTTGCCGGTCGCGTCAGGTCCCGAAAAGGCGACAAGCATTATGACGTCCGACCGTCTCTACCAGCTGGCCGCCCTCACCGCGGGCGCGTTTCTGCTGGTGACACTGCTCTAACGCGCCCCCGCCGGGCCTAGGCGAAACTCGCCCGCTTCACCTTCTGCCGGAAATCCTCTCCCTGCATCTCAACCACAACACACATCTCCTGCAATCTGGATCGCATGCGCTCGCCGATGCGGTCCCCCAGCGTCTCCTCGCGAACCAGCGTCCTGCCGCCGGCCTCCGTGCCCAACGGACCTGCATTCGCGTAGTTGGTCGTGATGATTGTGGTCCTGCGGTCGTTGTAGCGCGTGTTGAGGATGTGCGCCACCGTATCCCACACCCAGTCGGTCGGCTTCGAGGCGCCAAGCTCATCGAGCACCAGAACCTCGGCTTCAAATACTGGCCGCAGCACCTCAAGCTCCGTCTCCCGCACCTGGGCGTTGTAGCTGTTCTGCACCTGTTTCAATAAATCGCGATAGTCATAGAACAAGCCGGTCGCCCCACGCTCCGCCATCAGCGCCTGCAGAATCCCCACCGCAAGATGCGTCTTGCCCACACCGATCGAACCCGTCAACAACAGTCCCCTGCCATCCGTCACCAGCGGATATCCCTCGATAAACTTCTTCGCAGTAACAAGAGCCATGCCCTGCGATCTATGCGAGTACGGGAGATCGGTGTCGTAGCTCTCCAGAGTGCAGTGCTCGTATCGACGCGGAATATGGGCCCGACCAAGCATCCGAGCCGCCCGCCGTTCGACCCGGCAGATGCACTCCTTGGCGAACTGACGCCCTTCTTCCTGCACCACCCGTAGCCCCGAACCCCCGCAAATCGAACAAACTTCACTCATAGCCGTTCATCCAGTATGGCAGCATCTGAATCCAACTACCCCCTGTGCGAATCTAGGATAATCAGATAAACTTAAAGGACTGCTGGCAACGCCTCCTAACAGGGGCATAAGCGGCGGCGCGACAGGCACTTCGATGTGACGTGAGCTCTACCGTTGCAAGCGATCCGCGCTCCCGGACGGCAGAAAAAGTTCAGGAAAAGGATTATCACCATGCCAAAAGAAGGAATTCACCCGAAGTATCAAACCATCAACGTCAAATGCGCCTGCGGAACTCACTTTGAGACCCGCTCGACGCACAAGGGCGACATCGTCCTCGAAATCTGCTCCGCCTGCCACCCGTTCTTCACCGGCAAGCAGAAACTGGTCGACACCGCAGGCCGTGTCGAGCGCTTCCGCCGCAAGTTCGCCAAGTCCGACGCAGGCAAGGCAGAAGCCGCAACCAAGTAAGCGGAGCGATCAACCTCAACCAAGGCCTCCGCTCAAAACGGAGGCCTTTATATTTCCAGCCAGCCTTTTATGAAGAAGCGCTACACCCTCGAGCAGAAACGCTGGGACTCGCCGGTCGAGCACGCCATGCCCGAGCACACGCGCGTCCCTGCCAGCTTCACCATCGGCAACGTAAAGATCGCACCTGCGACCGTTCTCGCCCCAATGGCCGGCGTCACCGACACGGTCTTCCGCCGCTTCATCAAAAACGCCAGCCAGTTCACCTCACCTTCTCTTGAAAAGTGTCATCCTGAGCGAAGCGGAGCGGAGTCGAAGGACCTGCGGTTCGCTTCGAATGCAACGAACGTCGATCAGGAAACCACCAACCAGCAATCCGGCTGCGGCCTCATCATGACGGAGTTCACCTCCGCCGACGGCCTCATCCCGCATGCGCGAGACCAAGCGCAAGCGCTACCTCACCTACTACGACGACGAGCACCCCATCTCCGCGCAGCTCTTCGGTTCCAACCCCGAGACCCTCGCCGACTCCGCCCGCATCGTGCAGGACGCCGGCTTCGATCTCGTCGATCTGAACCTCGGCTGCCCCGCCAAACGTGTCGTCGCCTGCAATGGCGGCTCCGGCCTTCTCAAAGACCTCCCGCAGATCGAGCGCATCTTCAAGGCCATCCGCGCCGCCGTCACCATTCCCTTCACTGTGAAGTTCCGCATGGGATGGAATGATCACCATATCGTCTGCGTCGAGCTGGCAAAGATGGCCGAAGACTGCGGCCTCAACGCCTGCGCTCTCCACGCCCGCACCCGCGAAGACGGCTACACCGGCCAGGCCCGCTGGGAGTACATCGCCGCCGTCAAGGACGCCGTTTCGATCCCCGTCATCGGCAACGGAGACATCCGCACGCCCGAGGACGCCGCCGCCATGGTCGAAGCCACTCACTGCGACGCCGTCATGATCGGCCGCACCGCTCCCGCAAACCCGTGGATCTTCCGCCAGATCGCCCAGTACACCGCCATCAAAGAAGCCACTGGCATCGGCACCTACGACCACCCCACCGATCAGGATCGCTATCGCATGATCCGCACCTACTTCCAGATGCTGGTCGACGAGATCGCCCTCGAAGAGGCCGCCGAAGCCGCCCGCGCCGAGGCCATCATCGCCTCTGGCCAGATCGCACGCGAGCAGCGCCATCGCGACTGCGTCGGCAAGATGAAGCAGTTCGCCAGCTGGTTCACCCACGGCGTCCCCGGCGGCAGCACCCTTCGCAAACAGATCTTCGAATCGAAGAACGGCGACACGGTCCTCGCTGCCATCGAGCGCTTCTTCGAAACCCGCGCGGAAAACCCGCCTGTTCCCGCAACATATTCGGAGCCGGACGAAGAGCTTCTCACCGCCGCTGCCGCCTACTGCGACTAAGCAACCGCCGAACTCACTCTTTGACCAACCTGACACGTTTCACTACAGTTGCGTCTCATGAGACGACTCCTCCTGCTCGCCAGCCTGCTATCGCTCTCCGCTTCATCTCTCGTGGCTCAGCAGCAACCCACGCGCCCACCCATCACCGGAGTCGCCTTCGCCCGCTTCTACACCACTGATCCAGCCGCAGCGCAAAAGTTCTACGGCAACACCCTCGGCTTCGAGCGCAAAGAGTCCGACGGCATGTGGTTCTATCCAGTCAATCACTCTCAATGGGTCGAGATCATCCCCAAGACACCGCCGCCGGATCCCAACACCCGTCTCGCCGCCGTCGCATTCACTACCACCAACGCCACCCAGCTTGAACGTTACCTCGAAGCCCACAACATCAAGCCCGATGTCCCCCTCAAGCACGGCCAGTTCGCCGTCCGAGACCCCGAAGGCAACCTCGTCATCTTCGTCCAGACCGGCGCCGAAAAGGTAGTCGCCAATGCGCCCCCATCCCCCAATGCACCCAGCCACCGCATCATCCACGTAGGCTTCATGGTCACCGATGAAGCAAAAGAAAACGCCTTCTGGCGCGACATCCTCGGCTTCCGCCCCTACTGGCGCGGAGGTCCCAACCCAACCACAACCAACTGGGTCAGCCAGCAGGTTCCCGACGGTACCGACTGGCTCGAATACATGCTCAACAACGGCCCCAACCCCACCCTCCAACACGCTGGCGTCATGGACCATTTCTCGCTCGGCGTCGTCAGTATGCCTGATACGATCGCAGCACTTGCCAAGAACCACTGCGAAGGCCCCGACTGCACTAAGAGCCAACTGGGCAAAGACGGCAAGGTTCAGCTCAACCTCTACGACCCAGACCACACCCGCGTCGAGTTCATGGAGTTCGCCCCCACCCAGGAGCCCTGCTGCTCGCCCTTCACTGCCAAACATCCCACGCCCGGCGACGAGAATAAATAACTCATGGCACTTTGTTCAGCGTCAAATTCGCCGTCGTCTCAATCGGCTTCTGCTCTTTATCCAGCATCACAAGAGCCTTTCCATCATCCTGCAACAAATACGACTCCGATCGTTTCTCATCCTCCGGATTCAGCTGATAAACCGTTGCATTCTCGTCCGTCGCATCTCCTCGCAACAGCGTCCAGTCGCCTCGATCCGAGAACGTAACATCGCCCTTTGGGGCTCCGCGATACGTCTGCGTCCGCACATAAAACGCATACGTAAAATCAAACTTCGCCTTCGCATACATCCGCAACGTCGTCTCCAGCCCATCGCAATCCGCACAAGGAAGCGTGCCCTTATAAACCCCAAGCAACACCGCGGTTCCCACGCGGGGAGACCCGAGCGCAATGTGCACCCGCACCGAATACGCGGCCGTATCCTGCGGAGCCGCACCCGGGACCTTCTCCGGCGTCTCAAATCCAAACACTGCTGCCGTATCACCGACCGAAGCTGCGTTGAAGCGGAACCGCCGCACCTTATCCGTCGACTTGCTCCCAGTCGGCGCGGGTTCATCCCCACTCGTCAACAACGTCAGCCCCGAAGCCTTCGGAAGATGCAGCACCCACCCAAATCCATTCACATCTCCCGACGACAACTCCACCACCAGCGTGTCGCCCAGGTTCAGAAAAACATCCGTCCGATTATCCGCGTCACCCACCGTCACCGTCTTGGCCTTCGCCACGGTCGCAAGAGCCATCATCACCACAAACACAGCAAGCCGTCGCACGATCATCGGAACCTCCTCGAAAATCAGGCCCCACTTCTCTTGCGCCACACTACCTTCACCTTATCGCGCCAGCGTTCGTCCAGCGCCACCAGCGTCCACTCCACACGAGGAGAAAGATACCGCAATACCACCTCCGTCGCCGGATGAACCCGCAGCGCCGGAGCCACCAGATAAAGCCGCGGAGCGTCCGGCGACAACCGCAATCCGCCAAAGTACCCATGCCGTTGAAACTCGCCCAACCCAGTCACGTTATCCGGATTCTGCAAATGGTGCCACCGCACCCGCACCCAATAATCCAAACCCTGCAACGCCAGATGCAAATCCTCATCCGCCTTCAGCTCAATTACCGCAAGCCGCCCATCGTCTGTCACACCGAGCAGATCGAGCATCCCGCGATCGCTCGCCGCAAACGCAGGCACCTGCGTGTAAACATGGTCCGCCCGCAAATGCGCATCGATCAACGACACATCCCGCCGAAGCACGCTCTCCAGCCACCGCTCCGGTTGCATGCGGTACAGCGGATCGCGCTTGTCGCCAGCGGCAGCGCGCCGCGCGAATAGCCGCGCCACCAGCTCCCGCAGCTCCGCCTCATTCTCTGAACTCAGCGGAGTCTCATTCGCCCCCGCGCCAAACGTAATCTCCTGCGCGCTATTGAACGAATTCCCCGCATATCCCGCACGCACTCGCGCAAACTCCAGCCCATGCAGCAAAAACGCCAGCTCCGACCCGCTGCGCAGCCGTTGCTCCACCACCTCGCGCATCCCTTCGGGCACCAGAGCCATCACTCGCGCCGCCGACTCCGCAAACCGCTCCTTCGCCGCGGCCTCATTCGGCAGATGCATCAGCCTCGTCGTCAGATTTCCATGGTCCGCCGCATCGCGCTGCTCCATCTCCTCGGTCTTCTGATCCAGCTCCCACAGCTCCCACTGCGCCGCGTTCTCATTCAGCCACGCCATCCGCGAAAGCGTCAGTGTCGCCATCCCGCGCGGCACAATTATCTTCAATCCCTGATAAACCCGCCGCCCATCGCCGGACTCGCGACAATGATGCAGCCACAAGATCCCCAGCGTCAGAATCCCATCCACAGTCGCCGGCGTCTCTTCGTCATTCACCGCAATGACGGCCCACGCCTTCTGTCCCTGCACCAGCGATCCCCGCGCATACGCCGGCCCAAAGCTCTTCTCCAGATCCATCGCCGTGCGAAACCCATCCGCCTTCATCTCCGGAAAGCTCCGCAGCAGCACCCGCTCCAGCACCCGCAGATACTTCACCCGAGTCGTCTCGCGGGTTGAAGGCGTCCTTCGATCCCGGTCCGGCACCAACTCCAGCGTCGCGGGCTTAGTCTGCCCAAACCGGTGCGTACTCAGCCGCAGCACTCCATTCCGCATCGCTGTCGCGCTCACCCGACGGACAACATTACGCTCCTCACTCCAGAGATGCAGCGTGCAACGCCCATGCTCGGTCGCCAGCCTGTATTTCGCCTCGCGCATGTCGAAGAGAACCTTGCCATCTTCAAGCACCACCGCGCGCGCATGCTCTGCGAGAAACGCCTCCAGCGCTGTTGCAATCTGTTCCGTCGTCTGCGAAGGGGCCTCGGTAGATCCCGCGTAAGTTGCTCTAAGCGGCATAGCCGAACCTTAACACATCCGCAGCAAACCGACGCCAAACATTGCCCTGCAGCTAAAGCGTCAACGAAAAATGAAATGAAGTAATCCTCAGCCGCTCCCGCAGATAAAAAGCATGAGCCTCCTGCCGGTGCGTCCCCGAATCCAGGCTGAACGTATGGCACCCAGCCTCCCGCGCCAGCGCGATCAGCCACTGAATCATCGCCTCGCCATGCCCCTGCGAGCGCGCCGCCGCATCCGTCACCAGGTCGTCCACATAAAAAGTCTTCCCGCTCGACAGCATGTTCTGCACGCGAAATCCCGCCACCGAAACCACCCTCCCTGCGTGTTCCAGCGAAGCCAGTTGATACCCCTCCGCCTGCTGCGCCTGTACGCGCCCCACAAACTCCCCCGAAATCAGCAGCGGCCGCAACTGATGCATCACGGCAAAGCACCGTTCAATCTCCGCGGGCGTAGCCGCAATCTGAATCGTCCTCTCGCCCATCGCGCCTACCAATTCTCTTTCGACCGCAGATGCGTAATATGCGCCACATGGTGCAGCGAGTGCCACGCATACATCAGCGTCGCCTTCTCCACCGACACCGGTCCATTCTCCGGATGCTTATATCCCCGTATCCACTGTTCTTCCTTCAGCGCCTGAAGCATCATCACCCATCGCGCATGCAGGCTCTCTATCAGTTCCAGCGACCACTCCACCGGAGCCGCCGAATCATGCAACGTCGCCCAGGCCTTCTCGTCATACGGTTTGATTACAGGCCAATCCTCTGTCAGAGCCAGCCGAATCCGCACAAACGCATTCATGTGGCTGTCGGCGATATGATGCACGAGTTGCCGCACCGTCCATCCGCCGTCGCGATATGGCGTATTCAACTGCGGCGCAATCAACCCATCCACCGCATTGCGCAACTGCTCCGGCAACTCCGCCAGTGTTGCAATCGCGCCCGTGCGATCGTCCGGAGTAATCGTCTCCGGCGCCACAAACTTGCCCACCGGATATCTCGGGTCCACCTCTAGCAAAGACATAGGCCCTCCTGACATTTCTGATCTACTAAGCACCGTAGCATACCGTTGTGTAACCTTGATCCAACATCTAACTCGAACCTTTCATGCGAGCCATTTCAAGACATCTATCTATCCTCCTGCTCCTCGCCGCCGCTGCCGCCGCGCAGCAAAGCGCCCCCACAACCGCGCTCCAACCCATCGGCTTCGACAGCAATAATTATCCCGGTGATTCCGCTCTCCCCATCCTCCGCCGCCACTTCGCGTTTGCGGGCTACTGGCTTACCAACCCACCCGGCGAGCGCACAAACCCCTGGGTCGGCAAACGCGAAGCCCTCCTCCGCAACAACTTCGGCTTCCTCGTCCTGGCCAATGGCAAAACCGACGCCGAAATCTCCCGCGCCAAACGCAACGGAACACCGCCCGCAACTCTCGGCGCACGCGACGCCGCCAAAGCCATCGCCGCCGCCCAGCGCGAACACTTCCCCGCCCACACCATTCTCTTTCTCGATCAGGAAGAAGGCGGTCGCCTCAACGACAATCAATCCACCTACCTCCTCGCGTGGACCGAAGCCGTCGCCCGGGCCAACTATCTCCCCGGCGTCTACGCCAGCGGCCAACCCGTCGACGACGCCCCCGGCAAAACCATCACCACCATCCAGAACATCCGCGAACTCGTCGCCGCGCAACATCTCCACGAGATCGCCTTCTGGGTCTACCAGGACGCCTGCCCACCCGCCAACGGCTGCACTCTCAGCCCACCACCAATCACCGCCAGCGGCACGCCCGACGTTATCGCATGGCAGTACGCCCAATCCCCTCGCCGCAAAGAGATCACCGCCGCCTGCGCCAAAACCTACGCCCCCGACAACAACTGCTACGACCCCAACCTTCCCAACTTCACCCTCGATCTAAGCGTAGCCACTACCGCCGACCCCTCGCACGGCCGGTGACTTCCGCACTACCTTTGATGTCGTCATTCTGAGCGCAGCGAAGAATCCCCGCATTTCGCTCGTAGCGCCACAGCTCCCGCCACAAACGAAAAGGCACGGCTCTCACCGTGCCTTTCTCAAACCCATCGGAGCCGGCCTTACAAAGTCGGCGCAAAGTTATCAATAATCGTCACAAAGATCACCCCAAAAGTGATCAGCAACAACGGCCACCACCGATCCAGCCACGACTCCCGCACATTCGAACTCATCGCAAATCCTCCTCCTAAATCCTAACCGACAACCAAACCGCACTCAATCACCCGAATTCCATTGCCGCATCCATCTCCCGCCCCTATCATCAAAAGAAGATGACCCTCCCACAGCCAGACCACAAGCGTTACTTCATCGAAAAACTAGGAATCTCCGAGCGCCTCATGGAGCGCTGCCTCGGCGAAGCCCTCTCCGCCGGCGGAGAATACGCCGACCTCTACTTCGAGTCCGTCACCTCCACCGCCCTCGGCATCGACGAATCCCTCGTCAAAACCGCCTCCCAGGGCATCAGCCTCGGCTGCGGCATCCGTGTCCTCTCCGGCGAGCGCACCGGCTACGCCTACACCGACGACCTCTCCTCCGACTGTCTCCTGAAAGCCGCACGCACCGCAGCCCTCATCGCCTCCGGCCCCGCCAAAGAGCTCATGAGCGGCTTCCGCCACACCGAAACTCCCGCTCTCTATCCCGTAGCCGGAGCCACTACCGACGCCGAGATCGCCCAAAAGCTCGCCCTCATTCAGCGCGCCGACGCCGCAGCCCGCGCCTACGACCCCCGCATCACCCAGGTCCGCGCCGGCTTCAACGACGAGCTCCGCCGCATCCTCGTCGCCGCCTCTGACGGCACCTTCGCCTCCGACACCCAGCCCCTCGCCCGCCTCAACGTCTTCGTCATCGCCAAAGACGCCGCAGCCAACAACGGCGCAGGCAGCACCGCCCGCGGCAGCAGCGGAGGCGGCGGCCGCGTCACCATGGACTTCTTCACCGACTCCAAATCCCCCGAGCATTTCGCCAGCGAAGCCGCCCGAACCGCCATCCTCCAGCTCGACGCCATCGACGCCCCCGCCGGCGAGATGCCCGTCGTCCTCGGCCCCGGCTGGCCCGGAGTCCTCCTGCACGAAGCCGTAGGCCACGGCCTCGAAGCCGACTTCAACCGCAAGAAAACCTCCGCCTTCGCAGGCCTCATCGGCCAAAAAGTCGCCAGCGAAAAAGTCACCGTCGTCGACAACGGCCTCATGCCCGGCCGCCGCGGCTCCATCAACATGGACGACGAGGGCAACCCCACGCAGGAGACCGTCCTCATCGAAAACGGAATCCTCAAGGGCTATCTCTCCGACAAGCTCTCCTCGCGCCTCATGGGCACGCCCAACACCGGCAGCGGCCGCCGCGAGAGCTACCACCACATCCCCATGCCGCGCATGACCAACACCTACATGCTCAACGGCGAAGACGCCCCCGAAGACATCATCAAATCCGTCCAGCGCGGCCTCTACGCCGTCAACTTCGGCGGCGGCTCGGTCGACATCACCAGCGGCAAGTTCGTCTTCTCCGCCAGCGAAGCCTACCTCATCGAAGACGGCAAAGTAACCCGCGCGGTCAAAGGCGCAACTCTCATCGGCAACGGCCCCGAAGCCCTCAAATACGTCTCTATGGTGGGAAATGACCTCGCCCTCGATGAAGGGATAGGCACCTGCGGCAAATCCGGCCAATCCGTCCCTGTCGGCGTAGGCCTCCCGACTACCAAACTAGACAAAATGACCGTCGGCGGCACGTCGTAAACCCAATGCCAGAAGAACCGATGGAAGAGATTTGGCAGACACTGGCTGAGGTTCAGGTGGAACCGGGAGATTTCTCGTACTGGTGACACTCTGGGATTCGATGAACATCCATTGCTTAGCTGCAAACTCGGAACAATTATTGTAAAGACTGTCAAAAGATAGTGCGACTATTTCGAAAAGCTATAAATGGAACATGTCTCGAAGTTGAAAACACGCGTGTTGTCGATGTCTCGAGCGATTACGAACGATTGAAATGCGGCCAGATGATCGTCAAGCAAGCGCAAAGGACCGTCGAACGTCTGATTGCTCCTCGGAACATTTCATAGCTATCCAAGTAAACCTAACTGATACGGGGATGCATGTGCTGTGTTTCATCTCAAGAGTCGGCTCGTGCGATTCCAACCTAGGCGCGCCAAGCCCCAAATCCAATAAATAAGCCCACAATCCGTTACAATGGATGTAGCGCCCTTTACTGCACCACAACGGAAAGTAACATCCAACGCTCGACTCACAAGTCTCAGGGTTTACCGAGGTGTCTCATGGCAGTCGAACGGGAAAAATTCTACGAGTGCGAAGTGAAGCGCCTTCGCGTCCGCGCAGCCGGCGGCTACGAGCCCTTCTGGAAGGTCAAGCCCATCACCGTCGCCCTCGAAGATAACGACACCGAATTCCGCTGCAAAGACTGCGGCGGCGCAGTCAAAGTCTTCAAACGCCGCACTCCCGAAGGCCCAGCCGCGCACATCGAGCACAAGCTCAAGAGCGACTCCGAGTATTGCGCCTCCGGCCTCTACTTCCTCAAAGCCACCGACGGCCGCCAGCCCCGTCCCTCCGCAACCCCCGTTCGCTAGCGATTGCGTGAGGGAACCTCCCCTCACGCAGGCCGGATCTCATACTCCAGCCTCCCGGTTGCCTTAAGCTCCACCACTGAGAAACGTCTTCCCCGGCACAGGCGTCTTATCCTGCTCGTGTACAGTCTTCTGCGCACTCGAGGCCACGCACGCAGGATCGAACACCGGCACCCGCTCGAGAATCTCCCCTTCGCGCTCCACCGTCACACGAATCCGGTCCGGCGCGAAGACAACACTCTTCGTCCCGCCGCCAGCCAGCGCATACCGCACCGCCGCACCGCCATCCGAATACTCCGCCTCGAAGCCCGCGAGCATCCACCGACTTCGCTCCGCCGGCCGATGTTCCCCACGCAGTCTCCGCACCGGATGTCTGCGACTGCATCAGCACGCCCTTACCCGGCGTCCACACCATCGTCAATCCCAGCCGCTCCTGTGGCGTAATCGCCTTCGGTGCCGATGCAAACGCAGCGTAATACCCCGGCCGACGCACATACGTAAACACGATAGGCTCGCGCGTATCCTTCCGCTGCTCCACAAAGTTCTGCTCATTCAAAGGCCGCACCATCTTGCGCGCCTCCGCTATCTGCTCCGCCGTCGGATGCCACTCATAACTCGATCGCTGCAAAAACAAATACGGCGACAGCGCACTGAACTCCCCAACCTTCAACGGATCAACCTGCGGCCACTCTTTGTTGAGCTTCTCCCGCGCCGCGCGAATCAACTCCGCCCGCCGCTCTGGCGGAGTAGCAAACGCCCGCATCATCACGCACTTCTCCGCCAGTGGAGTGTCGATAAAGTTATAGGTCGAATGCTGCTGCCGCGTCTCGATGGCCCGATTCAATACAAAAAAGTTCTGCCCCGGCTCCGGCAGAGCGTTGTACTGCAGCCACTGTGCAAACCTGTTCTCCTCATCCACCAACAGCTTCGCCATATCCGTATTCCGCCAATAGCTGTAAGCCATCTGCAGATTCTCATGATGCGTATTCAGCGTGTAGCCCAGGTCCGGACCGTTGGCCTCATACATATAACCTGCCGGACTCTGCAGCTCCGTCCCGGCCGCCTCGAGCCGTTCCCGCAGCCGCGCCGACAACTCCGCATCCGGATACAACGCCAGAAACGCCGCACCACCCGCAAAGATATTCGTGTACTGGTTCGAGAACTCCTTCCCATGGTTGTAAAGCTCGGGATCGAACAGCACCGCATGCGCCGCCTTGCGCACACCATCGATCATCCGCTGATGAAGCGAAGCCGAGATCGGCGGCCCGCTCTTCAAAAGCCGCAGCGCCTCCGACATGAACTTCACCGCAAACGAAGTCGCCGCAAGGTTCCACTCCTGCGGTCCATACTCGCTGAACTTCCCGTCGCTGCTCTGGCTCCTGCACCAGAAATCGATCGCCAGCTCCAGCCGCGCCCGCAACGCCGGGTTCCCGCGATAGGGATTCCAACTCCGCGCCGTCGTATAAAACCACACCAACGTCAGAATGCTCTCCATGATGCGCGCGTTATACGGATGTAGCTGAGGCGTCCCCCGCCACACCGAAATATTGATGAACCCCTTATCCGGCCCATCCAAAACCACGCTGTTCGCCACCTGCGCAAAATGACTCAACGCAAAAGGCATATCCAGATCCGCATCAGAAAAATCCGAAGGCCTAATCTTTGTCGCATCAAGCGCAGGCACAGGAGCCAACGCCCCATCTTCACCCATCAACATCTTTGGAAGGCCCACAAACGGAACAGCAGCCGCACATGCAAGAAAATCTCTTCGCTTCATCAAAACCCTCGTTATTCATTCCCACCAGAACGTTTTCATCCACGATAAACGCCCACAGGCACACCGCATAGTCTTTTCAGACAAAATTTTGGGATGCCGAATCGAGAACTGTGCTGTTCTAGGGCGAGGACTTCGCGCTAATCTTCCGAAGCTTATAGGTCAGTGACAATCCAATAATGTTGTTGCCCTCCCAGCCGCCAGGCCTGTTCACCAGTTGAAGCATGTAATACGGGCGGACGGCAACCGATTCCGTAATCGGCATTCGCACTCCTGCCTGAAAACGGTCCTGCGTGAACTCACCTCCTGCGGAGAAGCTGTTTGTTCCCGGAACAAGAAAAAACTCATCGCTCACTACGACCACCGGAGGTCGCTTCATTCGCAGCGGCAAAGTGTAGTCGATGCCCGGACGAAATCGAAGACGAGCGGAAGCAATTCGATTATCAGGAAATCGTCCCTCAACGAGAGTTCGAAGATTAGGTCGCCAAGGCCCCCGCACGGTACTTAGCGTGAAGTTCACCAGCAGTCGATTTTCATAATCGGTCCCAGCCGGATCCCCCGGAAAACGTTGATACCGATACGACGGTAATATCAGTAGCCACGGCCGCACGCGAAAACCTACCCCCACCTGGAAGAAATACTCATAGAGATTCGTGCCACCGTAATCAAACCGCTCATGGAACTCAAACTCCAGGGACTTGTTCGCGGTGAGATCAGCAGAAACGCCCTGATCAAGCCAAAGCCCAAACTGCTTTTCGTCCTCCGGGTCCTCAGGCTCCTGCGGTTCCTGAGCCCTCGCACAAACAACCAGCAAACAATGGAACAACAGAACGAGCAACCAGGTCTTGTCTCGACGACCCATCTCACAGTTCTCCTCTGCCTCGCTAAAAACCTTAGCGTGTCTGCAAATCCCTCCGGGCCCATAAGACGATATCCTGACTCTATGCCGACCGAAACCCAGCCCACAATCAATCTACGAGAAATCGCGCAAGACGTCCTGACTCGTTCCCTCAAAGCCGGAGCCACCGACGCCGAAGTCGTCCTCTACGAAGGCGACGAGTTCTCCGCCATGGTCCGCCTTGGCCAGGTCGAAACCCTGAAAGAATCCGGCTCCCGCGCCATCGGCCTCCGCGTGTTCCTGAGCTCCGGGAACGCCCAGCACGTAGCCAGCACCTCCTCCAGCGACCTCTCCCCCGAAGGCCTCGCCCATCTAGTAGAAGGAGCCATCGCCCTCGCCCGCATCACCAGCGAAGACCCCTTCGCCGGCCTCCCGGAACCCGAACAGTTCGGCAAACTCGAAGGCGACCTTCACCTCTACTTCGACGACGTCAACCACATGCCCCCCGCCGAACGCATCGAGATCGCCCGCCGCGCCGAAGCCGCAGCCCTCGCCTACGACACCCGCATCCAGAACTCCCGCGGCGGCGACTTCGACACCGCCACCTCCCACAAGATCATGCTCAACTCCCGCGGCTTCTTCGGCGAATACCGTCGCAGCTACTGCGGCTTCTCCGCCTCGCCCATCGCGCAGGATGACAAGGGCAACATGCAGCGCGACTACTGGTTCTCAAACGCCCGCACCACCGCCAAACTCGACAACCCCGAAGCCATCGGGCACGAAGCCGCACGCCGCACCCTCCGCCGCCTCAACGCCCGCCGCGTCCCCACGCAAAAAGCCTCCGTCGTCTTTGCCCCCGAGCTCTCGCAATCCGTCATCGGCAACATCTTCGACGCCGCCAACGGCGACGCCATCTACCGCAACGCCTCTTTCTTCTCCGGCATGCTAGGCGAGCGCGTCGCCGGCGAAAACATCACCGTCATCGACGACGGCACCCTCGTCTTCGACAACATCGGCGGCTTCGGCACTCGCCCCTTCGACGGCGAAGGCCTGCCCACCCGACGCACCATCCTCGTCGAACGCGGCATCCTCAAAAACTACGTCCTCAACACCTACACCGCGCGCAAGCTCCATATGCAATCCACCGGCAACGCCTCACGCGGCCTCGCCGGCAACCCCGGCATCGGCGCCGGCAACTTCTTCCTAGCACCCGGCACCCTCACTCCCGAACAAATCATCGCCGACGTAAAAACCGGCCTCTACGTCACCGAGACCATGGGCCACGGCGTCAACCTCGTCACCGGCGACTACTCCCACGGAGCCAGCGGCCTCTGGATAGAAAACGGCGAAATCGCCTACCCAGTCGAAGAGATCACCATCGCCGGCAACCTCAAAGACATGTACAAAAACATAGTCGCCATCGGCAACGACCTGGTCTTCCACGGAGCCAGCGCCGCACCAACCCTCCGCATCGAAGGCATGACCATCGCCGGAAGCTAATCGCTAGATTCCTCCGGTCTGTTCTCCCGCCGCACCCACGGCTCCCCAGGTCGTTCTCTCTCTGCACACCATCCAACGGGCAGATCGGCTAATTCCTTCAAACTCGGATCGTTGTCAATTAGATGGTGCAAGCATGAGAGCACGGGACCTCCCCCGTCAGCCATGCTCTCGCCGAGGAATTGCCACGCCCCATCCGAAAGATCGTGAGAAACATAGATCACCGGTTCTGTTGCCTCATGCACAGTTTTCGACAAGAATGCCTGGGTATGCGGAGGATCTGGAAACCTCCAGTCGAAGAAGCTGCTCTTTGGGTCAGCGGATGACCAGAAGTCGTTTTCGATTCGAGTCATCGGTGCGTTCAATTGCATAAGGGGCTGGCGAAAATACTCTTCGAAGCCAGGCTCTTCTTGAAATACATTTTTGTGGTCAGGATATACGGCTTGCAGGACAGGAAAATTCTCGTCACCGTAGTACCACAACGCCCAACCCATCAGATGCTTCACCCATTTCTGATCTACCGGACGAAACTCGCACTCAACTTCCCCAACCATTTCACGATGACGCCCCTTTGCGAGATCGACACCGTTCCTGAGCGCCTTCGCAGCCTCATTGAGAAGAACTTGTGCCGTCTTCTCAAGAAGGCCAACCACGATAATTTCGGGCTGTCCGCATGTATCGTAAACGCCTAGCGTGTAGGACCAACCGGGTCCCGCTCCATTTTTCTTTACTTGAACTACTTCATAGCCGTACGTCTCAATATTCGAAATAGTCCTCTGATCTCGCGGGTCCAAAACATCTTCCCAGAATCGACGGCTACGTTCGGTTTCAAACTTTCGGGTTGTATCGCTCATGGTCGAATCCATTTCAGAAAACATATCATCTCAACCCGACTACAATCCTTCATGTGGCCGCTCCCTTCCACTTCGAACACGTCGTCGACTTCTCCCCCGCGCAAGCCGACGAAATTCTCAAGCAAATCCCCGCCAAGCCGGGAGTCTTCGCCCTTTGCGGCCCACGTCCCGAAGACGCCCCCTACCTAACCCACACCACCGACATCCGCCGACGCACACGCCGCCTGCTCGACCCGCCCGAATCCCAATCCAAACGCCTCAACCTCCGCGAAAAAGTCGCCCGCATCGAGTACACCCTCACCGGCTCCCGCTTCGAATCCTCCCTCGTCCTCTACGACGCCACCGCCGCACACTTCGGTCACGCCGAAGCCCGCCGCCGCCTCAAGCTCCACACCCCCTACTTCCTCCGCCTCACTATCGAAAACGAATTCCCCCGCGTCTACGCCACGAACAAGCTCTCAAAACGTGGCCTCGCGCAGATGTACGGCCCGTTCCCTTCGCGCCTCGCCGCCGAGCGATACTGCGACGCCGCCCTCGATCTCTTCAAACTCCGCCGCTGCCACGAAGATCTCGCGCCCTACCCCGAACATCCCGGCTGCATCTACGGCGAGATGGGCAAGTGCATCGAGCCCTGCAAACAAGCCTGCACCGCCGAGCAGTACGCCGCCGAAACCGCCGCCGTAAAGAAATTCTTCGACACCCGCGGCGAGTCCATGATCATCGACATCGGCCTCGCCCGCGAAGAAGCCTCCTCCGGCATGCAGTTCGAAAAAGCCGCCGCCCTCCACGCGCAGTGGCAGAAAGTTAAATCCGTCCAGTCCCTCGCCGACTGGATCGTCCGCCCCATCCCCAAGCTCCGCGCCATCATCGTCCAGTCCGCGGCGCCTCCCGAAGAAAACACACCAGACAATCCCGAAGTCCACCTCGAAGAAGCCGCTCTCTTCCTCCTCGAAGGAGGATGCCTCATCGGCCCACAACGCCTCTCCACCCTTGGCGTTCGAGCCGTCCGCGAGCAGACCAGTGTAGGCAGCTCCCTCTTCGCCCAACCATTGATGCTCCAGGCCGTTCCTCTCGATGGCGACGCAGAGGGCCCTACAAATTCACCCGAAGCCCGCGCCGCCCACGCCATCGCCACGCTCGAAGAGCGAGCCGGCAAACCAACCGACCTCGCCCTCCTCAGCGACCACCTCTCGCTCCTCCGCCGCTGGTACTACCGCCCCGAAAAACAGCGCAACGGCGAAATCTTCATGGCCAACGAAGACGGCACCTGGCCCATCCGCAAAATCCTCCGCGGAGCCGCCCGCATAGCCCTAGGCGATCCCAAACCCATGGCCGACACCAACCGCGAAGCCGCGAAATCCACCGCCAAAGACCTCAAAACCAAAATCCTCCACGAAGGCCGCCCCGACGTCGAACGCACCGTGTACATCCCACCGAAACGCTGACAACCTCGACCACGGATCGCACGGATAAAACAGATAAGACAAACAGGGTCTTATGCAGGCTTGTCCAACACTAGAAAATCCCTACCATCCTTGATCGCCTCTAAGTCTTTATCCGTCTTATCCGCGTCAATCCGCGGTCGCCCGTTTTCCGGTCCCGACGCTGCTAAACTCCCTAACAGGAGCAACAAGTGATCGAACTGGCATTCTCCATCCTCGCCTCCGACTTCGCCCATCTCGCCGACGAAGTCGCCGCCGCCGAGCGCGGTGGCGGCACCATCGTCCACGTCGACGTCATGGACGGCCACTTCGTCCCCAACATCACCTTCGGCCCGCCCATGGTCAAGGCCCTCCGCCCCATCACCAAGCTCCCGCTCGACTGCCACATGATGGTCGAAAACCCCGACGACTTCATCGACGCCTTCGCCGAAGCCGGCGCCGACATGATGTCCGTCCATCAGGAGGTCTGCCGCCACCTCCATCGCACCCTCCAGCAGATCGCCCATCACGGCATGCAGCCCGGCCGTCGTCATCAACCCCGCCACCCCGGTCGAGACGCTCGTCGAAGTCCTTCCCATGGTGCATCATGTCCTCGTCATGAGCGTCAACCCCGGCTTCGGCGGCCAGGAGTTTCTCCCCCTCTGCCTCGACAAAATCGCCCACCTCGCCGAACTGCGCGAAGAGATGGGCCTCAACTTTCGCATCGAAGTCGACGGCGGCATCGCTAACGACACCGTCGCCCTCGTCGTCGAAGCAGGAGCGGACATGTTAGTGGCCGGTTCGGCGATCTTCGCCCACGGCGAAGGCCGAGCAGAACGCACGCGAATTCCTCAAGATCGCCCGCGCCGCCGCCCCGGCAGAAGTTCGCGAAGCACGATAAAGCCCAACACGGTAGAAGCACGGTAGAATGGAAGGCAGCCTCAGCGCCCAGTCGGCGCGAGGCGGAATAGGGTCACAGCGGATGAACAGACGTTCCTTTTTCCCAAACACCAGGGCCACCTCACTGGCAGCCCTCGCCGTCGCCGGTCTCATCCTCACCAGCCTCAGCGCACTCGCTCAGGTCACCGGCTCCAGCACCCAGACCACCGACGCCAACGGCCAGCCCCAGCAGACCGTCACCCTCTCCACCACCGGAGACAAGAAGCAGGATAAAGTCGTCCAGTCCAAGGACACCAAGAAGGAGCTGGCCAAGGAGAAGAAGATCGCTCCCGTCGACGCCGGCCTGCCCGACAAGGTCCTCTACGATAAGGCCCTCGACGCCACCAAGCGCGGCCATTTCGACGTAGCCCGCCTGGACCTCCAGACCCTCCTCAACGCCTATCCTGACTCGCAGTATCTGATGAAGGCCAAACTCGCCATCGCAGACTCCTGGTACAAGGAAGGCGGCACTGCTGCCCTCACCCAGGCCGAGCAGGAGTACAAGGACTTCATCACCTTCTTCCCCAACGCGCCAGAGGCCGCAGAGGCCCAGATGCGCGTCGGCGACATCTACTTCCGCCAGATGGACAAGCCTGACCGCGACTACTCCAAGGTGACCCACGCCGAAGAAGAGTACCGCCTCATGCTCCAGCAGTTCCCCGAGTCCAGCCTCGTCCCGCAGGCCAAGCAACGCCTCCGCGAGGTTCAGGAGGTCATGGCAACTCGCGAGTCTGCCGTCGCCGCCTTCTACGCCACTCACAACAACTGGCCTGCGACCATCGCCCGCTACCAGACCGTCGTCGACACGTACCCGCAGTACAGCCATATGGACGAGGTCCTCATCGGCCTCGGCGACGCCTATGAGACCGAGGCCAAATACGTCCGCACCCTCAAGCTCCCTGAGGAGGGCAAAGCCCGCCTTGAAAAGATCTACGACGACCAGGCCATCGCCGCCTACAGCAAAGTCGTCCTCGATCACTCAGCCTCACAACACGTCGAAGACGCCCGCGATCGCCTTACGGCCATGAACGTCCCGATTCCCACTCCTACGCCGGAGCAGATCGCCGCCAGCCTCGCGCTCGAAAACAGCCGTCGCCAGTATCGACTCCAGGACCGCGCCACCATCCTTTTCATGCATCGTCCCGACGTCGTCCTCACCGCACGCGATGGCGAACCCACTCTCGCCGACCCGGCCCCAACCCTCGCCCCGCAGATCACCAATCAGATTCAAAGCGACTTCAAGAGTGCCTTTACGCCTGGAGGAGCAGCAGCCTCCACCACACTGCAGCCCAAGCCAGGCGCCGACGGCACAGCTCCAGCCGCCACTCAGCCGGCTGAAGCCGCAACACCAGCCGCAACTGCCGCTCCGCTTCAGCTCCAGGAGGTGCCCGCCGCCAACGCAGCCGGCACTGGGAGTTCGGCTGCCGTCACCAGCGTCACAAACGCAGCGCCTGCCGCATCCACGCCGGCCGGCAATTCTATGGGCGCAGAGATCATCTCCACCGGCGAAAATGCGGGAACAGCCCCAGCCGCCTCACAGCCCGCAACCACCGCCAACCCCGCCGATGCCAACGGAGGCCTCCACGCCGTGGGCCCGGTCAACTCAACCCCACTGCCCGCAGCAGAAAAGCCCGCTGCCGCGCCAGACGCCGTCAACGACGTAGCCGAAAAGCCGCAGCCCGCCGCTCAATCACCCAACGCCAACGGCAAGAATCCCAAGCCCGCGTACGACAAGAGCGACGAGTCCTCCAGCAAGCACAAAAAGAAGAAGGGCATCGGCAAACTCAACCCCTTCTAACCCCAAATTCACCGCTTCAAACAAAAGAAGGATGCAGCCACCACGCTGCATCCTTTCCCTTTTAGAGCCATCATTTTGATCGAAGCGAAGAATCCCCGCAGTTGCAGTTGCTTTTCTTGCTTGTCATCCCCGAAGGGGATCTGCTTTTTGCAGTTTATCCCACGAAAACCCCTACCGAAACTCCGCCGAATCAACCATCCCCACCCGCCGCCTCACCCGGGGAGCAATCAAAGCCGACAAAAGAATCAGCACCACCACCGCCAGCAGCCAGAAAAACACCGGCCCGACAGACATCCTGTGTCCACGTCCCTCATGTGCCTTCCCCATCCGCGACATATGCCCGCCCAGCACATACGCACTCCCCGAGATCGACTCATCCGTCTCATACACCGCATTGCCGCCAAGCACCACTGCATCGCCCCCAATGCGCGCCGCGGAATCGACCACCGCATTACCACCGATCACTGTAGCGCTCCGCTCCACCCTCCCACTCACATTCACACTTCCAAACAGCACGAGTACGCGACCCGTAACATCGCCCTCCACCTGCACCGAGCAGAAAACACAAGTAGCGTTATGAACCTGCTGCCCTGCAGCAACAAAAATATCCTCCCCCACATAAGCGCGGTTCGGCGCCTGCGCCAAAGCCCCGGCCGTCAGCATCGCCATCACACTCAAAAGAAACGCGCGCACATCAACTCCTTTTGCCGTCGAATCGCTAGCTTGCTGCCCCGCTCAAGGTATACGCACCCACCATGCTCCGGGTTCCTCACCCTTGCCACCATCCACTCAAAACCTCCGCCCCTGCGGATAAACCGGAAACTGATACCGGTTCCGCCGCACCAGCCACACAACCAGCCAGATCAGCCCAATCAGCACCAGCAGCGGAGCGAACGGCAGCAGCAGCCATATCTTGCTCGGCATCACCGCCCGCGACCCATGAATCGTAGCTCCGTCACCTGTCATGACATCGCCCGCGGCAATCGCCACATCTCCACCTACCCACGACCCGGCCCCCAGGTTCAGATCCCCTCCCAGAGCCGCCACGTCTCCGCCGATGCTCTTCCCCGCATCTACCGTGATCGTGCCAAACAGCACCGCAACATCACCCTTCACCTCTCCATGCACATGCACCGAGCAGAACGCGCAGGCCACATCCCCCGCCGTCTCTCCGTCGGAGATAGTGATATCGTCCCCCACACTCGCGCGGTCGTTGGTGTTACGCGCAAACGCAGGCAAACTCATCCAAATCACAGCAAAAGCGAGGAGCAATCTACGCATAGAGGAACCTCGTGCGGTTAGTGTACGTCGTCCAACATCCGTCCGGCGGTCCAACCTCACACCGTCCCTTGAGTGCTAACCTTAAATAATCCATGAGCGAACAGAACAGCCACGAACTCCCCAAAGCCTACGACCCCTCCATAATCGAACAACGCTGGGCAGACTATTGGGTTAACGAACGCCTGTTTGACGTCCCAACTCCACAAAGTACGCAGGACAAAGAGGAAAAGTTCACCATCCTCCTCCCTCCGCCCAACGTCACCGGGCGCCTCCACATGGGCCACATGCTCAACCAGACCGAGATGGACATCCTCACTCGCTGGCACCGCATGCTCGGCGATCTCGCCCTCTGGATCCCCGGCACCGACCACGCCGGCATCGCCACGCAAATGATGGTCGAGCGCCAGCTCAAAGAACAAGGCACCTCCCGCATCGAGCTCGGCCGCGAAGCCTTCACCGAACGCGTCTGGTGCTGGCGCAAGCTCTACGGCGGAGCCATCCTCGAACAGATGAAGCGCCTCGGCGCCTCCGTCGACTGGTCCCGCGAGTACTTCACCATGGACGACCGCCTCTCCATCGCCGTCAAAGAAGCCTTCGTCCGCCTCTACGAACAGGGCCTGATCTATCGCGGAGCCTACATCGTCAACTGGGACCCCAGCATCCAGACCGCCGTCTCCGACCTCGAAGTCGAACACGAAGAGCGCCTCGGCAAGCTCTACCACATCCGTTACCCCTTCGTCGGCGCAACCGCTCCCTTCAACGACACCAACTCCATCACCGTCGCCACCACGCGTCCCGAAACCATGCTCGGCGACACCGCCGTAGCCGTAAACCCCGACGACCCGCGCTACAAACACCTCATCGGCAAGCAAGTCCGCGTTCCCCTCACCGAAACCAGCGGCAATCCGGCCCGCGAAGTCCCCATCCTCGCCGACGACTGGGCCAAACCCGAGTTCGGCACCGGCGCCGTCAAAGTCACGCCCGCGCACGACCCCAACGACTTCGCCATCGGCCAGCGCCACAACCTCGCCGCGCCCTCCATCCTCGACGAGACCGCGCACGTCACACTTCCCGGCTCACCCTACGACGGCCTCGACCGCTACGCCGCCCGCGAGCGCATCGTCAACGACCTCGAATCCGAAGGCCTCCTGGCCGCCGTCAAAGATCACACCCTCACCATCGGCCTCTCGCAGCGCACAGGCGTAGTCATCGAGCCGCGCCTCTCTCTGCAGTGGTTCCTCGCCGTCAACAAAACCCCAAACACCGGCGGCAAATCCATCGCGCAAAACGCCATCGAAGCAGTCGAATCCATCAACGGCGAAAAACCCGCCATCCACTTCACCCCCGAGATGTACAAAAAGATCTACCTCGAGTGGATGACCAACATCCACGACTGGTGCATCTCCCGCCAGCTCTGGTGGGGCCACCGCATCCCCGCCTGGCACTGCAAAACCTGCAACAAAATCACAGTAGCCCGCGACACCCCGCAAGCATGCGAGCACTGCCACTCCAACGACATCGTTCAGGAAACCGACGTCCTCGACACCTGGTTCTCCTCCGGCCTCCTTCCCTTCACCACCCTCGGCTGGCCCGGCACCTCGACTTCCGCTGAAGAAGGTCGTCATCCTGAGCGAAGCGAAGGATCCCCGCATTTTGCCCGGATCGGCGACCGGAAATATGGCCTAACTCCCGACCTCGCCGCCTTCTACCCCACCACCCTCCTCGTCACCGGCTTCGACATCCTCTTCTTCTGGGTAGCCCGCATGATCATGCTCGGCTGCCACTTCATGCTCGACGTCCCCATGCCCGACGGCAGCAAGCGCACGCTCGCCAACGCAGTCCCCTTCAGAGAGGTCTACATCCACGGCCTCGTCCGCGACGCCAACCGCGAGAAGATGTCCAAGACCAAGGGCAACGTCATCAACCCCATCGACATCATCGAGCGCTTCGGCACCGACGCCGTCCGCTTCACCCTCGCCTCGCATGGCCTCGCCCGGCACCGACATCGCCTTCTCCGAAGCCCGCACCGAAGGCTACCGCGCCTTCGCCAACAAAATCTGGAACGCCGCCCGCTTCCTCTTCATGAACATCGACCGCGCCCGCGACGCCGGCTACAAAATAACCATCAACACCCCCCTCAATAACCCAACCACAAATCCGGGTGCCCCATCTTCGCCGACGGTCTCATCGTCGGCTAAGGTGGGTTCCTTCGAACTCCCCGAACACACCCCACTCGAAACTCGCTGGATCTTCGATCGTCTCCACGCCGTCACCACCGAAGTCGACCGCGCCCTCACCGACTACCGCTTCGACGAAGCCGCCAACGCCATCTATCAGTTCTTCTGGGGCGAACTCTGCGACTGGTACCTCGAACTCGTCAAGCTCCGCCTCGACTTCCCCGACTACGACTTCACCAAATCCACGCACGACGACACCACCGCTCTCACCCTCGCCTCGTCACCGGAGTCTTCGAGGCCGCCCTCCGCCTTCTCAGCCCCTTCATGCCCTTCCTCACCGAAGAGATCTGGCACGCCCTCTACAACCAGCAGCCCCCAGCGAAATCCATCGCCCTCACCCGCTACCCACAAGCCGCCGACTTCCCCGCCGACCCAGTCGCCACCGCCGCAATGACCACCCTGCAGGACCTCATCACCACCGTCCGCGCCCTGCGCAAAGAACTCGGCGTTCCCGAAAAAGAATCCACCCCCATCGCCCTCCACGCCAGCAACCGCAGTCATCGCCCTCGCTGACGCCAACCAGGACATGCTCGCCCGCCTCGCCCGCGTCAACTCGATCGACTTCACCGCCGAGCCACTCTCCGGCACCAACGCCCGCTCCACCGCCGAACTTCGACGTAGCCGTCATCTACGAGCGCCAGATCGACGTCCCCGCCGAACGCGAACGCCTCACCAAAGACCTCGCCAAATACGAAAAGGGCCTCACCGCCGCCGACACGCCAGCTCAACAACGAAGTCCTTCATGGCCAAAGCCCCCGCCCACATCGTCGAAGGCCTCCGCAAACAGCACGCCGAAACCAAAACCCTCTACGACAAAACCAAAGCCGCCCTCGACGCTCTGCCTCCGAGCTAGATTTCCGCATCACACTGAATGATGCGAAAAAAGTCAGTTGAAACAACACCTGCCAACCGGCAGACGGTTTTGGAAGAACGCCGCAAGCTGAAGATGGCCCGTTCAGCACACGCCTACGTGCGAGGAAACACTCTTCAGTTCTACGAGTGGCTCAACGCCGGCTCAGGCGACAAGCTCCCACAGGGTCCTCCCATTTGGATTTGCGGCGATTGCCACGTCGGCAATCTTGGCCCCGTCGCCAATGCCGAAGGCAAGGTTGAGATTGAAATTCGCGACCTCGACCAGACAGTCATTGGCAACCCGGCGCACGATCTCGTCCGGCTAGGCCTCTCGCTGGCGACGGCTGCACGCGGTTCCGACCTGCCTGGAGTCACCACTGCCCTGATGATGGAACGCATGGTAGAGGGCTATCAGAACGCACTTTCCGGAAGAACTAAAAGGCCGACCAGGAACTCCCCGGAATTGCGGCCTATCGAGAAAGTGCTGCATCAGTCGACAAAGCGCGAATGGCGGCATCTCGCGCAGGAACGGATCGAAGATGTTAAGCCGACAATTCCCTTGGGACAGCGCTTCTGGGCTCTGAACGAGAAGGAAAAAAAGGAGATCGCCGAGCTCTTCGAAACCGAAGAAGTGCGCAAACTCATCACTTCCCTGAAACATCGTGATGACGACGCAAAGATTCGCGTGCTTGACGCCGCCTACTGGATGAAGGGATGCAGTTCGCTGGGCCGTCTTCGCTTCGCCGTCCTGCTCGGGGTTGGCCCGAAGAAGGACAAGGAATATTG
This sequence comes from uncultured Acidobacteriaceae bacterium, assembly GCA_963802695.1. Taxonomy (GTDB): domain Bacteria; phylum Acidobacteriota; class Terriglobia; order Terriglobales; family Acidobacteriaceae; genus Edaphobacter. Next base: position 150,531 of record CAWDJN010000011.1, read on the forward strand.
CCTTGTCGACATCAAAGAAGCCGCGCCCGCCGCCGCGCCCGCCGCCAAAAACGCTGGCATGCCAAGGGATTTCGCAAAACGTGTCGTGACCGGCGCATGCAATCTGTCCCCGTTCCTTGGAGAAAGAATGCTGGCAGCTCAGTTGCTCTCCCGCCCTGTGGTTCTCCGCGAACTCATGCCGCAAGACCTGAAGCTCGAGATGGATCGCCTGACGCGAGAAGAGGCCATAGCCGCAGCCAGCTTTCTCGCCGGAGTCGTTGGCAAGGCTCATGCCCGCCAGATGGATGCTTCCACCAGAAAAAACTGGATAGCCGTGTTGGACCGCAACCGCTCAAGAAACCTCGACGCGCCCAGTTGGTTGTGGCGCAGCGTGGTAGAGCTCATCGCCACCCACGAAACCGCGTATCTCGAACACTGTCGCCGTTATGCCATGGCTTGAACGTGGCTGCGACCTGCTGGCTTCCTTCCGGCCGGACACCCTGACGCCTGATTAAGGAGGCTCAGGCGCGAGCCTTGAACTAGAATCATCTGGTTCCCCGGAGCGCTCTATGAGCCGGATTCTCATCATCGAAGATCACAACCACGTGAGCCACACGATCGGCGACCACCTCACCTCCGCCGGCCTGCCGCTCGACTACGCCGCCGGAAACGCCGACAGCCTCCAGCGCCTCCGCGTCCGCTCCTTCGGCGTCGTCATCACCAGCGGCGACACCGCCATCGAAGAGAGCCTCGCTCTCCTCAAGGAGATGCGCTCCATCCGCCCCGCCCTCAAGTGCATCGTCCTGGCCCACCACAGCACGCCCGAAAAAGTCATCGCCGCCCTCCGAGACCGCGTCTTCGCCTGCTTCACCCCACCCTTCGACACCCACGAAATCGCGAACCTCGCCAAGCAAGCCGCATCCGACAGCCTCATCGGCGAAGACATCGAGATCCTCTCCGCCCGCCCCGGCTGGGTCTCCGTCCGCGTCAACAGCCGCCTCATCACGCGCCGAGCGTCTCCTCTCCTTCGCCAAAGAGCTCAGCGCGCAACTCCCCGAAGACGCCAAACACGAGATCATCCAGGCCCTCCGCGAGATCCTGCTCAACGCCATGGAACACGGCGCCGCCTTCAACCCCGACCAATCCGTCGAAGTCACTGCCATCCGCACCGCCCGCGCATGGTCTTCCGTGTCCGCGACCCCGGCGCCGGCTTCCGCCAGGAAGCCCTCAGCCACGCCGCCGTCAGCAACGCCTCCGAAGACCCCACCTCCCACATCGCCCAGCGCGAAGAAGAAGGCATGCGCGCCGGAGGCTACGGCCTTCTCCTCGCCAACGGCACCGTCGACGAGCTCATCTACAACGAAATCGGCAACGAAGCCATCCTCATCAAATACCTCGATCCAACGCCGGCCACAACCACACCCTAGCCTGCGCTTCACGGGCTCGGTTGATCATGGGTTCACGGAGCTTCCCATGAGCCGAATTCTCATCATTGACGATCACACCCATGTGGCCCACGACGTCGCCGGCCTTCTCTCCGCTGCCAAACTCCCCACGGACTACGCAGCTGGCCACGCCGATGCCCTTCAGCGTCTCCGCAACCGCTCCTACGGCGTCGTCATCACCGGCGCTCACAGCTTCATCGACGAAGACCTCGCCCTGCTCGAAGAGATGCGAGCCATCCGCCCCGGCGTCAAATGCATCGCCCTCGCACAGCAAAGCACGCCCGCCGAAGTCATCACCGCCCTCCGCGCTCGCGTCTTCGCATGCTTCAGCCCACCCTTCGAGGCATACGACATCGCCAATGTCGCCCGCGGTGCCGCCTCTGACAGCGAATGGCGAGACGACATCCACATCATCTCCGCCCGCCCCGGCTGGGTCGCCCTCCGAGTCAACTGCCGCCTCATCACCGCCGACCGCCTTCTTTCTTTTGCCAAAGAACTCAGCAGGCAACTCCCCAACGACACCAGGGAAGAAATGATGCAGGCCCTCCGCGAGATCCTTCTCAATGCCATGGAGCACGGCGCAGCCTTCAATCCCGACCTGGTCGTCGCAGTCACCGCAATTCGTACCGCCCGTTCGATGGTCTTCTACCTGCGAGATCCCGGCACCGGATTCCACCGCGAAGACCTCACCCACGCCGCCATCTCCAACCCGGAGACCGACCCCGCCGCCCACGTCAGGCTCCGCGAACAGGAAGGAATGCGTCCTGGAGGATACGGCCTCCTTCTCGCAGCAGGCATCGTCGACGAACTCATCTACAACGAAATCGGCAACGAAGCCATCCTCATCAAATACCTCGACCCCGCCCCCGCGAAAAATTAGACCGTTTTGCTTGTCATTCCGCAGCGCAGCGAAGGAATCTAGAGTTGCAGTTGCTTTTGCAGTTGCTTTTGCAGTTGCTTTTGCAGTTGCTTTTGCAGTTGCTTTTGCAGTTGCTTTTGCAGTTGCTTTTGCAGTTGCCAGTTGCTTTTGCAGTTGCTTTTGCAGTTGCTTGCTTTTGCAGTTGCCTTTGCTTTTGCAGTTGCTGTTGCTTGTTCTTCCAACCTTCAGCACCCACCACAATGCCGCGTCATCCCGACCGAAGCGCAGCGGAGTGGAGGGACCCCCGCATTTTGCCTTTGTTTTTGTCGTTGCTCTTGTCGTTGCTGTTGCTGTTGCCCTTGCTCTTGCCCTTGCAGTTGCTCTTGCAGTGGCAGTTGCATCCAGGTACCCCAAGGCTTCAGCCTTGGGTCTCTTCCCGCCCCACAAAAAGGGGCTTCAGCCCCTGGGGTATGTCTTTTTGCAGTCGTCCCGCAACTCAGCCCGACTTCTTCCCCACCAGCCGAACCAACCGCCCAGCCATCCCATGCTCCACCTCAAACCCAACCTCCCTCATCGCCCCCACCAACCACTCCACCCCCAACCGCAGCTTCCGGTAACAACTCTTCTCCAACACCCACCGCGAACCATCTCTCCGATACACCAGGTCATGCACCATCACCATCTCCGGCCCATCGAACTCCAGGAAGCAAGTCATCACTCGCTCGTCATCCGCATACACCGGAATAAACCGGTCAACTCCTGTCGCCTCCACACTCAAATCCCGATAACTCACCACAAACCTTCCACCCGCAACCAGCGCATCACTCACTGCCCTAAGCAGCCTCAACACAGCATCTTTACTCTCCAGATGAGTAATCGTGTCCCCCATGCACACCATCACTTCGGCCAACCCCAACTCTTTCCGCGCGCCCACAAAATCCCCAACGCGCAAAATATCCCCATGGATAACGCGCACATCCAGACCCTTCTTATGCGTCTGCAACTCTTCCAGCAGTTCCGCGCTCGTATCCATCGCCACCACAGGCGAGTACCCCATCTCCGCCAGCGCAATCGCCTGAAACCCCGGCCCGCTCCCAAGGTCAACCGCGAGCCCGCGCCCCGGCCCATCACTCAGCGCATCCTCAAGAATCCCTTTCTGTTCCCCGACCTTGGCCTCAAAGGAAGTCCCAAACATCCATGTGTAGTGCTTCGCCAGCAGTTCGCTGTAATGCCTTTCAACTCTACTCATCTAGCCCGGTCTCCCCCTTCTCCCACGAGACCCATCCGTCGCGTTATCATAATCCTGCAATGTCTTTCCCGGTTAAAACCTGCGTCGTTTGTTCCGAGAAGTTCGAGCTAAAACCCGACAAGCCAGGTTTTGCCAATCGCTGCCCTACCTGCAGCTCACCCGAAGCAGATGAGCCCATCGCCAAGCGCCACGTCGACGACCAGCTAAAAACCAACAGTCAAGCCAACGCCGAACGCCGCGCCGCCATCCGCAACCTCCTCTACCGCAAAGACAGCTAGCCCAGGCTATGCCTCACGCCACCGGCTGCGCCTCAGGGAACTTCCACGTTCCATTCACGATCTCAGCGCGCGGACGATAGAGCCGCACGATGTAGTTCCATCCCGGCATGATCGGCAGGCAGTTGGCGATCTTCCCATCACAGCCGCCAAACTGAATATTGACGGAACCGTCCGCCTCTTTTTTCGCAGTAAGGTTGTTCAGCGTATAAGAGTTGTACGCATTTTTTTCGAAGTAGCCCTGCGCATTGTAGAGACTGATCGACCAGAACCCATCCACGGGCACATCCTTTACCTTGAGCCGGTAGATCGTCTTGCCATCGTTCTTCGTCGGAGTGACGTTGAGATACGTCGCTTCTTTTTCCGGATTCCCGCCCCACGCCATAGCAGCTCCGATCAGTCGACGCACCGGTTCAGTCTGCTGCTCCGTTCCAAACATGTGCTTTGAATCCGGAAGAGTAGACCCAAGGATAAGCAGCGCCTCACGAACCTTCTTCTGGCTCTCCGGATCCCACTTAGGAATTTCAAACTTGCCCGAACTCGCCTGGCTAACCTGGATCGCGTCCTGCAGGGAGTGAACCTCATCAAGATCCTTGGGATCGTCCGGATTGACCAGCGTCCGAATCGCAACAATAAAATACCGCGTCCCAATCTTGTCTTTTGATAGGGTGTAGCTGCCCTTGCCGTACACCACCATGGGAGTGTATTGATCCTCGTTGATAACCTGCAGCGACATAAACCGCTTGCCGGCATCAGGCAGCGTAATGGTGACCGGACCGGCATCCAGATCGAAGACCGCGGCGGAGTAAAGCGTATCCCGGTTCAACCGGATCACACTCTGATGCTCGATCGGCGCCGGAGTTCGGAAGTGGAAGAACTTTCCAAAACCGCCATCTTTGACCACATTGCTGAAGTAGAGATCGCTCTCAGCGCGGATAAAGTTGTCGGCTGTAACGGGCACGGTCTGTTCTGGTGAGGCCTGCGAATCGGTCATGACAATCTCCAATTGGTTGATGTTCGGTTTCCGGTTCGGCTCCGGTAAAAGGCGACTATTTCGCCACCGGCTGCATCGGCGGCTTCTTCCAGGTGCCATTGAGAACGGTGTCCCCCGGCAGATAGACACGAAGGATGCAGTAGAACGGACCATCGGGAGCGGGCAGCCAGTTCGATTGCTTCGCCGGGCCGGGATCATTGTCGGAGACGTAGAGAGTGAGCGAGCCGTCAGCGTCGAACTTGTAGCTGTCGAGCGTGGTGGAGTTCAGAAGATAGCGCTTCAGCGGGTTGGCGACGAGAAGCTGAGTCTTGCCGTCGTACATCGTCAGCGACCAGAACGCCTTGTTAGGCGGCAGACCGCCCGTGGCGAAGCGAAGCTCATAGCCGGACTTCGAGGCGTCGAGCGGCTGATGATTCGCGTCGATGAAGTAGCCAAAGTAGAGCGCATCCTGCTTGGAGTTGCCGTAGAGTCCCAGCTTGGCTCCCGCGTAGCGGTAGAGATAGTTGTCCTTCAGAAAGTCGCGCGTGCCGAACATGTCGCCGCTGGAGATATGATCGGTGTTGATCTTCTTCATGACGGTGTCGAGGTCGGCGTCCGAGTCCTTGATGCCGTCGTTGATCGCCTGCTGGATCTCAGGAGAAAACTTGCTGAAGTCAAACGTCTGGCCGGGACCGATGTTGAGCTTGGCGAAGCGCGCCAGCAAATCTTTCTCCGCGGGGTTGGGCGGACAGAACCGGAAAACAAAGTTAACGATGGGGAAGATGTCCGGGGAGGGAGTCGCGATCTCAGCGGGTTTAGGCCAGCTAACCGCAGGCGGGGCGGCCGGCGCAGGCTGATGGAGAAAAGCGCTAAGAGGCTGGGCCTTGTAGCCGGCCTGGATCTTGTTGACGTTCGGCAGGTCAGCCGCGTTGAAGAGCTGAGTGCGGAACAGAACGTAGCCAAACTGAGTTTCGCAGCGGATAACGGCTTTCACGCCCTCGGGCGTGGCGCCATTCCAACCAGGTCCGGCAATGAGAAAGCTTCCGCCCTCGTTCCCGAAGGCGCGTGTGCCGAGATAGGCAAAGTTGTAGGTATAGAGATCCACCATCTGACCGGTGTAGTAACGGTTCGGCTCGATCCCGGGCATGGTAACGACGACAGGCTCCGTGCGGAGATCCATCCAGAGGAAGGAGTATGGCGTGTCGGAGTTCGGGGTGACGACGAACTTGTCGTCCGGAGTGGCCACCGACTTCGAACTGTTGAGAGAGTTGAACGGCCCCTTGTAGTCCTTGCCGGTAGTATCAATGGCCTGCTTGTACATGGTCTGATAGTTCGCAGCCATCGGGAAGCCATAAATGTAGGCCTCCTTGGCAATCGCTCGCGCCTCACTCGCTGTAATCATGTCGCCGATCTCCAATCAGCCAAAATTCTTTCAGCCGAGGAAACCGGTCACAACTGTAACTCTTAACAGTTAGCCGCTTTACCTGCGCGCACGATTTGAGGCGATCAAAATCATTGAACCTCCAGGCCGAATTTCCACAGAAATATTTTCAAAAAGTGACATTTTTTTAGCGCAGAAAACCAACCACCAACTCACCACGATTCACCACGCAAAAACCACAAACTCACCACAGAAAACCATCCAAAAAACATCACTTCTCCCACAACCCCCTAAAAAAACACCCTCAAAATCCCCAAAAAAGTACACAAAGCTCCTTCCAGACGGCCGGGGAATTTTTTTGCGCAAAAAACAGGTTTAGGATTGACCCATGGACTGGAAAAGCAAACGGGTCACTGCAATCCTTGAAGCTGCCCTGGCCGAAGACAAAGTCGCCAACGACATCACCACCGCCCTCACCATTCCTCCCAACCTCAAAGCCTCCGGAACCATCGTCGCCAAGCAGCCCTGCGTCGTCTCCGGCCTCGGCTGTATCCCCATGTTTCTAGAGATCTTCGGCCGCATGTCCACGACGCCCGTAGGCCGCTTCGAAGTCGTCAGCCACCCCGAAATCTTCGACGGAGTCAAAGTAAAAAAAGGCCAGACCCTCGCCGTAATCCGCCACAACGCCCGCGCTCTGCTCTCCACCGAGCGCGTGATTCTAAACCTCATGCAGCGCATGACCGGCATCGCCACCCTCACCAACGAGTTCGTCCGCGCCGTAAGCGGCACAAAAACCAAGGTATTAGACACCCGCAAAACCATCCCCGGCCTCCGCGCCCTCGACAAATACGCCGTAAGCTGCGGCGGAGGCGTCAACCACCGCCTTGACCTTCAGGACGGCATCCTCATCAAAAACAACCACATATCCCTTGGCGGCGGAATCCCCGCAGTCCTCGAACGCGCTCAAAAAAACCGCAAAACCAGCCAATGGATTCAGGTCGAAGTCCGCACCGAAATCGAACTTGAGCAAGCCATCGCCGGTGGCGCAGACTCCATCCTCCTGGACAACATGACGCCATCTCAAGTAAAGAAAGCAGTTAAGCAAATCCGCGCTTCACTCCCCAACGTTCCCATCGAAGCCTCCGGCAACATGAACCTCAAAACCGTCCGCAAATACGCCCTCGCCGGAGTAGATTTCGTCTCCGTAGGCGCCCTCACCCACTCCGCCGCAGCAGCAGACCTGAGCATGCGCATCACCGCAGACATCTTCTGATTTTGAGGACACCTTGCCCCACCCGTTCGATCTAGTCGCAGTTAACGCAGCTCTCTCCAACTCCATTTTTTCCAATAAGATCCAGCATCTCGCCTCGACAACCTCAACCAACACTCTCGCCTTGGAAGCCGCACAATCCGGCGCGCCGCACGGCAGCGTCTGGGTAGCCGACGAGCAGACCGCAGGCCGAGGCCGCAGCAATCACACATGGCACTCCGCCCCAGGCGATGGCCTCTATCTCAGCGTCCTCCTCCGCCCTCAAATCCCGCTCGTTGACGCTCTGTGGCTCTCTCTCGCAACCGGACTCGCCGCACAAACAGCAATCGCCGGCACTACTGGCCTCAAACCCGACATTCGCTGGCCCAACGATCTTCTGCTCGACAACAAAAAGTGCGGCGGCATTCTCGTCGAGACCGCCACCGTCGCCTCGCAATCCGAAGCACCCGCAATGCTGCGCTACGCGGTCATAGGCATCGGCGTCAACGTGAATCACCAGAGCCTTCCCATCGAACTCCAAGCGCTCGCCACCTCCCTCCGCCGCGAAAGCGGCAGACTATGGGAACGAGAACAAATCCTCATTGCTCTTCTTCGAGCGCTCAAGGACGAAATGGCACTGCTCGAAGCTGAACTGCACGGGAGTTCCACCAACCCTCGCCTGTTGGACCGCTTCACCGCGGCCTCAAGTTGGGTGCGCGGCAAGCCTGTGAGGGTAGACGAGGCTGGCGGATATACTGGCGTGACGGACGGCCTCGACGCACGCGGTTTCCTGCGCGTCGCCGCAGACGATGGTGTCCTGCACACCGTTCTCTCGGGCGGAGTTCGCACGCTATAGCGGTCTGGAGACTTAGTAATGCTTCTGGTCATCGATGTAGGCAACACCAACACGGTCCTCGGACTCTACCGGCTGACCACGGGAGAGTCGGACCCAGCGTCAGGGCCCGAGATGGTCGCAAACTGGCGCATCACCACGCCCTCCTCTATTCAAACCAGCGACGAGTTCGGCGTCCTGTTGCGCAATCTCTTTGAATTGAAGGGCCTCCAAATCGGTGAGGTCGATGGAATCGCTATCTCCTCGGTCGTGCCTCCACTGGACTCGACCTTGCGTCAGGTCTGCGAACTTTACTTCAAGGTTAAACCGCTGTTCGTCGAACCCGGCGTAAAAACAGGTATACCCATATTGACTGACAATCCCGTCGAACTCGGCGCCGACCGAATCGTCAACTGCGTTGCAGCCTTCGATCGTTTTCGCGGCCCCTGCATCGTCATCGATATGGGCACGGCAACCACCTTCGATGTGCTCTCGAAAAAAGGCGAGTTTCTTGGCGGAGCCATCGCCCCAGGCCTCGGCATCTCGGCCGAAGCGTTATTCTCGCGAGCCGCCAGACTGCCCCGCATCGACATCAAAAAACCCGCGAAGGTCATCGGGACCGGCACGATCGACAACATCCAGATTGGGCTCTACTACGGCTACATTGGCCTGGTCGATGGCATCCTCGAACGCATGATCGCCCAGATGGGGCCCGAAACCAAGACTGTCGCCACGGGAGGTCTCGCGAAGCTCATCGCCGGCGGATCGAAACACATCGGCGCAGTCGACGACATGCTCACCTTGACCGGACTCCGCCTCATTTACGAGCGCAATCTTGACCGGAACAGAAAACGTGGGGCGTAGCGTAAGCGCGGCCGCACTGAGCTGTCTTAAGCTGAAGAAGAGCCCATGCAGAACTACTTCAATTACTTCACTGAAATCGAAGAGCGGTTTCAGCAGCGGCGCGGCTCGCTCCTGATGCTCTCTACGCTCGATTGGGCTCTCATCGAGACATGGCGTGAAGCTGGCATCCCACTCGAAGCGGTACTTCGGGGCGTCGACAACGCCTTCGACAAGCACGATGCAAAATCCCAGCGCTCTCCCCGCAAAATCCGCAGAGTCAACGGTCTCGCATGGTGTGCGCAGAGCGTGATGGAGGCAGTTGAACAGGCCATGGAAGCCTCGATCGGCGCCGCGCCGGCCGCTGGAAAAGACTCCGTCGAAAGCGGTTTCGAAACTGAACGGATAGCGCAATATCTGGAGCAGAATGCCGGCATCATCGAAACCGCAAAACTCAATTCCCCCGCAGATGCGGTAGCAGTTGAGATCGTTACCCGCCTGCGTGCTCTCTCCATTGGCATGCGCTCGCAACCACAGTCACTGGAAGAACTCGATCGCACCCTCACGGTCCTCGAAGAAAAGATCTTCGCAGCACTGCTCACCTCCGCGCCGGAGGACGTACTCGTCTCGCTGCGCGAACAGGCTGCAAGAGAACTGGCTCCCTACCGCGGCAAGATGCAAGCTGTTCAAATAAAGCAGGTACAGCAGCAGTTTCTACAGAAGAAACTCCTCGAGGCACATAAGCTACCCCGCCTGAGCCTCTTCTATATGAGTTTCGGATGAAGTTACAAATCGAAAAGGCAGTCTACGGCGGAGCAGGACTAGCTCATCAGACTGAAGGGGCGGACGCAGGCAAGGCAGTCTTTGTGCCCTTCACCTTGCCTGGAGAGCTCGTCGAAGCTCGCGTATACGAACAGAAGAATACCTTTGGCGAAGCCTCTCTGATCGAGGTCTTGAACGCCTCCAAAGATCGCATCCAGCCCGCCTGCGCCCACTTCGGCCAATGCGGAGGATGCCACTACCAGCACGCAACATATTCCGCGCAACTCCAAATGAAATCTGCCATCCTCCGGGAGACTCTGGAACGAGCAGGATTGACAGCACTTCCTGCAATCACGTCGCATACCGGAGAACCTTGGGCATACCGGAACCGCACGCGTTTCCGAATAGGCGAATTGAACGAGACGACACGAATTGGTTACAACCGCCGCGGATCGAATGATTTCCTGGCAATCCACGAATGCCCCATCTCGGCTCCGCTATTGGTTCGCGCCGCTCAAGCACTTCTGCGCGTCGCAGAAGATGACCCGAGCGCCGCACGATGGCTACGCAGCGCGTCTGAAGTCGAGCTCTTCACCACGGGTGATGAAAAAGCTTTGCAGATGACGCTCTTCGTTTCGAAGCAACAATCCCGATTCGCGACATTGTGCGAAAAGCTCCAGCATCTAGTGCCGGAGCTGACTGGTGCAGGAGCTGTTCTACAGACTGACGCCGGACCGCAGCGGAGAGCAAAAAAACCTCAGCCACTGGCCAGTTGGGGAGCCGATGGATTAACCTACGCGGCCGCCGGTGAAAGATACTGGGTCACCCGAGGCGGCTTCTTTCAGATCAACCGCTTCCTCATAGACAAGTTTGTTCAACTCGTCGCCGAGGGACGGCATGGTTCCCTCGCCTGGGACCTATTCGCAGGCGTGGGACTCTTCTCGCGCGCACTCGCAAGGGGATTTCAGCAGGTTGTAGCCGTCGAAGCAGCGGCAGACGATTTAACCAAGTCGTTCAAGGGACTCGGTAAACATGCCGTGCAAGCAACCACCCTAGAGTTCCTGCGAGGCGCAGTCGTGCAGCGTAGCCGTCCCGACCTCATCGTCATGGATCCGCCCAGAGCAGGCGTCGGTGCAGAGGTTTGCTCGCTGCTGGCGCGACTCTCTGCACCAGAGATTGTCTACGTCTCCTGCGATCCCGTAACTCTGGCCCGGGACCTGAAGTGGATGGTCGGATCCGGTTACAAACTCGCCGAACTCAACCTTGTAGACATGTTTCCACAGACGTTTCACCTGGAAACAATCGTAGTACTGCGCAAATAATCAGACTGACGTGTGTTGAAATAGTGGATGAGTGCGGTCCGCAGGCAGAGTTGGAAAGACCGGGAAAACGAACGAGCCGAACCCTGATCTTTGGCCGAAGGCCATCTCTCGCGTCCCTCCGCTTCAATTTCGCCGCGCTCCTCTTCTCGCGGCAGTTTCCTGGTTCGCGCTAGGCGAAGTGGTCGCCAGAAACTGGCACCCCACTGTCATCCTTCTCATCACAACAGCGCTCCTGAGTCTGCTTACGTTAACCGCCTTTCGATGGGCGCAAAGGATCGTACTCGTCCCCCTGGCCGCACTCTGGATGGCATTCGGTTGTTGGTGCGCACAGATCCAGCCGGTTCCTCCAAGCCAGCAAGCACTGGCATCCTACGCCGACGGCCTGAGCCGACAGGTACGCGGACGAGTCGTTCGGGTGCGCCAGTTGCCCCCTCAACACAACGACTCCGACCACGATCAGGAAACCACATGGTGGCCCGAAAAGGAGGCCGACGAGGAGGCCGCAACCATTGGCACAGTCTCAATCGACATCCAGGTCGATTCCATCGAAGAGGTAACGCCGGATATATCACGCATGGTCCCCATGACCGGTGGCGTCCGCATCAATCTGCTCCCCGATAAACCCTCCGATCACAATGCTCCCGCAACAACTGCGGAGACCGAAGTCTTATCCAAACTGCGATGCGGCGATGTAGTCGAAGCGCCAATGCGAATCAGGCTACCCGAGCGCTATCGCGATCCGGGCGCATGGCAGTACGCAGACTATCTTCTCGCGCAGGGTATCGGTGCGCACGCCAGTGTGCGGGCTTCGAAGATCGCGCTGCTCCACGAACCAACCGCAAGCCATGCAAAACCAACGGATCGCTCAGCTGAGTTACAGTGCAAAATCTACGCCGCACAAAGCTGGTCTTCGAAACGTCTCCTCAACTACGTAGGGTCTGCGGCCAATCAATCTCTTCCCAGGTCTCTGCGTCTAAGTCCGGACGACGCCGGAATGTTGAATGCAATGTTGTTCGGCGATCGCGCCGGTCTGAATAAGACTCAGCGTCTCGGCTTCGAACGCACAGGATCGTTCCATCTCTTCGTAGTGTCTGGCATGCACGTTGGACTTCTGGCCGGCATTCTGTTTTGGCTTACACAAAAACTCCGGCTCCGCGAGTGGCTCGCAACGCCTCTCATCCTCGTGTTCACGTTCGGTTATGCGCTCCTCACCGGGTTCGGTGCTCCTGTCCAGCGCGCTCTGTTCATGACCGCAGTCTTTCTGGTGGCGCGTCTGCTCTCGCGCGACCGCAATGTTCTGAACGCACTCGGCGCATCCGCCCTCGCCGTCCTCGTCATTTCGCCCACTGCCTTATTCGAGGCCAGTTTTCAGATGACCTTCCTCGCGATCGTCGCCATCGGCGGAATCGCAGTCCCACTCAGCGAGCGAAGTTTTCTTCCATACACACGCGCCGCAGCAAAACTCTGGGACAAGTGGCTAGACATCAGTCTGCCGCCGCGAGTAGCCCAGTTTCGCGTCATGCTGCGTCTCTGGAGCGAGACCATCGCCGACGTTACGGGTCGATGGGCAGCGCATCATTCCCTCCCTCCTTGTGCGGGCAAGCCTCTGGACGCTGGAGCTCGCGCTCCTCGGCATCGTTACGGAGATGGTGATGACGCTCCCAATGGCCCTCTACTTCCATCGCGCAACCGTCTTCGCTGTACCCGCAAATATGCTCAGCGTGCCATTGGTTGCCGTGCTCGCTCCGGTCGCCGTCATCGCCTTTTGCGCATCGCTTATCTCACCATGGATCTCACTTTTGCCCGGTGCAGCCACAGCCCTGCTCCTTCATGGCATCTCTGCTGTCATTGGCCGCGTCAGCGCAATTCACTCAGCAGACCTCAGGATTCCCGCTCCCGTGTGGTGGATAGCCCTTCTGGCAATCGTCGCGTGGGTCTTTTGCTGTTGGGCGGTTCGCCAGTCGCGCGCATGGGCCTGGGTCGCATTGGCTATGCTTCCGCTCATTGCCGTGGTGGTCTTATGGCCAGAACAAGCAGTCCTTTCACCCGGCATGCTGGAGGTGACGGCGATTGATGTCGGTCAGGGCGACTCCATCTTCGTCGCCGCTCCCGATGGCAAAACCATGCTGGTCGATGCCGGCGGACCCGTCGGTGGAGTAACAGAAGCGGCCGAAGCAACCAGTCATTTCGATGTTGGTGAAGAGATCGTATCCCCGTATCTCTGGTCGCGCCGGATACGTCATCTCGACGTGCTCGTCCTCAGTCACGCACACAGCGATCACATGGGCGGAATGCCCGCGATCATGCGTAACTTCAGGCCGCGAGAGCTCTGGGTCAGCATCGACCCCAATTCGGATGACTATCGCCACCTGCTAGCCGAAGCGAAAGAACTCGGCGTGCACGTGCGTCATTTTTACGCAGGCGACCTGGTAGCGTGGGGAGGAATGCAGATCACGATGCTCGCCCCGGAAACCGGATACGCCAACCCTCGCGAGCCCGTTAACAATGACTCACTCGTCATGCGAATGCAGTACGGCGAATCGTCCGTCCTTCTGGAAGGCGATGCCGAGGCGCCAAGCGAGCGCATGATGCTCGCCAACGGTCGTGTAGCACCTGTGACCCTGCTGAAGGTCGGCCATCATGGCAGCAAAACCTCGACCACGCAGGAGTTCTTGGCCGCAGCCGCCCCCAAAGACGCCATCGTATCCGTGGGCAAGGGGAATACGTTCGGGCACCCCCGCTTTGAAGTCATTGAGAGAATCGCAGCCCGCCGGACTAAGCTATACCGAACAGATGAGTTCGGGTTGACGACGTTTTTGCTTGGGCCAGACGGAGCAATCCTCGAAGCCCTGAACGCATCGAATCCATAGGGATCTGGATCAGGGAGGCACCGATGGAGTTGAATGAAACCAGGGCAGAGTTCACCACAATCAGCGCCGAAGAGCGAGCTGAGGAACAGAAGCTCATCCGCCGCATGCAAATGATGATGAACATGGTAATGCAAGTGATCGCCCAGGATTCCACGTTGACAGTCGATGACGCCGCTCAGATGATCGCCGACACCAGAAAGGCCGCGCTGGCTATGTTTCCAGGCAAAGAACTCGCCTACGATCTTATTTGGCGCCCCCGCTTCCAACGCCTCATGCGCGAACGCTTTCGCATCATGTAGCCCCAAACTCTCCTTTGAATCAGTACCGCATCGTTAGACATTTTCATTGCCGTCCCTGACGAAACATGCGAATACGACTCGCCAATCACGAGGACATTCCGGCGTTGATGACACTGATGCGACGAGTCGTTCCACTCATGATCGCTTCCGGAAACCTCCAGTGGGATGAGAGCTATCCGAACGAAGAGGTCTTTAGCCGCGACATCCGCCTGGGACAACTCTGGATCTCCGAAATCGACACGGCGATCGCCGGAATCGCCGCAATCACCATGGATCAGGAACCAGACTACGCGCAGGTTGGCTGGGACATCGAAGAACCCGCCATCGTCGTTCACCGGCTCGCCGTTGACCCGGCATTTCGTGGAGCAGGTGTAGCCCGCGCTCTAATGCAGAAGGCAGAAGAGGTCGCGGCAAACCGCGGCCTTAACGTCCTGCGCGTCGACACGAACACACAAAACGAAGCAACGCAGAGACTCTTTCCACAACTCGGCTATCAACTCGCCGGAGAGATCGGCCTTCAGTTCAGGCCTGGCCTCCGCTTCTTCTGCTACGAAAAGCGGTTGCCGAAAATCACAAATCGCTGAATCGATTACTCACCAGACGACGGCTTATAAACAAAAATGCCGCCCGCTTTAGTGCAGGCGGCAATCGATTGTATTTATGCAGATTAGAACTCGATCCGCGCGGAGAGCTGTGCGGACCTGCGGTTATAGTTCGCGTTTGTCGTGACCTGTCCGAAGTTGGTGGCTCCCCAGGCGAGGCTGGATACGCCGAAGAGAGTGTGGTTGGTGAGGTTGTACATCTCGGCCCGAAGGTTCAGCCTGGAGGACTCGCCGAGGTGCAGCGGGAAGCTGCGGTTCAGACCGATGTCCCACTGGTAGTTTCCAGGCCCATAGATGTTGTAAGGGGCTGTACGAGAGGTATTGCCGAAGAGGTAGGCTCCGGTGGTCTGGAACCCGCGAACATCGATGAACTGGTTCGCGGAGGACTGGGTAAGGGGGGTTGCGGTGTTGGCAACGCTGGCGCTGGCGGCGGTCACGCCCTGGCCCCATTTGCCATGGATGCGTCCCGGGCCGGTGAAGTTGGGGTTGTAGGTTGGCATGCAGGTTATCTGGGCCGGGTTGGTTCCGCAGCTGCTTCCCGTAATTGCAAGCGGCGATCCAGAGTAGGCCTGGAAGATCGAGGAAAACTTGTAGCCACCGAAGACGGCGCGCTCCCAGGCACTCCCGTTGAGGAACGATTGGCCGATGGGAAGATTCCACACACCCGTGAGCACGATGTGCTGGGGCTGGTTGGAGGTGGAGATGGTGCGCTCAATCCGATCCTGCGCCCAGGCCTTGCCGGTCTGCGAGAATGCAGCTGGAATAGCGTAGCCAGTGCGGAAGGTGCCGCCATCGTCGATGGACCGCGACCAGGTGTAGTTGGCCATGAAGGTGAGGCCATGCGAAGGCCGCATGTTGGCGGTCGCTTGAAGCGCGTTGTAGTTGGCGTTCGCGACGTTCCCCATGTAATCGGACACTCCATTGAAGGCAAATGGCCTGAGCGCCGTACCGAGATTCTGGCTGGACGTGAAGTTGGCCGGGCAAGGGAGATTATTGGCCACGCAGAATGCGGTCGCTTGAGCACCGGACAGGGCCAGGTTGGAACCATAGGTCAGGTATTTGGGATCGAGTTGATTGGACCAGAAACCGCGAGCGTTCCCTCCGTCCGAGATCAGGAAGTGGCCCTGCGAGCCAACGTACGAGATGCTGGTGACGATCGCGTCGGTCCATTGATGCTGGAAGCCCACGCTCCAGTTGAGGTACTGCGGTGCGCGTCCGCCAAGGTAGGGGTCAAAGTAGGCGACACCGGAGGGTGTTCCGGTGTAGCCGGTGGTGGTGGTGTACCCGGTTCCGAAGGCAGGGCCGGAGGCTCGTCCCGCAGCCGGTGCATAGGCGGGGAAGGCGCTGCTGGTGGCGGTCAAAGGGAAGGTAGAGACCAAGCTGGAGGTTGCGGAGGCGCTGGGACTGGCCGCGAAGCCAAGGCTGTTGCTTGCGCCGCCCGCGGTAATGTTATTGCCGCCGCCAACTGCGTTGCCGTGTGTGTACATGACACCGTAACTCGCGCGAATGACGGTCTTGGGATCAACCTGATAGGCGATGCCAAGGCGAGGCCCGAGGTTCTTGTAATAGTTATTGACCGGGGTATGGCAGTTGCAGGTGTTGGGGCCGGTCCCTGCGAATTGCAGCGCGCCGTTGAGGCCGGTCACGGGGTTCGCCAGGTTTGGATTGAAGAAGCTCAAATTGTCATGCGCTTCGCGGAGTGACGGGAAGAAATCGTAGCGGAAACCCATGTCCACGGTCAGCTTTTCAGTGACCTTCCAGTTGTCCTGGACATAAGGAGAGATGGCGCGGAACCTGGATCCGTACTCTTGCACAAGGGTTTGAGTAAAACTGCCTTTGTCGACCTGACCGATGAGGAAGCTGGCGTACGCGAGCCCCGTATTGGCTGTCGCAGCGATGCTGTTGTTGGTCGAAGCGTTGAAGCCAGCCGTTTCACTGAGGGCGGTTGCGATGGTTAGGAAGCTTGAGCCGCCAGTGTCGGGCGTGACCTGATATTGCATCCAGGCGATCTGGCCGCCGATGGTCAGCGAATGCCTGCCCACATTCCACTGGACGTTGTCGACCAGCGTGTAGTTTTCAGCGATCGTGATGTTGGCCTGCGCGCCGCTCCAGTTCGTCGGGGCCGCTGTGCCGGTAAAGGTAACCGTGGGGAAGCCACCTGCCGCCTGACCAGCCGGGAGCCCTCCGATGCCCAGCGCGGATGAAGCATAGGCCGGCGCGAAGTTGGGATTGAACGTAGGGCCGTTGTAACGGGCGTATCCGTACTTGAACTGGTTGAGAATCTTCGGAGAAAAGACGTGGGTCTCTTCGATGATGCCAACCGCGGTCTTGGGGGCGAAGGCCTGGCCGTAGTTGTAAGGTACGGGGCCGACGTTGCGTCCCGAAGTGGTTTGTCCCTGAGGGACTGCGCTTGCCTGACGGCCGATGGCAGCCAGCAGCGTGATGGTGTCCTTCGAGCTTGGGGTGTAGTCGATACGATCGGTTGTGGACCAGTTGCTGAGGCCGGTGAAGTTCGGAGAGATGAAGTTATTGGTGGGAGATGTGCCGATGCCGGAGGGAAGGAAGCTCTGCAGATTTTTGATGATCGGCGAGATCTGGCTGGCGGGAATCACGTCGACGGCGCCAGTCTGCACGGGATTTCCGCGTGAGCCCTTGCCGGTGCCTCCACTGTAGCCGTACCGGTAACGGCAGGGCCCGTCCGTGCTGTTGGCCGTGCAAGCCTGCTGGGTGGAGGGATCGAAGATACCGCCAGGCGAGAGACCGGCGAAGTTACCAGCTTGCTCCGCTGCCGTGGGGAAGGTCATCGAAGTGGGAGTCTGGCTGGAGTATTTGAAGCCGTCATAGTTGCCGAAGAAGAAGAGCTTCTCGCGCCAGGAGCCGACGGGAACGAGAGGACCGCTGAGAACGATGCCGTACTCGTTGCTATGCTCGACGGGCTTGCTGACAACTCCTGTAACTGGATTGGGGAGAGCCCCGAAAAATCCCCAGGTGTCAAGAGCCGTGTTGCGGAAGAACTCGTAGACTGCGCCGTGGTATTTGGTGCCGCCCTGCTTGATGTTGAAGTTCTGAATGCCCTGGCCTTCATAGATGGCAGAGTATCCGGTGGTCTGCACGTTGAACTGATCGACAGCGTCCACAGAGATTGCGGTCCAGACGTAACGTGGGTCCCCGTTGCCTCCCGCGCGCACGAAGGGAATGCCGTCGATGTAAACCGCAGCGGCTGCGCCTCGGCTGCCGGAACCGTTGATGATGCCCACGTTGGTAGTCGCGTTGCCGTTGGTGTTGTTGCCTTGGACACCTGGCATGAGGAAGGCGAAGTCCGTGGCGCGGCGCTGGTCGGGTTGGCCGTACGCTCCCATTTCAACGGGAAGCGAGGAGTACATGTCATTCTCGATGGTGGCGCCTAGAGTTGCATTGCTGGTCTCAAGGGCAGGCGGCGTTGAGGAGACGTCGATGCTCTGGCTCTCTGCGCCAACAGTCAGCGTCAGCTTCAGGTCGGCGACTTCGAGGGCGTTGACGTGAACCTCTTCCTGGTTCAGAGTCTGGAAGCCGGTGGCAGCGACGGTGACCTTATAGACGTCGGCGTTGAGCGCGGGGATGTCGAAGTCTCCCGAGTTCGAGGTGGTTCGGGTAAACTTGGTGCCTTGGGTGACTGATGTCGCAGTAACGACAGCGCCAGGGACGACGGCGCCGGTAGAATCGATAACAATTCCCTTAATCTCGCCCTTACCGGCGAGTTGAGCACCGGCCGAGGAAGACCAGACCAGAGCGATCGCGGTGACGAGCAGGAGCAGTCCGGAGAACACACGGGCAGATAAGGATCCACGGTTCAGCGTGGACTTTCTTTCGAATCCGATAAACTTCATAACTAACCTCCAAAGAAATCTTGCGTACAGCACGGTGTTGCGTGGCCCAGATTGACCTGCTTTCTCTATTGAGGAACTGAGGTCAGACCACATTGGTTGCGTTAGACAGCTTCTTCTCTTCGTGCAAGACCTGTCAAGCCCCAAACGCAACTTTTTTCCAAATGCGAATCTTCTGGGGATACACGCGCGGGAAAGCGGCATAATCCGCGGCGATCAGCGCCAGAATCCCCGAAGCGCCAACTCGATTTTTCGCAAGCAAAAAGAGGAAAAGACAGGAAAAACCAGCAGGCCTGGGTGGTTGTACCTCAAGATGCCCGAATTCCCCAATTGGGCGAGGTCATCACGAATCCCGAGGACCTGGCGTCGCTCCTACGGAGTCTGAACTGGCCCGAGCAACGGGGTCTTCACCGGGGTCGCCAGACCAACAATCTCCGTCAGGATGTTGGTGAAAAAATTCGTGATCCACAGGTTCCCACTCGAGTCGATCGCCACGGAAAAGCCCCCATTCAGAGCCGCATCTTTTGCCCACCCGGCGGCGGGCGACAGGATTTGTCCCGGAGAAGCCGTGGCCGAACCAGCCAGTTCCGTAATCGACGGCCCTTTGTAGTTTGTCACCCACACATGACCCGCTCCATCGACCGCGATGCCCTGAGGGTGAATGATGCTGGCCTGATTATCGCTGTAGCCGGTGGAGATGATCGTACCGTCGCTCGCCATCTGGGCGACGCTGTTAGCAGAGTAATCGGCCACCCATACGAAGCCGCGCTGATCGATGGCGATGCCTGCGGGTCCGATGCAGCAGGCGTAGCTGGCGAACTGGCTGCCGTCGGGAGAGACCTTGGTCACATAGCCATCCTGGATATTCGCCACCCAGCCGTTGTGGTTCGCGTCAATGGCGACCGCGACCGGGAAAGCCATCTTCGGCGTTGTATATCCTTTCGCCCCCGATAACGGCTGCCCACTACTGGATAGCAGAGTGACGCTCGCGTTGTAGTTGTTAGCCACCCATGCCGTCCCATTGGGGTCGATGGCGACCGCATCAGGATAACCGAGCCCCCCCGCACTATACCCATTAGAGCCAGACAGGACCTGCCCCGTTGAGTTGAGAACGGTCACACTGCCGAGGCCGTTGTTAACGCTTGACGGTGTCGCCTCGTTGGGAATCCACACATTATTTTGAGCGTCAACAGCCAGCCCGTAGGACTCATTCAGGCCGCCTCCTGTAATGCCGTTCGGAAAGGAAGCAGCGCCCGTCGGCGAAAACTCCGATGCGACGCCAAAGTAACTGGCGACCCATATATTGCCCGTCGCGTCGACTCCAACCCCGGTGGGCGAATTCATCCCTGCGCCGGAATAGTTGATATACATCGTCCAGTCCGCGGGTGCCGTTGCGAGTGCAGGCGTAAAAGCTGTACTGGCAGTCGACTGCGTGTAGAGCGTGGCGACGTTTGCCCCAGGATTGAGCACAAGATTAAGGACAGCGTCCAATGTGTTGCTCGGGGCGGTTCCGCCGCTGGGCGTCGTTGCGGAAAAGAGTGTGCTGCATCCTGTCGAAGAGGTCGCCGTCGTGCAGGTGTTCAACAGGTTGGCGACCGAGTTGATCTTGGCGGCGGGCGACACGCCGTTTTGCGGGAACGATGGCCCAGGGGATGCACCGGTCGCCGGATTGGCGAGATTCGCGACGGTGGCGACTGCGTTGGTGAGGCCCTGACGGTTGCTGGTGGTGGTTCCGATGTTGCCTCCAGCAGCCATGAACTGAGCCAGTCCCCAGGCGGTGGCGGCTGTAGTGACCTCGTTGATGACAAACTGTGAGGAAGCGGCAATCTGGTTGCACGGGCCGATGGCGCTTGCCAGGGTGATGGCGCTGTTGTTGGCGGCGGTTCCGATCTGGCCGCCGCGAATGACGACGTAAAGCTGCGAGTCTGCGGCAGGACAGGGGTAACCAGCCGGTACCGTGAAGGCACCCGAGAAGTCGCTGACAGGAAGAGTCGTCAAAAGAGGTGTACCGGCAGAGCCGTTGCCGCTGGTACCAGCGGCGTAAAGCTGAATGCTTGCGTTGTGGATGGGTTGGTTTCCAGCCATTGCCCGACCGCTGAAGCCGGCTCCGGGTTGGCTCGCGGGAGTAATAGTGAGAGTCCCGGTCCCAAACGTAAAGCCGTAATTGGCCGCGGAGAGACTCCCGAGGGTTGCGACAATCGGGTAAGAGCCGGCCGGAGACGAGGACGTTGCGCTGGTTGTCAGAGTCGGGAGTCCGGTGACAACAGTTTGCGTATCTCCATTGACGAAGCCTGCGATCGTGGCGGAGAGACTCGGGAGCGCGGATCCTGAGACGATGCTCTGGTTGTTGGGCGTGACCGTTAGCGTGGCCTTGTTGACGGTCAGGGTGCCGTTTACGTTGACGACGTTGTAGTTGGCGAGATTTGCGCCTGCCGCAACCGGAACGATCGAGTAGATGCCGGCTGGAGATGCCGGAGTGGCCGTCGTACTTTCAGTGAAGCTGAAGCTGTCGCCGTTGACCGCACCCGTCGCAGAGGCGGTGAAGGCCGGGTTGGCAGCTCCGTAAACTCGGTTGGCGTTCGCCGCAGTTACCGTCAGGGCGGCCTGGCTGACAGTCAGAGTGCCGTTGACGTAGACGACGTTGTAGTTGGCGAGATTCGCGCCTGTTGCGACAGGAACTATCGGGTAGGTGCCCACGGGAGAGGCCGGAGTGGCGGTTGTGCTCTCAGTGAAGCTGAAGCTGTCGCCGTTGACCGCGCCCGCCGCTGAGGCGGTGAAGGCCGGGTTGGCAGCTCCGTAGGTGCGGCTTGCATTGGCAGCGGTGACGGTGAGCGTAGGACGGGTGGCTGGGGCGTTGGAACCACCACAGCCTGCAAGAGAACAGGAAAGAGCGCCGGCCAACAACACGGCGATGGAAACTGAAGCGCGACGAAAAAATGATGGCACTGCGATTAAGGATACCAAGGAAACTCTAACTACTGATGGCGATACGGTTGAGTAAGACCACCCAGATCGGTCGACGCCAGAAAGGACCGCACGGCTCCAGTCATCTGCTTGCGCGCAACCTCCAGCGGAAGCGTTGTGTCTATCGTCTCTGCCCGCACCAGTATCGGAATAGGCCGCTGCGGATCCTGTGAAAAGAGAGCCTGCGGGTTCGGCTTACTGTAGACGAAACCAAAGTGGGCCCGGTCGCTCGAGTATTCCCCGCACGATCCACCACTACATATAGTCGTTGCCTCAAGATACTGCGTCGCGCCATCGTTGTAGAACGCCCCGGAAAAATCGACGGGAACGTTGCCGGCGGTCGACATCGTGAGCTGATCCCGCCACAACGGATCATCTCCGCGTGCCGTATGGCAGGTCAACGTGTCATGCGATCCCAGAACTGGAGAGACACCGAGGGAGATATGGGGTCCGCCGTCATCCGGCACATACTCTGCCCAGTGGAAGATCAGCGGGCCGGTAAACAGGTTCTCATTCCACGACCGCGATAGCCGATAGCTTCCAATACGTGCAGGGAACTTTCCCGGAGCATCCTGGTCGCTTTTGATCTGAGCTTGATAGTCATCGCTGTGCACGCGCACATAAGCGCGCGCAACTCCATAGCAGCTGAATAACACCAGCCCCAGGAGCGCGAAAAAGCGCGGATAAAAGGTCTTCGACACCAGGCCTGCCGCAGGAAGCCGGGCAAGCTCTGGTCGTCTGATCTGGCCGGGCGACTCACCCAATCGCCGCACAACGTAGAACAGCAGAAACGTCCCCAGCAGAAACAGGCACCCGCCAATAATGTAATCGCCCATCGTAGCCCTGCTGCGCAGCCATGGGATATGCAGCGCCACAATGTAATAGAGCACCAGGATGCACAGACGGGCGAAGTTGAAAACATATCCCAGCAGCACCGCGCCCACGACCACGGCTGCATTCGCATACCAGCGAAACCGATAGATATATCCCGCGATCAACGAAATAAATCCCATCGTTACTGCGCCCCGAATGCCATTGCACCCTGGGGCAATAAACATCCCAAAATCAGGGGTAAACATCAGCCGCAACTGGTCCGGACTAAGCTTCTGACCCAGCGCAATCGCAAACGCCCGCGCCACGTGGGCGGATGCGCGTTGCAGCGGCAGGTCCACAAACACATTAAAGATGTGTGGAACTGGATTGACAAAGCAGAGCAGAATCAACGGGAACAAAGCAGCCCGGAACAGTCGAGTTCCCCCAAACAGCAGAACCATCCCTGCTCCATAGGCAAACGCCACCAGGGAGCTTGGCGGACAAAAGATCGTAAACTGCGGAGAAACAACGAATATGAGAATCGACTGGCTCCGAAGATGCACGAGAAACGCATCGGCCATCAAAATAGCCAGCCCCCACCAGCTACCTTCCATCTCCCATCCCAGCGAACGCCATGCTCTCAGAATCAGCACAAAGCTCACCAGCGGAATGAACATCCCGATCGACTTCAGAGCATCCGTCGTCCAAAGCACCCACAACGCGTTCGCCATTGGCCATATCGTCGACAGGCCCAACACCGCGATCACCGCCGCAAGTACAGCGGAACGAGGCACGCTGAAGCCAACCGCTCCCTCTGCAGGGAGTGGCCTGACTTCAGCAGCAGCCGGAAAAGTTGCCATACTTAGATAGCTTCTGGCGACGCGCCAAAGGGGAGGATTTGGCGATCAACCTTGTGAGATTTCTATTTGGACGAATCCCGACGAGCCTTGATGCGAGCCCGAGCCGAAACGAAGAAGGCACCTGCGGAGCCCACAACAGCCAGAATCGCCGTCGGATTCTCAGGCGAATTCTCGCAACCGTCCTGTGCATGGAGCGGGAGGGCGAGGGACGAGAGGAGGGCGATACCGGCAAGTACTAAAAATGTTTTCTTCATTGGTGTCCTCAATTGGGAAGGTACCGTCACGAAAGTTGAAAGTCAACGCAGAATGACCCACATTGCATAACACTTTTTGGGTATCTTTAACTTTTTCACGGCCTGTCTACAAAGTGTCTCGGCCGCACTCGTTCTGTCTGGGTCTCATCATACTTCGACTCGCAGAATTTCTATCGCGCCATTCTGAGCCCTATCTGCAGACCGAATCTCACCCATTAACTGCCTCGGCACGCCCCCGCCCTTTGTTTCCAACGATCACCTCTCTCGAGTCGCCAGCCACCTGTGGAAATCGCTCTCCTGTGTCGCTCGCAGTTGAACGCAGGCATTGATATTGTCCACCGCTGTGGCCAGCGTACGAGCGGACGCCTCGACCTTGTGAGTCGCAAAAAACTCAGCCACCTCATCCCGCCGCTCCACCGAACAGAAGTGTCCCGTGGCCCGCACGATTTCCTCTCCCGAGGACACCGTCAGCTGCGCCTTTACCCTGTCCCAGTTGGTTCGTATGTAGTCCCAGGCCTGCCCCTGGGTCTCCCGATCACGCAACAACACCACCAACACCCCCCAGCTGTCCTGGTTCTTCACCTCGCCCGAAACTGTATAGTCCAGTGTTCTCTTCACCAGCGCCGGGTCCCGAAACCGGGCCAGCGTCCTCAACGCCTCCTCCTGCTCTTCCGGATCGGTCGAGTTCTGGCTCACTGCCAGCACCTTGTCATACAGCGCGGCATCTCCGTTGCTGGAACTTACCAGCACGGCCGCATCCGACAATGTCGAATCCAGCGTCTTGTCCTTCTTGTTGTCTACCGCAAGTGCTCGCGCAGTCAGAGCTTGCGCCTCCGCCAACACACCTGGATCGCGCGCTTCCCCCAGCATCTCGAACAAAATCGCACGCAGCTGCTGCCGGTCAAACGACTCCCCTTTCACCGGACTCCCCAGCGCTCGATACACTGGCCCAAACTCCCGCCGCACCACTGCACGAAAGGCCTCCCGATCCTCGTCAGTCGCAATCTGCGATTCGATCTTCTCCATCTGCTGATGCGCCGTATCCAGCACCGCCGCGTTCGGGTCCGCCTTCAGCGCCAGCACCAGGTCGAGATAATCCCCTACGCTCCCCTGCCCCGATCGAACCAGCGCCCAACGGTCTCCCAGCAGCCCGATCTTCTCCGGGGGCGTGAGCGATGTCTCCGCCTTCGTCACAATCGCGTTGTACTGCGCCGGAGTGTAGGCGGTCCTGTAATACCCTTTCGCGCCAGCATTGACATAAAGCACCGGTAACCCGACGTCCATCGGAATCGGTATGCTGCGATCCTCTGGCGTGAGCACCCTGCAAATCGGCGCCGCATTCGTCTTCAGGCAAACTGGCACAGTCCACCGCTGCTCCCGCCCCAGGTCGGGCCCCATCGACACGAAGAACCTGCTCTGCGCCACCGGCACCCCGGTGGCCTGCCGCTCCGACACCGTAAGCAGCGGCACCCCGGGCTCAATCACAAAGCTCGACATGATCTTGTCTACCGGCAGATGCGAATTCGCCGTCTGAGCATTCCAGAAGTCCTCCGCCGTGGCATTCCCATACAAATGCGCCACCAGATAGTTGTGCACCCCCTGCCGAAAGACCTCCTTGCCCAGGTAGTTCTCTACCATCCCGATCACCGCGCCCGCCTTGCCATACGCGATGCCGTCGAACATCTCATTAATCTCATCCGGACGTATTCGCCGTCGCCCGAATCGTCCGCGTCGTCTTCTGCGAATCCAGGTTCAGTGTCTGGTCGAGGTCCTGTGCATCGTCCTGCGGGAAGTTCCACTCCGGCTTCCACTCCGCCACCGACTTGGTCTCCATCCATGTCGCAAAACCTTCATTCAGCCACAGATTGTCCCACCACTGCATCGTCACCATATCGCCGAACCACTGATGCGCCGTCTCGTGCGCCACCACCACAGCGACGCGCTTCTTCGATGGAATATCTCCGGTCTTCGAGTTCACCAGCAGATCCGTCTCGCGATACGTAATGCAGCCGAAGTTCTCCATCGCTCCCGCCTCAAAGTCCGGCAGCGCCACCATATCCAGCTTCGGCATCGGATATTTGATCCCGAAATAATTGTCGTAGTAGTGCAACACATATTGCGCCGACTCCACCGCAAACCGCGTCAGCTCAACCTTGTCCGGCGTCGAGCAGGCCCGGATCGGCACCCCATCCGACTTTCCCTCCGTGCACTTGAAATCACCCACCAGAAACGCCACCAGATAAGTAGACATCTTCGGGGTCGTCGCAAACACTAACGTGTGCTTGCCTGCCACCGGCCCCTTCTTATCCGAAATGACGTTCGTGTTCGAGATAACCGTATCGCGCGCATCCACGGTCAACGCAATATCAAACGTCGCCTTCAATGCCGGCTCGTCAAAACTCGGAAACGCCCGCCGCGCATCCGTCGGCTCAAACTGCGTCACCGCATAGTTGCGAGTCTTCGTCTTCGAAAGATAAAACCCTCGCAGCTTGTCGTTCAAAATCCCCGAATATCGAATCGACAGCCGAACCTTGCCTGCAGGCAGCTCCCTCGCAAAAGTAAACGTGGCCTGCTCTTTCGCCGCGTCCAGAGTAGTCACGGCCGTCTGGGGTTGCTTATCTGCCTCCATCGCACTGAGCGGCTTCGGCTGCGAGCCCAGCGCTCCATAGGAATACTCCGCCGACGGAAGAACATAGGCCTTGACCTCGCCAAACCGAATCTCCGCCGCATTCAGCGTGATGCTTTTGCTCGGCGCATCCAGCGTCAGATCGATCGTCTCCTCCCCGCTGAAGGTAGCCGCTTGAAGATCGGGAGTCAGCCGAAGACCATAGTGTTCAGGATGGACTCCCATCGGAAGCCGTTGCGCCTGAACCAAAGGCGTAAAAGAAAAGGCAAATGCAGCTACGACAAAAACAGCATTGCGAACTAACATCAAAAGCATCCTTTGACAAAAGCACAAGTTTCTACAGATCAAAAAACCTACTTTATCCGGTCAACGCAGAGCCGCGACGGCCGACATTCTCGAATCGAGACCATCGCAGGAGCCAATCCCGCCGCTGCACAAAGCCTCTGCCAATCCTCCACCACAAAGCTTCGCCGGATCGACACCGGCCCATCGTTCTCCACAAAAGGATGCAGCCTCAGCATCGGAGCAAGCAAGCGGAAGACATGGTAAGGAACCGGCTGCCGATGAAGATCGTTGACGAACCAGCCGCATCGCGCAGCCCGCTCCATCCAGCGAAGCAGTGGAACGATCTGAACATCAGTGAGGTGGTGCGTCAGCAGAGAACAAACCACAACATCTACATCACCCGTCGCAGCCTCCGAAAGCGCATCGCCGACAACCCACTCGATCCGCTGCCCGGCAGGAGTCGCCTCCTTCGCGGCACGAATCGCGTCCGGATTCAAGTCAACGCCCGTTAGATCGACCCTGACACCGCGTCGCTCCGCCCACGAGGCAATTCGTCGCAGCATATCGCCGTAACCGCATCCGACGTCCACTACGCGCAGCCGCTCCGCTCGCCCGGGATGAGCAGCGATCAACTCGTCCATCCACGAGATCGTAGGTCGATACGCAAACGTCAGCCGGTTTACTCTCGCAATATCATGGAGACAATCGCGAAGCTCCTCATAGCTGCAAGGGCCATCCATCAGCTCGACCAGCTCCGCGCGCCGCGAAAAATCCAGCGACGACGACCCGCGCGAGCCGCCTCCGCTCCCGGAAGAAACCACGTCAGGTTGTTCGGCGGAAGAAGTCTTTGGAGACGGGATGGATGTCGGCAGCAAAGTAACCCGCGATCAGTATATCGGCCACCTCTCACACCCTGGGCCACGCTCTCAGACCAACTTTGCAAATTCCTGGTCAAAAAGAACCTAAGCGCTTAACCCGGAAGCGAATCCGCTCGCTCTGAATGGCCTGAGGCCTCCGCCGCCCGCGCCTCCGCAAACGCAGCCGCACCCAGCAACGCACACGTATCGTCGAGAATCACACGAACCGGAATCGACTCCAGTAACGGAGACAACCTTCCCTTATCCAGAAACGCCTGCATAAAGGTCCCGTTCCGCAAAGTCTTCAGAATCTTCGGCGCAATCCCGCCCCCCAGGTACATTCCACCTGTAGCCAATACTTTCAGCGCAATATTTCCCGACTCCGCCCCGTACGCCCCGCAAAACATCTTCATCGTCTCAAAGCACAGCGAACTCGAACCATCCTCCGCGCACTGGCTGATCACAACATTCGGATCCTCAGCCATCATGCGGTCATGCAACCAACCCGGTTCAGCGATCTTCTCCACGTCCCGTAAAAACGCATAGATGTTCTTGATCCCAAGTCCCGAAACAACTCGCTCCCAACTCACCCTGCCCTTCAGAGTGTCGCGCAAATACTCGAGCAAAGCGATCTCGCGATTGCTTCGCGCCGCAAAATCGCAGTGTCCGCCCTCCGACGGAATCGGCCGATGCGCCTTGCCTTCCCATATCAACAGGGCCTCGCCCAGACCCGTGCCCGCTGCGATCAAGCCCGCATGCCCGCTCGCATCCGGGTTCCCATCGTGCAGCGTAAAGATCGCCTCCGGAGCAAGCTCAGGAATCCCGTAGCCATTTGCCTCCAGATCGTTGATCAGGAATATATGCGGAATACCCAGCGACTTCACCATGTCGCGCGTATCCAGCATCCACGGCAGATTGGTCAGCTTCAGCCGCCCATCGCGCACTGGCCCCGGACAACCGAAACAAGCAGCAACAATATCCCGTAGCTTCTCATTGCCCGCAGCGCAAAACTTCTTGACGACATCATCCAGGCTCGCAAAATCATGAGCCGGAAACTTCTCGTCGCGGATCGGCTGTAACCGTCCATTCGTAAAGTTGTACAGCGCAAGATGGACCTTCGTTCCACCCACATCACCAGCGAGAATCATCTATCTAAGCTCCAGAGTGCCGGTGAAATCGGAATTCGCCGGTGCTGGCAGCTTAGCCGCTGCAGCCGCATCGAGCAAGAGCAGCAGCCGCCCGCTCGCCGGACGAATGATCTGCGACGGATACGTCTCCGGCTGATATGGCCCGAGAAACACATCGTGCAACACCTGCGCCTTCCCCGAACCCTCAATCAAAAACGCAACCTCCCGCCCTTGATTGATCACAGGCCACGTCAGCGTAATCCGCCACGAGTCCTTCTGCGGAACATGATTCGGCACCACAATGTGACTCATTTCATTCAAAGCATCCGTATGCGGAAATAAAGACGCCGTATGCCCGTCGTCACCCATGCCCAGCTGCACTAGGTCGAACGTAGGCGTCTCGGCGCCCTCCAGCCGGAACGTATTGCGAATCACAGCCTCATATCGCGCCGCCGCAACCTCCGGCTCCAACTCTCCCTCAATCCGGTGCACCCGCTCCGCCGCCAGCGGAACCTTCGACAGCAGCGCCTCCTTCGTCATCCGGTAGTTCGACTCCGCATGATCCGGCGGCACACACCGCTCATCCACCCAATAAAGTTCCAGCTTGTCCCACGGCACCTGCTTCAGAAACGGCTCCGCAGGACTGGCCAGCATCGCAAACATCGCCTTAGGAGTCGTCCCTCCCGAGATCGCAATCCGCGCAATCCCGCGCCCTGCAGCTGCCTTCACAGCCGCATCCGTAAACAGTTGAGCCGCAGCCCGAGCCGTAGCCTCAGGCGTAGGAAGCACGCGATACGTTACAGTCACCGGTCGAGGCATACAGTCCTTATCTCAAGTCAATCAAAGTTTCCGCCACTTACGCCCCTCCGACTCCAGCAGAGCGTCCGCGGCTGATGGCCCCCACGTTCCTGCAGCATAGTTCGGAAAATCCTTCACGGGATCCTTCGCCCACGCCTGCAGAATCGGCGTCATCAACGCCCACGTCGCCTCTACGCCATCACGGTGCGCAAACAGTGTCGCATCTCCCAGCATCGCATCCAGCAGTAACCGCTCATATCCGTTCGCCGACGACATCCCGAATGCCTTCGCGTAGCTGAAGTCCATATCCACCTTGCTGATTGTCATCGTCGGTCCGGGAACCTTCGCGCCAAACTGCAGCGCAATCCCCTCATCCGGCTGGATCCGCATCGAAAGCACATTCGGACGAATCCCTTCAGCTCCCGCCGCCTGTGCTCCCTTGAACAGCAGCGACGGAGGCAGTTTGAACTGAATGCTGATCTCCGTCACCCGCTTCGCCAGCCGCTTGCCCGCACGAATGTAGAACGGAACCCCCGCCCAGCGCCAGTTCTCAATCTCCAGCCGCAGCGCCGCATACGTCTCCGTCTGCGATCGCGGATGAACCCGGTCCTCCTGCCTGTAACCCACCACCGGCTTGCCGTCGACAATCCCCGGCCCATACTGCCCGCGCACTGTATCCGCAGGATGTATCGGAGTAATCGCCTTCCACACCTTCACCTTCTCCGCACGCACCGCATCCGATGCAAACGAAACCGGCGGCTCCATCGCCACAAAACTCAGCAGTTCCATCACATGGTTCTGCACCACATCGCGCAGGGCTCCCGCGGTTTCGTAAAACGGCCCGCGCCCTTCAATGCCGATGCTCTCCGCCGCCGTAATCTCGACATGATCGATGTAGTTCCGGTTCCAGACATTCTCAAAAATTCCGTTCGCAAACCGGAACACCAGAATGTTCTGCACCGTCTCTTTGCCCAGGTAGTGATCGATGCGAAAGATCTGGTTCTCATCGAACACCTTATTTACTTCATCATTCAGCGCCCTCGCCGACTCCAGGTCATGCCCGAAAGGCTTCTCGATGATGATGCGAACCCAATTCTTGCCGTCTCCGCAGTCTCTCGGCCTCGCCATGCAGTGATCGCCAAGATACTTGATGATGTCCGAGAAATACTCCGGCGCCGTCGCCAGATAGAACAGCCGATTGCCCTTCGTGCCATGAGTCGCATCGATCCCCGCAAGCATCTCCTTCAACGAATCGTAGCCCGCAGCATCATCGAAGTTCATCGCGTGATACTGAATCTTGCCCACAAACGGGTCTAGCTTTGGGTCATCCTTCTCAACCCCCCCGCCGCTGACAATTCCTTCCTTCATATCCGCAGCAAAGGTCTGCTCCAGTGGACGTCGTGCAACGCCCACCACGGCAAAATCCTTCGGCAGCAGCCCGGACTGCTCCAGGTGATAAAGCGCAGGCAAGAGCTTGCGTTTCGTCAGGTCGCCCGAAGCGCCGAAGATCACGACAACGCATGGATCGGGTATGCGCTCCGGTTGCACGGGAGCTGGCGACGCACTGACTACGGCAGTTGCACTCATTTCGCTGGTCGGCATATTTTTACCTCTCGTGCTTGGTTGAAACTCTCTGTCTCTGTTTATTCGACATGCGTCTTCTTCACTTCATGACCGCCGAAAGCGCCCCGCATAATCGAGATCATGCGGTCGGTAAAGTTGTTCTCCTCGCGCGACCGCAGCCGGCGAATCAGCGACTCGGTAATCACTGGCGCAGAAATATTCAGATCGATCGCTTCCGTCACAGTCCAGCGTCCTTCGCCTGAGTCAGGAACAAATGCCCTCAGCCCCTTCAGTGTCGGATTCTTCGAAAGCGCATCCGCCGTTAGATCCAGCAGCCACGAACGCACCACTGAACCCTTCTGCCATATCTTCGAGATCTGCGGCAGGTCCAGATTCAGTGGCTTCTTCGCATGCATGATCGAGAAACCCTCTGCATACGCCTGCATCATTCCGTACTCGATTCCGTTATGCACCATCTTGACGAAGTGCCCGGCGCCCGAAGGCCCGACGTGACCCCATCCCTCATCCTTGGCTGGCGCCAGCGCCTCGAAGATCGGTGTCAGCCGCTCCACCGGAGCCTCATCGCCGCCAATCATCAGGCTGTAACCCTCCTTCAGCCCCCAGACCCCTCCGGACGTGCCGCAATCCACAAAATTGAAATCCTCATGAGTTGCCTCCGCATGACGCCGCTGCGTGTCCTTGTAGTTCGAGTTGCCGCCATCGATGAAGGTGTCTCCCTTCGACATCAACGGCTTCAGCTTCGCCAGTCGTCTCGTCCACCGGATCACCCGACGGAACCATAATCCAGATCGCACGCGGCGCGCGAGGTTCTTCACCAGATCGACAAGCGAATTCACGCCCAGCGATCCAGTCGTCGTCAGCTTCGCAGTCGCGTCTTTGTTGAAGTCGAAGCCGACAACTTTGTGACCAGCAAGCCGCAAGCCGTTCCGCCATGTTGAAGCCCATCTTGCCGAGTCCAATGATTCCGAGTTCCATCTGTCGTTCCTTCCTTGTGCGGCACTACGCCGAGTCGAGCCAGTTCTCGCTGAATGGTGAAGGTTTCGAGCTCAAAATCGCCGCTCGTTGGAGACAGTTCACTGACCCTTTGGAAAGTCCGCGCCGACCGTTACCGGTTCCCATGTTGCAATCTCTTTCTCCCATCGCGCCAATTTCGTCCGCAATCGCTGCAACGCGCTCGCTCCAAGCAGCAACCGCAATGGCGGATTGGGCGAATCCACTACTTGCATCATCGCGTGTACCGCACGAGCGGGTCGCCCGGTCTGCTTGCCATCATTCTCCGCGAAGTACTTCCGCATGTTGCCGGCGGTCGTCGTCGTAGTCCGGGATACGCTTCTCCGCAATCACGCCCGAACGGCCCAGAAAATCCGTACGGAACGGCCCGGGCTCAACGAGTGTCACTTGATCCCCAGCGGAGCCACCTCCCCGGCCAGCGCCTCCGACACTCGCCTCCACTGCAAACTTCGTCCCGTTGTAATACCCCATGCCTGGACTCGCCACCACGCCGCCAATCGAAGAGAGATTGAGAATATGCCCGCTGCGCTGCTTGCGAAGCTGCGGCAGAAACGCACGTGTCACCCGCAGCAGGCCAAACACATTGGTCTCAAACATCGGCATAAACTCCGCCTCGGAGACCTCTTCAATCGCACCAGCGACGCCATAGCCCGCGTTATTCACCAGAACATCCACCCGCCCAAAGCGGGCAATCGTCTGCTCAACCGCAGAATCGACCTGGCCTTGGTTCGTCACGTCGAGCGGCAGACCAGTCGCGATCCGGATACTTCACTTGCAAGCATCGCAATCTGCTCCGCCTTCCGTGCCGTAGCAACAACCTTGCCGCCAGCCCTCAGATACCTCTTCGGCGAGCAGCCGCCCGAACCCAGTCGACGCTCCGGTGATGAACCAGGTCTTGCCCGTTTGCGATGAATTTGTTGAATTAGCCATGCTTATATGAGACGCGATGCAGGAGCGGAGCGATGCAGGGAATCCCGCTCCTACGCGCGGTGTTCCGTCACGCCATCCTCTCCCGCCACCAGCGCCAACGATCGCCATCCCCAGAAACAACCCATGTTCCACCACGCCCACAATCCCGCGAATCTCCGCCGCCAGCACCTCCGGATCCTCAATCACACCGCAAGCAGCAATCCAGAATGTAGTTCCCTTCATCGGTCAGATAGGGCCCATCGCCGCTCTTCGCCTGCCGCTGCTTGGGATTCAATCCCAGCGCGCCAGCTTCGGCTCCACTACCGGCAGCGCCATCTTCACAACTTCAACCGGCAGCGGAAACTTGCCCAAGCGCTTCACCAGCTTCGTCGAGTCCACCACCACCAGGAACTCCTTCGCCGCGCTGGCGACAATCTTCTCCCGCAGCAGCGCACCGCCTCCGCCCTTGATTAACGCGAGCCCAGGTCCAACCTCATCGGCGCCATCAATATACAAATCCAGCTCTGGCAGCTCGTCCAACGTCGTCACATCCATCCCCAGCGACAACCCAAGGTCGATGGCTCGCGTCGCTCGACGCCACGCACCGAATCTTCAACCCCTGCTGTACGCGACAGCCAGTTCGCGGATGAACATCGTCGCCGTCGTCCCCGTCCCCAGCCCAACGGCCATTCCGTCCTCAACGAACTCAACCGCGCGCTTCGCGACCAGCCGTTTCGCCTCGTCCTGCGTCATCCCGCGTCCCCTCTCGAGGGCCTTTTTAGGAGATTTTCTTCGGCTAAAGAGAAAAGCGGCGATCCGTTTCGAATCGCCGCGCCGTCTTTACTTCTTCACCAGCTTCTTTGCGTGTTCCACAACATTCGCCACATTGATGCCCAGCTTATCCAGGGCAATCGCACCCGGAGCCGAAGCCCCAAACCGATCCAATCCGATCACGCCGCCGTTGAGTCCGACATACTTGTACCAGCCCAACGTGGCCCCTGCCTCAACCGCCACCTTCGGCGTGCCCGCCGGCAGCAGTTCAGCCTTGTACGCATCGCTCTGCTCCTCGAAAATCTTGAAGCTCGGCATCGAGACCACCGTCGCGTTGATTCCTGCAGCCTTCAGCTCATCGGCAGCCTTCAGCACAAGCGAAACCTCAGAGCCCGTACCAATCAGAATGACGTCCTTGCCATACGAGACCAACTCATAGGCGCCCTTGCGCGCTCGCCTGGGTCTTCGCCGCATCCAGCACCGGCAGGTCCTGCCGCGACAGCGCCATAAAGCTTGGGCTCTTCCGCTCCAACGCCAACTGCCAGCAAGCAGCCGTCTCGTTAGCATCAGCCGGCCGGAAGTCGGTAAAGTGCGGAATCATCCGCAAGCTCATCAGATGCTCGATCGGCTGGTGCGTCGGTCCATCTTCGCCCAGTCCCACCGAGTCGTGCGTAAACACGAACAGCGAATGCACGCCCATCAGCGCAGCCAAACGCAGCGCCGGACGGCAGTAGTCCGAGAACACAAAAAACGTCGACCCAAACGGAATCAGTCCGCCATGTGCGGCCATTCCATTCACCATCGCCATCATGCCGAACTCGCGCACACCAAAGTAGACATTCCGCCCTGCCGGATCGACATGAAAACTCGGCGAATCCTTGAAGATCGTCTTCGTCGAAGTCGTCAGGTCCGCCGCGCCGCCAAACAGCTCAGGAACGACATTCTCAATCGCCTGCATCACGGCCTGCCCCGCATTGCGTGTCGCGATCGGCTTCTCGGTCGGGAAGGTCGGAATCTTCTTCTCCCAACCGGCCGTCATCTCGCCCTTCACCACGCGTTCAAACTCCGCCGCCGGCTCCGGATAAGCCTTCTTGTACTCCGCAAACTCATCGTCCCACGCCGCATGAGCATCTTTACCCTTCAGCTTGGCCTCGTCCCAGTTCTTGGCCGCCTCTTCCGGAACATAAAAAGTCTTGTCCTCCGGCCAGCCAAGGTTCTTCTTCGTCGCCTTCACCGCCTCCACACCCAACGCCTCGCCGTGCACCTTGTTGGTCCCGGCCTTCGGGCTGCCATAGCCGATCACCGTCCGCACCCGGATCAACGAAGGCTTCCCTGTCTCGGCCTTCGCCGTCAGAATCGCGTTCTCAATCGCCACGAGATCGTTGCCATCTGCCACATGCTGCACATGCCAGTGATAAGCCTCAAAACGCTTCGTCACATCCTCGGTAAACGAGAGCTCCGTCGGCCCATCCAGCGAGATCAGATTGTCGTCATACAACACAATCAGCTTGCCAAGCCCCAGCGTCCCGGCCAGCGAAGCCGTCTCGTGCGAAATCCCTTCCATCAAATCGCCATCGCCGCACAGCACATACGTGTAGTGATCGATGATGTTGTACGTGTCGCGGTTATAAACCGCTGCCAGATGCTTCTCCGCAGTGGCAATCCCGACCGCCATGCCGAAGCCCTGCCCCAGCGGCCCCGTCGTCACCTCAACGCCCGGTGCCTCGCCATACTCAGGATGTCCCGGCGTATGCGAGCCGAACTGCCGGAACTGCTCCAGCTGCGACATCGGCAGCCCATATCCGGAGAGATGCAGCGCGCCATACAGCAGCGCCGAAGCATGCCCATTCGACAAAATAAAGCGGTCCCGGTCGATCCACTTCGGATCCGACGGATCATGCTTCATCAGCTTGTGGTACAGCAGGTAAGCAATCGGAGCGCAACCAAGCGGTGCGCCCGGGTGACCGGAATTCGCCTTTTGAACCGCATCGACAGCCAGAAAACGCAATGCGTTGATGGAGAGCTGGTCGAGTTCATTCTGCTTGGAATCCTGCTTTTCGCTCATTCTTTTCCTTTGCTCAATGAAGAGTCGCGAGCCGTTGGCGTCTGCCGAATCTCGAAATTTTGGCCGATCTATGACAGTGTACTAGCCAAGCGTCGCTCTATGCATCTGCGCAACCTCGGCGCCAAGGCCCAGACCCTTACCACCAGCCCCTTACTACTAGATAGATTCCGGCGGCCGCATCACGGTCACATCAATATTTCTGCCCAGCCATCGTTCCTGATGATCCTGCCCCGGCCAGTACAGCGTAAACACAATCTTGCCCGCCCAATCCACAGGCGTCACAATATCCGCGAACGACCCCGGATACCCCACCGACCGGGCCTCCGCCGTCAACGTCGTCGCCCAGTTGTCCAGCGTGTACACCATATGAAAATGCTCGCGGTCCACAATGCGCAGAGTGTGTCCGGCGTAGATTTGCGAAACCGGCCGAGTCACCTCAAATATCTCGATGTGGTTTGAAAACGTCCGCTTTCCCTTCGCCACGCCATACCGCTCTTCCACCACCGAGATCCGGTCAAACACTCGCCCGTCCGACGCCGATCGCAGCAGCTTCAGATACTCCGCATGGGCCCACACCAGCGGCTGCGCCGAACCCGCTGGCCGCCCAATAAACATCCCCTTCGAGGGAATATCCGCGTAGTCCCAAACCTGTTCCGGCAACATCCCGCCGGTCGAAGCAAACTGCTCCATCGCCTTGATATACGGCGCGAAGTCATGCCCCGCACACAGTTCATAGTGCGCGCGCTCTCCCGTCAAAATCGGCCACGCGTGCCCCTGGCCCCATCCTTCATAAGGACCGCCGTCCTTCTTTTGCCCGTACCCATCGTGGTTGTATCGTCTCCAGCAATCCCCGTAAGGCGTCTCAATCTTCAAATAACGGTCCACCACCTTAAGCGAATCCACAATCAGCGGATCATCAGCCCGTCGAATCCCGTACCGCACCAGTTCCAGAAATCCCGCATCCACCACTTCGCGCGCTTCGAAGTCAGACCGCTCCCCCGGCTCGCGATTGTTGATGTGAATCCATCCCTGCGGCAGTCCGGGGTTGTAAAACGGCTCACCCGGAGCCGGCGGCTGTATCCGCACATAGTGGTACGGTACCTCCCGAACCAGCACTCCTTCTGTCGTCGTCGTCCACTCATCCAGGTGCGATTCAATCCAGTCTGCATACGCTTCCAGATAACTCCCCAACTCCGTAGCCTGCCGCGCCCGAGCAATATCCGCCGCACACACCAGCGCTGAAATCACTGCCGCCAGCGTCGAAGGCGAATACCCCGCAGTCTCCTCCCATCGCTCCTGCTGCGTTACCGGCGCATACCTCACCAGAAAAGCCGCAGCACGCTCCACAAACGGAAAGATATCGAACTCCCCCAGCCCGTTCGCCTTCCACAAACGCCACGCAAGCATGATCGGAAAGGCCACCTCATCCAGCTGAATCCCCGTCCAGTAAGGCGTCCCGTCAATCCAGAAGTTCTGCGCAAAACTCCCATCCGTCCTCTGCGTGCAAGCCAGATACACCAGCGCCCTCATCGCCGTATCCGTCCTCCCACACGCCATCAGAGCCGTCGCCGTCTGCACCATATCCCGAGTCCACACCAGGTGATACCCACCCAAATCCTGGTCTCCCTTCGAACTCCCCCACGGGATCGACGCCGAAGCGATAAACGCCCCCGAGTAAGTCTTGTCCTCATGCGTCAGCAGCACATTGTGGCTGATCCGCATCAGCTTCCCGCCATCCTTCGACGCAGAAGACAACCGCGGCGGCGAAATCGACCGCGTCCACTGCAACAAAAATCGTTTCTGATGGTCGACGTAGGGAGTCGACAGCGTCTGCATCAACTGCGCGATAGCTGCATGGTTTCCATCGCCAAACGAGACCGCAATCGTGAACTCGCGATGCACCGCAACATCAATCTCGCCCATCACCGCGATATTTCCATCCAATGCCTGGCCGAACTGCCACGTCATCTTCATGTCCGTGCAAAGATCCTGGTAGCCATCACTCGTCCCCACATACCCGCACGACGATCGGCTGAAGCCGCAGTCCGCTCCCATCGCCAGCACCGTCTCGCCCTTCCACGCCAGCAGGCAGCGCTTGCCTGCCACATCAATCGACCGCCCCGAATTCCCCGCCCCGCCACCGTTTAAATGCGGAGCCAGCAGCGCATAGCACTTCAGCCGGGACAAAATCGCCTCATCGCCCGTGATCTTCACGTTCATCAGCACAACCGGATGGTGCGGGTCGCTGATGAACTCCTTCGTCACCGCATACCGCCCCTTCGGATCCTTCGCCGACACCCGCACCGCTGGCGCACTGCTGTCGATGTACTGAAAGTCATACGCCAGGTCGCGCTTCTCTTCATGGAAGAACGTCTCGCCATCGCTGAACAGCAACTCCATATCCCGAGTCTGCGGACGGTCGATCGTCGGATAGTAAATCTCGTTCAGCGTCCCATGCGACACCGTGAACCACACCCGGCTCGAAGCCGCATACGCAGTCGACACAGCATCCTTCTCGCTCGAAGTCCAGCGCGGCTCCACACCGGGAGCTCCAAAGGCAGGCCCTTCATCATCCAGCCAACGGTAAGCGGCATCCAGATCACTCATTGCCTCCATTAGAGCGCAAAATTTCCCCTGCGGTTACAATTCCGCCCCGAAAGAAAGTGAAGGAACGATGAATCAACCCGTTGCGCTATCATCTTCGAGGGTTGCTCTGCCTCTCGGGTGCATCGTCACAAGCCCCGACAGCATCGAAACCAACCAGCCGGTCAGGATGCTCCTGGCTGACACAATCGAACGACGACAGGAGAATTTACCGTGGCCTACGAACTCCCACCTCTGCCCTACGATTACGCCGCACTTGAGCCTCACATCGACGAAGCAACCATGAAGCTCCACCACGACAAGCATCACCAGACCTACGTCACCAACCTCAACGGAGCAGTCGAAAAACACCCCGACCTCGGCAAGAAATCCCCGGAAGAACTCCTCAAAGACCTCAACGCCATCCCCGAAGACGTACGCAAAGTTGTGCAGAACAACGGCGGCGGCCACGTCAACCACACCATGTTCTGGCAGATCATGAAACCCAAGGGAGGCGGCGACCCCTCCGGCGACATCGCTGCGCAAATCAAAGCCGACTTCGGCGACTTCGAGTCCTTCAAAAAGCTCTTCAACGAAACCACCGCCAAACAATTCGGCTCAGGTTGGGGCTGGCTCATCTTCAAGGGCGGTAAGCTCGCCATCGTAACCAGCGCCAATCAGGACAACCCCATCTCACAAGGCAGCTACCCCATCCTCGGCAACGACGTCTGGGAGCACGCCTACTACCTCAAATACAACAACCGCCGCCCCGACTACCTCGCCGCCTGGTGGAACACCGTCAACTGGGACGAAGTCAACAAGCGCTTCGCCACCGCGAAAAGCTACAAGTAACAAGTCCCGCAACAAAACCTCGCATTACGTTCTTGTCACACAGCAGGGGGGATCAACATCTCCCCTGCTTTTTTTGCCTTCGCGATGAACAATCCTCCCCTCCCTCCGTATATCCATCCACACGGGGGACCACCTCATGCCATCACAAAAGCAGGAGCTAGCCTACGCGCTCCGCCGTCTCGGCAGATCACCCAGCCTCGTCCTCGCCGTCGTCATCTCCATCGGTCTCGGCATCGGAGCCAACGCCACCATCTTCTCCATGATCAGCCGCTTCGTCCTGCGCCCCGCACCCGTGGGCGATCCCGCCACCCTGATCACCCTCCACACCACTGAGCGGACCGACCGCTGCTGCAACAGCTTCTCCCTCCCGCTCTACAAAGACCTGCGCGACCAGTCCAAATCCTTCTCCGGAGTCGCCGGCTACTACGATCTCGTCCCCGCCTCCATCGGCGGCACAGGCGACCCCGAGCGCATCTGGGGACAAGCCGCCACCTCCAACTACTTCGAAGTCGCCCAGCTCCGCATGACCCTCGGCCGCGGCTTCCTTCCCACTGAAGACCAGGCCCCCGTCATCATCCTCGGGTACCGCCTCTGGCAGCATCGCTTCGCCGGAGACCCCGCCATCCTCGGCAAATCCATCACCCTCTCCGGCCATCCCTTCACCGTCGTCGGCGTCACTCCACCCGCATTCCACGGCCTCGACCTCATCCTCGACCCGCAATTCTGGGTTCCCTTCGGCAACGTCGACGACCTCGTCTCCAACCTCCCCGATCACAACTCGCGCCTCTTCCACTGGGTCAACGTCATCGCTCGCCTCAAACCCGGAGTCACCCAAGACCAGGCCGCCGCCGAGCTCACCACCCTGGCCAGACACTTTGTCGAAACCAACGCCGCCCCGGAAAAAGACCTCGAGTTCCGCTTCGAACAAGCCGGCTCCCTGCCTCCATTCATCCGCTCCACCGTCCTGCTCTTCCTCGCCTCGCTCATGGTCGTCGCTCTGCTCGTCCTCTGCATCGCATGCGCCAACGTCACCAATCTCCTGCTCGCCCACGCCTCCACCCGTCAGCGTGAGATGGCCGTCCGCATCGCCCTCGGAGCCACACGCACCACCCTCCTGCGCCAGATGCTCCTCGAAAGCATCCTCCTCGCCCTCGGCGGCGGCGTCTTCGGCACCTTCCTCTCCTACGCTGCAATCCGCGCCTCTCCGCGTTCCACTTACCAGCACCCATCCCACTCGACCTCACCGTCAGCGTCGACTGGCGAGTCCTGCTCTACACCTTCGTCCTCAGCGTAGCCACCGGCCTTCTCTTCGGCCTCATCCCCTCCTGGATCGCCTCGCGCCCCATCCTCACCAACGCCCTCAAAGGCGAAGACGCCCTCGCCCGCCCCGGCCGTCGCTTCAACCTGCGCAACATCCTCGTCGTCGCCCAGATCTCCATGTCGCTCGTCCTCCTCTGCGCGACCGGCCTCTTCCTGCGCAGCCTCCAATCCGCCGCCGGCATCGACATCGGCTTCCGCTCGCACAACGTCCTCATGATGTCCGTCGATCCCCGCGTTCACGGCTACTCCCCCGAGCACACCGTCCAGCTCCTCACCCAGGCCCGCCAGCGCATCGCCACCCTCCCCGGCGTAGTCTCCGCCGTCGCCACCGACACCGTCCCCCTCTCCGGAGGCACTCGCAGCGACGGCTTCATCGCCGAAGGCCACTCCAAGGGAGCCGCTGGATCAACCCCCTACGCCGAGCTCTACATGGCCACCCCCGGCTACTTCGAAACCATGGGCATCCCTCGCCTCTCCGGACGCGACTTCGCCAACGAAAGCCCCACCGGCCCCAAAGTCGCCATCATTAACCAAGCCCTGGCCCAAAAACTCTTCGGCAATCAGGACCCCATCGGACAGCACATCACCGGCGGTCGCGTCACTTACGAGATCATCGGCGTAGTCAAAGACATCAAATCCCGCACCATCGGCGAAGACACCCGCCCCGTTCTCTTCCGCTCGCTCGACCAGACGGTCAGCTAGCGACCCCGCTTTCATGGGCTATACCCTCCTCGTCCACACCGCAGGCGACTCCGCCTCCATCGCCACCGCCGTCCGCCAGCAAGATCGACTCGCTCGATCCCACGCTCGCCATCTACAACGCCGACACCATCGAAGAGCACCTCAACGACGCGCTCTTCCTTCCGCGCCTCGCCGGCACGCTCTTCGGAGTCTTCGGCTTCACCGGACTCATCCTCGCCGCCGTCGGCCTCTACGGAGTCATGAGCTACTCCGTCAGTCGCCGCACGCGCGAGATCGGCATCCGCATCGCCCTCGGCGCACAACTCAACGCAGTCCAAGCGCCTCATCGTCCGACCAGGGCATGCGTCTCACTCTCATCGCCGTAGCCATCGGCTTGCCCGCAGCCTTCGCCGTCGCAAAATTCTCCACCAGCCTCCTCTACGGAGTCCGCCCCCACGACCTCATCACCTTCACCGTAGTCCCCATCTTTCTCGCCGCCGTAGCTCTCCTCGCCTGCTGGATCCCCGCCCGCCGCGCCACCACCGTAGACCCCCAGGTCGTCCTCCGCTACGAATAGCAGACGCTCATATCAATGAGATGGGAGCCTCTGGCTCGAAGCCAGCCGCTTCGCCAGCGAGCACGGAATCCCCGAAGACCGCGAACCCATCCTCCAGAAGATCGACAACATCCAGCACGCAGACGCCATCCTCCGCTACGACGCAGACGGCAAGCCCTACGAACCAGAGTGGCCGCAGGCCGACTTTATCATCGGCAATCCGCCGTTCCTGGGAGACAAGAGAATGCGCGGCGAGCTCAACGTGCCTCCTCACCTAAATTCTGGCCAGATTGCTCGCCCTAAACCACGAGCGCGCAGCCGCCCAAACTGGAAATACCTAACAATTACCACATCCTCTGGGGCACAACCACCACCCAATCAATCACTTACAACTTTATCCCTCAAAAACAGCCCAAAAACGGCTTGTCAAGCCCTCTCGCCTCGAAAAAACCGTAAATTTTAGCCGCAACCATCACAAAAATAAATACTTACGCGACAAAAATAAACTCGGCCAAAATGGAAATTTAGTTTCACTCAATTAGGTATAGTTAAAACGAGTAGAGAAAAACAAAAGCCCCGGCCTACAGCCGGGGCTAACTCTTTTCTTTGCACGAATTTGGCCGTAACCCCTTTGCTTGGACGATTTTACGAGGGTTGATTTTCGTAAACCGCTGAAACAAGGAAACTTATCGTAGGGTACCCCCCCGGGGGGGGTACCCATCAAACTACTCCGTAGAACCCTTCCGCGGCCGTCGGTTCGCCTGCAAAACCCGCTTGCGCAACCGAAGCGACTTCGGAGTCACCTCAACCAGTTCGTCGTCCGCGATGAACTCGATGCACTGCTCCAGCGTCAGTTGCTTGTAAGGAACCAGCCGAACCGCATCGTCCGAGCCCGAAGCACGCATGTTCGAAAGCTTCTTCTCGCGCACGCAGTTCACGTCGAGGTCATTGTCGCGCGAGTGCTCGCCGACGATCATGCCCTCATAGACCTCAATTCCATCGGGAACAAACAGAATCCCGCGGTCCTGCAGTCCTTCGAGAGCGTAAGCAGTCGTAGTTCCCTGCCGATCCGAGATCAAAGCACCGGAAGCACGCTGCGGAATCTCGCCCTGGTAGTCAACATAACCATCAACAATGGAGTTCATGATGATCGTGCCACGGGTCTCCGTCAGCATCTCCGAGCGCAACCCGATAAGCCCGCGGCTCGGCACGCGAAACTCCATGCGAACCCGCCCCGACCCATGGTTGGTCATCTTGACCATCTCGCCCTTGCGAGGCCCAAGGCGCTCAATCACTGTTCCGACGAAAGTCTCCGGAACATCGATATAAAGATGCTCCACCGGCTCCATCAGCTGATCGTTGATCCGCTTCGTCACAATCTCCGGCCGGCTCACCATCAGCTCAAAGCCTTCGCGACGCATCATTTCAATCAAAATTCCCAGCTGCAGTTCGCCGCGGCCAAGCACCTTGAACGTGTCGGGAGAACCCGTCTCTTGCATCTTCAGCGAGACGTTCGTCAAAAGCTCTTTGTCCAAACGATCTCGCAGATTTCGCGAGGTCACAAACTTCCCTTCGCGCCCCGCAAAAGGCCCATTGTTCACATTGAACTGGATCGCAATCGTAGGATCATCAATCGTGATCGGCGGAAGCGGCTTCGGCTCTTCCAGATCGCAGAAGCTCTCTCCAATCGTGATTCCCGGAATTCCGGCAATCGCAACAATATCGCCAACCTGCGTCTCGTCGATGTCGGTTCGCTTCAGCCCCGAGAAGCTGAACAGCTTCGTAATCTTGTGCTTGCTGAACGTCCCGTCAAGCTTCGCGACGTTGTATTCCTGGCCGGTTCGCATCGTGCCATTGAACACACGCCCGATCGCCAACCGACCAAGATAATCCGAGTAATCGAGGTTCGTAACCAGAATCTGCAGCGTCCCTTCAGGCTCGCCTTTCGCGACTGGAATCGTAGTGACGATCTGCTCGAACAGCGGCTGCAGATCCGTTCCCGGAACCGCAGGATCGGTCGTAGCAGTCCCAAGCTTCCCGTTCGTATACAGAACCGGAAAGTCCAGAACGGACTCATCGGCATCAAGGTCGATGAACAGGTCATAGACCTCATTCAGCACCTCTTGCGGACGCGCATCCGGACGGTCGATCTTGTTGATCACCACCATCGGAGTCAACCCCGCCTCAAGCGCCTTCGACAACACATAGCGAGTCTGCGGCAGCGGCCCTTCCGAGGCATCAACCAGCAGCACTACGCCATCGACCATCTTCAGCGCACGCTCCACCTCGCCGCCAAAGTCAGCGTGACCTGGCGTATCAACGATATTGATCTTGTTGTCGTGATAGTAGAGGGCCGTATTCTTGGCCAGAATCGTAATGCCGCGCTCCTTCTCCAGGTCATTCGAGTCCATCACGCGCTCGGCGACGGCCTCGTTGGAGCGGAAGGTGCCACTCTGGCGCAACATGGCGTCCACCAGGGTGGTCTTGCCATGGTCGACGTGGGCGATGATGGCGATATTGAAGATGGGTTTCACTGCGATTGCGGTTGAGTTGCTCACTGCGATGTGCATCCTGTCTGTGCGCCTGAGTGTGGGTTTTTCTGGAAAGTGGGCGTCACTTCTAGTTTAGCCCAGATGACCTCTCTCTGGCTCTCGTAACGCGGCAATTAGAAGAAGATACGGTAAATCGTCCGTAAGCAGTTGGAATCAGCACGATAACGCGATGCCGGACAAGATTGAGTTTGTTGGCTCTTAGCTGTGCCGTTATACTCAAGGCTTCTCCATGCACCCAGCCCAGTCCTCCTATGTCGAGCGCGCGGCACTGAAGAACTATTTGCTGGACCACGCCTACGACGAGATGTTTACGGGGCCCGGCAACATTCATGGTCATTGCAGAGAATTGCTGGAACACTTTGTCTCCCTCCCTCTGGATGAGTTGCGGCGCCGAAAACAAGCAGCCGACCTCAGCTTCCTGAACCAGGGCATCACCTTCGCCGTCTATGGACG
This sequence comes from uncultured Acidobacteriaceae bacterium, assembly GCA_963802695.1. Taxonomy (GTDB): domain Bacteria; phylum Acidobacteriota; class Terriglobia; order Terriglobales; family Acidobacteriaceae; genus Edaphobacter. The sequence goes on from CAWDJN010000011.1 coordinate 195,252, forward strand.
GGAAGAAGGAACCGAAAAAATCTTCCCCTACGACCTGGTCCCCCGCATCATCACCGCAGCCGAGTGGGAGACCGTCGAGCTGGGTTTAACTCAACGGATCACCGCGCTCAACCTCTTTCTCAAGGATATCTACAACGAGGGACGGATTCTTACCGACGGTATCGTCCCCCGCGAGATGGTCTACACCTGCAAGCACTATCGCAGACAGATGGCCGGGTTGCAGGTTCCACGCAACGTCTACGTCGCGGTCTGCGGAACCGACCTCATCCGTCTAGAGAGTGGCGAGTTTGTTGTTCTCGAAGACAATCTTCGCGTTCCTAGCGGCGTCAGCTACATGCTCACAAACCGCAGGGTGATGAAGCGCATCTTCCCGGAACTATTCCGCAACTACAACGTGCGGCCCATCGAGCAGTACACGCAAATCCTTCTCGGAACTTTGCGCTCGCTCGCACCCGAAGGCAGGCCTGAGCCAAACATCGTTCTGCTCTCTCCGGGAGTCTTCAATTCCGCTTACTTTGAACACGCCTATCTCGCCCGGCAGATGGGTATTGAGCTGGTAGAAGGCCGCGACCTGGTTACCCACGACAACATCGTGTACATGCGCACGACCAACGGCCTCCGCCGTGTGGATGTCATCTACCGCAGAGTAGACGACGACTTCATCGACCCGCTGGCGTTCCGCGGAGATTCAGTCCTTGGCGTAGCCGGATTGTTCAACGCTTATCGCGCAGGAAACGTAACGCTCGCAAATGCGTTTGGCACAGGTGTGGCGGACGACAAAGCACTCTATGCCTACGTTCCCGACATCATCAAGTACTACCTGAGCGAAGACCCTGTGCTGAACAACGTCGAGACTTATCTGCCCACGCGGCCGAAGGAACTACAACATATTCTTCAGAACCTGGACAAACTCGTCGTCAAGGCAGTCGGAGAAAGCGGCGGATACGGCATGCTCATCGGACCGCAGTCGACCAAAGCACAGCAAGATGAGTTTGCCCAGAAGATCGAAGCCGACCCACGCAATTACATCGCGCAGCCAACGATCTCATTCTCGCGCGCACCGTGCCTCATTGGCGACGAACTCGAACCTCGCCATGTCGACCTGCGGCCGTACGTTCTCTTTGGCGACAAGGTCACGATCGTGCCTGGCGGCCTCACGCGTGTCGCGCTCACTCGTGGTTCGTTGGTGGTGAACTCTTCCCAAGGCGGCGGCAGTAAAGATACCTGGGTGCTGAGCCGATGAAGGGAGATAACGATGCTGAGCCGCGTTGCCGATAGTTTGTACTGGATGAGCCGCTATCTCGAGCGCGCCGAGCACACGACCAGGCTTCTGGACGTAAACCTGAATTTGATGCTCGACGAAACTGCGGCCAGTGCAGAACGACGATGGCATCGGGCACTCCAGGCGCTTAACAGGCCAAAAGACATCGAGTGGAAAGGCGAGCCGTATTCTCTGACCCAGGCCCTGACTTTCGACACAGAAAACAAAGCTTCCATTCTGTCCTGCATCATTGCGGCGCGGGAAAACGCCCGGCAGGTCCGCGAACAGATCTCGACCGAGCAGTGGCACCGGCTCAACAGCCTCTACCTCCAGGTGACTCGTCCCGAGATGCAGATCGAACGGCAGGCCGAGGACTTTGCGAAGGGCATCGCGAGTCCCAGCGATTTTCTCCAGTCCGTCATGGAGGCGGTTCATCAGTTTCAGGGCGTTACTGACTCAACGATGAATCACGGCGAAGGATGGCAGTTCATCCAGGTGGGTCGATACATTGAACGAGCCTCCGCAACCGCTCTCCTCCTGGAGGCTTATCACGCCGATCTGTGGGAGCACCCGGAACGCATCGGCGAAGGATATGAATATATCGACTGGATGGGACTCCTCCGCTCCGCGACTGCATTCGAGGCCTACTGCAAGGTGTACACGGCGGACCTGACTCCCAAACATATCTTCGAATTTCTTCTACTCAACGAGGAATTCCCCCACTCGATCAGGTTCTCCATTGACGCCGTAGGAAACGCGCTCGAAAAGATCCAGGGCGACAGCGGCAAGAGCCGGGCGATGCCCCTGCAACGCTTGAGCGGCCGCCTCAAAGCGTCGTTGAGCTACAGCAGCGTGGATGAAGTGCTCAACCAGGACGTGGTCAGCTATCTCGAGAGCATTCAGGCGCAGTGCCGTGCAATCCACACCACCATCTATGAACTTTATGTGGACTACTCCATTCAGACTGCGCTGGCCGGATAAATGACCGTTCTTCAAATAGCTCCGGAGATACACAAACCGCTCACAAGCGTCAAACGATCTAATCTCGTTGACATCGTGAAAGGCATCGCGATCATGCTGGTCACTCTCGGTCATACTGCACAGGGAATGGTCCATCGTGGCTGGTGGGACACCCCATCCGCTTCGTTCTTTCGTGCACTGATCTACAGCTTTCACATGCCGGCGTTTTTCTTCGTCGCAGGGTTGTTTGTGCATCGAAGCATCGAGCGGCGGGGCAAGCTCGACTTCGCCGTGGAAAAGACAAAATCCATCCTTTACCCCTACCTGCTCTTTGCCGTGATCTACACCGCAGTCCGGCCATTGATCGGGCGCTTCGAAATGAGCCCCGACCCCTTCCAATGGCAAGCCTTCCTGATCAAGGTAGCCGACGGCGACGCTAGTTGGTTCCTCTTCGCTCTCTTCTTCTGCTTCATGCTGGCACTTCTCACGATCTCGTTTCCGGATTGGCTGCGCTTTCTGCTCGCAGTCGCAATTGGCCTCACGCCCGCGTTTGGACCGCCGCTCACCAACCAGGTCCTGCACGAGTTCTGCTTTCTCGCCGCAGGTATGTGGTTCGGAGCCCGCGTTGATAGGCTGGAGATCATACCTCCGGTTCCTGCGGCCTTCAGCTTCGTTCTAATTGCGACATTTCAGACCGTAATGATCTACCTCTTAGGGCTCGCAACACGCTGGAGTTATATCGGGCTCGGTCTTGCAGGAACCGCCGGCCTCTTTCTTCTTGCATCACTGCTCGAAAAGCATCGGATTGGCAACGCACTCACTTGGATCGGTCGCGCATCGCTCGCCATCTTCCTGCTTAGTGCCTTTGCACAGGGAGGAACGCGCGTCATATTGGAGAGGGCCTTTCATACTCATCAGTTCTGGCTCCAATTGCTCCTGCCCACAGCATTCGCAACACTTCTGCCTGCCATTGTCTGGCATCAGCAAAAGCGCTGGCGGCTAAGCGGGCTCTTTTATTGGCCGTTCGAAAGTATGTGATTCGAAGGTTTCGAGGAGGGCCGACCATGTACTACTCAATTCGCCATCTGACGAAGTTTCTCTACAGCGATCCGGTCAGTGAAAGCATGATGGAGACGCGGATGCATCCGCGCAGCGACCTCAATCAGCGCTGCCACACCTTTCACCTGTCCGTAAGCCCGCGCTGCCGAGTCTTTGGCTATCGCGACCATCTCGCGAACCACGTTCACCACTTCGACATCCCCGGAATGCATGGGCAACTTGTGATCGTCGCCGAGTCGCTGGTCGAAGTGCAGCCGGTCGCGCAAATTCCAGCCTTCCTGGCGCCGGATGCATGGAGGGACCTGGATACCCTCGTTAATCAAGGGGACTACTGGGAGATGTTGCTGCCGAGCGAGTTCACCGCTTCAACTCCCGCGCTCGACGAGCTCGCCGCAGAGCTCGACGTGCGCCGCAGAGACGATCCCCTGATGGTGCTGCACAACCTGAATCAGCAGATCTACGAACACTTCGACTACAAACCGAAATCGACCAAGGTAGATTCTCCGATCGATCTTGCGCTCGGGACAAAGGCCGGCGTCTGTCAGGACTTCGCCCACATCATGATCGCTCTCGTACGCTCCAAATTGCGGATTCCCTGCCGCTACGTCAGCGGCTATCTGTTCCATGGCGAGAGCGACATGGACCGGTCGATCAGTTCAGCGACCCATGCATGGACGGAGGCTCTACTCCCCCAACTTGGCTGGGTGGGATTCGACCCGACAAACTGGCTCGTCGCCGGCGATCGCCACATTCGCACCGCAATCGGCAGGGACTACGCCGACGTTCCGCCGACCCACGGCGTCTTTCGCGGCCGAGTTGCCAGCGAGCTCACCGTCGCGGTCCGGGTCACAGCCAGCCTGGCGGCTCCATCCTTCGATCAGGAACTGCCAGTGCCCGAGGACTGGTCGACCCTGGTCGAAAAGGCAACCCGCTTACCCGAACAGCCACCCCCCCCAACCCACCAGCAACAGATGGCTCAGCAACAGCAGGACGGCACAAATCTTATGACCGAGTAGCAAAGAAAAAGGGACGGCCGAAGCCGTCCCCTTCTTTTGCTGATTTGAAAAACCAGAGACTCCCTAAATTATAGGTTTTGCTTCTTGAACAGCCGCTCCGGAATGCTCCGAATCACCCACATGATCGGCCGCCACTGGAACGGAACATAGAGGACATCCTGACGCTTGTCGATGGCCTTAACGATGGACTCGGCAACCGAGTCCACGTCGGCGAACTTGTCGCTCTTCGGCATCCCGGCGGTCATCGCGGTCCTGAGTCGGCCCAGGCTTGATCGTCAATACCGTCACGCCTTCCCGATCGACACGGTTACGCAGGCCGCCCAAAAACGCCGTTAGCCCAGCCTTCGACGCCCCATAAACATAGTTCGACTTACGGCCACGGTCACCCGCCACCGAAGAGATCACCGCAAGAACCCCCGACTTCCGCGGCACGCAATAGTTTGCAAGCCAAGTCAAAAGCGATACCGGAGCCAGCAAATTCGTATAGAGAATCTGGGCAGCAGCATCAAAGTCCCGCTCGGCCTCAGCCTGATCGCCCAGAATGCCGTGCGCAAGATAAGCAATATCCATGCCGGTCAGAGAATTCACAGCATGAGCAAGAAGTTGCGGATGCTTCTCCGTGTCGTCCAGGTCAGCGACCGCCGTATCGACAAAACTTGCCCCGCGCGTGCGCAGATCGGCGGCCACTGCCGCAAGCTTCTCTGCATTGCGAGCTACGAGGAACAGACTCGCTCCCTGCGCGGCCCATATGCGGCACGTCGCTTCGGCAATACCGGAAGTAGCGCCAAGAACGAGAATCTTGCGTGGGGTGTTGCTGGTGGCGCTGGAGGTCTGCGAGGTAGAACTCATAGGCTTGGTCTGTCCGGTCTATAGATTGGAAGTAACGCGCTCCCAGAAGCTGGAAGTCAACAGAGGGTCACGATAGCGGGCGAAATTCTCCCACTGAGGATAGAACGCCTGGAACTGTGCAGCTGTCATAGCTGCATCCTTCGCGGGGTAAAGACGCCCTCCGAATTCAAGCGTCATATCCGCAAGACGCTGGAAAAGAGGAAAGCTCTTGTCAGGTTTGATCGGGAAGTCGAGAGCAAGGGTAATGCCAGGCTTCGGAAAGCTCATCATGCCCGGCGAAGGCACGTCCCCGAATGCTTTGAGAACAGCAAGAAAGCTGGCGAGCCCCGATTTCGCGACCTCATGCAAAATCGCGACTGTTCCCTCTTTCGCGTTATCCCATGGAATGACGTATTGAAACTGAAGCAGTCCGCGCTTTCCATACATTCGATTCCAGTGCAAAACCTTGTCCAGCGGATAGAAGAAGGGTTCATAGTCCTGCAGCGACACCACCCGCTTATGGATCTGCTTATGGAAAAAAAGGGTATTGAACGTCCCCACAGAAAGATGATTCAGCGCAAATCCCGGAGCGTCGAACGGAAAAACAAGCTTCGGTTTGGCAGAGGGCTTCAGTTCGTCCCTCTTTGCCGAGTGGTCGCCCTGCATAAAGACCCCGCGCGCGAAGTTGCGGCCCGTCGACGTAACATCCACCCAGCTCACCGTGTACTCGATATCCTTGCTCTGCTCAGTCAGGTCGAGAAATTCGTCGATCCCGTGGAACTGAATCCCCTCGTAGTCGATCATTCGCGAAACGATCGGCTTAAGTCGCAGCGTAGCCCACGTCATCAACCCAGTCAGCCCCATCCCGCCAATCGTCGCCGAGTACAGATCAGGATTCTCCGTCGGCGAACAGAGTCTATGCGAACCATCCGAGCGAACCAGTTCAAACTCCGCAACATGCCGGCCAAATGTCCCGGCGACGTGGTGGTTCTTGCCATGAATGTCGTTCGCAATTGCTCCGCCCAGAGTTACATACTTTGTCCCCGGCGAAACCGGCAGAAAAAATCCACGTGGCACTGCGAAATCAAGAATCTGCGCCAGCGTGATGCCCGCCTCCGCTGTGAGCAGACCAGTCTCAGCGTCGAAACTTATCAGACGGTTCATCCCTGTAGTCTGCAGCAGGTTGCCGTCCTTCAGGAGGCAGACATCGCCATAGCTTCGGCCCATGCCGACCGGAAGTGCACTATCGTGAAGGCCGGCGGTCACGGCAGGAAAATCGCTCTGCCAGTGAAGCGGAATCACCCTCGCGCCATAAGTAGGGTAGCGGCCCCACGATTCAAACGGAGGCTTCCCGTTCAACTGCTGCTCCTCCACGCGGAGGGCGAGCTGCGATGTTTCAGGTGCGGCGGTCGACATAAGAATAAGGATATCCGACTCCAGCGGTCATGAGACATCAAGCGATGCCGCCCACATCAACGGCAAGTCGCCTCCAATTGTTTATAAGGCTTCGTATTGGGTGGGAATTTGATGTGCCGGGCCGCAGCAACCTGCTCCTGAAACGCCCCGCCATATTTGAGAGCCATATCCGGATCCTCGCGATAGACCGGGTCTTTCATCGCCTCCGGCAGCGTTACGAAGGTAAATCCTCGCTTGCGAAACAGATCAATCAGATCGGGCAACATCCTCGCGTCAAACGCCCCAATGTGGAGAAGAAGCACATAGGGAATGTCCCGGCCATAAAGAGTGTGGGTAACGTCCCGAAAGACAGTGATGTACTGGTCAGCCGTAGCAGAGGTAGCTCGCGCGGAGACCCTCGATCGATTGACTATCCTGTTTCGCCACACAGCGGGCATAAGGCGCATTCCATAGATAGTCCTCAAAATCCATCGAGACCTGGGCGATCTGATAGCCATTCTGTTGAAGATAGGCCCGAACAGCGTGACGCTTCTCCAGCGTGTCGCCCTCCCAAAGAAAGGGATAGCGAAACCAGTGCCAGTCCTCGCCCGCCATCAACTTCGAAAGCACAGGCTCATCTTTCGCGATGTCGGCCTCAAACTGCGCCGGCGTGAGGTCATTCAGCGAGGGATGTGAGTAAGCGTGATTCCCGAGCGGATTACCCGCAGTGCGCCACGCTTTAAGAACCGCCATATCGTCCGGAGTCTTCTCCAACTTGGCTGCGTTGATGAAGCCATAGACCTCAGCCATGTGCTGCTTGCGAAGTGTCCGCAGGATCGATTCGGCAATCTCAATCCGCGTTTGCCCTGGCGGTAGATCACCATGCGAAGGCAGATCGTCGAAGGTAAAAGCCACCTGCTGCGCAACCGATGGGACAACACAGAAAAGCGCCAGCAAGACATAAGGCAAAGCAAATTTCCCAAATCGCATGATTCTTAAACAATAGGCCACACCGCTGGAAGCCGCGGCCTCTGCGGGTTGTGTATGTTGGTGCCGTCGAGTCGATCTGTCCGTTTCGCGCGCCAAAAAGAAGCGGCGCAGCCGAAGCCGCGCCGTCTCTCTGCTATTGAACAGTGCGCTTCTTAGGCAGCGGTCTTCGCGCTATCCTTCGCGCGCTGATCAGAAGCCTTCTTCAGGGCCGTCTTCGCCTGAGTCGCAAGCGCAGCAAAGCCCGCAGCGTCGTTCGCCGCGATGTCGGCGAGAACCTTGCGGTCCAGACCATTACCGGCAAGCTTAAGCCCGTTGATGAACGTCGAATAGCTCATGCCATTGATCCGGCAGGCCGCGTTGATACGGACGATCCACAGCGCGCGGAACTGGCGCTTCTTCTGCTTGCGTCCGGTATAGGCGAACTTCAGCGAGCGCTCAACTGCCTCTTGCGCTGCCTGGTAGAGCTTGGATTTCGTGAGGAAGTAACCACTCGCGCGCTTCAGAATCTTCTTGCGGCGATCGTTACGTTTTGTACTCCGTTTTACACGGGGCATCGTGATTCTCCTTTTGCGTACTTCGTTTAAGCGGCTGGAGGTAAGGTGGCCTCTTCACTCGCTTGCAACTCCAAGTCTCGGTGGAACGCTAACGCTATTCCAGGGGCCGGAACGCTTTGACTGGCCCTTTGTTCTCCCGAACGGCTCGACTTGAAAAACTGCCTTCCCTTGGCCGTTAGGCGTAGGGAAGCATGCGGGCGACCTTCGCCTGATCCGCCTCAGAGACCAACACCTGACCACCGAGCTTCCGCTTGGTCTTGGTAGCCTTCGAGGTAAGGATGTGGCGCATCTTCGACTGGCCGCGCTTGAACTTGCCCGTGCCTGTCTTATGGAAGCGCTTGGCGGCGCCGCTGTGTGTCTTCAACTTTGGCATTTGTGTTCCTGACTGTTTCTGGACAACTTACTGAGTATATACGAATCTCGCCCGTGAATCAGCAAAATCGACCATTCCGCACGCTTAAACGCAACAAGGCCTTTACTTCCATACAAATGGAATGACCCTCCGAAGAGGGTCATTGGTTTTTTGCTCCGGCGAGCATTCTTGTTCTAAAAGTGTCTTTCCTGGTCTTTCCAGGGTTGTTCAGGGAGGGCGTTCGCTTAACCTTTGGGTCCTACAGAGCCACCGCCCGTGGAGCCACCGCTCCCGCTACCCGATCCTGTGCTTCCGCTTCCAGTCGAGCTGCCGCCGCCGGTGGAGCTTCCACCGCCGCTGCCCGAATGACCGCCACCGTTGCAATCGTGGCCACCGCTATTTTCGTGATGATCGCAGTCCTTGTCCTTATCTGAGTGATTGCACCAGCCGAACCAAGACCACGAATGACTCTCGTGCTCACAGGCAAAGGCCGAGGTTGAGGTTGTAAGCAATGACATTCCAACAATCGATACTGCCAGCAAGCGATTCAACTTCATTGGTCACCTCGTTACTAACTTGGTGCAGCATAGCAAGCTGCACGGGTCATGGGAGTAGCACTTTTGGGGGAGTCTCAATCCACAGGAAATCGTGCCAATCACCCCCACGCGCCGGCAGTTTTTTCGGCTTCAAAAGACACTTGCAAAGACTGAATACAGGCGGCTTAGCGACCTGCGGCCTTCCCCCTTCGCGTGTTATACTTAAGTAACGGAACGACAGTCTGGAACCACCAGAAAGCGCTGGACTGGCGCGGGTTTTCGCGAATCGAGCGGACACCGGACAGACTGACAATTCCCGATATTCAGCAACCGCTGGACGGAGATACATGGCATCGACTGCAATCCCCACTGAAGGCGCTCTTCAAGAGCTCGAAGCTGTCAAAATCAAGGACGCTCCCACCCGTAAAAAGGAGGGCGGCGGCTACTCAGCCGAGAACATCACCGTCCTCGAAGGTCTGGCGGCTGTCCGTCTGCGTCCCGCCATGTACATCGGCTCCACCGGCGAGATGGGTTTGCATCACCTTGTCTATGAAGTCGTCGACAACTCCGTCGACGAAGCCCTCGGCGGCCACGCCACCCGCATCGACGTCACCATCCACGTCGACAACTCCATCACGGTCGTCGACGACGGCCGCGGAATCCCCGTCGACGACAAGGTTATCAACGGCGAGAAGATGCCCGCCGTCCAGGTCGTCCTGACCATGCTTCACGCCGGCGGCAAGTTCGACGCCTCCAACTACAAAGTCTCGGGCGGTCTCCACGGCGTCGGCGTAAGCTGCGTCAACGCCCTCAGCGAAGAGTTCGACGTCGAAATCTGGCGTGACGACTTCGCCTGGGAGCAGGACTACGCCAAGGGCGCACCCACGACCAAGCTCCGCAAGATGGGTCCCAGCAAACGCCGCGGCACTAAAGTCCACTTCCTGCCCGACAAGTCCATCTTCACCGTAACCGAGTTCAACTACGACACCCTCGCTCAGCGCCTGCGTGAGCTCGCCTTCCTCAACAAAGGCCTCGAGATTCATCTCACCGACGAGCGCACTACCGATACGAAGACCGGCGAGGCCAAGCACCAGGAGTTCAAGTACGCGGGCGGGATCGCAGAGTTTATCAGGCACATCAACAAAGGCAAACAGGTGCTCCACGACAAGCCCATCTACATGGAAGCCGAGCGTGATGGCGTCGCCATGGAGATCGCGCTGCAGTACAACGACGCCTACTCCGAGACCGTCTTCACCTTCGCCAACAACATCAACACCGTCGATGGCGGAACCCATCTCTCCGGCTTCAAGACTGCGCTGACCCGAACGATCAATGCCGCTGGTCAGTCTCTCGGTCTCTTCAAAGACGTCAAGGAAAACCTCTCGCGGCGACGACGTCCGCGAAGGTCTTGTCGTCGTCATCAGCGTCAAGCTCTCGCAACCGCAGTTCGAAGGCCAGACCAAGGGCAAGCTCAACTCCGACATCGCCGGCACCGTCCAGGCCTTCGTCAACGAGCGCCTCGGCGGATTCCTCGAGCAGAACCCCTCCGTCGCCAAGAAGATCATCAACAAGGCCATCGACGCGGCCCGCGCCCGCGAAGCCGCCCGCAAAGCCCGCGACCTCACCCGCCGCAAGGGCGCGCTCGACGGCGGCGGCCTGCCCGGCAAGCTCGCCGACTGCAGCGAGCGCGAGCCCGACCGCTGCGAACTCTACCTCGTCGAGGGTGAATCGGCCGGCGGCACCGCCAAGCAGGGCCGCGACCGCAAGTTCCAGGCGATCCTCCCCCTCAAGGGAAAAATCCTCAACGTCGAAAAGGCCCGCTACGACAAGATGCTCGGCCACGAAGAAATCCGCGCCATGATCACCGCCCTCGGCTGCGGCATCGGCAAAGAAGACTTCGACGCCGCCAAGCTCCGTTACGGCAAGCTCATCCTCATGACCGATGCCGACGTCGACGGCTCGCACATCCGCACGCTGCTGCTCACCTTCTTCTTCCGCCACATGACGGAGCTCATCAAGCGCGGCCACGTCTACATCGCGCAGCCGCCGCTCTATCGCATCAAGAAGGGCAAGTTCGAGCAGTACATCAAGGACGACCGCGAGTACGTCAGCGTCATGGTCAAGCGCGCCTCAGACGGCATGATCATTCGCTACGGCGAAGGCGGAGCCAAGCTCGAAGGCAAAGAACTGACCAAGTACATGACGCAGCTCAACGACTACCTCGGCTTCTTCGAGAAGGTCCAGAAGCGCCTGCGCAACGAGGAAGTCACCCTCGCCTTCGCCGAGCTCTTCGCCCATGACGGCAAGGACTCGTCCCGCCGCGTCGACTTCGAAACGCCCGCCAAGCTCCAGGCAATGCGTCAGCGACTCACTGCGATGCAGAAGACCTACCAGTTCAAAAACGTCGGCGACGTAGCCTTCGACGAAGAGCACCGCAGCTACTCCGTCAGCTACACCGACGCGCAGGGCGCCGTCCGCACCATCGACTGGGCTCTCGCCTCTGCACCCGAAAGCCGCCAGATGCTCGCCAAACAGGCTCAGCTCAAGGACCAGCTTGTCGGGCCGTTCCTCATCGAATACGCCACGAAGACAAAAGCCGAGGCCGCCGCAGAAGAGGCCGAGGAGATCGCCTCCGAGGAAGGCGTTGCCGACGACGCAACCGCGCCGGGAACAGCCGCGGAAACCAAGCCTGCCAAGCGCTCTGCCCGAGCCTCCCAGGACCCCGTCGAGAAGAAGACCCCACGCGAGGTCTTCAATTACGTCATCGAGCAGGGCAAAAAGGAATACCAGGTCCAGCGTTACAAGGGCCTCGGAGAAATGACCTCCTCCCAGCTCTGGGAGACCACTATGGACCCGGAGCGCCGCACGCTCCTACAGGTAAAGCTCGAAGACCTGGCTGCCTCCGAAGAAATCTTCACCACACTCATGGGCGAAGACGTCGAAAGCCGGCGCAAGTTCATCGAGGAAAACGCACTCGACGTAAAGAACCTCGACATCTAGTCGAAATTCCACATCAAAGGAAAGCCCGGACAATCTCCGGGCTTTCTTTTTCTCATCACACTCAGGCACACTCAAACTATGGTGCGTGTTGGTGTCGACGAAAACCTCGCAAGCGAACTCCTGAAAGATTTTCCCCGAGAAGCAGAAATAGTCCGAATCCCCCGCAAGCCATCCACAATAATCGACGTCGACTTCTGGATACTGGTCTTCGCGCGGAGCGACGCCGGCCAAACCTTCCAGCATCTGCGCGGCGTAAAGGTCGTGCAGTCGATGATGGCAGGCGTCGACTGGATCACGCCCTGGCTCCCGAAAGACATCACTCTCTGCGACGGCCGCGGCCTTCACGACATCTCCGCATCCGAGTGGGTCCTCACCGCAATCCTCAACGCCCTCAAAGCGTTTCCCTACTATCGCGACATGCAGCTCCGCCACGAATGGGCGGGCCAGGCATCCATCTCGGACGGATTCATGAACGTACCCGGCCCCCAGGTCGGCCAGTACGAGATCCTGGGCGACGATCTCGCCGGAAAAACCGTCTTGATCCTCGGCTATGGCTCAATCGGAGCAGCCATCGAAGCACGCCTCGCACCATTCGGAGTCAATGTTCTTCGCCTCGCACGCACCGCCCGCAAACAACCGGAAGTCTTCCCGATCGGCCAACTACACCCGCTCTTGCCTAAAGCAGATATCGTCGTCGCCATCGTTCCTCTCACCGCGGAAACTCATGGCATGCTCGGCGCCAAAGAACTCAATCTAATGAAACCTGGCGCACTCCTCGTCAATGCAGCGCGTGGACCCGTTGTCGTCACTAGCGCCCTGCTAGATGCCCTCAACCAACACCGCCTCCGGGCCGTCCTCGACGTCACCGACCCCGAGCCCCTCCCTGCTGACCACCCACTCTGGTCAGCCCCCAACTGCATGATCACCCCTCACGTCGGCGGATCGACACCCGACTTCATTCATCGCGCATTCCGATTCGGCACGGATCAGGTTCGGCGCTTCATTGCGGGAGAAAAACTGGAAAACCTGGTCACCGACGCCGGCTACTGATTTTGCCTTGGCTTTGGCCGTCAACTCCAGTCGCCGTAGCGGCTGCTAGATAAGATTGATCTCGTCGTCCCCATCCTCTTCGTCTTCATCTTCGTCGTCCTCATACTCGTCTTCATCCTCTTCTTCGTCGTCGTCCTCATCCTCATCGTATTCGTCGTCCTCATTCTCATCTTCGTCGTCGTCTTCATCATCATCATCGTCGTCGTCTTCAAAATCGTCATCATCATCATCGATGCGTTTGATTGGAGCGGCACTTAGGATCTCGCCACCGGCATGGATTGATCCGCCGGCAGCATCGTCGAAGGGAAAAGCAAAGGCCAGACCGAATGCGAAAAGCTGTGTGTTGAAGTCCACGATTTGGGTGCCGGGCGCCATGAAGATGTCTCCTATCCGGGAATTGGTACTGAAATAGATGCAGCACAAGAGAAAAAGTGAGTATGAAAATCAGCTTTTAGCTGCTTTAGAAGTCCAGAGCCGCCTGGCGCTTTTGCTCGTACATCCGCTGATCCGCAAGTCGACGAAGCTGGATCTCGTCCGTCGCATCATCGGGGCAGATGGCAACCCCAATACTCCCGGAAACCGTAAACGACTCTCCATTGAGACTGACCGGCGTGCGGAGCGCCTTGGATATCCGGCTGACGCTGGCCGCCGCAATGGCGCTCGCCGACTGATCGGCAGGCAAATCCGCCGCGATGATCACAAATTCGTCGCCCCCAAGACGTGCCAGGGTATCCCGCGCCCGAATCGCGCCACGAAGATTCTGCGAAATATGTCGCAATAGTTCGTCCCCGATATGGTGGCCATGCGAATCGTTGATCAGCTTGAATCCATTGAGGTCGACCATCAGAAGTGCAGTCCGGGTATTCCCGCTACGCGACCTTTCGATTGCAGCCGCGAGACTCTTCTCGAACAAACGGTAGTTTGGAAGCCCCGTAAGGTGATCATGCTGGGCATGCCACTCATTTGTGGCAACCTGCTGCTCCAGCAAAACAAGGAGCATTCCAATCGTTACCAGGAACTTCTGCAGGTTCCATATCTCATCTGATATCACGTCGAACCCGGGACGGGTCGCCACCCAGGAGTGAAGCAGGAATACCAGTGACCAGATAACGAAACCCGCGACAATAGCAAACTTCCCCAGACTCTTCCGAGGCAGGCCGAGCTCAAAGACAACCGCCGTCGCAAAATAGGTGACGAACAGAACAAAGTAGGCCGCCGCGCGAAAGGAACCGGTCGAGGACAGGTACCATATCGGCGGCCACACGCAGCACTGCACCGCAATGACCCACCATCCCTTCCCGAGATGACGCCTTCCTGCAATAGCCACCGCACTCACGATGCCGGTTAAAAGGCCACCCTCACAGATCCCTTCATAGATACGTGCATCATGCACGGCGAGTCCGTAGGTCGTCAGCAGCGCCACAACGGGCACAGAGTTGATCAAAAGGTAGCGCAGAGAACTCCGGCGTGGAAACAAATCTCTTCCCGAAGCCCAAAGGAAGATCGCCCCAGCTACATAAAAAAAGTTCAATGCCGCCACATGTGCGACCAGGCGCCACGGCCCCGGCTTCGGATAGACCGCGTGAATAATCGCTTCAAGAAAGATGAAGCCAAGCGCAACGAGCCAGAAATCTACGGTCTCGCCCGGATGCCGCCTCCGAAGAAAGTAGAGGATGCCCAGAAGCATCGCCATCGCCGCGAGATCAGGTAAAAGCAGATAGTTCATCAATCCTTTAAGACAAGCTGGAAGCTTATTAACGCGATACCAACAGAGTTATTGTGCAGGATTATTGATTTTCCATTAACAGTGTTAAAAGAATGCGAATTGGCCTCCCGACTTGAAAGAACTACCCCTCAGAGAACGGTCGGAGTTGTTCTTCTGTCGGGGCAGTCGTAACCAGGCTGACCAGAAGAAGACATAGGAGCGAAACCAGCAGCGCCGGAAGGATAGCGTCGCGAGACGCTATCGCCGTGGGCAAATGGGTTCGGACTAATTCCGTATTCCAGAAAATAGTAACGAAAGTGCCGGCGGCGATACTCGTGACCGCAGCTGCCGCAGTCGCCCTCCTCCAGAAAAAAGCCGCCAGGATCACGGGGGTCAGCGCAGCCGAGTAAATCGTATAGGCATACAAAGCCCTTTCCAGCACCGAGTGTGTGCCCAAAGACTGGTACAACGACCAGCAACCCAACAGCACCACCAGCACCCTGCTCACCAACAGAATATTCCGATTCGAAGCCTCCGGCCTCACATAACGCACGTAAACATCATTGATTAGGTTGGTAGCAGGCGAGAACAGATAATTATTCGCCGTCGAAATCACCTTCGCGAAGATCGCCCCCACCATGATCGCCCCTAGCATCCGCGGCAGCGCATGCAGCGCAGTGTAAGCCAATATCTCCCGCGGATTCTCGCTCACCTCGCCCGAGCGAAACAGTGCTGATCCCACCACGGCAATCGCAACAATCACTGTCTCGAGAATGACAATCCCAATGAACCAGCCCACCACAGCCCGGGCAGCATCCTTCTCCGACTTCGCCGAGAAGAACTTCTGGTACATCGACTGGTTCCCAAGCATCAGCAGGCAAGTCGGTAAAAACAATTCCAACGCCCGCACACCCGTAAAATCCCCCAGAACCTGAAAGTGCGAAGGCGGCAGCACAGAGACCACCGAAGACCAGCCTCCCGCAATATGAGCAAGAATCGGCAGCGCCACCACCAGCGTGATAGTGGCCAGCAAGCCGATTGCAACATCCATGTAAGCAACCGAGCTCATACCTGCAATCGCCGTAAACAAAATCACAAACGTCGCAATAATCTCCTGTCCATGCCGCGCCGAAACCGAAGGAAAAACAAGGTGCAGAATATCGCCGCCGCCAATGAGCTGATAGCTCGTGATCGCCGTATAAGCGAAAAGAACCGCGATCACCCCCAAAACCCGCGCCGTCTGGTTATACCGAGCCTCCAGCAAATCCGGAATCGTAAACTGCGCAAACTTCCGCGCACGCGGAGCAATGAAGTAGATCAGCAGTAGCCCCGCCCAGCCACCGGCCGCCTGCCACAACGCCGGGAACCCATGCTTATAAGCATTCTCTGCGCCCGCAAGCAGCGACCCCGACCCAATCCACGAAGACAGCAGCGTAAAAATCAGTACCACCGCCGGGAGACTGCGTCCAGCCACCAGGTAGTCGGCCTTCGTCTTCACCTTCGAGACGCGCGCAAGCGAAACCGCCAGCAGAGTAAGGACGATAATGCCGAGAACAATCGCGTAAAGATTCACAGAACTCCTACCAAACCTTACAGCTCGGCACATGCACCATCGGCTGGCCGGCCTTGCAGCTGAACGCCTTCTGAAACTCCGGCATATTCGAAACGACTCCATTGACCCGCGCAAACCCAGGCGAGTGCGGATTTGTCACCGCGCTCACTCGCAGATTCTCCGGCCGCTGATTCTCGCAGGCCCACTGCGCCATCCCCACAAAAAATCTTTGGTCTGGCGTAAAGCCATCCGCATCACTCAACGTCTTGCCCTCAGTCTGCTTCTTCCAAGCGATGTATGCCAGCAGCGTCCCGCCCACGTCGGCAACATCCTCCCCGCTCGTCAGCTTCGAGTTGATGTGAATGTCATCCACAATCACATATTCCGCATACTGGTCCCGAATGCAGTTGATTCTGTCCTCAAATCTCTTCGCATCCGCCGCAGTCCACCAATCCCGCAGATTCCCCTTCGAATCGAACTGCCTCCCCTCATCGTCGAAAGCATGCGTCAACTCATGCCCAATCGTCGCGCCAGTATTCCCATAGTTTGGAGCGTCATCGAGCTTCGGATCATACAGCGGAGGCTGCAGAACGCCCGCAGGAAAATTAATATCGTTCATCCGCGGATTGAAATATGCATTCACGGTAGGTGGCGTCATCCCCCATTCATTCTTGTCTACCGGCTTGCCCAGCTTGTTCCAGTGCCGCGCATCTTCAAACTGATAGGCCCTCTCAACATTGCCAAAATAGTCGTCGCGCTTCACCTCCAGATTCGAGTAATCCCGCCAGGTATCCGGATACCCGATCTTATTGCGAATCGCATGCAGCTTCCGCAGAGCCTCCTGCTTCGTCTCCGGACTCATCCAGTCCAGTCCCTCAATCTCGTGCTGCATCGCAGTCTCAATCTGCTCCGTCATCTGCTGCGTCTTAGCCTTCGTGTCCGCAGAGAAAGTCCGCCGAACAAACTCCTGTCCCAGAGCCTCGCCCAGGTTGCGGTCCACCGCCCGCGTGCAAGTCCTCCACCGCGGCGGCATCTCCGGAGTGCCGCGCAGCGTCTTCGAATAAAAATCAAAATCCGCCTTCTCAAAAGGATGAGCCAGCGATGGAGCCGCCTCCGTCAGCAAATGAAATCGAAGATACCCGCGCAACGCATCCACAGGCTCATTCGTCAGCTCCGCCTGCACAGCCTTCATGAATTCCGGCTGCGACACATTCAGCTTCGTAACCCCGGGAACACCCTGCTCAGCAAAGTAATGTCCCCAATCAAACGCAGGCGCAATCTCACCAAGCTGCGCAATCGTCATCACATGGTAAGTGTTGTGCGGATCCCGCCGCTGCACCCGCGTCAGACTAGCCTTCGCCAGCGCAGTCTCAATCCGCAGCGTAGCCTCCGCATCTGCCTTCGCCTGCTCCGCCGACTCCCGGCCCAGCGTCAGCAGCCGCTCGATGTACGCGACATACTGCTCCCGCAACTTCACGCTCTTCTCATCGGTCTTCAGATAATAGTCACGATCAGGCAGTCCAAGACCGCCCGCGCCAACCTGCACAATCACCACCGAAGAGTCCAGTGAATCCTGTCCGGTCCCCGACCCAAAAAAGTAGCTCCCCGCATTCTCATGATGCAGCGAAGCAATCGCCGCTGCCACCTGTTCCCGCGTCTTCAACCCATCGATCTTTGCCAACTCCCCCGCCACCGGCTTCAACCCAAGCGCATCGATCGCCGATGTATTCATGCACGAAGCAAAATAGTCGCCCACCTTCTGCTGAACCGCCGTTCGCTTCGTCGCCTTTGCATCAGCCTCAAGAATCCCCCACAAAAACTGCTGATTCTCGTTCCCCAGCTTCGCATAAACGCTCCAGCTCGACTGGTCGGCAGGAATAGGATTCTTCTTCTGCCATCCACCGCAGGAAAACTTGTAGAAGTCCGCGCAAGGATCCACGGACCGGTCCAGACTCGATACATCCAGCGAAGGCGAATAAGGCATCGCCTCAAACGGCTGTGCAGACGACTGTTGTGCGGTAAGACGAAGAGCAGAAAACAAGACCGACGCGGCCGCCAGCGCCGTCAGACACTTCCAAGACATATGTTCTCCCGTACGCACAATCCTAATCGCAAACCCACCCGCCGCCGCCAAAAATACCGAACTTGACCTCCGGAGGATAGACTGTTTGCAGTTTTCAACACGTATCAACTCAAGGTGAAAGAATGAGCAGTCTTTGGAAGAAGTGTGCCGGTGCAGCATTCGCAGCGGCAATTAGCAGTGCAGCCTTGGCGCAGACAGCGCCCATCACGTTAAGCGTCGACCTCACCGACGCCCCACGCAAGATCCTCCACGCCACCGAGGTCATGCCTGTCTCCGCAGGCCCGCTCACCGTCGTCTATCCCAAGTGGATCCCCGGCGAGCACGGCCCCACCGGCCCCATCGAAAACATGGCCGGCTTCTTCATCACCGCGAACGGCCAGCCCATCCAGTGGCAGCGCGACAACGTCGACATGTTCGCCTATCACCTCACCGTCCCGCAGGGCGTCGACAAGATCGAGATGAAGATCGACTTTCTCGCTACCGCCTCGCCCTCAGGCTTCTCCGCCGGAGCCTCCACCAGCGAAAACCTCGCGCTCCTCAGCTGGAACTCGCTCCTCGTCTACCCCGACGGAACCAACGCCAGCGATGTCATGTTCACCCCTTCCATCACTGTCCCCGCTGGGTGGAAATTCGGCACGGCGCTCGATTCCAATGGCACCACCGGACAGCTCACCAACTTCAAAACCGTAAGCCTCGAACAGCTCGTCGACTCGCCCGTCCTCGCCGGCCGCTACTTCCGCGAGATCCCACTCGCCGCCGAGATCACACCCAAACACTACCTCGACATGGCAGCCGACGGCCCCGAAGAGATCGATCTCTCCAAAGAACACATCGCCGAATTCGATCGCCTCGTCCGCGAGACCGGTGCCCTCTACCAGAGCCGCCACTACGGCGCATATCACTTCCTCGTCACTCTCAGCGACGAAGTAGCCCACTTCGGCCTTGAGCATCACCAATCCAGCGACGACCGCGTCCCCGCACTCACCTTTGTCAACGATCAGCAGTTCACTCTCGCCGGCCTGCTCCTCCCGCACGAGTTCACCCACAGCTGGAACGGCAAATACCGCCGCCCCGCCGGCCTCGCCACCAGCAACTATCAGAAGCCGATGATCGGCGATCTCCTCTGGGTCTACGAAGGACTCACCGAATATCTCGGCGACGTCCTCGCCGCCCGCTGCGGCATCTGGACCCCCGACCAATACAAGCAGCGCCTCTCCACCATCGCCGCTCAATACGACAACCGGCCCGGCCGCACCTGGCGCAACATCCAGGACACCGCAACCGCCGCCCAGATCCTCTATAACGCCGGAGGAGGATGGGACAACTGGCGTCTCAATGTCGATTACTACGACGAAGGCGAACTCATCTGGCTCGACGTCGACACCACCATCCGCAAGATGACCAACAACAAAAAATCCATCGACGACTTTGTCGCAAAGTTTCATGGCCTCAACGGCAACACTCCACCCAGAGTCGTCCCCTACACATTTGAAGATGTCGTCGCGGGCCTCAACTCCGTAGTCCCCAACGACTGGGCCACCTTCCTCCGCTCGCGTCTTGACTCCCACGCCTACCAGGCTCCGCTCGGCGGTCTCGAAAACGGCGGCTACAAACTCACCTACGCCGACAAGCCCAATATCTGGAGCGCCATGGGCAACGCCGAGAGCGGCACCTTCAACTTCTGGTACTCCATCGGCTTCTACGCCGATAAAACAGGCAACATCGCCGACGTCCTGAAGGGTGGCCCCGCCGACAAAAACGGCATCGGCCCCGCAATGAAGATCATCGCCGTCAACGGTCGTGCCTACTCACCTGATGTCCTCAAAGCCGCAGTGCATGATGCCACTGGCTCCGGCCCAGCCATCGAGCTGATCGTCGAAAACACAGGCTACTTCAAGGTTGTTAAGCTCGACTATCACGGAGGCGAGCGCTATCCGCAACTCGAAAAGGTCGCCGGAACTCCCAGCTATCTCGATGACATCCTGAAACCCCGGACGAAATAACTGGGACGCATCACTTCCCCGTTTCGCTATTACGAGCCATCGCTTTGGTCAGACTGGCCTGCTCCACGCTGAGCAACCGTCTCGCCGCAGCGGTGGCTTCTATTTCGCTATTAATCTCGGCCCCTAGCAGAAGCATCAACCCCGTCAGGTAAAACCACGTCAGCAAAATAATCACGGCGCCAAGGCCACCGTACGTCACGGAATAGCTGTTGAAGTAGTGGACATAAATACGCAACCCGACAGATGCAAGAAGCCACCCGATAATGCCGACCGTTCCTCCTGGAGTGAGCCAGTGCCAGTTGCTCCGCTTCACATTGGGCGCGAAATAATAGATCACGGCAAAGAAGAGCGACACCAGAACGACAGCAATTACCCAGCCGGCCCCCCGCACCAAAAAATCCGCCGTCAGCGCCATCCAATGATGATGGAACTGCAGGTAAACCATTCGGCCCAGCAAGTCCGCTCCCAGCATGGAGGCAAGCATCAAGGTGAACAAAAGCATCAGAATCGTCGTCACTCCGATCGCCGAAATCCGCGCCCCGAAGTAAGAGCGAGTCTCCTTCACCCGATAGACCACATTCATACTGTCCTGAATTGCCGAGAAACCAACTGAAGCTGACCAGACTGCAAACACGAAACCGAATGTCAGCTTGCCGCTGGTAGCGTTTGCGGTGGTCTGATTGAACGTATCAAGCACCGTTCCCAGCGCATTACGAGGAATCACGATCGCCAGATAGCCGAGAAGGGTGTAATAGATCTTCGACGCCGACCGCGCAGCTAGTCCCAGTAGCGAAGTGATTGTAAACAAGCTCGGAAACAGCGCAAAAAGAAAAAAGAATCCGAGCTCGGCCGCACGGCCAACCAGATTATCCTCGAGCGACGCTCGCCACGAGTGTTTTATGATTGTCAGAACAGGAAGGCCTTCAAGGTTCCACAGAGAACGTAGCGGAAAGCGCGACACAAAAGCCCACACCTTTCGCTCAATATGCTCTGGGGGATGATCGAGAATGGGGTCCTCAGCAGAGATGACATTCTCCTGGAATGCTCGTTCCGCACCGTCATGGAAGTAGATGCGTAGCGCGAGCAAGGGAATAACTGCACCACGTCTGATTCTTCCCGGGCATTTGTAGCCAAATGTTCATATCGAGCATCTATTAATTGGGACCAAGAATGCAAAATACCTGGCACAAAAGACCGTTCCGAATGCAAAAGGTGGAGCAGCTTTTAAGGCTGGTCCGCGAAAGTCATGAACATCCAATCTCCGGCACCTCTCGTCCGGTATCGCTCGTCGACCGCGACGAACTAGGCATCACCTTCATCGGTCACTCCTCGTTCCTTCTGCAAATCGCCGGACGCAAAGTCCTCGTCGATCCGGTCTTCTCCAAACGACTGATACTGCTGCGCCGCCAGCGTCATCCCGGAATTGCCGTCAACGAGCTCCCGCCCATCGACCTCGTTCTCCTCACCCACGCCCACATGGACCACCTCGACCTCGCCTCACTCCGGCGAGTCATCCGCACCACCCGCCGCCTCTCCGGACACTCCCCCGAGGTAGTCGTTCCACGGGGCGTGGAAGATCTCGTCGAAGGACTCGGCTTCTCCGCGATCCATAGTCTCGAATGGTGGGAGTCCACAACGGTGCAGGGCTTGAAGATAACCATGACACCCTGCCGCCACTGGGGCGCCCGCATCTTCCGCGACACCCACCGCGGCTATGGTGGCTATGTCATCGAGGCAGCAGGCCAATCCATCTACCACTCAGGAGACACCGCCTACTTCGACGGCTTCCGCGAGATCGGCAAACGACTCCATCCCCAGATCGCCCTTCTCCCCATAGGCGCTTATTTCCCCGACACTTACCGCTCCGTCCACACCAGCCCCGAGGAAGCCGTCCGTGGCTTCCTCGATCTCGGTGCCCAGCAGATGATTCCCATGCACTACGGAACCTTCCGCCTTGGCCGCGAACCCATGGACGAGCCGCTCCAGCGCCTCCACGCCGAAACCGTCCGCCTCGGGATTGAAGATCGGGTAAAAGTTCTCGAAGAGGGCGAAACTATGCACCTCTCTCCCGCATCCCATACGCCATGGCAACCACAACAGCAGTCAACGCAGCGGCAAGCGGTACTTTCTCACTCGGCGGCGATCTAACCATCAACCGCCTCGGCTACGGCGCCATGCGCATCACCGGCGACGGAATCTGGGGTGAACCCAAGGACCCGCGACAACGCAAAAAAGGTCCTCCGCCGCGCCGTCGAACTCGGCGTCAACTTCATCGACACAGCCGACTCCTACGGTCCCGAAGTCAGCGAGCGGCTCATCGGTGAAGCTCTCGCCCCTTACGCCAAAGGCGTCGTCATCGCCACCAAGGCCGGCCTGACCCGCCAAGGCCCAAACAAATGGCTCCCCGTCGGCCGCCCCGAGTACCTCATCCAGCAAGTCGAGATGAGCCTCCGCCGCCTCAAGCTCGAGCGCATCGATCTCTGGCAGCTCCACCGCATCGACCCCAAGGTTCCCGTCGAAGAATCCCTCGGAGCCATCAAGCAGCTCCAGGAGCAAGGCAAAATCCGCCATGTCGGTCTCAGCGAGGTCAAGCCACACGAGATCGACCAGGCCCGCAAGGTCGTCGACATCGTCAGCGTCCAGAACCAATACAACATCGGCGACCGCCAACACGACGATGTCGTCGAGTACTGCACGAAACACGAAATCGCCTTCATCCCATGGTTCCCTGTCGCCGCAGGCAAACTCAGCCCGTCCCGGCGGAAAACTCGACGCCGTCGCCAAGGCCCACGACGCCACCGTCTCGCAGACTCTCCCTCGCCTGGCTCTTGCATCACTCGCCGGTCATGCTGCCCGATCCCCGGCACTTCTTCCGTCCAGCATCTCGAAGAGAACATCGCCACAGCAGCAGTCAGATTGTCCCCGGCGGAGTGGAAAGAAATTGAGACAGCCGCAAAATAACCGCTAGCAAGCCATCAACCAAAAGAGCCGCTCAACACGCGGCTCTTTTTCTTTTGGAGCCAGTGAACCTCCCGCAGCAACGGGATATGTCCCGTTCCGGGTCTTCCACCCGAATCAATGAACCTACTCCGTACTGACCAAACGAAAAAAATCCCGAAAATTCTTCGTCATTTGTTGGAAAATCTTCTTCGACCGTCTAAGGTCGTTCAACACGGAAAAGTACGGGCCTGGCACTTCGCCAACGACCGGTGATCCCTTGAGCTCCACCAACCCCGGGAGGAAAGATTGCGCACTCAATTAGCGAAAAGCCTATCCTGCAAGGCCTTCCAGCCTGCCGCCATTGCTCTCTGTTCTATCTCTGCTTTAGTTCTCACTGGCTGCGGCATCCAGCCATACAGTGACAACGCCGCGCACTCCCTCAGCATCAAGGGCAGCGCCTTCGGTGGCCAGCCGCCGGTCACCGGTGCCAGCATCGTCCTCTACGCCACTGGCCAGTCGGGCTACGGTTCCACCGGAACGGTCCTCGGTTCGGCAACCACCGACGCAAGCGGCCACTTCCATATCGCCTCCGCCCTCGGCTGCGCCGACCCGCAACAGGTCTACCTCGTAGCCACCGGCGGTAACCCCGGCCTCGCCCCCGGAACCAACAACAACGCCCTCGTTCTCGTCGCAGCCCTCGGCAACTGCTCATCAGTCAGCTCCAGCACCTACATCAACATCAACGAAGTCACCACCATCGCTGCAGCCTATGCGCTTAGCGGCTTCGCCAGCACCGCTGGCGTCAATATTGGCACCAGCGCAACCAATCCGCTCGGCCTGCAACACGCTTTCCAGAACGCAGCCAACATCGTTGACTTCTCTGCCGGCACCGCTCGCACCACAACGCCCGGAGGCAACGGCACCGTCCCCAACGCCCTCATCAACAGCCTCGCCGACGTCCTCGAGCCCTGCGTCAACTCCACCTCGACCGGCAGCACCGCCTGCACAACTCTCTTCACCAACACCACGCCGCCGGCCGTCACCGGAATCGCAGCACCCATCAACACATGGCAGGCCGCTCTCAACATGGCGCAGTACCCCGGCAACAACACCGCCACGCTCTATGGTCTGATCCTCGGAGCGCCATCCTTCCAACCCACCCTCGGCGCCACCGCTCCTAACGATCTCTCCATCGGAGTCACCTACACCGCTGGCTTTGAGACAGATGGAGTGACTGCCGCAACCTTTCCCTGGGGTATCGCCGCAGACTCCAACGACAACCTCTGGATCACCGGCATGACCTCTGCCGGACTCGTTGAGCTTTCCAGCAACGGCACGCTTCTCTCTCCTCCTGCCGGTGGTTGGGGAACCGCCGCGTTACAAGGGGCATTCACCCACCAGGTTGCCGTCGATCTACATGGCAATATCGCCACCGTCGATAACGCGACGAACCCTAATGTCTACATCTATAACCCAACCTCCGCCACGACAACTGTGATTCAGCCCGGTGGCCTGCCCCTCTCTGGCGTCGCATTCGATTCAAATAACAACCTCTGGTACTCAAGCCGCAGCTCCGCTACCTCCGGCCAGGCACTGGGTCAGCTCGCATATAACTCTGGTACAAGCTCCTTCGCGACCACCCCCACCGTCTTCTCCGTCAGCACACCTCTCCCTGGCACCGGCGTCTACGCCCTGACAGTCGATGCAACAACCAACACCGTCTGGGGACCATCGCAGACCAGCGGAGTCTCCACATACTTCCTGTCTCCCTACAACGTTGCTCCTGCCCAGGTGACAACCGGCGATACGACCAACTATGCCGCTGCCATCGATAAAAACGGCAACACATGGATCACAGGCACAGGATCCGGTGCAAACGGCAGCCATCTCTTCATGAGTGCTCACGGCAATCCTTCCGGAACGCCGCTCTCCTATACCGCGCCGGTCACAACGGGACAAGGACTCTATGGTTCCACCTCGATCATGATCGACGGCAACAACCGTATCTTCATCAACAGCTACACCGCAGGTACCATCGTCGAGTTCGATCCGGCGCTCGGTTCCACCGGTGGCAATCCAGGAAGCTTCCTGCTCACCTCGACCGGCGACGGCTTCAATCCTTCCTCCAACACCTCGGGAACTGGCGTTCTGGTGAAGAGCGGAGACCGCACCACAGCCATCGACGCTGCCGGCGCAATCTGGACAGTCAATTCGACCGGTGCTCCCGTCGTCCAGATCCTCGGCGTCGCCGCTCCAACAGTCTCAGTGCTCGCGCAAGGCAAATACGGCGTCAAACCCTAACCAGCAATCCTCAACTCAATCAGCACAAAGGGCAGCGATTCTATCGCTGCCCTTCTTCTTCACCCCTCACAAACGCGTAGCCGCAATCACGTCTTAGGCGAAGCCATGTCCAAAGGCTCCGTCGTCAAATCCCCGCGCGGATGGTCCTCAACATTCCACCCCGGCAGCTCCTGCGAACCCGTAATCAGCCGAGGCCCATCGCGGAACGTCAGGTACGTCCACGCCCACTGCAAAAACACCGACAACCTGTTCCGAAACCCGATCAGAAAAAAGATGTGCACCGTCAGCCACGTCATCCAGGCCGGAAGACCGCTCCAGTGTCCTTTGAATGGCCACTTGATATTCGCGACCGCAGCCTTCCGTCCAATCGTCGCCATATCTCCCTTGTCGAAGTAGTGGAAGTTCTCCTCCACGCCGGTGCCGTCGCTTCCCCGCCCCGCTGCCATCAGCCGTGCAATCCGCTTCGCCGCATACCGGCCCATCTGCATCGCAGGCTGCGCCACGCCGGGAACCTGCCGGCCGTCCTCCTCCACATGCGCCAGGTCGCCGCAAACAAAAACCTCAGGATACCCCGGAGGATTCAAGTGCCCATCCACCAGCACGCATCCTCGTCTATCACACGGCACGCCAAGCATCTTCCCCAGCGGTGAAGCCTGCACGCCAGCCGCCCAGAGCGTCACTACCGCATCAATCCGTTCCTCCCCCACCATCACATAGCCCGGCTGCACATCGCTCACATGCGCATTTGTCCTGTACTTCACGCCCAGCGCGTTCAACTGCTCCCCCGCCTTGCGCTGTAGATCCTCCGGATACGCCGCAAGAATATTCGGCGAACCCTCAAGTATCAGCACCTGTGCCATCGAAGGATCGATATGCCGAAAATCCTTCGTCATATAAAGCTTCGCAATGTCGCTGATCGCGCCCGCCAATTCCACCCCAGTCGGCCCTCCACCCACAATCACGAAGTTCAGCGCCGGATGCGTGCCCTTCTCCATCATCTCCCGCTCCGCCAGCTCAAACGCCAGCAGAACCCGCCGCCGGATCTCCGTGGCATCTTCAACCGTCTTCAGTCCCGGAGCCAGCTTCGCCCAGTCGTCTCTCCCGAAATACGAGTGCGTCGACCCCGTAGCCAGAATCAGAAAGTCGTACTCCAGTTCCACCCCCGTCTTCAGATGCACCCGTCGCTCCGGCAGATCGAACCCCACCGCCTCGTCCATCAGCACTTCAACATTCGGATAATTCCGCATCAGCGAGCGAATCGGCCGCGCAATCTCCGCCGGCGAAAGCACCGCCAGCGCAACCTGGTACAGAAGAGGTTGAAACAAGTGATAATTCTTCCGGTCCACAATCGTCACATCGACGGGCAGCGTCGCGACCTCCTTCGCCGCATTGATCCCGGCAAAACCTGCCCCCAGGATCACCACCCGTTTACGTCCCTCACCGTTTCGAGCCGCTGCCTCTGCCATAGTCCAGGTCCTTCCGAATCCATCCTGCCATCAGATCGCTCTGTTTCGAACACGGGCCGAACTCAACTCCAGCTTATCCCCTTAACCACTGCTTATTGGATGTCTCCCGGACACAATGGTTCCATCTCGCAGAATTCAAACACCGACGCCTGATACCCGATATCTATTTACAAAAAAACGAACTGGCCCCTCACTCCACGATCAAGGCTGAGTCTCGAAACTCAGCGACAAAAAACCCTGCGTCCCCGCCGCCACAGCCATATTCGTACTCCCCGCAACTCCCGCCAGCTGCTCCGGCATCACCGTCAACAAACCACTCGCATCCGAAGTCGCCGACAACCGCGAAGATGTCAGCACGGGCGCAATCGGACACCGCCCACGATCCGGACAAGCCGGTTGCCACGCATCCACCGTCTGATAAATCTCCACCACCGCTCCCGCCACCGGATGAGATGCCGTATCCGTCACCATCAAAACCACCGGACTGAAGGTCCCGGCCGCCGAAATCATCTGCCCCGCACCACTCACCACAGCCACACGCAGATCCGCGACGTCCACTCCCTGCACATTAAAGTCGGCACAAACCCCAGTCCACGCGCATCCGGAAAAAACAGCCTGAGCCCCCGCCGCCAGTGGCCCAACCGTCACCTGAGTCTCAGCCAACCCCGCAGCATTTGCCAACGTCTGCCCCGGAGACTCCACCGCCGGCCCCGAAAGCGTCTGCCAAAGCACCACCACACCCGCAGTCGAAGCCGTGTTATCCGCAATCTCAATCTGCGCCGTCCACCCAAATGTCGCCCCCGCGGCAACATATTCCATCGGCTGCAACGCAGCAGCCGTCCTCACCTGCACAATCGCGCTCAACGAAGCCGAAGCCGTTCCATCCACACCAGAGGCCTGCAAGACCAAGCTCCCTGCAGCCTCCGCAGTCACGAACGTAGAAGCAATCCCCAAAGCATTCGTCTGCAGAGTACACACCGCCCCGCCGCAAGCCGCAAATTGCACCGACCCCGCAGTTGCACCAAACGTCACAACCTCTCCCACCACCGGAGTCACTCCATCCGCACCCAGAACCTGCACAGCAAACGGAACCGCCGCCTGCTGCCCCACAATCACCGTCCCCGAAGGCGCACTCAACAAACTCAGCGTAGGCACCGGAGGCCCATAGCTCAACGCCTGCGTCATCACCGTAGTTCCGCCGGTCGACAGATCCTCCACCGTAACATTCGCCGTCAAAGCCGAACTCGACCCCAGAGCCCTCAACGAAGGCACCCGCGCAACAATCGTATTCGCCGTCCAGCTCGTGACCGTAGCCGCAACCCCATTCACCAGCACTGCATTCCCTGTGCGAAAGCCCATCCCCGTAATCGTAACCACGCCGCCGGCCGCGCTCACCGCAGCAGGACTAACCGAATCCGCATACAAAACCCGCGCCTGATAATTGAAATCCGGCCGACCATCCCCTCGCTGATCCGCAATTGCAATTCGTAACTGATCCGGTTGCGTAAAGGCAGTAGTCAAAGTCGTCGTCCCGGTACTCTGCCCATTGAAAGCCTCCCCCGCACCCGCGACTCCCGGCAGCGACCCCAGCGCATCCGTAGCATTCCAAACCCCGATCACCGGCATCGCCTTCGCCGTCGTCGTAAACCCCTGCTCATCCTGCGCCGTCACCTCCACCGTCAGCGAGCGCCGGCCCTTCACGCTCAGCGAAGACCACGCTGAATGTCCATACCCGCAAAGCGTCCCCGTCCACCACCCCTGCGTATTTGCCGCCACCGGAGCGCTCTCTGTCCCATCCCCACCGCTACCGCAACTATCTGCCCCACCAACCGTGTAGAAATCAATCCAATTCCAGCTATAGCTCGTCAGAACACCATCTAGCACCGCGGGATTAGTTCCTGAAGGTTCCACCGTATTCGCCGTGTACGGCCCCACAGCGTACGGCCCCGTATACAGCGGATTGACAGGCTCCGTCTCAAGGAAGATGATCTGCCAATCACCCGGCAGCATCGGAACCCGCTCGATATTGTAGTAACCCTGGAAGTAGTTATAGAGCGACCCCTCGCTCCCGGCCATCGACGTATCTTCCCCCGTCACCGGATTCCCATTCGTACTGCCGGTACAACGCTCCCGACACCGACGACACCGTATACCAGTCTTCAATCTGAGACGCATCCGTATACTGCTGCCCGCCGCCGCGCCAGCACATTCACCCCCTGCATCCCCTCCCCCGTTGGAAAGAACAGCCTGGCCACTCATCTGATTCGCATTCAACAGCGTATCTGTCTTCCCCTGCAGGCGCCTGCCCCTGGTCGATCGGATACAGCTGCGCCAGCGCCGAAAGATCGTCCGGCCGCAGCGTAAACGGCTGCGGCATGCACTGATACGTATACGTCCCGCAGATAATATCGATCGGATGCATCACCGGCCAGTGCATCGCCTGGTTATAAGTCGGCTGCGGACTCCCCGTAAACACATTGTCATTCGTCTGCGACCACCCCAGCCCCAGCACCCGCCCAAACGCCCGCATCAACTGGTACTGCATCTGCAGCTGCTGCGCCGGATCGCTCCCCGTGCACCGCCCATTCAGCACCAGCACCGCATGCTGGATATATCCCGCTGGCACGATCGAGTCGACACTCTCCGTCACCGCATTCTGCCAGCAACCGCTCGGATCGCTCGCACCCACCCCCAGCAGCATGTCCGTCACCGACCCGTCCGTGGTCGTAGACCACCGCAATCTGCATCGCCAGGTAGTTCCCGCTCGCACATCCGCCGGAAACACCACCCCGTTCGCCCCAGATAAGCATTCGCCCCGCTCACATGCTCCGCCAGCGTCCCGCCCTGCGCCAGCACCAGCACTCGACGTCGGCACATTCCACACCGTCGCCGCCGCCGCCACCAGAGCATCCGCCGCCGCATGATTCACCGTCGTGCTCAGATCCGCCCGGATCAGTGAAGTACAGCGGCGATTCGTATACCAGACCACCGGCTGTCCCGGACTGGCCGAGAAAAGTAAGGCAGCCCCGTCACCCACCGCGGCCCACCCGCCAGCCATAGACTCCGCCCGAGACAACCAACGACCAGCATCAAAATAAAACTCAGCCGCAAAACCCACCCCGCGCACACCACGAACATCGAACCACTCATCCCGTCTCGCACCCATCGCGCAGCAGCCCTGCTCGCCAACCCCTCAGCATCCCCACCACCGTTCCCACCGCAGCCTCCTGCGCCGGAATCGAAGCCGCACTCCCACCCGCACTGCTCAACCGCAGCAGCTCTCATCCCAGCCCGCCACCAGCAGCCTCGCCAGCGCAGCCGCCCCCACGCGCCTCGCCGACTCCGCGCATACGCAACCGGCCGAGCCAGCCGAGCCCCCAGCCAGCGCAGATCCACCATTCGGCGCCGGCGAAGCAGCCGTCTGCACGATCTCCGATCGCCCGCACTCCCCTCCCGAATCGGAATCGCCCCATCCATCCCACCCACCGGCGAACTCATCCCCGCCGCACTCGGCGCACGCAGCATCATCAACCGCCGCTGCCCCACGCGATACCGCGGCATCTCCGCCGCCCACAACCCTGCCCACTCCCGCAGTACATACGCGTCCACCAGCAGCACACCCGCGCATCGCCTGATCCACGCGAAACTCAACCTCCACCACTCCCGACGCGCCCCCGCTTCCCGCACCCGGCGCACCGCCAGTCACCTGCCCGACAAAGATCACCGCCGCCCGATCAGACATCCGGTGCAGCTCATCCTCCACGGTCTCGGCGAAGACGAGCCACCTCTCCGTCTGCCCACAAGCCCCCGCAGCCACCAGCACCGCCGACAGCGCCACAACCCGCAGTCTCCAAAGCCACGCCGCACCTCCGGCTCATCTCTCCTCCGCTCTCTCCTCTTTCGTCAGGAAGACCCGGAGCCAAGAGCACTGACCCATTTCCGACACACCGCCGCCGACGCAGCAACCTCACGCCCGCTCAGCCCACCCTAAATCTCCGGATAGAAATCAAAGAACGCATCCAGGCTCAGCTTCAACTGCGCCTCGATCTCCTCCCGGCTTCCCTCCAGCACATGCATCGTCACCTGCGCCTGATTGCCGTTCTTCAACTGCATCGGCGCATCGCCCACCGAAGCCACCTCATCCGCCGGCAGCAACCGCATTCCATAGACCAAAGTCAGATTTGCCATACCCTCAATTCTAGCCCCAACTACCTCCCTATTGCATCTTTTTCCTTCCGCCGCGCATTTACACTAAAGGAATGCCGTTCATATGCCTGAACGAACACGACACCGCGACACCGTCATCCTCGGCTCCGGCTGCTCCGGCCTCACCGCCGCCATCTACACCGCCCGCGCCAACCTCAAGCCCCTCGTCCTCGAAGGCCACGAGCCCGGCGGC
This sequence comes from uncultured Acidobacteriaceae bacterium, assembly GCA_963802695.1. Lineage (GTDB taxonomy): Bacteria > Acidobacteriota > Terriglobia > Terriglobales > Acidobacteriaceae > Edaphobacter. The sequence goes on from CAWDJN010000011.1 coordinate 226,702, forward strand.
CAGCTCTCCATCACCACGCTGGTCGAAAACTTTCCCGGCTGGCCCGAAGGCATCCAGGGCCCCGAGCTCATCGAGAACATGAAGAAGCAGGCCACCCGCTTCGGCGCCGAGCTCCGCATGGCCCACCTCTCCGCCGTCGACCTCACCAAGCACCCCTATCGAGCTCTCACCGTCGGCAAAGAGACCATCCACACCCGCACCCTCATCATCGCCTCCGGCGCCAGCGCCCGCTGGCTCAATCTCCCCAGCGAGCAGGCCCTCATCGGCCACGGCGTCTCCTCCTGCGCCACCTGCGACGGCTTCTTCTCCTCCGGCAAAGAGATCGCCGTCATCGGCGGCGGCGACTCCGCCATGGAGGAAGCTCTCTTCCTCACCCGCTTCGCCACCAAGGTCACCATCATCAACCGCACCGAGAACTTCCGCGCCAGCAAGATCATGCTCGATCGCGCCATGGCTCACCCCCAGATCAAGTTCCTCACCAACACCATCGTCGAAGAGGTCCTCGGCGTCGAAGAAAAGGACGTCAAAGGCCTGCGCCTCAAAAACCGCGCCACGCGGCGAGGAGTCCGTCCTCCCCGTCAGCCTTCATGTTCCTCGGCATCGGCCACATCCCCAACGCCACGCGCCTTCAACGGCCTGCTCGACCTCGACGACGACGGCTACATCCTCACCCAGAACAACGTCTTCACCACCCTCAACGGCAAAATCATCCCCGGCGTCTTCGCCTGCGGAGACATCCAGGACCGCCGCTACCGCCAGGCCATCACCGCCGCCGGCTCCGGCTGCATGGCCGCCCTCGAAGTGGAAAAATACCTCGAAGAACACGGAAGATAAGATCGTCGGCCATAGAGATTGCTCCTCTTGGTTCCCTCGAAGGCACCGTTTCCCTTCGAGCAACCAGTCTTAACGATTCCGATTGCCGATGTAGTAGCTAACCCCAAATCTGGTACCCAGTTCATCCATGCCAGGATTACTCGCCGCCAGATAGCCATTCGAAACATGATAGAACTCGAACGGTTCCACGCGCAGGTCCATCCGATCCGTTATTTTGAACTGAAGACCGAACGCAGCCTGAACGTTGAAGTTCGTATAGCTGGCGGCATTCGAGAGCACTTTCTCAGTAAAGACTGCCGCGCCTAGTTTGCCGACAACGTAAGGCTTGATAGCCTTGTCATGCCGCCACAGCCAGCGAAATCCGAACGGCGAAATCGATATTCCCGGTACCAACTTCTGGTTGGGACTTTTTGGATTCCCCCAGAAATCGGATGCCGCCGGTTCGCTCAGAATAAGAACCGGAATAACCTCCACGACATAGTCCCACTGGGCACCCATCAAGTGGCCCCAGCTATGTCGGTCGTACTCCACCGACACCGTCCACGCATCGCACCGAACCGTGGCGCTGAACATCCTGTAATCGCCATCCGGAATCATGCCCATCACGGCGATCTCGCTCCTCACCGGCTGCTTCTCGGGGACTGGCTTCGGGACGATTACAGCATCTGTCGCCAACGCGTCGATCTTTGCGGAATTATTCGTCGCCGTTGAGGTGTTTGTCGGGCCTGAGGTGTTCGTCAGCAGGGGGGTATTTGTAACTCCCTGGGTGTTCGTCTCCTGCGAGTGTGTTTGCGGTACCGCAAAAAGCCAAATAGCGGCCACCACGGAGAAACAGTAAACGCGAAGGTTGCTGTATGAGCACCTCGCGCCCCCCCGCACAACAAATGTGAACTCACAACCGAGACTGCTCGCCAATAGGTCCCCCGTCAGCAAACACCAGACCGCAAGTTCCCAAATGCGTGACGCTTCTTCTTGATGGGCAGTATAGGTTCAAAACCGGGTGGATGACGAAGAGTTTTCGCCGACCTCCTCTCACTTGAATCTCACCAAGGTGCGAGCCCCCGGCAGGACCAACCTTCCGAACCCAAGTCCAGCCCAGCGATCTGCAACAATAACCCATGGCCATACCGTCACTTGAGACGCCGCGCCTGATCCTCCGCCCCCTTGCGCTGGCCGACGCCGACGAGGTCCAAATCATCTTCCCCCAGTGGGAGATCGTCCGCCACCTTAATGCCCGCGTCCCCTGGCCCTTCCCGCCCGACGGCGTCCGCACCTACTACCTCGACTCCGCGCTCCCAGCCATTGAACGCCGCGACGAGTACCATTGGATGCTTCTCCGCAAAGACGATCCCGAAAGAAAGATCATCGGCTCTATCTGCCTCGTCTTATCGGGCCCCGTCAATCGCGGCTTCTGGATCGCCCCTCCCTGGCAAGGTCAAGGCCTGATGACCGAAGCCGCAAAAGAAATCACCCGCTTTTGGTTCGAAGACCTGAACCAACCCATCCTCCGCATCAAGAAAGCCCGAGACAACGCCGCCTCTCGCGCCATCTCCCTCCGCCAGGGAATGCGATGCGTAGACCACACCGAAGACGACTACGTCTCCGGCCGCCTCCCCACCGAAATCTGGGAACTCACAGTCGAGGAATGGCGCAGAATGAATCAATAGCGGTTAGTTCGACCATCGGCCCATGCTCAAAAAAATCACTCTCCTCCGCGAACGCGTCGAAGACTGGACCGCCTACCCTTTTTCCGTCCCAACAATCGCCTCACTCACCGAACTCGAAATCCACTCCCGCAACCCCGAACCTGTTTGAATGACCCAAAAGGGATTGCCTTTGCTTCTAGGTACGCCAAGCCTTCAGGCTTGGCCCTCTCAGCAAGCCCTCAAAAAGGGGCTTTAGCCTCTGGGGTATGCCTTCCTCCCTTCCTCCACAAAACTTCCCTCGCAAACAACGCCCCAACAATCACTTACAGTTTTTTTCTTCAAAAACAGCCCAGAAATCACTTGTCAAGCCCCAAAACCACCCAACTCCAACAAAAAGAAGGAGATCCAAGTTGAATTTTAGTTACGCTCAACCCGATATAATTAACTTATAGATCAGAGAAAACGAAAGCCCCGGCCAACCGCCGGGGCTAACTCGTTTATTAAGAATATTTTGGGAGTAATTCCTTTGTTATGAATATTTTGCAGGCCAAGTCGAACCGTAAACCTATGATTCAAAGTAATTTGCGCGCCGGTAATGGGGAGGGGGGTACCCCTAGAACTTATGGAACATAAAGAAGGCCCCGGCCACCAGACACCCAAACGCAGCAAAGTGATTCCAGTGCAACTTATCCCCAAAATAGAAGGTCGAAAACACCCCAAAAACCGTCAGCGTAATCACCTCCTGAATCACCTTCAACTGGTCCGGGGAAAACGTCTTTGCCCCAATCCGGTTAGCCGGCACCTGCAGGCAGTACTCAAAGAAAGCGATGCCCCAACTCACAACAATCACCTTCCACAGCGGCACCTCACGAAACTTCAGGTGCCCATACCACGCAAACGTCATAAAAATATTCGAGCCAATCAGTAACAAAACAGTCCACATCGGCGACCACTCTCCTCGAGTTCAATAAAGGTTCAAAACGATAAGATGCAAATAGCAATGTCCATCGCGGAAAACCTCGCTCATCTGCACGAACAGATTACCCAAGCCTGCCGTCGAGCCAACCGCCCCGAGAGCGAAGTAGCCCTCATGGCCGTCAGCAAGATCCACCCCGTCGAAATGATCCGCGAAGCCTACGCCGCCGGCCAGCGTCTCTTCGGAGAGAACCGCGTCCAGGAGTTCGCAGGAAAAATCTCCGCACATCAGCGATCTTGCCGACGCAGAGTTCCACCTCATCGGCCCACTCCAGTCCAACAAAACCACAAGGCCGCAGAACTCTTCGACGCCATCGACGCAGTCGATTCGCTCAAAATCGCCCAGCGGCTCAACTCCACCGCCGAATCACTCAACAAAAAGCTCCCCATCCTGATCGAAGTCAAACTAAGCCACGAAGACACCAAGCACGGTCTGGCCCCGAACGAACTACCGACTCTCCTGGCCGCCATCGAAGAGCTCCCTTCTATCGAAGCCGTAGGCCTCATGACCGTCCCACCCTGGTCCGATGACCCCGAGCCCGCCCGCCCCTACTTCCGCGAACTCCGCCGCCTCCGCGACCAATCCATCACTCGCCTTCCCCACACTCACCCAACTCTCCATGGGAATGTCGAACGACTTCACCGTAGCCATCGAAGAGGGCAGCACCTGCGTCCGAGTCGGCACCGCCATCTTCGGCCGACGCATACCAAAGGCCGCAATCTGATGGACCCAACCTTCGCACACGACCTGCCAGACGGATGCACCCTGACAATCCGCGTGCACCCCGGGGCAAGAAAGAACGCCGTAACAGGCATCCACGCCGAAGCAGTAAAGATCGCACTCACCGCGCCACCCGTCGACGGAAAAGCAAACGATGCCCTGATAGCATTTCTCGCCGAAATCTTGCATCTACCGCGAGCGCGAATCAACATCGTCGCAGGCGTTACCAGCCGATCAAAAACAATCCGCATCACAGGAAAAAGCGCGGCCGAAGTAGCAAGCCGCGCTCTTTCCCAACTGAAATCGCCTGATACGTTACTTCACCGTCAGCTTCGCATTCGGAGCAACCGTGATGCTCTGCCCCTCCGTCGCTGTCACCTTGAAGTTCGACAGCCGTCACATCCGCATAAGCGATCTGAAATCCCTTCGTCGCCTGGATATCGACATTCTTCAGCACAATATCCTTCACCGGAGACTCAGGCAGCCCAACAATCACCCCCGCCCACGGACTGTTCACCGACTTCACATTTTCAATCGAAATTCCATGAAAGAACGGCGTAAGTCGCTGCACAGGCTCCGCCGCAACATCACCTTCAGGCATCGCCTTCGGGTAATATTCGCTGATCAGAATCGACGTCTTCACGTCCTCCATCGTGATGTCCTTGAACGAAATGTTGCTGACATCATTCCCGCGGTCGCGATTCGCCTTGATGCGAATCCCCTGATCCGTTCCCTTGAAGTGAATCCGCTCCGCATGGATATTCTGCACTCCACCAGCGATCTCGCTCCCGATCGAAAGTCCATGTCCATGCATGAACTCACAATCCGTAATCGTAATGTTCTTGCTCGGCGCATCTGGACCAGGCGAATTGATGATCCCGCTCTTGATGGCAATATTGTCATCGCCAACATCCGCATAGACATGATCGATCACCATATTCGACGAGCTGAACGGATCGATCGCATCAGTATTCGGCGAACGCTCCGGAGCCAGAATCCGCACATTCCGTATCGTCATGTCATCCGTGTAGTAAGGCACAATCTGCCAGACTCGGTGAGTTCTGCACAGTCACGCCTTCCATCCGCACATGCTTGCAGTGGTCAAACACCACCAGCCGCGGACGGAACTGAATCGTGCCAACAACACCAGCGCCTCGCGTCGCGCGAGCTTCAGTCCACCAGCTTTCTCCGTTCCCATCGATCGTTCCACCGCCCGTAATCGCAACCTTCTCCGCATCCGTCGCACTCACCAGCGACTGCGTTCCCGGCGCACGAAACTCCGTCTTCGCCGGATAGTCGGCATGATCCGCCGAGCCCATCAACGTAGCGCCTTTGGCCACATCCAGTGTGATATTGCTCTTCAGCACAACCGGACCAGAAACGAACGTCCCGCCGGAAAGCTCAACCGTCCCGCCGCCAGCCTTAGCACAGCCGTCAATCGCCGCCTGGATCGCTTTCGTATCCTTCGTCGAACCATCAGCCTTCGCCCCGTATGCCTTGGCATCGCAAACCTTGCCCGCCGCAGCCGCAGGCAAACTCATCACCATTGTCACAGTCGCCCCTACCGCACAACGAATCATCCACGAACTCATCCCGCCTCCAGAAGCGCATTCACGCCCACTGGAATATTACTCGCAATTGGTCATACCACGCCTTCCTCAGGCGCAAAGGATAGGAAATGGTTACACTTCCGCCCCGGAACCCTTACTCTGAGAACAGACCTTATTTGAGGGCTAGTCTATGAGGAACAATCTGACCGAATCATCACAGCCCCCAAATGAGAGCATGCCGTTACCTTCCCGCGATCTGCCTGAAGCGCACGGACTGCGCCGCGGCCTGTCGACCTCCTCTGCACTCGGGCTCAATCTCATTGACATGGTCGGCATCGGCCCGTTTGTCACGCTGCCACTCATCGTCACAGTCATGGGCGGCCCTCAGTCGCTGTTGGGATGGATCATGGGTGCCCTCCTCTCTCTCTGCGACGGTCTCATCGGCAGCGAACTCGGCACGGACTATCCCGAAGCCGGAGGCTCCTACGCCTATCTCAAACACCTCTACGGCGAAAAAACATTCGGCCGCGCGTTTTCCTTTCTCTACGCCTGGCAACTCCTCATCAGCGCGCCGCTCTCGATCGCCTCAGGCTGCATCGGCTTCTCCCAATATCTCTCCTTCTTTTTCCCGAACGCTTCTCATCCATTCGCATCCGCAACCCTCTTAGGAGTTCCGGTCATCCTCAGCGGCCAGACTCTGATCGCAATGAGCGCGTGCTGCCTCGTCATCGCCATCCTGTATCGCAGCATCTTCGCGATCGGCCGCATTGCTCGCTGGCTTGGCATGGCCGTAGTGATGACGCTGGTCCTGATCATCGTCGCCGGATTCACCCATTTCAACGCGCGCCTTGCCTTCGATTTCCCACCCGGCGCTTTCCATCTCAATCACTCTTTCTTTGTTGGCCTCGGAGCCGGAATGCTGATATCCGCCTACGACTATTGGGGCTACTATAACGTCTGCTTCATGGGCGCCGAAGTTCGCAACCCCGAGCGCACCATCCCCCGCGCCGTCCTCGGCTCGATCGCGATCGTTGGAACCCTCTACCTGCTGATGAACATCAGCGTGCTCGGCGTTCTCCCCTGGCGAGAGATGACCCAGACCACCGACAGCCACGCGCGCATGTTTACGATGGCCGTCTTCATGGAGCGCCTCTACGGCCACACCGCAGCCGGCATGATAGTCATCCTCATCTCCGTCGCAGCCCTCTCCTCCGTCTTCGCACTCCTGCTCGGATACTCTCGAATCCCCTACGCAGCCGCGCGCGACGGCAACTTCCCATCGTGGTTTGGACGACTCCACCCAAAACATCACATCCCAACCCGCTCGCTCCTCACCCTTGGCACTGTCACACTCGTCTGCTGCATCTTCCGGCTGCAGGAAGTCATCACGACGCTGGTCGTCGTTCGAATTCTCTTCCAGTTCCTCCTCCAGGGCGCGGGCGCACTCCTCCCGAAACATCAACGCGTACGCAAAACCCGCGGCTTCCGTATGCCCCTCTATCCTCTGCCAGTACTTCTCGCACTATCCGGCTTCATCTTCATCCTTATTGAGAGACCCAATTTCCAGCGCGAGATGAAGATAGCCGGAGTAATCCTCCTCGCCGGAGCCGCAGTTTACGCTTTCAGGGCATTCAGCACATCCCGCCGCACCTCGCTCTAAGCTGATAACAAAGGACTTCCCAAAGCCCTCTTTAGGCAAAGCCAGCCCGAAAAACTTTCTGCTAAAACCTAACCGGAGGCAAAACCCATTGTCTAATCGGCGAATGGATAAGGCGGAGACAGAGGCGATCCGAGACGTTCTCGCTGGCGACCGCGATGCCTACCGTGTGCTGATGGACCGTTACTTCGGCACCGTGACCCGCATCGCGTTTCGAATAACCGGCAACGAGGCCGACGCGGAGGAGGCAGCACAAGAGGCGTTCCTCCGTGCCTACAACAAGCTCCCGGGCTTCCGGCAAGACTCAGCCTTCTCCACCTGGATTACACGAATTGCCATGAACACTGCCATCAATCTCGTCGAACGCCGCAACCGCGACCTCTCCTACCAGGGTCCGCGAATTGCCGACGAACCCTCTCCCGCCGACCACACTGTTCGAGTAGCCGACACCCAGGCGAGCCCTGAAGGCGCTCTCCTCACTCGCGAGGCCGCTGGTCTCCGCCAGGCCGCGATGTCACAACTCACCCCGATGGAGCGGACAGCATTCACCCTGAGACATATGGAAGACGTCCCGATGGCAGAAATTGCAACCGCGCTGAACGTTACCACCAACTCCGCCAAGCAGGCAGTCTTTCGCGCGGTCAGCAAACTACGCCAGTCGCTTATGCCGATCGCAGGAGGCATCCGATGAAACATTTCTCCGAAGAAGATCTGATTGCATATCAGCTTCAAGAAAGCTCCGACAAATCCGCCATCAGCCGTCATCTGGAAACATGCTCCGAGTGCGCAGACCTCTCTGAATCAATCGCCGAGACACTGCGAGTCTTCTCTGCAGAGCCGGTTCCACAGCCGGACCTGGATCGCAACTGGCAGCGCCTTCGCGGCAACCTCACCGTCCATACCCCACAACGACGCAATCTCTTCGACCTCCTGCGTGAACACTGGATGTGGCCCGCGCTCGGTGTTGCTGCTACGGCCCTCATCCTGTTTGGGGTCGTCAGACTTCAGACTCATCGCGCCCCGGTTCCACGGCCAAACTACGCGATCAACGGACACGGCCCTCTCACAACCCAGCCGACAGGCCCGGTCATCGATCCCGCCATCGCCAATCATCTCGACTCTGCCGAACGCTTCCTCACCGAAGTCAACAACACGCACGGCGCACTTGACGACACGACCCGCGACCAGGCTCACGACCTTCTTCTGAAAAACGCTGTCTACGTTCAGACCGCCAGAGACAACGGTGATCTGGCAGAGGCCGCCCTTTTGGAGCGCTTCGGGCGTGTTCTAACCACGCTCGACAATGAGCCGCAAACAGCGCACAGCACCTTTCGTGTTCGCCTCGAAATGAACACCAGCGGCCTCCTCCTCGACATCAGGATCCTTCAGCAAAACGACGACCACCCCCAAGGAGTTACACAATGACAAGCCTTCTTCGCATCACGCTCTGCTCCACTGCTCTGCTTCTTCCCGCGACGACCTACGCCGTTCACGCGCTTCCGCCTGAACTGTCTCCAACCTTCTATGCCTCTGCTCCGGAAGACGAGTACGCAACCGGCACCCGTGCCATGGACGAACATCGCTGGCCCGATGCCGTCACAGCCTTTGACAAGGTGATCAATGCAAAGGGCGACCGTGTGGATGCTGCTCTTTACTGGAAGGCATACTCCCTCAATAAAATTGGCAACTCGCCGCTGGCAGTTGCCACCTGCAAACAACTTCGAGCCCAATTCGCCAACAGTAGCTGGAACAGGGACTGTGACACGATTGCGCTGAACGTCGACGTTCAAAATAACGGCGATAAGGACAAAGAAAAGGTTAAGGCAAGGGCTGACAGGTCTTACGTGTACATAGAGCGGGGAGAGGGAGACGATGGAGTTCCGCGCGGCTCCGATGAAGACCTGAAATTGATCGCCTTGACTGCAATGCTGCGACGCGATCCGGCGAGCACAATTCCCCTGCTGCGCGGCATTCTCAGCGGCAACGATCCGATCAGCGTCAAGAAACACGCTCTTTTCGTGCTGGCACAGAGCAAAACTCCAGAGGCTGACAGCATCCTGCGAGATGCCGCGCTCGGCAAGCTCGATCCACAACTCCAGAGCCAGGCCATTCAGACGATGGCCGTCTTCCAGGGCAGTAAAGCCAACGACACATTGGCCGAGGTCTACCGCACCACGACCGATCCGAAGATCAAGAAGTCAATCATCAACGCCATGTTCATCACCAAGGACGCACCACGCATGGTAGAGATGGCGAAAAACGAGAAGGACCTTGAGTTAAAGCGTCAGCTCGTCCAGCAACTCGCTTTGATGAACGACCCAGCCGCAACCAATTACATGATGGAACTGCTCAAGTAATTCGGCCCCCACAATCTCACCAAAACGAGCGTCACCAACCGTGATGTTAGGAGACCCCATGCGAATTTTCTTGCGCATCGCCATCGCCGCCATAGCTCTCTCGACAACAAACGTAGTGCTCTCGCAACAGCCAACGATCCTTCACGGTCAGGTAACGACCGACGATCACGGACTCGGCCCGGCCTTAGACAGCGCGAAAAAAACAACAGGCATTACCTGGATCGGATACTCGGTCCCGGTAGTGAGCAAGTTTTCCAACGGTTGGCGCTCGAACGATATCGAGTACCTCGAAGGCACCAGTTCCGAGGTGACCCAGTCGGACGAGAATAACAAGACATTCGATCACGCTAACATCCTCATCCGCGTTGCCGACGGAGCCGTCACGAAGATTCGTGTCTCTGAGCCGGACCGCCAGCTCGATGCAGGAGGAGCGCGTTTCGTCTGGCTCAACACCGTCAATCCCGACGACAGCGTTCGCATCCTCACCGATCTCGCCAAACAGGATGACCCTCGACGCGTACGCGAGAACGCTGTCTTCGCCATATCTATCCACCAGGCCAACTCGGCAACAGCCGCTCTGGTTAGCCTCGCTGATCCGAAGAATGACCTCGCCCTGCGCGAGAAGGCCGCCTTCTGGCTGGCCAATCAGCGCGGAGCCGACGGTCTGGCAGCAATCAAACAGTTCGCCCATAACGATAGCGACCCAAAGTTCCGCGAAAAACTAACCTTCGACCTCACCTTGTCGAAAGACCCCTCAGCCCTCGATGAGATCATCCGCATGGCCCACGAAGACGCCTCGCCTCAGGTGCGTAAACAAGCGCAGTTCTGGATGGCCAACAAAGGTGGCAAGAGGGTGAGTCAAGACCTGCGCGACATCGCGACGAACGATCCCAACGAACAGATCAGGAAATCCGCCGTCTTCGCTCTTTCAAGGCTTCCGGGAGACGAGGCTGCAACTCAATTGATCGCCGTGGCAGACTCCAGCAAAGATCCGATGGTCAAACGGCAGGCCATCTTCTGGCTCGGGCAATCCAACGACCCGCGTGCGCTCGACTACCTTACGAAGCTGCTCAAACAGTAGCGACGCTTAAACGAACCGCGCCAGAAGGTCTCCGGCGCGGTTCATTTGTTTTGTCAACCACCCGTCAGAAGACTGGGTGAATGTTGTAGGTAACGCCGACGACGACCCGAAGATTGTTCTGCCGGTCATTTGTAGCATTGGGAATTCGCGAATAAATCCAGTCGACTTCGCCGATCGTCAACCCAAACTTGGGACTGATCCTTGTCGTCGCTCCACCGCCGGCCAGAAACGACAGTGCCTGTCGGTTGATGGTGAAATTGAAGTTCACATCCTCCTTCGCTCCGCCCAACATACCTTGGCCGAAAAACACATACCGGCCGTGATTGCGACGACTGTATCGCGCTCCAAACAGGTAATCGAAGATCGTGATGTTTTGACCGCTGTTGTCCACGTTATTAGCGTGCCCCAGAGTCAGATCGGCAACCGCGGCCCACTTGTCGGTCAGGTTATAGGTGAACGTTCCACTGCCGCCGTTCATCATAAAGCAGCCGCACTGGCCCGGAGGCGCGTTGGCGTGAAAGTAGTTGTAGTTCGCGCCGAACTCTAACTTGGGAACATCCCCATAGACTCCGTTCATCACTATCGCTTGAGCATGAAGCGCCCAGGGGAAAGCGATGATCAGAGCCAGAAATATGACATGACGGAGTTGCTTCATATTCTTCTCACTTTTCTACTGCTCAACAATCAAAGTTGCGGTCGCCGAATGTTGTATTGCGCCTTCCGTGCCGGTGACCGTTAGGGGGAAACTTGTTGGTTTGGGTAAGAAATATCCGCCGGCGCAACCGCTAAGCGCCGCAATTGGAAGAAGAGAACCAAGCGTCAGCAGGAGAATCATCAGCGAGCGAGGAATCCGATGCCTCAACTTCCGCACCGTTCCAAGACCCGCCAGGCCAAGCATTCCCAGGGCAATCGGAAACTCATTGCTCCCGGATGGACGATTCTGTGGCAGACTGTTGCTCGTGTTCAGCGCACTGCTCGTCTTCACAGTCAGTGTTACCTGTGTGGCTCCGCTTCCGGCCTTGATGGTCGCAGGACTAAACGTGTAAGTCGAATCCTTGGGCAACCCATCGATGTCCAACGTCACATCATTCAGGAACGTGCTCGCGCCCACAGGTGTCAGAGTGAAGGTATACGTGGTGCTCGCGCCCGGGAAGACATTCTGGCTCGCGGCACCAGTGTTTGCGTTCGTGAAGTCCTCCACCATATTCGGAGTAGGCGCCGATGTGCTTGGGGCAAACGTAGCGTCGCCCGAGTAGACCGCCACAATCTGGTGGGGACCGGTCACAAGGCTCGTTATCGCGAGGGCCGCATTGGCATTCGTGGTCAACGAAACGGTGACGCCGCCATTCCCACTCAGCGTCGCCGTCCCCAATACGGTCGTGCCCTCCATAAACGTCACCGTTCCCGTCGCATTCGGGCTAGGTGCAGTTACGTTCGCGATGAAAGTGACGCCTGTGTGAAGCAGTTGGGCCGGCGCACTTACTGTAATCGTAGTGACAGTTGGAATCTTCCCAACCACCTGTGTCAGCACCGAAGACACCGCAGCGTTATAAGTCGAGTCTCCACTGTAGGACGCCGTGATCGAATGAGTCCCGATCGCCAGCCCCGACGTTGTGAACGTTGCAACTCCTCCACTGATCGGTCCCGTGCCAAGAATCGTCGTTCCATCAAGGAACGTTATCGTTCCGGTTGCACCCTTCTGCACCGTAGCCGAGAAAGTCACCGCTTGGCCAGGAGCCGATGGGTTCACCGACGAAGCCAGCGTCACCGTTGCCGCAACCTTGCCAACTACTACCGTGGTAGGCGGCGAAGTAATCGTTCCACTGGTCGATGTATTGACCCCGGTCGCCGTGATCTGATTCGTACCAATCGGCAGCGACGGAATTGTCAGGGTAGCAGTACCGCCGGAGATGGTTCCAGTCCCCAGCAAAGTGCCGCCATCATAGAAATTGATCGGCCCGGTCACGCCCGGAGGAATCGGTTCAGTGATCGTCACCGGCGCGTTGGGAGCCGGGTTATTTGGAGTCACAATCGGCGCCACGAGAACCGGTGTCGTCCCCTGGGTAACTGTAACGGTCGTAGCCCCCGACGTCGCCGGATTGTTATTCGCATCGCCCGACGTCGTCGCCGTGATCGGATTCGTTCCAATCGGCAGCGAGGGCACCGTGATCGTCGCCGTCCCGCCCACAATCGGAGCGGTGCCGATCACTGTTCCTCCATCGGTAAACGTAACCGTGCCGGTCACTCCAGGAGGTACGGTCTCGGTAATGGTCTCCGGCGTATTTGTAGGAACGTTGGGGTTCGACACAACCGGTGGCGGGATAACCGGAGTCGCCTTATTCACAACCTGCGCAAGTGGAGTTGATGTACCAGCGCCGTTGTTCGTATCGCCGCTATAGCTTGCCGTGACTGTATGGGTGCCTACGTTCAAAGTACTTGTCGATAGGATCGCCACGCCATTCGTCAGCGAGCCCGTTCCAAGAATGGCCGAGCCATCGAGGAACGTAATCGTGCCAGTCGCACCCGAGGGAACAGTCGCCGTGAACGTTACCGCCTGCCCCACAATCGAAGGATTGAGCGACGAAGCAATCGTTACCGTCGGCGTCGGCTTCGCTACCGTAACCGTCGTCGGCGCGGAGGTCGCAGAATTGTTATTCGTGTCGCCCGAGGTGGTCGCCGTGATCGGATTCGATCCAATCGGCAGCGAAGGTACAGTGATGGTTGCGGTTCCACCAACAATCGGAGCGGTGCCGATCGTTGTTCCTCCATCAGTAAATGTAACCGTGCCGGTCACGCCAGGAGGTACGGTCTCTGTGATCGTCTCTGGAGTGTTCGGAGGAACATTGGGGTTCGAAACAACCGGCGGCGGGATAACAGGAGTCGCCTTATTCACGATCTGTGTCAAAGGAACTGATGTCGCAGCGCTGTTGTTCGTATCGCCACTGTAGCTCACTGTGATTGTGTGCGATCCAACCGTCAGAGTGCTCGTCGTCAGCGTCGTCTGACCATTAGACAGCGTACCCGTGCCAAGAACTGTTGACCCATCGAGGAACGTGATCGTACCCGTCGCACCCGAAGGAGCTGTCGCCGTAAAGGTTACGGCCTGTCCAATGGTCGAAGGATTGAGCGACGAAGTAACAGCCACTGTCGGCGCTGTCTTCACCACCGTCACAGAAACCGGAGGCGAAATCGCCGGATTGTTATTCGCATCACCCGGAGTGCTTGCCGTGATCTGATCGGTTCCAAGCGGCAGCGTAGACACCGTGATCGTGGCCGTTCCGCCTACAACCGGAGCCGTGCCGATCGTCGTCCCACCGCTTGTAAACGTAACCGGCCCAGAAACTCCCGGTGGCACAGTTTCAGTAATCGTCACCGGAGTCCCCACAACTGGATCCGTCGACGACACTACCGGTATCGGCAACGTTGGGCTCGCCTTATTCACAGTCTGTGAAAGTGGCGCAGAGCTGGCCGCGCTGTTATTCGAGTCTCCCCCATAATTCGCTGTGATCGGATGAACTCCGCCACTCAACGTGGAAGTTGTAACCGTTGCGATCCCATTGCTAATCGTTCCCGCGCCAATAACCGTCGAGCCGTCAACGAAGCTCACCGTTCCAGTAACGTCCGTGGGCAAAGTCGCCGTGAACGTTACCGCCTGGCCGTAGGTCGATGGATTCAACGAAGAAGTCAGCTGAACCGAAAGAGTTGCCTTGGTGACCGTTTGGGTGGTCGTGCCTGTGGCCGACCCGTTGTTCGTGTCGCCGCCATAAGTCGCCGTAATAGTATCTGTACCGACAGGCAGCACTGTCGTTGAAATCGCGACCGTTCCAGTCGTCGAATTCACCGGGCCACTACCGAGCGTGACGCCGCCGCTCGTGAAAGTTACGGTACCGGTCGGTCCAGCGGGAAGCTGAGCCGTAATCGTAACCGGGTTGCCATAGATGCTCGGCCCCGACGTCGTAACCGTAATCGTAGGCGTCGCCTTGTTCACAGTTTGGGTAAGCGTTCCCGCCGCCGAATTATTGTTCCCATCGCCGTTGTAGGTCGCCGTAATGGGGTCGCTGCCAATCGGCAGTGTCGAAGTAGCAAGAGTCGCCGCTCCACCACTCAACGTCGAGGTGCCCAGAGTCGTGCCTCCGTTAGTAAACGTAACCGTTCCCGTAACGCCGGCAGGAACACTGGCTGTAAAAGTAACTGACTGCCCTGTGATCGACGGGTTCAGCGAAGACGTCAAAGTAACAGCCGGGGTCGCCTTACCTACGGTCTGTACCGCAGATCCCGTCGCAGAGTTATAGTTCGCATCTCCAGGGTAAGAAGCGAGAATCGTATCGCTACCCACCGGCAGCACTGTTGTATTGATGACCGCCGTGCCCGTCGCTGGATTGATCGTTCCCGTTGTATTCAGTACGCCACTGCTCGTGAAGGTCACCGTTCCCGTGCTTCCAACTGGGAGCGTCGCCGTGATCGTAACCGAAGCTCCGTACGTGCTTGGACCGGAGGTTGTCACCGTCAAAGTCGGCGTCACCTTGTTCACAGTCTGAGCGGTCGTCGCCGTCGCAGTGTTGTTATTAGAATCACCATTGTAAGTCGCAGTAATCGTATCCACGCCTGCAGGCAGCGTAGAGACAGACAACGTCGCCACTCCGTTCGTCACAGTAGAAGTGCCCAGGCTGGTTGCGCCATTCGTAAACGTAACCGTACCCGTAACATTTGTAGGCAGCGTCGCCGTGAACACCACAGTCTGATTCGTGTTCGATGGGTTAGGAGTAGAGGTAAGAGTCTCCGCCGGCGAAGCCTTGGTAACAATTTGTGTCGCAGTTCCCGTAGCCGAGTTGTTCGAAGCGTCTCCGCTATAGGTCGCGGTAATCACATCCGAGCCAACCGGAAGCACTGCCGTAGTGATCGTCACAGTTCCATTGGAAGCAGTAATAGTTCCGCTTCCCAGGGTCACGCCGCCGCTCGTCAGAGTAATCGTCCCGGTCGGTCCGTTCGGAACCGAAGCAGTGATGCCGATCGATTGGCCAAAGACGCTCGTCCCAGGCACAGTTACCGTGACTGTCGGAGTCATCTTATTGACAGTCTGGGTTAGAGTCGCGACGGAAGAACTATAGTTCGTATCGCCGCTATAGGTCGCCGTAATAGGATCACTGCCCGCCGGTAGCGACGAGGTCGTCAGGGTAGCAACCCCGTTCGTCACCGTCCCGCTGCCCAGCACTGTCGCTCCGTTCGTGAACGACACAGTACCGGTAACTCCCGTCGGCAAAGTATCCGTAAACGTAACCGAATTGCCGATAACAGATGGATTCAGCGAAGAGGTAAGCGTCGATGGAGCGTTCGCCTTATTTACCGTCTGAGTCACGGTTCCCGTGGCGGAGTTATAGTTCCCATCTCCGCTGTAGGTCGCCGTAATGGCATCACTCGGAGGCACAAGAGCCGTTGTCGTGACAGATACCGAGCCACCACTGATAGTCCCCGACCCAAGGTTGAGCGAGCCGCTACTGAAGGAGATCGTTCCCGTAGCACCGCTGGGAACGGCAGCCGTGACAGTTACTGTTCCGCCGTACGTACTCGGCCCAGAGGTGGTAACTGTAACCGTCGGAGTTATTTTATTAACTACCTGCACGACTACGTTTGAAGTATCGATGCCAAACTGCGAGGTGATATTGTGCGACCCCACAGCAAGACTAGAGGTCGTCAGACTTGCTGTCGCGCCTGAAATAGTGATTGTTCCAATATTGGTCGTTCCATCGAAGAATGAAACGGTTCCCGACTTGCCGTTAGGTAGGGTTGTCGTGAAGGTAACCGACTGCTGGTAAGTAGATGGATTTAGCGAAGACGTAAGAACAATACTCGCAACTGTGGTTGTCACCGCACTTGAGGTGCTGGGATTGTAATTCGAATCTCCCGGGAAAACAGCGGTCAAGGACACAGCCCCCACGGGGAGCGCCGTAGTAGTCAACTTGGCTACTCCGCCGGAAAGCGTGCCTGATCCGAGCAACGTAGCGCCGTTGTAGAAGTTGACGGGATCGCCATTTGTAGTCGTATACGGAGGCCCAACGGTATACGGAGACAGTACCGCAGTCAAAGTAACGGGTTGCCCCACCAGGAGATTTGTGCTCGGAGAAACCGTCAGAGTAATCGCCGTATCGACCGGAGCGGCCGTCAGCGGCACCGTGGAGGAGAGACTCCCGATGTAGATGGAGTCGCCCGAGTATCTCGCATCCACATTGTGCACGCCGCTACCCAACGGAAACACCGCAACGTTGGCGAGCGCCGACGCCGTGGAATTCTGCTGAACCTGGCTCAACGACACCGCAGCTCGAGGAGTGTCCGCATCCGTTCCGATCAGGTCTGCATTGCCGTCGTTGTTGTAGTCTCCCGCGTTCACAGCATAAGTAAGTGCGAAGCCGCCGATAACTGGTTCGGCATTTGGAAGATCGGTAGGTGCGTAAGTCTGGAACGTGCCATCGCCGTTCCCGACATAGACCAGGGCCCCAATACTTCCGCCGGCGATAATATCCGGAATCCCGTCTCCATTGACGTCCGCAAGATGTGGATCGGACGGAATATCGGAAAGATACGTTGCCGTCGGCTGGAAGGTCCCGTCGCCATTTCCCAGAAGGACGAACAGGCTATTACTTATGTCTAGATTCGAAGGTATTGGATAAGGGGGCGGCCGGCTAATCGTCGCGGCCACAATATCTGCATTGTTGTCGGCGTTGGTGTCGCCTGTCGTAAGAAACTCGCCAATCTGTGTTGCAGCCGGAGTGGCCGACTGCACAAACGTGCCATCACCGTTGCCGGTCGCAACATAGAGATCGAATAGGCTGCTGCCCGGCGTAGAGGTAGCAACCGCATAGGCAATGTCGTCGTTCCCATCCTTGTTGAAGTCTGCAACTACGACGCCGCGCGTCGTAACGTGGGTAGAGAGAACGGTCGACTTGGTAAAGGTTCCATCACCATTTCCCTTGAAGATCGTGACATTCTGCTGTGAATTATTGCTGACGGCCACATCAAACAGACCGTCGCGATTGAAGTCGCCGATTGCGATGCTGGCGACATCGCCTGTTGAGTACATGACGGGGGCCTGGAACGTCCCGTCGCCGTTACCGAGAATGATGACAAGCCCACCGTTGGTGCCATCAGAACACCCAAGAGCGATATCGGTATTGCCATCACGGTTGAAATCTGCAAGAACGATCTGCAGCGCTTTTCCAACCGTACAGCCGGTGTAATTTACCTTTGGCTTAAAGGTACCGTCGCCATTGCCCAGAAGAACAGAGATGGTCTGCGCAGCATCTCCGGTTACCACATCAAGATTGTTGTCCGCATTGAGATACGCAGATGCAATCGCGACCGACCTCAGGGTGGCGCCGGGGCCTCCTATGGCAAACGGCGCCTTTTGAATAAAGGTCGTAGCCAGAGTGGAAACTACAAGACTTTCTGTCCCCAGAACATTGTTGCCGTTGCTGGCGTCGAGAAATGAGATCGTACCGGTCGGCCCAGTGGTGAGAGAACCAAGTCCCGCAACTGCGCTGGACAAGGTATAGTTTCCGACGACGCCAGACGAGGTCAACGAGACGGTCGAAGTATAGGTTCCCGTCACAGCATAAGTAACCGTGTTCGACAAGCTTCCCGAATAAAGATTATTGGCGCGGAATACCGCCTTGTAACTGTGGTTCCCGATAGGTCCGCTGCCCAGTTTCACCGAGGCAGTTGAGCCCGGATAAGTAAGTTCCGCGATACCAAGTGCGGAATTGTTCTCGCAATACGTCGCCGTCGCTTCGCAAAAAAGGACAAGTCCCGCTGTAACCGGGGCACCGCCCGAGGAGACTGTGGCCGTCAGCGTAATGGGAGTCTTATAGGGAACTGATGTAGCGGAGATCGTTAATTTCGTTGTCGTTGGCTGCGGTGCCGCAAAGGCTGCGGAGACCATCGTGATCATCATTGCCAAAACAAACAGAGTTTTTGAGCGGTGGCGTCCATTCGAGAAAAGTTTCGATGGATAGAGTGCGCTGTGGGGCAAATGGGTCATAGGGTTCCCTCGTGGCTCTCTACTGCTGGCCGAACTTTAGTACCCACGGTAACCTTCGGTTACGAGGAGAACCTATTACACGAAAGTTGCACCGAGCATGCGCGTCGGTTGGCATCGCTCTTCGTGTGGTGTGGCGAGCCTGCTAGACCGGTACACGCGCAACAGATTCTGCCGCGGAAAGGCTCTTCTTGGTTGTGACAAGAAAGAAGATAGGATGCGCCTGCATAAGCACCGCATTCTTCCCGCCGCCGCGCACATCAGAATGCTGCGCGCAGCCGCGGTTCAAATCGATAACAAAGAAGTGTTATGTCTCAAAGTCGGAGCGATGCCACGCGCCAGCCAATTTGCCCCGCAATTTACTCCGCGACGACTGCTTTTACCAGGTTCCTTGGCCGGTCGACGTCGATACCACGACTAATCGCAAGAGTGTAAGCGAGCAGTTGAAGCGGCACGACCTCCAGGATGGTCGATAGAAGATCGCTGCTAGGTGGGATGAAAAGGCAAGAGTCGCTGTACTGAGGAACCTCGCGATCGCCTTCAGTCGCCAGCGCGATGATGCGCGCTCCTTGCTCCCGCATCTCTTTCATCAGTTGAAGCACCTTCGAATAACGCAAAACCGAATCGGGATCGGTCGCGTCGACCGTGGCAATCATGATCAACGGCGCTTCCTTGCTGACCAGTGCATTCGGCCCGTGCTTCAATTCACCGGCAGGATATCCTTCGGCATTCAGATACGCGGACTCTTTGAGCTTGAGCGCCCCTTCCCGCGCAATCGCGTAATGAGCCGCGCGGCCAAGATAAAGTAGCGTGCTTGAGTCCCCCAGTTCCGGTGTCAGCGCTTCGATCTGCTTGTGCCAGCCCGGCAGTGCAGCCTGGATGAGCCCCGGAATCTCCAGCAACTGCCGCCCACGAGACTCCGCCGCCTGCAGAGTCATCCGGCCTCGAAAACGCGCCAGATAAAGTGCAAGCGAGTAGAGCACCGCAAGCTGAGTCGTAAAGCTCTTCGTCGCCGGAATGGCCTTTTCGATCCCCGCAAAGGTTGGAAGCGAAGCGCTGGCTTCCAAAGCCATGCTCGATTGAGCATTGTTCGTGATCGCCACCGTAGCCAGTCCCCGAGCCTGTGCTTCTCGCAAAGCCGCCAGCGTATCGGCCGTCTCGCCCGACTGCGAGATAACCAGAACGCCCGGATTCTGCAGTGCATGGGTCGAGCGATACGTATATTCGCTTGCGTATTCCACATCAACCGGAATGCCGGCCAGGTCCTCCAGCATAATTTCGCCGGCCAGCCCCGCATGACGGCTCGAACCGCTCGCCGCAATCACCAGCCTCTCTCGCCGTCCGAACGCTTCAGCCACTGGTTGAAACGTCTCTGCCGTTGACGCCCCGCCCGGCACGTACCGTTCAATCGTCGCAGCCAGAGCCTGCGGTTGTTCGTAAATCTCACGCAACATGGCGTGAGGAAAGCTCGCAGTTGGCGAAGTGATTGGCGTTGATTCCGTCATGCGCTCGAACATTTCAGTCATTTCCTATCACCGGTCCACTACGCTTACCGGCCATTAACACAGCATTCCACAAACCTGAGTACAGTAGCAGATGCAAGAAGCCAACCCGCCAACTGAACCATCCCTCAGACATCTCACAAAATCCCGAATGCCCTGGAAGAGGAATACCACCGCAAGAGAACAATCCTTAGAGTCGATGGTGAAATTCT
>CAWDJN010000012.1:0-92737 GCA_963802695.1 uncultured Acidobacteriaceae bacterium
ACCTCCATCTGGTCCCAAAGATCGCCTTCAACGCTTTTGACCTGAATCTGGTTCCGGTTCACCAGAATCGTGTTCGGACTACTCGAACCCGTATAAGGACAAGGTATGTTCGGGTTCACCGCCAACGTCGGCAACTTCGCCACCACTCCGCCCACAGGCACGCTCGCCGGAGCATTCGAACAGATCTGCGGCTCAGTAATCTGCGCCTGCCGCGGATAGTTCGCCGCCCGCGCGATCATATGCAGATTCACGCTCGGCGAAAATTCGTGTTCCACCTTCAACGTCAGAATGTCGTCGTTCGTCTGCAGGTAGTTCTTATCAGGAAACCCATAGTAGCTATGCTGAATCGGCCCAGGCGCCACTGCATTGTTCAACCACGGAATCCCATAATCCGGCGTGTCATTGTCCTGCAGATGGACGTAGTTCAAAGTCGCACGCGTCTTCGTATTCAACCCAACCGACACCGACGGCGCAACACCCCATCGCCGAATCTCGGCGAACGGCCTTCCCGCAACTCCGCTCAACTGCCCCACCGCATTCAGGCGAACCGCGCTTCCACCCAACGTGTCGAGCATCGGCTTATTCACATCCGCGGTGATCCTCCGCGTAGCGTCCGTGCCAAACTGCGCCTGCACATGCACGAACTGCTGCACCGCAGGAATCTTGCTCTCCTGATTTACCACCCCACCGGTCGACCCGCGCCCAAACTGAATCCCGGCCGGCCCTTCCAGCGCCTCCACCTGCTCATAATTAAAAGTGTCGCGATAGTAGCTACCAAAATCCCGAATCCCATCCAGAAAAATATCGTTCCGAGCCGTAAATCCACGAATCGTCAGATTGTCCCCCTGAGCCCCCGCCTCACCCGCAGCCAGGCTGATCCCCGGAACATTCCGCAACGTATCCCGCAGCGTTGTCACTCCCTCATCCTTCACCACAAACGCCGGAACCACCGTAATACTCTGCGGCGTATCAATCAGCGGCTCAGTAAACTTCGTCATCGAAACCGAATCCGTCACCGAACTCGTCACCGACACCGTGTCCTTCGCCTGCACCCCCACCACCATCGTCGTGGCATCTTCAACGCGATAGTTCAGCCCCGTCCCCTCCAGCAGCAGCCGCAGCGCCTCATCCTCCCGGTAAAGCCCTGTCACCCCAGGCGAATCGAAACCCGCCAGCGTCCCGCCGGCAGCACAACCCTCACCGTCAACCCTGTCGCCTTCTCGTACGTCTTCACCGCCTCGTCGAGCGGTCCAGCAGCAATCTCGAATCTCTTCAGTGGCAGCGTCGCCTCCGCTCCCCCAGAACCGGCGGGATCCGCCTTCTTCGCGCTCGCCAAAGCAGCCTTCGTTCCGCCTGCCATGGCATAGGCCGCCAAAGTCCCTGCCGCAATCCACCCGCGTGACCCTCTAATGACAGCCAGTCCGCCATTTTTTTTGGAATTCGCTACCGTTCGCCGCTTCACTTGCCTCACCTTTCTCAAAAACACAGCTCAAACTCACTCAGCAACTCAATCCGCCGCACACAGTCCGCAGCAGAAAAAAGGCGCACGGGGTCCTTGACCGCTAAACCTCAAGATCCAATCCCATCCGATCTAGTAGCTTTACCTGATCAGCATCGGGAGTGGGCTGGGAATCATCTCTGGCCCGATTGCCTCAATATACGACAGGTTGAGTCCTATATCAAGAATTATTTGCGACAAAATTAGTCCTATATTCTTCTACGCGAATCCATATCCGCAGGAATCGAGCCTGTCCGAAACTCCAACCCCCCGAAAACTCAGTCGCAGGAATGCCTTCGCAAATCTAGGCAGCCAATGACTTAAGCGATTGTCGAAATTCTGTAAGAGGGAGATGAGTATCCCGTAAATACGTTTTTTCATATACCCTTCGTCGGCCCCTCCTGACTCTTCAGAGGTATAGGTAGCGTCAAACTTTGGCCCCCAAATTGCTCCTAGCATTTCCAATGAATCTCGGAGGATGCCCCTTGAATAAGGCGTTTCGTAAGCTTTCAGCAATTTTTGCAGTCTCTATCCTCTCCGCAGGTATGGCGTTAGCCCAGATCACAAGCGGAGACATCGCAGGGACGGTCAAGGACGCAACGGGTGCCGCCATCCCCAACGCGTCTGTCGTCATCACCAACGAAGAAACCGGCGTGACCACAACCCTTACTGCCAACACCGCCGGCGACTTCCACGCTGCGAACCTGCCCGCCGGCACTTACGACGTGGCGGTTACGAACGCCGGATTTCAGGCCTATAAGTTGAAGGGCCTGGTGGTTGAAACCAACAGGACAGCAACCAAGGACATCGTCCTGTCCGTCGGAACCACCCAGTCCGTTGAAGTCACCGCAGAAGCGGGCGTCGTTCTCGATACGACGACCACGAACCTGACCACGACCTTCTCCACCGAAGAACTCGCGAACCTGCCCACTGCTACCGTCGGCCTCGGCGTGTTGAACACGTCCCTTCTTAGCCCTGGCGTTGCCTCCACCGGCGGCATCGGCATCGGCGTCGGCCCGTCGATTGGCGGCCAGCGTCCGCGTAACAACAACTTCACCATCGAAGGTATCGACAACAACAACAAGGCAGTCACCGGTCCGCTCGTCTACGTCCCCAACGACTCCGTCGGCAACTTCACCCTCATCACCAACCAGTTCTCGCCGGAATTCGGCCACTCCTCGGGCGGCCAGTTCAACACCACGGTCATCTCCGGCACCAACAAATTCCACGGCTCAGCTTACGAGTACTTCCAGAACCGCAACCTGAATGCCGCGAGCGGAATCGCCGGCGGCAAGGTTCCGAACCCTCGCTACGACAACAACCGCTACGGCGGTCAGGTTGGCGGTCCGATCCTCAAGGACAAGCTCTTCTTCTTCGTGAACTACGAGCGCAACACCATCGGACAGATCACCAGCTACTATCTCTGCACTCCGACTGCTGCTGGCCTGCCGCCCTCGAGCAACAGCACCTGGCAAGTACTACGGCTTCAACGCGACCAACCTGGCAGCAGTACGCCAAATACATGCCGCCCGCCAACTATCTCGGCGGCGCACAGGTTACCGCCGCCAACGACAACGCCTGCGGCAATCAAACCTCGGGACCCCAGTTCCTCACCGTGACTCCAATCCCCTCTTGCGCAACCTGCTGCCTCCACAAACATCCCGCTCGGCAACTACTCTGATCAACGCACCAAACTTCTCCAACTTCGATGCCTTCACCACCAGCGTCGATTGGAACATCAGCTCCAAGGACAGCATCCGCGGTCGATACATCTACAACACGCAGGGAGCTGAGGACACCGCAGCGAATCTGCCGGTCTTCTTTACGACCCAGCCCTTCAAATACGACCTCTTCGCCCTCTCGGAGTACCACACCTTTACTCCGAACCTCACCAACGAGATTCCGTCTCGGGTACAACCGCTACTCCAATACCCTGACTGCCGGTAACTTCTCGCTACCCGGGTCTGGATGTCTTCCCGAACCTCACAGTTTTATGACCAGGGCTTATCAGCATCGGTCCGGATGGCAACGCTCCGCAGTTCACGATCCAGAACCTCTATCAGTTGACGGACAACGTTAGCTGGGTCAAGGGCAAGCACACCTTCAAGATCGGCTTTGACGGACGCAAGTACATCTCGCCGCAGGGCTTCACGCAGCGTGCGCGCGGCGACTATGAGTGGGCAGAGCTCGATCAGTACCTCCATGATCTCGCCCCTGACACGAACGGGTTCGGTCGAGCGTTCAACTGGCCAGCAGACCTATTACGGCGACCAGACCGCGTTTTACGGATACGGCAACGACACCTGGCGCATCACACCCACAATTACCCTCAACTTCGGCCTCCGTTACGAGTTCACCTCCGTCCCCGTTGGCGAACGTGCGCAGCAGCTGAACATCGCAGCCTCCGTGCCCGGCCTCGTCAGCTTCCACGCCCCCCAGCCCGGCTACACCAACTTCGCGCCCCGTCTCGGCATCAACTGGGCTCCGGATGAGAAGACTTCAGTCCGCGCTGGCTTCGGCATGGCGTACGACGTGCTCTTTGACAACCTCGGTACCCTCTCCTTCCCGCCGCAATACTCCACTACGCAGAGCGTTGACACTCCGTGCGGTGCGGGGCTTGTAAAGAACTGCTTCAACGCCCCTGAACTTCCTTGCTCAGGGCGGACTCCCGGGAACCGGTTCGGGCATCACCACCTTCCCCAACACTCCGGCAGGTCTAGCCGGCCCAGCGTGCGGCTACCTCGGCGCTTCTGCCGGATCAGGTTCTGCCCTACGCCGAGACCTACACCCTCACGGTGCAGCGCACGATCGGCTCCGCCTACACGGCTGAGATCGGTTACATCGGAACTCGCGGCATCCACCTCGCAACTCAGGACCAGATCAACGTTCAGCCCAAGGTCACGACAGCAAACACTCTTGGAACCTTGGCCGGTTCAACCGTACTGGTTGCACCTGGAAGCCCGACAACCAATCTCGCCGCGATTACGGCTGTCTCGCGTATTGTGCCCACCTGGACTACGCTGGCTTCACCGGCAAGATTACCTCCTATCAGCCGTACTCTCAGTCCAACTACAACGGCTTCATTGCCAATCTGACTCGCCGCTTCCAACAGGGCCTTCAGATGAACTTGTCGTATACCTGGTCCAAGACGATGGATGACGCTACCGCCGAGGTCTTCGCGACCGTTCTTACTCCTCGCCGTCAGCAGAACTCACAGTGCATCGCGTGCGACTATAGCCGTTCCGCTCTCGATCGTACGAACCGCATTACCCTCGAAGCTCTCTGGGATCTGCCGTACTTCAAGCACTCCGATAGCTTCCTGATGCGCAACGTCGTAGGAAAATGGCAAGAACCTCTCACACCTGGTCGAAGACGATGGACGATGCTACCGCCGAGGTCTTTGCCACCGTCCTGACTCCCCGCCGTCAGCAGAACTCGCAGTGCATCGCAGCGACTATAGCCGTCGGCGCTCGATCGCACCCACAGCCGAGCGCCACCACACCCAACTGGCCGTTACTCCTATCTACACCTACGAGTCGCCTGAGTACGCAACCGTGCTCTCCGGCGTCAACTCCAACCTCAACGGCGACTATGGAGCGGCAATCGACCGTGCCATGATCAATCCGAACGGCGTCAAGGGAACCGGTTCCGACGTTAACCCGGTTTACAACCCCGCGCTCGTGGAAATTGCCGCAGCTGGGAGTCACACAGTGCAGCGGCAACCTTGTCGGGTATACCGCCGTCAATCCCAACGCGCAATACATCAAGGCTGGCGACGGTACTCTTCCGAATGCAGCACGTAACACGCTTCCCATCCGTCCGATCAACAACATCGATCTTTCGGCTGTCAAGCGGATTACGGTGAACGAGCACTACTCGCTCGCAGTTCGGTGCGGGAGCCTTCAACGTCCTCAACCACGCTCAGTACATCCCTGGAACCGTTGACAACGTCAACGCAACCAGCTTCACTGCAAACTACAACTTCCATGACGGTTACGGCAACGCCTTCTTCAATCGTCCTGAGAAGAGTCTTCACCAACAATGCTCGTACGATGCAGCTGAACGCCAAGTTCACCTTCTAACCCAACATCAACCACCAAAAAGGGTGCTCTTCGGAGCACCCTTTTTGCTGCCTCCCGCCCTGCATTTCAACCCTCCCGCTTCGCCCCATCTGCACAGCCAAAACCTTTATAATAGGGGTTAGACATGGCTGACGATCTCTTCCCGCAAGACCCGAAAAACATCCCCTCCCCCCAGGACGCCAACTCCAACAACCCGCCGCCGGCCGGCAGTCCCCCCGACGGCCCTCCCGGAGACAACGTCCGGGGCCGCGGCGCCGCCTTCCTCTATCCCATCAACATTGAAGAGGAGATGCGCCGCTCCTACCTCGACTACTCCATGTCGGTCATCATCGGCCGAGCCCTGCCCGACGTCCGCGACGGCCTCAAGCCCGTCCACCGCCGCATCCTCTACGGCATGCAGGAGATGGGCCTCCAGTTCAACAAGAAGTACACCAAGTCCGCCAAGGTCGTCGGCCACGTCATGGGCAACTACCACCCCCACGGCGACTCCGCCATCTACGACACCATGGTCCGCCTCGCCCAGCCCTTCAGCCTCCGCTACCCCCTCGTAGACGGCCAGGGCAACTTCGGCTCCGTCGACGGCGACCCACCCGCCGCCATGCGTTACACCGAGTCCCGCCTCACCCGCATCGCCGGCGAAATGCTCGCCGACATCGACTCCGACACCGTAGACTTCGCCCCCAACTACGACGAGTCCACCACCGAGCCCACCGTCCTCCCCGCGCGCATCCCCAACCTCATCGTCAACGGCCAGGCGGCATCGCCGTCGGCATGGCCACCAACATCCCGCCCCACAATCTCACCGAAGTCGTCAACGCCTGCATCGCCCTCATCTCCAAAGAAAAATCCGACACCCGCTCCGACCTCGACCTCTGCCTCGAGCACGTCAAAGGCCCTGACTTCCCCACCGGCGGCTTCATCTTCGGCAAGACCAACATCCCCAACGCCTACCGCACCGGCCGCGGCCGCTTCATCATGCGCGCCAAGTGCGCCATCGAAAACATCTCCGGCGGCCGCCAGGCCATCATCGTCACCGAGATCCCCTACCAGGTCAACAAGGCCAAGCTCATCGAGCGCATCGCCGAGCTCGTCAACGAGGGCGTCATCACCGACATCGCCCGCGACGAGTTCCGCGACGAGTCCGACCGCGACGGCATGCGCATCGTCATCGGCCTCAAGCGCGGCGCCGAGCACCAGATCGTCCTCAACCAGCTCCACAAGCACACCCAGATGCAGGAGTCCTTCTCCATGATCTTCCTGGCCGTCCACAACGGCCAGCCCAAGGAGCTCCCGCTCGACGACGCCATCCGCGCCTTCCTCGATCACCGCGTCGAAGTCGTCCGCCGCCGCACCGCCTTCCTCCTCGGCAAGGCCCGCGACCGCGAGCACATCCTCCTCGGCTACCAGATCGCCCTCGACCACCTCGACAACGTCATCCGCATCATCCGCCAGTCCGGCAGCCGCGCCGACGCCCGCGAAAATCTCTTCCAGTACTTCTCCGGCAAGAAGATCAACCTCCGCGGCACCGAACTCAAAGGCGTCACCCTCGACCCCGCCAAGTACGGCGTCGACATGACCTTCAGCACCACCGGCACCCTCATCCTCAGCTACAAGCAGATCGACGCCATCCTCGAACTGCAGCTCTACCGCCTCACCCAGCTCTCCATCGACGAGACTCCTCAAAGAACTCGCCGAAGTCCGCGACAACATCGCCGAGTTCGAGTCCATCCTCGCCTCCCCCGCAAAACTCCGCAAAGTCATCGTCAAGGAGCTCACCGAGATCCGCGACAAGTACGGCGACGCCCGCCGCACCCAGATCGTCGACGAGACCACCGAGCTCCAGCTCGAAGACCTCATCGCCGACGAGCAGGTCGCCGTCACCGTCTCCAACACCGGCTACCTCAAGCGCACGCCCATCTCCACCTACCGCCAGCAGCGTCGCGGAGGCACCGGCCGCCTCGGCATGAAGACCCGCGAAGAGGACTTCGTCGCCCAGCTCATCATCGACTCCACCCACGCCTATCTCCTCTGCTTCACCAACACCGGCCGCGTCTACTGGCTCAAGGTCTACGAGATCCCCGACGTCGGCGCCGCCGGCAAGGGCAAGGCCATGGCCTCGCTCATCGCCCTCCAGCCCGGCGAAAAAGTCGTCACCATCCTCCCCGTCCGCGACCTCGAAGAAGAATCCAAGTACGTCCTCTTCGCCACCCGCAACGGCACCGTCAAGAAGACCGCCCTCAAGGACTTCTCCAACGTCATGGCCCGCGGCATCATCGCCATCAACATCGAGAAGGACGACGAGCTCATCACCGCCCGCATCACCGACGGCCAGCAGGTCATCTTCCTCGCCACCCACGACGGCCTGGCCATCCGCTTCAACGAGCAGGATCTCCGCCCCATGGGCCGCCCCGCCACCGGCAACCGCGGCATCAACCTCCGCAAGGGAGACTACGTCATCGGAGCCGCCGTCACCCCCTCCAACGAAGCCCGCAACAAGGCCCGCCTCGAGCGCGCCGCCGCCAAGGGCCTCACCTCCCAGGTCGAAGCCGCCATCGACGAGGCCGGCACCGCCTCTACTTTGTTGTCATCCCGCACCCTGAGCGGAGTCGAAGGGGAGGGATCTGCGTTTATCGACGCTCCCGACGGGCAGGAAAAACTCGGCAGCGACCTCGTCATCGATCCCGCCGCAGCCGCCAAGCTCGCCAAACTCGACGAGAAGCTCGGCCTCACCCCCTGCCTCATCCTCTCCGTCTCCGAGAACGGCTACGGCAAGCGCACCGACGTCGACGAGTACCGCCTCCAGTCCCGCGGCGGCAAGGGCGTCATCAACATGAAGACCACCCCCAAGATCGGCAAAGTCACCGGCATCAACCTCGTCGACGACACCACCGAGCTCATGGTCATCAGCCAGTTCGGCAAGATCATCCGCATCGACACCAAATCCATCCGCGCCGCCGGCCGCAGCACCCCGGGCGTCAAGCTCCTCGACCTCGAACACCAGGACAAAGTAGCCGCCGCCGTAGTCATCCCCCCAGAAGAAGCCAAAACCCAACCCGAAGACGGAACGCTACTGCAGTAACAACGAGCCGATATTCTGCGTTAAGACTGGTTGGTAGGGCGCGAGCTTCAGGCTCGCGCCTTTTTTGGCCGAAATATCGAAATAATTTAGTAGATAGCTTTCCTAGTTAGTATGATGGCTAATCCGAGCAGTAGAATTCTGATCTTGAGGCAGGGCCCGTGCGCATTTCTGAGATTCGCATTCAAAATTACAGAACCATCTCTGAGCTATCCTTGAAATTCCCGCGATACTACACCGCAATTTGCGGGAAGAACGATGCTGGTAAGAGCAACATAATTCGCCTTCTGCGCAGCGCTTTCAAAAAGCCAGACCGGATCGCGATTTTTCCCGAAGCCGATATTTCGGTTGAGGAAGACTTCACCAAGTGGAAGGAAAAAGAAGTTGCCTCCGCGGCGAGGTTCATTCATGTCGATTTTGTTCTTCAAATTAGCCGGCAGGATGACGAAGGGCTGCACCAATTTCTCCAAACCTACCTTGCTCTACCTGAAGAGCTAATTTCTCCCGAAATTCTCCAGATCACGATATCTATAAGGCAAACGAATGATGAAAAGAGCCATCAGATAGGACTATCTATCGGCGGTATCCCATATGAAGATCTTAAAGCGCAAGAAGTTTATAAGCGCCTGCGTTCTTCTGCTGCGATGTTATTCCATGACTCGACTGAATTTTTTCATCCATATAGATTCAGGGAATCGGCCGATCTCTTTTCGCGGAAATGTCCCCAGCCGATTCAGTCAGGAAGTGAAAGAGGGACAGGCGAACCTAATAAAACTTTGACAAGGGTTGCAAAGAAAAACCAACAAGACCTAACCGAAATGCTCGGCAGGTTAAAGATAAATATCGGATAGGTCTAAGCATTGTCAGTACGGATGTCGCAGACGTGCCATACACAATTACTTTAGGAACCGAAGATGGCGATGTTGAATTAGAAAATTGGGGTAGCGGTACTCAAAATAGAACCCAAATCTTAATGACTTTATTTAAGGCTAAACAAGTTCGGCGGGCAACCACTTGGTCAGAAAAAGTGACTCCAATTATTGTTATCGAAGAACCTGAAAGCTATCTTACATCCCTCAGCACAAGCCGAATTTGGAAGAACCCTAAGAGATTTGGCGGAAGAGTTCAAGATTCAGGTGATCGTCACTACACATAGTCCATATCTACTCAGCCTTTGTTCCACCATACTGGAAAATTTTGTTGGCTCGAAAGCTTGTTCGCTAACCACACCGGGAGACAGAGCGGCTGGACGCCAAAGCGAGACCAAACGATTGCACCATTCTGCTTGGCGCTTGGAATATCGGATGCCGAGCCAGCTCCTTGGAACAGCCGCAGTTTTTCGGGAAAGCCTCTGCGCTTCTGGTTGAAGGAGACATAGATAAAGATATTTCCCGCCTGACTCCAGAAGGGAGATCATGGCGAGGATCGTCTGAAGTTTGAAGGAGCAATTTTCGTCGTATGGGGGCAATGACACTCTCAGACAAGGCAACTACTGCGCTTCGTTATGTCTCAATTCATAGCTTCTTCGATAACCTGCGACTTTGACTGCGAGATGGATTGAGCCAACCTCGAAGCGCTTTACGTTGGGGAAGGGGGTGGACCCTTACCGGTCGATTCCGGGCCGTGATGTTGCGGAAAAAAAAGTGTATAGAGGGCCCCTGCCGCGAGCCTGCGGTCGGCAGTTTTCAGCTAATGTCGAACTGGTTCAGAAAGCTACATCTGCTGCTGGGTAACGATGCTAAAGCGCAAAGTCATCCCTCAAGATCTTGATCTAGAGGAATTCATAAAAAAGCGTCGAAGCCGAGAACGGCAGTCTTATAAGAATTTCTGGGGCAACCGCAGCGCAAACGCTAAACCGGATGCTGTATATAAAGCCGAGCAGAAATCCATCTGACATGTCAATTGGCAAGTTCGGGTCGGATGGGATCGTGGGACGGGTGGCCAACATCTGACCGAACCACCACGACGGGTGCCCCATCTTCGCGACGGTCTCATCGTCGCTAAGGTGGGCCATTTTCGCGGCAGCGAAAATCCAAAAACCCTACCCAGCCATCTCCTTCAGCATCTTCTCCCGAAGCACCCGGTTCGCCCGCGTCTGATACCCCTTCCCATCCTTCTTCAGCCACGCGATCACATCCGCATCCAGACGCAGACTCACCGCCTTCTTCACCGGACGATAGAACTTCCCCCGCACCGCATCCTTCCAGCGCCCCCGGCGGCAACTCCGGAATATCCGACGTATCAATCGGCCGCCCTTCCAGCGCCTTTCAGTTCCCTTATCTGCTTCGCTGTAAGCGGAGTGCCGGGCTCTCGTCGATAAATCACGATATGGCTCTGTCTTCATACATCTCTCCTTTCATGCGCAGTCGCCTCTCGCGCCGAGATAATGCGAACCATCTCCTCGCCTTCCTCTTAAGCGTGTGAACGACTACCAACAGATATCTTCCGTTAACCTCTCCGATTGTTTTCCATCGTAGCTCTCCATCCACCATTCGGTCCCGAGTTGTTACATGTATTGGGTCGTCAAAAACGGCGGCGGCAGTCTCGAAGCTGATTCCGTGCTTTCTGCTGGTTGCTGCTTCTCTTTCTGTCATCCCACTCAAAAAGCACTGCTAAAGACTCGTCCATACACATATGTATATACAAAGCATACATGAAATGTCACGTCTATAGAATCACCCG
This sequence comes from uncultured Acidobacteriaceae bacterium, assembly GCA_963802695.1. Taxonomy (GTDB): domain Bacteria; phylum Acidobacteriota; class Terriglobia; order Terriglobales; family Acidobacteriaceae; genus Edaphobacter. The sequence continues at coordinate 11,339 of CAWDJN010000012.1, forward strand.
AAACCCCAAAACAGAAAAAGGGAAACCCAGAAAACTCATGCCAACAACCACCCAGGAAGAGATCCACTTCGGAGGCCTCACCATCCGCTACCTCGTCACCCCTCAAGCCTCCGGAGGCTCCCTCGCCATGTTCGAGTTCGAAGTCGCCCCCGGAGCCAAAGTCCCCGTCGCCCACAGCCACGACGCCTACGAAGAGACCTGCTACGGCCTAGAGGGCATCCTCACCTACACCGTCAACGGCGCGAAATCATGCGCCGCCACGGCCTCACCCCCGCCCCCTGACGCTCACGCAGCCGGAACATCGAAATCAAAGATCGCAACCCGACACGACTCCTCATGCTTGACAAAGACGAGCCGCCAACCACCCCGCCACATCTCCCCCCGGACGCCGGTCCCCATAATCATTGGCGCATTACCCACCTAAAATGAATACTTTACCGCAACGACAATCCCGGGACCCCAATAAAATCAGGACTTTGCCCACTCCCCAAACGCCGAAGCCCAAACCTAACCATCATCGAATGAATACTTTGCACACATTCAGGCAGGGAGGGGGATACACCACTCCCACCAGCACCGAAATATGACTCCACGTTGACATCAGCCTGACAACACTCTTCTCCTCACTCGATACTCTTCAACCCGTAAGCTCCCGGGTGATTTCTGTCTCCCCATCAGAAAGAGTGAGGCCACTCATGTCACACACACCAAACCGCACCGCTCTAAGCCTTCTCGCAGCAGCCCTGGCCCTCCCCGCCGCCGCTCAAACCGCCGGCACCTACGCCGTCACCAATCTCGTACTCCGACGGCTCCGTCCCCGCCACCACCATGGACCCCAACTTCGTCAACCCCTGGGGCATCGCCAATGCCACCCTCTGGATCAACACGCAAGGCACCGGCTTCAGCTACGTCATCTCCCCCGCCAACGCGGCCACTCCGCCGGCGGCTGGCGCAGTCTCCTTCAAAGTCTCCGTCCCCGCAGCCACTGGAGGCACCACCGCCACTGGCTCACCCACCGGAGTCGTCACCACCGCCAGCGCCCCCACCGGCTACCTCCTACCCCCACCCAACAGCACCAAGGCCAACTTCCTCTTCGCCTCGCTCGACGGCATCATCACCGGCTGGAACAGTAAGCTCGGAACCACTGGCCCCCCCACACCCGTGGCCCAGGTCGTCATTAACAACAGCGCAGCCGGCGCCGTCTACACCGACATCGCCCTCGCCACCAACACCAACGGCACCTACCTCCTGGCCGCCAACTTCGGCAAAGCCGCGACCATCGAGGTCTACGACAGCACCTTCGCCTCCGCCAAACTCGCAGGCTCCTTCACCGATCCCACCCTCCCCACTGGCTACGTCCCCTACGCCATCCACACCATCGGCACCCAGGTCTACGTCACCTACGCCCTGAAATCCTCCACCGGTGCCCCCACCATCGGTCCCGGCAACGGCCTCGTCAACATCTTCGACACATCCGGCAACTTCGTCACCCACGCCATTACCACTGGCGGAAACCTCAACGCCCCCTGGGGCCTGGCCGTCGCTCCCTCCACCTTCGGCCCCTTCGCCAACGATCTCCTCGTCGGCAACTTTGGAGACGGCATCATCAACGCCTACGATCCCAAATCCTTCGCCTTCCTCGGCCAGCTAACCGACGGCACCGGCAAAACCCTCACCTACGCCTCCCTGTGGGAGCTCTTCTTTGGCCTCACCGCACCCTCCTCCACCTTCGCCGGCAATCTCAACACCCTCTACTTCGCCGCGGGGCTCGCCGGAGAAAAACACGGTCTCCTCGGCGCCATCAATACCAACCCCACCGCCACCGGCGCCCCAACCTACGGCTTCAGCGCCTCTGCGTCTGCTTTATCTGTCACCGACGGCTCATCAGCCACAGCTGTAGTCAGCGCCGTGCCCACCAACAACTTCAGCGGAAGCGTCACCCTCGCCTGCACCAACCTGCCCCGCGCAGCAACCTGTAGCTTCTCCCCCGCGACGCTGGGCGTCACCTCCGGCGCTCCCGCCACCAGCACTGTCACCATCACCACCGTCAAGTCGACAATGACCGCCGGCAATCAGCACCACCCTCTCCCCCGCATCCTCCGCGGAGCCGCAACAGCTGGAACCACCGCCGCCCTCTTACTCCCCTTCGGAGCCTTCTTCACCCTCCGCCGCCGCTACGCCCCAGCCGGTGCACAAGCCATCAAACGCTTCACCGTCTTTGGACTTCTCTTCACCATCCTTAGCTTCATGGGGGGGTGCAGCAGCACCAGCGCCGTCTTCGTCCCATTCACCCCCACCGGCACCACCCCACTAACCATCACCGCAACCTCCGGCTCCATCATGCAATCCACCACAATCAACCTAACCGTGCAGTAGATCGAAATCGTCCGATAAAACGTTCCGGAGTAAGGGGCGCTGAAATGCGAGACAGGTTCACTCTTTATACGGCGTCATTTAGCAGCCGCACCACTGCGCAAATCCTGCAACTCATGGTCCAGCATCGTAGCGATGTTCTGCGCCAGCCCATCCCCCTTGGAGTTTGCCGAGGACTCCGCTAGCGTTCCCTTCAACTCCACATCAGTCTTCTTCCCACCTTTCTCCAGCACGCACGGAGTAGCCGTCACATACGAGGCCGTATACCCAATCAGACCCCTCCCCGTCGTCTGCGTCTGAATCACCACATGCAAAGCCCGGTCCGCCAGCGCCGCCGTCTGCACCACATCGACCCCATTCAATGCAGCCACCGCCTGTCGAACCTGCCCCGCTAGCGCCGCCATCGAAGCATCATCCCCATCTACCGTCACAAACACACGAATCCGCGCCGCCGGCATCGTCCCACTCGCAGGACAAGTCAGCAGGCCCTTCTTCGGATCCAGCCGCGCCGAACTCTCCAGCGCCACCAGCTGCATCTTCGTCAGCTTGTTCAACCCCACCGCATTGAAGTTCTCCTGCGGCACCCCAAGCGTCTGTTGCACCTCCGGAGACCAGACCGCCATCCCCGGTTTCGATGAGGTGCTCGTCGCACCCTTCGTCTTACTCGCTGTCTGCGCTCTGCTCGTCTGCGCAAGAACACCACACAAAACACCACAACTTGCCATCAAAAAACCACAATTTCTCCACAAAAAAAACATCATGTGCCGCTCCTTGACAACCATTTCTATCTCTCACATAAGACGCGGAAAAGCGTGCATATGCCGCCTATTCCCCTCATTTCAAACAATCTTTGCACACAAAGAAAAGACAAATCTTCAACACAAAAAAGACAAACCCGCGCAACTTTTGTTACAGAACCCCGTCTTAGTTTGCAAGCAAGGGTGTTTATGCCAACCGCCCTCCAGAGGAAGATCAATGATTTACCGTCTGAAACTTTTCGCGCTTACGCTCATGCTTTTTGTCGCGCTCAGCTTTACTTTGGAAGGCCAAGCCCACGCCTATGTCGATCCCGGCTCTGGGCTCCTGATCTTTCAAGGTATTAGCGCCGTTTTTTCAGGAGCGTTATTCTATTTCCGTCGCCGCCTGAAGAATCTGTTCGTCAAATCCCCCAAAGGCATCGTTCAATCCAGCCGTCCTTCCTAGTATTCGTTGACATCAGGGAGAAGCGCCTTATAGCCTCTTGTTGGAGTGCGTCGGTACTGCGCCCGTGCGCATCCGCAACTCTATCCTGATTCCGAACGGCTGCGCGAATGCCTATTCTGCTATCTCGTCCTGAAACAAAGCAGGCCGTGAAGCCGCTCACTCATCCGATCACAGTCGCCTTCGGTCTCGCGAACCTGTATCTGCTTGACCTGACTGGTCCTCTCATCTCTACCCAACACGACCTCGTCTACCACCTCGTCGGTTCGGCGTCTTCCGTCATCGTTCCTATCATTGTCTACCTCATCACCCTCTCGCTCCTTCTCACTGCGCTTCTGTATCTCGCAGAACGGCCGGGGCCGCTTCGGATCATCATCTGGTCGGCCTTCCTACTCGCTCTCCCGTCGATTCTTCTCCACACTATCGCAAACTTCGCCGGCATCGAAATCCCCGACTGGATTACCTACACTGTAGCTGTCGTTTGCCTTCTTGTTTTCATCGCGATCTCACTCCTGTGGAGAAGAATTCTTCCTCGTTTCGAAGTTATCCAACGTGCCGCTGCCGCCATTCTCGGCATCTTCGCGTTCACCGGCATCCTCATCTTCGTGCAACTCGTGTGGAGCGCTTGGCAAGCCCACAACCTGAACCCCGCGCCGACTCTTCACCAATCGCAATACGCCGCACCGCAACACTCTCATCAGCGCATTCTGTGGATTCTCCTTGACGAACTCTCCTACCAGCAACTCTACGAGCGCCGTTTTCCCGGCCTCGAACTTCCCGCCTTCGATAGACTCGCCTCGCAATCCACGGTTTTTACCCACGTTGTTCCTGCCGGCGTCTATACACGTTATATCGTTCCCACGCTTTTCACTGGCATTCCTTCGGACGCTGTAGATATCTCTGCCCGCGGAATGCTCCTCTCGCTCAAAGATCCATCCAACGGCAAGTGGTCCCCATTCCGCCAGCACGAGACCGTCTTTCAGGACGCCATCACAGCCGGATATAGCACCGGCATTGCAGGCTGGTATAACCCGTATTGCCGCATCATGCCTGAGGTTCTTGATCATTGCTTCTGGACCTACCGCGAATCCACTCCGGCCAACCTCTCTCCCAACCGGTCTCTTGCCGTCGATCTGCTCCGTCCATTCCACTACCTCTGGCTTGACACGAAGCATCTCCTCGGCCACGGCCCTGGTTCACCTACAGACGAACATCGCGACCTACGCCAACACTCAAGCGATTACCAGAAGCTACTCGCCGCCGGCGATGCCTTTCTCAACGACTCGTCTATCGACTTCCTCTTTCTGCACATGCCCATTCCCCATCCCTACGGCTTCTACGACCGCAACAAAAAGGCCTTCAGCAACAAACACACCTCATACATCGATAACCTGGCTCTCGCAGACCGTTATCTCGCACACATCCGCAGTCTGCTTGAACAGAAAAACCAGTGGAACTCCTCCACCATCATCGTCATGGGCGACCATTCCTGGCGCACCACCCAGATTTGGAAGGACTCCATGACCTGGACCGACGAAGACCAGGCCGCGAGCAACGGTGGACAATTCGATCCCCGTCCCGCCTACATCGTCAAACTTCCCAACCAGCAGAACGGCGGGCGCATCGATCAGTCGTTCTCTGCAGTCAACACCCGAGCCCTCCTCGATGCCCTGATGCGAAATCAGATACAAACTCCGGCCGACCTTGCTGCATGGACCACCCAGCAAAAGTAGCCATGTTCAGCGGGTTTCTGTTAATCGAAAAGTACACGGAATCGACCTGATTACTTATCCTTCTTGTCGCCGGGCTTTACTGTAGAACTTGCTCTGGCGTTCCGCGCCTCCGAAATCATGATGCGTGCGAACGCCCCCATACCGGTCATTTTGGCTCTTGCAGCACTGTACTTCTCTTCAGTCGACAGCCTGGCCCAGTCGCCGCATCATCCCATCCACAAGACCGCTCCAACCCATAAGAAACATTCCGTCTCAAAAAGAAATCGCACGCAGCCCCTTTCCGCGCGTCATACCATTGGCACACCCGCTCCCGTAGCCCACCATTCAACCCCCGTCATTCTGCCGACCCTCTACAACAAGCGCGGCCGTCTCATCGTCCCTCCACCGCTCAAGGGTTCCCACGAGATCCTCGTTCATCAAAACCAGGTGGCCGACCGCGACGGCCTCGACCGCATCGAGAACGACGAAGACCTGTACGACATGCGCAGTCAGCACTTGCTGGTCCCCCTTCCCAGCAGCAACGCACTGCAAATCGACGAGCGCTTACCCGCCAACCGCCGATACTGCCGTCCCTGGACTGCGCAATTTCTAGCGAATCTGGCCAGCGCCCACTACGCGCACTTCCACACTCCGTTACAGATCAACTCCGCCGTCCGCACCATCCAGTTCCAACAGCATCTGATTCACATCAATGGCAACGCCGCCCCAGCCGAGGGTGATACTGCCTCGCCGCACCTGACTGGCCAGGCCATCGATATCGCCAAGCACGGTCTCTCGCTTACCGAGATCGCCTGGTTGCGCGGCTACCTTTTGCCGCTGGTGCAGGAGGGCAAAGTCGATGTCGAAGAGGAGTTCCAGCAGGCCTGCTTCCACATCAGTGTCTACAAAAAATATCTACCCTCTGCTGCCGATCCCAGCCTCAACCTCACTACTTCGCGCCATAGTGCGACAACCGCGCTGGCAGCAGCCATACGCTAATCAGTCACGATGAACGTTGTTCTATACCGGCTCGCGATGCCCAGTCTGCCAGCTCTTGTACGCCGCATCCAGTGCCCGCATATTGAGGACGCCATCCTCACCTGACGCAGCAAAGCTTCCCAGCCCTCGGACCGCTCCAGCGAAGCTATCCAGCATTCGCGTATATCCATCCCCATTCTCAACCGTCACGGCCTCCACCACTTCACCCGCTCGCCGCATGATCAGTTGAACAGGCCTGTCTACGGTCAAGCCATTCTCGGCGATCAAAACCCCATCGCTTCCCGTCACTTCAACGAGCGTCCTGTACGGCGCGCGCGCACTCGCCGTCACATTCGCGTACACACCGCCCGTCATCTCCAGTTGCAGCGAAGCAACCGCCTCCACCTTTCCTGACACTTCGTCTCTCCTCGCCAGGGTGCTAACGCTGCTGACCTCTTCGCTCAGAACGAAACGAAGCGCGTCGATACAATGAACGCCAACATCGGCGATCGGCCCACCACAAGCCAACGTTGGGTCGGTAATCCATTTTCTGGGCGCCTGCGCTGCCGGGTAGCTGTACTGTGCATGAGCAAGTTGCGGCTTCCCAATGCGCCCGGCCGCAATCTGCTGCCGCATCCACTCCAGGCTTCGGTTGAACCGAAAGTTCTGCGCCACGCCAAAAAGAATTCCCGCTGCCTTCGCGGCTCTGTTCATCTCTTCGGCTTCTTCAGCGTTCATCGCCACAGGTTTTTCGCAAAGGACAGCCTTGCCATATCGCAGCGCGAGCAACGTATCATCCAGATGCATCGCGTCGGGCGAAGTAATGAAGACCACATCGACGTCCGGCGAAGAACATAACGCCTCGCGGGAAGGGAAGCACTCAGCAATGTTGTACTCGGTGCAGTTCTTGAGCGCCGCATCCTGGTCTCGTCGCCACATTCCATGCAGCGACGCTGCTTCACACCGTGCAAATGCAGGCAAAAGGCGGCGCACTGCATGATGCCCAAAGCCCAGAATCGCAAAGCGAACCCGTGATCCCGTCATGACCACCCCAAATAGTCAGGTTTTAGTGAGCGTCGTTCTTGAAGATCTGTTCAGCGAAGAAGTTCTCAACCTTCGCCTGGTCGTGCACCATCTCCAGATAGGCCGCCTTCAGCAGCTGAGATCTTCCTTCGTGCAGCTGCTGGCGTATTGCCTGCTGCACCCGCGGATCGTTCAGGTCGCGCTGGCCTGGAGGATCCCGCGAAAGGAGCTTATAAATCGCATACCCCACCGGCTTCTTGCTCTGCGGATCGATGATTGGCAGGATGTCGGTGACTTCACCGGGCTTCAACTTCGTAATTGTGTTGTAGATTGCGGGGTCCGCATGCATCTGCGATTCCCCTATAAAGCCCATGTCGCCGCCATTGGGCGCCGTCTCGGGCTGTTCAGAGAAATTCATCGCAATCGTGCCAAAGTCTTCGCCGCTATCCAACCTGTTTTTCAACGCCTGGATCTTTCTCTTCGCATCGGCATCATTCGTCGCCTTGCTGTTCTGCAGATTGCCTGGTTGCGCCGACGGTATATCGGTCACCTGGATCTGAGCGAGATGATATTGCGTCTCAATCAGGTTGAACTCAGCCTTGTGCTGGTTGTAGTAGTTCGCAACGTCAGCGTCGGTTACCGTAATCTTCGAGTTGATCTCTTTATTCAGAAGCTTGTTGATCGTGAGGTTCCTTCGAATCGCGCGCTTCACGTCGTCAACTGTCTGGTTGCTCGCCTTCAGCCGCTCCTGGAACTGGTCTTCGGGAAACCGCGCCTTCATCTCGGCAAACTTTGCGTCGACCTCTTCGTTCGTCGCCGTCAGGTTCATCTTCGTGGCGCGCTGTTCGATAATTTCTTCGTCGATCAGCTCACGCAGCACGTTCAGCCGTAGCGAGTCGGCCTGCTCCTGGGGAAGTTGACGCTGCTGGGGTGCCTCGCCAAGCTGCGCCTGGTAGCCCTTGTCCAGCTCCGACCGCATGATCGCGTGGCCGTTGACCGTTGCGACAACGTCGGCGTTATGTCCGCGATTGCAGCCTGTAACCGGCAACACTCCCGCCGCCAGAATCAGCGCGACAGGAAGAGGAACCCGGCGAAAACTCCGGGCAATGAAGCAACGATTGGTGTCCATCAACGATTCCGGTAGGCCCTGCATCTCCCGCATTCCCATCTCCTGCATTTTTTCCTTTAGTTGCCGGGCTTGGCCGCCGGGGTTTGAGTCTTAGCCGGAACCGGGGGAGTCGGCGGCGGTGGTGGCGGCGTCTGGCCTGAGGCAACCAGCGCGTTATCGATCATACGGTATACGTCCTCCAGCGGCAGAGCTCCCTCCAATTTTTCTCCATTGATGAAAAGCGCGGGGGTCGAATCCACTCCCAGCGACTCGCCAAGCTTCGTCGAGGCCTTGATCGCCGTATCGTCCTGTTTCGCGATGCAGGCATTCAGAGCATCCGCATTCAGCTTTTGCCGTTTCCCCTCCTCGCGTGCCAGCGAGTCCAGCGTCTCGTTCGCCTTCGCAAGGCTCTTTTCGTCGCCACCCATCTCCGCCGCATGCGCATGGATATAATCCACCAGATTCCAGTACCCCGTCGGGCTCTGGGCGCCAACGCAGTTGGTATCGATCGCCGCGCGCATTGCCCAGGGATGCTGGTCCAGCGGAAAATCCCGATACACAATATGAACCTGATCCTTATACCGCTCAGTCAGAGCAGGGAAGAGCTGCTCGTGCATCTTCGCGCAATAGGGACACTCAAGGTCATCGAATCCCACGATTAACACTGGAGCGTTCGACGGCCCACCCCGTCCAGGTCTCCCATCTCCACTCACCAATAGCTTTGGATCCTTGCTGATATCGTATTTATTGAACTGCGCCAGCGTATTGCCGTCCGTCGAAAGCAGAAATGTCAACGGCTTGCTGGACTTGCCATCTGCGGTGAAGGTCACGCTGATTTGATCGAACCCCGGCACGTCACTCTTGGTCCGCGGCCCGATCTGCATATCGAAATCTGGCGGAACAGACGACTTCGATCGGATCAGCACCTCAACCCGCCGTGCGAGCTCAGGAGAAAGCTTCCCCGAAGCCTCCACCGGAGTCTGGGCGTGGCATCCGAGAGCAGTCAGCGTAAATGCAAAAAGAATAACTCGAAACGGCTTCAAAACAGTAGGCACAATACCTCGATTATCTCACGCAACTGCCGGCATCACCGGCCCTGAACGTCCGCAAAACCGCTTCCGCAAGGCCTAGAACAAGCTCGCCGCGCGACGCAGATTCCCCGCTGTCCCAATGTTCAACAACGTGAAGTTAAACCGTTCTGCCGTCTCATTACGTACCGAGCCCAGTTCGTATTTCCTTACCTCCACGCTGAACCCGCAGCAGTCCCAGTTATAGGAGCCCTGCAGCGCTCCATACTGCACCAGCCCCGAGTCACCTCCTTCTAAATTCAGACCCACATTCGCGGCCAGGCCCAGTCCAGGCTTTGTCGGCGACCCATATCCCAGCAACAGCCGCAGCTGGTTGAAGTCCGAGACCGAAGAGCTCACGCCCTCCGTATAGAAACGTCCCGGCGCATTCAACCGTGCATAGCTCAATCCGCCGAAGATATTCCCTTCATGTACATCGAGCATCACATTGTTGGACGTAAACTTCTTCGCTCCGGTATCCCAGTCGAAGTCCCACTCCGCATCCAGATGTTCCGAGGTCCGAACTCGCATCCGCGACAGAAGCGGCGCGATCGCACGCGGCTCCGTCAAAAACGCAATTCCCGAATAGTTCAACGTCGTATCGAAGATGTTGCGACGTCCATCGATCACCGCCCCGCCAAAGCTCTCATTGAAGAAAGCCTTCTGCGTCAGCCGCCAACTAATAAATTCATGGCTGCCACATAGCGGCTCGTCGTTCTTGTCTTCGCTGTAGTCGTCTCGTCGCTGGACCTGGTCCTGATCGTCGTCCAGGTAAGGATTTGCCTGTTCCTTGGCCGTCTCCCTCTCCCTGCACGGACGTACCTTCAATGGGCGCAGAAATATTCTCTGCGTAACCCCGTACTCCAGTTCGTTCGTGTCGCTCACAATGTCCACATTGTCGAAACGCAGCACGTTCAAAAAATTATTTACGCCGCCAACATACCGGTACGTAATCTCTGGCTCGATCGTGTGCCTCAGGTCGTGCCCAAACAGCTTCTCCACCTTCGCCGAATCAAATGTGCGTTCCACCACAGGAGGCCGCAGGTCAACCTCCGCCTCACCGTCCAGACGATTGAGCGACGCCGGCAACTCTACCGGCGGTTGTCCCACTACATAAGGAGTCTGCCTGCTCCGGCTATACATCGTCTCCCTCAATCCAGCCGACGCTCTCAGGTGCCATCCATCGAAACTAAGCGGATACACAATCTCCGGATGCAAATCCAGCCGTTGCGTCAGCCCGCCCGTCGCAAAGTTCGGTTGCACCCGCGACAACCCCGCCTCAGACGCCTCCATCGTCCAGAAAAACCCGCTCGTTCCTAGCGCGTGCTCTGTGCTGCTGAAATCGATCGAAGGGGCATGAAAGATTCGCACCTCCTCCTCCGGCGTCGCCGGGGTCGTTGGAGTCGCAGGCATTGCTGCCAACTTCAATCCCTGATAGCGGTCCGCGCGGAGCCCCTCCGCGTAACCGTCGGCTTCATGCACTCCGTACAGAATGGAAAGAATGTCGCTCGAAACCGCTAGGCTGAAGCTCTCTGCAAATGCCTCGCGGTACGTATACGAACTCAGATACTCCACATCTCCTGCCACGCGCGTCTGTGGGCTGAAGTCGTACCTTCCCGAGAAGGTAACATCCTCGCCACCCTGATTCTGATACACGCCATTCGTCGTGATACCGCGGTCCTGCAGCGCACTAAACCGCGCCTTCGCGAAGTTACGATCGACGCCGCGATACCGGAACGCCCCTGACTGCTCCCAGCCGCGCAGCGAATAGTACTGCGCCCCAACCGTCAAATCCGTGCTCCGGTTGATCGCCCAATAGATCTGTTCGCCAAGAACAAGTCCTTTGGTCGAAGAGTTCGTAATCTCCGGAATCAGAAATCCGCTTTGCCTCGTCCCCGCGTCTATCGGATGCGTCACGTACGGCATAAACAGCACTGGAATATTCATCAGGCGGAAGACGCTGTTCTGCGCCCTCGCCTTCTCGCTGTCCACAGTGAACTTACCCGAATACAACATCCAATCAGGGTTGGGTAACTGGCACGACGTCAGCGTGCCCTCGTAGATCTCATACTCCTGCGGACCCGTCCGCACCACCATCCGGCCCGTAAACAGAAACGGATTGCTGTTGGCATACGTCGTCGTGTTATGGCCCGGATTCTTGAGGCCCACCGATCCCGTCACGTCATAGAATCGTGCCGTCTGCTTGCCCAGGTTCATCGTCCCATGACTCGCCCGGATATCCTCATGGTTCCTGCCGCCGCTTGCGTGCAGATGCCCGGTCGCGGTTAACTCGCCTGTCTCCTTGTCGTACTCAATGTGGTCAGCCTCGATCACGCGATCGCGGTACTTAATCACCACGTTGCCATCCAACACGTACAGGCTCCCTGCTCTCGACTCCGTGTCCGATTCAATCTCCACTAGCGTTGTATCGTCCACGGGCGGCACTACCTCCGCGGTTGGATACCGTTGGGCACCGGGCTCGTCCGGCAAACTCACCTGTGCGGTTGCCTTCGGCGTTACCTCTTGAGCCACCAAATGTGGATGACTTGGCCCAGGCACCATGATAGTTATCAGAAGGTAAACGGACCGAAGCCAAACAGATTCCAGCGCGCTTCGGATCAAGCGCTTCATCACACCCAGTTCGATCGATTGCAACCTTGTCAGACGCACCACACCTTTGAGGCTAAACGATTTTACGGAAGCGAGTTTGGATTTGAGCACAATGAGCGCACAGCGTGACCTGCTACCACTGGACGAAGCCCAGCCCCAAACGGAAGCTGCTCCTTTCGCTCTGAAAGAGCAGGCGGCCCAGCGCCTCGCCGCGCATCGCGCCCGCCGCACCCAGCGCACAGTTGCTCCTATAGATCCGAATACGCCTCCCGCTCACTCAGGCTCCCGCGCATCACGCATCGCTGCCGCCGTTGCCGAGCGTTACGCCAACTCCCAGAGCTACCGCGCCTTCCTCGCCGAGCAGGCCGAAGCTGCCATCCGCCAGGCCGAAGCCGCCGCCCAGGTCGCTGCACTTAACGCCCAGGCCGTAGCAGATGCTCAAAACCAGCTCCTGGCCGAGCTAGACCAGTGGACCCTCACCCCCCCGGCGCCACCCACACCCGCCTCCCCCCATCCCATCGTCGAAGCCCACATTCCACCTGTCGCTGCGCCACTGGACCCCACTGCCAGCCTTACCGTCAAGTTCTACGCCGAAGATCAGGTGGCTCTAGCCCATTCCGAGCTACGCGCCATCTCCACCCGAAGACAGCCCGAACCAACGCCCGACGACTCCGAAGCCCTCGCTCTCGAAGAAGAAATCGCCTTTCGCCAGTCACCCGTCTTCGACGAAATGGGTCCCCCCGTAGACATTCCCGCGAACCTCATCGAGTTTCCCCGCCAGTTAGTCGCCCCCCGCAAGGCTCGCCCACGCCTCGCTGAAGGCCCACTGCGCGAAGAGGCCGATCACGCCGCTGCCCAGGATTCTCACTCCGCCCAGCTCCGTATCTTCGAGGTCGAAGCCGACCAAATCTCGACTGCTCCCGCAGTTGAATCCGCCGCCCCCGAGTGGTCATCCATCCTTCTACCCGCGCAACCTGTTTCCACGACCGTCGAGGCAGTCCCTGAAGCCCCGTACCAACCCATTCCAGCCCCTCAAACCGCGCGGTTCAGCCTGCGTCTCATGGCTGGCATCGTCGACGGCTGCATCATTTCCGCCGCTTTTCTCGCATTCACTGCCGTTTTCGCTATCACCGTCGGCAAACTCTCCGGCGCCCCGGCCACCGCGCCGCGCGTCACTCCGCAGATCGCAGCTACCATCGCAGCAGTTACGCTCGTCGCGTTCACCCTGCTCTACCAGCTTCTCTTTTTCAGCTTCTCTGAGGCCACCCCGGGCATGCGCTACGCTCGCATCGGCCTCTGCACCCTCGACGACAACAACCCGACCCGCTCCGCCATCCGACGCCGGATCATGGCCACCATACTCGCAGCGTGCCCACTCGGCATCGGATTCCTCTGGGCCTGGTTCGACGACGACGGCCTCGGCTGGCACGACCGCATCTCCCGCATGTATCAGCGCAGCTACTAAATCAGCGGACTATCAGCGGACTATTTCTTCGGCCAGTACTCATCCCGAAGCTTTGTCTGCCGCGTCTCCATCGGAATCGCAACGCCATTGATATACACCTGCTTCACGCTCGTCCGCACATCCAGCGGATCGCCGTCCGCAATGACGACGTTCGCAATCTTACCCACGTCCAGCGAGCCGAGCTTGTCGCCCATCCCAAACGCCTCCGCGGCATTCAGAGTGATAGCCTTCATCGCCTCGTCGTAGGGCAACCCATAAGCCACCGCAAAACCCGCCTCATACGGCAGGTTGCGCGAGTTGCTCACGTTATACGAAGCCAGAATCACCTTCACCCCGCGCTTCTGCAACTCGCCCGGAATGCTATACACCGCATCAAATCGCTCGTTCGCCGTAGGTAGATCGAAGATCGGTCCCACAATCACCGGCACATGATACGAAGCAATCTTGTCCAGCACATCCTGCGCACGCGTCACATGGCTCAGGATCACCTTCAGGTGAAACTCCTGCGCAAACGCCATCGCCGTCTCCACATCGTGCCCGCTACACTCCCAGCACCACAGGCTTTTCGCCTTTGAGATACGGAACCAGTGCCTCATTCCGCAGCAAGGTCGAAGTCCCGCCACCAGCCCCGCCGCGCCCAGACGCTGGAGCAGCGCCACCCGCCTCGCCACCCGCTGGCCTGCCACTCCGCGCCATATACTCCTGCGCATCAATCAGCGCCTGCCTCATCTGCGAGATCTCGCCCATCCTCGTCGACGGGTATACCGCGCCGCCCCTCCAGCAGCGCCGCCCTCACCGCGTCCATTACGCTTCGGCTCTTCGCCAAAGTTCATCGCCAGCGCCACGTCCTTCACCATCAGCATCGAGTCGCGATCGCGCCCCGCAAGCTGAATAAAACTGTCCTGGCCGGGAATCGTGTCCGAGCTTGCCGGCGCAACAATCGCATTCGTAATTCCGTTGAACCGCGTGATCGGGATATGCTCGCTCTCCGCGTGAAACGCGTCATAGACATGCATCTGCGGAAAAATCTCGTCGCTCGGCTCAACCGTATCGTTCGTCATCCGGTCCGAAGCAATCTCCGACAGCCCAAGCCGCGTCTCCGAATCAATGATCCCCGGATAAACCGTCATCCCCTTCGCATCCACAACTGTCGCGCCCTTCGGCACCTTCACCGAAGCAGCCGTTCCCACCGCTGCAATCTTCCCGCCCTCAATCAACACCACGCCATTCTCAATCGTTCCATGCGAAACCGTCAGCACCTTACCGCCCGTAATCGCAATCGTCCCGACCGGCGGAGTAATATCCACCATCGGAGCCTGCGCCAGCAGGGAAGCCGAAGCACCAAGAAGCAACGAACCCGAAAATCCAAACATCCGCACAGCAAATCCTCCTGAAAGAGCCCTCGGCATCAGTTGCCCCCTTCATCGTCATCATCATCTTCGCCCGCGCCAAACCCACTTCCATGCATCACACCCGAAAAGTGAGTCGTCCCGAATCCCGGCAGGCTGCTGTCAAAGAACAAATCCCCATCGATGTAAACCTTCTCCGCCCGCGCATAAGTCGAAAGTGGATCCATATTCCAGATCACCACATCGCCGTCCTTGCCCACATCGAGCGACCCCGTCTTATCGTCGATCCCCATAATCCACGCCGGATTCAGCGTCACCATCGTGATCGCCTCATCCTCCGTCGCGCCGCCATAGTGAACCATCTTTCCCGCCTCCTGGTTCAACCGGCGGATATGGTCATTCGAGTCGCTCTTCAACGCCACCCGCACGCCCTCGCGCATCGACATCACCGCATTCCACGGAATCCCATCCCACATCTCATACTTCCCGCCATACCAGTCCGTGAACGTCGCAATCCCTGTTCCATCGGCAGCAATCTTTCCGCCCACCTTGTACATCTCCAGCGCATGGTGGAACGCCCGAATCTTGAACCCGTACTCCTGCGCGATCGCCTCTTCCGTCAAAAACTCATCCGCCCGGTAACAGTGAATCTGCACCAGCAGCTTGCCCCGCAGAGATATCCGCCAGCGCCTCCAGCTTCAGATCCCGATGCGGCGGCCGAACATCCTTGTCGCCCTTCGCCACCTTGTCGTTATAAGCATCCCAATCCCTGCGATAGACCTTCGCATCCTCAAACGACTGCCGCATCACCTCGAAGTTTCCCATCCGCGTCGAAGGCAGCTGGTTCCGCGTGCCATAAACGCGCTTCGGATTTTCACCGCTCGGCAAACTTAATCGACTGAGGAGCATTCGGAAACAGCATCTCCTCCTTCGACAACCCGAACTTGTTCTTAATCACCACCGCCTGCCCGCCAATCATATTGGCCGACCCATGCAGCAGCAGTTCTGAAGTCACCCCACCCGCCAGCGCCAGATACAGTGCCTTGTCCCGATTATCAAACGCATCGATCATCATCATGCTCGGCGTAACCGGGCTCGTCGCCTCATTGACGTCGTCCCCCAGTGCCGAATGCGAGTGCGGATCGATAATCCCCGGCGTCACATACTTGCCCGTCGCATCAATCACGGTCGCGCCCGCAGGAGCACTCACCGTCGCCCCCACGCCGGCTATCTTGCCGTTATGCAGCCACACGCTGCCATGCTGGATCGTCCCATGCGACGCCGTCATCACCGTCGCATTCTTGATCACGAGGTCAGCCGGAGCCGTCGAACTCTGAGCAGCCAGCACAGCGCCACTCGCGAAAAGCACCAAAACACCTGCGATCGCAGACGCAGTCGCAAGCCGGGGAACAGAAGGACTCATGAGAGACTCTCTCCTCAAGAAGCAAGCTGATAGGAATGCGACGATAGTAGCACGCACTCGCCGCATCTCAATATCTTTGCGTTATAGCCCTACCGACGAGCCACCGCCCCACATAGTCTCAAAATCGCACCGCTACAGCGGAATATTCCCGTGCTTCTTAGCCGGATTCTTCTCCCGCTTCGTCGCCAGCATATCCAATGCCGCATTCAGCCGCCGCCGCGTCTCGCTCGGCCGGATCACCGCATCCACATACCCACGCTCCGCCGCAACATAAGGATTCGCAAACCGCTCGCGGAACTCCTCCACCTTCTCGCTCCGCGCCTCGGCAAGAATCTCCATCTTCTGCTCTTCGCTCAGCGCCACACCCTGCGGCATCACCGCCTCAGCGCGCCGAACCACCGCATCAAGTTCGCGCTTATAGACGATATTCACCGCACCCTCCGGCCCCATCACCGCAATCTCCGCCGTCGGCCACGCCAAGATTCACATCCGTCCGCAGATGCTTCGAACTCATCACGCAATAAGCCCCGCCATATGCCTTCCGCGTAATCACCGTAAGCTTCGGCACCGTGGCCTCCGCAAACGCATACAGCAGCTTCGCTCCATGCCGAATAATCCCGCCATGCTCCTGCTGAATCCCCGGCATAAATCCCGGCACATCCTCAAACGTAATCAGCGGAATATTGAACGCATCGCAGAACCGCACAAACCGCGCACCCTTCACACTTGCGTTGATATCCAGCACGCCCGCCAGAAACGCCGGCTGATTCGCCACCACCCCGACAGTCCGCCCGGCCATCCGCGCAAATCCCACCACAATATTCCGCGCAAAGTGCTCCTGCACCTGGAAAAAATACCCATCATCCACCACACGCGAAATCACATCCACCATGTCATACGGCTGATTGCTCTCCGTCGGCACAATCGTGTCCAGCGCAACATCCGCCCGCGCCGGATCATCCTGTGTAGCCTTCCTCGGAGCATCATCCAGATTGTTCGATGGCAGAAAACTCAGCAACTCCCGCACCATCGCCAGACACTCCTGGTCATCATGCGCCATAAAGTGCGCCACGCCCGAAATCTCGTTGTGCGTGACCGCGCCACCCAGCGCATCCTTCGTCACATCCTCGTGCGTCACCGTCTTGATCACGTCCGGCCCGGTGACGAACATATAGCTCGTCTTCTCCGTCATGAACGTGAAGTCCGTAATCGCCGGCGAATACACCGCCCCACCCGCGCAAGGCCCCAGAATCGCCGAGATCTGCGGCACCACCCCGCTCGCCAGCGTATTCCTCAGAAAAATATCCGTATACCCCGCCAGCGAAACCACACCCTCCTGAATCCTCGCCCCGCCCGAATCGTTCAACCCCACCACCGGCGCACCCACCTTCATCGCCATATCCATAATCTTCACAATCTTCGCCGCGTTCGCCTCCGACAGCGACCCCCCAAACACCGTAAAGTCCTGCGCAAAACAGAACACCACCCGCCCATGTCACCCGCCCATAGCCGGTAACAAACCCATCCCCCGGAACCCGCTGCTCCGCCATGCCAAAATCTGTAGCACGATGAGTTACAAATTTATCCGTCTCCTCAAACGTCCCCTCATCCAGCAGAAAATCAATCCGCTCCCGCGCCGAAAGCTTCCCCGCCTTATGCTCCCGCTCCCGCCGCTCAGCCCCGCCACCCTCCTCGGCAATCGCATGCCGAGCCGCAAGCTCCGCCAGGTTTCGTTGATGGGGATCAATCTTCACTTCAGACTCGGTCTTTTGCACAACGAAACGCTCGGCAGTGGCCATAGAACGTGATTCTAGCAGCGCAAACACCACACTGTTCTCCTAACTCAATCAACGCACTTCCCGCACCAAAGCAAACAAAAAGCGAATATAATTGCCAAGTCAAATTGGTTAGCCCTTTGCGTCTCAAATCCGTTCTTATCCGTGCCAATCCGCGGTCGATATGCCCACTCCCACCCATCCCGATCGCTTCACCTACCTCCACATCGACCTCAACAGCTTCTTCGCGTCCGTAGAGCAGCAACTCCACCCCGAATACCGTGGCAAACCCCTCGCCGTAGTCCCCACCTTCGCCGACACCACCGTCTGCATCGCCGCCAGCTACGAAGCCAAAGCCCTCGGCATCAAAACCGGCACTCAGGTCGGCGAAGCAAAAAAGCTCTGCCCCGGCATCATCCTCATCGAAGGCAACCACACCGAGTACGCCAAGTACTCCCACGCCATCTCCGAAGCCGTCGAACTCGCCTGCCCCGTCTCCCACAACCCCTCCATCGACGAGATGGTCTGCCAACTCCTCGGCCGCGAGCAGGAGCCGCCGCGCGCCCGCCAGATCGCCCTCAACATCAAGCAGTCCATCTACAAAAACGTCGGCGAAGCCCTCCGCTGCTCCATCGGCATGGCCCCCAACCGCTACCTCGCCAAAGTCGCCAGCGACATGCAAAAACCCGACGGCCTCATCGGTCTCCTCCCATCGCAACTCCCAAGAGCCATCGCCCACCTCGAACTCCGCGACCTCCCCGGCGTCGGCGCCCGCACCGAAGCCCGCCTCCATCGCAAAGGCATCACCACCATGGAGCAGCTCCTCGCCCTCGACCACGCCCAGATGTCCCAGCTCTTCGACTCCGTCTGGGGCGCGCGCATGTACCACTGGCTCCGCGGAGCCCAGACCGAAGACGCCCACGGCAACAACCTCGCCCAGGCCGAAGTCCAGAAATCCCTCGGCCACTCCCACGTCCTCGCCCCCGAGCACCGCTCCCCCGAAGGCTCCTGGGCCGTCGCCCACAAGCTCCTCCACAAAGCCGCCATGCGCCTCCGCATGGAGCACTTCTACGCCGGCTCCCTGGCCCTCACCATCCGCTACCAGCTCACACGCGAACAAGCAGCCCAAGCCGAAACCCACGCCACCCACAGCAAAATCAAACGCCACACCTCCGGCATCAAGAACTCCGGCTGGGGCCTCGAAGCCCGCTTCCGCGACTGCCAGGACACCCTCACCCTCCTCGAAGTCCTGCGCTCCCTCTGGTCCCAGCGCCCGCAAGGCCCCGAATTCAACCGCCCCTTCTTCGTCGGCATCACCCTCCGCAACCTCATCCCCGAATCCGAGCACCAGGAAGAGCTCTTCGCCGACCCCACCAACCGCGCCCAGCTCTCCACCACCATGGACAAGCTCAACCTGAAATACGGCCACACCACCCTGCACTTCGCCGGCATGCTCCCCGCCCGCGAATCCGCCCCCACCCGCATAGCCTTCACCCAAATCCCCGTCCAATACGGCGTCGACTACATGTAAGCTATTTGCACCTTATGACCCTCCTCGACGGCCAAATCGCAAAGCCTATCTGAGCTCGACCGCATAGCGAATTTCCGTCTCCTTGTAATCATCGACCATCCTATTTGCGCTGAGCGTTCTAGACGAGCCCATTTCATCGTTTACTCAGCTTCGCGGTATTTCACTGCGAGAAACCTTCGCCGCATTTGTCCGTCTATTTTTGCATTCTGTTGTTGTTAGCGTGTCGTGAAGTTGCCATGCAGGCGTCGCCAGGACTGATTGCTCACTGCGAAAGGTCTTCAAGCATGCCCACCGTAAAACTCTGGACCGACGCCGAAGTCTCCGCCAACCCACGCATCCAAGCCGTCTTCGACGACATCCGCGCCACGCGAAAATCCGACTTCGTCAACAACTTCTGGCGAGCCCTCGCCAACCAGCCCGACCTCCTCGAGCGCACCTGGCCAAGCATCAAGCAGGTCATGATCGCCCCCGGCGCACTCGACCCGCTCACCAAAGAACTCATCTACATCGCCGTCTCCGTCACCAACAACTGCAGCTACTGCATCCACTCCCACACCGCCGCCGCCCGCGCCAAGGGCATGACCGACCAGCAGCACGCCGAACTCCTCGCCGTCATCGGCATGGCGTCCGAGACCAACGCCCTCGCCAACGCCCTCCAGATCCCCGTCGACCCCGAATTCCTGGTCGAATAGAAGCCGCAATGGCAGAATGCCCCACCTACATCGGCCGCCTCGCCCCATCCCCCACCGGACTCCTCCATCTCGGCCACGCCGCCACCTTCTGGCAAGCCTTCCAGCGAGCCCGCGCCGCCAACGGCCAGCTCCTCTTCCGCAACGACGACCTCGACCGCCACCGCTCCCGCCCCGAATTCGTCTCCGCCATGATCGAAGACCTCCACTGGCTCGGCATCACCTGGCAAGGCCCCATCATCAACCAAAGCGAACGCCTCCCGCTCTACCGCGAAGCCTTCGACAACGCCTCAGCCTCTGCAGGCCACATCTACCCCTGCACCTGCTCCCGCAGAGACCTCGCCCGCCTGGCCCACGCCCCCCACGAAGAAGAAGACGCCGAACCCATCTACGACGGCCACTGCCGCGCAAACATCCCGCAGAATCCCACCGAAGCCCCAATCCGCCAACACCGCCTACCGCTTCCGCGTCCCCGACGACGAAGCCATCACCTTCACCGACCAGAACCTCGGCCCTCAGAGCTTCATAGCAGGATCAAGATTTCGGCGACTTCGTCCTTTGGTCACGAGACGGAATCCCCAGCTATCAACTCGCCACCGTAGTCGACGACGCAGCCATGCACATCACCGAAGTAGTCCGCGGAGCCGACCTCCTCAAATCCACCGCCCGCCAAATCCTCCTCCAGCGAGCCCTCAACCTCCCTACGCCCACTTACTTCCACACCCACCTTCTCCGAGACGAACAAGGCATCCGCTTGGCCAAACGCCACGACGCGTTAGCCATCCGAACCCTCCGCCAGCAAGGCCTGACCCCCGCAGAAGTCCTCAACATGACAACTGTCACCTCCGATTCCTGACGCCCCACACTACCTTCCCCTCCCAAACCCCCTGATGATCGTTCTTGTAACCAACAGGAGACGAATCATGCCACTCAGCGCCATCGCCTTCGAGACCGAACTGACTCCCGCCGCGCACCGGGCCATCGCAAAGCAATCCGTCGCCGCCCTTACCAACATCACCAAACACTACGGCAGCCACGCGAGCCCTCGACGGCCTCAACCTCACCCTCCGCCCCGGCGAAATCGTCGCCCTCCTCGGCCCCAACGGCGCCGGCAAGATCCACAGCCATCAAGATCCTCCTCGGTCTCATCGCCCCAACCTCGGGCGCAGCCCGCGTCTTCGGCAGCAACCCACGCGAAGCCACCACCCGCACCCGCGTCGGAGCCATGCTTCAGGTCGCCCGCATCCTCGAAACCCTCCGCGTCCGCGAGCACCTCGACCTCTTCCGCAGCTACTACCCCAACCCGCTCCCCGTCGCCGACATCCTCCGCATCGCCCAGCTCCAGGGCCTCGAAGACCGTCCCTTCAGCCAACTCAGCGGCGGCCAGAAGCAGCGCGTCCTCTTCGCCCTCGCCCTCTGCGGCAACCCCGACCTCATCTTCCTCGACGAGCCCACCGTCGGCCTCGACATCGAATCCCGCCGCGCCCTCTGGCAACAGATCCGCACCCTCGCCGCCCAGGGCAAGACCATCCTCTTCACCACGCACTATCTCGAAGAAGCCGACGCCCTCGCCAATCGCATCATCGTCATCAACAAAGGCCGCGTCATCAGCGAAGGAACACCCGCCGACATCAAACGCGTCGGGGGAGCCCGAACTATCCGCTGCCGAACCCGCCTCTCCATCGAATTCCTCGAAACCCTCCCCACCGTCACCAGCGTCCAGCTTCACGGGCCACTCCGTTCAAATCACCGCCGCCAACGCCGAAGCCGTAGTCCGCGAGATGCTCCTCCGCGACCAAACCCTATCCAACCTCGAAATAACTAGTCCCGCCCTCGAAGACGCCTTTCTCGCCCTTACACAGAATTAACCAACGATGCCGTCATCCTGAACCGCAATTAATTCAGTCGTCATCCTGACCCGAGCGCGCCGAATGGGAAGGATCCCCGCATTTGCATTTGTTTCCCAAGGAGAACCCAATGGCCACCACCGCAATCCTCCCAAACACCACACGCACAGCCGCTCAAACCCTCGCCATCTACGGCAAGGAAACCAAATACGAATTCCTCAAACTCATGCGAACCCGCTCCTTCTCCCTCGCCACCATCGGCTTTCCCGTCATGTTCTACATCCTCTTCGGCCTGTCCAACCGCAACGCCTACGCCGGCAGCGTTCACATTGCAAAATACATGCTCGCCGGATACGCCTGCTTCGGCCTCATCGGCGCAACACTCTTCGGCATCGGCGTCGGCCTCGCCGGAGAACTCGCCGCCGGCTGGCTCGAACTCAAACGCGCCAGCCCCATGCCCGCGGCGGCGTATCTCTTCGCCAAATGCGCCTCCGCCGTCGCCTTCGGACTCATCATCGTCTCCATCCTCACCGCAGTCGGCACAGCATTCGGCGGAGTCATCTCTCACCCACTCGAACTCATCAAAATGCTCGGCCTCACCGTCGTCGGATCCATCAGCTTCGCCAGCATGGGCCTCTTGATTGCGCTACTCGTCCCCGCAAACGCAGCCGCCGGCATCGTCAACCTCATCTACCTGCCCATGTCCTTCCTCAGCGGTCTCTGGATGCCCATCCGTTTCATGCCCCACTGGCTCCAGGGCTTCGCACCCATCCTTCCCACCTATCATCTCTCTCAACTCATGCTCAACATCTTCGGCTACGGAGACGCCATCTCCCGCGCCACCCACTGGAACGCCCTCATCGGCTTCAGCCTCATCATGCTCGGCTTCGCCTGGCTCGTCTTCCATCGCAAGGAGCAGAACTCATAACTCCACGACAACCCCAACAGCAGTAAACTGCACTGGAACAGACCCATGAACGGTCTCGTCAACATCTCGAAGAGCAGCAGAGGCAAATGGGCGTGGCTCTGGTTCTGCTACATCGGCTTCCTCTTCATACCGCCGATGTTCGAGCCTAGCCTGCGCCTCTGGTCCCTGACCCTCGCCTCCTTCGTCATCTTCGCTCGGCATCTTCTGGACTTACGTCCGCGCGACCGATCGGAACAGCCCGCTCCGCAACTGGATGGTCGCCGCAACCTTCGTCCTCGGCCTCGTTTCCTTCCCCTGGAACCCCGGCGCATCCACCTTCTTCGTTTACACCGCGGCCTTCCTGCCCTTCAGCATCAAATCTGTCCGCACCGTACTCGCGCTCTTCGCGGTCGAATGTATCGCCATCGCCATCGAGGGCTATCTCTTCAACACGCCTCACCACTTCTTCTACATCGGATGGCCCAACGTCTACATCGCCATCTTTCTCGTACTCCTCATCGGCGGTGGCAACATCGTATTCGCCGAACAGAAACGCGCCGACGTCAAACTCCGCATGGCCAACGAAGAGATCGAGCAGCTCGCCGCCGTAGCCGAGCGCGAACGCATCGCCCGCGACCTGCACGACGTCCTCGGCCACACTCTCTCCGTCATCGTCCTCAAAGCCGAACTGGCCCGCCGCCTCATCGAACGCGACCCCACACGCGCCGCACAGGAGATCGCCGAAGTAGAAAAGACCGCCCGCACCGCCCTCACCGAAGTCCGCGAAGCCATCGGCGGCTACCGCTCCCAGGGCCTTCCCGCCGAAATGGAACAAGCCCGCAACACCCTCCAGTCCGCCGGGGTCACCCTCGCTTGCGAATCCCCGCTCCCCCACGTCCGCGCCGCAGAAGAGACCGTTCTCTGCCTCGCCGTTCGCGAAGCCGTCACCAACATCGTTCGTCACGCCCACGCCACTCACTGCAGCATGCGATTCGCCACATCGCCCGACGGCTTCCAGACCCTCCTCATCACCGACGACGGCGCGCATCCCAATCTTCAGGAGGGCAACGGTCTCCGCGGCATGCGCGAGCGCGTCCAGTCCCTGGGTGGCCGCCTCTCCATCACCACCGACCCCGGCGTGACCCTCCTCATCGAGCTTCCACAAGCCGCTCCCACCAAGCCCCAGCCACCCTGCGTAGCCGCGTGACCTTCGTATGACATCGACCAACTCCATCCGCGTGGCCTTAGCCGAAGATCAGACCATGGTCCTCGGCGCTCTTTCCGCTCTCCTCGAACTCGAATCCGACATCACCGTCGTCGCCACCAGCGCCAACGGCCGCGAAGCCCTCGACTCCGTCCGCCGCCTCGCCCCCGACGTCCTCGTCACCGACATCGAGATGCCTCAGATGACCGGCCTCGAACTAGCCGCCGCCCTCCGCACCGACCATCCCAACACCCGCACCATCATCCTCACCACCTTCGCTCGCCCCGGCTATCTCCGCCGAGCCATGGACGCCGGCGCTCGCGGCTATCTCCTCAAAGACCGCCCCGCGAAAGAACTCGCCGAAGCCGTCCGCCGCGTCCACCGCGGCCTCCGCGTAGTCGACCCCGCCCTCGCCACCGAAGCCTGGACCGCCGAACCCGATCCACTCACCGACCGCGAACGCCAGATCCTCCAGCGAGCAGGCGAAGGCCGCAGCAGCACCGACATCGCCGCCGAACTCCACCTCTCTGAAGGCACCGTGCGAAACTACCTCTCCGAAGCGATAGCCAAACTAGGCGCCTCCAACCGCATCGACGCCGCCCGCATAGCCCGCACCAAAGGCTGGCTCTGAAATATCCGCTCCTCGGGCAACCAATTCCTCCCGGCACAACGCATGCAACTCCTGCATCCCACTAAACAGAGAATAGGAGTGCATCCAATGTCCACATGTCTCACCCCCAGAAACCTCATCGTCACCACAGCCAGTCTCTGTTTCGTCTTGCTCACCGCAGGCTGCAACAAAAAAGCCGACGACTCACTGAATTTCAAGAACGCTCTCGACAACTACTACAGCGCGCACCCTGCCTGTCTCTGGTCCGACCCGGTCAAATTCCCCATTCAGGCCGATACCTCTGACTCCTCCAAAACCGCCCGATATGACGCTCTCGTCGATCAAGGTCTGCTCGTCCGCACCACCGCCGAAAAAAGGTCCTCATCGTCGCCAGCAAACAGGTCAACAACTACGACCTCTCCGACAAGGGCCGCTCCGCCTGGACCGCTGACGTCAACCAGCCCGGTTACGGAAACTTCTGCTACGGCCATCGCTCCGTCAACAGCATAGACAGCTCTACCCCAACCTCCAGCGCCACCGGAGCCACAACCCAGGTCACCTATCACTACTCCTTCTCCGGCGCTCCCTCCTGGG
This sequence comes from uncultured Acidobacteriaceae bacterium, assembly GCA_963802695.1. Taxonomy (GTDB): domain Bacteria; phylum Acidobacteriota; class Terriglobia; order Terriglobales; family Acidobacteriaceae; genus Edaphobacter. Next base: position 36,804 of record CAWDJN010000012.1, read on the forward strand.
CCACCGCACCGGAGACGCAAACCGCCTATCCAGGATTGCAAGCCGACCTCTCCACTCCGAAGACTGGTCAAGCCACGCTTACAAACACCGCCAATGGATGGCAGGTATCCTCAGCACACCCCTCTGGTCTCCTCCGCCGATCCTGCAGGCCAGATCGTTCAATAACCGCGCAGAAAAAACATCGGGCAGAGGATGTGATCGTCTGCCCGATGTGCTCTGTGCCGCCGGTTATTGATTGTCGCTCACGTCATCTCCGCCGTCGGGCCCACCACGCTGAGCCGCCATCACTGCCGCATAAGACTTCATCTCATACTCATGCGGAGGAACATTCCCCGCCAGGTTCTTCACAAAATAATCCCACCGCCGCCGGGTCATATACTGCGTAGCCTCGCCATACCCATGCGCCACATTCGGAATAATCAGCAGATCAAAATCCTTGTTCGCTTTGATCAAAGCCTCCACCACCAACAGCGTATTGTTCAACGGAACGTTGTTGTCCATCGAACCATGCGCCAGCAGCAGCTTGCCCTTCAGGTTTTTCACGAAATTCTGATTCGCCTGGCTGTCGTAGTTCGAAGTCCCGTCAGGATTCTTCACCTCTAAGCCAGCCCACTTCTCCGCCCAGTCGTCTTCATAGTCCCGCTGGTCATGATTGCCGCTCTCCGCAATCCCCACCTTGAAGAAGTCCGGATAATGGAACATCGCCGCACCCGTAGCATTCCCGCCGCCTGAGTGCCCATAGATCCCCACCTTATCCAGATCGATCCATGGATACTTCGCCCCCAGCTCCTTCATCCCTGAAATCTGATCCGGAATCGTATTGTCCCCAAGATTCCCGTAATAAGCCTCGTGAAACGCCTTCGATCTCCACGGCGTCCCCATGCCATCGATACACACCACAATGAATCCAAGCTCTGCTAGCGACTGCCAATCCCGATGCGCCGCCGAAAAACCACGCCCTCCGCACGAGCCCGTCTGCGGCCCCGGATAAACATTGTTCACAATCGGATATTTCTTCGAAGCATCGAAATCCGTGGGCTTGAACATGAACCCATAAACATCCGTCTTCCCATCCCGCGCCTTCACCGTAATCGGAATTGGCGGAACCCATCCGATGGCCTTCAACTGTGTAATATCCTGCTTCGCCACCTGCACTACAACCTTCCCCTTATCGTCACGAACCACCGCTGTCTGCGGCTCCGTCGCAGTCGAGTACACATCAGCAAAGTAGCTTCCATCCGGCGAAGGTGTAATTACATGATCCGCATTCTCCGGCGTCAACAGCTTCAGGTCCGTCCCGTCGAACTTCACGCTGTAATAATGCTGAAAGTAAGGATCGCGGCCACTCTCTTTTCCAACTCCGACAAAGTAGATCGTCCGCGCAGTATCATCCACTTGCAGCACCTGAGTCACATTCCAATCACCATGCGTAATCGGGTTCTTCTCCTTGCCGGTAGCCATGTCGTACAGATACATGTGACCCCAACCGCTCTTCTCCGTGAACCACAGCAGCTCATTGGTCTTCGAAAGATACTTCCAGTTCACCTTGTCATTGCCGCTCTCAAAAAACTTCGGCGCCGTCTCCGTCATCACCTCGCGCACATCACCCGTGGCAGCATCCGCGATACGCACCCACTCCTGCCTGTGGTCGCGCGAGGTCGAAACAAACGCCAACTTTGTGCTGTCATCGCTCCACTGCACGTCGTCCCACCCGCTCCCGCCGCGACAGCTAACGTCATCGCACAACGTCGACCGGTGCTGATCCGGCGGCATCTTCAACCGAATGACCCTCGGAGAATTCACAGCCCCATCCACGTCGATGATCACACGCTCGATCATCGTCACGTTCTTGTCGCCCACCAGCGGATACTTCCACGCCCTCAACTCCGGATGCCCATTCGTCGTCGGGATCAGGTACATCTCGCCATCCTTGCGCTGATCCTGCTGAAACGTAGCAATCTTCTTCGAGTCCGGCGACCACACCAGAATCGGGTTATCGCTCATCGTCCATCCCGCATTGTCCGTCGCGTAGCCATAGTCCGTCACGCCATCCGTCGTTAGCTGCGTCTCTTTACCCGTCTTCAAATCCCGAACCCACAAATTCCAATCCCGAATAAACGCAGCCTTCGTCCTGTCCGGCGAAACATCCATCGCCGCGCGGTTTCTTCCGCCGCCAGGTTCTCCCGCCTTTGCTCCCGGAACAATCACCTCCGCGCAATCACCCTTCCCACTCAAATCGCAGCGATACTTCCGTTGCCCAGTCGTCACCGTCACGGTCTTGTCGCCATCCGCAAACTCAAGCTCCGTAAAATTCAGGTGCTGCGGATCAACCTTCGTCCTTCCGCCATTCGCCGCTGTCAACGCCGTCGCCAGCTTCACCTGGTCAAACGCGGGCCCCTTCGTCCCCTTCGCCGGATCCACCATCACAATCGCGACTCCATCGGGCCCATTATCCCGATACCAGAACCGCCCATCCTCCATCCAGTTCACGCGCGAAACGCCGTGATACACCAGCGAGTTCACGTTGTACCCCATAAACTTCTCCGCTCGCGCGTAATCCTCAGTAGTAAGCTGCCGCCCCTGCGCCACCGCGCCCACCGTCAAACTGCAACTCACAACAACTCCAGCAACCGCAACCAATCCACGACGCACGAACATACTCCAGCCTCCCGATCTCCACACACTTTCAAAAAAGTAGGTGAGTGTCGCCTAGTTTACCGCCTTCGCATCCCCACGCGAAAACCTCTTCCCCGACGCAAGGGTCGAAAAAAGGCCGCCCTCTATCTTTCTCTCCCACCCTCCCTCTCTGAAGTCGTCATTCTGAGCGGAGCGAAGAATCCCCGCATTTGCTCAGGAGCGGCCAAGCTCTAAAATCGAAGACCAAGTGCCAAATTGGCCAAATCGCCTCCGAAGCAGTTCGGAGGGAATTCCTACCGATCCCCACCCCCACGCACCTTCCACAAAACCTGCCGCAAAAACCCCATCCAAACCGCCACATCCCCACCCTTATTCCCCATCCGCAGAGCCAACTGCCGAACCTGCCCCTCATCACAATTCGAAGGATGCCGCTTCGTATATCCAGTCGCCTCCAACACCTCGCCCAATAGCCCCGTCAGCCGCTCCACCTCACCCGCAGTAGCCCCAGCCGAAACCCCATCCACAGCCCGCGCCTCCCGCGACCGCACCAGTTCATATAGACAAACCGCCACCGCCTGCCCCAGATTCATCGAAGGATGCCGCACCCCCTCATGCTCCTCCATCGGAATCGTCAGCAGCCAATGACAATGGCTCAACTCGTCGTTACTCAACCCAGTCTTCTCCGACCCAAACAGCAGAGCAACCCGTCCACCCTCCCGCGCCAACTCCTCACGAATCAACCCACCAGCGTCCGCCAGTTCATGCAAGCGGATGCTCCAAATCTCGTTCCCCCACCGCCGTTGTCCCCACCACCAGCGTGCAATCCGCCACCGCATCCGCCACACTCGCAAACGCCTTCGCCTCCGACAATACGGCCGAAGCATCCACCGCCGATCGCGCCGTCTCAAACGGCACCGCATACTCATTCACCACCCGCAGATGCCGAAACCCAAAATCATGCATCGCACGAGCCACCGCGCCGATATTATTCGGATTGCGCGCCCGCACCAACACCACCACAACCCGTTCCAACTCCGCCGAATCTCTCATCCCTCAAGATTCTAGGCGCGGCCCCTTCACCCAGCAAAAAGCGGCCGGCGAAATTCATCCGCCGGCCGCTCATCTCTGTGCGTGAAAATCTACTTCTTGTCTTTCCCGCCGTTCTCATGCGCCTCAGCATGAGGATGAGCCTGCGTATTCGCATTGTGTTTGTCGTTGTAGATCGACTGGCTCACATTGTTCTGCCGCTGATTGACCTGCTGACGTTCCTGCTGCGTCAAATGTCCGCCATTCGCCGCACGATCCGCCGCAGCCTGGTGGTTGATGCTCGCCTCGCGATTCTCAACATTCCTTGTCTCGCCTGCCGTCATCTGGCCGGACCGCACGCCCTGGGCAATTCGATCCTGCTGATTTTCCGCCCGCACTCCGGGCCGAGAGAACGCCGCATTCTGAGGACGCCCGCCATTCACGGAAGCAAAGTTGCTCCGATCGGCATGAGCCATCTGCATGTGGTTCTCTTGCTCTCTCGTAGCCTCAAAATGGTTTTCGTGTGCAAACGCAGCCTCCCGCTCACTCTCGCGAGCCTGAATACCACCCACGCCACCATTGAAGCTCGTGCGGTTGTAGACCGTGTTGTGCACGATCACCGTCCGGTCCACATACACGTTACGCACCACCGTAGTATTCACATTCACCACTGCGGTGTTGTACGCAAAATGTCCACCGTCCCACCGTCCGCCGACAAAGCCGGTGCCAACATACCCGAACCCATAGTTCACGCCGCCATAGAACCCAACATGCGGCCCCCAGTATCCGGCATGAAAGATGTACGCGCCACCGCCCCAGCCCCAGTACCCCGGAGTCCACAGCAACCCAACCGCAGGCGGCCGAACCCACACACCCGGAACCCAGTAGTATCCTTCAGGCCCGTAAGCCCAATATCCCGGATTCCACAAATACCCATCGCCCGGGCAAACCGGCTGTGTATAAACCGGCAACGCCGGCGGTGCAATGTTGACCGAAACAAACACTGCAGCAAAAGAAGCCGCCGGGACTAACGCCAACGCCGCACCTGCAAAAATATTTCGGACCCAATTAGAAACTCGCATCATGCCTGCCTTTGTATTGGCTTCAACATCTCTTACGAAGCCTTAGATCGATCGGCTCGCCGCAAGGCTGCCGTTCTTCCTCCCATACAGACACAGAGTCCGCACAGAAGTTCCGCACCTAAAAGGTAGGCTCCTCCGAAGGCAACCCATAATCCCTCAATGGTTGTAGTTACTTCGTTGACTCCAGAGGCAACCCCGTCACCGGCCAGTGATCCACCTGCGCGTTCGCATTAACGGCAACCCGGGCCCCCTTTGCCGATGCCTCCCCAACCCCGACATTCCACCCATCCACGACAACTAAGCCATCCTCGCCCATCAGATCCGATGTAGCCGCCTCCAGCGTAATCGTCTTCGTCGCACCGCCAATCAGCGAAACATAATTCTCACTCGCATAAACCGGCAACACCCGCTCCCCCGACTTCCTCCGTAACTGCACATGCGCCATCAGAGCAATCGCCTGCCCAGGATTCCGCAACGTCAAATCAAAAAAACTTCTTCCCCCAACGTCACGCCTCAACACAGTAGCGTCCAACTTCACCACCGGCATCTCCTCCAAAGCCGTCAGGTCATCCTCATGCGCCGGCATCGCCTTCCAGTAAAAATTCTCAGAAATAACCTTCCCCGCAGTATCCACCAATTGCAGCCTCACAAAATGCACCGGCGAATTCCCATCCGTCAGATCGACCGCACCCAAGCGTGTCACCGCACTCGCAGCAGCCGTTACATCAAACTGCTTCTGCCACGCCACCGTCCCATCCATCCGAAACACATCCACCCTCACCTTCGCTCCTTCGACTGGAGTAGGCAGATTATTAATCACCTCCACACCCAGATTGCTCTCGTTCATCTGCACATGAACCATCTCCGCCGCCTTCTGCACCGCAAACAGCGCCGAGTTCGGCTCCAGGTCATGGTGATAAATCTGCCAAACAAAACTAGGCTGCGCCGGATTACTCATCCACGTCATGATCCCAGTCGACCGCAAAAACAGTTGGGAATTCCGCCCCTCATACATCGCGCGAAACGCCTCATAGTTCGCCAGCTGCGACTTCCTCACAAAGTCGGCCAAATTCCTCACCTTCCCATACCGCGCCGCAATAATCTCCGGATACTTATCTCCCTGCTGCGCCCCCTTCGCAAAATCATGCTCCGCCCAATCGTCGTTGATCGTCTCCCAATCCTTCTCCGGCATCATCCCCTGGATCGACTCCATCGTCGGCACCGAGATGCTTCCGATCTCCGTCTTGAACGCCTCATCGAACACATAAAACTCCCGCGGCGTCCTCCAGTGGTAAGGCCCATGCGAGTTCACCCCGCGCCCGTCCGCCGAGTTTGCCTGATACAACCTCGTCGGCTCCAACTCCGCCATCAACTTCCGCAGCGCATCGTCAATCTCCTTCGGCGGATACCCTTCATTCCGCGCACACCACAGCACAATCGACGGATGATTCCTGAACCGCAGAATCTTGTCCTTCACATTCGCCATGTACGTATCGAAATCATCCGGGTCCGGCCCGTCATTCGGATTCGGCTGAAAGAACTCATCCCACACCAGAATCCCGTACTGATCGCACAGCTCGTAAAAATCCTCACTCGTACTCTGCCCAACCCAGTTGCGAATCATGTTCATGTTCGCCAGTTTGTGCAGCCTTATCTGCGCCTCCAGCCGCTCTCGCGGATTCCGCTTCATCGCCTCATCCAGCCCCCAATTACCGCCACGCACAAAAACCTTCACCCCATTTACCGAGATCGTCAGGTTCTCCGACTCCGGCACGCTATACGTTATCTTCCGAATCCCAAACCCAACCTCCCGCTCATCCGATTCGGTCCCATCCACTACAAAACTCAACTTCAGCCGGTAAAGATTCTGCGGCCCATATCCATTCGGCCACCACAGCTTCGGATTCATCACATGCAGCGCCGCCGTAGTCTTCGGATCGAACTTCACCACCTGCGACTCCCGCGCCGGAACCTCCACGCTCTGCTCAAACGTCACATCCCCAAAGCTCCCCTTCAACACGCCCTTCTGCGGAGCATCCGTCACGTTCTCCACTCGCGCCTGCACTGCCACATCCGCCTGGTCCACCTTAGGCAGCGGCAAATCCGTAGTCACCAGCGGATCCTTAATCACCACCGGCCCGCTCGCCGAAAGAAACACCTTCTGCCAGATCCCCGTATCCCTGTCGCGAATCGCCGGCAGCCAGTCCCATCCAATCGTCGCCAGAAACGTGGGCCCATCGATCGCGGTAATCCCGCCATTCTTCCCGACGCCATCGCGAATCGTATGCTCATGCGGCGTCCCCGCATGCGGCTGCGGCGACACCAGCACCGCCAGCGTCATCTTCTTCCCCGGCTTCACCACCTCCGTCACATCAAACACGCCCCGCCGGAACGCGCCCTTCGTCTCACCCACCTGCTTCCCGTTCACCCAAACCTGCGCCGAAAAATTAATCCCCTCAAAATTCAGCCATACCCGCCTGCCCTTATAACTCCCCGGAACCTTCACCATGGTCCTGTACCAGAACGCCGTCCGCGACAAGCTATCCGGAATCTTGTCCGGGCGATTGTTCTCCCCATACAAGCGGCTCCGGATAAACCCCGTTATTCACCAAACTCGTCAGCACTGTTCCCGGCACCGTCGCCCGATACCATCCGGTCGCCTTAAACTTCTCCCCCGAGACAGCCGTACCTCCACCGCTAACCTTCCCCGCATCCTGCAACTGCCACCCATCCCCAATCACCACGGGCCCCGGCACCGTCAAACTCTCCGCTCGCCCGCCGACCCCAGCCATCATTAACCCAACCCCCACTACCCAACTCAATCCTCGAACTCTCATTCGCCGCACTCTCCCAAAATCAAACCATCCTCGCATACTCACGGAAAGACCCGACGGAGAATGACGAGCATTTCCAACCTACCGAGCACCGCCACCCGTCTCGTCATCCTGAGCGCAGCGCGCAGCGCGGAGTCGAAGGAGGCCGAGATGTATACGCAACGTACGCCATTCAGACCTTTTCAAGCCACCATTCCAAGGGCTCGGAGCCCGGGTGCCCCTCGATAAGGACGAAGGCGTTGTCAAGGCATAGTTAATCTGAGCAGTGGGTGAGCACTGCGTTGTTCCCTTCCTCTTGACCGCTGGTCTTATTAGGTTCGTGCTGATGAAGTATGCGGTGCCAATAATGACCATCCGCTGGTGGATTACGTATGGTCTCCTCAAGACCCAGGACCAATTTCAGGCAGGGACGCAAAACCGCCATCTGGGTTAGTATCATCTCTCTCCTAACCTTCCTTTGCCTGCACGTAACTCTCTTCGGCCTACGTCTCTGACGAGGACCCTGCTCGCAACCAAAATGCCACCAACAACTTACAAAATTCTTTCTCAAAAACAGCCCAAAAATCGCTTGTCAAGTCCCAAACCCACTCAACTCCCTGAAAACAAAGCAAATATAGAATGAAATTTAGTTAGGTCCAACCTGATATATTGAATATATAGTCAAAAAAGGAAAGCCTCGGACCCCAGTCCGGGGCTTTCGCTTTTAAGCTCAGGGCTTTTCCCCTTTAGAAAGACGAATTTAGCTCTAACCCCAATGGTTGCACGAATTTAGCAAAGCTGTTTTTGCTAACTCCCTGCAACCATTGCACTTTTAACCACCAACCCCCCGGGGGGGGTACCCCCCAAGGAGACTCTCGTATGGAGCAATACCCAATCTGCCGCCACATCAAAACCAACGGCCTGCAGTGCCACGCCCCAGCCCTCACCGGAGGCCAGTGGTGCTATTTCCATAACCGTCTCCACACCCGCCACTCCCGCTTCCGCCCCAACGACGCCAACCGAGAATACTTCACCAGAGGCCGCGACCTCGAGCTTTGCGCCCTCGAAGACCGAGAGTCCGTTCAACTCGCCATCTCCGTCGTCATCAACGCCCTGGCCACCAACAACATCGAAACCAAACGAGCCACCGCTCTCCTCTACGGCCTCCAGCTAGCCTCATCCAACGCCGTCCGCCTCAACAACGCGCCCGAAACCCCCGAAGTCGTCCGCACCGTAGAGTCCTCCCCCGACGGCCTCGACCTCGCCGAAACAGGAGCCATCATCGAGGTCTACACCCGCCTCGAACCACAGAAGTCAGGCGAAGACAGGCAGCCCGCGCCGGCGCGCACCCTGCCAAGAGGTCGTCACTCTGAGCAACTAAATCCTGAGCGACTAAATCGAAGTCGCCATTCTGACCCTGACGCGGCAAATAAATGTCGTCATCCCGAGCGGAGCGAAGGATCCCCGCATTTCGCCAATAGCGGCAACGCAGCTAATGGAGCCATTGAAACCAGCGGCGACACGGATCATCCAGAAGGTCCAACCGAGGAACTAACCCAAGACCCAGCTAGCTCCGCGGAACAATCTTCAAATGCAGCTCCCGCAACTGCTGCTCCGTAGGATGGCTGGGCGCATCGACCATGAGGTCGATCGCCTTGGCCGTCTTCGGAAACGCAATCACCTCGCGCAGGCTGGAGGCACCGGCCAGAATCATCACGATCCGGTCCAGTCCCAGCGCAATCCCGCCATGAGGAGGCGTGCCGTACTCGAGCGCGTCGAGGAAGAAGCCGAAGCGCTCTTTGGCCTCGGCATCGCTCATTCCCAATGAGCGGAAGATCTCGGCCTGAACGTCCTTGCGATGGATTCGTATGGAGCCGGAGCCTAGTTCGGTGCCGTTGAGGACGATGTCGTAGGCTAGCGCGCGGACTGCGCCTTTGTCGGAGGTCAGGCGGCCGGCCTTGATGTCCTCTTCGTGAGGCGAGGTGAAGGGGTGGTGGGCGGCGTTCCAGGTCTTGGTTTCTTCGTCCCATTCGTACATGGGGAAATCGGTGACCCAGAGGAATTTGAAGTCGGCGGCGGTGCCGGTCTGCTCGAATGCTTTGTGCTTGTCGGCGAATTTTTGCGCGAGTTGCAAGCGGAGAGCGCCGACGCGCTTCCAGATCCACTGCGGATCGTAGTTCCACTTTTCCGGCGTGCCGGGTTTTGGAGTGATGACCACGATGAGGTCGTCGGCGGAGACTCCACCTTCGAGGGTTGGTTCGGCTGCGAGCTTTCCTTCGATGGCGTCGGCGAGCGGCGCAAAGGTGGGGTTGGTTTTGAGGCGGGCTACGTCTAGCGAGTCGAGGCCGCTGGTGCCGAATGTTGCACGAATCTCTTCGGTGAGGGCTCGGCGCTGCGTGCCGCTGAGGCCGCCGGCCTTGGGGATGACGAAGCCCAGGACTGGGAGATTCTGCTCGATCTTGAGTTGCTCGCGGAGCTCAGGCGTGAGTTCGCCGGTGAGATCGGTGAGGGCGGGCAGGCGCATGTCGGGCTTGTCGATGCCGTAGCGCCGGATGGCTTCGTCGTAGCTCATCTGGATGAAGGGCGGCTCGAGGGTGATGCCTGCGGTCGCGAAGGCTGCGCTTAAGAAGCCTTCGACTACGCGGAAGACCGTCGCTTGTTGCGGGAAGGTCATCTCGAGGTCGATCTGGGTGAACTCGGGCTGGCGGTCGGCGCGCAGGTCTTCGTCGCGGAAGCAGCGGGCGATCTGGAAGTAGCGATCGAAGCCGGAGATCATGAGGATCTGCTTGAAGATCTGCGGAGATTGTGGGAGCGCGTAGAACTGGCCGGTGTGGACGCGGCTGGGAACGAGGTAGTCGCGCGCGCCTTCGGGGGTGGAGCGGGTCATGAAGGGGGTTTCGATCTCGAGGAAACCTTCGCCAACCAGGTAGTTGCGGATGGCCATGGCGACGCGGCTGCGGAGGGCGAAGTTGTCTTGCATGCCGGTGCGGCGGAGGTCGAGGTAGCGGTACTTGAGGCGCACCTCTTCGTTGGCGATGGCATCTTCGGCGGGCGAGAAGGGCGGGGTTTTGGCCTCGTTAAGGAGAAGGAGGTCGTGGGCCACGACTTCGATCTCCCCGGTGGCCATGTTGGGATTGGAGAGGCCTTCGCCACGGCGGCGGACTCTGCCTTTGACGGCGACGACGTACTCGGAGCGTGCGGCTTCGGCCTTGTGGTGCGCGGGGCCGGAGATCTCCTTGTCGAGGACGATCTGGGTGATGCCGGTGCGGTCGCGGAGGTCGAGGAAGATGAGGTTGCCGTGGTCGCGGCGGCGGTTGACCCAGCCCATAAGGACTACGTCCTGGCCAGCCTGCTCCATGCGCAGTTCGCCGCATTTGTGCGTGCGCTGTAAGTTGCCTAAAAAGTCTAGTGTCACGATTTGTCTATTGTACGGAGTCCATGCAGGAGCCACAAAATCTGGCTCTACAGCATGTGCCGTCCCCACGCCTCCAGCCAAGAGCGCGTGATCGATTTCCATGTCTCGTTGAAATAGAGGCCCGTTGCCATCAGGCCCATAGCAGTAACGAGGGATGCTCCCCATAGGAACTGCTTCATTATCCGGTTGCGTTTCCAGTCCCAGAGAAACATGAGAAGGATGAGGAACACATTTCCGCCCTCGTAAAACAGGTAGGTGCCGAGAAAGGAAGTTGGTGGAGGCAGAAACAGGCTCACAAACCGGGAAAAACCCGCATCGCTGATGCAGATGATGGCCAGAATGAGGACGCGTCGATGGGCGGCGGAATTGCGCCGCATGAGAATGCCCCATGGCAGCAGCAAGGCCATGCAAATGACTCCGCTGAAGGCGATGGAAAGAAATTGAGGAGGCAGAGCGCCGGGAGTCGGAAGGTTCAAGGCTTGCCAACTGAGTTCGGACCAGGGGGCGATTACAAGGGTGAGAGCGGCGTAACCGGCTGCAAACCAACCGAAGCGGCGATGGAGGCCGACATTGCTGGTTTCAACCATGAGCACAAGCGCGGTTGCAGTGAGTAGCCAGAGCGTGGTGACGATAGCATGTACGTGGACGATCACGGGTACGGCCGGCTGCTCACGGAGGTAGTTGTGCAGATCGAAGCCGAAGCCGACGCCTACGAAGATCCAGAAGATGCCGAGCCAGACCAGCGCAGCTCGGCGATCTTCACGCGCGGGCCAGGATGCCGTTGTATGGATGTGCAATCGTTTTCCCCTTGTCGGTCAGAAAACCATACAGCAATGGGACTGATGCGATGAAACTATTTTTGCAGAGTGGGGTGATCGGCTAACTCAAACTCGCAAGAAGGCTGCGAGATCGGCGCGGGGCACTTTTGTTTGTTGGCCTGCGCTGAAGTCTTTTACGGTCAGGACACCTGATGATAGTTCGTCCTCACCAAGAATGACGATTCGGCGAGCCAGTTTGTCGGCAATCTCAAACGACTTCTTGAGACGGAAGCTGCCATCGCCAACTTCGACAGACAGACCGGCCCGTCGGAGTTCCTGTGCCAGCGCCAGCGCAGCAGCGTTTTGTCCGACTCCCATCGGAGCGATGAAGGCATCGAGCTTCGGCGCGGTGGTTTCTTGTTGCTGGGCTTGCAATGTAAGGATGAGGCGGTCTTCGCCTATGGCGAAACCTATGCCGGGGGCTTTGGGGCCGCCTAGCATCTCGGAGAGGCCGTCGTAGCGGCCGCCGCCGAGGAGTGCGTTCTGGGTGCCGAGGCCGCTGCCGTCGGGAATGGTGAACTCGAAGGTGGTGCGGGTGTAGTAGTCGAGGCCGCGGACGAGGCGGGGTTCGACTTCGTAGGGGACGCCGCAGGCATCGAGTGCGGCTTTGACCTGGGCGAAGTGAGTGCGCGAGTCTTCGTCTAGGTAGTCGGCGATTTTGGGGAGCGCGTTGATGAGGTCCTGATCGTTGGGGTCCTTGGAGTCGAGGACGCGGAGGGGGTTGGTTTCGGCGCGGCGCTGGTTGTCTTCGCACATCAGGTGCTTGACGGGGGCGAGCTCTTCGCGGAGGGCGGCGCTGTAGCGGGCGCGGTCGGCGGCGGAGCCTACGGAGTTGAGGGCGAGACGCCAGTTCTGGATGCCGAGCTCGTTGAGAAAGGTGGCGAGCATCTCGAGGACTTCGGCGTCGCGGAGGGGACTGTCGGAGCCGGAGGATGGAGGGCCGAGGACTTCGGCGCCGATTTGCCAGAACTGGCGGTAGCGGCCGCGCTGGGGGCGCTCGCGACGGAACTGAGGGCCGATGTAGAAGAGTTTCTGGAGCTGGCCGGTGTCGGCTAGTTTGTGCTCGATGTAGGCACGGACTACGCCGGCGGTGTTTTCGGGGCGGAGGGTGAGGGATTGGCCCTTTTCGCTTTCGGCGCGGCCGCGATCTTCCCAGGTGTACATCTCCTTGGAGACGATGTCGGTCTCTTCGCCAACTCCGCGGGCGAAGAGTTCGGTGGATTCGAAGATGGGGGTGCGGATTTCGCCGAAGCCGTAGCGGGCGAAGACGGTGCGGGCGGTGGCTTCGACGTGATTCCAAAGCGCGGTCTCGGGCGGGAGGAGGTCCCGGGTGCCGCGTACTGCTTTCAAAATGGCCATTGATTTCAAGTGTAGCGAAGATGCACGCAGTTATTTGCCGGAGGTTTCTTTGAGGTAGATGGCGGTGTAGTCGAGGTAGTTCTGGGCGTACTTGAGGATCATGGCGCGGTCTTCGTCGCCGAGGGTGCGACGGATCTTTCCGGGGACTCCGGCAACCAGGGAGTTGGGCGGGATGATGGTTTGTTCGGGGATGACTGCGCCAGCGGCGATGATGGAGCCTTCGCCGATGCGAGCGTTGTTCAGAATCGTGGCTCCGATGCCTACGAGGACGGCGTCTTCGAGGACACAGCCGTGGACGGTGGCGTTGTGCCCGATGGTTACCATTTCTCCAACGATGACGGGGTAGAGGTAGCGCATGCCGTGTAACACTGCACAATCTTGCACATTGCTCTTCGATCCGATGCGAATCGAATTTACGTCTCCGCGGATGACTGCGTTCATCCACACGCTGGATTGCTCGCCGAGAACGACATCGCCGATGATCTGCGCGGAGGGATCGATGTAGCAGCTTGTTGGAATTGTGGGAGTTATTCCCTGGTAGGACCGGATCATAAAAAAGATTTTACGCTTTGGAGACAAATGGGTTGAATTTGCGTTGATGAGGTCACAAACTGGGTGCCAAATTACCAAGGATTTATGCGATTTGGGTACGAAACAAGGTATTCTTAAGGTACCCGATTGGGACGGTTTGGAGGTGTATTTTCTTGGCAGAGGTTCGAGTACAAGAAGGCGAACCCCTTGAGAATGCTTTGCGCCGGTTTAAGCGCAAAGTACAGACGGAAGACATTATCAAGGAAGTTAAGCGGCACTCGTTTTATCTGAAACCTGGCGAAAAGAAGCGCGTAAAAGAAGCGCTCGCTCGCAAGCGTAATCGCAAGAAGGTCCGTAAGGAGCAGGATTAGTCATAGGCTCCGTAAACATGGCGGGCCGTCCCCTCTTCCTATGATGAAGTATGAAGAGACGGCCCGCTAAATCGTCAGAGCGATGGAACTCCCGCCAAAGCGCTGACCCCGGCAGAAAGTGCTGACCGAGCAGCTCACATTGACCGGCAAAATGTAAGACGATTCAAGTATTCTGGGCCCCCTTCAAAAATCCAAGAAGCAAGTTGATGGTCAAGGTAGATCTTTCATCGATGCCTAAACGATCCGGGTACTTTGAAGTTCTTCCTTCTTCGTCGATACGGGAGAAGCGGCATGGAATTTATAGATCGGCTCCTTACCTGTGCAGATTGTGGCGGTGAGTTCATCTTCACCGCTGGGGAACAACTCTTTTTCTTCGACAAGCAATTCAAGAACGATCCGAAGCGCTGCAAGCCTTGCAAGTCGAAACGGGCCGGCGTGGGGCTGCGGGCTGGTACTGGCCCGGCAGCAGCTGGTCTTTCGAGAACCGAGACGCGCACCGAGTGTTCGGCGTGCGGCATTGAGACGACAGTGCCGTTCAAGCCGACGCAGGGTCGGCCGGTGCTTTGCCGGCAGTGCTTCCAGGCCAAGCGCGCCCCGACGACGGGTGCTCTTGTGACTGCGGCGACGACGGCTGAGATGGTTGCAGGCGCGGGTGGAGAGCATAGTTCGGTGGGGGCGGAACTGTTGACCGCGGCACACTCCTCTCAGGCGTAAGGGTTTCTGGCTAGGTCTTATCTCACAGTAGGATTGGGTGAGAGGACTGTCATGAGCCAGGATTGCAGCGCGCCGGAGTTTCCACTTGCCGAGCTTGTTCGTGCGCAGATGCAACTGGGGGACTTCGAGATCAGTGTGTGCACGGACGGGACCTACAGGCTCGATGGCGGGGCTATGTTTGGCGTTGTGCCGAAGACGCTGTGGGAGAAGCGTGCGCCTGCCGACGAGCAGAACCGCATTCTGCTGGGTCTGAACACGGTGGTGGTTCGGACGGGCAAGCAGACGGTGGTGATCGAGACGGGGGTAGGCAATAAGCAATCCGCGAAGATGCGGGAGATCCATTGCAACCAGGAGCTTCTGCCACGATCGCTGGCTGCCTCTGGAGTGCGACCTGAGGAAGTGGATGTCGTGATTAACACGCATCTTCACTTTGACCATTGCGGCTGGAATACGACCTTGCATCCAGATGGCTCGGTGACGCCGACGTTTCCAAATGCGCGGTACTTTGCTCACCTTGGTGAGGTTGAGCATGGCCGGTTGCAACTGGATCGAGACCGCGTGAGCTATCTTGCGCCGAACTATGAGCCGTTGATTGAGTCGGGGCAGATGACGCTATTGGATGCGGAAGGGATTCGGCGGAACCCGGAGGTTTGTCCGGGGATCAGTGTTGAAGTTTTTCCGGGGCACACGGCTCATTTGATGGCGGTCCATATTGAGTCGAAGGCTGGGGGTAGGGCTGTTGAGCATGCCTGTTACGTTTCGGACCTGATTCCTACGAGTGCGCATCTGGATCCGACGTGGGTGATGGGGTATGACCTCGATCCGGTGGAGACGATTGCGCAGCGAAAACGGTTTTATCAGCGAGCGATTCCGGAGAAGTGGCTGGTTTTGTTCACGCACGACCATTCGATTCCTGCGGCTCGGATTGGTTTGAATGAGAAGGGCAAGCCGGTCGCGATTTCCGCGTTGCTCGACTAGAGATTTTTAGTAGCGAAATGTAGTTTTTGCTTTTGCAATCCCGAAATCTTCGTTAGGTTAGTGCGAAAGGCAATTCGCGGGTGACGAGCGTTGTCTGTGAAGAGGAGGGATTGGTCATGCTTCGATCGGCAACTGTTTTGGTTCTCCTTGGATTGTGTGGGGGTGTCCTGGCTCAGGCGCCGGGCGACGCAGCGATTTTCTCTCCAACTCAACTTCCCGGTAGCGGATTGGCGCAACATGATTTTATGTATGCGGGGGAGTCGCATCAGCGACGGATTTTTGTGGTGCGGCAGGGAAAGATTGTGTGGAGCTATGACGATCCTGCCGGGAAGGGCGAGATCAGCGATGCGGTGATGCTGTCGAATGGAAATATTTTGTTTGCACATCAGTACGGCGTGACGTTGATTTCGCCGGAGAAGAAGGTGCTGTGGAACTATGAGCCACCGGCGGGGCATGAGGTGCATACAGCGGTGCCGATTGGGACGGAGCATGTGCTGTATATCCAGAATGGCGATCCTGCGGTACTTCGCGTGGTGAACATCGTTACGGGTGCGACGGAGAAAGAGATCAAGCTGGCGACGAAGCAGCCAGTGAGCGTGCATGCTCAGTTTCGCCATGCCCGGTTGACGGATAAGGGGACGGTTCTGGTGGCGCATATGGATCTGAACAAGGTGGTGGAGTATGACTCGGATGGGAAGGAGCTTTGGTCGTTTCCGGCTCCGGGTGCTTGGGGAGTGAGTCAGCTGGTGAATGGGAATGTGCTGATCACGGATCGCATGGGGGTGCGAGAGGTGACGCGGCGAGGGGATTCAGTGTGGAGCTGGAGCCCGGCGGATGCGCCTGGTTACAAATTCTCGAGTTTGCAGCAGGCTTGGCGTTTGCCTAATGGGAATACCGTGATCAACAACTGGGTGAATGAGTGGAGCAAGAATGCTCCGCCGTTTGAGAAGACTGTGCAGGCGATTGAGGTGACACCGGCGAAAGAGATTGTGTGGGCTTTGCGGGAGTGGAGTGCGCCGACAAACCTAGGGCCGGCGACTACGGTTCAGTTTCTGGATGAGGGTTCGAAGCCGGAGAACGTTCGGTTTGGGGATATTCAGTAGGGCTTTGGAGAAAAAGGAAAAAACAAAAGCAGAAGCCCCTAAAAAACAACTACAAAGGCAACCCATCCTTCACGATGAGACTGTGAAGGATGGGCCACTTGGGTTCCGACGTTGTCAGAATTTGAAGCGGTAGCGGAGTTCGGCGAAGATTTCGCGGGGGTCGTTGTAGTGGAAGCCGCCGAAGGTGAGGCTGTTGTCGAGAAGGACTCGGTGGTTGGTTACGTTGGTTGCGGTGATGGAGGCGGTTAGGTTGTCAGTGAAGGTTTTTCCCACCGAGAGGTCGAAGGTGGTGTGTTGGGGCAAGTAGGGGTTGGGGTAGGGAGTGGCGGGATCGGGGTCGCCGTTGACGAAGCCTGAGCCGTAGTAGACGTTGGTTGAGGCGGTGGTGTGCCATGGGAGGGTGGCGTTGAAGCCGACGTTGAGGGTGTTGCGTTGGTCGTGGTCAACGGGCTCGTAGTCGAAGCCGACGTCGCACTGGGGTGAGGAGATTGGGAAGCAGATGAGGCCTCCGGTGATGGGGCCGCGCTGCTCGGCGATCTGGTTGGAGTAGGCGAGGTGGAATTGGCCGACGTGCCAGAGAAAGGGACTTCGGAGGGTTGTCTCCCATGCGCGGACGAGTGCTCCGTCGACGGTGACGGGGAAGTAGATGCTGGAGTCGCCGATGTTGGAGTGGTCGAGGAAGTTGTTGACGCGGCTGTGGAAGGTGTCGATGTCGAGGACCCAGCCGCGAAGAGGGATTTGTACGCCGAATTGGCGCTCTTCATCGCGCTCGCCGTGGAGCGGTGTGAAGGAGGTGTCGTTGGATTGGGCGTATTGGACGAGTGGACCAGCGGCGGTGAGGAGTGGCGGGGGCTGGTAGAAGCGGCCGTAGAAGCCGCGGAAGACCCAATTGAGTTTGGGGATGCGGATGGACG
This sequence comes from uncultured Acidobacteriaceae bacterium, assembly GCA_963802695.1. GTDB lineage: Bacteria > Acidobacteriota > Terriglobia > Terriglobales > Acidobacteriaceae > Edaphobacter. Next base: position 54,565 of record CAWDJN010000012.1, read on the forward strand.
CTCCGACGCGGGGTGCGGTGTAGTTTTCGCTGAATTCGCTCTGGAAGTGAGATTGGCGAAGGCCGGCTATGATGGTCAGCCAGGAAGTGGCTTTGTAGTTGTCGGAGATGTATTCTTCGATGACTCCGCCGCTTGCTGAGTCGTGGATGGAGAAGTTCTGGTTGCCGGAGTCGTCGTTAAAGATGGATCCGAAGAGATAGGTGTCGTGCTGGCCGAAGGAATAGAGGCCGGCCTGGATGGTGTTGCGGGCGATGGCGGTGGTAATGGAAGCCTGGGCACCGGCGTAGTTGGAGGTGCGGTGGGAGGTGGTGGCTACGGGGGTGTCGTTGGGGTCGCCGTCATAATCGGCGCGGTTGAAGTGGTAGAAGGGTGAGAGCTGGAGAACGGTTGAGGGGTTGAAGGTGTGTAGCCAGGAGACGGCGGCGATGACGTCCGTCTCATTCTGGGTGTCGCGAAGGCCGGAGGAGTCGAACTGCTGATTTTCGAAGCTGTTTGGGTCTGGGTCGTACGGGATTTGGAAGAAGTCGTGGCGGGCCTGGGTGACGACGCGGAACTGGTCTTTGGGAGTGCGGTTGTAGATGAGTGAGGCGAAGGCTCCATAGCCATTGGTGGCGTCGTGGTGGACCTCCGCGATGGGTGGGGAGAGACCATAGTCGCTGCGGTTTCCGCTGAGCGAGGTGTACCAGGCGAATTTTTCGGAGTGGTCGCCAAAGCTGAGCTGGTCGTTGGTTTGGAAGTAGCTGCCGCCGGAGAGGAGGAGCTCGCCCTGGCGATCGCGCTCGAAGCCGGTGCGGGGGACTACGTTGAAGACGCCGTAGGTGCGGTCGCCAATGTCGGCGGTGTAGGAGCCGCGCTGGACTTCGATGTAGTCGATGTCTTTGGGATCGATCTGTGCGCCGAGGTTGGAGGCGATGTTGGTGTTGGGGATCTGGATGCCGTCGAGAAGCCAGGAGACCTGGTGGCCGCCACGGATATGGAGCATGTCGTGGGTCATGTAGGCGCCGGGAACGTAGTCGGTGATCATGGCCATGCTGTTAGTGCGGCTGGCACCGGGGGTGAGGGCGATGTCTTCGCGGCTGACGAGGGTGATTGGAGTGACGGTGTCGGGGGCGGCGATGCTCGTGGTGACGGTCGCGGATTGCTCGAGGGTGCTGAGTTGGAGCTCGACGTGGAGAATGGGTGAGGTGTCGGAGGCCAGGGTGAGGTCTTGTTTGGCAGTGGAGAAACCTGTTTGGGAGATGGTGAGGATGTAGTCGCCGAGGGGGATTGAGGCGAAGGAAAATGAGCCGTCATTGGCAGTGAGGGTGGATTGGGCAAAGGCAGAGTTGGCGGCGCGAAGCTCGATGTGGGCTCCGGCGATTGGGCGGTGCTGGGGGTCGTGGACGACTCCGTGGATCTGGCTGAAGATGGCGGCCTGAGCTGTAACAGCAAAAAAGAGCAGAGAGAAGCAGAGTAGAGCGAGCTTTCGCATGTGAGTTTCCTCGTCAGACAGCTGACGGTGTTCGAGGTACACGCTGATGGGGCGGCAGAACGGATTCCCAGAGGGAAGTCTGATCGCAGCTTGCGGGGTCTTTAGAGGAGGATCGAGCAGGGGGGACCGCGTTTTTGACGGCCGCGGTCGAGGGCCACGCGGGCGCGGGCCTGGGTCTGGAGTTTGAGCGTGGGGTGGCTGACGATTTCGGCGAAGATCAGCGATGCAATGGGAAGGGAGAGATCGCTGTGACGGATCTGGGTGACGACGGCCGGATAGGCTGGGCAGGGTTTCGGAATGTCGGAGAGCCGGGTTCCGGCAGAGGGCGCGGCCGGGCTCATCGTCCTGAAGCAGCGATGGGTTCCGTTGCGGCGGCAGCAGGCGGGAAGATTTGCGTCAGAGCCAGCGCTCAGAGCAAGCAGGGGCGAGATCAGCGGGAGGCTGAAGAGAAGAAGAAGGACGATGCTGAGAGATCGTCGCACAGGTCTATTGTAGCGGCGGATTTGGGATTCATGGGAAATGCGGCGCCGGAATTTGGTCTACCCGGCGCCTGTTGTTTTGCTCCTATTTGGCAGCCGGCTTAGCGGCCTGGCCCTGGACGATGAGGTCGTTGTCGACGCTAAAGGCTCCGGGAGCGGAGTTCGCCTGCATGCCGGCGATGGCCTTGTCGCTGTCGTTGTTGACGACACCATAGAGGGTGACGTTTCCGTTTTTCACGATGATGTGAATGGCGTGGAAGCCGATGGGGGGATTGTTGGTGATGCCTCCGGCCATTGCCGCAGGGCTGCGGCCGCCAGGCCCGAGAGCCTGTCCAATCGTGCCCTGGTTTGCGTTGTATTTACGCAAGGACGGCTGAGTGTAGATGCGGTTGTAAACGGCGGCGCGGATGCGGTCGTCGTTGGGAGAGTTTGGGAGGACTTCGATCTGGTTGTCGACTGATTCGATGCCGGGGATATTTTTTACGGCATTGGCGGCGTCGCTCTTAAGAATCGGGCGTGAGGCGTAGCCCTTGAGGACGAGGGTCTTGCCGTGGAAGCCGAAGGTGATCCAATCGAAGACACTGTAGTTGCTGAGGTTCGCGAGTTTCTTCTGAACCTCTTTGGCGATGCGGAGAGTGTCTTCCTGGGACCAGGTTGGTCCGGGTGTCTGGTCCTGGGCGATGATGGCCGGAGCGGAGAGGCTGAAAATAAGCGCGGCTGCGAGAACAGGCAGGGGCCGGTATGGGAAACGAGGCATAAATTCACTCCGTAGGCGGCTGAAATTTAGCTTTCGGGCAAACGATACGCCATGTCGGGGGGGCGAGTCCAGCGATTAGCGGCAACCTAAATGGAGCGTTTTGATGAGTTGAAACACGGATTTAGTTTTTACTGGTTGTGACGATGGCGGGGGTTGAAGTCGAAGTTATAAAGAGCGCCGAAGGTGATGGCCGTGGGGTGAATGACGCCCGAAGGTACGGCCGGAGTGTCCCAATGCTGAAACTGCACATCAGCCTTCAGTGCGAGGTTGTGGGTGAGGTTGTAATCCAGGCCGACGCCCGGGGAATAGATGAAGGTGTTGCTGCTGAGGTAAAGCGTGTCGCCGAAGATATAGCCAGGGGAGTGGTAGTCAATTTCGCCGCGGCCAAAAAGGAAGTCGGCGTAGGGGTGGAAGTGGCCGATTGGGTATTCGACTTTGGGCCCGAGGAGGAAGTTCTTCTGGCTGCTGATGTGGCCGGCATCAATCGGATAGGTGCCGCGTAACTCAAAGGAGGGGCGGACAAGGCGAAGGGCTAGAAAGGTGAGGTCGGCTCCGGCGGTGACGGCGAGGTTTTTTCCGCCTGCGAGATCGGTGAAGGTGCCGGTGAGGCCGGCAAAGGCGGATAGCTGGAGTTTCTGGGTTCCGGCCGGGTTGGCTTGTGCCGATGCGATGTCGCTGAAAGTGCAGATTGCGGCGAAAGTAGCCGCCATTACCAGAGCTTGTGTGAACTTCATTCCATCCTCAAACTTCATTTTCTATCAACGGTACCGTAATGTGAGATGCTTCGACCAGGAATCTTGGGCTCCATTCGGTGGTTCAAACCTGGGATTCGGACGTGAATCTTGTTGTAAAGCCAACCAATTCAGAGAGGATCTCCATCGAAGACGCAGGTGGTCTGGGATATATGAGGCTTCCTATGAAGAGAGTTATCGGCTGGTGTGCGGCGATGGTTATCTTTTCACTGTCGATGTGGGCCCAACACTCAGGTGGTGGGGGAGGCGGACATGTCGCTCCTCTACCCGCGCATGGGCCGCTCCGTACCACGGGACGCCGGCGTCTGCGACTGCGAACAGGAACTTCAGCGATGCTCCGGGGCATCCCAACGCGCCGCATGTCCACGACGACGGCCATTGGGTTGGACATGACACGGGACCTAATGATCCGCACTACCATCTGGATCATCCGTGGGAGCATGGGCATTTCACGGGCGGATTTGGCCCCTCGCATGTGTGGCACCTGGCGGGAGGGGGCCCGAACCGTTTTTGGTTTGGCGGCTTTTATTTTGGCGTCGCTCCGTATGACCTGGCGTATTGCGACGGCTGGAACTGGGCCGGTGACGACATCGTGATCTATGACGATCCGGACCATCCGGGCTGGTACCTCGCCTACAACGTGCGGCTAGGGATCTGGGTCCACGTGCAATACTTGGGCTGATGGGCAAGTGGATCGGAAGACTGTTTCGCCTCGTAGTGACGCTGGCGGTTTTATTGGGCGTGCTGTACGTGGTGGACTGGGCAGTGCTGCGTATGCGCGTTTCGCGGGGCACGGCGTTCGAGGTGGTGCAGGTCAACCAGTTTCTGGCGACTCCGTTGAAAGGAAATAAGGTGGAGTACGACCTGATGGGTACGGTTCCGATGACGTGCAGCCGGTCCATCTTTCCGCAGCAGGGGAATCCGGCGTGCTGGTGGTTGAAGCGGCACACTTCGCAGTGGGAGTGATGGATTGGCGTCGTGACGTGTTAGGTCTTCCTATCGGCGGTCGATTTCTTGTTCTTTTCTCCAGTTGATTGGGCATAATGGCAGTTCGTCGCGCGTGCAGGCGTGTGACGTCGCGATATTTCGCCAGAGTTGGCCTTCATGTTCGTTCCAACAACGTTTGCCGTCGCGCTCTTGATGACGGTACTGAGCACGGTATGCTGGGGCTCTTTTGCCAACACCTTCAAGGTCACGCGGAACTACCGATTCGACCTTTACTACTGGGATTATGGTCTGGGGATCTTCTTGATCTCGTTGGTGCTGGCGCTGACGATGGGTAGCTTTGCGGGAGGACCCACGGCATTTCTTGCGAATGTTCGTTCGGCCGACAACATCAATCTGTTTTATGCCGCGCTGGGAGGGTTCATCTTCAACATCGCGAACGTGCTGCTGGTGGCGGGAATCGAGATCGTTGGGCTGGCCATTGCATTTCCGATTTCGATCGGGATCGCACTGGTGGAGGGCGTGGTGCTGAGCTATGCGCTGCAGCCGCGTGGTAACCCGGTGCTGCTTGGTGCAGGTGTTTTTATGGCTGTGGTTGCAGTGGTTTTGGTGGGGAAGGCGTATGGTGCGTTGCGCACGGAGGGAAGCGTTGTATCGCGGCGCGGTGTTGTGGTTTGCGTGATCTCGGGCTTGCTGATGGGGATCTTTGCGCCGTTTGTGACGCGCGCGATGACACGGGGCAATACGCTGACTCCTTATACGACAGCGGTTTTTCTTACCCTGGGTGCGTTTTTGTGCTGCTTTGTCTTCAATACGATTCTGATGCGGAAGCCGATCGTCGGTTCGCCGGTGGCTGCGGCGGATTATTTTCGGGCGCCGGCGTCATATCACGCACTGGGGCTGCTGGGCGGAGCGATCTGGGGTATCGGAACCGTGTTTAATTTTGTGGCGGCGAGTCTGGTTGGGGTCGCTATCTCTTATGCGATCGGTCAGGCTTCACCAATGGTGGCGTGCCTTTGGGGCGTGTTTGTGTGGAAGGAGTTTCGCGGTGCGAATGCCAGGGCCAAGGGATATCTGGCGGCGATGTTTGGTGCTTATTTGCTGGCGCTTGTGCTGATCGCGCGGGCTTATGCGGGATGATGAGTGCACCCTCAGGCGGTGCATTGCCTGAGGGTGCGTGGGTTGATGGTCAGCATCCGCTGTAGGAGATGAAGGCTCCGAGCGGTGAGGGCAGAGTTGGGGTGAAGGGTTGGAATGGGAAGGCTTGCGTGGTGTCGAAGCCTGCGGATTTGGCGGCATTGAAGTCGACAAAGGGTGTGAGTGCGGTGACTGCCTGGTCGATCGAGGTCCAGCACAAGGTTCTTTCGTAGCCGTTATTGTTGGGCGGATCGATGCTTTCCGCGACTCCCTGAATGCCGGTGATTTTTTCGATTGGGCCACCAAACGGTGCGGTTACGTCGCCGCCTACGACGCGTGCGAGAGTGCGATGATCGCTTTCGATGCCCATGATTCGCGCTGCCGTGACGCGAAGATTGGTCGTGCTGAAGTTGCGCACACCGACGAGATAGGCTGCGATGAAGGCGTCTTCGAGGGTGACGAGAACGTTGAGGGTGGTTTGTGCGTTGGAGAACATGTTGGGGGGATAGAAGAACTGAGTGAAGGGTGAGGGTTGATCGGTTACGGATTGTTCGAGGAGATAGTGGGACATCTCTTCCTGGCGGGCGGCGATGAGGTAGTTCTGATCGTCATCGGGTATCTGTTTGAAGAATGGGGAGTTGTTGATGATGTTGGTGTAGGTGGTGACGGCGAGGGCTTCAGCGATTTCGGCGGCTACCAGGATGGCGCGGTCGCCTTTGTTGAGGTGATCGTGCTCGTCTTTGAAGTTGAGGGGTTCTTCGCGAAACTGGGCTTGGGCGGTGGCGACGCCGCCGAGAGCTGCGGTGAGGGCTGCGCCTTTTAGGAAGGTTCTTCTGTCAGGTGTGTTCATTTGAAATGCCTTTCCTTTGTGATTCCAGGAAAGCGATCCGCTGTTTTGGAAAGAGGGCCCGTGGGGACTCTCCCGGTTGAATGGAGTACGCCGGGTAGTTGCTGTTGGATTGGCGGAGGATTTTTTATTTGGTGGGATTTTGCGTTTTTGCAGGGGTATTTTGTAAAAACTGTGTTTTTTAGCGTGGTTTTTGGTGGTGAAGTTGTGGTGGTTTGCTGGTGGGATGTGGTGTTTTGATGGTCGGTTTTTCGCGATCGAAAACTTGCCACTTTTTAAAGATTTATTTTCGACGATTCCCATTTTGGGAATATCTGCGGTGCGGGGTGGTCGCCTTGCTTCGTTATTTAGCGCGGCTCGTGGTGAGTTCGCGCCAGTTGAAGTAGACGTCGGTGAAGAAGAGGTAGCAGATGGAGACGAAGAGGAGGTTGAGAGCAAAGGCGGTGGCGGACATGTTGAAGTATTGCGGAATTGGATTGGGGATGCGGGTGATGAGGAAGTTCAGGGTGAAGACGTAGGAGCGGATCATCCACTGGCGATGGGCGGTGAGCTGGCGATTGCGGGCGGTGATGAAGGCGGCGAGGGTGCAGAGGAACCAGACGACCGACATGACGGAGTTGGCGAACTTCATGGGTGCGCCCGGGGTGCGGAGTTCGAGATAGAGGGCGAGTGGTGCGGCGATGGCGATGGAGATGACGTAGACGCGGCCCATGATGCGGTGGCGCTTGAGGTGTCGTGAGCGGAAGCGGGTGGAGAAGAGGAATGGGCCGAGGAGCATGGCGAGCAGGCCGGCGGCGGCGTGCGGGATGAGGAAGAAGCGGTCGTTGATGAGCCGAGTGGTGTAGGTGTCGGGGTGCTTGACGATGGGGTACTCGGTGAAGATGAGGACGGAGATGGCGGCCAGGGCGATAGCGATCCAGACGGCAGGTTTGGCGAGGCTTTTGCGGCGCGCGGGTGGGGCGGGGGTCACGGCGGAGGTCGTCATCGGGTGATCCGTTCAGGAGATATGGGGCCGGGTGTGGTTGTGGGGATGGTTCAGGATAGCTTGAGTCTTGGATTTTGGGTGGGATTTTTGGGGCGGGTTTGGGAAAAGCGGTTCGAGCTTCGCTCGAATGCCCAATCATGCGATGAGACTGCATGAATGGGGCACCCGGCACCCGGCGGCGGAAGACTCCAGACGACGGTGTGGGAGTTAGCTTTTAGGAGGGCGGGCCTTTACTGGGTCGTGACGGAGGATGGGGTGGGGAGAAAGAGGAGTTCGGTGATGTACCTTGCGAGGTCTTCGGGTTGGTGGAATTGACGCGGGTTGTCGCGGAAGGATTCGATGAGCGTGAGGGTGTTGTCGGGCTCGGATTGAAAGGTGAAGTTCAGGGTGTTGCGGTCGGGGGTGTAGTTGGGGGTGGGGTCGCCGGCGGTGCCGAGACCTTTGGCGTAGTCGAGAGAGATGGTGTCGTCGCGGTAGAGGATGGTGGCGTCGAACCAGGGGAAGCGGCTGCGCTTGAGTTTTATCTCGGCGGGAGTCGGGGTTTGGAAGACTGTGTCGGCGGATGCGGGGTCGCCCTGTAGCTGGGCGCGGAGCTGGGTGACGTTTTGCTCGAGGGCGGAGGTGAAGGCGAGGAAGAAGGGAAGGCCTCGCTGGGCGACGGCGGCGGCGTGATGCTGGGCGATACCAAAGCCAGTGGCGGCTTCGCGATTCGTTTCCTTGATGTCCTGAGCGAGATTTTCAATCCATTCCTTGGCCATGTGTGAGGATGCTCCTCTTCAAAGTCAAAGGATTGGATGGTCAGGATGGAGAAATGGCAGCCTGAGTGCGGTCGGTTTGCGTTAGGGAGTGGCGGCCATGTTCTCTACGCGGACGATTTTGCATTCGACTTTTTTGTTTTGCTGGGTCTTGATTGTCGCCTCGTTATTGTCGATCTCGTAGGTGATCTGGTTGCCGACGACGAAGTCCGTGGCGTTTGTGGATTTTTTGTAATTGGTGCGGCAGGTGTAGCTGTGGCCCTTCGCGTCGAAGGAGAGGTCGTAGGCCTGATGCTTGTGTTCCTTGTCCGTGGTTCCGAAGGGCTGGAAGTCCTTGAGGGTGGAGGCGCCCTTGAGTTTGTCGGCGGATGCGGGAAGTGTTGTGACGAGGGTTGCGATGGCGAGGATCGCAGCTTTGGCGGCTTTGTGCATGAATGCACCTCGTGGACATTGTAGGTCGCGGGGGAATTTGTTGAGACTGGCAGTTCTTACAGGGGACAGTGCGGATTTTGGCAGGGTTTGAGGCGAATGCGTTAGTTTTATTGTCCAGGACTCGAAGGCTGTTCGGGTATTCGGTTGATTGCGGAATTATCAGAAGGAGGTTCTATGGCTCTTAGCTTTCGTACAGATATTCGCCCTCTATTTCGGGATGAAGATGTTGAGTGCATGAAGCCCATGGGGATTGATCTTGATGATCCCGCGTGGATGTGTGTTCCGGCGAACGCAAAAGATGTGTACGGTGCGGTGTCCGGCGGCACGATGCCTCCGGATGAACCGTGGGCGGCGGATCGCGTTTCGTTGTTCAAGAAGTGGATGGATGAGGGGTGTCCTGCGTAGGAACCTAGTGGATATTAGTTTGAAAAACCATGAGAATTACCAGTTTCGCTGCTGAGCCTGGAGGGGAAGAATCAGAGAGTGGGGCGCGCGACGGGCGGATGTAAACCGCGAGGCCCTTCCTATTTCAGTATGCGAGGACGTGATCGATGAAAAACCTATTGAAGCTTGTCGGTGCGAGTTTATTGATGTGCCTGTGCTTCGCGATCCCCGGCTCGGCGCAGATTATGAATGGTTTGACGTTTACAACGACGTTTCCGTTTTACGCGGGCAACACGAAGCTGCCTGCAGGTTCTTACACTGTGCGTCCGGCGTCATTTGGCTCTTCGACGCTGGTGATCGAGGACTCGACCGGGAAGCACTCCGCGCTTCTTGATGTTGTACAAACGGAAAGCGCGAGCCATCCTACGAGCGATGTGACCTTCAATAAGTATGGAGGGGTCGAATTTCTGAATCGGATCTGGGTTGGCGGACAGCAGTACGGACTGCAGGTGGAGGAGACGAAGTACGAGAAGAAGCTGGCTGAGAGCGGCGCTCCGCAGACGCACTCCGTTTCGGGAACAGCAAAGTAACAACGGCAAACTTGAGGGCGGGCGGCAGGATTGAAGACAGTCGTGCTGAAGGTGGGGGTGTGCGCTGACGGAAGTTCGCGCCTGCCTTGAATTTCTGGGCCGGGCGTTGTCACTTCGAGGAGGCTTGAATTATGTCGGACACCCGTTTGTTGTTGCGTGATGTAAAAGCTGAACTGGTCGGTGTTGGGTGGCCGGACGCCGAGGGCACGGAGCATGGTGATGATGTGGCCGCGGTGGAGGGTGGAATGGTTAACCGAGTGGATGATGATTTGGGTAGGAGAGATGCGGGTGTTCTCCGTCGGGTTTGAGGCAGAGGAGTTCGGTTGATTGGATATTGTTCGTTGCCACGGGGAGGTTACTCGTTAGCGATGAATTCTCTGAGATCGGCGATGTGTTTTTTGATACGGGCGATTTTTTCGGGCCAGGTGGTGTCGCCTTTGTAGGGGACTCCGGCGGCGTATTCGCGTTCCGCTTCGGCGAGGACCTCGAGGGCGTGCTGCAGTTGTTGTTGGAGGGTGGGGCCGGGCATGGGAGAAGGGTATCACTCGTGGGGATTTGAATCTTCTTGATTGGGGTGGTCAGGGGGTAGGTTTGCGTTCTCCCCGCAGGGCCTGCTTTTGAAGTTTCGCCTTTTGGCGTAAGGAGATTCTCATGCGCATCATGATGGTCGCGTCTATGCCGGTTGAAACGTTCAACGCGGCAGTTAAGGATGGTTCCGCTCAAGCGAAGATGAAGAAGATTATGGATCAGTTGAAGCCGGAGGCGGCGTACTATGGGGCACCCGTGCTTTTGAGCTGGATTCAGTATGGGGTCTGAAGTCACTCTGCTGGTAATTGGTCTTTGATCGTTTGCGCTACGTCGTCAATTGAGGTGTGTTGGCTCAGTTGCTCGATTTCTTTATCGGCTGCGACCTGTTGCAGGCCAACTTTTCCAGCGATCTGCCGGTCCACGCCGAGGACCGTTGTGATCTCTTTTTCTGTGAGGAGGAGGATTTGGAGCATGAGGTGATCGCGTTCGTCGGCGCGTCTGCTCATGCGTGATTGACGCATCAGGATGATGCTCGCGCAGCAGAATTGCTTCGAGGGCCACGATGGTGCCGAGAAGAGAAAAGGGTGGTGGATCGAAGTGGCGCGGGAGAGTGAACGAAGCGGTGTTGAATACCATCCATCCTGCGAAGATTGCCAGATGGATGCAGACGAAAGGGAGGCTTCCTGCGAAGCCGGCGAAGGAATCGCCCAGACGTTCCGCTGCAGAGCGATTCGTCAGGAAATCCTGTTCGTGTTTTGCAATCAGGTCTACGTGCTCTTGGATGTGGCTCTGAGACATGCTTCCTTATAGGATGCAGGAAAGAATCCCGCGCGATTGCCCACTCATGCGGTGGAGCACGCTGGGTTGGGCTTGAATTTATGTGTGGGCCATTCCGCCCAAGTTGACATAGCGGTGCGCGCAGCTTACATCCAACCCTTCGCAAAAAAGACGCGTAGGATGGGCACCCGAGCTCTTGAGCCGGATTGAATGTGGGAGGGTGACGCAACCGGCATAGGTAGCGCGAATGCCCCCGAAGCGGGCATTCGATTTGTTGGCGAATTACTCCCCTAGAGCGACTTTCGATTCAGATCAGAAAGTAAGCAGCCGGTCGAAGAAGGACCGATAACGTCTTAGTGCCTGTCGCAGATCTTCCGTTGAAACGTTGTCGCCACTGTCCCATTGCTTTTCCAGTTGCGCGCGTTCGGTGGAGAATTGCTCGGCGATGCGTTTCACCACGTTCGCCACCAAACTATCGGCCTGTTCTACCGAATGTCTGGGCTCATCGACGAATGAGGTCTGGACCTGATCCCAGCGGGCGCGAAAGTTGTGCAGTTCATCGTCAGGAAATAACTGGCCGGCCGATGCTTCCGCGGTTTTTACAGGGTCAGGGATAGCCTGCCCGGGCAGAAGAGTGTATTCGTCCACTATGGGGGTGGGAACCAACCTGATTGGTTCAGGATGCGCAATGTCGGCGGTTGTCAGAGTTTCATCGTTAAGAAGTATTTCGTTCATGAGGTGACTCCTGTTGTTTCGAGTTTCGGTGAGTCGAGCAGTTCGTCGAAGAGCGAGCGGAAGTAGACCATCACTTGCCGGAGTCCGTCGATGGTCGATTGGCCATTGGTGTGATTTACGACATGGTTCGAGCGGAGCGATAGTTCTGTACGACTTCGGGGTAGGCCACGGAGACGTCCGCAGCTCTCTGCTCAAAGTCACCCATGGGATAACCTCGCGCAGTCATGACCCTGGTTACTGACTTGTCTGCCTCTCCGACGGCCACGGATGGGTCATCGACGAAGCGCCTTTGTACTCCGGCCCACTCGTCTGCGTATCTCTCGCGGTCGCCCGCGGGCAGAGGGTCAATGGCGAACTTCTCGACTCGCTTCTCTCTTTCAGACAGAACGGCTTCTGCGAGGCGGCTGTTTCCGCGTTGCTGGACAACCCGGTCGTATTCTGGGCCGAAACGTTGTTTTAGCTTGTCGCTTTTACGGCTGCGCAGGATGAGCAGCGCTGCAACAGCGAACATGACGAGCACGGCAATAAATATCGGAACGTACATTTTTGAATCCATCGATCTGTACCCTTGGTGATGTGATGCCGAGATCGATACGTGCGGAAGGGAGAGTGAGAAATGATATGTGTATCGTTTTGACCGAAGAATTTGCGAGACGTCGGCGGTTTACGGCCGAAGGGGAGTGGTGTGAGCGGCTTAGCTCTCAACCTTTGCAAAGATGCGGCGGGTCCGCTCGATGACTTGTTCGAGGATTTCTTTGGGTTTGGGATTTTTGAGGTGGGGGAGACTTGGTGGCAACGGAATGTGGTGAAGTCGAGGTGATCCAGGTAGTGGCTGTATTCGAGGAGTTCGGGGCGTGGGTTGATTTATTGGCTGGGAGAGACAGCGGATCGCGCTTTCGCGCGATGGCCCAGATCTCAGAATCGAGATATGGAGCACCCGATTATTGTGACGGGTGCTAGATGAGGGCCACCCGCCCTTGGTATGGTGAAGATCAAAAAGGCGATGTGAATGGATGATGCGAAGGTAAGTCTTGTAAAGCGAATCTTCGAGCGGGCGCAGTTTGTCCGTTCGCTTGGAATCGAATTGATTGCGTTTGGCGATGGATGGTGTGAGACGCGGGTTGCTGTCACACCAACTCTGGAGCAGCAGCATGGATTTGTCCATGGTGGTGTGCTGATGACGCTCGCCGACCATACGTGCGGGGGCGCGGCGGCGACGATGGCGCCTGAAGGGCAGGATGTGATTACGGTGGAGAACAAGGTTTCATTCCTGCGTCCGGCGACTGGAGGGGTGGTTTATTGCCGAGGGGAGGTGTTGAGGCAGGAAAGAGACTTATTTTTACTGAGGGAGAGGTGATGATCGAACGCGATGGTGAGCGGGTGATCGTTGCCAAGGCCTCAAGTACGTTGGCCGTTATTTCCTAATGTCAAACAACAGTTTTCTTATTCTAGAAATGCGGTTTGGCTAGCCGCCTGCGAAGCCTATGGAGAGAACTTGGCAGCTGCGGGTGATCTCCTGAATGTTCGAGAGGGTCTTCTCTTGCTTGAAGACCCTGGTGGCACCCGGCGGGCACATTATCTGGTCTGGACTCTGTGAAGCGCCTGCTCGATCATGCGGCCGGTTGTGTTGCGGAGCGTTCCCTTGATGCCATTTTCGGGCTTGTCGGGCGTTGCCAGATCGAGATCGGAAAATCCGACGGTAGTGAAGCGGTCGCGATGGTTGCCGAGGAATTCGCAGATTCTCTCGAAGCGGTCGACAACTACCTGCCGAATACTGGGCGCTCTCGTTGCATGCCGGCGGCAGGAGATCATCTCAAAGGAATGCAAGACGATAACAAAAAAGTCCCATCCGTGGCGTTCTGCTGAGTCGAGCGCATGAATCATCTCCTTCGCACTACAGGCGAGAATCTGAGCAGGGCGGAAGTGAGATGGGCGATCTTCAAATACGGCTACAGGAAGTTGCTGCACACCGCGAAACTCAGTGACGTGCCCCCAGAACTTAGGTGTGTGAGAGCCGGGTTCATTCTGATAGCAGAGGTTGAAACTCGAGTCGTATTTCAGCCCGCAGTTCCCAGCGGCAATCAATGTGTCGGAGTTTGCGGCAAAACCTCCTGCTCGAAAGGCCACTGGCGTGGTTGCCCCTGCTTCCTGCAACCGGGCCTGCGCAAATCTTATGATCGCTTCCTGATCGTGCAGCGGATATTTGCGAAGAAGATGGCTGCGATATGGGATGTCGAGGGCCGGGATGTGAGGAATCCACTCGGTGTGGGGATGGACCTGAATGTCGTGTCCCCCGGCGGCGATACTGCGGACAATCTTGTTCAGCGGTTCCGGGCCCACTTCCGGGACAGCGGCGAAGAGGCTTTCGACCATGAAGTTGCCCTTGAGACCGTGCCTGGAAAACGTCTCCAACTGGTACTCAAGTCCTACGGCACGACCGTCGATTTCACCATAGAGATCGCGCTTCATGTCAGCGATCAGGTGATCTTCTTTCCACCCCTTCGTGATTGGATATGTTTCTGTATCTATCGTTAAAAGGACATTGAGCATGGACAACCTAAAAGCTTTCTCGGATGAAGAAGCATAACATTTGGAGCAAGAGATACTTATTCTACCGTCACACTCTTGGCGAGGTTGCGGGGTTGATCTACGTCGCAGCCGCGCCGGACGGCTATGTGGTAGGCGAGGAGTTGAAGGGGAACTACTTCGAGAATTGGGAGGAGTAGTTCGGGGGCGGGGGGGATGTAGATGGTTTGCTCGACAAGCTGGCCTATCTCGTGGTCGCCTTCTGTGGCGATAGCGATGACTCGGCCGCTGCGGGCGGTGACTTCCTGAATGTTGCTTAGAGTTTTTTCGTATTTGAGGACGCTTGAGGGGTCGTTGGGGTCTTTGGTTGCGATGACGACTACGGGGAGGGTTTCGTCGATGAGGGCGTTGGGGCCGTGCTTCATCTCGCCGGCGGGGTAGCCTTCGGCGTGGATGTACGAGATTTCCTTTAATTTGAGTGCGCCTTCGAGAGCGATGGGGTAGTGAATGCCGCGACCCAGGAAGAGGAAGTCGTCGGCGGTGTGGAAGAGGCGTGCGAGTTCCTCGCATTGGGCGGTGAGGGGACGTCGGGTGCTGCGGCGGCGGTCGGGGCCGGCCCATGAGGATGGCGTTGTGTCCGGGGCGCTGAGCGATTTGGCGGGGGCGGCGACGCCTTCGGAGGTTCCGGTGGGGAAGGCGGCGTTGAGGTTGAGCATGGCGTCAAGCTTGCCGGGTATTTTGGAGAGCTCGTCGACGAGGTGGAGTGATTCGGCTTCGGAGATGGTGCCGCGAACCTGCGCGAGATGGAGCGCGAGGATGAAGAGCGCGGTGAGCTGGGCTGTGAAGGCTTTGGTGGAGGCGACGCCGATCTCGGGGCCGGCGTTGGTGGTGATGGTTCCGTTGGCGCGGCGGGTGACGGCAGCTCCGACGACGTTGCAGATGGCGAGGGTTTTGGAGCCTTTGGCGATGAGCTCGGCCTGGGCGGCGAGTGTGTCGGCGGTTTCGCCGGACTGGGTGATGAGGAGGCCGATGGCGTGGGGGTCGGGGATGGGATCGCGGTAGCGGTACTCGGAGGCGTAGTCGACGTCGACGGGGAGGCGGGCCAGGCGCTCGATCATGAACTTGCCGGCGAGTCCGGCGTGCCAGGAGGTTCCGCAGGCGGCGATGGTGATCTGGCTGGCGGCGCGGAGGTCTTCGGGGGAGATTTGCATCTCGTTAAGGAAGACTTTGCCGGTGTCGAGGGAGACGCGGCCGAGGGTGGTGTCGCGGATGGCTCGTGGCTGCTCGTTAATTTCCTTGAGCATGAAGTGCTTGTAGCCGGCTTTTTCGGCCTGGATGGGGTCCCAGGTGATGCGCTGGACTTTTAGAGGGATGGGGCGGGCTTCGAAGTCGGTTAGGTGCACCCCTTTTTTGGTTAAGACGGCTAGTTCGCCGTCGGCGAGGAAGTGGATGTTGCGGGTGTGGTGGAGGATGCCGGGGACGTCGGAGGCGAGGAAGAATTCTCCGTCGCCGATGCCGATGACGGCGGGCGGGCCCATGCGGGCGGCGACGAGTTTGTCGGGCTCGTGCGCGGAGAGGACACCGATGGCGAAGGCTCCGGTGATGCGCTTGACGGCTCGGCGGACTGCTTCTTCGAGGGGGATGGTGGGGTGGCGGCCGTTTGTTTCGGGGAGGGTGAGGACAGCTTCGGCGGTGTTGGCGTCGGGGTTGGTGCCGACACGGGAGAAATGCGGGGATCCTTCGCTGCGCTCAGGATGACGACCATTTTTTGTGCCGCTGTTAGCTGCGGCGGCCATGTTGAGTTCGTCTTCGATGAGGTGGGCGATGATCTCGGTGTCGGTTTCGGAGACGAACTTGTGGCCCTTGGCGATGAGGGCGTTCTTGAGGGTGAGGTAGTTTTCGACGATGCCGTTGTGGACGACGACGAGGGTTCCGGAACCGTCGCGGTGTGGGTGGGCGTTCTCTTCGGTGGGGCGGCCGTGGGTGGCCCAGCGGGTGTGGCCTATGCCGAAGGAGCCGTCGATGGGGGAGTCGGCGATGGCGACTTCGAGGTTGCGGAGTTTGCCAGGGGCTCGGCGGAGAGCGAGGCCTTGTGGGCCACCGGCGACGGCGATGCCGGCGGAGTCGTAGCCGCGGTATTCGAGGCGGCGCAGGCCTTCAATGATGACAGGGACGACGGGCTTGGGGCCGATATAACCAACGATTCCACACATGAGATGAGTTTAGTGGGTTGCGGCAAATTCTGTATGGGGGAATGCGTGGGACTTTTGGGTTATAAAGTCGAATTTTGCGGCTTCTTGGTGATTTAACAGGGCGTTGGTGGTTGCGGTGTAGGTTAGAAGGTAACGTTCGTCGGTTTGTATTTGGGGGTGGCGTGCAGATACTCGTGATCAATAGCGGCTCTTCTTCGATCAAGTTTTCTCTGTTCGAAGCGGCGGAGGGGGAGCCGCGGTCGCTGTTTGAGGGTGAGGTGACGGGGATTGGTGGGACTACTGCGGGTTTCAAGTTTCGCGATGCGGATGGGCGGGATTTGAGTGGCGGGAGGACGAGCGTTGAGGCGAAAGATTCGGTTGAGGCTATTGGCCTGGTGGTGGAGGCGGTGAGTGGGGTAGGAGTGCCGAAGGTCGAGGCGGTTGGGTATCGGGTGGTGCATCCGGGGGCGAAGCTGGATCGGCATGTTCGGATTACTCCGGAGGTGATGCGGGATTTGGAGGCGGCGGTGGAGTTTGCGCCGCTACATGATCCAGCGGTGATCGCGGTGATTCGGGAGATGATGGCGCGGTTTCCGGATGTGGGGCACTATGCGTGTTTCGATACGGTGTTTCACGAGACGATGCCGGAGGCGGCGACGACTTATGCGATTCCGGTGGAGTATCGCGAGCGTGGGGTGAGGCGATATGGGTTTCATGGGTTGAGCTGCGAGTCGATTGTGGCGCAGTTGCGGAAGAGCAAATTTGGATGTGCCGAAGCGGATGGTGATTGCGCATTTGGGCAGTGGGTGCAGTGTGACGGCGTTGGTAGATGGGCGATCGGTGGATACGACGATGGGGCTGACACCGACGGGTGGAGTGGTGATGGGGACTCGGCCGGGCGATTTGGATCCGGGGCTGGTGGTTTATTTGATGCGGCAAGCCAGGGATCAGGGATCAGGGATCAGGGATGAGGCTTCTTGGGTTGAGAGGGTGCTGAATCGAGAGTCGGGGATGGTGGCGCTGTCCGGGATGGCGAATGACATGAAGGCGGTGCGGGAGGCTGCTGCGAAGGGCGATGCGCGGGCGCGGTTGGCGGTGGATGTGTTCACGCGGACCGTGAAGAAGGCCGTGGGTGGATTTGCGGCGTTGATGGGTGGGGTGGATGCGGTGGTTTTCGCGGGTGGCATTGGGGAGCATGATGCGCGGTCGCGGGCGGAGATTGTTGGTGGGATGGAGGGTTTGGGGATTTCGATTAATTCTCAGTTGAATGAGGCGCCGGGTGATGCTGTTCGGCGACTGGATGCATCTGATGGTGCAACGGCAGTGTTTGTCGTTCCTGCAAAAGAGGATTGGATGATTGCGGTGCATGTGAGCTCGTTGGCTCGACATGGCAATTAGCTCATTTTGGGTTACAAATTTTATCGGGGCCCGAGATTTGGTCAGTTTACGTGAGGGAGATGCTTCTATGAGCAGCGTGGCGAAGGTGTCGGCGAAAGAGTCAGCGAAGAAGAGTCAGAGCTCACAGCCGTTGACGGCGGATGAGTTGCGAAAGATGGATGCTTACTGGCGGGCTTGCAACTATCTTTGCGTGGGGATGCTTTATCTGCTGGAGAATCCGCTGCTGCGCGAGCCTTTGAAGCCGGAGCATATTAAGAACCGGTTGCTGGGGCATTGGGGATCGGATCCGGGACAGACGTTTGCGTGGGTGCATCTGAACCGGCTGATCAAGAAATATGATTTGGATTTGATTTTTATTTCGGGGCCTGGACATGGGGCTCCGGCTACGTTGTCGAATAGCTATCTTGAGGGTGTTTATTCGGAGGTCTATCCGGATAAGAGCGAAGATATTGCGGGGATGCAGAAGTTCTTTAAGCAGTTTTCGTTTCCGGGAGGGATTGGGAGTCATTGCACGCCGGAGACTCCGGGGTCGATTCATGAAGGGGGCGAGTTGGGGTATAGCCTGTCGCATGGGTTTGGCGCGGCGTTCGATAATCCGGATTTGGTTGTGGCGGTGGTGGTGGGGGATGGGGAGGCGGAGACGGGGCCGCTGGCTACGAGCTGGCATTCGAATAAATTTCTGGACCCGGTGCGGGATGGCGCGGTGCTGCCGATTCTGCATTTGAACGGGTACAAGATCGCGAACCCGACGGTGCTGGCGCGGATTTCGCCGGAAGAGCTGGAGTGGATGTTCAAGGGCTATGGGTGGACTCCGTACGTGGTGGAAGGGGATGACCCGGCGGTGATGCATCAGTTGATGGCTGGAGTGATGGAGGAATGCGTGAAGGAGATTCGCGCGATTCAGGAAAAGGCGCGGAGCGCTCCGAAGGGCGCGGATGTCGAGAGGCCGCGGTGGCCGATGATTATTCTGCGGACGCCGAAGGGATGGACCTGCCCGAAGGAGATTGATGGGCACAAGCTGGAGGGTCGTGGCGTGCGCACCAGATGCCGGTGCTCGATCCGAAGACGAACCCCGCGCATTTGAAGATGGTTGAGACGTGGATGAAGAGTTATAAACCGGAGGAGTTGTTTGATAAATCCGGGAAGCTGATTGCGGAGTTGAAGGCGATGGCTCCGGTGGGGCATAGACGGATCACTGCGAACCCTCATGCGAATGGCGGGCTGTTGAGAAAGCCGATGGAGTTGCCAGACTTTCGCGATTATGCGGTGAAGGTGAAGAAGCCGGGACAGGTTGAGGTTTCGTCGACTGAGGTGCTGGGGACTTTCCTGCGGGACGCGATCAAGCGGAACATGACCAACTTCCGCGTGTTTGGGCCAGATGAGACGGCTTCGAACAAGTTGCAGGCGATGTACGAGGCCACGGGGAAGACGTGGATGGCGAAGATGCTTCCGGAGGATGCGGACGGAGGCTTTTTGGCGCGGGATGGCCGCGTGATGGAGATGCTGAGCGAGCACACGTTGGAGGGGTGGTTCGAAGGCTATGTGCTGACAGGGCGGCATGGATTCTTTTCGACGTATGAGTCGTTTGTTCACATCATCGACTCGATGTTCAATCAGCATGCGAAGTGGCTGGAGAAGAGCAAGCTGGAGCTGCGATGGAGGGCTCCGGTCTCTTCGATCAATTTATTGATTACATCGCTGGTGTGGCGGCAGGACCATAACGGATTTACGCATCAGGACCCGGGATTTCTGGATGTTGTAACGAATAAATCGCCTGCGGTAACGCGGATTTATCTGCCACCGGATGCGAACTGTCTGTTGAGCGTTACGGATCATTGTTTGCGGAGCACGAACTACGTGAACGTGATTGTGGCGGACAAGGCTCCGCACCTGCAGTACCTCGACATAGATGAGGCCGTGACGCATTGCACGAAAGGGATCGGGATATGGGATTTTGCCAGCAACGATGCGGGAGATGAGCCGGATGCGGTGATGGCTTGCGCGGGAGATATTCCTACCGCGGAGGCGCTGGCTGCGGTGGCGATTCTGCGTGAGCATTGTCCGGAGGTGAAGATACGGTTTGTGAATGTAGTGGACCTGTTCCGGTTGATGCCGGCAGAGGAACATCCGCATGGATTGTCGTCGCGAGAGTTCGACAGTCTGTTTACGCAGGACAAGCCGGTGATCTTCAATTTTCATGCGTATGCTTCGATGATTCACAAGCTGACGTACCGGCGGACGAATCATGACAATATCCACGTGCGCGGTTACAAGGAGAAGGGGAACATCAATACTCCGCTGGAGCTGGCGATTTTGAATCAGATCGACCGGTTTGATCTGGCGATCGATGTGATCGATCGCGTTCCTAAGCTGCAGGCGACAGCGGCGCACCTGAAAGATTGGCTGAAGGGGGAGATTATTGAGAGCGTGAATTATGCACACGCGAATGGGATCGACTCGAAGAAGATCAGGGAGTGGAAGTGGCCTGTGTAGGTTGAGAGATGCGGATGTGAAAAACCCCACGGCCGATATTGAATCGGACGTGGGGTTTTCTTCTGGGGAGGAAGTTAGAAGATGATTTTCGCGGCGAGCTGGGTGTTGAAAGATTCGCCGGCTCCGATGCCGGGCGCTCCGTTATAGTCGCCGATGGTGTCGTTGAGGGTGAAGTTGCCTCCGACGGAGACGCTGCCGCCTCCGGGAGGAGCATAGTTGACGCGGTTGAAGAGGTTGAACATCTCAGCACGGAGTTGAAGGGTCACACGCTCGTAGAGCTTAGTGTTTTTGAAGACGGAGAAGTCAACGTCGGAGTAACCGGGTCCGTAGTAGCCGTTGCGCCGGGTGGTGCCGAAGTTGCCTGGAGCAGGATCGGCGAAGGCGGCTGGGCTAAGCCAGTTAGCGTTAGGCTTTTGCCCCTGATAGCCCTTAGTGACAGGGCCAACCTGGTTGGCGCGGTCATTGCCTTCGTTGGTTCCGCTGATGTCGCCGGATGCGTGGACGGTGAATGGCTGCCCTCCGTGGAAGCTCAGCAGCGCGTTAAGCTGCCAGCCGTTGGTGAGCGGCCTCATATGTGAAGAACCGGGAATCTGATAGGTCAGGAAAGAACCGAAGCTGTTGCGTGAATCGAAGTCGGAGTTGCTGTAGTCACCTTTGAAGTTGTAGTTGTTTTGGGGCAGCGCACCGCGATAGGCGGAGACCTCGTCCAGGCTGTGACTCCAGGTGTAAAAGACCGAACCGGAGAAACCATGGAGGTTCTGGATGCGGATCTGGGATTGGAGTGCGTTGTAGTTTGAGGTGCCGATACTTTCAATCTGATTAATGTTGCTATAGGCGCAGTAGATGACATTGAGTTGGCAGTAGGGTCGGCTCGCCTGGGTTGTGCCCTGGTTGATGTCTAGCAGGGCCAGCAGGCGACGGCCCTCGCTTCCAACATATGCGGCTTGCACGATGACGCTCGGTGAGAGGGTGTGTTCGACGTTGAGGCTATAGTTTTCGTTGTAGGACGAGCGGAAGTTGGGGGCGACTGAAAAGACTCCGCAGGTTGATGTAGAGGTGCAGGGATAAGCGGTCGTCGTGGGAAAGATTGGGACGTTCTTTACGATGAGGCCTTCGGCTCCGGCTACTGGAGCGACGGTGTAGACGGGGTTGGGGCCGCCGGGGTTTCCTTCTACACCGTTTGGCGCGGCATTTCCCGGACGATTATCGAGGAACGGATTCAGGTTAGGAGTGTCGAAGTAGAAGCCGAAGCTTGCGCGAACAACTGTGTTTGGGTCGGGCGAGTAGCTAAATCCAAGCCGAGGACTGAAGTTTTTGTAGTACTGCGGGTAGAGCGAGCTTATTTGTGCGCCCTGGAAGGCGAGCCCGTTCGTGGTCGTCAGCGCAGGACGGAATACTGACATGTCCTTGTTGCCATTGTGAAGGGGGCCTTCGTAGTCGTAGCGGATGCCGTAGTTGAAGTTGAGTTTGGGAGTTAGTTGCCAGGAGTCGCCGGCGTTCAAGAACCAGGTATTAACAAAGACCTGGCGTTCCGGATCGCCGATCGCGATGGAAGCGTTGGACGTTAGGCCGGCGAGGTAGTCGGCCAGAGCGTAGCGATAGCCATCATTTCCATCGGGGTTGGCGGGAGGACGTTCGTTAGTGGGAACGGCCTGAGTGCCATCGAAGGTGAACGTGCCGGTAGCGTGACGATGGTAGAACTCGTCGAGTTGTGCCTGGCGGTACTCGCCACCGAAACGTAACTGGTGTCTACCGATGACCCAGGAGAGCTGATCGGTGAGGTGACCGGTGATGTCGTTGCGGCCCTCCGGCGGCGTCAATCCGACGGGGTCGAAGTTCTTGATGTTGAGGTTTGGGGCATTGGGAAAGGGGGCTGCGGTGATGAATCCGAGAGTCTGGACGTTGGCGGGAGTTTGGTAGTCGTTGAAGACCTGATTGAAGTAGTTGACGCCGATGAGGAGCTGGTTGGTTATCGTTGGCGAGATAACACGGTTGTAGACGATGGCGATGTTCTGTACATGGATGGGAGCTTCTTCATAGTAGGCGAGGAGCTGGGAACCGACGGGAGCAACCTGGTTGCCCTGACCGACGAACCAATGGGCGCTTAGGGAGTCTTTGGGGGAGATGGTCCAGTCAATTTTTCCGAGACCGTTCCAGCTGTAGCCGAACTCGGGATCGCTGGAGTGGTAGTTGTTGGGAACGCCGATGGTATCCGCGGCGAGAACGCTGGTTCCCCATAGTGCGTTGAGGACGTCCTGCATGACGGCGTTGACGGGAATGTGGTTGGCGGCGAGGATGGCCTTTGCCTGATTCTGCCAGCCGACGGAGGGTTCGGTGGCGGTGCCGGATTGGCCAATGGTGAAGCGCTGATGCTCAAAGGTGAGAAAGCCGAAGAGCTTGTCTTTGAGGAAGGGGCCACCAACAGAGAAGCCGGCGTTGTAATTGCGGACTTCTTGCTTCGTGGCGGAGAAGGGACTCTTGGCGCCTAAGAACTCGTTACGGTTGAAATAGTAAACGGTGCCGTGGAGTTGATTGGTTCCGGACCGGAGACTGAGGTTGACGGTGCCTCCTGGGTTGCGTCCTCCTTCGGGACCGGCCTGGGTTTGTGCAGAGAACTGATCAACCGCATCGAGGGGAAGAATGATACCGGCGATTCCGGAGACGCCACCCTGGTTGACGGCCGGAATGTTATGCCATAGGTCATTGTTGTCCACACCATCGATCTGCCAATTCATCTGGTTGGCGCGAGTGCCGTTCAACGAACCGTAACCGCCACCACTGTAGCCTGAATAACCCGGATTGAGTCCGATCATCTGGGTGAAATCTCGCCCATTGAGAGGGAGGTCACTAACGGCTTTGGCGTTGAGGACGGTGGTTTGCGTTGTGCTGGTGGTATCGAGCACGACTCCGGCAGCCTGCACTTCGATGGTGGTCTCGGAGCTCGAGAGCTGAAGGATAACGGGGAGGGTATAGATGACTCCGGCCTGGACGGAGATTTTGTCTGTCTTGACGGTCTGGAAGCCGGTGTAACTCACGGTGACGCTGTAGGCGCCGAGAGGAAGATCCTGAAAGAGAAATTCGCCGCCACTGGAACTCGTGGTTTTGTGCGAGATGTCAGTGTCTGATTGAACGGCGGTGACGACGGCGTTAGCTATGGCTGCGCCGGTCTTGTCGGTGACGGTGCCGTTGATACCTCCGCGGAAGGTTTGAGAGTGCGCGAAGGATGTTGCGAGGGTTAGGAGGGTGGCGGCGAGGCTGTAGAAGGCAGCCTTTACGGGTCTGACGGATAGTCGTGCGATGGATCTATGCATAAGACCTCCAAAAAAAGACAGAGAACTCCTCGATCGCGCCGAGGCGATTTTTTGCGTTGAATTGAGACGACAAATCTGCGTCGCAGCGAAGATGCTGCGTGTACGTCACGGTGTTCCAAGGGCCAAACGGCTATTAGAAGTGTGGCGAAAACTGCAAATTAAGAAAGAAGTGAGCCAACCCTAAACGCCTTTTAACAATTTTGCAAGATTTTTTTTGAGATATCACGGAGTGACGAAAGGCCGTTCAGGCGCGGCTAAATGATCCGGGGCGTTGACGAGTGGCAAATTTTAGATCGGAAAGGGTGAGTGGTGTTGAGTGAATCGAGGCGGATGGTCGCGACCTATGACATTCCAGCACACAGACAAAAGGATGGCGCGGGCGATGCGATAGAGGCATTGATTACAGCGGCGCATGATGACTTCGTAGAGCGCACTTCACCGGCACGAACGCGTGAGACAACCTCTTCGTCGGTCAGGCCTCTGGGAAATTGCCGGAACTAGAAGCGGTTCCATGGGGGCACACGCTCAGTGGAGCGTTTGGAGACGAAAAGGTTACAACTCCTCTCTGGATTAAGTTTTCAGGCGAAGCGTACGATGTTCGCGCTGATGTAATTCCTCGTTCGCTGTTTTTTGTAACCGATCTCTCGTCTCTCGGCCGACGCTTTTTTGATCGAGAGGGAGAGATGAAAACATTTGATAGCCGGCTGAACAATTCAATTTGCCCAATTTGAAATGGAGAATGACGATGAAAATACTTGCTTCTGTTCTGGCGCTCGGCCTGATGGCTACGCCTGCATTGGCCGCCGACCAGACGTTCAACGATGTCTCAGTTATCGATGTGGCTTGTTCTAAGAAGGCTGCGGCGACCGCTGACGCCCATACTCGGGAGTGTGCGTTGGCCTGTGAGAAGAGCGGATTCGGGATTGTGACCGCGGACAACAAGTTCCTGAAGTTCGACGCGGAGGGTAACGCAAAGGTGCTGGCTGCACTGAAATCCTCCACGAAGACGGACCATCTGCGGGTGAACGTCAGCGGGGATGTTAAGGGCGACACGATCAAGGTGAGTTCGGTTACGCTGCTTTAGTTTTCTGGACGCAATGCACCGGGCTGGATGCAGCCTCGGGATTTCTGTCGGGCATTATTGAGCCTTGATGGCTCAGGCTCCCCCGCGACGGAGTTCCGTGGTCTTGAGGACGATGAGGTACTCGTAGATGGCTTGGAGGGTGGCGTAGGTGAGACCGGCGGGGCCGTCGAGGATGGCTCCACGGAGGAAGACCATGTACAGCCACTTGAGCAGGGGACGTCCGGGAAGGCGGTAAAAGATAGCTTTCTGGTGGATACGGCGGGTGTGGAAGTCAGGATCGCGCAGTGCGGTGAGAATGGATGGGTTTTGCAGTCCTTGATTGCGGGCGATGAGCTCCGCTTCCATCGTGGAGTAATGGTTGTGCTTGGCGACCCAGTGTGCGATGCCTTTGGAGAAGGGGTAGTGGTCGAGGGGATAGCTGAGGTTGGCTACGGGGCCGTCGACCTCGAGGACTTCGTTGATGGCTCGGGTGTAGCGAGCGCGTTCGGGGCGGACGAGACGGATGTAGTAGGGAGAGATCTGGGCGTGTTTGAGCCAGGTGTCGAAGAGATAGTCGCGGCGGCGGAGGCGGAAGCCGGCGGTTTCAGGTGGTGCGGCGAGGGTGAGTTGCTGCATCTCGCGGGAGAGCTCGGCTGTGGGGCGCTCGTCGGCATCGAGGATGAAGAGCCAAGAGTGCTTGAAGGGGATTGTGGTGAGAGCCGCGTTTCGGTGAGTGGCGTAGTCGTCGAAGGTGCGGGTGTGGACTTGTGCGCCGGCGGCTTTCGCGATGTCTACTGTGCTGTCAGTGGAGTGGGAGTCGAAGACGTGGATGTCGTCGGACCAGGAGACTGAGGCGAGACAGCCGGGCAGATCGCGCTGTTCGTTGCGGGTGAGAATGAGGACGGAGATCATCTGCTGGCTATGGTATCGCGATGAGCCGAGCAGGAGAGTAGACGGATTTGAAGGGAGTCACACGAGTATGATCGGCGTTGGGGACGCCGTCAGAGAATGCCAAAGTTTCCTTGCGAAGAGGGCGTGATGCGGTGTGCGGTTGTTCCACCGCAGAAGACACGTGGTGGCGCATGGGTGCTGGCGGCAACGATCCTTGCCTCGAGCATGGTGTTTGTCGATGGGACGGTCGTGAATGTTGCCCTGCCGGCGTTACAGAGCAGCCTGAATGCTACGGTGACTGATGTGCAGTGGGTGGTGGAGGCTTACGCATTGTTTCTGGCTTCGCTTCTGCTGCTGGGAGGATCGCTTGGTGATCTTTATGGTCGCCGGCGGGTGTTTCTGGCTGGCGTGGTGTTGTTTGCTGGAGCTTCGGCTTGGTGCGGGATTGCGCCGGATATCCGCACTCTCATTGTGGCACGCGCAGTTCAGGGAGTGGGTGGGGCGTTGCTTGTGCCGGGGAGTCTTGCGCTGATCAGTTCGTCGTTCAGCGCGGAGGATCGCGGGCGAGCGATCGGAACCTGGTCGGGATTTACGGCGATGACGATGGCAGTGGGACCGGTATTAGGTGGGTGGTTGATCCAGCACGTCTCGTGGCGGTGGGTGTTCTTCATCAACTTAGCTCCGGCGGGGTTGGTGGTGCTGATCTCGTTGGCGCGAGTGCCGGAGAGCCGCGATAACGAGATGGTTCGACGACTGGATGGGTTGGGTGCACTGCTGGCTACGGCCGGGTTATGCGGAATCACATTTGGGTTGATCGAGGCGGGGCGAGGCGAAGAGAGGGCGTTGATCGCCGGATTGGCTGGAGTGGTGTTGCTGGCTGCATTCTTTGCGGTGGAATCGAGATCGAAGGCGCCGATGTTGCCGCTGAATCTGTTCCGGTCGCGAACCTTCAGCGGGGCCAATCTGATGACGCTGTTTCTTTATGGGGCGCTGAATGCGGCGTTGTTCTTTCTGCCGCTGGACCTGATCCAGGTGCAGCACTACTCTGCTACGGAGGCCGGCGGCGCACTGATTCCGATGATATTGCTTGTCTTTGCGTTGTCGCGTTGGTCGGGCGGTTTGGTCGCAAGGTACGGAGCGAGACTGCCGCTGATTATCGGGCCGCTGATTGCAGCGACTGGGTTCGGTTTGCTGACGCGGGGTGTTTTCGGAGGATCTTATTGGTCGGGAGTGTTGCCGGCTGTTGTTGTGCTCGGGCTTGGGCTGTCGATTAGCGTGGCTCCGTTGACGACGACGGTGATGGGTTCGATCGATCAGAGCCGCGCCGGGATTGCGTCGGGGATCAATAATGCTGTGTCGCGACTGGCGGCTTTGCTGGCTATTGCAGCGCTGGGACTGGTGTTTACGCGCATCTTCGATAGGAGGCTGGAGCGCGGGCTGGAGGTTGTGGAAGTGCCTTCGGCGGAGAGACAGAGCGTCGAGAGCCAGAAGGCGCGATTGGCAGCGATAACGAGCGATGATGAGCGGGTTCAGAGGTTGGTTCGGGAGTCGTTTGTTGGGGCTTACGATGTGGTGCTGTGGATTGCTGTGGGGCTCTCGGTGGCGAGTTCGATGAGTGCTGCCTGGTTGGTTGAGCCGAGGCCGGAGCCGCACGGTGTTTCGAGTGTGACTTAGAAGCGGATGACGAAGCCGCTGGTGATGGATTCGGCGTGGTCGCCAACGGCGGAGTTGTTGATGCCGTAGCTGAAGTCGACGACTCGCCAGTCGATGTGGGGAAGAATGGTGGAGTCGATGCCGACTACGTAGCGATAGGCGAATTCGTCGGAGTATTGGATTCCGGCGGCGGTTCGCGGATAGCTGGAGACGCCGAAGATGATTTCGCCGTAGGGCTTGATGGGAAGGACAGGGAGCTTGATGGCGATGCGTGGACCAGCGAGGCCGCTGTGAATTTGGTCAGAGATATCGCCTCGGCCGTCTGCGGAGACGTAGACGGGACCGAGGTGGAGGAGGCCGACGTAGAGGCCGAAGGTTCCGGCGAGCTTCCAGCCTTGATTTGGCAGGCCGCTGTTTTCGGTGCCTGCTGTGCCATAGATGGCGAGTCTCGCCTGTGCCTGAAGGCTGGTAGTGACGATGGCGAGAAGGATCAAGGGAAGGAGCTGAAAGAGTCTCTTCGTCATGGCTCGGCCTCTAAGTTTTAGGATCGAGGGTTGTAAAGCTTCTTAGAGGTAGATTTGGGTGGTTGGGTTGTTTGGATTTATCAGAAGGGGCGGAGGGCGAGGACTGCGTTCAGGCCTCCGAAGGCGAGGGAGTTGGAGAGAGCCAGCTTTGGGGTCGCCTTGCGGGGGGACTCGAGGATGATGTCGAGGTTGATGGTGGGGTCTATTTGCGTCACGCCGGCGTTGATGGGGAGGAGATTTTCTTTTAGGGCGAGGACCGTGGCGAGGGCTTCGAGGGCTCCGCTGGCTCCGATGGAGTGGCCGTGGAGGGATTTGGTGGAGCTTACTGGGATTTTTGCCGCGTGAGGGCCGAAGACCTGGTGGATGGCGGCGGCTTCGGTGGTGTCGTTGGCCTGGGTGCCTGTGCCATGGGCGCTGATGTAGCCGACGTCTTCGGGTGAAGCGTTCGCGTCGGCGATGGCCTGACGCATGGCGGAGGCGGCGCCATCGGATTGAGGCTGGGTGATGTGGGCGGCGTCTGCGGAGAAGCCGAAGCCAACGATTTCGGCGTAGATTTTGGCGTTGCGGGCCTGCGCGGATTCGAGGGTTTCGAGGGTGAGCATGGCGGCGCCTTCGCCGATGGTCATGCCGTCGCGGTCGGCGGAGAAGGGGCGGCATTGGGTGGGGGAGACGACTCGCATGGAGTCCCACGCACGGAGGAAGCCAAAGGTAAGCGGGGCTTCGTGGCCTCCGGTGATGGCTGCGGACACCATGCCGCTGCGGATCATCTGGAAGGCGAGGCCGATGGCGTGGGTTCCGGAGGAGCAGGCGGTGGAGATGTTGAGGGTGGGGCCGGTGATCTTCTGGTCGATGGAGATGTTGCTGGCTCCGGCGGAGGCCATGGTGCGGACGACAGTGAGGGGATGGACGCGGGCGTCCTTGGTGTAGAGCCGCATGGTCTCGGTCTCTTCGGCCTGACGGCCTCCGCAGGCGCAGCCGACGATGATGGCGATTTTTTCGGGAGAGTAGTGCTGAGTGAGTTGGGATTCTAGCGCGGCCTGGCGGGCGGCGACGATGGCGAAGTGGGTGGTGCGGTCGGTGGCGGTGATGATGCCGGATTCGAGGTGCTGGCGGGGGTCGAAGTTTTTTACGGCGGCGGATTGGGTGAAGCGGAGGCCCTGAGTTGCGCCAGGGGCTTCAGGGTAGGGAGGGAAGGGGGCGATGCCTGTCTGGCCGGCGAAGAGGGAGGTGCGAAACTCTTCGACTGTGTTGCCGATGGGGGTGATACAGCCCAATCCGGTGACGACGACTCGATTCACCGCTGCTCCCTTTCGTGGTTTGGAGGTGATTGTAGGGGGTACCCTCCCCCCTCCCTATTACCTGCGTGTAAATTGTTTTGATTCATCGAGTTACGGGTTGCCTTCGCCTGCAAAATCGTCATAACAAAGGGGTTGCGGCTAAATTAGCCTGTATCAATAAGTTAGCCCGGCGGGTGGGCCGGGCTGCTTCGTTTTGTTCTCTGTCTTTATTATAACGGGTTGGGTGTAACTAAATTCCACTCGGGATGTTGTTTCTTTTGTTGGGTTTGGGTGGTTTTGGGACTTGACAAGCTGTTTTTGGGCTGTTTTTGAAGAAGAAAGTTGTAAGTTGTTGATTGCAAATTTGTTTTGCGGAGAGCATTTTGTGCCTTGATGAGGAGAGCATACCCCATGGGCTGAAGCCCCTTCCTCGTAGGTCGTCTGAGAGGGCCAGACCTGAAAGCCTGGTTACCTAGAAGCAACATCAAAGGCAAAAGCGAAATACGGGGGTCTCTCCGCTGCGCAACAGACGATGAGACCGTCTGTTGCTTCGGTCGAGATGACGCTTTTGGGTGGCGGTCAAGGGAAATACGAAGGCCACGGCAACTGCAAAAGCCGGTTCCTCCGACCCAGTTGCGTTTAGGAGGCGGTGGCGGCGGGAGGGTTGGCGGCCTGGAGTTTGGTTACGCCTTCGACCATGTCGCCGACGGTGCGGATGGTGCCGAGGGCGTCGTCGGGGATTTCGATGTTGAAGGCTTCTTCGACCTCGAAGGAGATGTTGATCTTGTCGAGGGAGTCGATGTTGAGCTCATCGAAGGTGCTGGCAAGGGTGACGGTGTCGGCCGGGATGCTCTTGGACTTGGCGATGATTTCAATACAGCGGCTGGCGACGTCATTCATGGTGGTCAGGTTTTCCTCTTGTGCACTCAACTTACCGCGACGGGAGTGGAGATGTAAAGGCGGTGGGGGTGCTGGGTTAGCGGGTGTAGCTGGGTTCGAGTGGGGGGTGGGACTCGACGTGCCGGAAAGGGGAGTCACCGATGTGAATCTGAAGGAGATGGCGGAAGACGGAGGGATGGCGCTCGAATAGGCCGATGGTTTTGTCGCGGAGGCTGGGGT
This sequence comes from uncultured Acidobacteriaceae bacterium, assembly GCA_963802695.1. Taxonomy (GTDB): domain Bacteria; phylum Acidobacteriota; class Terriglobia; order Terriglobales; family Acidobacteriaceae; genus Edaphobacter. The sequence continues at coordinate 84,586 of CAWDJN010000012.1, forward strand.
GGCGGTCCATGAGGAGGAGGGCCTTAGACATAACGGTGGGGAGACGCTGGATGCGGCGGTGGGCCTGCTGGTAGGCGGCGAGATTGTTGGCGTGGAGTGCGCTGGCTAGCGCGGCGGCCTGTCGGAAGGTGAGGGCGAGGCCTTCGCCGGTGACGGCGTCGACTGAGCCGGAGGCGTCGCCGATGAGGGCGATCTTGCTGTTGGCTACGCGATGGAGAGTGCGACCGAGCGTGATCGAGCCGCGGGGAGAGTCGCTTGGATGCGCGTTGGCGAGACGTTCGCGGAGTGTGGGCAGGTGAGCGAGAGCGTGATCGGGGGAGAGAATTTTTTCGTCGGCGATGAAAGCGACGCATACTTGTGTGGAAGAGACGGGAGTGACGTAGGCCTGTCCGCGTGGACCCCAGTAGACTTCGACGAAGCCGGTCCATGGGACTATGTTGTAGTGCTGGCGGAGGCCGATGCGGCGGGAGTGGATGACTTCGCGGGTGAGTCCCGCCCATCGGGCGACGCGGGATCCGGGGCCGTCGGCTCCGACGACGTAGCGGGCGCGGAGGGTCTGGCGGTTGGTGTGGACGAGGGTGCCTCCGGGTTGCTGGGTGATGCTTTGGACGGAGTTCTCCCAGTGAAAGCGGACGCCGAGACTTGTCGCGCGGTCGAGCAGAAGCTGGTGCAGGACAGTGCGACGGATGCCGCGGCCGGGATCTCGCGGAAAGGCGGCTTCAGTCGTGGCTTTTTCGGAGATGAAGCGGATGCCGTGGAGTGGGTGAGTTTCGAAGCGGCTTAGATCTTTTTCGAGATCGAGGCCGACGGTGGCGAGGGCCTGAAGAGAGTCGGGCATGAGACCTTCGCCGCAGGCTTTGTCGATGGGTGGGCGCATGGCGTCGATCACATCGACGCGAAGGCCGCGGCGGGCGGAGGCGATGGCGGTTGCGAGGCCGGCGGGTCCTGCTCCGATGATTGCGACGTCAGATGGAACTTTACTGATGCAAAGGGGCATGTCTAAAGCGTTGTCCTAAAGGATCAGACGCTGCGCGCCTGCTGAGAATTCAGCGTCGGCAGGGAAATGACGAATCGATGACAGGATTATTACCGCGGCAGGGATGTGTTTTCGCTGGGCCTGATTGCCGCCTGGGCTACCACTGAAGAAGGACGAGTTCAGAACAGAAAGCCGGGCCCATCGCAGCGAGGATGCTGTAGCTTCCGGGTTTGCCGGGAGCGTTGACGAGGACATCTTCGAGAACTGCGAGAACGCTGGCTGCGGAGAGGTTGCCAACTTCGCGGAGGCTGCGCCAGGAGGGTTCGAGGGCATTGGGAGGGAGATCAAGGGTCCCTTCCATAGCTTCGAGGACCTTGGGTCCGCCGGAATGGAAGATGTAGCTAGAGATGTCATCCATGGTTAGACCGTTATCGGCTAGAAATGTCTCTACGTTGCCGCGAAGATGTTCGTTGACGACCTTGGGGACGTCGGGAGAGAGGACGATTTTGAAGCCGAGATCGCCGATCTCCCAGCCCATGATGTGCTCGGTGTGGCGATAGAAGGTCGAGCGCGTGTCAAGAACGCGTGGGCCGGCGAGGCAGGTTGTGCAGCCATCGCGTTTGGCGAGAGGGGTTTCGCTGCCGGCGATGATGACGGCGGCGGCGCCGTCTCCGAAGAGGCCGCAGGAGATGAGATTGGCGATGGACTGGTCGTTATCCTGCCAGGTGAGAGAGCAGAGCTCGACGGAGAGAAGAAGCGCGTATTGATTGGGGAATGCGCGGACGTAGTCGGAGGCGCGGGAGATTCCTGCGGCTCCTGCGACGCATCCGAGGCCGAAGATCGGCGTGCGCTTGACGTTGGTGGGGAACGGCATGCGGTTGATGAGGCGCGCGTCGATGGTGGGGCTGGAGATTCCGGTGACGGAGGCGAAGAAGATTGCGGAGATGTCGGCGGGAGAGAGTTTGACGCGGGCGAGGGCGTTGCAGATGGCTTTTTCGCCAAGCTCGAGTGCGGCGACGATCCATGCGTCGTTGGTGGGGCCGAAGCCGGAGAGGTTTTCGTAGACGTGGAGGGGGAAGACGAGATTGCGGAAGCTGACTCCGCAGTTGATGAAGAGGCGATTGATGAGGCGCGGCTCCTCGAGTCTGTCCTGCCAACGGGCCGTGAGTGCTTCCGAGATGGCTGCCTGAGAGTAACGATGTGGAGGATATGCCGTGCCGACGGATGCAATGCGCATGCTGTAGAGAACCTTTTTCGTAACTTGAGATTTAACGGCGATGGGACAGTGGATCAATCACTGCTCGTTGGTCGGCAGCCGGAGGTTCGAACGGAAGCAATGAGTTAAGGGTACACGGAGAGATGGGTTGTGTGTTGAATTTCGGAAGGGTGATTCTGGCGGGTTATTGGAGACGGGCGATCTGGCGTTGATAGAGGGTGTTGCGGGGAAATTCCTGGGAGAGGCTGATGAGGATGGCTTTGCCCTGCTGGACCCGGCCGTCGCGGAGCTCTCCCACGGCGAGCATGAGGCGGGCGAAGGGGGCGAGGTAGTGGCCGTGCTCGGCGGTGAGGGTGATGAGGCGGACGCCTTCGGCCTTGTTGGTTCCGGCGCCGGCCATGCCGAGGATCCAGCGGATGGGAGCGGCTTTCAGGCTGAGCATGTAGTTCTCAATGCCCGGGGCCAGGTTTGCGTCGTAGAGGTTCGGATCGATGGCCAGGGCTTGTTTGGCGTATTTGCTGGCGAGCTCGCTGAATTTATAGGCGCCGTACTCGTGGCGGTCGATGAGGGATGCCCAGTCGGCCTGCATACCAGAGGTGACGGCACGGCAGTAGAGAGCGTTGGTGTCCCTGGGGTTGCGCTTCAGGGATGCGTCGGCGAGAGACTCGGCGTGGGCGATGCGGTCGGTAAAGCCTTGTTTGAGGGCCGGATCGACTGGGGGGCGGGTGCGGGATTGGAAACGGTTGTCGTCGGCGAAGAGCTCAATGTCGAGGACCCCGAGGCGGTCGAACTCGGTGAAGATGTAGGCGGCGGCGTCGGAGGCGAAGCCGAGGCAGTCTTCAGGATGGGAGGTCATCCATTGCTGGAAGTGGCCGTGGGCGGCATCGAATTCGAGATTGTAGAGGGCGAAATAGCCGTCGTTGAGCGGGGTGCCGCTGAGCGTGGTGGAGGCGCGAAGGTGTGGAGCGCAGAGGAGAAGCAGGAGTATGAGTGGCCAGAGGGCGGCCGGGTATGGTGGGAGGAAGGTCGGGCGCTTGGGAACTTGCATTTTTTGTTTCAGTACCTCGATGTCTTGCGCGGCAATTCCAGCGCCTGATTGCATAGACGATTCAAAAGGGCCGGCCGTATGCAGCTATTCCTATTTGAGATGCGAGGTGTGTTGAAGAGCGTTGTGCAGTCATCGGGCTATTGAGGCATAAAGGTTTTGCAAAATCTTTACTTGAGGGCGGGCGAGTGCTGCTTTTCCTTCTCTTCGAGGTACCATGCGACGGTTTTCTTGAGGCCCTCGTGAAAGTGGGCTTTGGGTTGGTAGCCGAGCTCGGTGGTAGCGCGGGTAATGTCGGCGAGGGAGTGCTTGATGTCGCCTTCGCGCTCGGGGCCGTAGTTGGGTTTGGCGGTGAAGCCGAGGTGCTCGGCGATGGTGGCGTAGACCTCGTTGAGGGTGTGGGCCTGTCCGGTGCCGATGTTGAAGACGCGGCCGGTGGCAACTGCGCTGGGCGCGACGGCGGCGAGGAGGTTGGCGCTGACGGCGTTGTCGATGTAGTTGAAGTCGCGGCTGGTGAGGCCGTCGCCGAAGATGGTGGGGGTTTCGCCGGCCATCATCTTGTAGGTGAACTGGGCGATGACGCCGGAGTAGGGTGAGTCGGCGGCCTGACGGGGGCCGAAGATGTTGAAGTAGCGGAGGCAGACGCCCTCGAGGCCATAGGCTCGGTAGAAGGACTGGATGTAGTACTCGCAGGTGAGCTTCTGGACGGCGTAGGGCGAGAGGGGCATAGGGAGCATGTCCTCCTGTTTGGGCTGGGTGGGCTGGTCTCCGTAGGCAGATGAGGAGGCTGCGTAGACGATGCGGCGGACCTTGGCGTCGCGGGCTGCGATGAGGAGATTCAGCGTGCCGTTGATGTTGGATTCGTGGGATCCGAGAGGGTCTTTGACAGAGCGCGGAACGGAGGCGAGGGCTCCCTGATGGAGGATGTAGTCGATGCCTTCGCAGGCGGCGCGGACTCCGGGGATGTCCTGCAGGTCAACCTGCTGGAAGTCGATCTTGTGGCGGATGTCGGCCAGGTTTTCGAGGTTTCCGGTGGAGAGGTTGTCGATGCCGGAGACCTGGTGACCCTGCTCGACGAGAGCGTGGGCAAGGGACGATCCAATGAAGCCTGCGATTCCGGTGATGAGATAACGGGCCATCTGTCCTCCCCCCAAAAGATGCGGATTGGGGTTTTGCAAGTTGCGAGTCGTACCGGGACTCTTCTCTATTATCAGGCTCTGGGAGGGTTACGAGAGCGTGAATGACTCGGAGAGAGTCTTGATAGTCAGTGTCGGAGAGGTAATAGATGAGGGTCAATGCGACTTTTGTGCAGCCCGGTCGAGGAAAAGCCAATGCGATAATCGTGATATATGTCGACGACACAAGAAGTTGCTCTGCCGAAGATTGCTCAGGAACGCATGAACCGCCTGGAGGCCCGCACCGCGAAGATCGGAGTGATCGGGCTGGGGTATGTTGGGTTGCCGCTGTCTCTGCTTCTCTCGGAGGCGGGATTTAAAGTCACGGGCTTCGATATCGATGCGAAGAAGGTGACAGATCTGGAGGCGGGGCGGTCGTATATCTTCCGGATTCCAGCGGAGGAGATTCAGAGCGCGCGGAAGCATGGCTTTGCGGCGACGGCTGACTTCTCGGGGTTGTCGGCGATGGATGCGATTATTTTGTGCGTGCCGACTCCGCTGACGGAACACCGGGAGCCGGACCTGAGCTATGTGGCGAATACGGCGAAGGCTGCGGCACCGTGGCTCGAAGAGGGTCAGCTTGTGGTGCTGGAGAGCACGACCTATCCGGGGACTACGGAAGAGTTGATGATCCCGATCCTCGAAGAGGGCAACAAGCGCGGCTTGAAGGTTCAGGGTAAGGGCGGAGCGCAGGAGAAGGGCGTGTTTTACGTTGCGTTTTCGCCTGAGCGCGAAGATCCGGGCAATACGACGGTCGCGCGGCACAATATTCCGAAGGTTGTTGGCGGGCACGAGGAGATTGCGACGGAGCTTGCGGCGGTGCTGTATGAGGGAATCTTTACGCGGTCGGTGCGAGTATCTTCGACCCGCGTGGCTGAGATGACGAAGCTGCTTGAGAACATCTATCGCTGCGTGAATATCGCGCTGGTGAATGAGTTGAAGGTGCTTTCGCTGCGGATGGGCGTGGATATCTGGGAGGTGATCGATGCGGCTTCGACGAAGCCGTTTGGATTTCATCCGTTCTATCCCGGGCCTGGGCTGGGCGGCCACTGCATTCCGATCGATCCGTTTTATTTGAGCTGGAAGGCGAAGGAGTACGACTTCAATACGCGGTTTATTGAGCTGGCGGGCGAAGTGAATGAGGCGATGCCGGCGCATGTTGTCCAGTATGTCGCGAAGGGGTTGAACCAGCATAAGAAGGCTTTGAATGGAGCGCGCATTCTGATGCTGGGGATGGCTTATAAGAAAGATATTGATGATCTGCGGGAGTCTCCCTCGCTGACGGTGATTGAGCTATTGCGCGCGGAAGGCGCTGAAGTGCTGTACAACGATCCTTACTTTCCGACCGTGGGCAAAGGGCGGCGCTACAACCTGAACATGACGAGCGCACCGCTGGAACAGCTTGAGCAATACGATTGCGTCTTGATCATGACGGACCACTCGGACTACGACTACAAGGCGATTGTGAATCAGTCAAAGCTGGTGGTGGATACGCGGAATGCTACGAAGGGAATTAAGTCGGAGAAGGTCGTTCGCTGTTAGGAAGCGGATTTCTTCTTTGTCTGCAATGCCTCTCAGGGGCTCAAACCCCAGGTCTTATGGGCTCATGACTTCGCTCATGAGCAGGCTCTAATGCGTTGCCCTTTGAAAAAACAAGGATACTCTGAAATTTCCAGGTAGTGGGTCAGTTTGGAGTGAATGACCGAAGTTTCCGAAAAGATGACTTTACAGACATTTGATAACCCAATTGCGAGGGCTGGTCAATTGTTCCTAAGTTTTACGAGTTCTCTTGTGTCCGCGTAGGAATCGTATTCGCACTCGTGTCTGAGTGTCTCAGGCAACGCAACCAGTGCCACGAGGCGCTCGACCACGGAACCGCGGCAGTGAGCACACGGCTCCCTTTCATAGAGTTTTCTAAGCAAACGGCCCTCGTCCTCGGGACTCGGATGCGCAGCAAAGAAGCCGCGCAAGCTTCGGTCAAAGGCGTTCAGCGTGCCAAGGTCCAATTCGGCGTCACACCAAGCTTCGATGATTGTGTGGTCCCCGTCATGGAAGTTGTTGACTAACAGGTCAATCGCATAGCCGCGCAGTGAAGACCTTGTTTCGACTAGGCTAAATGCAAGGCGGCGAATCCGTTCATCCTCATGGTGTGCGAGTACATCCAATGCATGGCCTGGAACAGGACCGTCAGGAAACTCCACGAGCCGGAACAAATGGTCGAGTTCGCGTGGGAACTTTCTCTTCCTAAACAACAGCAGAAAGAGCTTCAGTCTTTTCGCATCGGTTTCTCTGATTAGATCATCCGCCGCAAGTGTCAGGTCAGATTCATTGGCTGCGTTCGCCCACGCACGTAAAGTGCCGCCAGCCGTGTTGGCGTCGATCAAGGATCGTATGTCTTCATAGGTCAAAGATGTTGGATCGGGCCTCTGATTTAGTGACTGCAGAGTCCTGTTTTCTTCGACCGCATTCAAGTATGCCTTGATGTTCGTATCTGTTTCTGCCGCGTTCTTGAGCGTGGTCTCAACGGCTTCCTTCCCGTAGATGCCACTAGCAACAGACAGGAGATAATCGTCCTCCCATCGTTCAGGATCCTGGATCAGGAGCTCTCCGATCCGACCGGTCACGAAGATCAAACCGGGTAGACCATCCAGTTCGATGAACTCTGCTGCGACGTCCGTGTCAGATATTCTTTTTGCTTGGAATGCCGAGTACATTGCCTGACGGACGGATTCGTTTCCCTGCTGGGCCAATAGTCGAGCGATTTGAAACCGCTGAGAAGCATCCCAGCCAGACTCGTCGGTCCCGAGCGAGCGAATTACTGCATCGGCGTAGAACTGTAGGTCGCCAGAGGCTTTGATAAGATTCAGCGCGTAGGTTGCTCTACTGCCCTCAACTTGAGGGTCGTAAGCCTTATTCTGTAGACAGGCATCCAGGATGATTTCGCGGTACGGGTGTGCGTCGTGGTCAAGCAGATGGAGAACTGCCCTGCCGAGACCGAGAGCCACCGAGTTTTCAAATTCCTTAGCTTCCATTGGTCCATTACATTATCACCATCGATGAGGCCAGCCTGAACGGAGAAGTGAACTGCACGTGAAACAGGTTATGGGTACTTTGGTTGCCCCGGAGTTCGAACTGGCCCACTACCAATTTCCACGCAGCGTAAATTCAAAGATCTGTTTGCGATGAAATGTGAAGAGGCGCTCCATTGAGGAGCGCCTCTTCTTGTCTGCGAGGTTGTAACTCTGAGGTTCCGTGTTGTGATTGGAGCCTCAGAGGTTTGCCAAGTTCTAGGTGCCGCTTGTGATGTTCAGAGTGATCGACTGGCTTACGTTGCCTGCGCCGGAGACTACGAGTTGGAGAGGCGTGACGCTGGCCGACGCCAACGGATCGATTGCGCCGCTGCCGCAGCCTGTGACAGCGCCAAACATGCAGCACAGTACGAGCAGGAGGAGCAGACGTCCGGAGCGGGGCAGGAGCTTTTTCCGTTTCTGGCCGACGAAGGCGGCGGCCAGGATTCCGGGGAGCCACAAGAAGGAAGCGGACAGCACGAGAGAGCGGCCGGATGCGAACGGCTGACGCTCGTGTGGATCAATGGACGAGGTGCTAGACGATGTTTTGATAGTCACGTTTACATTGGTTGCACCGCTGCTCTGGCTAACGTTGACCGTTTGCGGTTGGAAGGTGCAGGTGGTGCCTGGGGTTGGGCTCTGGCAGGCCATTTGAAGCTCTCCGAACTGGCG
>CAWDJN010000013.1:0-167864 GCA_963802695.1 uncultured Acidobacteriaceae bacterium
GGGTTTGAGGCTTACTGGTCGATTCCGGCGGACGAGCCGACGGCGATCAACGGGCAGTGGGTGAAGGCTCCGGGGCATGAGTTGTTCAAGCGGCTGAAGGAGGTGTTTGGGAACCTTCCGTTTGTGGCCGAGGATTTGGGGCTGATTACTCCGGAAGTGGATGAAGCTACGGGAACACTTTGGGATGCCGGGGATGCGGATTCTGCAGTTTGGATTTACGGATCGCGGGTCGCATTTGAATTTCTCCGGCACAGGTACGTGCCGAACACGGTGGCGTATACGGGCACGCATGACAACAATACGACGCTGGGATGGTGGAAGGAGGATGCGACTGAGGCGGAGAAGACTCATGCGCAGACTTATCTGCAGCCGATCAGGGTCGCTGACGACGTTGTGTGGGCGATGATTCGGGCGGCGGCGGGGTCGGTGGCGAATCTGTGCATCTTTCCGATGCAGGATGTGCTGCACCTGGGGAGCGAGGCGAGGATGAATACTCCGTCGGCCGGGGCGGGGAACTGGACTTGGCGGTATGGGCACGATGCGGTGCATCCGGACTTTGCGATGCAGATGGCGGCGCTGATGGAGATGACGGATCGGGATGGGTGGGAGAAGCCGCTGGAGGGTGAGGATGCCGGCAAACCCATGGAGGCGGCTTCGAAGCGAGCAGAGCACGGCGTGAACGTTTAGACTGGAAGGGAAGAATTTAATTCTTCAGGATCTTTTGATTTAGGAGCAACACGACATGCCTCTTTCTGGCGAAGCCATCCGCACCATGAACTACGTCGACGATATCTCGGTAACGCTGCGCCGGATTCTTGCTGTACTGCCCTCTTTGACCGAGGACGAACGCCAGCGCGTGGCGGCCCACATTAAGTCCGCGGAGCCGAGCTATGAGTCGGTGATTACGGCGGTTTCGGGAAAGAAGTGACGGGCGGGCTCGAGCGCGGGCCGTCTTCATTTGAGATTCGTACGGTTGCGGTGATCGGAGCCGGTGCGGCGGGACGGGGATTCGCTTTGGCGTGCGCCGCGGCGGGCTTCGACGTTGTGCTGGAAGACGTGATGCCGGCGAAGCTGCGCAAGGCTGAGGCGGAGTATGCGGACCTCGGTGCGACTGGACGTCTGCGTCTGGCTTCGACGGTTGAAGATGCCGTGCGCGAGGCTGATGTGGCGGTGGACTTTGTGCCGGATGAGCTGGAGTCGAAGCTGGAGATCTTCAGCATGATCGACCGGATGGCTCCGCCGAAGACTATTTTGTGTACGCCTAGTTATGCGCTGAGTATTACGGATCTGGCTTCTTGTGTTTATCGGCCGGAGCGGTGCGTGGCGGTTCGGGGGGAGTTGGTTCGTGGGGGCGTGGTGCGGGTGTTGCATCCGGCGGCGGCTTCGGAAGAGACGCTGACGGCGGTGAGTGCGTTTTTGCGCAGGCTGGGCAGTCCACGCCGGGTGCGAGGCTGATCCGGATGTTCCGGCTTTAATGAAGAATACGGTGGTTTAGGGCGAGCCACTCTAATTGGGTAGAGTGTTACGACTTTTGGCGAAATGAGGGGATTCTTCGCTCCGCTCAGAATGACGACGAAAATCGAGCGAATTTTTACATCAGTTCGTCGATGAAGGATTTGGCGATATCGGCGGGGATGCGAGAGTTTTGGTGGACGAGAGGTCCTGACTTCAGGACAGGGTCTGCATCGTGCGCTGTGGGGATGTCGTTGCGCTCGAAGAAGAGGCCGATGGGAATTTCTTCGCCCCAGAGGAGTGATTTTTCCATGGCCGTCTGCCAGTCGCCGGTGTCGTAGCCGGGGTTGTCTTCGAGCTTCTTGACGCGTGGGCGGAACCAAGGGTAGGTGTTGTCGTGATTGTATGTTACGCATGGGCTGAATACGTCAATAAAGGCGAAGCCCTTGTGCTGCAGGCCGAGCTTAATCAACTCGGTCAAGTGATGCTGCTCGCCGCTGAATCCTCGGGCAACGAAGGTGGCGCCGGCGGCGATGGCAAGCGCGATGGGGTTTATCGGCGGCTCGACATTTCCGAAAGGCGCGCTTTTCGTCTTCATGCCCAGCTGGCTGGTAGGCGAGGTCTGGCCTGTGGTCAATCCGTAGATCTGGTTGTCCATCGCGAGATACAGCAAATCCACGTTTCGGCGCATGGTGTGGATGAAGTGGTTACCACCAATCCCAAAGCCATCACCGTCGCCGCCGGTCACCGCCACCGTGAGCTCGTGATTGGCGAGTTTGACGCCCGTGGCGACGGCCAAAGCGCGGCCGTGAAGCGTGTGCATGCCGTACGTACTCACGTAACCCGGCAGGTTGGAGGAACAGCCGATGCCGCTGATCGTCACCACGTTATGTGGTTGAATTTGCAGATCCACGAGCGCCTTCTGGAACGCGGCTAGAACGCCAAAATCTCCGCATCCAGGGCACCAATCCGGATCCACCTTCCCTTTGAAATCGGGCAGGGTAACTTTCTTAAACTCCGACGCGGTTGTTGCCATGAGCTGTTCCTCTTAGACCGTAATTTCGTGCATTGGGACCGACATCGTGATCTTGCCGGCCAGTTGTTCTCTCACCGCGTCCACGATGTGGTGCGGCATAAAAGGCTCACCGTCATACTTTCGGATGTAGCCGTTGGGGACGAAGCTTGTCTCGCTGCGCAGGTAGCGGGCAAATTGGCCGCTGTAGTTGTTCTCGATGAGAATAGTGCGGCGGGAACGTTTGAGGAGCTCCACGATGGCGTCGCCATGTAGCGGAACGATCCAGCGAATCTGAAGCTGATTGGCGGTGATGCCCTCTTCCGTCAGAATCTCCCGTGCTTCCTCGATGACGCCAGCGGTCGACCCCCAGCCGATGAGCGTCACATCCGCGTCTGCAGGCCCGATCAACGCCGGCGGCGAGACCGCGGCCTCGATGCCGGCAGTCTTCCGCTGGCGCTTTTCCATCATGGCGCGGCGCTTGATGGGATTGGTGAACTCGTCACTGATCAGCACACCGTCCTCCATGTGTTCATCCGTGGCCACAGTGTGATTGTGGCCGGGAATTCCAGGGATGGCACGGGGAGAAACGCCGCTTTCCGTGAACAGATAGCGTTTGTAGCCATTTGCACCGTTCGGGGGAGCGGAAGCGATCAGGTCGCCCCGGTCGATCTCCACGTCAAAATCCAGGTCCGCCGGGTCGACGCTGAGGTGCCCTCGGACAGAAGCAGGTCGGTGAGGATAATACCGGGGCATTGGAAGCGATCGGCGAGATTGTGGATCTCGGGAATCACTTTGAAACAATCCATGACGCTGGTGGGGGCCACGATGATCCGGGGATAGTCGCCGTGGCCGGCGCCTAACATCTGCCATAGGTCCCCCTGTTCCGTTTTGGTGGGAACTCCGGTGGAAGGGCCGGCCCGCTGAACATCAATCACGACGACCGGGGTTTCAATCATCGCAGCCATGCCGAGGCCCTCGGTCATGAGGGCGAACCCGCCCCCGGAGGTAGCGCACATCGCACGAACACCGGCGTGGGCGGCGCCTATGGCCATATTGACGACTCCGATTTCGTCCTCAACCTGCCGGACCATGATGCCCGCTTTGCGGGCGTGGGTCGCCATCCAGTGAAGCACGCCGGTGGATGGGCTCATGGGATATGCGCAATAGAACTTGACGCCGGCGGCGGCGCCTCCCATAGCTAAGGCCATGTTTCCAGTCAGCACGGCGTTTGCGGCTCTCGGTCATGGGCAGCGGTCGCGCGAATGGCTGGAAGTGCATTGAGGCGTAGTCGTAGGCGCTACGGGCCACCTCGACGTTCTCGAGAACGACGGCATCACCTTTCTTCTTGAACTGGCGAGTGAGGACTTCGGCCAGGGGCTGGAACCCGATGCCCATCATGCTCAGCCCCGCGCCCACTGCTAAGGTGTTTTGCTCTACCTTGTTGCGGCTGTTCTTCGTTAGTTCCGAAACCGGCAGGGGACAGAGTTGGACTCCGTCCGCGGGCGCGCCGGGCTTAACCTGTCTCCGTTGTACACCACCGCGGCGCCCGGACCGAGTAATCGCAGATGCCGATCCATGGTGTCCTGATTGAGCGGAATCAGGAGGTCGATTCTGTCGCCGAAGCTGTTAACTGGCTCCGGACCGGTGCGGATCGTCAAGAATGTATGTCCGCCCCGGATGATAGATTGATAGGCATTGTAGGCGTTCAAGTGCAGGCCGCGCCGCGCAAAGATCCGGGCGAAGATGTTGCCCGGCGTGGCGACACCCTGACCGCGGCGCCTCCGATACCTACGGTGAAAGACTGCCTCATGAGGATCCCTCTCCCGGCCGAAGACCAATGCGCATAGTCGCCCCGGCACAAGTGACACGTTCTGATGAGCAGGGATTGTACGTTGTTCCTGAAAGCACAAGCAAGAGGTGATTGAACTGCCTGAATCGGGGACGATTGGGGGATTTTGGGGGCGGCTGAAATCATTGACACTAAGGGAACTACAAGAGGCGCATTTGCGTAACTAATGATGGAACTTCATCGTCCAAGGACTGACATGCGCGCACTGTTCAACATTCTGGCCCAGGTATTTCGGTCGATCGGGGCGAATAAGCTGCGTTCGTTCCTGACAATGTTCGGGATTGCGTGGGGAGTGGCTTCGCTGCTGCTGCTGGTTGGGCTGGGCGAGGGGTTCAGGTCGGGTCAGCGGAGGGGACTGGCTGAGCTGGGCACGGACGTGATCATGATTTGGGGTGGGAATATTCCGGTGCTGCCGGAGCAGCATGTGGGAATGCATCCCTACAAGCTGACGGTGAGCGATGCGAATGCGATTCGGGCGGGCGCTCCGGATGTCCGGAACGTGACGGCGATCATTCAGCGCAGCGATCTGAAACAGGTGAGTGAGTTTTCGAGCGCGGGCGGCCAGGTGATGGGCGTTGAACTGAATTATCCGGAGATACGGCATTTGCCGATCGCGCAGGGGAGATTTCTGAATCAGGATGATGTGGCGCATCGCCGGCAAGTGGTTGTGCTGGGACAGAAGATGGAGAAGCTGCTGTTCCCGGGGCACCCGTCGCTCGGCGCGTTTATCACGCTGAATGGGTACCGTTTCCAGGTGATTGGTGTAGCGGAAAAGATCGGGCGCGGGAACAATGACGGAGACAACCAGAGGGTCTATATTCCGCTGCCGACGATGCTGGAGTTCTTTCCGCTCACGGGTGACAACATCCCTGCGGACTCGATTACTTCGATTCAGTATCAGCCGCGGACTGAGGATTTGAACGAGACGGCCAAGGCTGAGGTTCACAAGATCATATCGCCCGCGCGGCACGGGTTCGATCCGAAGGCGAAAGAGGCGTTTGAAGAGTGGGACACCATCAAGTCGAACCGGATGGTCGGGATGATTTTCACTGCGATGGATATCTTTCTTGGCGGCGTTGGGATTGTGACGCTCGCGCTGGGTGCGGTGGGAATTATCAACATCATGCTGGTGACGGTAAGCGAGAGGACGAAGGAGATTGGGCTGCGGAAAGCCCTGGGAGCGACGAATCGCAGCATCCTGTTCCAGTTTTTCCTTGAGGGTTTGACGCTGACGGGATTGAGCGGTGTGATCGGGATTTGCGGGGCAGCGGCGTTGATGGGAGCGCTGGGGTCGGTGGTGGGGAATAACGATATGGGGTTTGGATCCTCCGCGGCTGGTGCCGTGGTCGGCGGCGATGGCGATGGGATCGCTGATGCTTTGCGGGATTGTGGCGGGGCTGTATCCGGCGCGGCAGGCGGCTTTACTCGAGCCGGTCGAAGCGCTCAGGAAGGAATAAAAGGACGGATGCTGAGCGATATCTTCGGACAGGCAGTGGAGGCGATGAGACACAATCGCCGCGCACGATGATTACTGTCATCGGTATGGCGTGGGGGATTGCGACGGTGGTGTTGCTGCTGGCCTATGGGGCCGGGTTCGGGCAGGCGTTTGAGAATATCTTCGCGCAGTGGGGAACGAACATGATCGGCGTGTTTCCCGGGCGCACGAGTGAACAGGCTGGTGGCGAGAAGGCTGGCGTGAAGGTACAGTTCACGCTGGATGATGTGGAACGAATCCAGGAGACGGTGCCGGGGGTCATGCGGGTTTCGCCATTTGTGGATAAGCAGGTGCCGGTGCAGAACGATCTGCACACCTTTACATGGGATGTTACGGGGATTACTCCGGAGGCTGCAGTCGATCCAGAAGATGGGAGCTGGCCGAGGGGCGGTTGCTGACGGAAGCGGACGTGCAGCAGCGGGCGCACTTTGCCGTGATCGGTTCGGAGGCCAAGACGAAGCTGTTTTCGGGAATGTATCCGATTGGGAAGAGATCCGGCTGAACGGCGTGGCCTTTGAGGTGATTGGCGTGCTGACCCCCAAGATGCAGGAGGGTGACGACAACGATGTCAACCGCGCGTCGAATGTCCGTTTCCGACGATGAGGGATATCAAGGACACGAAGTATCTCGACGGCATCTGGATGAACTACAAAGGCGATCCACAGGTGGTGGAGCAGGCGCTGCGCCAAACACTGGGTGCGGCGCACGGATTCCGTCCTTCGGACCGCAATGCGATTTATGTGGCGAACATCATGGAGCAGCTCTCGCAGTTCCGGATTATTTCGCTCGCGCTGCAGGTGCTGTTGTCGTTTATTGGGGCGCTGACGCTGGGGATTGCGGGCATCGGGTTGATGAACATCATGCTGGTGAGCGTGCAGCAGAGGACGCGCGAGATCGGAGTGGAGAAGGCGCTGGGCGCGCGCAAGCGGCACATTCTGTTCAGTTTCTTGCGGAGGCGCTGGTGATCTCCGGGGTTGGCGGCGTGGCGGGAATTGCGTGGCGTTTGCAGTGGCTAGGGGTCGGCAAGATCACGTTTTATAGCGCGTTCGCCTCGCACGGGACGCGGGGGATATTTACCTGCTGATTTCGCTGAATATCGTCATGGTGGCTACGGTGATTCGTGGTGATTTGGCGTCGGTGAGTGGGATGATTCCGGCGATGAAGGCGGCGAGCCTGGATCCGATTGAGGCTCTGCGGTACGAGTAAGCGCGGTTTGGGTGCTGCGTGGGTGGATGTCGTATGCTCGGGGCATGTTCATTGAAAGAGTGGCTTTTGCTGGAGCGGTGTGGCTGGCGCTTTTCGGTTGCGTGATCGGCGAGGCGCAAGCGGTGAAGGATGGGGTGGTGTTTCCTTCGGCTACGGGAGCGCAGACTGAGACCGATGAGTACACGCGGTATGAATTGCTGGCTCCGGAGACGGCGAGCTTCAAGATTTATTACGAAGTGACAGCTACTACGGCGGGGGCGAAGTATTTCTACAACCCGATTCGCAAGGGGAGTGTGGCGAGCGATGAGTCGGTTGTCGATGCGATGACGGGGAAGCCGCTGGAGTTTGCGGTGGTGAGTGGGGCGGAGGCGAAGAAGGATCCGCTGATGGCGCGAGCGGATGAGGGGACGGACTACATCAAGGTGACACTGGCGCGGCCTGTTCCGGAGAACGGACAGGGTCGCGTGGTGATTGTGAAGACTTATAAGGATCCGAAGAGTTATTACAGCGATGGGAAGGCGATTGTGTTCAATCGGCCGCTGGGGATTCGGCGCAACAAGGTGGTGTTGCCGGCGGGATATGAGGTGGTCGGGTTGACGGTGCCTTCGCAGATCCGGACGGAGAAGGATGGGAGGATTGCGGTCAGCTTTATGCATGCTGGGACGGGTGAGGCTCCGCTGGTGCTGCGGGCGGTGAAGGATGCGCAGACTGGAGCGGCGGCTATGCCGGGGGAGTTGACATCGGCGAAGAGCTGGGAGGCTCCGTTTACGGGGGAGAGCGAGCGGGCTCGGTTGTCGGAGCGGGCTTATCAGGATCGGGATATTGTTTATTTTTTGCAGCAGCCGGAGACGCATGCGTTCAGCCTGTATCACGACTACACGGAGAAGCGGCCGGGGATCAATGGGTATGCGAATGTGGTGCGGACGGGGAGTGTGGCGAGTAATCCTTCGGCTTATGTGCTGGACACGGGCGAGCAGTTGAAGACGGAGGAGATGAGCGGGGCGGAGATGATGGCCTCGAAGATTAATGCGGGCGAGACAGTGGATGCGAAGGATCGGGTGGTGGTGATTCCGTTTCCTGCTGCGGTGAAAGCGGGAGAGACGCTGCGGCTAAGGATTGCCGAGACCTATACGGCTCCAGTGAGTTATCGGCTGGATGGAGATGACTTGGTGTTTGACCGGAGCCTGGGGCGTCCGCGGAATGCGGTGGTGTTGCCGAGTGGATGGTACTGCACGGAGAGTGCGGAGCCGGCTACGGTGACGCAGTTGCCGGATGGACGGGTGAGGCTGGATTTCCGG
The DNA here is from genome assembly GCA_963802695.1 of uncultured Acidobacteriaceae bacterium. Taxonomy (GTDB): domain Bacteria; phylum Acidobacteriota; class Terriglobia; order Terriglobales; family Acidobacteriaceae; genus Edaphobacter. The sequence continues at coordinate 8,316 of CAWDJN010000013.1, forward strand.
GATGATCGGCCGGAGGCGGCGGATGTTTTGTTGAAGGCTAGGCGGCGTGTGGGTGATGAGTAGGGCGGTTCGTGCTTTCGCACGAAGGCCCACTCATGCGATGAGACTGCATGAATGGGGCACCCGACCGTTGGGTTGGGCAATATTCGCGGTGGTTGCATGCATAACTGTTGGCTCACAAGAACCGGCGAAGCAGGTGACCTTGCGGTTCGATAACGCGGCATCGCTTGGGGGGCATGCGACGAAGGTGCTGGGGCATCCGAAGGTGATTGAGACGCCTATGGGGAAGGCGATTGCGTTCAATGGTGTGGACGATGGGTTGTTTGTCGATGAGCATCCGTTGGCGGGGGCGGACACGTGGACGTGGGAGATGATCTTCAAACCGGATGCGGATGGTGGAGCGGAGCAGAGGATCTTTCATCTGCAGTCGATCGATCCGGCGACGGGGGAGGATGTGCCGCAGGAGCGGATGCTGTTTGAGATTCGGATTCGCGATGGGCAGTGGTGTCTGGATAGCTTTGCAACTTCGGGTGGGCAGAGCAAGGCGTTGTTGAATTGTGAGAAGAAGTATCCGTTTGGGAAGTGGTATCGGGTGACGACGGTTTATGACGGGAAGATGCTAAGGAATTACGTGGGGAACGAGTTGCAGGGGGAGGGTGAAGTGAAGCTCGTACCGCAGAGGCCGGGGCACTTGTCGGTTGGGGTGAGGATTAATCTTGTGGATTATTACAAGGGGACGATTTATTCGGCTCGGTTTACGCGGTCGGCGCTTGGAGTGGGGGATTTTTTGAGGATGCCAGATGGGAAGTGAGAACGGGTGGGGAATCGTTGTTATCGGGGTGAGGACGAAGTTTTTCGCGGGGTTATGTCTCCTTCAAGGCGTATGGGGAATCTAACGGGGAAGATGGAGGGCGCATGAAGATTCTTATCACCACCGACAATCACATTGTGATGAACCAGGAGCTTTCGAGCGCAGTGGAGAGTGAGGTCGAAGGAGCGATCGAGCGTTTTGAGAGCCACCTGACGCGTGTCGAGGTTCATCTGAGCGACGAGAACGACGGCAAAGGTGGAGATCGCGAGTACCGGTGTGTGATCCAAGCGCACATCGAGGGAACGAAGACGGTGGCGGTGACTGACTACGCAGCGACTATCGACGTGGCCATAACCGGCGCGACGGATAAGATGAAGCGGCTGCTCGAGGCTACCTTCGACAAGGTGGGTGAGAAGCGGTTGCGGGAAGAGCGTTCAGGCGATCGCCTTGTTGACTAACTGTTGGGCTTCGGTTTGGATTTGTTTGAGGTGGTCTTTGCCGTGGAAGGATTCGGCGTAGATCTTGTAGACGTCTTCGGTGCCTGAGGGGCGGGCGGCGAACCAGCCGTTTTCGGTGGAGACTTTGAGGCCTCCAATGGGGGCGTGGTTGCCGGGGGCTTCGGTGAGGATGGCGGTGATGGGTTCGCCGGCGAGTTCTTTGGCGGTGACCTGCGCGGGGGAGAGTTTTGCCAGCTTGGCTTTTTGTTCTTTGGTGGCTGCGGCGTCTATGCGCTCGTAGACGGGATTGCCGTATTTCTGGGTGAGTTCGGCGTAGATCTGGCCGGGGTCTTTGCCGGTGACGGCGGTCATCTCGGCGGCCAGAGCAGGCCGGGGATTAGGCCGTCCTTGTCGGTGGTCCAGACATGGCCGTTGCGGCGGAGGAAGGTGGCGCCGGCGGACTCTTCGCCGACGAAGCCGAGGGTGCCGTCGAGGAGGCCGTCGACGAACCACTTGAAGCCGACGGGAACTTCGAGCATGGGACGGTTCAGGCCTTTGGTGACGCGATCGATGATAGAGGAGGAGACTACGGTTTTGCCGACGCCTACTTTGTCTGACCATTCGGGTCGGTGAGTGAAGAGGTACTGGATGCAGACGGCGAGGTAGTGGTTGGGGTTGAGGAGTCCGGCGGTGCGGGTGACGATGCCGTGGCGGTCGTGGTCGGTGTCGGCGGCGAAGGCTACATCGTATTTGTCTTTGTTCTTAATCATGGAGGCCATTGCGTAGGGGCTGGAGCAGTCCATGCGGATGCGGCCGTCCCAGTCGCAGGTCATGAAGCGGAAGGTCTCGTCGGTGTAGGGGTTGAGAATTTGTAACGATGGGAGGTACTTTTCGGCGATGCGGGGCCAGTAGTGAACGCCGGCTCCTCCCAGCGGGTCTACGGCCAGTTTTAGTGTGGTGTTTTTGAGTGGCGCGAAGTCGATGACATTGGCGAGGTCGTTGACGTAGGCGGTGATGTAGTCGTGGCGGTAGGTTTTGTCGGCGGATAGCGCTCGACTGTACGGGATTCGCTTGATGGCGGGATTGTCGGTGCCGGAGGCGATGAGTTCGTTGGCGCGATTTTCGATCCACTTGGTGGCGGTGGTGTCGGCGGGGCCGCCGGAGGGTGGGTTGTATTTGAAGCCGCCGTCTTCCGGAGGGTTGTGGGAGGGGGTGATGACGATGCCGTCGCAGCGGTGGAGCTTGAGATTCGCGTTGCGGGTGAGGATAGCGTGGGAGAGAACGGGGGTGGGGGTGTAGCCGAGGTGTTCGTCGATGAGGACTTCGATGTTGTTGGCGGCGAGGACTTCGAGGGCGGTGACGAAGGCGGGCTCGGAGAGGGCGTGGGTGTCTTTGGCGAGGAAGATGGGGCCGAGGGTGTGCTGTGAAGCGCGGTATTCGACGATGGCCTGGGTGATGGCGGCGATGTGGTCGTCATTGAAACTGGCGGAGAAGGCGCTGCCGCGATGGCCGGAGGTTCCGAAGGCTACGCGCTGGGCTGGGATGGAGGCGTCGGGATGGAGGGAGTAGTAGGCGGTGATGAGACGGCCGACGTCGACGAGGTTTTCGGGGAGGGGTGGTTGGCCGGGGGTGTTGGGCTTTGGGGTTGCGATGTGGCTCATGCCGGATGTGCCTCTCTCGGAGTGTTGTATGCCTGTGGGCAACTATATGGGATGCGGGTTACTGGATGGAAATTGGTCGGGAAAGAGAGTTATGCGGAGGTGTCAGCCGAATGTTCTTGTCTTTTAGGAGCGGTTGACCTAAAACGGGAATGTTCCCGTTGTTCGTTCGTTTGTTGTGTCTGTTGGAAGAGGCAGGCGAGTCCGGCGCTTCCCTGAGACGTGCATTGCTGAGTTTTGATCGTTGAGGGTAGAGGTTGGATGGGCCTGGTTTGCGGGATAGTTCGTCGGATTGTGGTGTGTGCTGTGGGGTTCGCGGGGCTGCTGGGTGCGGCCCGGGCGGCGTTGGCTGTTGAGGCTACGCTGGTGGCGGATGCTCATGTGAACAGCGCGCGGCCGACGGTGAATAGCGGGGCTATTTCGAATTTGAATGTGGGTGGCGGTTACACTGCGCTGTTGCAGTTCGATCTTTCGACGCTGCCGGCGGGGACTACGGCGGCGCAGGTGTCTCGGGCTACGTTGAGGCTTTATTGCAACCGGGCTGATACGCCGGGGTTGGTGAGCTTGCAGCCGGTTGGTGGGGCTTGGGGCGAGTACAGCGTGACCTATGCAACGCTGCCTTCGCTGGGTGCGGCGGCTCAGGTGGTGCAGGTGAGCCAGGCGGGGGCTTACGTTGCGGTGGATGTGACGGCGCTTGTGCAGGGGTGGCTGAGCGCTCCGGCTACGAATAATGGAGTGGCACTGACGGCGGGGACTGCGGTGGTGCAGTTCGACAGCAAGGAAAATGATCTGACTGGGCATGCCGCGGTGCTGGATGTGGCCCTGGCCTCGGTTGGGCCTGCTGGCCCTGCAGGTGCCGTGGGGCCTCAGGGACCTGTTGGGCCGGCCGGAGCTTCTGGGCCTGCCGGGCCTCAGGGGATTCAGGGTTTGCAGGGGCCTCCTGGCGCATCCGGGTTGAACTTTCAAGGGGCTTATGGGGCCCTTACAACGTATGCGCTGAATGATGTGGTGACGTACGCGGGGTCGAGTTTTGTATCGCTGGCGGCGGGGAATAAGGGGAACACGCCGGGGGTGACCTCGGAGTGGGCGGTGCTGGCTCAGGGTGGAACCGGGACGGGCAGTGGAGTGGGGGTGGCTTATCAGGGGACGTATGCTTCGGCGGCGAACTATGCGTTGAATGACATTGTTTCGTATCAGGGGTCGAGTTATGTTTCGCTGATTTCGGCAAATCATGGGAATACGCCGGATCAGAGTCCGGGGGAGTGGGGGGTGATGGCGTTGGGAGCTGTGGGGGCGCAGGGGGCTCAAGGCTTGCCGGGGGTGACTGGACCGCAGGGATTGACCGGGCCGCCTGGACCTGTGGGACCGGCCGGACCTACCGGGGCGACAGGGGCTGCCGGCGCTCCGGGGACGCCGGGACTGGTTTATCAGGGGAACTATTCTTCCGTGACGAACTATGCGCTGGGGGATGTGGTTCTGTGGCAGGGGGCTAGTTGGGCTTCGCTGATTGCTTCGAACCATGGGAATACTCCGGATCAGAGTCCGGGGCAGTGGGGAGTTTTGACGGCGCAGGGTCCGGCTGGGCCAACGGGGGCGCAGGGGCCGCAGGGTTTGCCGGGAGTGCAGGGGCCAGCGGGATCGGTTGGGCCTCCGGGTGAGACTGGGCCTCAGGGAGCTCAGGGGATTCCGGGGCAGGCTGGGGCTCAGGGATTGACGGGGCCCGCGGGAGCGCAGGGATTGCAGGGGCCGATGGGGCCACAAGGGCCGGCGGGTCCGGTGGGGATGTCATTTCAGGGGAGCTATTCGTCGACGACGAATTATTCGCTGGGGGATGGGGTGCTCTACAACGGCGGAGCTTATGTTTCGCTGGCGGCGAGCAACCATGGGAATACTCCAGACCAGAGTCCGGCATGGTGGGGATTGTTTGCCACCGGGTCGGCAGGGGCGACTGGGCCTGCGGGACCACAGGGGCCTCAGGGGTTGCAGGGGGCTCCAGGTGCGGCGGGGGCTGTGGGTGCTCAGGGGCCGCAGGGGCCGGTTGGGCCTCAGGGGCCAGCGGTGGCGAACTATACGGGGAACTACTCGTCGGGGACGAACTATGGGTTGCATGATGCGGTGAGTTACTCGGGGTCGACGTGGGTGTCGCTGGCGGCGGGGAATTTGGGGAATACTCCGGACCAAAGTCCTACCTGGTGGGCTTTGCTGGCGGCGCAAGGACCGGCTGGGCCCATAGGTGCGACAGGACCAGCGGGTGCGGCTGGAACTGCTGGGGCGACGGGTGCGCAGGGGCCTACTGGACCGGCAGGGCCGCCGGCTAGTTTTCTGGGGACATGGGTGATTGGGACGTCGTACGGGGTGGGAAGTGTTGTGGCGTATGGCGGGTCGAGCTATGTCGCGATCGCGGCGAATGTGGGGCGAGAGCCGGATGTGAGTCCGACGTTCTGGGCGGTGCTTGCACAGGCTGGGACTGCGGGGGCTCCGGGAGCTATGGGGCCGCAAGGGCCGGCGGGTGCTCCGGGGACGGTTGGGGTGACGTATCGAGGGACTTGGGTGGCGCAGACGGCTTATGTGGCGAATGATGTGGTGGTGTTCGGTGGGGCGAGTTATCTGGCGGTGACGACTTCGCTGGGGTCGGAGCCGGACGTTTCGTCATCGCAATGGGCGGTGCTGGCGGTCAATGGTGCAGTGGGAGCTTCGGGCCCTGCTGGTGCGCCAGCGACGGTGGCGGTCGGGACGGTGACGACCGGTGCTGCGGGATCGCAGGCCAGTGTGACGAACAGTGGGACCGCGAATGCGGCGGTGCTGAACTTTACAATTCCGCAGGGAGCTCCGGGGACGGGTGGCGGAGGTGGCGGAGGGGCTGGTGGGGTTTCTTCGGCGGCTTTGTACCATGCGGTTTCGTTTAACTTCACTTACTACTCGGCCAGTAGTGCGAACTCATCGGCGAGCGAGGCGGATTCGGTGCTGACTTGGGTGCCGGCGGGGTGTACGGCTTCGCAGTTGAGTGTGTTTTCGCGGCAGTCGAACACGATCAACGTGATGCTGCGGCAGGGGACTCCCGGGAGTATGGCGGATACGGGGCTTGGGTGCTCGGTTGGGTCGGGGTCTTCTTGCACCGCTGCGGGAAGTGTGGCGGTTTCGGCGGGGAACTTTGTGGATTTCAGCGTGAGTGGGGCGAGTGGGACTGCAGCCGGGGTTTGGGTGGCGTTGACTTGCAATTGAATTGCCCGGTTGTCGATTCTTAGATCTGAGTTTTCAGACCCGAGGAGTTTATTCTGGTGAGCGGGTTTGATCTTTGGAATTGAGGGTTGTGATGAAGCGTCTTTTGGCTTTTTTGGTGCTGGGGTTGTTGGTACGTTTGGCTGGCGCGCAGGGTGTGATTGCGGAGAACTCGCCTTCACGGAAGATGGCGGCGACGGTGATCAAGTTGTGGCCGCAGGGTGTGGTGGCGACGGACAACCGTCCAGGGGCGTGGGGTTATACGGAGGGGGTGCTTCTGGACGGGATGACGGCGGAGTGGCATTCGACGGCGGATGGCGCGGACTTCAAGTATGTGAAGGAAGCGGTTGACCAGTATGTAACAGATGATGGAACAATTAAGGGTTATGGTACGGATCTGCATAGTCTCGACGAGGTCGAGATGGGGCGAGTGGTGGTGATGCTGTACCGGGTGACTCAGCAGGCGAAGTACTACAAGGCGGCGAAGTTTATCCATGACCAGTTGGCACTGCAGCAACGCACGGCGAGTGGCGGATACTGGCACAAGAATATCTATCCGAACCAGATGTGGCTGGATAGCGCGTATATGGCAGAGCCGTTTCGTGCGGCGTACGCGGTTACGTTTCAAGAGCCGGGAGACTGGGATGATATTGCCAAGCAGTTGCTGCTGATGGATGTGAAGATGCGTGATGCGCAGACGGGGCTGCTGCGGCACGGGTGGGATGAGTCGAAGCAGATGCCGTGGGCGGATAAGACTACAGGTTTGTCGCCGGAGGTGTGGTCGCGTGCAGACGGTTGGTACGTGATGGCGATCGAGGATGTACTGGATTGGATGCCGCGGGATCATCCGAAGCGAGCGGAGCTGATAGGAGCTCTAACCCGAACGATGACGGCGGTTGTTCGTTACCAGGACAAAGAGACAGGGTTGTGGTGGGAGGTAACGGACAAAGGGGGAAAGGCGGGGAATTTTACGGAGTCTTCTGCGAGTTGCATGTTTGTGTATGCGTTGGCAAAGGGTGTGCGAATGGGCTATCTGCCCAAGAGCGATGAGATGAACGCGCAGCGCGGATGGGACGCGATTCAGAAGACGTTTGTGAAGACGGGACCGGATGGAATGCTGACGCTTACCGGGACGATCAAAGGTGCAGGTCTGGGCGGGACACCGTATCGGTCGGGGACCTATGAGTACTACATCGGGGAGAAGATTATTTCGAATGATGGGAAGGGCATCGGCGCATTCCTGATGGCGGGCAGCGAGATGGAACAAGCGAAGACCGCGACGCTGGGGCTGGGAAAGACGGTGCTGATTGATGCGTGGTTCAACTCGCAGACGCGGAAGAATGCGGCAGGGCAGACGGAGCTGTTTCATTACAAGTGGGACGATGATGCGAATAGCGGGTTCGCTTTCTTTGGACGGGCGTTTCAGCGGTATGGCGTGACGCTGGCTACGGAGAAGACTGCGCCGACTGCGGCGGATTTGAAGAAGGCGCAGATATATGTGATTGCTTCACCGGATATTCCAACGAAGAATCCGGCGCCGAACTATATGGATAAGGCGAGTGGGGATGCGATCCAGGCTTGGGTGAAGGCTGGTGGAGTGCTTCTCCTGATGGAGAACGATGTGACGAACTCGGAGTTTGATCACTTCAATACTTTGAGTGAGAGATTCGGAATTCACTTTAATCCGGTGATTCGGAATAAGGTGGATGGGGATAAGTGGGAGATGGGGACGGTGATGATTCCGACGGGGACCGGGGTGTTTGAGTACCCGCATAAGGCTTATCTGAAGGAGATTTGCACGATTCGCGTGTCGGGGCCGGCGAAGGCGGTGGTGACGGACCAGGGCGATGTGCTGATGGCTGTTTCTAAGTACGGGAAGGGGACTGTTTTTGCTGTGGTCGACCCTTGGGTTTACAACGAGTATGTGGACCGGAGGAATCGGCTGCCTGCGGATTATGACGGATTTGCGGCGGCGATTGATCTGGCGGGGTGGGCGGTTCGGCAGGTGCCCCCTCCCCAGCGTTAAGTGTGCAAAGTATTCGAACAAGATACTTTAGGTCTGGACTAAGGCCTCAAATGCAGGTCCTTCGACTCCGCCCTGCGGGCTTCGCTCAGGATGACACCTTTATTTTTTGCACGCTGTTACCCCCTGTCCAGACTTAGGATTTGTCAAGTCTGAGGGTGGGGTTTTAGAGGGCGGCGGCGAGGGATTTGCGTAGGTCTGTGGCCAGGGTGCGGAGGGTGGCCAGGGTTTCGGGGGTGGGGGATTTAAGGATGCGCTCCATTTTGGAGGCGACCTCGGTGCCTTGCGGGTAGCCGTACATGCCGAGAGAGCCGGCTAGTTTGTGGGCTATGCTGAGGGCTTCAATGCGCATGGGTTCGTCGAGAGTGCCGGATGCGGCGGCGGAGCCGAACTTATCCATGAGGTCGAGGCGCTCGCGGATGGTTGGGAGGTTCTTTCGCCAGAGTTGAGAGAGGATGTCGTCGATCTTGTCTGGCTTGGGTTTTTGCATGGAACTGGTTGGCTCAGATCGGAATTTAAAGTAAGGAAACCTTACCGCCAGCAACAAAGAACAAATGCGAAATGCGGGGATCCTTCACTCCGTTCAGGATGACGACTTCAAAAAGAGAGGACATAGGTTCATTCGTCTTAATTTACGTTAGTCCTTCCAGCCGAGGGCCTCGGAGATCTGCTCGGCGAGGGTGAGGGGATCGAAGGGCTTGAAGAGGATGCCGGCGAGGCCGAGTCCGGCGAAGCGGCGCTGGTCGACTCCCTGGACCTTGGCGGTGAGCAGGAGGACGGGGATCTTGTTGATGGCGGGGTTTTCCTGCATGGATTTGAAGGTGGTAGGGCCGTCGACGCCGGGCATCATGACGTCCATGAGGATGACGTCGGGTTTCTGAGCGGCTGCAACCGAGATTCCTTCAGCACCTGAGCTGGCGGTAAGTATCTCCCAGCCTGCAGTGGCTTCGAGGGAGAGCGCAGCTACTTCGCGAATGTCGTCTTCGTCGTCAATGATCAGAATGCGTCGCATGAGCGAACTTATTCTCTCATGCGACGCGTTTTAGGGGAGGTAACTTGATGACTTCGTGATGCGGAAGTTCCCGATTTAGATCGTCGACACGGTGGCGAGATCGGCGAATTTGGTTCGGATGCGGTTGACCATGGAGAGGACGAGTTCTTCGACTTCGTGAGGCTGGACTTTGGCCTTGGTGAGGAACTCGGTGGGGCCGAGGCGGAGTTTGGACATCTCGGTCTCGGAGATTTCGCGTCCGGAGTAGACGACCAGGGGAAGAGTGCGAAGGGTCGGCTGCTGGCGGAGCCACTCGACGAGCGAGAAACCGTCGCCGTCGGGGAGGGTCAGGTCGAGGATCAGAAGGTCGGGTGGCCGTGTGATGCAATGCCGGATGGCCTGCTGGCGGGTGGCTGCGCGATCGATGCGAACGGCGGCGTCGCGGAAGCTGGCGGTCAGGACGCTGGCAAGGTCTTCGTCGTCTTCCACGAGGAGGATGTCTGCCGGTCCATCGCCGTGATGGAGGACGCGGCCTAGTTCTGCGAAGAGAAGGTTTTCGTTGAAGGGCTTCTGGACCCATCCCTGGGCGTCGCCGGTGAGCTGGGGACGGAGGTTGGAGGAGAGAACACTAAGCACGACTACAGGAATGTTGGCCGTGGTCGGGTTGTTGCGGAGACGTTGGAGCGTTTCCCAGCCGCTTAGACCGGGCATATAGAGATCGAGGAGGATGGCTTCCACCTGGTGTTGTGCGGCGAGAATGAGGGCCTGCTCGCCGGAGGAGGCCTCGATGACGGTGTATCCCTGGCGGGTGAGGTGTTCAGAGACCACTGTGCGGATGCCGGGGTCGTCGTCGCAGACCAGGATGGCGCCTTCGCCGCGGGGCTGAGCCGGGGCGGGAAGTACGACGTCGGAGGCGCGACTGGTGCGGGGAAGCATGACGTAAAGGGTGGTTCCGGGGCCGAGGTTGCGCTGGGCCCAGATGGAGCCGGAGTGTTGCTGAACGATGCTGCGGCAGATGGCGAGGCCGAGGCCGGTTCCGCCCTTCTGGCGGGCGTCGGAGGGTTCGATCTGCTGGAATCGATCAAAGATGCTGTCGAGCTTGTCGGAGGGGATGCCGCGGCCTTCGTCGACGACTTTGAGGAGGATGGAGTCTGAGGTGGCCTCGGTATAGATGCGAACGGTGGAGGCTACGGGCGAGAACTTGATGGCGTTCGAGAGGAGGTTGGTGAGGACCTGAAGGATGCGGTCGGAGTCGCCGTCGAAGAAGAGGGACTCGGGATAGGCGACGTGGGCGATGCTGGAGGGCTCGAGCGCGAGGTGAACGGTGTTGGCGTCGGCCATGGGGGTCATGGTGTCGATGGCCTGCTGGGCGAGGTCGCGGAGAGAGCAGCGGCGAATCTGGAGGGGAGCGCGGCCGGATTCCATACGCTCCAGGTCGAGAATGTCGTTGATGAGGCGGATGAGGCGGTCGGTGTTGGTGACGGCAATGCGGAGGAGATTGAGGGCCTTGGCGTCTACGTCGCCGATGATGCCGGAGGAGAGAAGACCGAGTGCTCCGCGAATGCTGGTGAGCGGGGTGCGCAGCTCGTGAGAGACGGTGGAGATGAACTCGTCCTTGAGAGTGTCGAGTTCGGAGCGATGCGAGAGCTGAAGTGTGTGCTGATGGTGCTGCTCACGCGCCTGGGTGAGCTGCTCCGCGAGTTCGCGCGTTGTGCGCTGCGCTCTGAGAAAAGCGAAGAGGAGAACTGCCGAGGTGGTGAGGAGCGAGAGATAACCAAGTAAGGGAAGAATGTGCATTGTGGTTCGGGAACCCTATGGTAACTGTTTTTATGTGTTTTAGTAACTAATTTTGGGTAACCATTGCGGTTATTGCGTGTTGTACTAGTTAGTTAACGGCTGCTCCTTCGACTCCTTCTAAGGCGGCGAAACCTGCGGTATTGGTTGAACAGTGGCCCGTTTGGAACTTGTCAATTTTCAGTCAGCAACCCGAGCATGCCAGAAATTTCGTTGTAGCGGGAATAACACCTCTGTGGGTTATCACCGATGACAACATTGGTGTAGCAGGGGTTATGGACGGGTTTTCGCGCAGTAAAAGGCCGTCTTTCGCGGGAAAGACGGCCTTTTTGATGCTTGTAAGGTCGAACCGGGCTTAGGCGGTTACGGGCACCTGGTCGAGAATGGTGGCCCACTTCTTTCCGGTCCGGGCTGCCTGAGCGTTCCGATGGTAGGCGTAACCAGTAACCAACGGGAGGGCGAGGGTGGCTTCGGAGAAGACCATCTGCTCGTAGGTGAGGTCGACTTTGCCCCAGGAACTGGCTTCCTTGAGGGTTGAGCCGGAGAGAGCGCCGTCGCGGGCGTCGGCTACGGTGATCTGGATGGCGTACTTGTGCATGGAGGCGTCGACGCCGAGGATGTCGGCTGCTACGACGATGTCCTGAGCGAAGTTTTTGGGGACGCCGCCGCCGATCATGAGCAGGCCGGTGGTGGGGTTGGCGATCTTGAGTTGGGTAATCTCGTAGAAGTCTTTGGCGGAGTCGATGGAGACGCAGGGCTTGCCCTGACGCTCGTGCTGATGGGCGACGAGACCGAATCCGGCGGAACAGTCGGAGAAGGCGGGGCAGAAGATGGGGACGTTCTTCTCGTAGGCGGCGAGGACGATTGAGTCGCGGCCACCGGCTTGTGGGGTCTTGCCGTTCTTGGCGAGGTAGGCACCCATCTCGCGGATGAACTCGCGGGAGCTGTAGGGGCGGGGCTCGAGGGAGTTGGTGATCTGGTGGGTGGTCTCGTCGCAGATGCGGAGCTCTTCTTCGTCGATGAAGGTGTCGTAGATGCGGTCGATCATGAGTTCGCGGAGGTCGGCGTCGCCTGCGCCGTACTTGTACTCGTCGCCGGCGATGTAGTGGTTGAAGCCGAGGGCTTCGAAGAAGTCCTGATCGACGATGTTGGCGCCGGTGGAGACGATGGCGTCGACCATGTTGTTGCGGATGAGGTCGACGAAGATCTTTTGCAGGCCGGCGGAGATGAGGGAGCCGGCGAGGCAGAGGATGACGCCGCAGTCGGTGTCGCGGAGCATCATGTCGTAGATGTTGGCGGCGCGGTGCGTGTCACGCGCGGAGTAGGCCATATTGCCCATGGCTTCGACGATGGGGACGACGTTGTGCTGCTTGATGTCGAGGTGCTGGATGGGGCGGGCGAGGAGTTCTTTTTTTGTAGGCATAGCTCTACTAGGATATCAATTTTGGTCAGTGTAATTGCGGGTTTTCGTGAATTTTCTGTGATCGGTAGGAGCGTTTCTAAGGTAGGTCGTACAGAATGACACTCTTTCCCTCTGTGAGGGCCAGCAGCCGGCCGTTTGGAGAGAGTGACGGAGGCGAATCGAATGGATAAGTTCCTTTGGTGAGGATTTTGCCTGTTGCATCGTAGACAACGTAGCGGAGATGGTAGAGAGGCAAGCCGTGGGTCAGAAAGCCGCCAATTGCCTTTGGAAGGTAGTAGCTTGTCATACAGTCGACCAGGATGTGACGTGACTCGGAGGCCGAGATTTTCTCTGAGCACCAAGTTTCTCTGCTTTCGGGCGCCAACCAAGCGGCGTCAGGAAGTGGGGATTCGGTGCCGCCTTTGGATCGCCGGGTGAGTTGGGAATGCGCATCGAAGAACCAGGATTCTTCTGGATCAACCTCGAAACTGACAAGTTTGGGTTGCCCAGCGACCGCCGATTCGACGGCACCTGCGTCAGTGATGCCGGGGAAGGGCAACTGGCCGGTATATTCTCCGATCCTAGCAAGGGGTTCCCCGCTGAAGAGTTGCCAGTGGTACTTCGAGTAATCTCCTGCGGCATGAGAGGAAAGGGCGGCGGCGGTACGTGAAGGTGAGAGGGCGATGCTGCCGGGGAATTCTCCGGAAGGTATTGGGACGCGCCACTTCGGCTGAAGCCCGGTGTCGTAGATGAGCCAGCCCTGTTGGTCGGCGGGAAAGAACAGGTATCCGGGGGGCCCAATGTAGGCGTTATTAGAGCTCTCGCTAAGCTCGATAGAGAAGCGAATGTTGCCGTCAAGGTTGGCGATGGCGTGTTGATAGCTGGAATCGCGGCCGCCTTTGGCGCAGATGGGGTTGGAGATAAGCAGGGTGGTGTCGTCGAGGAATTGAGCCTTGAGGCCTAGTTGGCAACGTGTGGGGGAGGGTTTGAGGCCTTGGAACGAGACGATGCGCTTTGTCGGCGAGACTTCCTGGGCCCAGAGGATGGTGCTGAGGAGGGTGGAGGTTATGAAGAGCCGAGACAATCTTTGTTTCCGAATCATCGGATTCAGGGTACACGAAGTCCCTGACGCGGACGGATGCGAAAAAACGGTTATGGAGATAACAAGTCGTTGCGGTTATTGACCTATTTAATCAGGGGTGCATCGGGCGACGATGAGGGTGATGTCGTCGTGCTGCTCGTGGGGGCTGAAGTCCTTTATCTCGTCGATGACCGAGGTGAGAAGTGTTTTGGGCGGCAGGCCGGAGTTGCGCTGGAGGCTGTCGACGAGGCGGTCTTCGCCGAACTCTTCGAGGACCTCGTTTGGGGATTCGGTGACACCGTCGGTGTAGAGGGCGAAGAGGTCGCCGGGGTGAAGCTGGCAGTCGACGGTGGGGGATTGCCAGTCTTCGAAGAGACCGAGGACGGTGCCGGTGGAGTGGAGGCGCTCGACCTGGCCGTTGCGGCGGAGGACGATGCCGGCGAGGTGGCCGCAGTTGGCGTAGCGGAGGCGGCGGGAGGAGTCGTCGTAGTCGGCGAAGAAGACGGTGGCGTAGGCGGAGTCGGGGGTGTTCTGGAAGAAGAGGCGGTTGACGGACTGGAGGAAGGCCTGGGGCTCGTCTCGCGCTAGGAGGAACTGACTGCGGAGGTTGGCCTGGAGATTGGCCATGAGAAGGGCGGCGGCGATGCCTTTGCCGGCGATGTCGCCGATGACGAGGCCGAGGCGCTGATTGCCGAGGGAGAGGAAGTCGTAATAGTCGCCACCGACGTGGCGGGCCTGAATGCAGACGCCGTCGTAGTCGAGGGTTTTGAGTTGCGGGAGGGTCTGGGGGAAGAGGCGGGCCTGAACCTGCTTGGCGATCTCGAGCTCCTGGGCGGTGCGGCGGTCGGCTTCGATCTTCTGGGCAGCGACATGGCGCTCCTGCTCGATCTGACGTGTGAACTGGTCGGTGCCGATTAGCTCGAAGCCATTGCCGTCGATGTCCTGGAAGCGGGCGCAGGGTGATGCCGAAGATAGTTTGCTGCGGCGGCTGACGAAAGTGGACGCCATGGCGCTGCCAGAGGTCGTAGGTGGCGTTGATGTCTTCGGAGAGAAAGCCGATCTGCGTGTCGCGGCCGATGAAGCGGTGTTTGTCGGTGCCGGGTTTGGGGGCGACGAGGGCGAGAATGGCCTGTCCGTCGGGAGGTGCGACCGCGACCCAGCGGCCATCGTAGGTGCCGGCGATATCGGCGAGGACGCTGAAGCCAAGTTTGTTGACGTAGAAGTCGAGGGCGCGGTCGTGATCGCTGACGTAGACGGTGGATTTGAAGACGCGGAGGTAAGGGCGCTCCGGGCATTCCGGGCAGTCGGGGCGGAACGGTTTGACTGCGGGTATAGGTGGCGCTTCGAGGGTTCCGAGGGCTGACATCAGACGGATCTCCCTTGACGGAGTGACGTGCCGCTAGCGAGGTCGAATGATTCTAACCAGCTCATCTCTCCGATGACTATTCGATGTGGAGGGGAGAGTCGAGGACTCGATTAATTGACCATTGGGTGCGGCGAACTGGTGTGTGGGTGCGGCGATAATGGCCTGACCAAAGACGGGTTTTCGCAATAGCAGCAGGCCGGCGAGGAGAAAGAGAACGGTGATGATGCGGGTGATTGCTCGCGTTGTTGACATGACCAGACTCCTTGGAACTATTTCAGTGTGCGGCGCTCGGTGCGCGGCTGCCAGTGGCTTGCGTCATGGAAGCAACGTGACACTTGTAATGACGCGGAAAATCCGTGACCGCCTACTCTTCATCCGAGAAGATGGTTTCGATGGGACTGTTGAAGAGACGAGCGAGTTTGAAGGCGAGCGGAAGGCTTGGGTCGAATTTGCCTGTCTCGATGGCGTTGACGGATTGACGTGAGACTTCGAGACGATCGGCGAGGTCGGCCTGGGACCAACTGCGTTCGGCACGGAGGATGCGAAGTCGGTTCTTCATTGGTATCTCCTGCGGATGAAGGGCTGAGAGATTCCCATGAAGAACCAGAAGAAGACGTAGACGTAGAAGGTGGACAGACGTGGTGCGTTGGCGAAGTCTGATAGAAAACCCCAGACGGTGGCGACGGAGAGGGTTCCGCCGATACCCCAGAGCATGGACTGAACGAGGATGGAGCGCTCGAACTCGTCGCTCTCTTCGGCGATGTAGAGGCCGACGACGACGAGCGACGCGACGAGCGGCAGGGCGGGGAGGATGGCGAGCAGATAGACGGCGACTCCCGTGGGGTGATGATGGTGGAAGGTCCACTGGGCGAAGAAGAGGAAGACCAGATAGAAGACCATCGTGACGGCGAGGCGTGCAGTGTAGCGGCGGCCTGCCTTGGTGTAGGGTAAGCATTGCATGATAAGGTTCCTTTCCATAAAGACAACTAAGCTTGACATGAGCGGCGTAACTTGTCAAGTGTGCTTGTCATTTTATTTTTAGAGCTTCTGAGCGTGGCTTCGATCAAACTGCAAAGCCGGCAATTGGTAGGCTTAGCTTGAGGATTTCCAACGTGAATGTGAACTTTGCGGAGCGGGCGCATAACCATAACTGGAAGCTGGACCCGATTGTGCGGTCGCTGCTGGATACGGACTTTTACAAGCTGCTGATGCTGCAGTTCATCTGGAAGAACTTTCCGGCAATTCATGTAACTTCGGAGATTACAAATCGGACGGTATCGGTGCGGCTGGCGGAGCAGATTTCGATGGCGATGCTGGTGGACCAGATGGAGCACGTTCGCGGGCTGAGGTTTCGGCGATCGGAGATCATCTGGCTGGCGGGAAATACGTTTTATGGGACGCGGAGTATCTTCGAGCCGGCGTTTCTGGATTGGCTGGAGAACGATTTTCGCCTGTCGGACTATACGGTGACTGAATCCGACGGTCAGTTGGTGGTGCGGTTCGAGGGACTGTGGACCGAGGTGACGATGTGGGAGGTGTACGGGCTTGCTCTGGTGAGCGAGATGAAGACTCGAGCTGCGTTGAGCACACTGAACGAGTTGGAGCTGGATGTTTTGTATGCGCGAGCCAAGACAAAGCTGTGGGAGAAGCTTCAGCGGCTGCGCGAAGTGCCTGAGGTGAGAATCTCGGAGTTCGGTACGAGGCGGCGGCATAGCTTTTTGTGGCAGGAGTACGTGATCGAGATGATGAATGCGGCGCTGGGGAAGAGTCTCTCCGGAACATCCAACACGTTTCTCGCTTACAAGCACGACCTGGAGGCGATGGGAACGAATGCGCATGAGTTGCCGATGGCGATGGCGGCTTTATCGAATGGGGATGAAGAGTTACACGAGTCGCAATACCGCGTGTTGGAACTTTGGCAGAAGAGTTATGGCGGAGAGCTGCTGATCATGCTCCCAGATACGTTTGGGACGACGCAGTTTTTAGAGGGGGCTCCGAATTGGGTGGCGGACTGGACGGGGCAGCGGTGCGACAGCAAGGATCCATTTGTTGCGGGCGACGAATATATCGCGTGGCTTGGGGAGCGAGGGCGGGACGCGAAACGGAAGCGGCTGATTGCTTCGGATGGGCTGGATGTGGATGAGATTCTGCGGCTGCAGAAGTACTTTCAAGGCCGAATACGCTTCAGTGCTGGTTGGGGGACGTTGTTGACGAATGATTTTCGTGGATGCCATCCGAGGGGAGAGACGACGCTGGATCCGATCAGCCTGGTGTGCAAGCTGATGACGGTGGAGGGGCGGCCTGCGGTGAAGCTTTCGGACAACGCGCGCAAGGCGACGGGGCCGGCGAGCGAGATTGAACGGTATCGCCGAGTGTTTGGCAGCGTGGCGGTCGTTGGAGAGCCTGTAACAGTTTGAGCTGCTGTCGTGGGTATACTTTTTTTATATGAAGAGATTGATGGGTCTGGTTCGGGTTGCGGCGGCGGTAACATTGCTGCCGGTGATGCTGGTGCAGCAGGGTCTGGCGTGGGGGAACGATGGGCACAGGATGATTAACCGGCTGGCGGGAGCGGCGCTGCCATCGGATGTTCCTGAGTTTTTACGTTCGAAGGAGGCGCTGGACGCGCTGGAATACTATGGGCCGGAGCCGGACCGGTGGAGGGCTCCGCTAGAGCCCGAGTTGAATGCGGCGCAGGCTCCGGAACACTTCATCGATCTGGAGTATGCGGACCTGGTGGGGGATTTGCCAAGGAAGCGGTATGACTTTGTGAGGGCTCTGGCGTTTGCGCAGAAGTCTCATTTGGATCTTCCGTTGACGCCGGAGAAGGTGGGTTTGCAGCCGTATCAGACCGTTGAGGTGTGGGAGCGGTTGAAGAGTGCGATGCGTGACTATCGCCAGTTGAAGCAGGACCACAAGGATACGAAGCCAGTGGAGGCTGAGATTGTGTTTCTCGCAGGGTGGTTAGGGCATTATGTTGCGGACGGATCGCAGCCGCTGCATACGACGATTCAGTACAACGGGTGGACGGGACCAAATCCGAATGGATACACGACGGAGCATAAGATTCATTCGCTGTTTGAGTCGGTGTATGTCTCTGCGAATGTGAAGGCTTCGGATGTGGCTCCGCTGATTCCTGCGAAGCCGGTTGTGATCGGCGATGTTTTTGTCGATTACATGGCTTATCTTCGGCATACGAACACGCTGGTGGAGAAGACGTATCAGTTGGAGAAGGCGGGTGCGTTTGTCGGCACCGGTACTCCTGCGGGCAAGGAGTTTGTTGATGAGCGGCTGGCCGCCGGAGCGACAGAGTTGCGGGACATGATCTATTCGGCGTGGGTGAAGAGTGCGGAGCCGCTGCCTCCGCGCAACTATCCTGATTGAAGCTAGCGCGATCCGGATTTATTTGGAATGCGAGAGAAGTGGGTATTGGTGTTTCGTGACTCGGACTAGAAGCTTACGAAGGATGGGCGTCAGGATAAGAGCGAGTATGGGGATGGCGACGAAGGCGAGGATGGTCCAGAGAAGGAAGGCGTGCCATTCCCATAGCCAGAGGCGGCGGGTGAGGTCGAGCGGATGCTCGCGGGCGGCGTGGAGGAGTTCAGTTGCTGAGAGCGGCATAGGCTCCGTATGGAAGATGCGGCTTGCGAGGTGAATGAAGGGGATGACGAAGAGAATTTCAAGAGGGTAGACGACGTGGTTGCCGATTTGGGATGCGGCTACGTTGAGGCGGAAGACGAAGGCGACCGCAAGGCAAAGAATCGTGGTGCTGCCGAGAATTGGATTGATGCCGATGAGGAGACCGGTTGCTATGCTCCATGCGAGTTTTTCGGGAGTGGCTCCCATGCGGAGGAGCGCGAAGACCGGAAGGGCGATGCGGCGGTAGAGCCAGTTGTGGTGGATGGGCGGGGGAGTTTGAGGCGGGGCGTTGAGATTGGGCTGGATCGGTTGCACTATGGACAGGATAGACTGCACAACGAGGGCTTGCGCTGGAGATTGTGAGTCCTTGAAAAGCGAGGTCGGGAGCTGGTGAACTTCTTTCGTGCGATAGGACGGACATTCAGGGTGATGGGACTGTTCGTTGTCGCGGGAACGGAGTTGATTGTGAAGCAGCCGGAGACGCGGGAGGAACGCGCGGACTGGCTGCATCGCGTTTGCGCGAAGGCGTTGCGGGAACTTGAGATCGAGATTCGCGTGATGGGATTGTTTCCTGAGCACGGTGCGGTGATCTCGAACCACCTGAGCTACCTGGATATTCTTGTGTTCGCAGCGATCCATCCGTGTGTGTTTGTGTCGAAGGCGGAGATTGAGAAGTGGCCTGCTATTGGGTGGATGACGACGATGTCGGGCGCCGTGTATGTCGCACGTGGCCATGGCGGATCAGCCTTGAAGGCGGGAAACGGAGTGCAGGCGGTGGTGGATGCAGGTCTGCCTGTGGTGTTTTTTCCGGAGGGAACTACTTCGAATGGGAGGGGGCTACTGAAGTTTCATAGTGGGTTGCTTGCACAGGTCATTAAAGCCGGGTCTCCGGTCACGGCAGCTTATGTGCGGTACGGCTTCTCAATCGAGAATGGGCATGGGGTGAACGTTGAGGATGATGTCTGCTATTGGGGTGACCGGAATATGTGGGCTCATATGTTCAAGTTTCTGGGACTGCGCGGAGTGCGGGCCGAGGTGAGGTTTGCGAATGAGCCAATCGAGTTTGCAACCTGGCCGAACCGAAAGCATGCGGCAGTGGAGGCGAGGTCCGAGGTGATGGAGTTGAGTGTGAAAGCCCAGTGACTCGGCCTAGTGACTTTCGAAATGCACCAATTTCGATTCAACGAATGTTCATTTGGCGTGAACGCTGTGTAACAAAAGACAACGCAGACTGACATCGAAGGCTGCACATCCTCGTGTTGAAGGGGCTTCGATGCTCACAGTCGCTGGATCGTCCTCTGGTGTCCTTCTACCGAATCAAGCTGTGGCTCCGCAACTGCCGTCGAAGAGAGATATTCGACTAGAGGCTGGGGATTTCGTGGTGCGTCTTGCGTTGAGCGAGGAAGAGCGGATGGCGGCATTTCGTTTGCGCTTTCTGGTGTTCAACCTCGAGATGAATGAAGGGTTGGAGTCGGCGTATGCCGATGGATATGACAAAGACCACTTCGATGATGTGTGCGATCACATGATCGTCGAGGACCGACGAACAGGCGCTGTGGTGGGGACTTACCGGATGCAGATGGGAGATATTGCCGGGAAGTACTTTGGGTATTACAGCGAGCAGGAGTTCTGCTTTCGGCCCTACGAGGCGATGAGGAGCCAGATTGTGGAGTTGGGGCGCGCTTGTATTCATCGGGATTTTCGTTCGTCGGATGTGCTGCATCTGCTTTGGCGGGGGATTGCGCGGTACTCGCTGGTGAATGGCGGGAGATACATGATGGGGTGCTGCTCGCTGACGTCGCAGGATGTTGAGGAAGGTCATGCGGTATATGAGACGCTGCGCGATTGCATGGTTGAGCCGCAGTTGAGGACTGTTGCTACGAAGGCGTTTGCGCTGCCTGCGACGAAAGGGAAGATGTCGGAGGTGCGGGCTCCGAAGCTATTGAGGGCTTATTTGACGATTGGGGCGAAGATCTGCAGCGAACCGGCGATCGATCGCGAGTTCAAGACGATTGATTTTCTGACGCTGCTGGATTTGCAGACGCTGCATCCTCGCGTCGCCAGAAGATTTCTTGAAGGGCGATGAGGTGAGAGGTTTGTGGGTGACGCTGCGCGCGGTTTGGCGGAGTTTTCTGTTTGTGATGTTGCTGGTGGCGGCGGTGGTGGACTGGTGGGTGCGGCGGCCGCAGGTGGGGGCGCAGGGTGCGGTGTGGATTCATGGCTGGTGCCGGCGGATTGTCAGGTGGCTGGGATTTCGGTGTGAGGTGGAGGGAAGGCTTCCGGTGGATGGTGCGGTGGTGTCGAACCACTTGAGCTATCTGGATATTTTGATGTATAGCTCGGTGCAGCCGTTCGTGATGGTTGCGAAGACTGAAGTGCGGGGTTGGCCGCTGTTCGGGTGGATAACGTCGCGGGCGGGGACGGTGTACGTCGAGCGCGGGGGTGGGCCGAAGACTTATCCGCGGGTGAATGCAGAGATGGCAGAGGCTTACCGGAGCGGATTGCCTGTGCTGTTCTTTCCGGAGGGGACGACGACAGATGGAGCGGAGGTGTTGCCGTTTCGGCGAGGGCTGTTTCACTCGGTGCTGAACGAGGGCGTCGCGCTGCAGACTGCGGCTTTGCGGTATGAGTTGGAGAGTTGCTGGGGAAATGAGGGAGCGACAGTGAGTGAGGATGTCTGCTGGTGGGGAGAGATGGGGTTTGTGTCGCACATCTTCCGGATGCTGGGATTGAAGGGGCTTTCGGTGAAGGTGCGGTTTGGCGAGGAAGTGAAGGAACGAACGGATCGGTTTGTGTTGTCGGAGACGGCGCGGGCGCGGGTCTCGACAATGTATGAGGAGATGGGTGAGGTGGAGCGGGTGAGTGAGGGTGAGTTGGTGCCGGTCACTTGAGACTAGGTTTCCGGCAGCTCATTTTTGTCGCGGCGTTAGACCACTTCTGGTTGCATTGCAGCGATTCGCGGGATTACGGCGGTAAGTAAGCTGGTGAATTGCTTTTCTGCGCGTCGGCCTACTTCCATGACGTCCTCGTGATGGATGGTATCGGCGGTCTGCTGTCCGGAGGCGACGACTCCGGCGGCCATGTTGGTGACGAGGGATAGGCCGAGGACTTCGAGGCCCATATGGCGGGCGATGATGGTTTCGTGGACGGTGGACATGCCGACGAGGTCGGCACCGAGGGTGCGGAATGCGCGGATCTCAGCGGGGGTTTCGAAACTGGGACCCAAGACGGCAAGGTAGACGCCCTCTGAGAGTAGGAGATTCTGTCGGACGGCCTCTTTGACGGCCAGGGTGCGAAGGCGTGGCGAGTAGGCGGCGGACATGTCGAAGAAACGCTGGCCGGACCCGAGTGTCATGCCGAAACGAGGTTCGTTTGGGCCGATAGCGGCGTTGATTCCGGTGAGATTGATATGGTCCAGGATGGCGACGAGAGCGCCTGGCCTGTAACCGGTGTTGATGCCTCCCGCAGCGTTCGTGATGATGAGAGTTTTGCAACCGAGGAGACCCAGGACGCGTGTGGGAAAGGTGACCTGGGTGATCGGGTAGCCCTCGTAGGCGTGGACCCGGCCTTGCATGACGGCTACGGGGATCCCGGCGATGGTGCCCAGGACCAGGTTTCCTGAGTGGCCCTCGACGGTGGAGCTGGGGAAGTGGGGGATTTCCGCGTAAGGGATGCAGGTGGCGTCCTGAACCTGAGCGGCGAAGTCGCCAAGGCCGGAGCCGAGGATAATGCCGATGCGTGGATGGATGTCGGCGGCGACGCGGATGTAGTCGGCGGCGGATTGGGCGTTGCTGTATAGGTCAGTCATGATCTCTTGCCCCTGTTTGACCAGGGATACCTCTCTCGTTGCCCTTTACGTAAATTATTCATAACAATAATGCTGGGTTTGCTGTGACAGTACCAGAAATCCTGCGCTTCAGTTGCGGTGTATATCAACACGAGTGGAATCAGTGCAAATCACTCTTCACTCCATTCGGCCTTGTAGTGTCCGCCAACGAACAACGATTCATGTTTTTGGACGCTCGAACATTTTCTCCCATAATCTCTTCTTTTTCTTATCAATAGGTTACGTTGCCCGTAATTGGCCAGAAAAATGCGATGTAGGATCGCGAACCGGAGGCTCGATGCAACCCTTTCTTCAAGATCTGCGCTATTCCATGCGACAACTGCGCAAATCTCCTGGCTTTACCCTGACCGTGATTCTTACTCTTGCGCTCGGTATCGGAGCGAATGCGGCTGTCTTCACCCTTTTCGATCAGGTGCTTCTCCGGATGCTGCCGGTGCAGAAACCGCAACAGCTCGTTCGCTTCAACTGGACCGGAGGCTACAGTGGTGGCGCCAACGTCTTCGGCGGAGGAATGGGCGATTACTTTTCCTATCCCATGTACAAAGATCTGCGGGACAAGAACCAGGTTTTCTCCGGGGTTGTTGCTGTGGACAGAGCCAACGTGGGTGTGATCTGGAACAACCAGGCAGAAGATCAGGATGCAGAGCTTGTCTCTGGAAACTACTTCGAAGTTCTCGGCCTGCAACCTGTAGCCGGCCGGCTTCTTACTCCGCAGGACGACACCGCAAAAGGCGCGAACCCGCAGGCCGTGCTTAGCTACGCCTATTGGAAGTCTCGCTTCTCCGGATCAACCGCTGTCGTTGGTCAAACCGTCCGGATCAACGGCCAGCCTTTCACCATCGTCGGTGTAGCGCCTGAGGCTTTTCAGACCGCTATCGGCGGCTACAAGCCCGGCCTCTTCCTTCCGATCAGCATGTCCGAACTTGCTATCCAGTCGATGGCTCCACGCGACCCCCTGAACAACCACCAATTCATCTGGCTTACGCTTATCGCCCGGCTCAAGCCTGGCGTCACGATGACCCAGGCGGAGGCCAGCCTCGCACCGCTGTGGCATGCACTCCGGGCAGAGGAGTTGACCCTCTACAAAGAACGTACTGCGCGCTTCTCCAAACACTTCCTCGACGACTCGCGTCTCCTCGTTAAGGATGACTCCCGCGGATTTTCACCCGGACGTGCCGATCTGAGGGTTCCACTCATCATTCTCATGAGCATGGCCGGTTTACTTGTTGCGATGTGCGCCATTAACGTCGCTACGCTTCTGCTGCTGCGTGCCGCGGCCCGTGCCCGCGAGATGTCGATGCGTTATGCCCTCGGGGCCAGCCGCCCTCGGATCGTGTCGCAATTGTTTGTCGAAGGCGGCATTCTTGGTCTCGCCGGGGCGCTTGCTGGTCTTGCTTTCGCACCGCTGGTTGCCAACGCGCTTGTACGTCTGATGACGCAGGCCGACCCGGGCAGCGAACCTTACTCGGCGGTTATTGACTCACGCGTCTTATTTTTCACTCTTGGTATCTCTGTTGTAGTGAGCCTTCTCTTCAGTCTTGCGCCGGTGCTTCATTTCCTTCGGCCTAACCTGGTGGAGGCTCTTCGCCAGAGCGCAGGCACGGCTTCCAAAGGCTCACAACGCTTCCGCAAAGTTGCGGTCGGAGTGCAGATCGCACTCAGCGTGCTTCTTCTTGGTGCCGCGGGGCTCTTTGTCCACACACTGGATAATCTTCGCCACCAGCCGGTCGGCTTCGACACCACGCACCTGGCAACCTTCGGCCTCGATCCTACCAACTCGGGCTACGGTGAAGACCGAACTCCGCAGATCATTAACAGTGCTGTGGACGCGCTCAATCGAATTCCCGGCGTCATCTCCGCCGCGGCCACCACGGACCCTGAACTTACCGGCGATAACGAGATCCACGGCTACGCGATTGAAGGCCACACCTTCGCCGAAGACGAAGAACGTGATTTTGAATCTCCCGAGATCACTCCCGGCTATTTCGCCACCCTGCGCCAGCCCGTTCTGGTCGGCCGCGAATTCAATACAGCAGACGTCAAAGGCACGGCGAGGGTTGCAGTCGTCAACCTTGCTTTTGCGAAACGATTCTTTGGTGCGCCGCAGAACGCCATCGGTCATCTCATCGTCGAAGACGCACGTCCCGGCGTCAAACCAGATACCGCCATCGTCGGGGTGGTTGGCAATACTCGCCACACTGATCTCCGTACGGAGCTTGGACCTGCGGTCTACCGTCCCTACGCACAAAAGGAACATCCTACCGGCGTTCAGTTCTATGTGCAGACGACGCAGTCGCCCGAGGCGAGCGAAGCTTCTATCAGGAAAGTGATTCATGACCTCGATCCGACTCTCGTGGTGAGCGGCCTGCGCACCATGGAGGCCCAGACGGAGCTTTCGTCGTTTGGGGAGCGGGCTCTTGCGATTCTCGCTGTAGGCTTCTCGATTCTTGCTCTTTTGCTTGCCGCAGTCGGTCTCTATGGCGTGCTTGCGTACTCGACCGAGCAGCGCACGCGCGAGATCGGGGTTCGGCTTGCGCTCGGAGCTCCGCGCAGCAGCATTGTCGTTGCGGTTCTGCGGGAGATGGCCCTTATTGCTGCGATTGCTACGGTGGTGGCGCTTCCGTCTGTTGTGCTTCTTGCGCGTTTCTTCCGGAGTCAGCTTTACGGTGTCAGTGTCTACGACCCCTTAACTCTCGCGGCCTCCACAGCACTTATCATCTTTACGGTCCTGTTGGCCGCAGCACTCCCTGCTCGCAGGGCGGCTGGGGTGCAGCCCATGCAGGCTCTCCGGACTGAGTAGCAGGGGCGGTCTATAGGATTTTTGCTACTACTACGGTGAGGTCGTCTTCCTGTTCAGTGGGGCCGGCGAAGGTGGAGACGGCGTTGGTAATGTCGGAGACGATGGCGGAGGCAGAGTCGGCTTGATTGGCGAGGACGACTTGTTGGAGGCGGTCGAGGGAGAACTGTTCGGGGACCTGGTTTTCCTGTTCGGTGACGCCGTCGGTGTAGAGGGTGAGGATATCGCCGGGCGACAAGGGGACGATGGTGTCGATGTACTCGGCGCCGGGAAGGATGCCGACGATGGGGCCGGCTATGTCGAGCTGAATGGCTTCGCCGGTGCTGGGTGGAGGAGAAGTGGTGGGTTGTGGCCTCCGCTGGAGTATTCGAGGATGCGACGGGTGGCGTTGAGGCGAGCATAGAAGACGGTGACGAAGGTGGCGTTGTTGGTGATCTGTTGGAGAACGGTGTCGAGGTCTTTGATGATGGCCGCGGGGCCGGAGAGCTCGCGGGCGCGGAGACGGAGAGCCACGGCGAGGGATGGCATGAGGAGTGATGCGGCGGCGCCTTTGCCGGAGACGTCTGCTATGACGACATCGACGACGTCGTCGGAGATGGGGAAGAAGTCGTAGTAGTCGCCGCCGAGGAGACGGGCTGTCTGCATGGCTGCGGCTAGCTGGATGCCAGGGATGACGGGAGGGGCAGGGAGGACACGTCGCTGGACCTGCGCGGCTAGGGTGAGGTCCTTCTCGTAGTCGTCGCGTTCCTTGCGGATTTCGGCGGCCAGGCTGGCGCGTTGGCGGGCTATGGCAGTGACGAGGAAGCCAATGATGAGATAGCCGGCGAGGCTGATGAAGGCACGAACGACTCTGACGTGGATGGTGTCTTCGGGTGGGCCGAAGAGGTCCTGCAGGTAGGCGCAGAGCAGGGAGAGGCCGATGGTGATGGGGAGGCGATTCACGAGGCCGCTAAGGGCGATCGGGAGGACGTAGAGGTAACCGAGGGAATCGTTTTCGACGACGATCCAGTCGGTATAGGCTATTGCGGCGACGGAGACCGCGAGGATGAAGTTGAGGAGGCCGGTGGCGCGGTTCTCTTCAGTGAGGAGCTTGCGTTCGTATTGGTCAGTGTTCTTGCCCTTCCTCCATGCCATGCTGGGGCCTCTCCTGGGTGTAGGGTGGGTGGACCTTGCTATGGTACAGGGTTGGATAGGGCCCCCGGAGTGTGGCCGCTGTGAAGCCGTGGATGGAAATTCTTAGCCGATGGGTTGAGGTTCGGGTTTGTGGGTGGCCTGCCACGCGTCGAAGCCTCCTGTGAGGTTGGCGATGTCGCGGAGGCCGGCGCGGCGGAGGATGCTGGAGGCGATGGCGCTGCGGTAGCCGCCTTTGCAGTGGACGACGACGAGTTTGGTGGGGTCGATTTCGGCGGCGTGTTTGGCTCAGTTGGCCGAGGGGGATGCGGATCGAGTTGTCGAAGGCTCCAAGGGCGACCTCGTTGGATTCACGGACGTCGAGGATCGTTAGGTGGTCTTTCTCTTTGGTTATGAGATCCTCGAGCTCGTGTGCGGTGACTTGGGGGATGTAGTCGAGCTCGTATCCGGCCTTGTTCCAGCCGGTGATGCCGCCTTCGAGGAAGGCGTCGACGTGCTCGATGCCTACGCGGGCGAGGCGGAGCTGGGATTCACGGAGTTGGTCGGCGTCTTCGCCGATGAGGATGATGTGGCGGTCGAGGCCGAGGATGCGTGCTGCCCAGGAGGCGTACTGGCCGGAGAGTGCGATGTGAACGGAGCCGGGGATGTGTGCGGCGGCGAAGTCGGCGGAGGGACGGGTGTCGAGGAGAATGGCTCCTTCGGCCTGGCGGCGTTTGACCTCGGCGGCGGAGAGTGGTTTGGGTGCGGGAAGCTCGTCGATGGATGATGCACCGTGGCGGTTGAGCTCGACGTCGCGGCCGAAGTACTCGGGGCGCGGTGGGAGGCTGTCTGTGAGTAGATGGATGAAGTCTTCTTCGGTGTTGGCTTGGAGCGCGTAGTTGGTGCGGCGCTGCTGGCCGATGGTGGAGGAGCGCTCGGTGCTCATCTGACGGCCGCAGAGAGAGCCTGCACCGTGGGCGGGGTAGATTTCTGTCTCGTCGGGGAGCTTGAGGAGCTTGGTGTGGAGGCTCTGGTAGAGGAGGCCGGCGAGCTGCTGCGGAGTGTGGTCGGCGGAGAGATCGGGGCGGCCTACGTCGCCGACGAAAAGAGTGTCGCCGGTGAAGACGGCGCGGGGGGCAGAGGGTGACGCGAGGTCCGTGAGGACGGCGCAGATGCCCTCGATGGTGTGGCCGGGCGTGTGGAGGAAGTCGAAGCGGGCGTTGCCGAACTGGAGGGTGTCGCCGTCGTGGAGAGCGATGTGGGGGAAGGTGGCGTGCGCAGTCTTCGCCGAGGTAGATGCGGGCTCCGGTGCGCTGGGCAAGCTCGTGATGGCCGGAGACGAAGTCGGCGTGGAGGTGGGTTTCGATGATGTGCTCGATGCGGAGATTCTTCTCGCGGGCGAAGTCGAGGTAGAGGTCGACGTCGCGCTGGGGGTCGATGACGGCGGCGACACCTTCGCTGGCGACGATGTAGGAGGCGTGGGCCAGGCAGCCGAGGAAGAATTGTTGAATGAGGACAGGTTCCATCGTTTTCACCTTGGTGCAGTTTACTGGAAAGGGGTTGTCAGTTGTCATTTGCTACGTTTGGGTTTTGCGGGCGCTGGCTTTTGCGCGGGCAGGAGCAGGGCGAAGTGCTGACGGAGTTGTTTGACGGCGCGGTCGAAGGGCTCGACGGAGCCGTAGGAACGGGAGATCATGACGCCTCCTTCCATGACGGCGAGGACGTAGGTGGCGAGGGCGTCGAGGTCGGTGTTTTTGGGGAGGCGGGGTTTGAGTTGGTCGAGGCACTCGCGCACAGCGGTGATCCAGCCCTGAAAGTTTTCGGCGATAAGCTTGTGGGCCGGGCGGTTTTCGGGGTCGATCTCGAGGGCGAGACGGCCGAGGGGGCAACCGTAGCGGCACTCGGTCTGAAGGATGCGGTCGCGATAGCCGGCGAGGATGGCGAAGATCCGGTCTACAGGCTCGTCCGTGGTGGCGAAGGCGGGGTCGACGACCATTGGGCGGAGGGCTTCGAGATAGCCGGAGAGGACTTCGCGGAGGAGAGCTTCTTTGCTTTCGAAGAAATGGTAGAAGCTGCCAGAGTTGACGTCGGCGTGGGCGAGCAGGTCGGCCATGCTTGTGCCAGCGTAGCCGCGGTCCCAGAAGAGATAGCGTGCGGAGTGGATGAGGCGGTCTCGGGTGGGGGTGGAGGGGGTCATTTTTCTGTGAAAAACCTCTTGACAGGATCAGTGTATAGGAATTTACTTGAACGACCAACCAAGATAGTTGAATGAGCAATCAAGTAAGGAGGGTTTCGATGAATTTCATGACAATGCGTAAGATGCGAACGGCTTTGGCGGTGGGGCTGGTGGTGGCCTTCGGAGCGGCGTCAAGTTTGGCATGGGGCGCGGAGAAGGCAGCGGCGGACAAGGCCGCGAATGGTACGGCTGGGGAGCAGGCTTTGGTAATCGAGGTGACGGTGCCGGCGCCGATTGGGGAGGTGTGGAGGGCGTTCACGACGAGCGACGGGTTGAGCACCTGGCTGACGCCGAATGCTGTGGTGGATCTGCGAGAGGGTGGAGAGTGGACGGCGAAGTTTCCGGGAGGAAGTACCGGTGGCGGGACGATTCTGAGTTTTGTGCCGCAGAAGGAACTGGTGATCTCGGCGCTGGCTCCGGACAAGTTTCCAACGGTGAGGGCTACGCGGACGAAGGCCAAGTTTTCGTTTGAGGCGAAAGGTGGATCAACAGTGGTGCGGTTGACGCAGACCGGATGGAAGGACGGGGATGAATGGGTGAGGGCTTACGAGTACCTGACGGTGGGGAATGCGCAGTTGCTGGCTACACTGCATCACCGGTTTGTGAATGGGCCGATCGATTGGACGAAGTAATGCTTGATTTCAAAAATATGGAGAGGCTTGCTATGGCACGTTAATGTGCGGAGAGCTCATTGCGCCTGCGCCGTGCGTCATATAGTCCGTGGATCATGTGGAACTCGGGGCCATCGGCGTGGACCTCCTCACCCACTATGCGAGTGACAAAGAAGGTGTGGCTGCCGAGGGGGCGTGTGTACTGAACCCTCAGCTCTCGTACGCGCAGGGCGAATTCCGGTACAGGAATTCGGAGGACCTTCGATTTCTGGGTCCTGAAGGGAAGTTTCTCCCAGTCGATTGACTGCAGGCGGTGGTTCTTGCCCAGCTCGCGTGTGGCAGGACCCAGGTTGAACGGGATACTGCTTATTGCTAATTGCCCGATCTGTTCCACCAAAGGGGCGGCCTGGTTCTTGCAGTTCAGCGCAAAGACGAGATAGTCTCTGCCGACGCTTCCCATCAGGTTCATCGGGAAGATATTTCCGCGGTCCCCATCGAGCAGACTTACGAGTACGACAGGCCGTGGGCAGATAAATGTCACTGCGTTACAACGGTCGTCGAGAGGTGACACCTTAACGGTCTCGGCTGTTCTTTTCTTCCTGCGGTCGGCTGCATGATAGAGATAATGGGCCCATAGACGGGATTGGGGGAGGCAGAAGTTCGTGCAGCTCATTGCTTTGAACAGGCATAGTTGTGGCCCCTCAGTTGGAAGAATGGTAGAAAGCTGAAGGCCGATCTCGCCAAGCAGTTGTCCATGGCCTCCACGCTCGCAGAAGCGCAACGATAGCCGGCTCCCCCTGTATCTCTCCAAGTCTTCTTTGTCATCGAACCCGATACAGAACATGAATGGAGCAGCGCAGGCTGCGGAGTGGCGCATGGTCAGCATCGCGCGGCTCTCCCATTCCATGCAACCAGACAGAGATCTCGGATTGGGGGTTGTGAAGGGCCAGATCGCAGGCTTGTGGCAGATCGGTCGGTCCCAGCAGGATCCTGCGAACCTCATAGCGGAGTTTATCTTCCAGTGACATCGGCGGCAGTCTCCGCAGTCCGTTCGAACTCCAGGAGCACACAATCGGCCATATTGCGAATGAGCGGCAGAGTACCGATGCGTTGGTCGAGTCGAGCCAGGCGGTCGATCAGCTTTGGAAAGCGGCTTGCAAGATGCTCCGAATAGGACGGCGGAACCGTTATGCCGATGCCCTTCCACTGGAGCAGTCGGAAAGCTGGCTGCATCTGCTTCGTGATCTGCGCGACAGTGGGGCGTTGAATCGTCAGCGACGGTGTTCCTACGTAGCCGGTATGATCCTCGCGGAGTCTTTGGAATGCCCGGCGAGGTTTTCCGTGCGCAAGAAACCAGACGATCTCCGATGGGACGAATCGTCCCATCACAACAATGAGGAAACGAGCATGGGGCTTCAACAGGCGGCCAAGATCCTGTGCCACCTGGGAGAGATCGTCGACGCAGTTCAAACCTGAGAAGTTGGAAAGGCACCATCGAATGGGCCCTCTTGTGCGAGTACGGCGAGATTCTCGGTTGGGAGGACGCGAAAGTCGGGAGGGGCGGTCAGCTCTGCTTGCGAGGCCAGTTCATGCGCGAGTTCGATCATCCGGGGTGCGATATCACAACCCAGGATGTGCACTCCTTTGCCCGCCAGGAAGACAGCATCGATGCCGGTGCCGCAGTTCAGCTCCAGGATTCGCTCGCCGGGTTTGAAGACACGCTCCAGATCGCGCCATACCGCGTGGCGGCGTGCGCGTCCGACTGTGGTTCCGCTGAACTTCTGCTCGTACGTTTCTGCAGCCGCGTTCCAGTAGACCTGAGCTGAACGGAGCGAGTTGGAATCGAGAGTCATGAGGGCCTAAAGCGCTGGCAGCGGCAGTAGAATGATGTCTTCACCTACTTTAGACAGTACCGCTGTCGCGGCTTGTCAGTCAGGTGTCTACGGGATGTCATTCTTTTGTCTGTGGGCTTTGCAGCCGTCTTCCTGGAGAGCACATAGGGAAGGTCAGATACGATGGATTCGGAGCTGATGGCAGGTGCTGGAACAGATTCTCGCGGGGGTGTAGCGCAGACGCTGGCGTCGATCCGGACGGAGTCGGGGGCGAGCCTGCTGGAGCTGGCGGAGGCGTCGCCGGTGCTGCTGGTGTTTCTGCGGCACTTCGGGTGTTCGTTTTGCCGGCAGGCGATCAGTGACGTTGCGGATTTCGAAGGGAGAGCTGGACGAAGCGTGGGGTGCGACCGGTGTTTGTGCATCTGGGGACGCCGGAGCGGGCGAAGCCGTTCTTCGATTATTACGGAATTGGGGATGTGGAGCGGGTGAGCGATCCGGAGGCAAAGGTGTATCAGGATCCGGTGTTTCGATTGCGACGGATTCATCCGGTCGCTGACGCTGTTTCAACTGCCGGTTTGGACAGGGTGGTTGAAGGGCGCGCTCTTCAAGCATGGAATTGGGGCGATTAAAGAGGATGGCCATCAGATGCAGGGTATCTTTTTTCTGAAGGGGCCGAAGATTGTGCGGCGAGTTTCGTTATAAGACGATTGCGGATGAGCCGAATTATTTGAAGCTGGTGGCTTAAGCCGCGCTTATTTGATGAGGATGGAGACGATGCTGGCGGACATGAGGTTGGCCATGGTTCCGGCGAGCATGGCGCGGAGGCCTAGCTGTGCGAGGTCGTTGCGGCGGTTGGGGACGAGGGCCCCTATGCCGCCGATCTGCATGCCGATGCTGCCAACGTTGGCGAAGCCGCATAGGGCGAAGGTTGCGATGGAAAAGCTTCGGGGATCGATGGCTGATTTGATTTGACCGAGTTGAGTGAAGGCTACGAACTCGTTGATCATGGTGCGGGTGCCGAGGAGGTTGCCGATGACTTTGCACTCGTTCCAGGGGATGCCAATGAGCCAGGCGATGGGTGCTCCGACGACTCCGAGGATGGCGTTGAGTGAGTGGGGAAAGGGACGTGCCCGTGGGCCCATAGGAAGTTGGAGATGCCGAGCATGATGGCGTTGAAGAGGCCGACGAGCGCGACGAAGCTGATGAGCATGATGGCGACGTTGAAGGCGAGCGCTCCGCCGTCAATGGTGCCGCGGGCGATGGCGGCGACGAAGTTTTCGTTCTTGTGCTCTTCGCTGGGCGGCATGTGGACGGTGCCGGCGGTCGCGGGGACTTCGGTTTCGGGGACGAGCATCTTGGCGACGAGCATCGTGCCGGGGGCGGTCATGATGACGGCGGAGAGGAGGTCTTTGGCGTTGATGCCGAAGCTGATGTAGGCGGCCATGATTCCGCCGGAGACGTGGGCCATGCCGGAGGTCATGATGGTCATGAGTTCGGAGCGTGTGGCTCCGGCGAGGAAGGGGCGGATGGTGAGCGGGGCTTCGGTCTGGCCCATGAAGATGCTGGCGGCGACGTTGGTGGATTCGGCTCCTGATGTCCCCATAGTTCGCTGCATGACCCAGGCGACCCAGCGGATGATGTGCTGCATGAGGCCGATGTGGTACATGATGGCGAAGAACGCTGAGACGAAGATGATGGTGGGTAGCACGGCGAAGGCGAGCGTGGCGAGCGGGTCTCCGGGGGTGCCGATGCGGCCGAAGACGAGCGAGGAGCCATCGGCGGAGTGGCCGAGCAGTCCTGTGATGACGGAGGAGATGCTGGCGAGGATGCGTTGGCCGAGACTCCATTTGATGACGAGGAAGGCGAAGATTATCTGGAGGGTCAGACCCCAGGCCACGGTGCGCCACTTGATGGCGCTGCGGTTGGTGGAGAAGGCGTAGGCGAGGCCGAGGAAGGTGATGAGGCCAAGTAGACCGGTGAATCGTGACAAAGGCTGCTCTCCTGCGCGTCTGGGATGCGGGGGAATGGTTGGGATGAGTGTAACGGGTTGAGGGGTATGTGGCCTAGGGATTTTGTCGCTGAGCACCAGGCGTATGGGGACGGCGGTAGAGCAGGAGGGAGTAGCTGACACCGTGGATGGAGGTGACATCGCAGGTGGCTTCAGGTTCCCAGCCGGGAATAGGGAAGTCGAGCGAGACGATGCGAGCGCCAGGCCGGAGATGGCTGGAGAGGAGGGGTTGCAGATATTCGGTGGTGGCGGAGAGGAGATAGAGAAGGACAACGGTGGCGGGGCGGTAGTCAGAGTTGAAGAG
Source organism: uncultured Acidobacteriaceae bacterium (assembly GCA_963802695.1). Taxonomy (GTDB): domain Bacteria; phylum Acidobacteriota; class Terriglobia; order Terriglobales; family Acidobacteriaceae; genus Edaphobacter. The sequence continues at coordinate 41,479 of CAWDJN010000013.1, forward strand.
ATCCGCGTGTTGAAAGCGCACTTTGTTGATGAGGCCGTATTGACGAACGCGCTGGCGTGACTGAGCGTAGAGCTTGCGGTCGAGTTCGATGCCTACCGCCTGACAACCGAACTCCTGCGCGGCGAGGATGGGAATGCGGCCGTCGCCGGAGCCGGGGTCGTAGACGATGTCGGCGGCTGTTGTCCCGGCAAAGAGAAGCATGTCGCGAACGACGGAGAGGGGAGTGGGGACGAATTCGGTGCCATGCGTCGCCCCGGCGCTGGCTTTGCGCAAGCGCCGGGTTTGGACCTTTTCTCGGAGTGTGGTGATGAGGCTCATGGCTCAGGATGGCTTGTTGGTTTTTACGTCGTAGGTGGTGGACGGCTGTTGGAGACCTCCGCCGCTGGTGCCGCTGCCGCTGGTTCCACCACCGGATTTCTGCTGTTTTTGCTTGTTCTGGGTGCTGGAGCCGGCCGATTCCTGAGTTGCCTTCTGCAACTTGAACTGTTGTTGGGCCACGCTTCCGGCCGCTTCGCTCTGGAGCTTGCTGGTCTTCTGGGCGCTCTGGGGGGCGGCAGTGGTCGTCGCTGGTTTGGTGGTGGTGGGTTTCTTCGGTGCGACTTCTTTCTTCTGTGCGGTGAGGTTGGACGCGCTGCCCATAATGCCTGCGAGGGCGACCAGGGTAGTAATGGGTCTCTTCATCTTTTGGGGAATCTCCTTTTGTCGAATCGGCTGCATAGGGTTCGTTTGGTTCGAGAATTTGGAACAAAACGCACGTGAGAACTAAAAAGGGTGTGTTGACTCTGATAGCTTGGCTAAGCAGATTTGGGCCCCCCGATGCTCCGATTTCCGGGAGGAACTGACGGTGCAATTCATGAGTTATTCGACGGTGAGGCTTCTGGCGGTATTTCTGATGGCATGCAGCGTGTGGGTGCCTGGGTGGGCAGAGGAGAAGATGACTCCGCTGGTTCTGGCGGTGCATGATGCGCCGGTGCCGTTTATGGGGTCGGATGGGCGTGTGCATCTTGTGTATGAGCTTTGGGTGGCGAATTTTTCTAGTGCGGATGTGGCGGTGAAGGGTGTTGAGGTGCTCGGAGATGGTGGTGTGCTGCAGAGTTTGGATGCTGCGACGGTCGCGGACAGACTGCAGGCGGCGGGAGTGAGGGAGTCTGCGGGGACTTTGGTGAAGAGCTCGCAGGCGCTGTTGTTTTTGAATGTGACGCTTGAGGCTGGGGCCGCGATTCCTCATCAGCTTTCGCATCGGCTTACGTTGCATGTGAGCGCTGCTCCGCCAGGGATGCAGGAGATGAGTGAGACGGGTGGGATGGTTACGGTGGATCGCAAGGAGGTGGCGTTGATTGGGGCCCCGCTGCGGGGTGATGGGTATATTTCTGCGGATTCTTGTTGTGAATCGACGAGGCATCGACGGGCAGCGATGCCGGTGAATGGGCGGGTGTGGGTCGCGCAACGCTTCGCGGTGGATTGGGAGCAGGTGGATTCGCAGGGGCGGATTTATGTTGGGCCGCAGGAGAAACTGGAGAGCTATGCGATCTTTGGCAAGCCCGTGCTTGCGGTGGCTGATGCTTTGGTTGCTTCGGTGACGGATGGCCGGCCGGAGCAGACGCCGGGGAATTATCCGACAAATATTTCTCTGGATGAGGCGGATGGGAACAATGTCATTCTCGATCTTGGCGGTGGACGGTATGCGATGTATGCACACATGCAGCCGGGAAGCATCAAGGTTCGCATCGGCGATAAGGTGAAGGTGGGGCAGGTGATTGGGCTTGTGGGAGATAGCGGGAACTCGGTTGTGCCGCATCTGCATTTTCAGTTGATGGATCGGGCTTCGTCGCTGGGGTCGAATGGATTGCCGTATGAGATTCGTGAGTTTCGCGTGACGGGGAGGACGGGCGGGACGAAGGCGTTTGATGAGGCGGAGGAGAAGGGAACTCCGCTGGCGATCACTGCGTTATCTTCTGTGCAAGAGGTTAAGAACGCGATGCCGCTGGATCAGTTGATTATTTCGTTTGATACGAAGTAGAAATTGGTGGATAGATTTTTCGAAGAACTGACATGGAGGAGAGCGATGAGTTCAGTGAGGTTGCTGGTTGGGACGAAGAAGGGCGCATTTGTGCTCACTTCGGACGGGAAGCGGGAGAAGTGGGAGGTGAGCGGGCCGCACTTTGCCGGGTGGGAGATCTATCACATGAAGGGATCGCCGGTGGACCCGAACCGGATCTATGCGTCGCAGTCGAGCGGCTGGTTTGGGCAGGTGATGCAGCGGTCCGACGATGGCGGCAAGACGTGGGAGCCGGTCGGGAACAAGTTTGCTGTACGACGGCGTGCCGGGGACGCACCAGTGGTACGACGGGACGCCGCATCCGTGGGAGTTCAAACGGGTGTGGCACCTGGAGCCGTCGCTGACGGATGCGGACACGGTGTATGCGGGCGTTGAGGATGCTGCGCTGTTCCGCTCGACCGATGGCGGGAGTGACCTGGGAGGAGCTTTCGGGGCTGCGGAAGCATGGGACCGGGGCCGCACTGGCAGCCGGGCGCGGGTGGGATGTGTCTGCACACGATCATTCTGGATCCGAGCGATGCCGAAGCGGATGTATATTGCGATCTCGGCGGCGGGGGCGTTTCGGACCGATGATGGCGGCGACGACGTGGAAGCCGATCAACCAAGGGCTGCGGTCGGAGCATATTCCGGATCCGAACGGCGGAGGTTGGGCATTGCGTTCACCACATTGCGATGCATCCGAAGCGGCCGGGTGTGTTGTTCATGCAGAAGCACTGGGATGTGATGCGGTAGCGACAATGCGGGCGACTCGTGGACGGAGGTGAGCGGGAATCTGCCGACGGACTTCGGGTTCGTGATCGACGTGCATGCGCATGAGCCGGAGACGATTTACGTGGTGCCGATCAAGAGCGACTCGGAGCACTTTCCGCTGGATGGGAAGCTGCAGGTGTTTCGCAGCAAGTCGGGCGGGAATGAGTGGGAGGCGATGACGAAGGGGCTGCCGCAGAAGGACTGCTACGTGAATGTGCTGCGGGATGCGATGACGGTGGATTCGCTGGATGAGTGTGGCGTTTATTTTGGGACGACCGGCGGGCAGGTTTATGGGTCGCGCGATGGAGGGGATAGCTGGGCTCCGATTGTGCGGGATCTGCCGGCGGTGCTGTCGGTGGAGGCGCAGACGCTGCCATGATCGGGAGATTCGGGTGGAGTTGCCGGCGCATCTGCGTACGCTGGCCAGGGTGCAGGGTGAGGTGGAGTTAGAGGTGGCGGGCGAGGTGACGCTACGGTCGGTGCTGGATGCGTCTGGAGGCGAGCTATCCGATGCTGCAGGGGACGATTCGCGACCATGTGACGAAGAAGCGGAGGGCGTTTCTGCGGTTCTTTGCGTGCGAGGAGGATCTGTCGCACGAGTCGCCGGATGAGTTGCTGCCGGATGCGGTGGTGGAGGGCAAAGAACCGTTGTTGGTGATTGGGGCGATCGCGGGTGGTTAGAGGATTTGAGCGCCTGCAAAGATTTTTGTGAGGGTTCGATGGAGCGAGACAGTAGAGCGGCAGGCTCATCTAAGAGAATGATTTGGACTGGGCGGATTATCAGCGCGCTGGTGGCGTTGATGTTTACGTTCGATGGAGTTGGCCATCTGATGAAACCTCCTCAGGTGGTGGAGGCGTTTGCTCGGCTGGGGTATCCGTTGAGCGCGAGCGTTGGGCTCGGAGCTTTGCTGCTGATTTCCACTGCGATCTATGTCACGCCGAGGACGTCGATTTTGGGTGCGATTTTGTTGACGGGATACCTGGGTGGCGCGGTGTCCACGCATGTGCGTGCGGGATCTAGTTTGTTTGAAACGGTGTTTCCGGTGATCTTCGGCGTGCTGGTTTGGCTGGGATTGTATCTGCGCGATGCGAAGTTGCGGGAACTGGTCCAATCCGGAGCTAGTCTAACTTCTTCGTCACGATTTCGCGGATGAGGGGTTGCAGTTTTGGTGGGGTGGAGGAGATTTGTAGCGTTTCGCGGAGCATTTGTTCGGGTTCGTTGAGGAGTGCTTCATCTTCAGCAAAGAGAGTGATGAGGGGTTGGCCTTTTTCGAGGCGGTCGCCTAGTTTGGCGTGCATTTCAATACCGGCGTGTGCGCTGACTGGGTCGCCTGGTTTGGCTCGGCCTGCTCCGAGGCGCTGGACGGCCCAGCCAACCTGCTTGCAGTCCATGGAGGCGAGATAGCCGTCTTGTGGGGCGGTGATGGTGCGGGTTGCGGTTGGTTTGTGGTGGGCGGCGGGGTCTTTGAAGAGGGATGTGTCGCCACCCTGGGCTTCGATGATCTTTAGCCACGCTCTGTAGGCGTCCCCACTGCGCAGGATTTCGTCGGAAAGCCTTGCTCCTGCTTCGGGGGTATCGGCTTGGCCTGCGAGGTAGAGCATCCAGCCGGAGAGGATGTTGGAGAGTTCGATGAGGTCGGCGGACATGGGGTGGCGATGCTGCTTCATGATGTCGACGCACTCCCAGACCTCGACCCAGTTGCCTGAAAAGCGGCCGAGGGGTTCGTCCATGCTGGTGAGGAGCGCGACGGTGCGGGTGCGGGAGGACTCGCCGGTTTCGACCATCAGCTGGGCGAGAAATTTTGATTTTTCATAGGTGGGCATGAAGGCGCCCGAGCCCACTTTGACGTCGAGGATGAGGGCGTTTAGGCTCTCGGCGAGTTTCTTGCTCATGATGCTGGCGGTGATGAGGAAGGGAGACTCGACGGTGCCGGTGTGATCGCGGAGGGCGTAGAGGATGCGGTCGGCGGGAACGATCTTCGGGGTTTGACCGATGAGGGCGGCTCCGCATTGCTTAAGAACGTCGCGCATCTCCGGGAAAGAGAGCTGAGTGTTGAAGCCGGGGATGGTCTCGAGCTTGTCTAAAGTTCCACCTGTATGACCGAGGCTCCGTCCGCTGATCATCGGAACGACAATTCCGGGGACTCCTTCGGCTGTGGGGTGGGCGAGGCCCGCGGCGGCGAGGATCGGGGCGATCAGAAGAGATGTCTTGTCCCCAACGCCTCCAGTGGAATGCTTGTCGACGGCGAAGGTGTTGAGGGCTTCGGTGTAGGCGACCTCCCCGGAGAAACGCATAGCCTCGGTGAGTGTGGCCAACTCTCTCGCATCGAGACCGCGGAGAAAAACGGCCATCAGGAAGGCTGCAATCTGAGCGTCGGTGACGAGTTGTCTTTCGGGGGTCCGGTGGACGATGGCGAGGACGAAGGCGCGGATTTCCGCATCAGTAAGCGCGAGACCGTCGCGTTTGTGGAGGATTACGTCGATTGGATGGATGGAATGAGTCATGTCTGCCCGATTGTGTAACTAAATTAGTTACCTAGCTGTTATTGATTTTTTAGGAGAAAGGCTGCGGGGAGGAGTTCGGCGATGGTTGTCTGGGCGATGCCTCCGTTTTCTCCTGGGAAAAAGACGATGGTGTCGGGCGTGCTGAACTCGTGGATTGTCTGGCGGCAGGCCCCGCAGGGCTGGCTGGCGGTGTCGTTGAGGTTGGCGACGGCGATGGCTCGGATGCGGATTTTGGGGCCATGAAGAGCGACGGCGGCGGCGATGGCGTTCTGCTCGGCGCATACGGTGAGACGGTAAGAGGCGTTTTCTACGTTGCAGCCGGTGACGACGTGGCCGCTGGTGAGCAGGACGGCAGCGCCAACGCGAAAGTTACTGTAAGGGGCGTAGGCGTTGCGCGCCACGGCGATGGCTCGCTGCTGGAGGTCGGCGGAGAGAGCAGGGTCGAGCGGAGCAGAATGGCTGGATGACATAAGAGTGAGGCTAGCGGGTGGAAGGGGGCGATAGCAAGTCGCGTTGCGCTAATGGTTAAGGTCGTCCGCCCGATAAAGAGGATGTGGACGACCTGACCAAAGAGTTTATAGCGGAGAGCCAGGAAGGGCTTGACCGCATGGAGCAATGCCTGACCGAGTTGGAGATGCGGCCAGGCGATACGCGGTCTGTTGGGCGAGATATTCCGCGCGGTCCACACGATTAAGGGGACAACCGGATTCTTGGGGTTCGACCGGCTGGAGAAGCTGGCACACGCGGGTGAACATCTGCTGGGGTCGCTGCGGGATGGCAGGCTGGCGGTGACGTCGGAGCTGATCAGCGGGTTGCTGCGACTTATGGATGGGTTGCGCGCGATTTTGGCGCTGATTGAGGAGACTGGCGGGGAAGGGACGCGGTCCGGCGATGAAGATGGGGAGCTGATCGCCGAGCTGGCTCTGCTGAATGGGGAGATGCCGCCGGTCGAGGTCGAGGCGGAGTTGTTGGATGCGGTCATCCGTAATGACGGTGCTGTCGCGGAAGCAGCCAAGGTTCTGGGCGCGCCGGCAGCGGGGATATCCGCAGGAAATAGCGAAAGGACTAGCGGAGGGAACGACAAAACTCTACGGATTGATGTCGATGTGTTGAACCGCATGATGAATCTGGTGGGCGAGCTGGTGCTGACACGCAACCAGATGTTACAGAGTGACAGGTCTGCGGCGAATTTTCCTGAGTTGGCACGGCGGCTGGACAGCGTGACGGCAGATCTGCGCGAGACAGTGATGCAGGCGCGCATGCAGCCCGTGGGAAATCTGTTTGGCAAGTTTCCCCGAATGGTGCGCGACCTGTCGAGGACCTGCGGGCGCGATGTGCGGATTGAATTTACCGGCCAGGAGACGGGGCTGGATAAGAGCCTTCTCGAGGCGATTAAAGATCCGCTGACACACGCAGTGAGAAACGCCGTGGACCATGGGATTGAATCGCCTGCGGATCGCGTGCTTGCAGGAAAGACTGCTGAGGGATGTGTCCGACTGAAGGCGTTTCATCAGAGCGGATCAGTGGTGATCGAGGTCTCGGATGACGGCGCCGGAATTCCGATGGAACGGGTTTTGAAAAAGGCGATTGAACGCAACCTTGTGACCGAGGAGCAGGCCGCGGGGATGACTGAGCGCGAGGCGCTGCAGCTGATCTTCCTGCCGGGCTTTTCGACGGCTGCGGCGGTTACGACGGTTTCGGGGCGCGGCGTAGGGATGGATGTGGTGCGCGCCAACGTGGAGAAGGTTGGCGGAAGCGTAGAGGTGGAGTCGCGTCGAGGCGAAGGGACGACGCTTCGGCTACGCGTTCCACTTACGCTGGCGATTGTGCCATCGCTGGTGGTGCAGAGCGGCGGACAATGTTTCGCGCTACCGCAGAGCGCACTTGTGGAGTTGGTAGATATTCCGACGCGTGAGTTCGGTAAGACTGTGCAGAGAGTTGGGTCGGCGGAGGTTTATCGGCTGCGTGAGCGGTTGCTTCCGATGGTGTGGCTTGACCGGCTGCTTGGAATGGATGCGGAGTCCTCCGAAACGTCGCAGGGGCACTATCTGGCGGTGCTCGAAGCGGATGGTTGCCGGTTTGGGTTGGTTGTGGATGATCTTATGTCGCCGGAGGAGATTGTCGTGAAGCCATTGTCTCCGGTGTTGCGTGAGATCGGGCTGTTCTCGGGGGCGACGGTGCTGGGCAATGGGACGCTGGCGCTGATTCTGGATATTGGTGCAACAGCGGCGCGCGCGGGTGTGAAGCCGATTGAGGAAGAGGATGTGCAGATTGGAGAGAAAAAAGTCGCGGTTCAGGATGAATCGAGCGCTTCGTTCCTGATCTTCGAAGATAGGGCACGCGAACGCACAGCATTGCCGCTGGACCTGGTGGAGCGTATTGAGAGCGTGCCGCTGGAGCGGATTGAGTATGCAGGAGGAAGGGCGCTGCTGCAGTATCGTGGGGAGCTGTTGCCGCTGAAGGATGCAGGCAATGTGCTCGCTGAGCTGGAGGCTTCGCGTCAACCTGGTGAAGAGGCGCTGGCCACGGTTCTGATCTGCGGCGACGCCGCCGGCGAGCAGAGAGTGGGCATTGTGGTGCGGCAGGTTCTGGATGTTTCCGGGGGGACTTTGCTGGATGGCGAGGGCAGCAAAGAGGCAGGGATGGAACTTGCGCTGGTGAAGGAGAAGCTTACGGTTGTCTGCCGTGAGCTGGTGGCATCTTGGCAGGAGGTCGCGTGAAGATTGCCGGACGAGAAAACGTGGACGTGCTTCAGGAAGAAAATGATGCGGTGTCGCTCTGCTCTTTATTTGCGGGAGAAGAGACATTTGGCATCGACACCAGCAAGATCCGGGAGGTGCTCGGCGAGCGCGAGCTACAGAGGGTTCCGATGTCGCCGGGATTTATTGCAGGCGTTGTGCCGTATCGCGGAGAGGTGCTGACGACGGTGAACCTGCGGGCGTTGCTCGGGTTGGTGACGCATGCCGGGCCATGCTGTGTGCTGGTGATGGAGGACGACGAGGCAGCGGAGCGGTTTGGCCTGGTGGTGGATGCGGTAGGCGGCGTGGTGACGATGAGCCGCAGGATGCTGGAGACGAATCCATGCACGCTCGAGGCGCGAGGGAAGTGGTTGTTCGATGGCGCTTACAAGATGGATGGTGAGTTGATGGTTCGGCTGGACCCGCGGAAGCTGTGCCCGTCGCGTCTATCCGAGACGGGGCTGTTCAGAACAAGTACGAATGGAGACGCCAATGCGAGCCCTGATCGTCGATGATTCAAGCTTTATTCGCGAGTACTTGCGGCACTTGTTGAGCAGGATGGATATCGCGTGCGAAGAGGCCGTCGATGGAAGCGATGCACTAACGGTACTGGCAGGTGACGAGGCGTTCGACCTGATGCTGCTGGACGTAAACATGCCGGTGATGAATGGACTGGAGTGCGTCAAGGCGTTGCGTGAGGCGAAGCTGGGGCCGGAGATGAAGGTGATGATGGTGACGACGGAGGCAGACCACTCATTCATTGAAACGGCGCTGGACAATGGCGCGGATGAGTTCCTGATGAAGCCGTTCACTCCAGAAAGCCTTCGGGAAAAGATGCTTCTGCTTGGCGTAATAGCGGCCTAACAAAAGGGAATTGACCATGGGGATACTAAGGGAACGGCAGCTTCGTATTCTTGCTGCGGACGATTCTGCTGTGATGCGGAGTGTGTTGCTGAAGCTGTTTCTCATGCACGCTGAGGAATCCCAGAGCGACCTTCCGCGGATGGAACTATGCGGCGTGGCTCGCGACGGGGCGGAGTGCCTTGAACTGGTGAGCCAGTTGCGTCCCGATGTTCTGGTGCTGGACCTCGAGATGCCGAAACTGAATGGTCTCGAAGTGCTGGACCGGTTAAGGTTGGTGAACCCGCAACTGCCGGTGATCATGTGCAGCGCGCATACAGAGCATGGTGCGAGATCGACGCTGGAGGCGCTAGGGCGCGGGGCTTCGGATTACGTGACGAAGCCTTCTGAGCAGAGAAATTTTGTTGCGGCGATGCAGTCGCTTTCGCAGCAGTTGCTGCCCCGAATCGCCGCACTGGCGAAGGGCGCGAAAAAGGGCAACGCAAGTCCGACTGCTTCCTCAGATAATTTGCATAGGGTTGGGTCCAGCGAGACGACGGCCAAGACGTTGTCTCCGATTGAGGTTGTCGTGATTGGGTTGTCCACGGGCGGGCCTGCCGCGTTGGAACAGTTGCTGCCGCGGCTACCTGAAGATTTTCCAGTTCCGGTGTTGATCGTTCAGCACATGCCGAAGCTATTTACCGGTGCGTTGGCGGACCGGCTGGATAAATGCTGCGCGTTGCATGTTCGAGAGGCCTACGACAATGCGGTAATTCGCCCGGGCACGGTATGGCTGGCACCAGGCGATGCGCATATGGAGGTGGCTCCGCGGCGGGTGATGCTTGGCGAAGCCGAGCCGGAGGGGGGCAGAACGCGGGTGCGGCTGCATCAGCAGGAGCCTCTGAATCACTGCAGGCCGGCAGTGGATTATCTGTTTCTCTCTTCAGCGAGGATGTATGGCGCTGGAACGCTTGCGTTGGTGATGACGGGAATGGGCGCCGATGGTTTGAAGGGAGCTCGCGCGGTGCATGAACGTGGTGGGACTGTTCTGGCGCAGGACGAGGCGACGTCGGCTGTGTGGGGCATGCCGGGAAGAGTGAGCGAAGCGGGCATTGCGAGTGCGACGCTTCCGCTGTGGGGGATCGCGAGCGCGCTGAAGGAACGAGTCAACGCGGGGCGGCCGATGCGACAGGCGGCGCGCTCTTATTCGGCGTTGACGAAGAGTGTGATGCGGGAGATGAACCATGGCTTGCTCTGATTCGGACTACGCATATCTGCGAGGGATCGTGATGGCGGAGTCGGCGAACCGGATCGATCCATCACGCAATGCCCTGTTCGATACGAGGTTGGCGCCGATTGCACGGATGTCGGGTGCGGCGAGCCTGCAAGACTTCGTTCATATGCTGAAGACCAGCAAGCCCGCGCATCTGTACCGTGCGGTAGCCGAGGCCATGACGATCAATGAGACGAGTTTCTTTCGCGATGCCGGTCCGTTTGAGATGCTGCGTCAGTTTGTACTTCCAGAACTAGTCGAGCAGCGAAGACCGCAGCGCAGGCTTCGGATATGGAGCGCTGCCAGTTCGACCGGGCAGGAGGCATACAGTGTGGCGATGTTGATCGCCGAACATTTTCCAGAGCTGGCGCATTGGAACGTGAAAATTATTGGGACCGATATATCACGGTATGTGGTGGACTATGCGCAAAAGGCACGATACCGGCGGTTGGAGGTAAACCGCGGCCTGCCTGCGCGGATGCTTTTGAAGTATATGGTTCGCGATGGAGAAGAGTGGGAGGTTGTGCCGCAGATTCGAGCGATGTGCGAGTTTCGGTATGCGAATCTTTGCGCGCCGATGCCGCATCTGCCGGTATTTGATCTGGTGATGTTGAGGAATGTGTTGTTGTATTTCCCGCAGAACGACCGGAAGACGCTCTTCAAGGAGATTCATCAGAAGATCGCCCCGGATGGATATTTGGTGCTGGGGAATGCGGAGCAGGCTGAGGATTCGACGAAACTCTTTGAGGTGGAATTTGGCGCAAACTGCTACTTTTACCGGCCGGTAACTCCAGCCTGAGTGTTTATGGAGAACCGCGGAGGAAATCTGGACCTCGGCGCAGCAGGTCGCATCTTATAGTGTGTGTGTTGGCTTTCATGCCGCAGCTACACTGAGGATGATGGGACGAAACCATTCCAAGCCGAAGCAGACAGCGGCCGCGACTGATGCGGGCGGGAGGTCTCTGCTCGGAGACCTCCAGGTGCCCGGTGAGGTGGCGCTCGCGTTATTTCATCCGATTACGGCGCAGTGGTTTCGGGCCGTCTTCGATGCGCCCACGGCCCCACAGTTAGAGGGGTGGCCGGCGATTTCGCGCGGAGAGTCGACTCTTATTCTGGCGCCGACAGGCACGGGCAAGACCCTGACTGCATTTCTGTGGTGTCTCGACAGGCTTATGATGCGGACTGCGCCGGATGCGAAGCAAGGCTGCAGAGTGGTTTATATTTCACCGCTGAAGGCCCTGGCTTCAGATGTCGAGCGTAACCTGCGATCGCCGTTAGTGGGTATCGCAAATATGGCGAGGCGCGAAGGCATGGAAGTGCGGATGCCGGAGATCAGCGTGCGAACTGGGGACACTTCGCAAAAAGATCGAGCGCGATTCAGAAAGCATCCTGGCGATATTTTGATCACCACACCGGAGAGCCTTTATCTGCTGCTAACTTCGGAGGCAGGGGAGGGGCTGCGGTCGGTCGAGACGGTAATCGTGGATGAGATTCATGCGCTGGTTCCAAGCAAGCGCGGCGCACATCTTGCGCTGTCGCTGGAGCGGTTGGAAGCGCTAACGGGGAGGCGACTTCAACGGATTGGATTATCGGCCACGCAGAGGCCGCTGGAAGAGGTAGCGCGGTTTCTGGGTGGTGCGGAGACTTCTGAATATGTAACTAACAAAGAGACAGATGTGAGCCGCGAGGAAGAAGCGGAAGCGGAGGCCTCCAGTGTGTTGATGGAGGTCGCCGGCAAAGGCGACGAAAGACCGGACAGTGAATTGGCCGTGGCAAGGTTTCGGCCGGTGACGATAGTGAATGCGGGGGCTCGGAAGCTGCTGGAGCTGAAGGTTGAGGTTCCGGTAGAGGATATGGCGAAGCTCGGCGTAATTGAGGAGCTGCCGAGCGGACCGGCATCGCAGGGACCGAAGCGAACTTCCATCTGGCAGTCGATTCATCCACGCTTACTGGAGATTATTCGCAGTCGAACGTCGACGCTGATCTTCGTGAATGCACGGCGCGTGGCGGAGCGTTTGGCCGGAGCGCTGAATGAATTGGCTGGCGAGCCGATTGCGCGTGCGCATCACGGTTCGCTGGCGGCGGCGCAGCGGACGGAGATTGAGGAGCTGCTGAAGGAGGGAAGGATTAAGGCTTTGGTGGCGACTTCGTCGCTCGAGCTGGGGATCGATATGGGGGCGATCGATCTCGTAATTCAGATTGAGGCTCCGCCGAGCGTCGCGAGTGGGATGCAGCGAATTGGACGTGCGGGACACCAGGTCGGTGCGCCCTCGCATGGGATTATCTTTCCGAAGTACCGGGCGGATTTGATTGCCTGTGCGGCAGTAACGCGGGCGATGCACGAGGGGCATGTGGAGTCGACGCGCTATCTACGGAATCCGCTCGATGTGCTGGCGCAGCAGATGGTGGCGGTGATTGCGCACCCTCCGTTGAGCGTGGCGGATGCGGAGCGGCGGGCGAACCATGGTACGGACGAAGATGGACCGGGGATCAGCTATGCGGCGCTGTTTACGCTGGTGCGCGGCGCAGCTCCTTTTGCGGGGTTGAGCCAGAGTGTGTTCGACGGAGTGCTGGATATGCTGGCGGGGCGGTATCCGTCGGATGAGTTTGCCGAGCTGCGGCCGCGAGTCACTTGGGATAGAACGCGGAACTGGATTACGCCGCGGCAGGGCGTGAAGCGGATCGCGATTCTAAACGGCGGGACAATCCCGGATCGCGGGACTTATGGGGTTTTTCTCGCGGGGGAGAGGGCGAAGCCGGTTCGGGTTGGGGAGTTGGATGAGGAGATGGTGTTTGAGAGCCGAGTGGGCGAGACTTTTCTTCTTGGTGCTTCGGCTTGGCGAATCGATGAGATCACGCGGGACCGCGTGTTAGTGACGCCTGCTCCGGGGGAGGCGGGAAAGATGCCGTTCTGGCATGGGGATCAGGCTGGTAGACCGCTTGAATTTGGGCAGAAGGATTGGCGCGCTGGTGAGAGAGTTGCGCGAGGCTCCGCGGAGTGTGGCCATTGCGCGGCTGACGACGGAGCATGATCTGGATCCGTTGGCGGCAGAGAATGTGCTGCGCTATCTCGTGGACCAGGAGCTGGCTACCGTCGTTGTGCCGGATGATCGCAATATCGTTATCGAGAGGGTGCGGGATGAGCTGGGGGATTGGCGGATGTGTGTGCTGACTCCATTTGGGAGCAGGGTGCATGCTCCGTGGGCGATGGCGGCCACCGCGAAGCTGCGGACAACGTTGGGGTATGACGTGGAGACGATGTGGTCGGAGGATGGTTTTGTACTGCGGTTCCCGGAGACGGACGAGGCACCCGCGATCGAGCCGATTCTGCTGGAGCCCGAGGAGGCTGCGGAGTTGGTGCTGCAGCAGCTTGGGTCAACGGCGTTGTTTGCGGCGAAGTTTCGCGAGAGCGCCGCGCGGGCGCTCTTGCTGCCGAGGAGGAGAGCGGAGGGGCGGACTCCGCTGTGGCAGCAGAGAAAGCGGGCATATGACTTGTTGAGTGTAGCGAGCCAGTATGCGAGTTTTCCCATTGTGCTGGAGGCCTACCGCGAGTGTCTGCGGGATGTGTTCGATATGCCGGCGCTGATGGAGACGTTGCGGGCGATTGGGAGCCGCTCTCTGCGGGTGCATACCGCGGATTCGCGGACGCCGAGCCCGTTTGCTTCATCGCTGCTGTTCAGTTATGTGGCCAACTACATCTATGACGGAGACGCTCCGCTGGCGGAGAGGCGGGCGCAGGCGCTGTCGATCGATCAGGATCAATTGCGGGAGCTGATGGGCGATGCCGATCTTCGCGAGTTACTCGATGTCAATGCAATTGAAGAAACAGAGGAACAGCTGCAGTGTGTAGCCGAGACGTATCGTGCGCGGAATATGGATGGTGTGCATGATTTGTTGTTGCGTTTGGGTGATTTGACGAGAGCGGAGCTGCGGTTGCGGTGTGTCAACGAAGAGGTGGCGGATACGATTGCGAAGCTGGCACGGGCGCGGCGCGTGCTCGAAATTTACGTCGCTAGGGAAAAGCGATGGATCGCGGTAGAAGATGCGGCGCGATATCGGGACGCGCTTGGTGTGCCGCTGCCTCCGGGACTGCCCTCAGCGTTTTTGCAGGAGGCGCCTCACGCACTCCTTGATTTGGTGCGCAGGTTTGCGCGAACGCATGGGCCCTTCACCACGCAGGAAGTTGCGATGCGGTTTGGTCTCTCCGCGGAGAGTGTCGATGCGATTCTGCAGGGGTTGGTGCAGAGCGGCAAGGTTATGGAAGGCGGTTTTCGACCGGGAGGGATTCACAGAGAGTGGTGCGATGGCGAGGTGCTGCGATCGATTCGGCGGCGATCGCTGGCTCGGCTTCGCAAAGAGATTGAGCCGGTGGAACAAAGGACGCTCGCCCGCTTGTTTACCCGGTGGCAGGGCGTGGTGCAACCTCGGCGCGGGCTGGACGCGCTGTTGGATGTGATTGAGAATCTCCAGGGAGCTCCGTTGCCGGCATCGATTCTGGAGACCGAGATTCTCCCGGCCCGAATGGTGGGATATAAGTCTTCGGATTTGGATACTTTGATTGCCGCGGGCGAGGTGGTCTGGGTTGGGATTGATCCGATTGGCGAGCGCGATGGGCGGATTGGTCTTTACTTGGCAGAGAAGTTGCCGGCGCTTTGGCCTGTTGGTTCAGCGCAATCGACAGAGCCGAAACCAATCGTTCAAGGCAGCAGAGAAGAAGCGATCGTCGCATATTTGAAGCGGCACGGCGCTTCTTTCTTTCAGGATTTACATGATGGCGTGGGCGGGGGGTATCCGGGTGAGACGCTCGATGCGCTCTGGAATCTGGTGTGGAAGGGATTACTGACAAACGACGGAATGGCTGCGCTGCGAGCCTACTGTGAGCGGCCAGCTTCGAGTTCACGAAAGCCGGCACGAAGGGTGAATCAGCAGGCGGTATTTCGTTCGCGGCGAACGACTCCACCGACTGCTCAAGGACGGTGGGCATTGAATGGTGCGGCATTTGCGGAGGACAGGTCGGCTACGGAGTGGAGTCATGCGATTGCGTTACAACTCTTGACGCGGTATGGCGTGGTGTTTCGCGAGACGGCCCATGCGGAGAATCTGCCGGGAGGATTTTCAGCGATCTATGACGTGATGAAGGCACTGGAGGAGAGCGGCAAGATTCGGCGGGGATATTTCGCAGCGGATCTTGGCGCGACACAGTTTGCGATGCCGGCAGCGGTAGACCTACTGCGGTCGCTGCGTGTGTCGCAGCAAAGCGAGAGAAGCGAGATGCTACAACTGGCGGCGACTGATCCGGCTAATCCATATGGAGCGTTGATGCGTTGGCCAGTGGCTCCCGATGAAGGTTCGTCGCTGACGAGGAGCGTGGGGGCGCGAGTGATTCTATGCGATGGGGCATTGGTGGCTTATCTTCGGCGCGGGAATCCGAATGTGCAGGTGTTTCTACCCGAGGAGGAACCGCAGCGGTCGCAGGTGGCGCGAAGCCTGGCGCAGTTTCTTGTGGGGCGCGTACATGATGATGAGGATGCCAGTGGGCGTGGGGGGATGTTGATTGCGACAATCAACGGGGTAAACGTGGCTGAACACTGGATGGCGCGTTTTTTGCTGGATGCAGGATTTGCGGCGGGTGCGATGGGGTTCAATGTGAGAAGGAATTTGCCCCCGCTGCCCGGGCCGCGTAGCGGAGTGAGCGCGAATGCCTGAGGGCGACTCCATCTACCGAACTGCGCGCGCGTTGCAGCGGGCGATTGGCGGCAAGGTGGTGACGGGATTTGAGACCGGGCTGGCGAAGCTGGCTCGAGTGAACGACGATGCGCCGCTGGTAGGACGAGTGGTGGAAAAAGTGGAGTCGCGGGGGAAGTGGTGCCTGATCTATTTTTCCGGCGACTTGATTTTAGTAACACATATGTTGATGAGTGGGAGCTGGCATCTCTACCGAACCGGTGAACGATGGCGAATGGGCCGGGACAAGATGCGGGTGGTGATCCGCACGGCGGATTGGGAGGCTGTGGGGTTCAACATTCCAGTTGCGGAGTTTTACACGGAACGGTCGCTGGCGAGGAACAGCCAGGTACCGAAGCTCGGGCCGGATATCTTGTCGGAGGAGTTTACGGTGGAGGGTGGTGTAGCTCGGCTGATTGCTTATGCGCGAGAGAATCCTGATGCGGAGATCGCGGTGGTGTTGCTGAATCAGCGGGTGATGGCGGGATTGGGAAATGTTTATAAGAGCGAGGTGGCTTTTGCGGCTGGGGTGAATCCGTTTCGTGCGATGAGGACAATTACAGCGCGAGAGATGGAGGTGATGGTGGAGTTTTCGCAGCGGTATATGAGGGCGAATGTCGCGGATGGAACAGGGGAAGGGATTGTGACTTACTCGGGGAATCGGCGGACGACACGTTCCATGGATCGTAAAGAGCGGCTGTGGGTGTATGGGCGGCAGGGCGAGGATTGCAGGCGCTGTGGGGCGAAGGTAATGATGCGAAAGCAGGGTGTGCAGGCGCGGTCGACATATTGGTGTCCGGAGTGTCAGCCTTGGGTGGGGAACGGGGCCGCTCCGGTAGGAAGGATTGTGATCATTGGACGCGGAAGAATTGACCGTTGACTTTGCCGAGTGAGTCCGCTGTAGTGGGTGGATGAAATTTTTACTGGGCGTTCTTGCTTTTCTGAGTCTTGGTTCGACGTTGATGAATGCGGGATCGGCTACCGATCGAGGGCAGGCTGTAGACACAGCCGACGCTCCGGCAAAGATGCAGTGGATCGAGCACGAGTTTCTTATGCCGGTGCCCGGAGCGCCGCAGGGGATCGATGTGCTGCATGTAGAAGTTGAGCGCCCGGGGAAGCATCCGTTGGCGATTCTCACCCACGGAACTGCTGCGGAGAGGACGGATCGCGCAACGGTGACGCCCTGGGCATATCTTCCGCAGGCGATATGGTTTGCGCGTAGAGGTTATGTGGTGCTCGTCGTTGTGAGGAAAGGCTATGGCCGTTCGAACGGGCAGCAGGATGGTCAGTTCGGAGGTTGCCAGCGAAACGGTCGGGGAAGTTTTGTCGAGGCGGGTGAGGATAGTGCCGATGATCTGCGGGCCGCCGCGAAGTTTGGGGCGGCGCTTCCGGAGGTGGATGGAGGAACAATCGTCAGCGCCGGCGTTTCGACCGGAGGATTCGCGCAGGTGGCTCTCACCGCGGATCCGCCTGCGGGGTTGAAGGCGGCGATCAGCTTTGCAGGCGGGCGCGGCGGCGATGGCAAAGAACACAACTGCGACGTGGATGGGATTGTGTCGGCGTTTCGGCACTTTGGGAAGAAGTCGCGCGTGCCGATGCTGTGGATCTACTCGGAGAACGACCATTGGTTTCCGCCCGAGATGGCTCGGAAGTTTGAGGCGGCGTTTCGCGACGGCGGAGGCGTGGACCAGTTCGTAATGGCTCCGCCTTATCGCGAGGATGGGCATGGGTTCTACTACAACGTCTCGGGATGGACGCCGATGGTGGAGGATTTTCTGCGTGCGCAGGATTTGCCCGCGCCAGCCGAGCTATTGCCGGAGCCACCGGCTCCCGACGTCGCGCCGCCTGCGGGGCTGAAGGACAGGGGCCTCGCGGCATTTCATACTTTCCTGATTATGGGACCGGCTAAGGCGTTCGCCACCAATGGCGCCGACGTATGGGGAATGTCCTACGGACAGTTCGATCAGGAGTTGGCCGACAAGAAAGCGCTTGAGAACTGCGGCAAGGCGCTGCATGGACAGGGGCGATGCAGCGTAATGGCGCGAACTAAGTAATTTCGCGATGGTTATTGCGGCGGGGTCGTTGGCGGCTGTTGTTGTTGCTTGTCTTTGCCGCCGCCGAAGATCTTCTGGATGAAATTCTTCTTCTTCGGGGCCGCGGGTTGGGTCGCGTCAGGCGTATTGCCATCGGGCGGAGTGTTGGGTGCGCTGCGCACAATGGGAGCGGGAGATGACGGCGTGGCGGGTGGATGCCCCGAATCAGGCATTGCAGGTTTATTGCCGCCGATGCCAAAGATCTTCTGTAGGAAGTTCTGCTGGTTTTCTCCCATCTGGCTGCAGGAGTTCACCGGTGCCGTGCCATCGAGGAACGCAACGTAGAAGGTGTTGTCGCTGCACGTCGAGTCGACCAGGAGGCTGGAGGCCTTGTCGATGTGGGCGACGGTTACGCCTTCGGGTGCGCTAAAGGGTTTGACGTCGGAGTACTGCGGGAGCAGAATAGCTCTCTTCATGAACCCGGCCCAGATGGGAGCGGCGGCGTGGGCTCCCTCAATCTTGATGTCGGTGTAGTCGTCGTTGCCGATCCAGACGACGCAAAGCAGGTTGGAGGTGTAGCCGGCGAACCAGGCGTCGTGCTCAGTGCCGGTCTTACCGGCGGCCGGCGCGGTAAAGCCCTGCGAGCGCACGCTGGCTCCCGTACCGTAGTTCATCACGCCTTCCATTAGCGACTGGGTGAGGTAGGCTACGCGAGGATCGAGGACTTGCTTGGCTTCGGGGGAGAAGTCGGAGACGATGTCGCCGTTGGAATTGCGGACAGAGGCGAGCATCCAGGGAGTGAGATGGACGCCGTTGTTGGCAAAGACGGTGTAGGCGCCGGCTATGTCGAGCGGTGTAGCGTCATAGGCTCCGATGGCCATCGACGGGGTGCCCCGGGCATTTGCGATGCCGGCGGAGCGGCCCAGCGCGGCAACGTTGTTATAGCCGATCTGCTGCGCCAGGGCGATGGTGGCGATGTTGAGTGAGTGTGCGAGGGCGGTGGCGGCTGTGACCATGCCCGGGTACTCACCCTTCACGAAGTTTCCGGGGGTGTATGACTTGTCCGCGGTGCCGAAGTCCTGGGGGTCGTCGTTGAGCTTGGTGAGCGCGGTGAAGACGCCACTGTCGCCGAGGGACATGCCGTTCAGCGAAGTGTTATAGGCCGCGGCATAGACGAAGGGCTTGAAAGTGGAGCCGGTGGGACGCTGGGCGATGGCGTGATTGAGTTGAGAGATGCCGTAGTTGCGTCCGCCTACGAGCGCTAAGATCTGCCCGGTGTGCGGGTTGATGGCGATGAGGGCAACCTGAGGGTAGGTGATGGGGCCCGCCTCTTCACCTTTGCGCTTGTGCAGCTTGTTGACGAGTTCATCGACATTTTTCATGCCTGTCTCGACGGCTTCGGAAGCGGCACGCTGAAGGTCGGGATCGAGCGAGGTGTAGATGCGGAGGTTCTGGTGAGAGATGTCCTGGTCGCCGATGCGCTTGACGAGCTGATCGTGGACGAGATCAACGAAGTAAGGGGCTTCGCTGGCATCGATGTTGGGTGGCGCGAGCCCTAGGGGTTCAGCCTTGGCGCGCGTGGCCTCGCTTGCTGTGAGGGCCCCCGTCTCGACCATGGAATCGAGGACTACGTTGCGTCGCGCCATCGCACGCTCAGGATGGCGATAGGGATTGCGATAGCTTGGGTTCTGAAGCAGTCCGGCAAGAAGGGCGCACTGGGCAGTGTCGAGCTGGTTGAGCGGCTTCCCGAAGAAGGCGCGGGCTGCCTCGCCGAAGCCGTTGATCTCGTAGCTGCCGATGTGGCCGAGGTTCATCTGGTTCGCGTACATCTCGAAGATCTGCTGCTTGTTGAAGCGGGCTTCGAGCTGAAATGTGATCATGATCTCGCGGAGTTTGCGGGTAATCTTCTTCTCCGGCGAGAGGAAGAAGCCGCGTGCGAGTTGCTGGGTGAGAGTAGATCCGCCGCAACTCATATGGTGCGAGAGCAGATCGTGCAAGCCGCACTTGATCGTGCGCAAGTAGTTGATACCGCCATGATTGAAGAAGTCGCGGTCTTCGATGGCGACGACGGCCTGCACCATTCGGGGAGGGATCTCCTGGTAGGTAACGAGGCTGCGCTTGGTGCGGTTTTTGTCTTCGGAGAGGGCGGTGATGAGTTGCGGCTCGAGCTCGTAGCCTGTAAGGACAGCGCCGTTTTCGGCTGTGATGCTCTGTACGGACCCGCCCGTGGTGTTGATAGTGGCGCCGTCGGTGTTGTGGTAGCTCTCCGGGCCGGGCTTGATGAAGATGTTATCGCCGTTGAGCTGAAAGGTGCCAAGCTTCGGGTTGTTGTTGTATCCGGCCTGGCGGAGATCGGCAGCGATAGATGCGGCAGTGAACTTCTGGCCGGATCGAACCTCACGGGGCGCCGCGTAGATCTGAGAGACGCTGGAGAAGATGGGGCCGGCGTTCAGCCGATCGTCTACGACATGCTGGTAGTGCACGTAGAAGTAGCCGAAGACGATTGTGCCAATCGCCACAACGCCTATTGCAGCGATGAAAAGGCCGCGCACGAGACGGGAGTGGATGAGAGAAGGCTTCGCGGCGGTACTCGTGGTGTTGTTGCCGTATTTGAGTTTGACTGGCATTTAGGGGCAGAGAATCGAGACCAGGGCTCCTGAGGCTAGCATGCGACCTTCGTCTGTGACGTTAGACGGTTTGATGCCAATACGGTCATTTGGGCTAGTTTAGCTGATCGATGAGCCTGGCGAGATGAGAGGCGACCTCCTCCAGCGGATGATCCTGATTTGTTTAACTTAATACGGTCGACGAGTTCAACTTTCCCTTCAGCTACTCCGCGTCCGATATTGATTCGATAGGGGATGCCGACCAGGTCGGCGTCCTTGAACTTTACCCCGGCGCGCTCGTCGCGATCGTCGAGGATGACATCGACACCGGCAGCTTCGAGCTCGGCCGCAATCTTTTCTCCTGCGGCAAGCAATGCAGCGTCGCCGATGTTGGTGATCGTGACCACGGCCTGAAAAGGAGCAATCGCGGGATTGAGCGCGAAGCTCTCGCCCCGGTTCGCGGCCGCAGAGGTCTCGATGGCGGCGGTGAGGATGCGCTCGATTCCGATGCCGTAGCTACCCATGATCGGCGTTACTTCTTTGCCTTCGCGGTTCAGAACTGTGGCGCCCATCGATTTGGAGTATTTGTATCCGAGTTTGAATATGTGGCCGATCTCCACGGCCTTGGCAACCTTCAGAGGTTTGCCACAGGCCACGTCCAGGTCGCCTTCGTTAACGTTGCGAATGTCGGCGACGCGCGTCCATGTGAAGTCGCGGCCGGGCACAATATTGCGGTAGTGGTAATCCATCTTATTTGCGCCACCAACCATGTTCTTCCGGCCTTCGAGACCGTGGTCAATCACAACGAAAGCGGCGCGTGGATCGCTCTTGTCTGCGGGAAGAACCTTCAGGCCGATTGGGCCGAGGTAGCCGGCGGGGCCTTCAAAATAGAGAGCAAGTTCTTCGGCGACCATCGTGCGCAGCTCCGTCACATAAGCGACGGCCATCAGCTTGGTCTCGTTGACGAAGTGATCGCCGCGAAGAAAGGTGATGACCGGGACTTCAATGGTTTTGCCGGTTCCGTCTTTCTTCTTGCCCATATAAGCAACCGTCTTGATGTCGGATGCGGGAGATATCTTGAAGAACTCGGCAACGTCTGCGATCGCGGCTGTTCCCGGGGTGTGGACGAGTTCAGGCATACCGTCGCCTGTCGGTTCCATCTCGACGACGGGGGAAAGCTGCGACGTGGCCTTTTCGAGATTGGCCGCGTAGCCGCTCTCTGCGCAGGAGACGATGAGATCCTCACCCGCTTCGGTGTAGACCATGAACTCCTGTGACTGCGAACCTCCCATAGCGCCGGAGTCGGCCTCAACGGCGACAAACTCCAGGCCGCAGCGAGTAAAGATGCGGCGGTAGACCGAGTCGTGCTTGTTGTAGGAGACGTCGAGCCCGGCCTCGTCGATGTCAAAGGAGTAAGCATCCTTCATCAGAAACTGGCGGACGCGCAGGAGGCCGGACTTGGGGCGCGGTTCGTCGCGAAACTTTGTCTGAATCTGGTACCAGATCTGCGGGAGCTGCTTGTAGCTTCGTAGCTCTTTGCGAGCGATGTCGGTGACGATCTCCTCATGCGTCATCGCGAGGCATAGCTCTGCGCCTTTGCGGTCCTTCAGGCGAAACATGTTGTCGCCCATGCCGGACCAGCGGCCGCTGGCCTCCCATATCTCTTTGGGGTTCAGCGCGGGTAGGAAGAACTCCTGACCGATCGTGTCCATCTCTTCGCGCACGATGGCGATGATCTTGTTGACAGAACGATTGCCAAGCGGAAGGTAGCTATAGATGCCGGCGCCGAGCTGGCGGATGTAGCCCGCGCGGAGCAGCAGCTTGTGGCTGGCGACTTCGGCATCTGCAGGGGCTTCACGGAGGGTGGGGATAAAAAGTTGGGACCAACGATGCATGCGTTCTGTGTGACCTTCCGGCTCTTCTGAGCGAGGGCTTTCAATCCTATAGGTCTATTCTAACTTCCGCGCGCCGCCGATTCTCCCAAACGAGGAATTAATGCGAGCTCCACGTCTTATCTTTCGAATTACAAAGCTTCTCCAGCGTGCAATCCACGCATTTCGGCTTCCGCGCCACGCAGATCTGCCGTCCATGATGAATCAACTCATGGGAAAAGGCGATCCACCGGTCTGCGGGATAATCCTCATCAGATCCCGCTCCACCTTCTCCGGTGTCGTCTCCTTCGTCAGTTCCAATCGGCGCGAAAGCCGCATTACATGCGTATCGACGACCACTCCCACCGCAATCCCATACCACGACCCCAACACCACATTGCCCGTCTTCCGAGCCACGCCCGGCAGCGTAAGAATCTCTTCCATGGTCTGCGGAACCTCGCCGCCGAACTTCTCCGTCACTACCTGTGCTGCACCCTTGATCGACTTCGCCTTGTTCCGAAAGAATCCCGTAGTCCGAATCAGTTCTTCAAGCTCGGGCAGGGAAGCAGCGGCCATGGCCTTCGGCGTAGGAAACGCCGTGAACAGTGCCGGAGTCACCAGGTTTACCCGGACGTCCGTACACTGCGCAGATAAAATCGTCGCCACCGTAAGCTCCCAGGCATTCTTGTGATTCAGTGCGCAGACCACCCCAGGATAAGTCTTCGCCAGAATCTCCAGAATCTGCTGCACACCCTCTCAGGCGACGTCGGCCCCGCGCTCTTCCGCTTCTTATCGCGTAATTATCCGTGCCATCCGCGGTCGCTCGCCTTAACCCAACCGGTCCAGCATCTCCGCCGCCGGCACCCGAACGCAGCTGAAGATGGAGTATCCGCCAACGTGTACATGCTGATCTCCGTCTCCCTCAGTTGCTGCACCAGGTCCAGAAAGTCTTCAGGGAAGTTGGTCTCGAACGCCACCACGAACTCCTGGTCGTCGATCCCGAACGAGTAAGTCGTATTCAGCTTCACGCGCGGATACATCAACCCAACACGAATGTGCTCGTCCATCAGCCGTTTCCGCTCTTCCGCAGGCAGCAGATACCACTTCCTCGTCTTCCAGAACGGATAGATAAAGATGTACTTCTGGCCGCCCGGACGAATCGCTCCACGCCCTTCGCCTTCGCTCTCATCCGGCCGGTCAATCTGGTACTGCGACCGCTTCGTCATCGCCAGAAAATTATGCGGCGAATTCAAATACCCACCCAGCGGAGTCCGCATTAACTCACTTCGCATCTGGTTCAACTCATCGACGCCATACCCAATCGACCAGACGCACATATCCACATCGCCGCGCGTGCCAATCGTGGAGTAAGTCATCGACAGAAACTCTCCCGGCTTGTTCCACTTCGCCAGCACCGCGGCAAACTGCGCCTTATGCGCAGTCTTCTCTTCCGCGGGCAGCCTCCGCCACTCCGGCATCACTTTATAAAAGCTGAAGCAGACGATCTGCCGCTTCACCGGCGGCTTCGAAGGATCATGCGGAGCAGCTCCATAACTACTCGCCGGTCTAGCTGCAGACGGGGAGGGAACCGCCGCAGCAGGCGGTCCACTCTTCACCGGGGTGGTCGTGCTCTCGTTAGGAACTTCATGCGTCGGTGCAATAATCTCTGCCATCTATTGATTCTCGCCGAACCGTCCCCGACTTGCAAAGCGACCCAGCAGCATCAAGGCTCAGGCAGCGCTGCTGGCCCGTTCGCGCATATCATCCAGCACCGCCATGGTTGCCAGAAGCAGAAGAATCACAGCTAGCGGGATGGTAAAGAAAAACCCCACATGCTTGAAACCCAACGCACCCGTCACTCCGCCTAAAAAGAACAATGCAATCAACGACGACAGCAGCCGCAACGTTGCCAATTCTCCGCTGATCGCACCATCTCTTCCGCATTGGCAGCCCGGGCCACGAAAGCCAGATACCGTGCCAGATGCCGATTCGCAGACTCCGTGCGTTTGCTGCCGGTCAACCGACGCAGATAGAAAAGGGGCATACGAATAGGATGACAGGTCAGGCGCTTCGGAACCACCCTTATCGTGCCGGGGGTGCCTCGAAATAAGGTTTCTGCAATACCCGACCGCTATACTAGCCCCTGCATGTCAGAAAAACTCATTGCCCTCCTCATTGGTGCCATCACCGCCGGTGGATACCCCGCAGTCATTCTTCTCATGGCGATCCAATCCGCCTGCATTCCCATCCCCTCCGAAGTCATCATGCCTCTCGCGGGCGCAGCTCTCGCGCACTCGCAGTGGGACCTCATCCTCCTTGCCACCGTAGCCTCACTCGCTTCGAACCTCGGCTCCATCCCCGCCTACTGGGTCGGCGCACGCGGCGGACGCCCCTTGGTCGAGCGCTATGGCAGCTATCTCCTCCTCAGCCGCCACGATCTCGACCGCGTCGACCGCTTCTTCGACCGCTACGGCTCCATCGCCGTACTCATAGGCCGCATGTTGCCTATCATCCGCACCTTCATTGCCTTTCCCGCCGGCGTCGCCAAGATGAACAAGTGGAAGTTCCACATCTACACCTTCATCGGCTCGTGGCCCTGGTGCTACGCGCTCGCCTGGGCCGGCATGAAACTAGGCGCAACCTGGAACTCCGACCCGCGTTTCAAAGAGATCTTCCATCGCTTCCACCTCGCGGTCGAACTCGTCCTCGTAACCGGATTCCTCTGGTTCGTCATCTCCCACTGGAAAAACCGCATCCGTACCGAAGAGGCATAGCCCTATCGCGACGAGTCGCTTCTAAACGGCGGTTGTCACATTTGTGGTCCAGAGTTTCCATACCCAGAATCCAATCACTCCTTCACCAGCGATGATGAGGACTATGAGAACGTAATTTGGCCAATGGTGCCGGTATTCCGCGTAGAGCTTCCAGTAGGAAGTTGGGTCGTCGTGAGCGCTGGTCTCGGCTGCTGTCCAAGCATCGATGTCGCTATTGTACGGAGGTTGGGATTCGGTGCCGGCTGAGTAGTTTGGGTCTGATGTTTGGAATGTGCGAGTGCGAGTATCGAATGTAAAGTGACGGACTTTGGAAGTCTTCAAGTCGAATTGCGTGCCGATGAAGTAGCCGTTGGAGAGTTGCAGATCGATGATGGAGCGGACATAACCCGGGCCCGTGACTGGTACGTCCGTTTCGAAGCCTGGGGCTTAATGTAGCCGTCATAGGTGTTATTGCTTCCGAGGACATATCCATTCGGAAGCGTTACATAGGGATCAGGACTAAAGCCGCAATCCTGGTGTGCCAACCGATTAGAGATCTCGACATGAATTAGGAGTGCTGCAACGAGCCAAAGCAGCGCGAGGAAGGGGGCTGTTGCGCTCGCGATGGCGACTCGACGATGGCTATGTCCTTCTTCACGAAATCTCCGTTTCGCGTAGAGATACAGGCAAAGAGACGAGACGCTAGCTGCGACGAGCGCCCAAAATCCGTAGATCAAAACCGTCATGAAAACTGCAAAACCAGCCATCGGGAGATGGTAAACTCAGCAGCCATAAAGTTCGGCAAAAAAATATTTGCAAAAATACGAATAACGAATTGCTTCTACTCAACAATTCCATTCGTTCGCCTATTTGCACCCCCCTCCCCCATAAGCGATACTAAACTTTCCGCCTTACGGAAAAATCGCAGCAGAGAAGGGTATTGCGCAGAATGTCGACACGAGAAGCCGCAGCGAACGAAGCGGCCAGCATCAAGCCAGCCACAGGAAAACTAGGCGTCATGATCCCCGGCATGGGAGCCGTCGCAACCACACTGATCGCAGGCGTAGAAGCCATCCGCCGCGGCCTTGCTAAACCCATCGGTTCCACTTCGCAGATGAGCACCATCCGTCTCGGCAAGCGCACCGACAACCGCACTCCGCTCATCAAAGACTTCGTTCCCATATCCAAGCTCGACGACCTCGTCTTCACCGGATGGGACATCTTCGGTGGTAACCTCTACGATGCTGCCAAAACCGCACAGGTTCTCGA
Source organism: uncultured Acidobacteriaceae bacterium (assembly GCA_963802695.1). GTDB lineage: Bacteria > Acidobacteriota > Terriglobia > Terriglobales > Acidobacteriaceae > Edaphobacter. Next base: position 67,900 of record CAWDJN010000013.1, read on the forward strand.
CCGCGATCAGCTCGAACAGATCAAGCCGTTCCTTCAGGCCATCGAGCCAATGCCCGCAGCGTTCGACCAGCACTATGTCAAGCGTCTTACCGCCAAAAAGTCCAAGACTGGCAAGAACAAGTGCGACCTCGCCAACCAGATTCGCAATGACATCGCCGAGTTCAAAACCAAAACCGAGCGCCAAGTGATGATCTGGTGCGGCTCCACTGAGATTTACATGGAGCAGGCGCCCGTCCACCAGACCCTCGCCGCCTTCGAAAAAGGCCTCGTCGAAGACGATCCCTCCATCACGCCGTCAATGCTCTACGCATGGGCCGCGCTCAAAGAAGGCATCCCGTTCATCAACGGAGCCCCCAACCTTACCGTCGATATCCCCGCGCTTAACGAACTCTCCCGCAAGATGAACGCGCCTATTGCCGGCAAGGACTTCAAAACCGGCCAGACCTTCATTAAGACAGTCCTCGCCCCGGCCTTCAAGGTCCGTAACATCGGCGTCAGCGGCTGGTACTCCACCAACATCCTCGGCAACCGCGATGGCGAAGTCCTCGACGACCCGGACTCCTTCAAGACCAAAGAAGTCTCCAAGCTCGGCGTCCTCGAACACATATTCCAGCCCGAACTGCACCCCGACCTCTACAAGGACCTCTACCACAAGGTCCGCATCAACTATTACCCGCCCCGTGGTGATAATAAAGAAGGTTGGGACAACATCGACATCTTCGGCTGGCTTGGCTATCCCATGCAGCTCAAGGTCGATTTCCTCTGCCGCGACTCCATCCTCGCAGCGCCGCTCGCGCTTGACCTGGTCCTCTTCATGGACTTGGCCGCTCGCACACCAAGCCTGCGCGGCCTCGGCATCCAGGAGTGGCTCAGCTTCTACTTCAAGGATCCCGACAGCGCTCCCGGCGTCTACCCCGAGCACGATCTCTTCATCCAGCACATGAAGCTGAAAAACACGCTCCGCCACATCATGGGCGAAGGCCTCATCACCCACCTCGGCCTCGACTACTACGGCGAGTAGCCCGCGTCCGGATCAGAGAGCCAGAAAGCCCATCCCTCGCGGTCTCATTCGTGAAGGATGGGCTTCTGGTTTAAGTTGGCCACACTAGAGCTCAAAGCCCAAGAAATTTAAACGCCTTCGCCACCTTGAAGTCCTTCACCGCATTCCCCGAATAAACATTTTTCTGATCTTTCCCCAGATCGAGCTTCATCACTTTACCTGTCTCCGCCGAAAAGTCAACATCCTTCAGATTCACCCAGAAGGTATTCGGCGTAAGCGCAGACTCAAAAAAATAAATCATCCTCGTCTGATCCGAGACCGTCCGCCATCGCGTTGACGAGATATTGGGTTGGTCGGGAGTATTGATCCCGTACGGCACCGATACATTGCGAATAACGCCAAAGACACTGGCGATCGTAATATCGGGAGCTTCATCCTTCGGAATCGCATTGATGTAAAACGATGCCCGCGCAAAGCGGTCCGCGGAGCGATTCGTGCCCGGCAGAACCACCGTCCCGCCGATCTCTTTCCAGTAGGCATCCAGCGCAAGCTGTTGCTCGTAAGCCGGAGAGTTCGTCATCACCTGGTATTTACGGTCGTGATGAATCACCTGCTTCCCCTCGATGTACTCGACGATCGCGCTGTCGCCAGTCACATCGGACATCGCCAGATGCAGCGTCGCCAGTCTGTCCTCGCCCGGAACATTTGCCGTCACTAAAGTAAAAGGCTCGTCCTCGAGCGCACTGACAGCCTCTTGCACCGTCGCAAAATTATCCAGCACATACTGTGCCCAGATAGAGATCGCAAGCCCCGGCTTGGTCGAAGCCGGAGACGGATACTTCGACTCCACCAGCCACAACACATTCGCGACCAATCCCTTTTCGTTCATTCCATCAGTGGTCGAAACATCGTAGCCGGAGGCGATCACACTGCCATACTTTGAAGTCCATTCAAAGGAATGCGGACCTGCCTCTCCGTTGCGGCTCATACCGCGCGGAAATATCCACAGATTCGTCCCGACATCAACCTTCCAATCCATGGAGCGGGCTGTAATGACATCTCCGCCCGAGCCAAGATAGACGACCCGCGTGCAGGCATCCGCCACGGAGAACGCCACGGTCAAGAAGCCGGCGACCATAAGCAGAAATGCGGAAACATAGCCTGATCTTCTCACTAGCAGCATCCTCGTCTTCATCCTGGAGGCAGGTTCGCCCAAAACCGACCAGCTTACGGCTGAACCATGGGTATCGCCGAGGCCAACTGCAGATCAATCAACATCACAAGCCGCCGGTCTAATTGAAAAAACAACGCCGTCTTTTTGCCGGAGAGCACGCCGCTGACAATCGGAACATACTTCAACCGTAGCTGCGCCACCTGTTGATCGACAGTCAACAAATTGCGCGTCAACGCCAAAGCATGATCGTCAGTGAGCGTGTCGTAGTTAGCGGCATATTCCTTAATCGCGCCATACTTCGCATCATTGACCTTCACCAGTTCCGCTGTGTACTGGTCGTAGACCGGCCAGAACTTCGTTGCCTCGGCGTCCGTAAGCTGAAGATTGGCAGCAATGATCTGCTTCTTCTGCGACCGAATGTCTTTCCTCATCAAATCGACATCCTGGTCAATCGAACCTTGCGCTGCCGGAGCCGTTTGCGTTGAACTCTGACCGCGCGCACTGCTGCTCAAAACCAGAACTGCTGCCACACTCATCGCTAAAAGCCTTTTCTTAATCACGGGACTCTCCTTAGTCTCACAAATTCAAGTGAGGTGACGGTCTCAACCGGACCTCACACGAGAAGATTTCCCGAAGGCCAGCCCTGCCCGCAGAAAAACCACTCCTACTCACTCACCTCTCAATGAAAACCCGGATAGGCAAATTCGGCCACTGGCAGAAATACCAGATTGACAGAGTTATCAAAGTGTTGCCGGCAGCACTCAAACGCTAACCCAGCTGCAAATCAGCCTTCAGCGAGCAAGATTCTTGTAGACCGTTCCGCCCTTCATCACGAACTTCACCCGCCGCACCGCTGTGATATCCAACAGGGGATCACCCTCCACCGCAACGAAATCCGCCTGGTATCCCGGCGCAATCGTGCCAATCTCTTTGCCCAGCCCAAGCGATTCTGCCGACACCGACGTCGCGCTCACAATTGCATCCATCGGCTTCTCCCCACCTTCCTTCACCCGATACACAAACTCCTCTGCGTTCCGCCCATGCGCTCCAGCCACAGCATCCGTCCCAAACACAATCTTCACGCCCTTCGCCCGTGCCCGCTTCAACACATCGATCGTAGGCGCAAGCCCATTCTCAATCGTCTTCAACTGCGCATCCGTAAATGTGAAGCTATCGCGCTTATCCAGATAGTTATGCAACACCAGCAGATTCGGATCAAAATACGTACCACGCTTTACCATTAGGTCCAGCGTCTCGTCTTTCAAAAACGTTCCATGCTCAATCGAAGTGCAGCCTGCCACTACTGAAGCCCGCGCCCCTGCGTCGCCAATCGCATGAACAATCGTTCGCAGCCCTAAAGTCTTCGCCTCTGAGCAGACCGCCAGAATCTGCTCATCCGTCGTGATCTGTCCGCCGCCCGCACCCAACCCCGAAGTAGCAAACAGCTTGATCAGGTCCGCTCCATCGGCCTTATTCTTCTGCACCTTCTCGCGAAGCTCGTCGACCGTAAAGGTCTTCTGTTTGTCCCCTTCCCCAACAACCCCACGAAGCTGGTTCAACGAAGTCAACACCCGTGGCCCCGGCAGCACGCCCTGTTTGATCCGGTCACGCACCGGCCCATCCGGCGCCGAGCCCACGCTCTGCACCGTCGTAAACCCATCCTCCAACTCCATCCATGCGTCGGCCGCGTCATAGAGCGCACTATCCTCCGGCTTACCCGAAGCCACGGACTTGTTGTTCGCATCCATATGCCATTCGAGGTGCACGTGCGTATCGATCCACCCCGGCATCACCGTCAATCCGGTCAGATCGTAATCAACCTTGGCTTTCCCTGGTCCCACCGAAACAATCCGCCCACCCTCGATCACAATCTGTTGGTTTTTCAGCACGCCACCCTTGCCATCCAGAAGAACATTCGTCTGCAGAACAATCCTGTCCTGCGCAAAAGCTGCCACAGAAAAAAGAAAAACGAGAAGAAATCGCATGAGCGAATTGTATTGCAGAGGGTTCTTGAGGCGGAAAAAACTACTCCGCCACTTCCATCAACTTCGCCCAAAGCCCCTTCGTGCCCGCATCTGTCTTGGCCGACACCGCCAGCAACTCTTCCACCCCATGCGCCTTCTTTAACGCAGCCACCGACTTCGCTAGTTGATTATTTGAAAGCCGGTCCGCCTTCGTCCCCACGACCAAAAACGGCCTCTGTGTCTGCTTCAAATATGTAATCAGCTGAGTATCGTTCTCCTGCGGTGGAATGTTCGTATCGACCAGGCACACGCAAAGCGTTAGCGTCTCTCGTTCCGCCAGGTATGGCTCGATAAATTTTGGCCACTCTGCCGAGATCGACTTCGAGATTTTCGCATACCCATAGCCGGGGAGATCGGCAAAGATCAGTGTCGGCCTCACCTTCATCTTTTCGCCCGCACCTTCATGCAGTGCAAAAAAGTTGATCGCCCGTGTCCTGCCCGGCGTCGACGACACCTTCGCCTCGCGTGATCCCAACAGGGAATTGATCAGCGAAGACTTCCCCACATTCGATCGCCCCAGGAACGCCACCTCAGGCGCGCCAAACGTCTTTGTCTCAGCAGGGAAGTGCGCAACGTCGGTCGCCGACAATAGAAAAACCGGATTTAGCCGCATGAATCCAGTCTACCGCCCGCGAACCCCCGCCTTGCCAGCCTCAGCGCAGCAAAAAAGGCACCTGCTCCTTGAACGAAAGAGCAGGTGCCGCACCGCGTCAATTCTGTTGCGGGGGTGGAAGCGGGGCCTGTCCTGGCTCCGCCGTACCTTCCTTAGGCGTTACCGTAATCGTGACCGGGGCTGTCAGGTGAAAGCTTATGGTCGACTCCGACGGAATCACCACGTCGTTGTTTCCCGTAAACGCCGCCGCCGCAGTACCAGCGCCCGCTCCGACAAGACCGCCGATCAGGGCACCCTTGCCGCCGCCAGCCAGCCCGCCGATTAGTGCTCCACCGCCTGCACCCCCACCGATGAATCCCGCAGTCCGTTTCCCCTTACCCTTTTGCTCCTTTTCATACTCAGACACGCCCACGTGCATTCCAGAGATGGAGGTTACCTGTATCCCGAGCGCACCCGATCCCTTGAACTTGCCCTGGCCCTTCGATGCGACGACCGTTCCCACAACATGGGCGCCGCGCGGGAAAATTACCGTCCCCCCAGAACCTTTCACCGATTGCGCAAGTACGCCCGTAAATCCATCTCCGACAGAGTTCTTGCTCGCTCTCAACTCCTCGGTAATCGTCACCACCACCGGTGTTCCCGCAGCGGCTGTCACCTTTACGGGAGGTGGAGGAGGCGGAGGGGGAGGAGGTGCGGTCGCTACCGGCGCCGGCGCTGGTGCCATGGCGGGCGTCGCAGCCGGAACCGCACCCGATGCAACAGGCGCTGCCGCAGGAACCGCAGAACCAGCTGGCGGAGCCGCTGACGGCGTGGCAGCCTCAGGACTGGCGCCAGTCGGCGTAGCAGATGAAACCGGTGCAGGTGCTGAACTCTTGCATCCGCCCAAAAACAGCGTTGCCGATAAAACCAAACCTGCCGCAAAAGACAGGGACCCGTAACGCATGATGTCTCTCCTTTTTGACGTTCAATTGCAAACAATCTACTCGCATCCAACTGTCCCTGCAACCCGGCAGCGCCCGTTCGACTTTGGCTGCAGCGAGCTTCCGAAACGGGAAAGAATGAGAGAATTCCACAGCGTGGAACAAAGATGAGTAACAGCCTTGTCAGCTTGGATCGGAGCGGACGTATTATGCCTGGTCAAGTCATTTGGTCTGCTCTGGCTCATCCATAACCACGCAAATCATCCCAGCGTGTCTCAAGCTGATTCCGGCTTAAATGCAGAAGAATCTTTAGTTAGAAAGCCCCAGCTCCGCTGTCGTCGCAACCGGAAATATCGTGCGCTGCGAGTTATTCTTTTGCTGCGCTAGAACAAATTGAGCTGTATCCAATGACCCAAAAGTATTACGTGCAATTAAGCAACAGAATCGCCAACCTCGGTTATTCTCCATCATGAGATGTTCTTTAGTTCTTCTTCTACGCTATCTTCCACTCAGGGGGCGATTACCCTCCAACTGGATTCTGTAAGCAGGATGAATTCGATGTCCTTTCGGTCTTCTACATTCGACTTGCAATCAGGTAATATTTTCTGCTCCCCGTCGAGTCTCTACGACTGCGACCTCCCCCTGGTCCCCCTAACCTGTCGCATCGGCATTTACTTTTGAATAAACCGAACCACTACCTTTCGGAGGGAACACCCATGATTGGCAATTATTCCGCCCGGCTGACGGGCTCTAAGCGAACTCTGCTAGCGGTGCTGGCTTCGAGCGTCATATTCTCCGCAGGCTGCGCGAATATGTCGACCACGGCTCCGGTAGCAAACCCTCTCAGCACGTCCGCGGCACTCAGCGGAAAGATTCACGGCGGTAATCAGCCCGTTGTCGGAGCCACCGTAACGCTTTGGTACGCGGGCCAGACTGGTCCGGCTACCCTCGCAGCTACGACGACCACGGATAGCACTGGTTCGTTCACCTTCGTGAAAGACCCATCCAACGGGAACACAGACTCCGGCAACGAATACTCCTGCCCCACAAGCTCCGATCCTCTTGTATACGTTGTTGGACGGGGTGGCAATACCCAGAACAACGGGGCATCGCAGAGCAACACTGCCGCGGTCTTCGTCTCAATCTACGGCGATTGCAATGAACTCACTGCTGCCAACTTCGTCTATATGAGCGAAGTAACCACCAGCCGCCACCATGGCTGTGATGCAGCAATTCTTCGACCCAGTCCTTGAGACCTTTACTGCGGACGGTACCGGTCAGCAAAAGGCCGTCATTGACCACCTGTCGAATACCATCGCGCTTCTGGCGAGTTCTGCCACAGGCCTCTCGATTCCTTCAACCCAGCTCGGAGCTGCGACCAGTGGCGCAGCCAATCACAACGTCAATATCAATCCTGCTGTCACCGTTACAGCCTTTCCTGAGGCCACCAAGCTCAACACGATCGCAAACATCATCTCCGCTTGCGTCAACGGAGCCACCTCAGCGGATCCGAACTGCGGCACTCTCTTTACCGCCGCAGCTCCTCCCATCCCGAATACCACGGCTTACAATCCTCCGAGCTTCTCTCAGGCCACCGACACCCTGCAGGCCCTCTATTACATGTTCACCAACCCGGGTAGCGGCAGCACATCAAATATGAACACGCTTCTTGGGCTTGCGGGGGGTATTGGCGCGCCCTACCAACCCACGCTTGGCTCTGCTCCGACGGACTGGTCTCTAGGAATCTACTACACCAGCAGCAGCACCTGTGGAACGTCCAATGGTGGAACGGGTGCCTTCTTTAGCTCGCCGTCGGACGTTGCCATCGACGCGTTCGACAACGTATGGGTTGCGAATTCGCAAGCTGGTGGAAATCTCTCTGAGCTTGCATCCAACGGTGCACCCGCGACCTGCGTCAACCTCGATCCTGGCTCCGCTCAATCGCTTGCTCTCGACACCAACTATGGCGTCTGGGTCGGTGCTGGCTCAACCATGTATCGCTACAGCCCAGGCGGACTAGCGAACGGTGGTGGTCTTCCGGCGGGCACGCTCGCCGTCCCTGCAGCCGGCACGCCCCTCGCGGTCACGGCAGATGGTGTAGGCAACGTCTACTTCACCAGCGTAGCCGGCAGCACCGGCTCACTCTATCAGTTGGCTGGCGCAGCCTCGGCCACCATCCCTTCCGCGGTCAACCCACTCCAGATCTCCAGCACAGTTGGGGCCAGCCCGCTCAGGGCATTTCCTGACTATCAGGGGAACGCAACACAGGGAAATATCTGGGTGAGCACCGGAAGCAACAGCGTCGCTGAAGTCTCACCAGGCGGCGCCACTCCTCTCAATGGATTCAGCACCACTCCCATAACCACCTCCGGCAGCTCCTATGGTGTTTCCGTGAACCACGGAAACAACATCTATGTCTCCGCAAGCGATACCGGACAGATCACCCAGCTCACTTTCAATGGAACTAGCTACGTGACAGCCAATGGTTGGCCCGTGGTGACGTCAGCAGCTCCAACCGCACTCTCTGTCGATGGCCGCTCCAATGTCTTTGCCCCTAACCTGACCAACGGTGCTGGTTTTGGCAGTGTAGCGGAGGTAAGCGTCGACGCAACCCTTCTCCCGGCGACTGGAAGTGGAATTCAGAAGTCCTCAGCCTATCTGAACTCCGGCCGTTCACTCGCTATCGACCAGGCGGGAAACATCTGGGTCGTTGGCGATGGCAACAGTTTTATCACGGAGATCGTCGGCAGCGCGGTGCCGATCTATACTCCTTACGCGGTTGGCTTGAAGAATGGCCGCTTCCAGACCATTCCCTAATCGAACCTGCAACAAAAGGCCCCGGAGGAAATTATCCTCCGGGGCTTTTCTCATTGCTCTTACATCTCGGTGCTGACTATCCGTCAAAAACCTACTGTTCCTCCAGGCTGAACACCCTCTCCATCTCCATCCAGTATTGGCCCGCGGCGCCGCCGGGTAGCTGTTGCTGAAAGCCATGCATGATGGTCTCCCACTCCTGTACCTTCGCATTCGCGAGATCCATCGTTGCCTTTACTGACAACGAGAAAGACTCATTCACATCCATGATCATGAACATTCTTGTCCCCAGGAGATAGATCTCCATCTCCTCGACGCCAGCATCGAACAGGCTCTGTTTCACCTCCGGCCATATCTTCACGTGATAGCGCTTGTATTCTGCAATCGCAGTTGCATCATTTTTCAGGTCCAACGTTAAACAATGACGTGGCATTTTCTTTTGCAACCTCCTGATTGACCGGCGACATGTGAGCACGGTCTCCATCCGAAGACTATCATCGCCATCACACAGCCCAGCCGGCAAAGCACCTCAGCCCCGAAGGATGAATCAGCTGCCGGGAGTCCTGTATCAAAAGTGGTAGCCCCCATGAGATAAAGTTAGGAGCAGGTTCTCTAACCGATTTGAGAACCGGCCTCCACCTCATGGGTACGCAGAGCACTTCATCCCTCCTCCGAACCACTCGCGTCTTGCGCCGAGCCGCGCTTCTGCTCTCCCTCGCCGCGCCACACATCGCATCTGCCCAGACTTCCGCCCTTACCGTCCCCCTCATTCTGCCCTCTGCCATCGTCTTCGACTCCTCCGGCAACCTCTACCTCGCCGAGACCGCAAATCACGTCATCCGCAAGGTTGACACCATCGGCCACATCAACATCATCGCCGGCAACGCAATCCAGGGCTTCTCCGGCGACAATGGCCCTGCCACCGGCGCCACTCTCGACTCCCCGCAGGGTCTGGCCCTCGACTCCTTCGGCAATCTCTACCTCGCCGACACCCACAACCACCGCATCCGCCGCATTGACGCCTCGACCCAAATCATCACCACCATTGCCGGCACAGGAGCGCCCGGCTACTCCGGCGACAACGCCGCCGCCACCTCCGCGCAACTATATCTACCCACCGCTCTCGCTTTCGACCGCAACAACAATCTCTACTTCGCCGACACCGGAAACCATCGCATACGCAAAATCGACGCCTCGACCCAGATCATCACCACCATCGCCGGCACAGGTACGCAGGGCTACTCCGGAGACGCAGGCCCAGCAACCGCCGCCGCCATCGACTCCCCCACCGGTCTGGCATGCGATGTCTCCAACAACCTCTACCTCGCCGATACCCACAACCACCGCATCCGCCGCATCGACACTGCCACCCAAATCATCACCACCATCGCCGGCACAGGCGTCCCTGGCTACTCAGGGGACAGCACCGCTGCTGCGGCTGCAACCCTTGCTCTCCCACATGGCCTCACCATCGACCCCACCGGCAACATCTACCTCGCCGACACCGCCAACCATCGCATCCGCCGCATCGACGCAGCCACCGGAGTCATCACCACCGTCGCAGGCGACGGCACCCAGACATTCGCCGGCGACAATGCACCCGCCATCACCGCCTCGCTCGACTCCCCTCGCAGCACCGCCCTCTCACCCGCGGCACTGCTTACTCTCGCCGATGCCGACAACCGGCGCATCCGCCAGCTCACCGCTGCGCCCGCCCCATCCACCACCATCCAGACCATCGCCGGCATCGGCGCAACCACTCCGGGAGGCCTCACCCTTTCCGCGCCCTCCGTCCTCGCCTACGGCACCGGCCAAATCACGGCCGCATTAGCTTCGGCCACTCCCGCCACCGGCCAAATCACCTTCTTCGACAGCGCCGTCACGCTCGGAACCGCCCCCCTTACCTCCAACAGCGCCATCTTCCCCATAACCTCGCTCCCCGCAGGCCTCCACAACATCACTGCCACTTACGCCGGGGATCAAACTCACCTCGCTGCCCAAACCTCCGCCTTCAGCCTGACTATCGCCCCCCAGCAACTCACGGCGAACCTCTCACCCATCACCCTTCTCTACGGCCAACCCATCCCCGCCATCTCTGCGACGCTTAGCGGCATCCTCCCGCAAGACGCAAACAGCCTCGCCGCCGCCTTCACCACCACGGCCACAGTACTCTCACCTGCCGGAACCTATCCCATCACCGCCATTCTCACCGGTCCCGCAGCAGGGAATTACGCACTCGCTCCCATTTCGGCCACCCTCATCATCAAGTCCGCCCCCACGGTCGTCACCCTAACCGACAACCTTGACGCGAACGCCATCGCTGGCTCCCCTGTTACATTCACTGCTGCCGTCACCAGCTCCACTGCGCCAAATCCCACGGGCTCCATCACGCTTCTCGACAGCGGCGCTCCCCTCTCCACTCAACCGCTCACCAGCGGAACCGCAGTCTTCACCCTCTCTTCTATCACCCAGGGCACTCACTCCTACACCGCCCTGTACACGGGAAGCACCAACTTCGCCTCCAGCACCTCCGCGGCTCAACTGATCACCGTAACCAGCGGCGGCCCCACACCGGACTTCACCCTGGCCGCCGCTGGCACTACCTCACAGACCATCCTCTCTGGAAGCTCTGCCACCTTCAACTTCACCACCGCATTTCAGGGCAATCTTTCGAGCCCGATCACTCTCGCCGCGGCAGGTCTTCCCAGCCTGGCCACCGCCTCTTTCAACCCACCCACTATTCCACCCGGCTCAGCCAGTACCTTCACCCTTACCATCGCCACTCCGAATGCAACTGCTCAAAATACTTCGGCGAAATCCTGGACCATTGCGTGCGCATCTCTTCTCGCCGTTCTGGTTCTTCGCAAGCGCAAGCCGATTCCAACAAAACTTCTCTTGCTCGTTCTCCTGAGCCTCACCCTCGCACTCAGCAACGGCTGCGGAGACCGCATCAACACCGCCGACGCACTCGCCCTCTCCGCGAAAACCTACACCATCACAGTAACCGGCACCGCGACCACAGCAACCGGAAGCATCCTCCAGCACACCGCGACCGTGACCCTACTCCTCGAACAACCTCAATAGTGTTCGAGGCCTACCCCGGCCCCAGCATGCGAAGCAGAAAAAACATCACGACCCCCACAAAAAACACCAGCGCCATTCGAATACCCGGTTCCCGGTTCACCTCTGGCACAAGATCCGTCGCCGCGACATAAATCGTCACGCCCGCCGACACCGGCAGCCCTACCCGCACCCAGTTCGGCTCCAGATTGATCACCAGCACACCCAACACCGTCATCGCTCCCAGAAACAGTGCCGAGTTCAGCGCCGCCGCCCGACCCCGTCCCCCGGCGAGCATCACGCTCGCCATCGTAAATCCCTCAGGAATCTTATGCAGAAACACCGCGAAGAACAGCACCCACCCCAGCCAATGCGACAACACAAACCCCGATCCGATCGCCACGCCATCAAAAAATGTATGTGTCGCCAGCCCCAGCAAAACCGAGTAGCTCGTCCTCGCCGAGAGGAACTCATCATCATGCGTCTCTTCGCCAAAATGAAAGTGCGGCACCAGGGTATGCTCCAGCAGATGCACCCCGCAGTATCCCACCAGGATCAGCAATGCCGCCCACCGCGGATTCACCTGTATCCCTTCCGGCACCATCTCCACCAGCGCCGCTGCCAGCATAAAACCCGCGCCCAGGGCCACGAAATACCGCAGCGACTTCGCCGAAGGCGACCGCTTCACCAGCAGGAATCCACCCAGATAATCCGCCAGCCCCGCCACCAGTCCCAGCGTCAGGCTCAACCACAAAGCAGACATGGCCAACCCCTCCGCCGCGATATCAACTCAGCGCCACTTCTCTCACAAACCCACCCATCGACGCCAGTCGGCGGTCCACTCACTTCACTCTTCATGTTCTAACGATTCTATCCGGCTTGGTTTCACTCGTCTCCGGCGACCGGCTCTCGCACGCTAACAGAAATACCACGCCCAGCCCGCACAGCAGCACAAATCCCTCCAGCCGCTCCGACAATCGATGCAGCCGCTCAAAATCCACGCGCCCCGGATTCTCCAGCGAAGCCGTCTCCACCTCACCGCCAGCCAGTGCCCGGTCCACCTCCATCGCTGGCAGTACGCGAAACTGCGAGTAAGCCGTTATTACCAGCATCAGTCCGGTCAGCACCAACTCCCACCGCAACCGCACCCGCGCAGCATCCTCAGCCCGCGACCACAACCATACTGTCCCCAGGCAAAACACCACGCCGCCAATCAGGCCAATCCAGTGCAGCACTCGCAGTGTCCCGCCCACCACGACTCCCGCCTGATGCGCGCTCGCCAGGCTGCCAAACGCCACCGGCGCGACCGCAAAAGCAAAGAACGCCAGCCCGCCGACCCACGCCACCATGGCATACAACCGCATAGCCCGAACAAAGGTCAGCATCCTAGACGAAGTCCCTCCCGATCAACCGCCGAATCCGTTCCTTAATCGGAGGATGCGTGGAGAACAAACTCGCAATCCCTCCGCTCCCCAACAGCGGAGCAACAATAAACAGATGCGCATTCGACGGCGACGCCTGCATCGGAATCCGCTTCGAATAAGCATCTAGCTTCTGCAACGCCCGCGCCAGCGCATAAGGATTGCCCTGTCGTCTTCGCGCCCGTTGCATCCGCCTCATACTCCCGCGAACGCGAGATCGCCAGCTGAATCAAGGAAGCCGCAATCGGAGCCACAATAATCATCAGCAGAGTACTCAGCCCTCCGCCCCCACGCTCGCGTCGATCTCCGCCGCCACCATACCCACCAAACAGCGACGCCCAATACCCCATTCGCGCCACCATCGTAATCGCGCCAGCCAGCGTGGCTGCGATCGAGCTTGTTAGAATGTCCCGGTTCTTCACATGCCCCAGCTCATGAGCCAATACCCCTTCTAACTCTTCATCATCCAGCAGCTCCAGAATCCCGTGCGTCATCGCCACCGAAGCATGCTGCGGATTCCTCCCCGTAGCAAATGCATTCGGCGACTCCGTCGGCAGCACATACATCTTCGGCATCGGCAACCCCTGCTTCGCCGTCAACCGCTCAACCGCCGCATACGCGCGTGGCAACTGTTCCCGCGTCACCGGCTGTGCGCTGTACATCTTCAAAGCAATTTTGTCGGAGAAGAAGTAAGTCCCAAAATTGAACGCAACCGAGATGAGAAACGCGAGCACCATCCCGTTCTGTCCGCCGAAGTAATCCCCAATCAGGATCAGCAACAGCGTCAGCCCAACCAGCAGCAAAGTCGATTTGAATGTATTCATCGCTTGCCCCCTAAACAGCTCGTCCCTCAAAAGCCTGGGCGGCTGTCAACGACTCCAGGCCGTCCTCAACCAACCCGCCCCGCAACGTTAGACGTCTCGGCCGCACGTTCGCCGCGCTGCAGTGCCCGCCGCAGTACAACCTCCAGTGCAGTCTTCTGCTCGCGATACTCGCTCTCAGTCAGCCTGCCCTGCAACCTGTCTGTCTCCAGCGCAAACAGCTCTTCCTTCATCGCAGCCAGCAGGGAATCGCCACCTGGCAGCACTCCACCACCCGTATAACCACCAGCCGGCGAAGCAACAGCCAGCGCCGGAGTCGGCCCATTCTTCAACATGATCCCCGCGCCCACAGCCATCGCCAGTCCCAGCCCACCCAGAATCCACCACTTATACTTCGCCCACGGATCATTCGTTCCCTCAGGATCAATCGGAGCCCCCAGCCCACCGCCTGGCCGAGTATCCGTAGCTGCCGACCCCGTAGCCGGTTGCGCCGAAGCACCTGCCGCGCCACCATCACCTGTCGTAGCCGCCGCGCCCGTATCTCGAGGCAGTTGCCCCACACCCGAAACCGTAAAATCCAGTGCCTCCGAGGGTTGCACATTCCGCGCCACATAAGTCTGCGCCGTCGTATCCTCCGTCACCGCGTTATACGAGGAGGAGGGGCCCGCAGTAAACGTCATGCTCTTCGGCATCATGATCGCAATCGTGTCAGTAGGCGTCGTCATCCGTGGCGCAAACTTTGAGCTCCCGCTATAGGGCAGCCGGTATGTAATCTGAAACCGCGTCTCGCCCGGCCGTATCGGAAAGATAAATGCATAATGATTCGCATCCCCCAGCGGCACCGGAGAAGCCTGCACCGGCATCCCGCCTGGAGCCAGCGCCGCCGATCCCTCCACCACAGCGCCCTCCGGCAGATAAAACTCAAACGGCCTGTCGCTGAACTGCGTCAGACGGAGGGTTCGACTCGTTCTTCACGAAAAAATTCTCGACAACATGCAGAGCCTTCCCACTCTCATCGGTCTGCATGTGCATCACATCGGCCTCTGTGCTCACGCCCTTCACCTTGGCCGCGGCGTTGAAGACATCAACCTCCACAGACTCCGTCCCCGGCGGCGCAGGCCGAAAATAATTCGCCTTGTCATGCGTCACCCGAACCAGGTGAATCCCGTTATCCCCAGCCGGAATCTCCAGCGTGAAGCGACCCCGCGCATCCGTCTTCGTCCGCGCCGCCTCCTGCATTCCCTGCTGCAGGCGAATCAGCACTACATCGTCCCCACCCGCAGGCTTGTTCGTCGTCTTATTCGTTACAACGCCGGTAATCGAATCAGCAAAAGCAAAGCCGGAACATAGCACTGCCACAGCAGCAGCCAAACCAACACGTCGAAGAGAAAAAGAGAAGAGGCTCACCCTTCAAGTTTACGTCAAACCGTCGATTGGCTTTCTGCATTCAGGCTCTTCTTCGACCCACCACACCCCGAGCCTCCAACGCCTCCATCTCCGCAATCACCCGCGCCGCTTCATCCTCGAGCCCCGCACGCTGCTCCGCATAATCCTGCTCTGGATACTTTCCCGCCTGGTACTCAAAGTTCAAATCCCGCAGATTCTCATAGATCACGTCCTTTCGCTCCCGCAGATAATCCACCCGCGTCTTATCCGCCTGAACAAAAGGATTCTTCTCCGGCCAGAACATATACGCGAACACCGCCAGCGTCAGCGCCACACCTGCAATCATCCCCATCGTCAGTACTCCGTCTCTCGCCGAATCCGCTCCCGCAGCGCATCATCTTCAATATTCCCGCCTGCCGCCCCGGCCATCACACGTCCGCCCGCTCGCAGGCGCCACATCCGAATCAAAAATCCAACCCCCACCGTAGCCAGGAGAAAAACCGCCACTGGAGCAATCCACGCCACATTATCGAACCCGCCCCGAATCGGAGCGGCCAGAATCGTCGCTCCATACTTCGCCGAAAACCAGTTCAGAATCTCAGTGTCCGAGCCGCCACTCGCAATCTGCCCTCGCAACTCCCCAATCATCCGGTCCGAATCCGGACACCCCACATGGTTGCACTCCAGCAGCACCTGCCCGCAGCCGCAGGCGCACATCATCTCATGCCCAACCTTATTGAATCGCGATGAGGGCTCTGCCCCAAGCATCACCACCGCGAGCACGCAAACCACACAAGCCTGCATCCATCGCCGCATGTTAGGCATGATGTACCTCCGCCACTAAAACAGGCTCAGCTGCCGCAACTCGCACCGGAGCCCGCGTCAAACTGGGCACCAGCGCCAGCCCGGTTCCCGCCACCACGATCAAAACCCCAATCCAGATCCAGTTCATTAGCGGATTCAGAAACACCTTGATAATCGGCTTATCCGTATCCGGATTCTTCCCCTCATAAATCACATACAGATCGCTCTCGAGCGTCGAGTGCAACGCCACCATCGTCGATGACGTCTGGCTAGCCTGATAAAACCGCCGCTCCGGAGCCAGCTGCGTAATCTTCTTGCCGCCCTTATAAACATCCAGCAGCGCAAATTCGGTGTCGTAGTTCTTATTCGAGTCCTGCGAGAAGCTCTGGCACACCAGCCTGTACTGCCCCAGCGTCATCGCATCGCCAAACCCCATCTCCTGCTCACTCGATCGATTGAACGCCCCACCCGCGATCCCGATAAACATCACGACAATCCCGAAGTGGACGATGTACCCGCCATACCGCCGCGTATTCCGTCCGCACCAGCAGCACCGTCGAAGCCAGCAGGTTCTTCCCCGTCTGCGTCGCGACCACCGAAGCCCCGCGCAGAAACTCCGCCGCAATCGCCGTAATCACACCCGCCGCCAGCGTAAACGTCACCAGCGAAAACAGCGTCGCCTGCCAATCATCGCCAGCCTTCCACGGCCGAACACCCACCGCCAGCAACACCACGAGCGCCACACCCATCGCAATGCCGGGCAGCACAAAATTCCGCCGAATTGCCCGCAGCGAAGTCGACCGCCACGCCAGCAGCGGTCCAATGCCCGTCAGAAACAGCAGGAACAATCCCACGGGCAGCTCCACGCGGTTATAAAACGGAGCCCCCATCGTTACCTTCGTTCCCTGCACATACTCACTCAGGATCGGAAACAATGTCCCCCACAAAACCGTGAAGCAAGCCGCCAGCAAAATAAGATTGTTGAATAGAAAACTGGACTCGCGGCTTACCAGCGATTCCAGCCTGTTCTCACTCTTCAGATGATCTCGCTGCCGGAAGAATGTAAACAGACAGACCGCAAACACAATCAGGATGAACCCATAAAACCAGTCGCCGATATTCGATTGCGCAAACGCATGCACCGAGCTCACAATCCCCGACCGCGTCAGCAGCGTCCCAAGAATCGTCAGCATGAACGTCGAGAAGATCAGCCACACATTCCAGCTCTTCATCATGCCGCGCTTCTCCTGCATCATCACCGAGTGCAGAAAAGCCGTCCCCGTCAACCAGGGCATCAGCGACGCATTCTCCACCGGGTCCCAACCCCAGTACCCGCCCCAACCCAGCACGCTATAAGCCCAGTGCGCCCCAAGAAAAATCCCGCACGTCAGAAACAGCCACGTCACCATCGTCCATCGCCGTGTGATGTGGATCCACTTCTCCCCCGGATACCGCATCATCAGCGCCCCTAACGCAAACGCAAACGGCACCGAGAACCCCACATACCCCAGGTAAAGCATTGGCGGATGAATCACCATCTCCGGATACTGCAGCAGCGGATTCAATCCAAACCCATCCTGTGCCACCGGTCCCGGCTGAATCGCAAACGGAGGAGCCGCAAAGTTCAGCAGCAGTAGAAAGAAAATCTGAATGCCCGCCAGAATCGTCGACGCAAAGGCACTCAACCGCACATCCACCTTATGCCGCACCCGCAGCACAAACCCATAAGCGCTCAGCAGCCACGCCCAAAGCAGCAGCGAACCCTCCTGCCCACTCCAAAGCGCAGAAAACTTATAGGCCGTACTCAGATCTCGATTCGTGTGATGAAGGATGTAAGAGACCGAGTAGTCATTCGTGAACGAAGCCCACACCAGCGCAAACGCCGCGCAGCTCAACGCAACAAAGCTCGCAATCCCCGCCCGCCGGGCCGTCTCACCCAGCCTGCTCGCAGCCCCATCCTTAGCCCCACGGGTTCTCCACAGAGACACCCCACCCATCACAAGCGTATAAACGCTCAGCGCCAGAGCAAGCAGCAGCGTAAAACTTCCAAACTCCGGCATAGGGTGCAATTGCATGAGTGAGCCTCTCCCCATTCTCTCAAGGGCAGGGCGTATCAGCAATCACGCGACGTTATTCGGACACGCCAGGCGCGACCATCCGGGACTACTTTTCTGAATTAAAAGCGTCACCGTCGTTCACCAGACCGCGCACCGTCTCCAGCAGATGCTCCGGAAGGAGCGGTTTCATCCGGAACGTCACATTCAGTCCCGAATACTCCTGCTCTGCCTCCGCCAGCCCGCTGATTACCATCACCGGAAGCGTCGGATGCGTCCTGCGCAGCCGCCTCACAAACTCCAAGCCGCTCATTCCCGGCATCAGATGGTCGGTAATTACCAGTTGAATCGGGGCAGGGAACTCACAATCGCGCAGCTGTTCGAGCGCTCGTGCCGGGTTCAGCGCCGCGATCACGAAATAACCCGCCCGTCGAAGAATCGTTTGCCGCGTTGCCGCCTGCACAGCATTATCGTCAATAAGAAGAAGATTAGCTGTCATTCGGGCAACCACAGGCTCCAAGGGAGAAAGTGCAACATTGTTCATGGTCAGAACCTCTACATCTTTGGTTGTGAAGAGGCAATCCAGCGGACTGTTAGTAATACGATGCCCTTTTTTTCCCACACGTTGGAATCAAAGGCAAATTCTTTTCTACATTTCGCTTCTTTTTTGCAACCCAAATCTGGGTAGCATCACATCTGCAATCCAAGTGCCACAAAATTCCCGCGTCTATCTGGACGCACAACCCTCAAACAAGATACAGTTTCCCCCAGTACCATAACGATTTAGCTCATTTTCTTCCGGCAACATCAAAGGTAATCGTGAATCTGTCCATCATCGACTGGCTCATCATGCTGGTCTACTTCGTCTTTGTCCTGGGGATCGGATTTGCCCTCAAGCGCTACATGCGCACCTCCAATGACTTCTTTCTGGCCGGTCGCTCCATCCCAGCTTGGGTTTGCGGCCTGGCCTTTATCTCCGCCAACCTTGGAGCCCAGGAAGTCATCGGCATGGGTGCCTCGGGAGCCAAATACGGCATTATCACCAGCCACTTCTACTGGATCGGCGCCATCCCCGCCATGATCTTCGTCGGCATCTTCATGATGCCCTTCTACTACGGCTCCAAAGCCCGAAGCGTGCCTGAGTATCTCCGACTCCGATTCGACGAGAAAACCCGCGCCGTCAACGCCTTCTCCTTCGCCTGCATGACCGTGCTCTCGTCCGGAATCTCCATGTACGCGATGGCCCTCCTCATCCAGACCCTCGGGCTCCTTCACGGCATCGTCCCCGATCCTTGGATCTTCCACGTCTCAGTTTTCTTATCAGCAATCATCGTCCTCGGCTATATCTTCCTCGGCGGCCTCACCAGCGCCATCTACAACGAAGTCCTCCAGTTCTTCCTCATCGTCGCCGGTTTCGCGCCGCTCGTCTGGATCGGTCTCCGTAACGTCGGCGGATGGCAGGGAATCAAGCACACCCTCCCGGCAAACATGACTCACTCCTGGAAGGGCATGGCCCACGCCTCTACCAACACACTCGGCGTTGAGTGGTTCGGTCTTGCCATGGGGCTCGGCTTCGTTCTCTCCTTCGGCTACTGGTGCACCGACTTCCTTGTCATTCAGCGAGCCATGGCCGCCGACTCCGAAGTCTCAGCACGCAAAGTGCCCCTCATCGCCGCCGTCCCAAAAATGTTTTTCCCGTTCCTGGTCATCCTCCCCGGCCTCATCGCCGTCAGCGTCACCTCTCACATGGCAGGAGCAGGTTCAATACCGGAAAAAAATAGTGCCATCCTGAGCAGAGCGCAGAGCGCGGAGTCGAAGGACCTGCGGTTGTCTTCCACTACACCCGGGACCGCAAATCTCCCGCTCGATGATGCCCATCCTCACGGCATCATTCCGGTCAAAATCGACCCGGTCAACGGCCAGCCTGTCCTCAACGCCGACGGCACTCCCGTCTACAACTACGACTTGGCAATCCCTGTCATGCTCCTCCACTTCTTCCCCACAGGAATCCTCGGCCTGGGCCTCACCGCGCTCCTCGCCAGCTTCATGTCAGGAATGGCCGGCAACGTCACCGCCTTCAACACCGTCTGGACTTACGACATCTATCAGGCCTACATCAACAAGCGCGCCACCGACGCTCACTATCTATGGATGGGCCGCATGGCCACCATAGGAGGCGTAGCCCTCTCCATCGCCGCCGCATACCTCGTCACCAACTTCAACAACATCATGGACGCGCTCCAACTCGTCTTCTCCATCGTTAACGCCCCGCTCTTCGCCACATTCCTCCTCGGCATGTTCTGGAAGCGAACCACCGGCCACGCAGCCTTCACTGGCCTCCTCTCCGGCACAGCCGCTGCGCTCCTTCATCACGGCCTCACCATCCCCGCAGACGCCACACCCGGCATCCACGGCGGCTGGATCCACGTCATCCACACTTACCCCAGCGACATGGCGCAAAACTTCTGGACCGCCATCTTCGCCTTCTCCGTCAACTTCCTGGTCACCATCGCCGTCAGCCTCGTCACCACCCCGCGCCCCGAACCGGAGCTGGTAGGCCTCGTCTACTCCCTGACCCCCAAACCCGTAGAAACGCACCTGAGCTGGTATCAGAAGCCCGCAACCCTGGCCATCGCCGTACTCGCCATCCTCATCGTTCTCAACCTGGTCTTCGCTTAGCATTATTGTCGTCATCTGAGAAGAGCGAAAGAACCCGTTTCGTTTTTTGATTTAGTCGTTTTGTTCTTCGAACCACCAACTCAAGGAAAACCATGGGACTCGACATCCGCATCCCCCTCGGCCTCATCTTCCTCCTCATCGGAAGTCTTATGAGTGTCTACGGCTTCATCACGCGCAACGCCGCCGATATCTACGAGAAATCGATGGGCATCAACCTCAACCTGACCTGGGGAGTAATCATGTTCGTCTTCGGCCTCATCATGTTCGTCGTTGGCCGCCGGCAGAAGTGGCAGGACGATCCCGTCGACCCGCGCCCCTGGGAAAAGGAAACCCGCCGAGGCCACTAAAAGTACCCTGGTCTCCACTTAAGCGGTCGTTCCTCCTCTTCAAAGTGAGAGAAAAATGGTCGCACTTAGTGTGTAAAGAATTTCCCTCCTCCCCTTCCTCTGCGTCGTTCATCCGCAAAACTCGGCCGAAATCCCCGAAAAATTTCAACAAACGCTTTGGCACCGTAGTTGCTTCTAGGTAAGGCGTACTCACTATACGCACGCTCAATTTGTAACCTTGGAGGACTAATGTCTTTGTCAAAGCTTTCTCTGCTGGCGGTTGCTTCAACCCTGGCTCTAGGCTCAGTCGCGGCTTATGCTGACTCTCTCACTCTGGGAGATGCAGGTCCGTCAATGTCGTTCAGATTCGACGGTCACACCTATAACGCAGCCGGCGGAAATTTCACCAACTCGTCCGCAGTCATCGGTGGTCAGACGGTTGATTTCTCGGCGGTCTACTGCGTCGATCTGAACGACACCATCAATGACGGCCACACCTACAATGGCACCACCTTCTCCACCACCGGCGTCGTCAATAATGCGACGGTCAACAATGCGTGGGAGATCGCCTACATGATTCTTCACACGACCGCGACGACCGATACCCAACAGGCGGGCCTTCAGGCTGCTATCTGGGAGGAAGAGTACGGCAGCGACTTCACTCTGCTTAGCGGTGGCGGAGTTTTCACGGATCAGCAGAACGACCTCGCCGAACTTAGCGGTCTCAACCTCTCGCTCTCCCAGAAGAACGCGCTGATCGCCGATCTCGACTGGATTACTCCGCCCTATACCACCGACTATAGCTGGGACAAAGGCTACAAAAACGATTACGAGCAGGGTCTCGTCGGCCTTCCCTCTGATCCCGATCCTGCTCCAACTCCCGAACCCGGTACCCTCTCGCTCCTCGGGACTGGTCTACTCGGTGCCGCCGGCATGATTCGCCGCCGTCTCACCGCCTAACCCACACAGTAGCTCTTCGACATACGACAACCTTCCTCGCCCCGGACCTCGCGACACAATCGCGAAGTCCGGGGCTTTCCCATTAACACACTGCATCTCTCAACTCTCGCCGTTCGTTCACGATCCCCACACCTATCCTTGCAATAATGAATTAATGAAGCGACGCGAGATTAAGCAGTATGAGTTCGTCCGCAAGATCGGCACCGGCGGCAGTGGAGTCGTCTACCTGGCCAACGACACCCTACTCCAGCGCCCCGTCGTCCTCAAGCTCCTTAAGCGCGGCAACCTCACCACCGAGCAGATGCGTGTCACACAGCTCCGCGAAGCCCGCCTCGCCTCCGCCATCGACCACCCCAATGTCTGCGCAATCTACGACGTCGGCGAAGCTCCAGCAGAAGACGGCAACGGCGAAGAAGCCTATATCGTCATGCAGTACATCCCCGGCAAATCCCTCGACAAGCTCATCGCCGAAGGCCCCGCAAGCCTCCAGCTCGTCCTCTCCGCCGGCACCCAGACTGCCGACGGCCTCGCCGCTGCCCACAATCTCGGCATCTTTCACCGCGACCTAAAGCCCGCCAACGTCATGCTCACCGACGGCGGCCTCATCAAGATCCTCGACTTCGGCCTCGCCCGCCGTCTCCGCCCAGACCAGGCCGACTTCGACCCCACCGGCCCCACCAGCAAGCGCAAAGTAGGCTCTCCTCAAGCCGTCCCCGGACCCACCTACACCGCCCGCGGCGGCACCATCGCCTACATGGCGCCGGAGCAGTTCGTCACCGGCCAATCCTCCGTTCAGTCTGACATCTTCGCTCTCGGCCTCATCCTCTACGAACTCGCGACCGGCCGCCACCCCTTCCACCGACCCGACGCGCCCGAGTTCCAATCCATCCGCGCCATCCAGTTCGCGGATCCACCCCCCATCCGCGAAATCGCCCCCACCCTCCCCGTCGAACTCGAATCCGTCATTCTCCGTTGCCTCGAAAAACAGCCCTCCGCTCGCTTTGCCTCTGCCGCCGAAGTCCGCGAGGCCCTCAAGACCATCATGATGGCCATGCAGCTTGACTCCGTCCTCCTCCCGGGCGACAACATCTCCCTCCGCCCCGCGCAAAACCGCCTCGCCTTCGACACTCCCGAAGAAGAAAAGCGCACCACTGGCATCCTCTCGATGCTCGCCGAGCGTTTCCGCGAGCCCGCCGCCGCCTCCAACATCAACCAGAACTCGATCGTCGTCCTCCCCTTCGTCAATTTCGGACCCGCCGACGTCGCCCCGCTCTACGGCTACGCGCTAGCCGACGCCATCGCCACGCGCCTCACCCGCGTCACTACTCTTGTCGTCCGTCCTTCGTCGTCGCTTATGGCGATCCCCGCTCACCAGCTCGATCCCCTCAGCGTAGGCAAAAAACTCCTCGTCAACTTCGTCCTCGCCGGCAACTTCCTCCGCTCCGAAAAAGGCTTCGACCTCAACTGGCAGCTCCTCGACGTGCCCGGCCAGAGCGTCCGCGCCGGCGGCTCGATCAACGTAGCCTCCTTCGATCTTGTCAGCGTCCAATCCGAGATATGCAACGAGGTCTTCTCCACCCTCCAGGGGTTTGGTGACCTCCAGCCCCCGCAAGAAAACCACCGCGCAGCTTCACTCTCGTCCGATCTTTCCGAAGAGTACCTCCAGGCCCGGGCTGTCCTCTCCTCCTTCATGACCCGCACCGGCAGCCGCGAAGACCTCGACCGCGCCCGCGAACTCTTCACCTCCGTCGTCTCGCAGGACGACCGCTACGCACCCGGCTGGTCCGGCCTCGGCATTACTCACCTCCAGTACGCCCGTCACGGTCTCGGCGGCCAGATGCATGTCCTCGAAGCCCGCCGCGCCTTCGACAAAGCTCTTGCCCTCGACCCCGGCTCCGTCGAAGCCAACCTCTACCGCGTCTACATGCTCCTCAGCCGCGGCGAAAAAGAATCCGCCCGCCACGGCATCGAGAACCTCCTCCAGACCGCTGGCAACGACTGGAACGTCCGCATGGTCGCCGGCATCACCCTGCGTATTGACGGCATGTACGACGAGGCTCTCGACCAGTTCAACGCCTCGCTACGCATGAACCCCGCCAACGCTCCGATGATCTACAACCACCGCGCCCGCGTCTACCAATACCAAAACCAACTTGAACTGGCTGCCGATGAAATCGAAAAGGGCCTCACCCTCGAGCCCCGCCAACCGCTCCTCCGCACCTCGCTCGGGTACCAGCAGATGCGCACTGGCGATCTCACCAAAGCCATCGAGACCCTCGAAGCCGTCACCCGCGACGATGCCAGCCTCCGCATCGTCTATCCCACGATCGCCCTCTGCTACGTCCAGCTTGGCCAGCGCGAAAAAGCCAGCACCTTCATCGTCGACGAAACCCTCTCCGCTGCCGAAGCCGACAGCGAGATGGCCTACCGCCTGGCCACCTATTTCGCTGTAGAGGGCGACGAGTCCGAAGCCCTCCACTGGCTCCGCCGCGCCATCTATCTCGGCAACGAAAACTACCCATGGTTCAGCAAAAACCCCGCATGGCGCAACCTTCAGGGCCACGCCGACTTCGAGCGCATTCTCGAAGACCTGAAGAAGTCCTACCGACGCAACCAGAAAAACTGGAAGCGCCTCCTCGCCCAGATACGCGACTAAAAAATGGCCGGAGCAAAAGCCCCGGCCGCAAACCACTGCAAACTAATCTTTACTGAGCCGCGCCGTGCGTACCCAACCCACCCACAGCCGTCCCACCCAGCGGAGTAAGAATCATCGGCGTGGTCAGACTAAACACCAGCGGCACATCCTTATCGAGCGTGGCCTGCCGGTCCTGTTTCAGCCAGATCACCGTGCTCACTCCCGCGCCAATACTCGCGCCGACAATCGCACCGACTCCGCCGCCGATCATTGCCCCCGAAACCGCACCCGCACCAGTCACGCCGCCGGCTACTACGAGCATCTCCTTCGGATGATCCTTGCGCTTCAGCGTCCCTTCATCAGAAATATTGAATTCCTTACTGCCCAAACCAACCAACTGAGCATGCACAACGTAGTGCGTCCCATCCGGCAGCATCACGTTGCGCGTCTCCAGATGCATCGAAGCAGCACCCGAGATCCGCCGCCCGCCATGCACCTCGGTCACCTGGCCTTCAAGAATTGCCCCGACCGGAATAATCACGCGCCCATTTCTCTCAATCGGCTCCGTCACCTCCGCAGTAAACCGCGTTCCCGGCATCGTCGAGCTGGTAGACAGCGTGTCCAGCATCTTCGTCTTCAAAATCGTTCCTTCGCGCAGTTCACCCTCGCGCTCGGGCACGTTCACCACAATCATCGCGTCTGCTGGGTCCTCCACAGGCGCCATCACAGGAACCGTCGAGCTGGTCATATGTGAATTGGGCACCTTCGGCCCGGTATAGGGAACATAAGACCCATACACCTCGTTCTGCGAAGGAGCCGCCGGTACCGCCGCACTCGGCCGCGGCGTCAAAGGCTTCACCACAGGAGCCGCATCGTCGCTCTGGATCACAGCAGAATCGGGATGAGAAACCCCACTCATCTGCGCGAACAAAGGAGCAGCAACAAAAATAAGAGCAGCGGTCGAAATCTTCAAAGTCATCGCACACCTCACAAATTCACTCCAGCGCTCCAACACACCGCGCTGTCTTTTCAAGATTAAGACCCCAATCTACCGCCTCCCACAAAATCCCCAACAGGGAACCGACCCTGCTAATAAGTCCTTTAACGCCTCTAATCGTTATGACGATTCATCCTCCCTTACGACAGCGCCGCCAAACCCTTTGCTAAAATTCTCTAAGTGAGTCCCTCCGGCGCAGATTTCGTGCAATCCATCTCTATCGCGAGTGGCCAAACCATCCCCGTAGACCGCCGCCCAAAGTTAAACGAGCGCTTGAACCATCGTGTCGTAGCGCAACATTCCGCACCATCTACTAACAGGAGCAACATGACCGAGATCGTCTCTATCCACGCACGCGAAATCCTCGACTCCCGAGGCAATCCCACCGTCGAAGCCGACGTCCTCCTCGACGGCGGAGCCAAAGGCCGCGCCGCCGTTCCCAGCGGAGCCTCCACCGGCGAGCACGAGGCCGTCGAGCTCCGCG
This sequence comes from uncultured Acidobacteriaceae bacterium, assembly GCA_963802695.1. Lineage (GTDB taxonomy): Bacteria > Acidobacteriota > Terriglobia > Terriglobales > Acidobacteriaceae > Edaphobacter. The sequence continues at coordinate 94,072 of CAWDJN010000013.1, forward strand.
ACGGAGATAAAGAGCACTACCTCGGCAAAGGCGTCCTCAATGCCGTCGAAAATGTCGAGTCCATCCTCGGCCCCGAACTCACTGGCATGGACGCCTCCAACCAGCGCCTCATCGACGCGACCATGATCAACATCGATGGCACCGAGAACAAATCGAAGCTCGGAGCCAACGCCATCCTCGCCGTCTCCATGGCCGTCGCCCGGGCCTCCGCAATCGCGCTCAAGCTTCCGCTTTACCGCTACATTGGCGGCATCAACGCCTGCCTACTTCCCACTCCGATGATGAACATCCTCAACGGAGGCTCCCACGCCGACTCCAACGTCGACTTCCAGGAGTTCATGGTCATGCCCACCGGCGCCGAAACTTTCTCCGACGCCCTTCGCTGGGGCACCGAAGTCTTCCACACCCTCAAAGGCGTCCTCAAGAAGAAGGGCTACAACACCGCGGTCGGCGACGAAGGCGGATTCGCGCCCTCGCTAAAGTCCAACGACGAAGCCCTCGACCTCATCATCGAAGCCATCCAACTCGCCGGCTATGACCCGGGAGCGGACATCTCCATCGCCCTCGACCCCGCCTCCAGCGAGTTCTACAACAAAGAGACCGGCAAATACGTCTTCAAAAAATCTGACAAGCGCGAACTCTCCTCCGAACAGATGGCCGCGTTCTGGGAGAACTGGGTCAACAAATACCCCATCATCTCCATCGAAGACGGCCTCGCCGAGGACGACTGGGATGGATGGAAGCACCTCACCAAACTCATCGGCGACAAGGTCCAACTTGTAGGGGACGACCTCTTCGTCACCAACACCAAGCGCCTCCAGCAGGGAATCGAGCAAAAGGTAGCCAACTCCATCCTGATTAAGGTCAACCAGATCGGCACCGTCACCGAAACCCTCGAAGCCATCGAACTGGCCCGCCGCTTTGGCTACACCAGCATCATCAGCCACCGCAGCGGCGAGACTGAAGACACCTTCATCGCCGACCTCGCCGTAGGCACGGGAGCAGGCCAAATCAAAACCGGCAGCGCATCCCGAACCGACCGCATCGCCAAATACAACCAGCTCCTCCGCATCGAAGAAGAGCTAGGCCAATCCGCCGAATTCCTCGGTATAGAATCCGTCAACTTCGGCGAATAACCTCTAACCGACCACGGGGTGCCCCACGTCCGGACCTTCCGACGTGGGGTTTTCTTTCGCGCCTGATTCTATTCTTGTCATTCCGCAAAGAAGCGGAGGAATCTGCTGTTGCTCCGCTTCATTCGATTCGTGAGCCCCCAGCCTGACACCTGATACCGGACACCTGATACCTAAACCAAAAACCGCACTCCAAACTTCAGCCCATCAACCCGCCTGCACGCTATACTTCGTCATCCCATCGTTCTCCGGAGCCGCCAATGAAGCGCCTAGCCGCAGCCGCGATCCTCGCCATCTCCTGCCTCTCGCTTCATGCGCAAACCACCAAACCCAAAGTCCGAGCCATAACCGCCTTCGTCCGACTCGACCCCCAAAACTACGAACACCAACTTTCCGAAGCCCTCTCTGTCCTCCACAAGACCGAAGCCGAATTCAAATCCCAAGGCTACGAAATCGAAACCATCCGCTTTACAACCCAACCCCTTGCCGAACTCACCGCCGGCCTATCTGAGGACCAGGCCCTCGCCTTCCTCGCCAAACTCGATGCACTCGCGGTAAAGGAAAAAGTCGACGCTAACATCGGCCCCGCGATGGTCCACGACAACGACGACCCTGCCGCCATGCACCTCCTCGAGCGAGCCCTTTCCACCCTCACTCATCTCAACGCGAGTGCCATCATCGCCGACGATGCAGGCATTCACTGGAAAGCAATCTCCCGCACCACCGAACTCGTGCAGTATGTGGCCGCCCACAGCCCGCACGCACAAGGCACCTTCAACTTCACCGCCACCGCAATGCTCAAACCCTACGGCCCGTTCTTCCCCGGCTCCTGGCACGACGGACCCGGCGGACAGTTCTCCATAGGCTTTGAAGGAGCAAACGTAGTCCGCGACGTCTTCGCCAAAGACAAAGGCAACGTCGAAGCCGCCACACGCGATCTCACCGCCGCCCTCACCATCCATGCCAAAGTAGCTGACGCCGTAGGCAATAAAATCGCGTCCGCCACCCACTGGACCTACATGGGCGTCGATCCAACCCCCGCGCCCCTCGGCGACGTCTCCATCGGCGCTGCCATCGAAGCCTTCACCGGAGCCCGCTTCGGCTCCAGCGGCACGCTCACCGCCTCTCGCATCATCACCGCCGCTGTCAAGGCCGTGCCCGTGAAACAAATCGGCTACTCCGGCCTGATGGTTCCGGTCATGGAAGACAAACTCCTCGCCCAGCGCTGGGCCGAGTCCGCCTATAACGTCGACAGCCTCCTCGCCTACTCCTCCGTCTGCGGCACCGGCCTCGACACCATCCCGCTCCCCGGCGACGTCTCCGCCGACCAGCTCAACCGCATCTTCTCCGACGTAGCCTCGCTAGCCGTCAAATGGAACAAGCCTCTCTCCGCCCGCATCCAACCCATCCCCGGCAAAAAGCCAGGCGACCGCACGGACTTCGACGACCCATTCCTCTTCAACACCACCCTTCATCCATTACCCTGACCACCGTCATAGAATAGTCTTGCCGGCCATCAAGCTAACCATGCAGCTAACCTCAAAAGATCGCCTCTTCGTTCTCACCGGCGCCGGCGTCTCCGCCGAAAGCGGTCTGGCTACCTTCCGCGGCTCAGGAGGCCTCTGGAACGGCCACCGCGTCGAAGAAGTCGCAACCCCAGAAGCCTGGCAAGCCAACCCCGAGCTAGTCTGGCGCTTCTACTCCCAACGCCGTCGCGACGCTCTCGCTGCCCAACCCAACGCAGCCCACAAAGCACTCGCTCAAATCGAACAGCGTCTCGCCAACAACTTCTACCTCTGCACTCAAAATGTCGACGACCTCCACGAACGCGCCGGTTCTCGCCGCATCCACCACATGCACGGCAGCCTCTTCCAATCCCGCTGCACGCGCACCGGCGAATACTTCTCCGACCATGCTTTCTACGAAGATCCCGACGACCTTCCGATCTGCAAAACGTGTCACGCCACTATTCGCCCGCACATCGTCTGGTTCGGCGAAATCCCCCTCGACATGGACACCATCTACCGCGAACTCGACCGCGCAACTATTCTCCTGGTCGTAGGGACCTCCGGCTCGGTCTATCCCGCGGCCGGCTTCGTCGACATCGCCAACCGCCGGCGCATCCGTACCGTCTACATCGGTCCCGAAGAGCCTCTTAACATCCACGCCTTCGACGAGATCATTCTCAAAACGGCCACCGAAGCGCTTCCATCCTTGTTCGCCTAACCGGTGTCTCATGGCCTGACCTGAGCTTGCCGAAACGGCCCCGATTTCGGGACATAGGTTGGAGTCGATCCCAATTCATTTACAGTTAACTCATGGAGAAGCAGTCGAAGGTTGACGTCGTCGGCGTGGGTCTTAATGCCACCGACACCGTCATCCCCCTGGATACCTATCCCGCTCGCGGCTCCAAGACCGAATACTCCACTGTCTCGACTCTTCCGGGCGGGCAAGTCGCAACCACCGTCGTCGCCTGCCAGCAATGGGGTCTTCGCACCCGCTACATCGGAAAACTCGGCGATGACCTCGCCGCCACACTCCATCGCGAAGCCTTCTCTCACGCCGGCGTAGAAGCTCACATCATCACCGCGCATGGAGTCCCCAGTGCCCAATCCCTCATCCTCGTTGACGCCCAGGGGGAGCGTACCGTCCTCTGCCGTCGCGACGAACGCATCATGCTCCACCCCGCCGATCTTCAACGCGAATGGATCACGAACGCGCGCGCACTTCATGTCGACGGTCACGACACCGAAGCCGCCATCCAAGCCGCCAACTGGGCTCGCGGCGCAAACGTTCCAGTCGTCGCCGACCTCGACGAACTCTACCCCAACATCGAATCCCTGATCGACAATGTTGACTATCTGATCGTGAGCCGCGACTTTCCCACCCGCCTCACCGCCGAACCCACTCTTGAGCAAGCTCTTCGCAAGATGCACCGCCGTTACAACACGCGCCTCGCCGCCGCTACCCTTGGCGCAGAAGGAGTCCTCGCCTTCGACGGCAACAGTCTCCTCCACATCCCTGCCTTCCGCGTTTCCGTAGTCGACACCACAGGAGCCGGCGACATCTTTCACGCCGGCTTCATCTACGCGCTCCTCCAGGACTGGACCCTAAACCATCAACTGGAGTTCGCTTGTGCCGCCGCTGCTCTAAACTGTACAGCCGTCGGCGCCCGCGGCGGCATCCACCCTCTCAATGACATCAACCACCTCATCGCTACCGGCCCCCGCTACGCACTGTAACAACCAACCGGGTGCCCGCACGCTGCCCTGAGCTTGTCGAAGGGGCCAGACCTTGGGTCGCGGGTTTCGCCAACCCTCACCCATCAACTCTTAGCCTCAAAAACCGCAACCATCCCACCCGAATCATCCATCAACTCCAACTCCCGCCCTGAAATCTTCCACCGGCTCGCACTCCCCAGCGCCTTCAGAAACTTACCCTCCGTATCCATTCCATCCGCACAAGCCATCATTGTCGAAGCCATCTGGCTAAACACAATATGATTCCTATTCACCTTCCACCCTCCCACCAACCGGTTGCATCCTCCCGACCCGCTCACCCTATGTCGTCTTCGCATCCAGCACCATATACGCCTCACGAACCGGATCGCTCGTCTTAACCTCCTCATCCCCAATCTTCACTAGTCTCCAATCCGTCGTTGCCAGCGAAACCCCTGCCACCGTCGAAGCAGTTCCAGCCGCAACACTCCCCTCAGTCGCGGGCGTTGGAACCTTACTCCCTGGCAACCGTTCAAACTCATAAGTCCCTCCATCTGTTTTCAGCGAAAGAAACAGATGTCCACCCTTCAGCACATACGAAGTCACATTCTCCCACTGCGTCTCCAGATTGCCGTCCAGCTTCGCCCCTTCCTCCGGACACATCATCCTCGTCAACCCCAGTGCTCCAAACGTCACATGCCCCGGTCCATCCGAACCCCAGGTCCCATGCCCCTGGTTGCAGTCCACCACCGCACTCAACCGTCCCCCATCGCCAAATACCACCGTGTACTTGTTTCTGTCTTTAGGCTTCAGCACCGTATCGTCGCTGCCCTTGAACTCAACCAGCCGCCACGATGTCCCGGTTAAATCCGAAACATGCGGTTTAGCCGCCATCGTCACCGAAGCCGTCCCCACCAGTACCAATCCCGCCAATCCCGCTCTCACAATCCCCATCGCACATACCTCGCGCCGCCAGGACTACCGCACCCGCAACTCTACAACTCCCACCTGCAACCTTCAACGTCGCGGTCGTGCGCCATCCGCCAGTATCCATTCCTTACACAACTATTACTCGTCTGCCCCCAATTTAACCGCACTTGGTAGTCCAATTAACTCATGCAGCAGCCGCACTTATTCGGACCCGATCGTACCTTCACGCAGCCAGTCGTATGGCTGACACTCCTCATCATGATCGCGTTCCATCTCGGCGCTATAGCCGCGCTATTCATGTTCAGTTGGAAGCCCTTTCTCGTCGCCATGCTCCTCTGGTGGGTTGCTGGAGGCTTCGGCATCGGCATGGGCTACCATCGGCTCCTCACCCATCGCGGCTACAAGACATCCAAATGGATGGAGTACCTCCTCACCATTTGCGCAACTCTTACCCTTGAAGGCGGCCCCATCTTCTGGGTAGCCACTCACCGCAAGCATCATCAGAACACCGACAAGGAAGGCGACCCGCATTCTCCCGGCGAAGGCGCTCTCTGGGCCCACGTCGGCTGGCTCATCACCGGCGAAACCATGCACAACGACGCCGCTGAACTCCTCCCCTACGTCCCCGACCTCCGCAAAGACAAATTCCACGTCTGGATCAGCAAGTGGCATTGGATCCCCATTACCACCCTCGGCCTCGCGCTTCTCATATTCGGCGGATGGCCCTATCTCTTCTGGGGCATTTTCTTCCGCACCGTCCTCGGACTCCACTCCACTTGGCTCGTCAACTCCGCGACCCATATGTGGGGCTCACGCAGATTCCCCACCGCCGACACCTCCCGCAACAGCTTCTGGGTAGCTCTCCTCACCTTCGGCGAAGGCTGGCACAACAACCACCACGCTCATCCGCAATCCTCCCGTCACGGCCTCGCCTGGTACGAGTTCGACGCCAACTGGTACGGAATCTCTGCTCTCCGCCTCCTCGGCCTCGCATGGGATGTAAAAGCCCGCTCTCTCCACCCCGAACCCGAACCAGTAGCCACAGCCGCCGGCCTCTGACCCAAGCTGCGAGAACTAATAGCCCCACAGACTAGTATTTCTGCCACTAGTTGACGGCGGTGGCCTGTTCTACGCTCGTCACATTCCGCACTGATGCGCCTGGCGACGGTCGGGAGTTGCCAGCGCCCTATGTGTCAATTCGCCATCAGATTGGAGATTCTATGAAAGACGATTCATTACAAAACCCTTTCAGGAATTTAAGTCGTCGGGCATTTGTCTCGACAGGCGCAGCTGTTGTCCTCTCCACGCGTCTTGGAATAGCGGAGGGAATAGCAATCGGCCAAACCGAAAGCAACCCGCTTCCAGCCTGGAACGATGGGCCGGCAAGAGATGCGATTCTCCATTTCGTAAGAGACACCACCGACAAATCCAGTCCGAAATTTGTTGAGCCGGCGGATCGCATCGCAACGTTTGATCAGGACGGTACGCTTTGGACAGAACACCCTTTGTACGGCCAAGCTATGTTTGCGCTTGCGCGCGTCGCCGAGATGGCTCCAGGCCACCCCGAATGGAAGCAGAAGGAACCATTCAAGTCCGTACTCGCGCGTGACAACGCAGCAATGAGCAATTTCACTGAGACCGACTGGATGCAAATCCTCGCCGTAACTCATTCAGGGATGAGCAACGAAGCGTTTCAGGAAATCGTGAAAGCCTGGATCACCACCGCAAAAGCACCTCGCTTCGACAAGCTGTATACCGATCTCGTCTATCAACCCATGCTCGAGGTGATGCAGTATCTGCGCGCCAACGGCTTCAGGACATACATCGTCACCGGTGGCGGTCAGGAGTTTGTGCGAGCCTACAGCGAGCGCGTCTATGGCGTCCCGCCGGAACATGTCGTCGGATCGAGCATTGTGACAACCTACGAAAACAAAAATGGCAAGCCAGTACTCATGCGCGAGCCGAAGCCATTCTTCATCGACGATGGCCCTGGAAAGGCGATCGGGATCAACATGTTCATCGGCAAGCGGCCCGTGGCTGCCTTCGGCAACTCGGCAAGTTCCGATTTCAAGTCAGGCGATGCCCAGATGCTCGAATGGACACAGGCCGGTGATGGAGCGCGACTGATGATGCTCGTTCTCCACGACGACGCGAAGCGCGAATACGCCTACGGGCCGGCTGCAAATCTCCCCGACACTCACGTCGGTACGTTCTCTCCGGAGCTCTTGACCGAAGCAACGAAAAACGCGTGGATAGTGATCAGCATGAAGAATGACTGGAAGCAGATTTATCCGTGGGAAAAATGACAGCCCAAAAAGTTGTAAACGTCCCGCAATTCAAATGTAAAAGTTCTGCAAAGCAGTCCATACAAGCATCCAGCCTCTATTAATATTTGATGTAACGAAACATCAGGGCCCAGGTTGAGCGAAACTGCACCCCGTTCTGCGCGAAAACCCCGTACGCCAGGTTTATCGTCAGCAGCTTTGGACGCTACTTCACCAACGTCCGGTTTTATTCAAGTCCTTCGAGACCGCTTCCTCAGCCGACAATCGAAATCCCGTAACCAAGCAGGGTTCCCAGGCACCTCAAGGAACCTTAGGAAGGGCTGTTGTGTTTCTCATTACGTCAAATCCGATCCTTCCGTTTCCTGCTCCCGCCACCACTCCTGTAGACAGGCGAGAATCGTTCCCCTCAAACCCACAAGGATTCAGGAAAAATAATGAAGACCCAAAAACAAATTCGCCTCTTACGTCTATCTCTGCTCGACATGGCAAAACTCTCCCAGCGTGCCGTAGACTACGCCGTCAAAGGCTACAAACTAGGCAGCCCTGAATTCTGCAGATTCGTCCACCGCGGAGAGAGCCAGCTTCGCGAGCTTCGCCAGAAAATCAACGATCATTGCCGCCTCCTCTTCATCGAAACCAGCTCCATTCGCTCGGAAACTCTCCGCGAGGATCCCTACGCCGACACCAATCTTCGCTTCGTCCTCTCCGCCTTGCGGATCTCCACGGCGCTGCAGGCCGCAAGCACCGCTGCTGCCGAAATCGCTCACCACACGCTTCTCTCTCTAGACAACGCTCGCTTCCCCGGCTCACCCACTCTCGACAAGTACTGCCGTCTCGTCAATCGGCTCATGAGTCTTTGCATCGTCGCTCTCTTCAAAGAAGAAGTCCGCCACGCCGAAGCCGTCCTTCAAAACCGGGAACTGGCTCGCATCTTCGAAAACCCCACAATCCGGCACCGTCGCGACGAACTTCCCATCTCCAGCAACCTGAAACAAATCGCCGCGCAGGTCAACGAAATCGCCGAAGCCATCGTCTACTGGCTCGAAGGCACCGAGTGCGCTCTCGAGTCGCCAACCACCGCTATCTAGCCTTCGATGAAATCCTCCGCCGTGTGCCTTGCAACCCACTCACCACCAAGGCACACGTCGGAACCCAACATTTATATGCCGTACATCGAATGAGCGGGTTTTGAAGCGGCCGTTCGCGTGTTTCTCTCCTGAACCCCTTCAAGCAGCCAGGAATTGGCATATACTTCCCCCCTGATAATCTTCAGCGGCCGGAACGGCATCCACACCTGGAAGCCCGACCGGCCCTAAATCTAAATCAGGAGGAACCTCAAGCATGAAGCGCTTTCCAACCCTCTGTGCTGCCACCGTTCTCATTCTAGTCACCGCCTGCAACCAGTCCTCAGGCAACCACGACGCTGACGTCAAAGCCATTCAGGCCAACGAGACCCAGTGGAACCAGGAATACGCCTCCAAGGATCTCGACAAGATCGTCGCCCACTACGCACCCGATGCTGTCCTCATCGTCCCCGGCGGGCCCGCGATCTCCGGTCCTGATGCCATCCGCACCGCCCTGAAGCAGATGACCGCCGACCCCGCCATGGTGCTCAAGTTCCAGGCCACCAAAGTTGACGTCGCTGCGTCCGGAGACCTCGCCTACACACAAGGTTCCTACACCCTCGCGATGACCGATCCCCACACCGGCAAAGTCATCAACGACCATGGCAGCTTCGTGACCACCTATCGCAAACAACCCGATGGCAGTTGGAAGGCAGTTGCCGACATAGCCTCCTCCGACGTCCCACCCCCGACTCCGCCACCAGGTGTCTAAGAGTCTTCCGGCTCCCTGTGCTTCCGAAGTTCGGCGAGAGGGTAGAAGGTGCCGCGCCAGCGGACACCTCCGTCGCGCAGGGTGATCCATGCCGAAGAAAGCATCGCGTAAAGCATGAGGATGGCGCCCGCAGGGAAGAGCAGGGCATACCAAGCCGAGATTCGCGAATTGCGACTGGAGAGAACATAAAGAATGGCGACCGCAATCAAAGTGAGAACAGCGGGAGCCCGCGTGGTCGAAAAGAAGAGAAAGGCAACGGGAGCGAGACAGAAGACCGCAAACCACAGAGCAGCCAGCAGGGTGACAAGAGTACGGAATTGAAAGACCGCGAACAGATTCTTCGCCATCACATTCACGATGCCGAGAGCTCCGCTGGCCCAGTGCAGAGTAACCATGCCAGGGGCGACGGCAACCCGCTGACGTAGACCAGCAAGTTTAACCCGGCGAGCTAGAGTGAGGTCCTCGAGTATCTGCATGCGAAGTGCATCGAAGCCCCCAATCTGCTGGTACGCGGTTGTGCGGAGAAGGTTGAACGCACCGATGCCAATGGAGTCGCGGAGGGCTTTCGGGTTGGAGACCCGCCAGGGTCGGGTGGCCCAAAGTCCCATGACCCCGAGGTAACTCAGGAGCGTGCCTTCGCCGACGGCTTTCACGAGAGGAGTGGGAAAAGTGACAAAGTGATCCGCTTGAGTGGCTATGGCTTGGGCAAGGGAACGGCGGAGGATGGTGGGCTCGAAGAACACGTCGGCATCGGTGAAGAGAAGGTAATCCGGGCGGTGCAGTGCGACGGCGTGCCGAGCGGCGAAGGCCAGCGCGTGGGTCTTGCCCAGCCAGCCTGCGGGAAGCTCCGTGATGTGGAGGGCTCGAAGACGGGTGGAGTGTTCGGAGGCAATCGTGTCGATGATCGCGCCTGTCCCGTCGGTGGAGCGGTCGTCGACAGCGAGGATCTGAAGGTTGGGGTAATCCTGAGCGAGGAGGGATTCGAGCGTGGCGGCGATGTTGGCGGCCTCGTCGCGAGCTGGAACGATAACGGTCAGGGACGGAGCGCCGGGAGGCGAAACGTCTAATTCCGCAAGTGCGATGTTAGGAATGCGGCGAAAACCGAAAGCAGCGGTTATCGCCTTCCAGAGCCACGCTAACGCAATGACCCAGGCTATAAGTTGAGCGGCGAGGGTCATACTGCGGCGACGGCGTCGGGTGTGTGGAGCGGCGGGGCGTAACGGGAGCCAAAGTAGAAGATGACCGAAGCCATGAGCATGGTGATGAGAGTGGAACCGAGGCCAATGTTGAGAGTAGAACGGTCGCTGACGGCCCCGATGATCGGCGGGGAAATAGCGTCGCCGAGCGCGTGAATCATGAAGAGTTGTCCGGCCATGGCTGTCGCGCGGATCTCGGGTCGAACGGCGTTAAGGGTTGCAGCGTTGACGGGACCAGTGCCGAGGGAGATAAGAAGACCGCGCAGGCGAGGCCAACGAGCGTGAGAGAGTGGGGGCCGAAGAAGCAGAGCAACGCGGGCGGGACGGCGAGCGCGGAGCTGATAGCAGGCACAAGGTACAAAGCCTTGGAGTTGGTGCGGGACCAACGCTGCGCAATAACGCCGCCGGTGATGGTGCCCCCGAGGCCTCCGCAAAGCGTGATGACTCCCATCAGGTAAGCAGCGGAGGATTCGCTGCGGCCTTCAACACGCTGGAGGAAGGAAGGCATCCACCAGGAGATGCCGCCCAGCGAGAACGTCACTGCAGCGTAACCGAGGATGGAGGAAAGATAGGCTTTGTTCTTCAGGAGCGATGAGACGGTACCCTTCTCCAGTCTGGCTTTTTCGTTCTGGCTTGCGCCGCGTTCGGGCTCCTTCATGAGAAAGGCGATCAGAATAGCGATGAGGGTGCCGGGGATGGCCGAGACAATAAAAGAGCGCCGCCAGCCGAAGTGTTCGCCTACGGTGCCGCCAACGAGGTAGCCGAGCGCCGCGCCGACGAAGAGTGCGATGTTGAAGATGGTGAGGACGCGGTTGCGTTGGTCTTCAGGGTAGTAGTCGGAGAGCACAGCAGGGGCGAAGATGCCGAAGCTCGCTTCACCAATACCGAGTGCCGCGTGCCGGATCATCAGCGAGTCGTAAGAGTGAACGCTGGCCGTGAAGAAGTTGACGCCGCTCCAGAAGAGAGCAGCGATCACAATCATGGGTTTGCGAGGAAAGCGGTCGCCAAGAAATCCGGTGATGGGCGACGTGGCCATGTAGGCGATCATGAACCAGAAGGTGAGCGAACCTATCTGCTTGTCGGAGACGAGGAACTCGTGTTTGATCTGCTCCTGGACGCCGGGAAGGATGTAGCGATCAATGTAGTTGACGAAATTTAAGGCGGTGAGCAGGACGAGGGCGGTCGTGGCTCCTGCGACGGGGACGCTGCGCTGAGGTCTGGTTGCGGAGGCCATCGGTGGGGAAAGAATAGCAGCGGATCGAGCTTTGCGCGATCCCGACAATCTTAGGGGGAACTTTTTAGAGCTTAAACCTCGACAAGCACCTTGCCATATCGCTTCTCGACATATTCATCCAGAATTACCTGGAACTCCTCTACAATTCGGTCGCCCTTCAGTGTCGTATACAGCTTCCCGTCGACATACACAGGAGCCTTTGGCTCCTCAAAGGTTCCTGGCAGCGAGATCCCGATATTGGCATGTTTCGACTCGCCCGGCCCGTTTACGATGCAGCCCATTACAGCCAGTTTCAGTTCCTCAACTCCCGGATAGACCTTCTTCCACTCCGGCATCTGAGCCACAAGGTATCCCTGAATCCGCTCTGCCAGCTCCTGGAAGTAAGTCGAGGTCGTCCGTCCGCATCCAGGGCAACTCGTCACCTGCGGCATAAAGCTGCGAATCCCCAGCGACTGCAGAATCTGCTGCCCGCATCGAACCTCCTCACTCCGGTCCCCACCCGGAGTAGGCGTCAAACTCACCCGGATCGTATCCCCGATCCCAGAAAGCAGCAGCGGAGCAAGCCCTGCAGCCGAAGCCACAATGCCTTTCATCCCCATGCCGGCCTCAGTCAATCCAAGATGCAGCGCATAATCGCATCGCTTCGCAAGCTCGGCATAAACATCAATAAGGTCTCGCACTCCCGAAACCTTTGCCGACAAAACAATCTGGTCGCGCCGCAGCCCGTACCGTTCCGCGGCCGCCGCATTATCCAGAGCCGATACCACCATCGCCTCCATCATCACGTCGCGAGCGGGAAGGGGATCGGCTGCCTTCGAATTCTCGTCCATCATCTTGGTCAGCAGCGCCTGATCGAGCGAGCCCCAGTTGACGCCGATGCGCACCGGTTTCTGATGCTCCGCTGCAACCTCCACCATCGTCCGGAAGTTGTCGTCATCCTTCCGTCCAATCGAGACATTGCCTGGATTGATCCGATACTTCGCCAGCGCCTTCGCGGTCTCGGGATACTTCTTCAACAGAAGATGTCCGTTGTAGTGAAAGTCTCCAATGATTGGGGTCGTCCAACCCTTCTTCGCGATGCCCTCAACGATGTAGGGAACCGCCTTCGCCGCCTCATCGTTGTTCACGGTCACACGAACCATCTCAGACCCGGCGCGAGCGAGCGCCGCAACCTGCTGCACCGTGCTCTCAACATCTGCCGTATCGGTATTGGTCATCGATTGCACCACAACCGGGGCATCAGACCCCACGCGAACCCCACCAATAGTCACCGTTACCGCACGTCGACGCTGTATCTCTGGCATAAACTCTCCACTCTCAAGTTTACCATCCAGCCGCCCTCAAACCTCGCGATACACTACCTCAGAGGCCCGGTAGCTCAGTTGCATAGAGCAGCGCACTCCTAACGCGAAGGTCGCAGGTTGGACTCCTGCCCGGGCCACCAACTACCGGTTTCTCCAGATTCCGCGTGCCTTCGAGGTAGCGTTCCCTTCGTCGGAACTGCTCGCGTAAGCTGGAAAACGGCACTGGCGATTGATGCGCCGATTGAAAGTGCTCTGGCAGCCTATTCGGTTCTCAATGCTTGCATCGGATCGAGGCGCGAGGCGCGCCATGCGGGAACGATACATGCGAAGGCGGCCACCGCGAGCAGCGTTGCGGCGACTGCGGCAAAGACCGCTGGATCGAGCGGCTTGATCTCATAAAGCAGGTCGCGCATCAGCCGGCCAGCCTCCAGACTTGCTATGAGTCCCACGACGAGACCGAAGACCGCGGGCCGCATTCCATCGAGCAATATCTTCCGCATCACCTGTTCGCGTTTAGCGCCCAGCGCAATGCGTATGCCGATCTCAGTCGTCCGCTGCGCTGCAATGTACGACATCACGCCAAACAAGCCCACCGCGGCAAGCACCAGGGACAACGTAGCAAAAGTGGCGAGCAGCGTCGTGTTGAAGCTCTGGTCCATAGTCGACTTGCCCAGTAATTGATTCATCGTGAGTACATCGGAGACAGGCAAATCGCGGTCCATCTCCGAAACGATCCGCTGTACCGGAAGAGCGAACTGCTCTAAATCATGCCGGGAGCGAATCACAAGCGTGCCGACGGTCTCGACGCCGGCATCCAGCGGGTAGTACTGCACTGGCCGCGGCCTTTCGCCGATTGCGTAACGTGTATCGCCCACGATCCCCACAATGACGGCATCGTGCCCCCGTACTCGCAGATGTTTGCCCAACGGATCCTCGCCGGGAAAAAACTGGCGTGGCGAAAGATTGACTGACGACGACTTCGTTGGCAGTATCCAATCGCTTCCCGTCATCAAATGTGCGGCCGCGCAAAATTGGAATGCCCATCGCGCCGAAGTACTTCGGATCGGCCCAGCGGCTTAATGCATACAGACCACTTCCTTGCGGCAGGGGTGGATGCTCCACAATGGTGAAGGTCCAATCCATTGCATATCCCTGCCCAGGCACAACCGTTGCAAATCCCGCGGCGTCCACTCCGGGCAGCGCACGCACACGCTCAAGCAGCGTGTCATAGAAGTTTGCTCGCTGGGCAGGGGTCGCATAGCGGGCATCCGGGAGGCCCAGGTGCATGGTGATCACGTCTTGCGTGATGCAGCCCATGTCGGCGGAGCGCAGCCGTTCATAGCTCTTAATCAGCAACCCGGCGCCGACCAGCAGGATTACCGTCAGCCCCACTTCTACCGTAAGCAGCACCTTGCGCAGCGTGGCCCGCGCGCCGCCCCCGCCTACTGAGCGCGACGCCTCATGCAACGCGCCGAGGATGCGCTTGTCGCTCGCGCTGAACGCAGCGATCAGTCCGGAAAACAGCGCGCACAGTACGATCACGCCGACCGTAAATGCCGCCACCACGCCGTCGATGTGGATGGATTCGACGCGGCTCATGTCGTGGCGAGTTCGCGTCAGCCAATGAAGCGCGGCGAAGGCGAGCAGAAGTCCCAGCGCCCCACCGGCGGCCGAAAGCATCAGGCACTCCATCAGCCGCTCGCGCATCAGACGCAGCCAGCCCCCGCCCAGTGCGGTGCGAATCGCCAGCTCTTTGCGTCGTGCCGCCGCACGCGCCACCAGCAGATTGGCCACATTGAGGCAGGCAATCAGCAGCAGGCAGCATGTCGCCCCCAGCAGCATATAGAGCGGTTTCTTGATATCGCCTACGATGTGCTCGAGCAGCGGACGGCTCTTGGCGCTTTGAAATACAAATGGGGTGTTCAGGTGCTCATTGTGGATGCGCTGGGAGATGACGCTCAGATCGGCCACGCCTTGCGCCGCGCTGACTCCAGGCTTCAGACGCCCCACAACGCGAAACATGTGATTGCTGTATGACTTCATCACGTCTTCGGATTTGTCGTGGTAAACCGGCGTCCATAGCTGCGTGGAGGGGTGAGGAAAATCGAACCAGGCGGGCATAACGCCGATAACGGTGTACGGCTTGGCGTCCAGATCAATGGTCTGATTCAGGATGGCACGGTTACCGCCGAAGCGACGCTTCCACAGGCCCCAGCTCAGCAACACCGTGCCGTTAGCTGCGGGGCTGTCATCGGACTGCATAAAATCGCGGCCCAGCGCGGGCTGCACGCCCAGCGTACGGAGCATGTCCCATGAAAACAACGCACTATTCAGCTTCTCCGGCAATTGTCCGCCAGAACCGGAAAGCCCGACCCGGATAACCTGCGCGAGCGCGAGACTGCTGTAGCTGCGATTCTGCTTCTTCCACTCGGCGTACATGCCGCCGGCAACCCAGGTGGAACCGGCCGAGTCATCTTCACGAAGGGCACCCTCGTAGAGCACCACGAGCCGATGAGGGTCCTGGAACGGCAAGGGCTTGAGCAATACGCCTCGCACCACCGTGAAGAGCGGCGACGTTGGCCCCAATACCCAGCGCCATCACCAGGACGCAGATGACCGCGAACCCCGGCGTGCGAAGAAGGGTTCGCAGCGCTGATGCGAAGATCGCGTGCAAGGGATTCAAGCCAGTTCCAGGACCAGGTGGCGCGCGTCTGTTCACGAATAAGAGCCGGATTGCCAAAGGCACGCAATGCAGCATAGCGAGCCTCTTCTGCCGAAACGCCCCCTTCCCGCTGCTCCTCCTCTTCCAATTCCAGGTCGGAACGCAGCTCTCGCTCCAGGTCTGCATCTCTCTTCTTGATCTGTCACCATCGCATGTCAGCTCTCCTCGGCCGCGGGCCACATGACGCGCGCCACGGCTTCGGCCATCTGCTTCCACTGCGATTCTTCGATCACAAGCTGTTTCCTGCCTTTGTCAGTCAGTCGGTAGTACTTGAACTCCCGATTTCGGTCCGGCGCAGTCTCCCATTTGGAGACGACCCAGCCTCGTTCTTCCAGGCGATGCAGTGCGGGATAGAGCGAGCCGTGCTGCATCTGCAGGAATTCATTCGTGGTCCTCTGAATGTGCTTCCCGATCTGGTGCCCGTGTGCCGGTCCATAGAGAAGCGTCCTCAAGATGAGCATGTCAAGCGTTCCTTGTAGGAGCCCGACCCGTTGCTGTGCTTGCTTCGCCATAGAAGACACTCTACCCCCAATCTTGGCTGTGATGGTAGACATTCGACTATCGCTTGTCAAGGCTCTATGCGCAACCAAACTGCCGAAATACCAGGTCGCGGCAGATGCACGTGCTGTGAACCTGATCGGGCGGTTGACGACCATCGCGGGATATGAAGACGCATGACGCGCGGATGATAGCTCGCCCGCATTCTTCCATCCGTCCGATGTCGGACTACCTATCGTGAGTTTGCTGGAGTGTGCGGAAATCGCATCGGCTACGATTGGCGCTGGTAAGAGCAGTGGCTGCCACATGCGGCCTGGTCTCTCTACGCGGTCAGCCTGCCGCATCAGTAAAGCGGAAGTTGAGCATGCGCGTTCAGGCAATAGCCAGTCTGATCGAAGTGCTCGTTCTTATGCTCCTACAAAACGATCTTCGCGATCCAGTTCTCTCCAGATAGCTCCATCTGGAAAACTGAACTGAGACAAGGAATCGGCTAGAATCTCGCCAGAGTAACCGGGATTGCGCGGCAACAGGTAGTGTCCTTCGCGAATCGTTACTGGATCGACAAAATGCTCATGCAGATGATCGACGTATTCGATCACGCGATTCTCCTTTGTGCAGGAGATCCCGAGATAATCGAACATCGAGAGATGTTGCACATACTCGCACAGGCCGACCCCGCCGGCATGCGGGCACACCGGCACCTGGAACTTTGCAGCCATCAATAGTATGGCAAGATTCTCATTGATCCCCGCAACACGGCAGCTATCGAGTTGGCATACATCGATAGATCCTGCCTGCATCAATTGTTTGAACATCACACTGTTGTGGCAATGCTCGCCCGTTGCAATTCGTGTGGGCGCAACCTCGCGACGGATTCGAGCATGGCCCAAAATATCATCGGGACTGGTTGGCTCCTCCATCCACCAGGGACGAAGCTCAGCAAGTTGTCGAGTGCGGCGGATAGCTTCCTCTACGCCCCACTTCTGATTAGCGTCGAGCATCAGATGATTCTTCCAGCCAATCTCCTCGCGCATAATATGACCGCGTCGCAGATCATCCGCCGGCTCGCCGCCCACCTTTAGCTTAAAACTCGTCCATCCCTGAGCGATGCCTTCGCGGCACAGCCGGCGAATCTTCTCATCGCTGAAGCCGAACCAGCCGGCAGACGTGGTGTAAGCCGGATAGCCCCGAGACTCCAATTCCGCAAGCCGAGCCGTTTGTCCCTGCTTGCCTTGGCGCAGGATTTCGAGGGCTTCCTCGCGCGTAAGCGCATCGGAAATATAGCGAAAATCAACCGCAGCGACGATCTGCTCGGGCGACATGTCGGCGAGCAGCTTCCAGACAGGTTTGCGCTCGGCTTTTGCATAAAGATCCCACACTGCGTTCAATAGAGCCGCGCACGCAAGGTGGATCACCCCCTTTTCAGGCCCAAGCCAGCGAAACTGCGTGTCGCCCGTCAGTTGCAGGTAGAATGCATTGAAATCATCCGTAATCGATTTCAGACTGCGATCGCGGACGAAGCCTGACAGATACTCCAGCGCCCGAACAACCAGATCGGTGCCACGGCCAAGAGTAAAGGTCAGGCCATGACCCTCAAGACCAGCATCGGTCTCGAGGATGCAATAAGCAGCCGAGTAATCGGGGTCTTTGTTGACGGCATCCGAACCGATATGCTCGCGTGAAGTCGGAAAGCGAAGATCAATAACGCGGACGTTGGTGATGTTGATAGTTGTCAAATGCTTCCTCGACGCGCTTCTAATCGTGGGTTGGGCATCGCATCGCTTTTACGCAGAGCAAACGCTTCAGCCGACAAAAAATTGTATCGCTGTTAAAAGTTTTTCGTCAATGAAAAAGCATTTGCATGTGAGAATGATTACTCCTTTCGCCGAACTCCACTCGGTGCATCGGCGGCTTCATTGTCAAAACTCCCCCGATGCGCGACTAATGCATACACAGGAGTTGGCGCATCTCTTCATTCATGATCAGTAATGCACCTGGACGTCCCTAACTCTTTGTGGCCTAAAGTCAATCCTCCCCGTATCCTGTACTCTGTTTCACAATCAGTCAGTGGACGGGGGAATATGGCCGTAAAGCGAATTGGCGAATCAGCAAAGAAGCGCGAAGAGAGTCTCAACTACGCAACACCTGCCCTTGAAAAAGGACTCGACGTTTTAGAGCTGCTGGCCCACCAGCCAGCGGGTCTGACTAAGAGTCAGATGGCACGCGAACTGAACCGCACCGTCTCAGAGATCTTTCGCATGCTGCTCTGCCTCGAGCGCCGAGGCTATATCGCGCAACTCTCCGACGAGCGTTATTCGCTGACACTCAAGCTCTTCAAGTTGGTGCAGGAACACCCCCGCACGGAGCGCCTGATCGCCGATGCGCTCCCCGTGATGCACCGTTTAGCGCACGAGACGATGCAGTCATGCCATATGGGCGTGGTCGAGGGCAGCCGTGTCACGATCCTTGCGCAGGTTAATTCGCCGTCGAACATCGGCTTCTACGTGAAGCTGGGATCAACGGTAGACATCATGGAAGCCGCCAGCGGTTACGTTATCCTCTCGCATCTGGAACCGGAGCAGCGCGAACGGGTGCTTGCGGAATGGGCCAGCGAAACCGGAAAAAAAGCTCCGCGCGACCTTGATGTGCATCTCGCTCGCATTCGCAAGGCAGGCTACGAAAAACGCGCGAGCTATCAGGTCAAGGGCATCGTCAATATCAGCTATCCGATCTTCGATGATCGGGGCTCGGCCCTCGGAGCTCTCACCGTCCCCTATATTCAGTACAACGGAGCAGAAACATCGCCGGGAGCCGTTGTCGCGGCACTGCAAAAGGCCACTACCGAAATTACGATGGCATTGGGAGGGAAGCTTCCAAATCCCAAAGCAGAAAAACAGTAGCCAAAGCAAAAAGAGAGCGGTTCAGTAACAATTAAGCCAACGTCCCCCAGGCTAATCGAGAGGGCTGATGCCCTTACTCCGATTCTGATAGGGGCTCTCTCTGGTAACGGATACCTTTTCAATATCCTTATCGAGAAAGTAGCTGAGAAACGTACGGATCGCGGCAATCGACGCCAGCTGCCCGATGTCCGACCACGTGGGCGCAATTGCAGTGCGGATAACATCAGCCGCAAGCTCGAACTCCAAACCAAGCAACAACCAGGTCGCGAAGTGCATCCAGATCTGCATTTTCCGCGCGGTAGGTGCGCGAAAACTCCGCAGCGACATCACGAAGGCTTCAGCCGCGCCAATGGCGATAAGAAGAGCGGCCGCACCTTCGACTATCGTCGCCACCACGCCCCAAAATGTCTTGAGTAAATCTTCCATTGTGGCCCTTCACCGTTTTCCCGGATTTAAATTTCGCTTGTCGCCTGACGACCTCTGCGGACTGTTGCTGCCGCCAATCTTGCCAAGTCTTTTGGACCACAAATATTCGAGCTAACTTCTTTGTCAGCCATATTACGATCGTTCAGCCGCCCAATCATCGGGATGAGGTCATGTAGTAAATAAGCCTCTCAAATAACTCCCGGGAACATCGGGTCTCAACCCACGACTTTTGCCGAGACATATAGTTAGGTGTAACTTATTGATTCTAGAATCGCCGCTAGGACGGTAAAGCACCATGGATGTTTTCCGTAACAATCCCAATGTTCATGTGTAGAACCAGAGCCTAACTCGCACATCTAACGCATAGGCGGATCCCACGCAGGAAATTTGCAGCAGGATCCTCCAAATGAACTGTTAGGGGCTGCGCGACTCAAAACTTGTGCCCCGAGCAAGAGTTAACTTAATCGATAACCTTCGTCGAAGGTTGTATGGCGGAGATGAATTTATCGTGAAACGTTATAGCCAACAAACGGGGTTAGAGAGGAATCTAACTGTACGAATCTCCCTCGACCAAGCTGGGCAAAAGCTAGGAGACGAAATGGAAGACGCCAAATTTCTGGAACAGTGCGGTATCAGCTTTGACCCTGAATGGCTGGTGGATCTAGGGAACATCGATTTCCCGATAGACGAGAAGTCGCTGATGCGGCAAGAGTCGCAATCAGAAGAAGTCGGTAATTATGTGCGGGATCTTGTCAGAATCGCGAATATCCTGGGGCGGGTTCAATTTTCATAACCGGCCGAAATGCCACTTTTCAATCCCTGGATGTAGAAGATGTAGAAATGGAATGCCAAGTCGGTCGAATGTCGTGAGTCCTTCAACTACTTAATGTCCACACGCGCCTGAACCCAACACGGTCCGGGTGTCAGCTGGAATCGCCATCCGACGCCGGCAAAACGCCCACGCGTGGATTAGCCAAATGAAAGTGACCCCTCAATTTGACTGAAAGGCCCTTCGCCTTTCGCTGGGTGGTGCCTGCTATGCGGGCTCGCGGTGGCTGCTCTCGGTGTAGCGCTTCAATTGAGCGTGCACAGCCTGCGGCTTTTTGTATTCACTCGAGTAATTCAGGGACATGGTAACGCCGTCACTCTTCCCGTGCTCGGTGGTTTAATTATGGCCTCGTTTTCCAAGCGAGAGCGACCCACATCAACACGATTGTAGTTGGCTTGGTTTTCTGGGAGCCGCGGCGGCAACGATTGGAACTGGGCTTCCGCGAACTAGGCAAAGTAACTGTTACCTTAACTTCAGCAAGCTTATACAGTTTGTCTGTCCAGACGTCTTCCTGGCCTTCGGTTTAACGATACCCAATAAAATTGGGTTAGGAGAGCAACGACAGGATGGAGCAGCAAACACCGAAAGTCGACGCATGATGATGACTAAAGGGCCAGACCAGGTTCCAATTCCACAGGCCGTCCTCGGACCGCTCACGCGCGCAGCGATATTCCTTGTCGTTACCATCAAGCCGGAGCCGGAGTGTTACGCCGCTGTGCGCTCGTTCTGCGGTGACCTGGCTGGACTGATCCGTGCGGTAGAGTTCCGCGATATCGATGCTGGTCTCACCTGTATCGTTGGGTTCGGATCGAATGCCTGGGATCGGCTCTTTGGCAATCCGCGACCGGCTGAACTCCATCCCTTCCGGGAATTCCGGTCGGGCAATCGACACGCGATGGCCACTCCGGGCGACGTGTTGTTTCATATCCGCGCGGGACGAATGGATATATGTTTCGAATTGGCCACGCAGATTATGGAAAACATCGGCGACTCTGTTGAAGCTGCCGACGAGGTTCAGGGATTCCGCTATTTCGAAGATCGGGACCTGATCGGATTTGTCGACGGTACAGAGAATCCAAGAGGCAATCTTGCATTGGAGGCCGCGCTGGTTGGCGACGAGGACGCTCCCTTTGCCGGCGGCAGCTATGTCCTGGTCCAGAAATATCTTCACGATATGAAAGGCTGGAATGCCCTCTCTACCGAGGCGCAGGAGCGCATCATCGGCCGTAAGAAGCTTTCGGATATCGAACTGGATGATGCCACCAAGCCGACCTCCGCACATTCCGCTCTAACGGTCATCGTAGAGAACGGGAAAGAGGTTAAGATCCTTCGCGACAACATGCCCTTCGGGCAACCGGGCCGAGGCGAGTTCGGCACTTACTTCATCGGCTATTGCCGCACGCCGCGCATAACTGAACTAATGCTTGAGAATATGTTCATCGGACGTCCACCCGGAAACTATGACCGGCTCCTGGACTTTAGCCGGGCAGTAACTGGCGGCTTGTTTTTCGCACCTTCGGCAACGTTTCTGGATGGCGTCGGTCAAGAAGAGCCTGCAGCCGCGGCAATCGCTACGCCGTCCGTGGAATCGGATCAATCATCTGCGTCATCAAAAGGTCGCGATACATCACTTGGAATAGGATCGCTTAGAGGAGAACCAAATGAATAACCTCCATCGGGAGTTAGCACCAATCTCAGACGCTGCATGGGAGCAGATCGAGGAGGAAACGACGCGCACGCTCAAGCGTTATCTCGCTGGTCGCCGAGTTGTGGATGTGCCGACTCCCGGTGGAGTTGCTTTGCCCGCAGTAGCTACGGGTCATTTGGTCGAGATTGACGCCCCCGCTGATGGAATCCTCGCAAGACAGCGCGAAGTGAAGGCATTCGTGGAACTACGGGTCCCCTTTGAGCTCACTCGCCAAGCCATAGACGACGTCGAGCGTGGTTCAGAAGACTCTGATTGGCAGCCCGCTAAAGACGCAGCTAAAGCAATTGCCTTCGCTGAGGATCGCGCCATCTTCAATGGCTATAGCAAAGCAAACATCCAGGGCATCCGCGAAGGATCCAGCAATCCAACTAAGATACTGCCAGCCGACGTACGCGATTATCCGGATGCCGTCGCTCAGGCGTTGAGCCAATTGCGCCTCGTCGGTGTGAACGGCCCATATTCTGTTCTGCTCGGAGCTAAAGCATATACAGATCTCGCCGAAACACGCGATCACGGGTACCCCATTCTCGAACACGTTAAGCGCATCATTGACGGCAACATCATCTGGGCTCCAGCGATCGAAGGTGCCTTCGTATTGACCACGCGGGGCGGAGACTTCGAACTCAACATCGGACAGGATGTGTCTATTGGCTATCTCAGCCATACAGATTCCGTCGTCAAGCTCTATCTTCAAGAGACGTTCACATTTCGCGTGCTAACGAGTGAAGCATCGGTCGTCCTCGAGAGCTCTGAGAAGCCTTCCATTTGATAATGACTGT
The DNA here is from genome assembly GCA_963802695.1 of uncultured Acidobacteriaceae bacterium. Taxonomy (GTDB): domain Bacteria; phylum Acidobacteriota; class Terriglobia; order Terriglobales; family Acidobacteriaceae; genus Edaphobacter. The sequence goes on from CAWDJN010000013.1 coordinate 117,070, forward strand.
CTTAGACTGTCACCCAAGTGCCACAAAACGTTCCAGCGTTGACGTGGTAAAAGGGTTACGTAGAAACGATTCACGTTCTGCCAGCTTCTTGGAAGGTTTTTCAATTCCCAATTGAGTTTATTTTCGCTTTTCCGTTCATCGCGCTCATGATGTCGACTTACTTCAACATGGCCTTCAATCACGACAGCGCGGCCCAGAACCCCGAAAAACTCTATCGCGAACCGATCCTCATGATCGAGACGGTTCAGACCGTCCTAGTGATTCTGGCCCTACTTCATTTCAACGTGCCGCTGATTGGCCGGTTGTTCTCTCCAACGTTACCAATCACTTCGGCGTGGTAAAAACAAGTTCGTGCTACTGATGCTTGTCTTCAAACTTGGAAAGTGGGTTCGATGAATTCTTCTAGCAAGGCTATGCCTGGCAGGCTGCTCCTGATTTCGCTATATGCGGTCGTGTCGCTGGCCGCCATTCTGTATGTGCCGTACTTCTTTTCGCCACAGCCATCTGCTTCGGACTCCTATGTCTTCGGTTACAACAACCGAATCGGCGTAGTCTTGCTCCTCTTGTTCTCCATTGCGGGTGCCATCTGGACCAAAGGATGCGGCCTCAATCTGCGCTCGGCGGCAGCCGCAAAGAACATTTCCTTCAGGACATTATGGGTGTGCGTCGGAATAACGCTCACCGGCTGCATCGCCATGATCCTCTACGCTGGACGCTTTGGCGGCATGTTGGAGTCGTCCTATGAGATCGATCGGGTATGGCTCCTCTCTCAGGGGAAGGCCCCATATGTCGACTTCGAATGGCCCTTTGGAGCCTCCTTGCTCTATGGGCCGCTCTGGCTGAGCCACCTGCTGCATCTCGGCATCCCTCAAGCTTGCAACCTATTTTGGATGCTGGCTTCCGTCGCCGGCATAGGTCTGCTCTTTGCCGCCGTCAACATGGTGGATTACCCAAGTGAGCATAAGACGGCGATCTTTCTTCTCTTGTACGCAGCTTTTCAGAATGGATTACCCAAGTGAGCATAAGACGGCGATCTTTCTTCTCTTTTACGCAGGCTCAGTGACTTCCATCCTCGAGATGGGAACCCACTACACCCTGGTGCGGTACGCCTGCCCTTTGTTGTTTATCCTCATCCTCTACAAAATGGGCAGCCGCGGTGAGAGCCGAGTGCCCAGATCCGTACCCAGACCGGTACGGCGATCCTCGCCTTATGTTTCACTGCCTGCCTGTTGCTCCTCTCTCCGGAGATGGCCATAGCCCATGCATTTGCCTGCGTGCTTTTGTTTTTTCCCCGCCGGTCGGCCGTCAGCCCGATACCGATGCGGCCTGCTCATTACCTGTCCATGCTGGCTGGCCTCGTGGCCATCGTCGGCTTGGCATTCAAGGCCCATGTCTTTGACACGCTGCTTGCTTCTGGCGGCGGGGCAGACAGCTTCCCCATTCCCTTTTCGAGCGCCGTGCTTTTCTTTTTTGCCGTAGTCTTTGTCTGTGCATGCGCCGTGGTAGAGCGATGGTCGCAGCCAACTCTCAACGACAATTCCGTCGCCCTCATCCTGGTTTCGATACCGCTGTTGGCCGCAGCGCTTGGCAGATGCGATCCGGGACACATGCTTTTCAACGGCATGGGGCTTATCCTCGCGGCTTCTTTTACTTCTCCTCCTTCCCCAAACTGTGGAAGTTTTACCGTAATTGCTTTCTCGCATTCATGATCCTTATCCCGGAATCAGCGCAATCTGGCACTTCGCCCCTGCGATGGGTGGGGTTGCCCTCGAACCCTTGCGGAAGACTCGGTACCGGGTCATTCGAAAGGTCTGATTGCAAAGACCGCCACCTTTGCCGTCTCGCACATGCCGCCATCCGCGATCAAAACCAAACAGCTTGCCAGGCTCCAGAAGATACAACTCCTTGTCGCTCCACAAACGATCGATTTCGCGGTAATTTACCCGGGAACAGATGCCTCTGACCCCAGCGTCGTCTTCGAGGCGCCATTCGGCTATAAACCAAATGGCGTCGGTTCCTATCTGTCGAATCGGATCGACTACGGCTATTACGAAGGCGTGGAAAACGCCAATACCCCGGCCGCAGTTTCCAGGAAAATCAACGAACTCGCTATGCATCGGCGAAAGAGCTCTCTTGTTGCCGGAGCATTTTAGAACGCGAGTACGGAATTGACGAAGGCGTGGAACACGCCGATACCCCGTTGCAGTTTCAGGAAAGTGAACGAACTCGCTATGCATCGCGAAAGAGCTCTCTTGTTGCCGGAAGGTTGCCGATGCCTGCGAGTTAGATCCCCACGCGGAACGCCATGAAATAAGCGTGCTCTTCTTTTTCCCCTATACCGCTCGCGCTACTCATCCCGAGAACGTTCATCAACCTTTGTGCAATTACATATCCGATCACTATTTCCTTGTTCAGCCTCCCGTACTAGAAAACTTTCGCTACGGCCTTTGGGGCCCGAAGGCGGGAACCGCAGCCGTAGCCCAGCAATAATCCGGGAATACGCCGCCCTGCGCTGGTTACCCAAAAAGTCGGATGCGCCATGTTCGCGGCCGTCACCGTTGCTAACGTAGGGTTTTACTCCAAACCACCCGTAACACCTTGAACCAAACCAAAGAACCCGCGCGTCTGCTTCGAACGGCCAATCACTGCTGCGCCAACACTCCCTCGAAATAAGAAGCACCATAAGCAGTGCTCAGGTAATACTGCCCGAAGCCTTCCACTGCTCCACGTGTTCGTACCATTCCGGGCATCCGCAGTATTGTGCCATTCACTAATCCCACTGCTCCACGTGTTCGTACCATTCCGGGCATCCGCCGTATTTGTGCCATTTCCACTAATCTTCCATCCCGTACTGCCCAACACGCCAAACTCGAACGCAAGCGAATCCTCATCAAATGTCTGGTCGCTGCCTCCAACCGCTTTAGCGGCATATTCCGAAGGGCTCGTCGGAGGCAAGGACGAATTTGGGATCTGCGTCATCACTCCCGTAGCGCCGGTGTTAATCGGAACAACATACACCGGCGGAAACCCGTTTTGCCCGGTCACATTTGCAAAAAATCTACTGCAGGCCACCGCATCCTCCGAACAGTTGGATTCCGTGCCCGATGGGGCGAAGCCATTCATCAGCACAAACTCCTTAATGTATTTCTGCTCTATCTGTGCGCCCGTCAGAGGGCTGATACCGTCAGCCGGAGACGACCGCAACTCCTCCTCGCACGTCAACGGCCCGGTGATCACATATACGCAGGCCGTTGGCTGCTCCTCCGCCCTCGATATAGTTCGCTATCGACTGTCTCAGCACAACCCCGCAGCTCGTGTAATGGGTGCAGTCATCCCCCGCATCGAACTGACCACAGCAGCCGCCGCCCACGCGGCAGAATTGCCCCCGCATCGAACGACCCACAACAGCCGCCGCCCACGCGGCAGAATCGCAGCCCACAGGCGGGCGTCACCGCGCCGATAGAAAAGAGACCTTCGTGCCCATAGTACTGTTGGAAGACTTTCAGTGCCGGAGCGCCAAACTTTGAAGGTGCGCTCGAAACCATGCCCCACATCTTCACATATCCACGGTCAATCCAATGATGAATCAGCGGCTGTGTGGTCACGCAGTCGATATCCCCGTCGCAGTCATCGTCATAAATCACATCCACCCGAGTCTGCAGGGAGATCAGAGGAGCAGTAACGTCCTTCCCGCAACTGGCGACAAAAGGCAGACCCAATAGAGCAAACACAACCGGTAGAACCTTCCCCATCACACAATGCTTCTTCGTAGGCATACGCCTCAGGCCCTCTTTAAAGTCAGAACTTAGCTATTGTCCTGAGTCTAAAGTTCGCGCACATGATGTGTCATCCCGAGTTTAGGCGAAGACGTGTGCGCCGGTTGGCCAAGAAATAGAGTGTCTTTTCCAAGTACGCTTGCCATTTCCCGGTGACGGGTCTCTTCTTTCCGGGTCTCTTATAAGAGTGTCTCAACGCCCAGTTGAGTCCAGCCGAAAACCCCGTCCGGAGAGAACAACCACCGAGGGGTGCAACTCGCCCGCGCAGCGTCTCGCCACGGTCATTAACGCCACCAGTCGCAACCTCGCCGTCGTCATCAACCAGGGCGTCGAGAAGGGCAAGTTTACCGGTACCGCCGCAGCCGCCGCGCCGGCTGGCGGGTAACGGTCGAGCTGGCGCACGACCTAACTCCAGAATCGCTCTATAGGTGTACCAGCAGGCTGTGGGGGAGGAAAAACGAGTGGCTCAGAACCTGGCCTTCAAGGGTCTGCTTGAAGGGGGCTCGACTCAGCACCCTCGGAGGTTGCATGAAAGCAAATGTCACTTGCCAAAACCCCTGCATTTATTTGGTTTATGGCGGGGACGACGGGGCTCGAACCCGCGACCTCTGCCGTGACAGGGCAGCGCTCTAACCAACTGAGCTACGTCCCCAGGTTGTTTCGCAACAACTTGGATTCGCTGTTTTCGACTCATACCAAGGCTTAGCGCACTTGGGAATCAAACCAACGACTTAATTGAGTTTAGCAGAAGTCGGGCCATCTGGTCTCCACACGAGCGGCTATCCGGAAAATTTTCTTTCCGGGCGACCCGCACTTCGCGTCAAAGTCCAGATCGCACGAACACAACGGACTGGTCATCGGAATAGACGAGTTTCCAGTTAGGCATCAAGGGAAGAACATGCGCGATCGCTGACTGGCTCTCCAACAAGCAGAAATCCACGTTGTACTTATTAAGTAGAAGATTTGGATCGCTCTGCAGCGTCGCCCATCTCGCAAATTCATCGAGCACCCCTGACCACTCAAAGACATCAGCTCGTCCGTCGACAAAATCTGGATGCCCAGGCAGCGCCCATATTACGTATCCGCCATAGTTGAAGGCATTCAGCATGTTCCCCGAAAGATGGCTGTCCTTAATAAACTGGACTGCCTTTACCGGGTTTCCTCTATCAACCTGCGTCGTAAGATCTTGCCGGCTCGGAAACTGCCAAAAGATAACGAGGAGCCCCAACGCAATCAAGCCTGCGTTTGCAAATGGGTGATCCCGTTCGGCCTCGTATGCATCCCAGGAAGTCGAAAACAGACGCGCGACGATAGGACCGGCAACGATGCCGAAAATAACTGCCATTCGCTGATGGCTGATCGCAAACGCCGCGCTCATAAGCAACATCAGCAGTTCAACCAAAGATAATTCCGACCGTCGGACGATCAGAAAAAGAAAGATACAGCCAAGTATGCCCAGCAGGGCAAATCCCCGCGCATCGCTCATCGAAAGAGGTTGCCACTCTTGAATCTGGCTGACCACAATGTGCTGTTGCAGCACCGTGTTCACCGGATAAAAGACCTGGCTCAAGCCCACCGGATTCAGAAACAGGGCCGCCACTGAAAGCAGCATAGCCAGAACCATCACCCGCCGTCGGCGGGCGTCCCATCGCGAAGACACCAGAGAGCCAATTCGAAATTCAAAATACGAACAGAACAGAAACACAACCAGTAAGAGAATTCCGAACAGAAAGGATCCGTGGCAGTTGACCCACACAGCAAAAAGCGGTGGCAAGCCAAAGAACCATTTCGGATTTCGAGTGCTTCCCAGATAGACCAGAAGTAATTCGACTGTCATTAGAAGATAGCCGATGACCTGCGGCCTGATCGCCAAAATTGTTGTAGAGAAAAGCCAGACGATCAAGGCTCCCAGAAACGCCGTCTTCGAATTCCCCGAATAAATACAGCAAAGAACGTAACCCGTCACGATCAGCGCGACACTGAAGAAACACAGCCACAGCATTAGTCCGGAGTAACCACCCCAACGGTAAGCACCATAGATCAGTGCTTGCGCAAGCCACTCGTGTGGAACCCACGCATGATGATTGGTCGTATAGGAGAACAAGTCGGTTGTTGGGATTGTGTGAGTAGTCCAGATGATCTCGCCGGTCTTGAGATGCCACCACATATCCGGGTCATTGAAGCGGCCTCGAACTGTCAGTGTAGCCAGCACAGCCAGAAGGCTCGCCAGCATCAACGGAAACGAGAAGATCCGCCGCAGAATATTAGGTTGTGTCGGTAGATCGGTGCTTACGAGGGCCGAAGACAGAGGGTTCAAGCCGTCTCCAAATCGTCCATGCTTTCTTGTTCGACGAGCGGATCGTGTTCAGCCAGCCGCAGCAATCGATGCAGGTAAGCCCGCGAAATATTCAGGCTCCGTGCAGCCAGCGTCTTATTTCCCTGGTTGTCTCTCACAGCTGCCTCGGCCAACTTAATCTTGTAGCTGCGAAGCTGCCTCTCAAAAGAATTCGCCGGTTGATAGTCCCCAATGTTAACGACACTTTCGCTCTGAATATTCAGCGGCAGATCTTGTTCGCGAATCGTATCGTCTGCAGCAACAATAATCGCCCGTTGAATGACATTCTCCAACTCGCGCACATTTCCCGGCCACGAATAAGACTGCAACAGAGCCATTGCTCCTGGTTGAATATCCTCAACTCGCTTTTGATACAGCTCCGAGTATTGCCTCAAAAAGTGCTGCGCAATTTGAGGAATATCTTCCGTCCGTTCCTGAAGCGAAGGAGCCGTAATCTTCATAACGTTGATTCTGTAGAAAAGATCCAGGCGGAATTTACCTTGCGCCACCAACTCACCCAGGTCGGCATGTGTAGCGAAGATCAGGCGTGCACGAAGCGGAATCATTCTGCTGCTTCCCAGGCGGCTGAATTCGCGCTGCTGCAGAACACGAAGTAGTTTGACCTGGGTCGCTTGGCTAAGTTCGCCTATCTCGTCAAGGAAGAGAGTGCCTTCGCCTGCCTGTTCCAGGTATCCTTCCCGAACCCCGACAGTGCCCGTGAACGCTCCCTTTTCATGACCAAACAATTCAGCTTCGATCAGCGTCTCCGGAATGGCGCCGCAACAGAGCGCGACAAAAGGACGGCCCGCGCGAGAGCCAAGGTTATGGATTGCCCTTGCAATCAGCTCCTTGCCGGTGCCGCTTTCGCCTGTCACCAGAACCGAAGCATTCAGGTTCGCCACTCGGTGGATCAGGTCGTAGATGTTCTGCATCTGCAGGCTCGAGCCAATCATCTGATCGCAGGAATTAACTTCCATCATTGGCGACCGGCTTGTAGAACTTCCTCGGCGCGCGCAAGAGCTTTCGTGCGCACGATGCAGCAGTGCTTTCAGGTCACGAATCGAGGGCGGTTTACGGCAATAGCTATGGGCTCCCAGGCGAACCAGTTCCGCAGCAGTAGCGCGAAGAGCATCATCGGCCATGATGACGGACGAGATGCGAGACCCTACAATTCGCCGGCAGCAGGAGATTCGTTCCTCCAGCGAGTCGTGGTTCGAATCAAGATCCAGGATCATCACATCGCAGCCCCCCGCAGCAAGCAGACGATTTATCCCGCTTTCACTCAATTCCAGGGAAACCTGAAAGTCTTTACCTAAGACCGAGGAGAGAATTTGCTGCAGCTTTTGATCTTCGGAGTACAAACCAATCCGTAACATCGTAATGATCTCCTCAGCGTTGTTCTGCTGCTATAAGACAGAACGGTTCCAACAATGGGGAGGGGTGTCGGATAACGTACCGGTTAGGTCCGTGGAATTCCACTTCGATTTCTAATCGGGATGTAGTAATACCAATATCAACCGTAAAAGTCCACGAAATTCTGGTCATTTCGACGAAAGGTTCATTGACTCCCCAATTAGTAACCTAATCAGCTGAATAGCGTGGTTACTTGTCAATTACCTGTTTTATCAGGGAGTAAAGTTGCACAGGGGTCGACTCGTGATTTCCAGGCACAAACTGCCAGTAGCGTTTCTCGTCGGATCCGTTGCTATCTCTCGTTGGGTCTTTCGCAGTCGCTACTTATACGATCTGGATTCGGTGAACTTCGCTCTGGCAATGAAGCGATTCGATCCTCGCGTCCACCAACCTCACCCGCCTGGTTACTTTCTATACGTCCAGCTCGGTCGCCTGCTCAACATTCTGTTTCACGATGCCAATCTTTCGCTCGTCATCCTGAGCATTCTCGCAAGTTGTGGGTTGGTGTTCGTTCTCTACCTGATGACATTCGAATGGTTTGGACTTGCCGCTGCTCGGTTCGCCAGTGTCCTCTTCCTCTTATCGCCGCTGGGTTGGTTTCATGGCATCGTTGCGTTGACTTACATCGTCGAAGCTTTTTTCTCCGCACTCATCGGTTATCTTTGCTGGCGACTGATCAGCGGTGACAACCGGTCAGTTATACCCGCAGCAGTCGCTCTGGGAATCGCGGGTGGCATAAGGCCGTCGTCACTCTTGTTTCTCGCTCCCTTGTTTCTGTTTTCACTTCGCAAAGCCACAACGGGGCAGAGAAGCGTTGGCCTCGCCGCGCTTGCAGCGACCGTCGCCGCCTGGGCTGTGCCCATGATCCACGCAGTTGGCGGAGTACGCGTCTACGTTGATGCACTAACCTCTCTCTGGCGAACCGTCCCGTCGAAAGAAACCGTATTTAACTCCTCTCCCGCCACCTCTATTGCGCGAGCCTGCACAATCGTCTTTATCTTCTTTCTTACCTTCGGTGCAGCTTCGTTCGCTCCGATCGCAGCGTTAGTTCGCAAAGACTCGGTCGACAAGGAAAAAAGAAACTTCTCTCTTGTCTGGATTCTTCCGGCACTGTGTTTCTTTACCTTCGGATACCTCAAATTTGTTAACAGCGGCTATCTCCTCCTGCTTTTGCCTCCGGCCTGCATTTGGCTCGGAGAATGGATTGCAGAGTGGTACGAAAAGGCAGCCTCTCCCAGATCGCTCAAGCTGGCGGTCATCGGAGCTTGCGTGGCATGCAATGTCGCAATCTTTCTCGACGCGCCGCTCTACTGCTCCTACAGGCAGGTGCGGCGATTTGAAGCCGAGCTCGAAAACATAACAACAACGATCCCCACGCTCGCTTCGCACAACGATACCGTCATCGTTACAGTCGATTCCCACTTCAACGGATTTCGCCACGCGGGCTATTATCTGCCCGACTATCTAACCGTCGAGTACCCCGAAGTCAAACTGAAGGACGGCCCGCGCGTCTTCACCATGCAGCAACGCAACACCGAATTGATGCAGGTCCTACCGTTTGCCTCCTACCATCGGTTTATCTTCTTTCCCCTGCCAACGGGCGATTCATATCGTGAGTATCTTCAAACAGTTACGGCCCCGCTACCAAGCCAGGATCTCACTCGAATCACAATGGATGGCCACGAGTACGTCACCGGCCCAATCTCCGACCTTCCCTTGCTCTTTCCCGACGCCCTCAAGACGCCCTAGAGGGTGTATATGCACCGCTTCACTCCCGAATAACCGCTGTAAACAACCGTTCACACTGATGCTCTGATAAAGGCACTAAGCGTCCAAAACTCAAGTCTTTCCGTATGGATACGATTTGGATGGCCAATTGCACTCCCATAGCTGCGCCCTCAGTCACGGGAGAAAGAGAATCGTATGAATTCTGTCGCCTGGTGGCCGACTCTTGTTGTTCTCGCGATTGCGACCTTCACGGATCTACGCAGCCGCCGTATTCCCAACTGGCTGGTCTTTCCCTTCATGGTTGCGGGAATCTGTGTATCGGGTTGGCTCCACGGTTGGGCAGGCATCGTCCAAAGTCTCTCCGGATTAGCTCTCGGGGCGTTGCTTCTGGGCATTCTTTACTTGCTTGGAGGAATGGGCATGGGCGACCTCAAGTTGTGCGCTGCCATTGGCGCGTGGATTGGCCCTATGCAATTACTGTTTGCGCTTGTGATCACAAGCATGGCTGGCGGCATCATGGCGCTTTGCTGGGCCGCCGCAGGGGGTTTTCTCGGCGAACTGTTTCAGGGCTCAAGCGATCTGATCTTTGGTTTTGCAAAACGTGGTTTTCGTCCAGATCCCGCACTGTCTCTCAGCAATCCTCGAGCCCGAAAAATGCCATACGCTCCGGCCATTGCGATTGGAACCATATTCTCTTTCTTCTCTCGCTAAGGATTACGCAGGCACCATGTTTACAGCGACAAAAATATGGCGATATCAAATCAACCCGCAGAGATGGTGCGAACACAAGGGAGTAGCGATCTCGTGATGTCAACCTTTACTCAAGGTTCGGACGCGCTCGGCGTGCACGTTCTGTCGGTTGCCCTCATTGGCCCGGAGGAACAGCGGCGGCGCGCGGTCGCCAGCGCCATCGCAGGGTCCCAGGCCAGGGTCACACGCGAGTTCGTTGCTTACCCTGAGCTCGATGACGTCCCGCAGGTCCTGGAATCAGGCTATGAGGTCATCATCGTCGACCTCGACAGTGACCCCGAGCATGCTCTGGAACTGGTGGAAAATATCTGCGGCAGCAGTTCCGTGACGGTGATGGTCTATTCGGCCCAGACCGACCCGGAAATCCTCGTCCGCTGCATGCGTGCAGGAGCGCGCGAATTCCTCACACAGCCAATTGCTCCCGCGACCATAGCGGAGGCTCTCGTTCGCGCTTCCGTCCGTCGTCCCGCCGTTCGAACCGTAAAGAAGGCCCTGGGCAAGCTAATGGTCTTCGCTGGCGCCAAAGGAGGCTCTGGCGTCAGCACGATCGCCAGCAACTTCGCCATTCTGCTTGCCCAGGAGTCCCACCAGAATACGGTACTGCTCGATCTCGGACTACCGCTTGGTGCAGCCGCGCTCGACCTCGGACTCACCACCGAGTTTTCGACTGCAAACGCACTTCAGAACATCAGCAGGCTCGATTCCACCTTTCTCTCCAAACTGCTTGCCAAACACAGCTCTGGACTGTCAGTCCTCGCCGCGCCCGACCGATACACTCCGATCCAAGCATCCAGCGAGTCCCTCGCGAAGCTCATCTCCGTGGCCAGGCAGGACTTCGATTATGTAGTCATTGATGCGGGGTCAAGTGTGGGGGCGACCTACAAGACTCTCATCTCCGGCGCCACCATCGCCTACCTCGTCGCGCAGGTAGGTGTCTCAGAGCTCCGCAACTCCAATCGCATCATCTCGGAGTTTTTCACGCTCCCAACACCGAAGCTGGAAATAGTGCTCAACCGGTTTACTCAGAACCCGCTCGGAATCGATGAGGAAAATATCAAAAAGGCGCTCACCCGGTCCGTCGACTGGAAGATCCCAAGCGACTACGGAACTGTGCAGCGCGCGCAGAACACTGCCTCTCCGCTCGCGCTTGAAGAGTCGGCCATCACGGCGGTGATTAGGCAGATGGCCAGGACAGCATGTGGTCTACCCGCAGTGGCAGAAAAGAAGAAGCGGTTTCACTTATTCGGCTGAAAGGCCCATATCTAGCAACGGTAGTACGGATGGCACATCGTGGAACAATTGAATCTCGAGCAATATAAAGCGGAAATACATAGAACCCTGATCCCCAAGCTGGATCTGGAGAAACTGTCCCGTGCCGAGAGCACGCAGGCGCGCCACGCCGTCGCCAGGATGATCGGTGAGATCATCGGCAGTCAGGGTGTACCGCTGAGCTTGAGTGAACAGGAGAAAGTTCAGTCCGACCTGCTGGACGAAGTCTTCGGATTGGGTCCGCTGGAGCCTTTGCTCAAAGACCCGGAAATATCCGACATCCTGGTCAATGGCAAAGACCACGTCTTTATCGAAAAGGGCGGAATCCTGAAGCGGATTGATGCGGTCTTTCGCGATGACCGCCATCTGATGCAGATTATCGACCGCATCGTCTCACGCGTCGGCCGCAGGGTCGACGAATCCTCTCCAATGGTCGATGCGCGCCTGCCCGACGGCTCGCGCGTCAACGCCATCATCCCACCGCTGGCTCTCGATGGCCCTGCGCTCTCGATTCGCCGCTTCGGCACGGGACCCTTGGTCGCCAATCAGTTGGTCGCGCTCAAGAGCATCTCGCAGGAGATGATGGACATGCTTGCAGCCGCGGTCCGCGCAAGAATCAGCATCCTTATCTCCGGTGGAACCGGGGCAGGGAAGACCACTCTGCTCAACATCCTGTCCCAGTACATTCCAAAACACGAGCGCCTCGTCACCATCGAAGACGCCGCCGAGCTGCAGCTCGCTCAGGAAAACATCGTTCGCCTCGAAACCCGGCCGCCCAACGTCGAAGGACAAGGAGCGATCCGCCAGCGTCAACTCCTCATCAACAGCCTCCGCATGCGTCCCGACCGCATCATCATCGGTGAGGTTCGTGGAGAAGAAGCCTTCGACATGCTTCAGGCCATGAACACCGGCCACGAGGGCTCGATGGCAACAATCCACGCCAACACTACGCGCGACGCCTTGTCGCGACTCGAATCCATGGTCGCAATGACCAACCTGAATCTGCCCGAGCGAACCGTTCGCCAGCAGATGGCCTCAGCGATTGCCATCGTTGTCCAAGTCTCCCGTTTAAGCGATGGCACTCGCAAGGTCGTGAACATCTCCGAGATCACCGGCATGGAAGAAAACATCATCAGCATGCACGAGATCTTCAACTTCGAAAAGAGAGGTATCGGGCCCGATGGCAGAGTCACAGGTGTCTTCAAACCAAGCCGCATCCGTCCCAAGTTCCTCGAGCAGCTACGTATATCGGGCATCCTTCTTCCGGGAAGCATGTTTGAGCAGACTCAGGAAGTCAACTGAAGGACGAGGTTTAGCACTATGCTCTTGATATTTGCGATCGTATTTCTCGCGATATTTGCCGTGGCAGCGCTGCTCCTGACAGCAGCCAGGACGGATTCGTCTCAGTACACAGAGCGCACCCTGGCTGTCCTTCGCGCGGCTCTCTCCACCGCAAAATTATCCCCATCCGATCAGCTCGTCGATGTCCGCAAAGAAGAGCTCCTAAGCGGAGTTCCTTGGCTCAATCGCTGGCTCATGAAACTAGAGCTGGCCCCTCGCATTCGCACCCTTCTTTATCAGGCCGATTTGAACTGGACTGCCGGCGCTTTGTTGCTCATGTGTGCCGCCTGTTTTGTCATTCCCGCATACCTTATCTATCTGCGAACCGGAACGGTCATCTTTTCCCTGTTGATCGGCCTCTTACTCGGATTCGGCCCACTCATTTACGTCCTCAACAAACGAAAGAGGCGCTTCGAAAAATTCGAGCAGGAGCTGCCCGAAACGCTGGACCTGATGGTGAGCGCTCTCCGCGCCGGCCACAGCCTCGTCTCTGCAATCAATCTCGCCGCCAGCGAGTCTCCCGACCCGATCGGTTCTGAATTTCGCATCTGCTTCGACGAGCAGAACTACGGCCTCGATCTGAAGACCGCCATGAACAACCTCGCCTCTCGCGTCCCCCTGCAGGATTTGAAGATCGTCATCACAGCCATCCTGATTCAAAAAGAAAGCGGAGGAAATCTCGCCGAAGTATTCGATAAGACTGCATACGTCATCCGCGAGCGCTTCCGTCTGAAGCGCCAGGTCCGTGTCTACACTGCTCAGGGCCGGCTCACCGGATGGATTCTCTCTCTTCTCCCCGTCGTGCTTGGATTAGGCCTTTATCTTTTGAATCCCGATAGCATGAGTCTGCTGTGGACGCGCCCCATCGGCATCAAGCTCCTCTATCTTTCTGGCACCATGACGATCATCGGCGCACTCATCATCCGGAAGATCGTCAACATGGACGTGTAGGTAAAACTTATGCTGCTTGTGCTGCTTACATTTTTTCTCGTCTTCTTCTTGGTCGCCACCGGCGGCCTGATCCTGTTCTACCGCACGGCCATGATCGAGCGAATCTCCGCCGTCATCACACCTCGCCCGAAACAGGCAAGCATCCGCGGCACAATCGAGCACACGGGCTTCACCCTCGGCTCCATGGTCGAGCAGTTCGAACGCGTCATTCCCAAAAGCAAGGCAGAGATGTCGGTCGTGCAACAGCGCCTCGTCCGCGCCGGCTATCGCAACGATTCGGCCCTCCATCTCTTCTACGGTGCAAAATTTGTCGTCCCCTTCATTCTCTGCGTCCTTGCCTTCGTCAGCGGAGTGTGGCGCTACAGTCCCTTCTTCGTCTACATGGTGGCGTTAGGTCTCGGCTATTTGTTGCCGGACTTTTGGTTAGGGAACCGGATGTCTGCCCGGCAAGCCCGCATCCGGCGCGGACTGCCCGACGTCCTCGACCTGCTCGTCATCTGCATTGAAGCCGGATTGAGCCTCGACCAGGCAGTCTCACGGACTGCCGAAGAACTGGTCATGGGCCAACCCGCCATCTGCGACGAGTTGAGTATCGTCGTCCTCGAACAAAGGGCCGGTCTCCCCCGCTCCATCGCCTGGAAAAACTTCGCCGACCGCACCAATGTTGAAAGCGTGCGTAATCTTTGCGCCACGCTCATTCAATCGGAGAAATTTGGAACCAGTATCGCCAAGACATTGCGCGTTCACGCAGATACCCTCAGGACCCAGCGTCGCCAGAAGGTAGAAGAGCAGGCAGCAAAGACAACCGTCAAACTTGTCTTCCCGCTGGTTCTATTTATCTTCCCGTCGCTCTTCCTGGTCACGTTGGGGCCCGCGGCCATCACCGTGATGGAAAACTTTAACAAGTACCTCATTCATTAGAAGGGAGAATAGGCATGGATAACGTAACTATTATTCGAGTCGTTGCTGCTGTCCTTGCTGTCGTTGTGCTGGTCATTCTGATCCAGCGCCGGCGCAAGCGGGTTGAATAGTGTCTCTCGCTCCTTAGCTTAGGAGTGCGAGTACTCAGTAGCAGCGCTCAATTAGCACTTTTTACGGGCCATCCCGAAAGGGAAGCGAGACTGGCCCGGCATTTTAGGGTGCTTCTTTCGTACCGGAATGTTTGCCCTTGCATTCCTCAAAGGCCGGAAGAAGCACCCTATCAACAGCTAACCCGTACTCATGGAAGGGGTACCACATGGTTAATTTGATCTGTCCGCGCGCCAGGCAGATTAAGTTCGATAGCCATTGACCCAACACGACGATGAAGAAACGAACCTATTGCGTCTACAACCAAACGCGCGAGTGTTTCCTTAGCCTTGGCGTTCTGCCGGCAAACACGACATTTTCGCGTCTGAAAGGCCTCATCGGAAAGATCAGGCTGCGGGTCGACGAAGGGCTCTGGGTCCTGCCCTCGTGCGGAATTCATACGTTTGGCGTACTCTTTCCTCTGGATCTGATTTATCTCGACGGAAAACACCAGGTTGTCGATGTAATCGAGCATTTCCCGAAGTTCAGGATCTCGCCTTTGAAGCCGCAGGCCTCGAGCGTATTGCAGCTGCCGATTCACACCATCTTTACCTCGCAGACCCAGCCCGGAGATCAGTTGGTGATTTGCACCATTGAGGAGATGGGAAGACGGTTCAATAAAACAAACACCGCACCCATAGAAACTCCGATCCAAAGAGTTGGGACCTGAAGTCCGAGTGTCGCAGTTCCTTAGTACTTCCCTGGAGCAGCTAGATGGGCTTTCTGGAGAGCGTCTTCAAAAAAGTTACCTCATCCGACAACCGTAAAGCTCCTCGGTTGGACTCGCCTCCACTCGTCGCCTATTACTTCGACGGGGGTACGCCAACCGCGCACGAGATTCAAAACATCAGTTCCGACGGATTCTATTTAGTCACGCAGGACCGTCTGCGTCCTGGAACCGTTATCACCATGACCCTGCAAATGCCCTCAGACGCCATGGATGACTCCACTTCCAGGCCACATCTAACGGTCAATTCGATAGTCGTCAGACAGGACGCGGAGGGCGTAGGCTTCGCCTTTATCCCGAACGAGACGAAGGACTCCAACCAGTCACATAACTCCGCCAGCAGACCGGCCAGCAGAAAAGCAATCACCAGGTTTCTCGAAGAGATCAAATCTGACGCAGGACACATGATGATTAGCTTCAGAGCGGGCATTTCGAAACAAACAGCATTGCCTCAAAATGAAGCAAAGACGCAAGGCACAATCACGAAGAGACTGGTTGACGAGAGCGGCCAGGCCTTAGTCATCACCGCTCTTTGCATGACATGCCTGCTTGGTTTTGTAGCAATCGCAGCGGACGTCGGTATCATGTTGCGGGAAAAGCGATTGGCTCAAATCGCCGCCGATGGCGCCGCAATCGCCGGCGCAGCGGACCTCAGCTACGGAAATGCGACCACATCTGCCCGGGCGGCTGCCGCGCAGAACGGTTTTACTAACGGTTCCGGGGGCGCCACGGTTACGGTCAACGCTCCACCGTCATTCGGAGCTTACGCAACTCAGCAGGGTTACGTGGAAGTTATTATCTCCCAAGCCCAGCCGACTCTTTTCATGGGCCTCTTCGGCCGAAGTTCCATGACGGTCGCCGCCAGAGCAGTCGCCGCAAACGGTCCTGGCACGGGATGCATTTACGCGTTGAGTTCTTCTGGGCCGGCCATTACCGGCAGCGGGGGTGCCAGCCTATCGGACCCATCATGCGGGGTGATAGTCGACTCGTCCAGCAATAATGGCCTTTCCCTCTCTGGTGGGGCTTCGATAAGTGTTAAATCAATTGGTATCGTGGGGTCCGCCGATAGCGTGTCCGGAGGAGCCAGCGTTACTCCCGCTCCGGTTTTCGACATCACTCCCGTAAGTGACCCTCTTGTCTATCTCCAGGCATCGGCGCCCAGTTACAACACGTCAAGCCTATCGTGTGCCGCTGCCGCAAATGTCAGTGGGGGGCACACTCTGAACCTTGCACCGTCTGGACCAGTCGCCTGCTACAACGGAATCTCGGCCAGTGGTGGATCTACTCTCAACATAACCAATCCCGGTGTCATCGTCATCAACGGCTCTCTTGGGCTCTCAGGGGGATCGACAGCTAATTTCGGCGCAGGCCTTTATTACATAACAGGACAATTCGCCGCGTCTGGAGGCAATACAGCCAGCGGAACCGGCGTCACGTTTTATGCCGCAAGCCCCGGTGGTTCTTTCAACCTGAGCGGAGGCGTAAACCTGAACCTTACGGCTCCGACATCCGGAACCTACAACGGCCTCCTGTTTTGGCAAGCTCAGGGCAACACCCAGCCAATCACCCTGAGCGGCGGTGCCAGCTCAACTCTTAAGGGAGTCATCTACGCGCCGAGCGCATCGCTCTCTATGAGTGGAGGTGCTGGCTCAAATCTCTACACCGACTTAGTAGTAAGTTCAATGGCCCTCAGCGGAGGAGCGAATTTGCTGAGCTATGCCGCGGTGAACGCCAATTCGCCTATTCACGCTGTCAGACTGGTGGAATAAAGCATGAAAATCAGATGACTACGCTTCCATCGAGAACAACTCGATACCATCTCCGTCAAGGTTAGTCGCAAAACAAAGGAGAACTCAGGAGCAAGTCTCGATCAGGAAGACTGAGCAAGGGAGGATGAAATGTTTCGACAAACACTAAACAGAAATTCAGGACAGGCCTTTGTCGAACTGGCTTTGGTATTGCCCGTCCTTGTGCTGATGCTTGTCGGGGCAGTCGAAGTTGGCAGACTCGCATACGCCAGCGTCGAAGTCTCCAACGCTGCCCGAGCAGGAGTTGCCTATGGTGCGCAGACCGCCACCACCGCTGCCGACCTGACCAATATTCGACTGGCCGCGACACAGGATGCTCCCGATTTAACTATCCTGACGACGACGGCGAGCAAGGCCTGCTCCTGTGAGAGCTCCGCAGGCGTCATCACAGCCTTCGCCAGTTGCGACAGTGCAACCACTAACCTGACCACATGTCCCAGTCCGTCGCACATCCTCCAATATGTTCAAGTCCAAACCAGTGCTGCCGTACCGACATTGTTCCATTTTCCGGGAATTCCATCGACGATAACGCTCGGAGGCTATGCGATCATGAGGGTCCAGCAGTAATGAGAATCTTGACCATACTCCAGTGGGCGGCCAATCTGCTCATCCGGTCCGCGCGAGCCCGGCCTCCGGTGCACCAGGAAGAAGGCTCAGCCATTCTCGAGACTGCTCTGTCCATAACGATCCTGTTGGCGATGATGTTCGGAATCATGGAGGGGGCCTTCGCCGTATACTCCTATCACTTCATCTCGGAAGCCGCGCGAGAAGGCACCCGTTACGCCATAGTTCGCGGCAGCTCGGCGGGAGCCAACTGTGCGACTTATACCTCGTCCGCATGCTTCGCCAGCAAAGCCCAGATTCAGAGTTACGTGCTCAATCTGGGATTCCCGGGAATCAACCCAAGCAACATGACGGTGAACACCTCCTACGCAGCCTATCCTTCCGGAACGTGCTCTCCATCCGCTGCCTGTACCAACCCGGGGAATCAAGTCACCGTGTCGGTGACCTATAGTTTCCCCTTGACTGTTCCATTTATTCCATCGCACACGTACTCCATGTCAAGTTCTGCTGCCATGATCATCTCGCAGTAACTCTGATCCTCTATCCCTAACTAGGATTCCCACAGAAAAATCTTCAGAAAACTGAAGTAAATTCCCACCACAAAAACACCACGCAAATCACCACAAATTACCACCCAAAAACCACAACTTCACCACAAAAAACCATCAGATTTTGCCCAGAAATCGCAAAACCCCCTCCAAAAAACCGCATTCAAAAAAATGTGTTCGTTAGTCTGACTCATCCGGAATAATCAGCAGCACTTCCACCTGAGTCGTCTGCCCATTTTGCATAGCTGGTCGGAATTGCCACTGCTGCAGCGCATGAAGCAGAAACTTAGCCTCCGCCAACTCCGTGGGAAAAATCACCGCCAGCCGCTCAAAGTGTCCGGCAGCGTTCACAAACCCATGAATAATAATGGCATCCGCTCCCGTATCCGGATCAATGCTAGGCCGCGTAATGTCATACGGCCACGGCGCATCCGGACGCGCACTGCCGCCCTTCGCAATCTCCGCAGTTCGCGGAACCGAATACTGCAGAATCCAATTCTTATGCGTACCAACATGCAAATAAACGGTATAGGCCAACCTGCCACTCCAGGTACTCGCCGCTTCGGGGTAATTGTCCGCCGCCGAAGCTCCCACCACGACCACCCCAAACGCCCCATCTCTCGGCAATGCCAGATGCGTGACTGAGCGCAATCCACTTGTATCCAGGCCCTCCGAACCCACGCCCAGGCCCGTTGTACTGTTGCCCGTTCCTACTCCGTTCTCTGCGTTTCCCGCCTTCGCCGATTGACCTGTCTGCCCCGCACTCGCTCCATTGTGTTTATTGTCGGCGACCGTGCCAGATCCCGTAGCCGACGTACTTTTCTGCTGCCCCGGCGAAATCGATCCCGTCAGTGGCGTAGGCGCGACCTGGTTGACCGCTGGCAGTGTCGCAGTCCCTTCCTTCATCTGAACATCCGACATCGAGATGACGCTTCCAGGAGCCGGCTGACTCGAAGTTTTCGACGCTGTCTCCGGAACACTCTTCGCAGGAGCAGGCCCTTGCGCTGTGACCGGTGAGGACCGGCTTGGTTCAGGCAACGGAGCCTTCGTCTCCCCCGGGCCCGGCGAGATCTTCAAATCGGACACATGAACAGCCTGATTCGGCGGATCGAGTGAAGGCTGCACCTCGATCTTTACCTCCGTCTGCTGCGAAGTCGGGACGATCGTC
This sequence comes from uncultured Acidobacteriaceae bacterium, assembly GCA_963802695.1. Classification (GTDB taxonomy): domain Bacteria; phylum Acidobacteriota; class Terriglobia; order Terriglobales; family Acidobacteriaceae; genus Edaphobacter. Next base: position 136,516 of record CAWDJN010000013.1, read on the forward strand.
CTGACAGTCATATCCCGCGAACTCCACACAGTAACCTGAGGAAGCGGAGTCTTCTGGATCAGGAGATTGTTGGTTACGTCTGGTTGAATCAGAGTCTGTTCCACCTGTTTCTGCGCCACTAAATTGCTGGGGAGCCGTGGTGCCGGCGCAGTAGGCGGAGTATTGCCCGGAGTAACGCTTCTGATCTTCGATGCCTGTCCCACTTCAGCCGTCTCAGTCGGGACGTACTGACGGATCTTCGGCTCCGGTTGATGCAGCTCCATCATCCGGACCGTAAATCTCTTCGCAACGTTTGAAACTTCCACCTTATGAGGCTGATTCAAACCAAGAAGCAATAAAACGCACGCCAGGCTATGCACAAAGAGGGAGATCACAACCGCGGACGGACCTCTTCTAGGTGCCGGAGTCTCCCCAAACAGCGAAATGATAGTAGAAGACTTCATGATCGAATCGACCGTCCCCGCTGCTCAGCCCGATGACAACTGTAAAGTCCTATAGACAGTGCTCTCCCCAAATCGGGGGGCTATTCCTTCACTGCAATTTGCAGACCAATCAAATTCCTTCCGAAATCCTGATAACTAAGAGTCGCCAAACAGTTGCGTGTCTACACAGCTACAGCACATGCTCCCCTTGGTATACACATGTTCACACTTCGAGCCAAATATGCCAGCTAAACTCATGATTCTCAATAAAAACCGGATTCTGTCTTTGGCATCCCAATTGCCACAGAACGTTAGAAGTTCGGAACCGTCTGCCCAGTCGATTCCAGGGGATTGCTGATGAACCGAAGACTGCTAAACATACTTTTAATCGCCTTCGTGATTGCAGCCGGTTGCACTTACGTCGTCTTTCGACTGATTGGCAGTCGAATCTCCGGCCCGCGACTGACACCCACACGCGTCATGGCCGCAGCCGCGGACATCAAGCTGGGAAGTGTCCTCCGCAACACCGATCTGACGACAATCGACGTCATCGGAACTCCTCCGAAGGGCGCAATCCTCAAACCCGAAGATGCCGTCGGCCGCGGAGTGATGTCGAACCTCTACATGGGTGAACCCATTCTGGAGAGTCGACTCGCACCCGTCGGGTCAGGCGGTGGACTCGCCGCTACGATCCCCCCGGGAATGAGGGCTGCTGCAGTCAAGGTTAACGAAGTCGTCGGCGTAGCCGGATTCGTCACTCCCGGAATGCACGTCGACGTCTTGATCTCTGGCACTCCCCCGGGAGCAAGTAATGCAGCCGAAGGATCTCGGGTCAAAACACTTCTCCAGAACATCGAAGTACTCTCTGCAGGTACCGACATCCAGCGCGATGCGGAGGGAAAGCCTCAGCAGGTTCAGGTCGTAAATCTCCTCGTCACTCCTGACCAGGCGGAAGCTCTGAGCCTGGCAAGCAATGAAACCCACATCCAACTCGTCCTCCGCAATCCTTTAGATAACCAGGTCGCCCAACCCAACGGCACCGGGATAGCGGAGCTCTTCGGAAATCCAAGGCCGAAAGCGGTCGTGGTCTCTCACGGCTCACCCACCAAGGCTGCTCCACCCTCACACTCCTACTTGGTCGAAGTCTTCAACGGATCGAAAAAAACTGAGACTAAATTTGCCTCTGGCGAGGAACCAAAGTGAACCTTAGAACTCTGATAGCTAGTGCCTCTCTATGCACCCTGTCGTCCTTCCTGTGCCTGCAGCCGACTCTTCAGGCTCAGGCTCCGGTTCAGACCCCGCCCCCGGCGCAGGCTGAGAGTACCACCGACGTCACCAACGATCTCTCCGTCACGGTCGGCAAATCGGCGCTGGTGGACTTCACCAAGCCAATCACACGTGTCGCCATCGGCACGGCAGAGATCGCAGAGGCCACTGCCGTCAGCCCATCCGAGGTCATGGTTAACGGAAGGGCCCCCGGAAACACCAGTCTCATCGTATGGCAACAAGGCGGAGGAAGACAGTTTTTCAATATAACCGTTCACCCCAGCCGCGCCGCGGCCGATGACAACATGGCAGCTCTCCGTCGCGAGCTCAAGCTCGCCATGCCCGCTGAAAATATCAATATTGCTTCGGAGAATAATCTCGTCGTGCTGCGCGGGACTGTAAAAGACCTCACCGACTCAGACCGCGCTGTCCAGATTGCCTCCACTGCCGGCAAAGTCGTCAATCTCATGTACGTCGATGTGCCACCTACACCTCCGCAAATCCTTCTCAAAGTCCGGTTCGCAAGTGTGGATCGAAATCTCGAAAGGCAGCTTGGGATCAACATATTCAGCACCGGTGCGACCAATACCATTGGCGCAATAACCACTGGACAATTCCAGCCGCCAACGATCACCCCTCCTACTGGGTCGACGGGAGCAATCGCAACCATAGCAAATGCACTCAATATCTTCTTCTTCCGTCCCGACCTCAACCTCGGCGCAACCATCCAGGCGCTCGAAACTCAGGGCGTGGTCGAGGTGCTTGCCGAGCCAAACATGCTCGCCCAGGATGGCAAGCAGGCTAGCTTCCTCGCTGGCGGAGAGTATCCGTATCCGGTAGTGCAGGGAACTAGCGGGGGCTCGGGCACGGTCTCAATCCAATTCAAGGAATTCGGCATTCGCCTCAATTTCATTCCGACGATCACGCCTCGGGGTACTATCCGTCTCCAGGTCGCGCCCGAAGTGAGTTCTCTGGATTTTACAAATGGAGTTCAAATCTCCGGATTCACGGTCCCTGGAATCGACGTTCGCAGAGTCAAGACTGAGGTGGAACTAGGCGAGGGACAGAGCTTTGCTATTGGCGGTCTTCTCGACAACCGCGAAACGCAGAGCTTCAACAAAATTCCCTTTATCGGGAGCATTCCAGTCCTGGGAAAGTTTTTCCAGTCAATCACGAAGACCCGCACCAACACGGAGCTCATCGTAATCGTGACCCCAGAGATCGTTCAGCCGATTGACAAAGGCCAACCGCTGCCGCAGTTGAATTACCCAGAAAAATTCCTGCCGCCGAACTCCAAGATACCGATGTACACGCCCACCGGCGTAGCCGGGGGAGAAACTCCTCCTGCGCCAGCAGTGCCGCCAATACCTGTAGAAAAGCTGGTTCAAAGCATGAAGCCGGAGCAACAGCTCGTCATCGAAGGATCATATTCGACAGGTGGTTACGGCACCGGCGCCGGCGCAGGTGTCGGCACAGGTATGTCCACCACCCCGACTCCGCCGCAATAGAGAGGAGGCGACCAGATGAGCGTTCTGTTAAAGGAGGCCGCCAAGCCTCAGATTAGCTCCCGCTCCGCGCTCAACTTCCATCTCTACATGGCATACGCATGCTCCACTCTGCTGCTCATTGACTGGCTCGTCAGCCAACTGACTTCTCTCCAGATTCACGGCGTATGGAATCTGGTAATAGGCATCGCCTTCGCATCTATCGTTGTTTTCACCATCGCCATCTTTTGGCACGAACAGGGAAAGACAAACCTTCGCGATTCAATCCTCACAATTCCGTGGGCTCTATTTCTGGCCACTGCGCTCCCCTTACTTGTCTTGGCAGCGGCTAGGTTCAATATGCCGCTTCAGGACGCACACCTCGCTCGCATTGATGATTCGCTTGGTATCAACGTGCCCAAAATCACCGTATGGGCTTCTCACCATTGGCTGGGGACGCTCATCAACGGAACTTACCCTCTTCTCAGCAGTCTGATAACGGTATCCGTGCTTTTCCCGGCCTTCACCGGCAAAGTAGAAAGCGCTCAACAGTTCTTGGTAGCCAATTTGATTGCATTTGCCATTGGACTTCCGCTGTTTGCGCTCTTTCCCGCGATCGGGCCCTGGTATGGATACGGCGTTCCCGCAAATCCTGGTCAGATGCAATGCCAGGCTGCAATTCTGCTCTACCGCGGCCCTGGTCATATCGTCTCTCAGTTGGTCGCAATCATCTGCTTTCCTTCATTCCATGTCATGTGGGCCATCTTTTGCGCTGCCGCTCTATGGGAATTTCGTTTACTTCGCATTCCCGCTGCTGTGTTTTCGACCATGATTGTCTTCTCTACCGTCACGACCGGATGGCACTACTTCACCGATGTCCTCGGCGGTCTCGTGTTGGCAGGTGTGTCATTGTCCGTAGCCAACCACTACATCCGCAAAAATAGGTTAGAGGATCGGCGGCTGGAGGCCCCAACCCCATGAGAACCGAGCCTGATCTAATGAGTCCTGCCGCGGCGATCACGAACCGCGTTCGCACTTCGGAAGGCGCCATGTCGAGTTCCGATCTGGAGGCCTTGAGTGTCTCTTTGCGCGCTTCGGTTGCCACCCACTCCCGTCCCGCGAAGAAGCAACACCTCCGTTTTGCTGACCTGAGCCCTGACGCGAAGTTCCATGTCCGCATGGCTATTCTTGTTGGCCTTCTCCTGGCAATCTCCATTGCCGGCTGTATTCTTACTTCGATTCACGCCGAAATCGGCGGTCGAATCGTTGCAATTCTCACCCTCTTCGCGATGATCGCGCCTCTTCCCATTTACTTGCACGAGAAGGGAAGACCGGCGATTCGAGAATCGATCCTCGTGATCCCATGGGAGCTGATCGTCGCCGTAAGTCTTCCGTTTCCGGTTCTGATCGCCGCCCGTTGTCGCATGCCCTTGCAGGACGCTCTCTTCGCTCACATGGATCAAGCCCTGGGGGTCAACGTTCCGGCAATCATGGCCTGGGCCGACCACCACTGGCTGGGAACTGTCATCAACGCAACCTACCCACTGATACTGCCTCTCATCGCAATCGCGATCTTGGTGCCGCCCATCGCCGGCAAGGTGAAGGAGGCAAGGGAGTTTCTCCTCGCGAATCTAATAGCATTCGCAATTGGTCTGCCGCTCTTTGCGCTGTTTCCCGCTGTCGCGCCCTGGTACTACTACCATCTGGTACCTCCGAACGCTCAGGCAATCTGCTGGGACATGCTTCGCGAACTTCGGCTTCCCGGCCCATACATCTTCCACGCACAGGCAGCAGGTGTCGTGTGCTTCCCATCCTTCCACGTCGTTTGGGCCATCCTCTGTGCTGCCGCGCTTTGGGGATTCCGTCCTCTACGCATTCCCGTCGCTCTTCTTTCCGTGCTGATCATTCTTTCCACGCTTACAACTGGCTGGCATTACTTCGCGGACGTGATCGCGGGAATCCTCATCGCCGCCGTCGCCCTCGCGATCGCCAGGGTCTACTCCACCTAGATCGGAGACTCGCCATATCGTGATACGGTTCGACTCCAACCGGCATGTGCAATGACAAATCGATCAGACCCGATCCTAACGATGAAGGTTTGGAATCTCACCCGCAAAACGATGCTCGCTGACAGTCTTCAGGTTGCCGACACCGCGGCCACCCGACGTAAGGGCCTGCTTGGGCGCTCTCACCTACCAGCGGGCGAAGGTCTTTGGATTGTGCCGTGCGAATCAGTCCACACTTTTTTCATGAGGTTTTCGATCGACCTCGTTTATCTTGATCGCGCCCGAAAGGTCAGGAAGGTCAGAAGCAGCGTACCGCCCTGGAGAATATCCGTATGTTTCTTCGCGCGCTCCGTGCTCGAGCTTCCCGCAGGCACAATCCAGGCAACCCAGACCAGGCGGGGAGATCAGCTGGAACTTTCTCCCGATGACGCTCCGCCGCTCTCAAAACCGTGAGCGAATCACCAAAACTCATTCTCAGTAGAGCCGAGTTTCGGCTTGGTCAAACTTCAAAGTGTCAGTTTGCTGCGCATGTATACCCGAGGTATTACAACGCGAAATACCTGTAAACAGCCGTTCACACTCACAAAGGCCACGGAAGCCAAGTGACTTGTTTATCAACAGTTAACCAATGCTGCGAAATGGCCCTTCGCTTGCCACTATAAAGGGCAATCCCAGTCTGTAGCTGGAAAGAACGAATTTCAGGAGAAGAAGCAAATGAAAGCAAAACTGATGCAGCTCTCGGCGAAACTGCAAGCGCTGTTGATGGACGAAAATGGTCAGGACCTTATCGAGTACGCGCTCGTTGTGGCTCTGATTGCGTTTGCCGCGACGGCCGGCATGAGCAAGTTGGCCGCCTCGATCAACCTGGCGTTTAGCAGCGTTGGCACCACGCTAAGCACGTACATTACCTAGGTCTTGAGCCGAAGGACGGCAAGAGTTGCCAAAAATCAACTCCGCTGCCTTCGGTGTCTTTAGTCCCAGGGTTCGATAGTCATTCAAATCTACTTGGGAAAATAACTGTGATGAAAGATAACTTGTTGAAACTAAAAATCAAATTGCGGAAGCTCCTAAACGAAGAGGGCCAGGACCTCATCGAGTACGCCTTGATTGTTGCTCTGATCGCCTTCGCGGCAACAGCCGGGATGTCCTCTTTGGCCTCTTCGATAAATGCTGCTTTCAGTTCGGTCGGCACGACACTGAGCACCTACATTACTTAGTGTTTCTCGCTGGCCTTTGTAATGTGACACGTCTGAATCATGGGAGAGCGACGCTGGTCGGCTTCCCGGCGCAGGCGTGACCCCATGCGTTCGGTGTAAAGTGTGCTCGCGCTCAGCAAGAGAGATACCCATGATCGACGGAAAACGTATCGCGGTTGTCATGCCGGCCTACAACGCTGAAAAGACACTGGAAAAGACCGTCCGTGCTCTCCCTGCTGTTGTAGACATCAAAATCCTTGTCGACGATTCAAGCAACGACAACACCGCACGTCTCTCCGAGAGGCTCGGAGTTCAAACCTTCATCCACGACTCGAACTACGGTTACGGCCGCAACCAGCAGACCTGCTACCGTGAGGCCCTCGCCGCCGGCGCCGACATCGTCGTCATGGTCCATCCCGACTATCAGTACAATCCCGCTCTCGTCTCCGCAATGGCAGACATGGTAGCCAGCGGAGTCTACGACGTAGTCCTCGGCTCACGAATCATCGGTGGCGGAGCCCTCAAGGGCGGCATGCCCCGCTACAAATACATCGCCAATCGCCTGCTCACCGCATTCCAGAACCTTTTCCTTGGTGTCAAGCTCTCGGAGTACCACACTGGCTTCCGCGCCTTTTCCCGGGATGTCTTGCTGACCCTTCCGCTGCTGGAAAACTCCGACGACTTCGTCTTCGACAACCAGATGCTCGCTCAGGCCGTGATGTTTGGCTTCCGGATCGGCGAGATCTCCTGTCCCACCAGCTACTTTGAAGAGGCCTCCTCCATCAACTTCCGCCGCAGCGTGAAATACGGGCTAGGGGTGCTCGCCACGACCGCCTGTTTCGTCGCGCACAAAGCCCATTTGGTCAAACTTCCGCGCTTCGACACCACGGGCCGGAAAGTAACTTTCAAGTATTACTCTGAGGTCGCCTAGCGATCGCGCTTCCGCCAGCAGTTCAAGACGCATGAGAGGCAAATAATTCGTTTATGGTTCTGTCGTCGTCCCCGGAAAATGGCCCTTCTCTGATTCTGATCGAAGGCAGTCTCACGGTGATAGCGATAGCCGTATCATTCGCCTTTCCTCGATTGGCATCTGCCTGGTTCTCTCGCATCGAGCATCGATTCCATGAGTTGGCGCGACGAAAATCTCTGTCAGTCCTGGTCGTCGGTTTGACCGCGTTCTTTCTTCGCCTCGCTCTCCTCCCGCTCTGTCCCATCCCGTTTCCATACTATCCGGATGACTTCAGTTTTCTCCTCGCCGCGGACACCTTTGCGTCTGGAAGGCTGACCAATCCTACCCCCGCGATGTGGATCAATCTGGAAAGCATCCACGTCACCATGAAGCCCACGTATATGTCGATGTATTTTCCCGCTCAGGGACTTGTTCTCGCTGCTGGCAAAGTAGTGACAGGCCATCCGTGGTTCGCCAATCTTCTCGTCACTGCCCTGATGTGCGCCGCCATTTGCTGGATGCTGCAGTCGTGGCTCCCGCCTTCATGGGCACTCCTCGGTGGAATGTTATCCATCCTGCGCCTGGGACTCTTTAGCTATTGGATCGACACCTACTATTCTGGTGCTGGATCTATCACAGCTCTCGGTGGCGCGCTCGTGCTTGGGGGGCTTCCGCGATTCATCAAACATACGCGGTTCCGAGACGCTCTGCTGATGGCAGTCGGCGTGGTTATCCTCTTAACTGCCCGTCCCTACGATGGTCTGGTCCTTTGCATTCCAGTATCGTGCTACCTGGTATGGTGGGTATTCTTCGCGAAGAACCGCCCGTCTCTTGCGGTCTTGTTTCGCCGTACTGCCGCGCCATTGGCCCTCATCGTAGCAGCCGGCGTCTGGATGGGTTACTACAACTACCGCGTCTATGGAGACCCGCTCACTCCATCGTATTCAGTCAACCGCGCACAGTACGCGATGGCGCCCTATTTTATCTGGCAATCGAAGCGCCCCGAACCAGCCTACCGCCACAAAGAAGTCCGGGAATTCTACTATCAGGACGAACTCGACAGCTTCAATAAGATTCACAGTCTTCGCGGTTTCATCCCTGAGACCTTCCTGAAGGCCGTTCGCGGAATGCTCTTCTATACCGGCATCGCATTGATCGTTCCCCTCATCATGGTGCGGCGAGTCTTCCTCGATCGACGGCTGCGTTTTTTGATTCTGGGTGTATTTGTCCTCATCGCAGGTCAACTGATAGAAGTCTTCCTGCTTCCGCACTATCTCGCCGCTTTCACCGGGGCATTCTACGCCATTGGCTTGCAGGCCATGCGTCACCTGCGCTTTTGGACTCCAGGCGGCCAATCCGTCGGCCTTACTTTGCAACGGTTAATTGTGACCCTCTGTATTTTTCTCGGTGTCCTGCGAGCAGTTGCGGAACCCCTTCACCTCTCCCTTCCCGTTTGGCCCGAAGTGTGGGCCGCGGAGTGGTACGGACGAAGCAGCCAGGCAGGCGCCGACCGCGCAAAGATCGAAGCCGGGCTCGATCACCTTCCCGGAAAACAGCTTGCGATCGTCAGGTATGCCCCGGGTCACAATCCTCTTGTCGAATGGGTATACAACACCTCCGACATAGACAATGCGAAGGTCATATGGGCATGGGATATGGACGACGCAAACAACCAGAAACTCATCCACTACTACAAAGACCGCACCGTGTGGCTGGTCGAACCAGATGCCACTCCCGCTAGAGTCTCGCCGTTTCCCCTACCGGCCCAGTAGCCAACAACTCATGTTCCGACGTTACGTGGGAAAAAATCAGTGGACAAACCTCCGCAAAGACATACCAATCACGAACAAGGCGAAGAGAACTAACACCATCAAAAGGTATCTTTCCAGCTTCATCGATGGGACTCTTTCAGCGAGCATTAAATGCCAAAATGGAAAATTCGAGCGTTCCCACCACGGCAACCAATAACAGGCCCACGGTCAGATTGCTCGTCACATACCCGCCGCCGAATCGAGACCCCACATCTTCCAACGCTTCGGACTTCCATCACAAGGGACGAAACCAGCCTTCGTCACTCTACCGGGCATTTTTGTAAATCATGCCCAACAACTCATCGTACATCGCTTGTCTCTCTTCGTCCGATCCGGTCCGAATAGCATGTGTCGCGCAGTGTGCGAGATGGTTTCCCATCAGCGCGCGCGCTACCGCTCTCAGCGCCTCTTGCGTCGAAGAAACCTGCGTCAGGATGTCGGCACAGTAGCGGTCTTCCTCAACCATGCGCTGCAGTCCCCGCACCTGTCCTTCAATGCGTCGCAGTCGCCGCACATTCGAAGCCTTGAGCGCAGGATCAACGCCCACGGCCTTCCGTTCCGATAGACGCTTTGCAGGCGAGCTCGCGTTTTCTCCCGCTGCAACAATTTTCCGCGTATCGTTTCGCCGTGCCATATCTTCTCCCTATCTCACGAAAGTTTCAATCGTCGTAATCGCAAACTGTTGGTTACAACACTGAAAGAACTCAGCGCCATCGCCGCGCTGGCAAACACAGGGCTTAGCATCAAGCCGAAGACTGGATACAAAACACCCGCCGCCAGCGGAATTCCGATCACGTTATAAAGGAACGCCCAGAACAGGTTCTGCCTGATCACCCGCATCGTGCCCCGCGACAGCGAAATGGCTCCTGCTACACCCGTCAAATCACTTCGCATCAACGTTACGTCGCCCGCCTCCATCGCAATGTCAGCGCCCGTCGCCATGGTCAGGCCAATATCCGCCTGCGCCAGAGCCGGTGCATCATTGATCCCATCCCCCACCATCGCAACCACGTGGTGCTCTTGCTGCAGCCGCTTGATTGCATCCACCTTACCAGCCGGCAGCACGCCCGCAATCACCCCATCGACGCCCACTTCACGTGCAATCGCCGCTGCGGCGCGCGCATTGTCGCCCGTCACCATGACCACGCGAAGCCCCTCGGCATGCAGCCTGCGAATCGCCTCCGCTGAACTGGCTTTGACCGAGTCCGATACCGCGATGACGCCAGCAAGCTCGCCCGCAATCGCAATCCAAAGCGGAGTCTTGCCGTCCTCCGCCATTTGATTCCCGACCTCTTCCATCGAACCGATCGCAATGCTGTATCTCGTCATCAGCGCCGCGTTCCCAATCAGCACCACTTCACCTTCGACGAGCCCAACAACACCCTGTCCAGTCAGCGATTCAAACTCCTGCGCCTGCGGAAGCTCCAGACCGCGTTCCTGCGCATGTCGCACAACGGCCTCCGCCAGCGGATGTTCACTCGCACGCTCCAAAGCCGCACCCACCCGCACGACTCTATTCTCAGCCTCTGCAATCGCCTCGCCCGCGCGCGAAACCGCCACCACATCCGTCACCCGTGGACGACCCTCAGTAATCGTGCCCGTCTTATCCAGTACGACTGTATCGATCTTCTCCAGCCGCTGCAGCGCTTCGCCACCTTTGAATAAGGATTCCGCAGCTTGCTCCGCGCCCGGTCGCCACCATCACCGCCGTTGGCACAGCCAACCCCATCGCACAGGGACACGCAATCACCAACACCGTCACTGCAGCCGCGCAGGCCTGCATCACTCCAGCTCCCGGTGCAAAGATTCTCCACGCAACAAACGTAATCGTCGCGATCGCCAACACCACCGGCACAAAGATCGCGCTCACCCGATCAGCCACTCGTTGAATAGGAGCACGCGACCCCTGCGCCTGCCGCAACAGCCGCACAATCTGCGCCAGCGTGCCATCCGCTCCAAGCCCGCTCGCACGATACTCAAACGATCCCCGCTGATTGAGCGTCCCTCCCGTAACCTTGTCGTGTACTGTCTTCTCAACCGGCATCGGTTCGCCCGTAATCATCGACTCGTCCACGCTGCTCCTGCCCGAGATCACCCTCCCATCCGTCGGAACGCGCTCACCCGGCCGCACCAGCACAACATCGCCCTCACGAATCTCCTCAACCCGCAACTCGACTTCGACCCCACCCCGCACAACCGTGCGCAGTTCGCGGTTGCAGCTGTACCAGCTTCCGAAGGGCAGTCGCGGTCCGCGCCTTCGCCCGGCTCTCCAGCGCATTTCCAGTCAGCACCAACCCCACAATCAGTATCGAGGCCTCAAAGTAAACATCCGGAGCAACCCCATGCGCGAGGAAAAATCCGGGCGCAATCGTACTGGCAGCAGAGTAAAGAAACGCTGCCCCAGTCCCCAGCGCCACCAGCGTATTCATGTCCGCCGTCCTGTGTCTGAGCGCAGACCAGGCCTTTACATAAAACCGCCGCCCAGCCCAACCCAGAATGAACCCCGCGAGGACAAACAAAAACCAACGAATAGCATCGCCGTTCATCCGGTAGATCCACGGCAGCCCGCTCCGCAACACCGGATCGAGCACCCGCTCAGACCAGTTCATCAGCGGATCTTTCATCCGTTCCATTCCGTGTGCGCTGCCCTCGCTCATCAGCGGCATCGAGAGCGTCATCGCAACCAGGCCCGCAACAAGGCTCACCCCAGCCTTCAGCCGCAGCCGCTTGTACTCCAGCAACTGCTCCTTGTCGTTCTCCTCCTGTTCAGCAATTGCAGACTGCTCAAGATCAGGCATCTCCGCGCCATATCCAGTGCCTCGTACGGCATCCACCAGTCCGGAGACGGTCGTAACCGCCGGATCAAACATCACTGTTGCGTTGTTCAACATCAGATTGACGTTCGCATCCCGCACGCCAGGCTGCCCCGCCAGTGTTCGCTGCACAAAAGACTGACAAGCAGCGCACGTCATTCCTGTCACAGGAATCGTAACGCGCTGCTCCAAAGAGGGCGTTCCACTCAAGCCCTCTTTGGTGTCCGCCCTGGTAGCTTCAACCATTGTTCACGGCAGTCCCAATTCGCGCAGCGAACCCAATGCGATCCACCGCACTCGCAATCTCCTCAACATTCGCACGGTCGGGATCGAATCTCATCTCAGCCGACCCAACCTCGACCGAATCCACCTCAACTCCCCGCACGCCTCGAAGGGCCGCAGTCACCCTCCGAACGCATCCCCCGCAATGCATCCCATCAATCGACAACCTAAGACTCTCTTGTGCCATCCAGCCATCTCCCAGCAGATAAGATGCAAATACCCCCCAGGGGTATGCATCTATTCTACCCCCACGTCCTGGCGACGAAATCCACCACCCTCGCCCTGGCCGGTCCATTGCATCCCACGCACCACTCCCATACACTAAGTCTAGTTCCGTGAAACCAGGACGGGCGGTTAGCTCAGTTGGTTAGAGCGCCTGCCTTACAAGCAGGATGTCGGGGGTTCGAGTCCCTCACTGCCCACCAAAAACCGTTCAAGTAAGTGAAAATCAACCTTCCAGGGGAGAGGGGCTTACTACTTTTGCGGTTTGTTCAATCTGTTCACCGTTCTCGATCAATCGCGACCCTTCTGCCGTGGGGCGATGAAGGAAGTGAAAGCAGCACGACCCAAGCCGGTTTTTCCCTTGGCTGCTGCTGATCTTCCCCGCCTCAACAAAGGAATGGTCTAACTTGGAGTCTGCTTCATCGTAGGTATCCGGCTAGCCGTGGGGCGCACGTAAACCATCGGGGTCACTCCCCCGTCAAACGCCATTAAGAATCACTGGATCTCGCACATGAATTTACAGCAAAGCGGTTTGGTACGGTGCCAGCGCGTCTGGTCGAAAACACTGAGGTCTGTCGGTATGAGTATAGACACCACGGAATCCTTGCGGATCTTCCTCGCACAGCAGCTTAAGGATGTCGAACAGGACATCGAAACGATTAGCAGTTATATCTCCTACAACCCTCCCGAAACCTCAGGAGAACTCCTGAAACTACGAGAATTGCAGCGCAAGTATCGTGAGATAGCCGCAAGCATCAAGAACGAAATCGCCAAGCTGGGATAGCCGTGAGGGGCGAGATGAAAATCCTTCCGATCCTGCCCGTTATGAAGAGCCTTTCGCCTCCCTCGTTGCGAGTTCTGTGGCACGACTGCCGCAGTCGCACGCCGAGCGCGTCGATGCCATGTCGCGAAAAGCGAAATCCGCAGAGGATATCCGAAACGGCCCTTTCTGCCGGCCTCAAGATATTTCGATTCATCGAAAGCAAAATCCTGCTCCATCCGGCCTAACTCATGAGAAGATTGGGCCATGCGGAAGCTCTATGCAGCCCTCGTGCTATCTCTCATAGCGCCGCTGTCTTCCGTGCGAGCTCAACGCCCACCGATCCTGCCGCCCCGCCTCATCAGCCTTCCCACACCCGACTGCGGGGCAGGGAAGCCATGCCACGGTTCTCACGGCCAGGTCCGCCTCATCGTCGACGTCCTTGAAAATGGAAAGCCTGGAGACATCCGCGCCGAACTAGGCAGCGCCGTCCTTGTCGATGCCGCAACCGCAGCGGTACAGCAGGCCCAATTCACCCCGGGATACTTCTTCGGCAAACCTGTTTTGATGAACTACGTCGTCACCCTGCACTTCTAGTCGTACGCAAGACCTACCGCTTCGCGCATCCGTTGCGATACACCCTGGGCTTCGTCCACTCCTCATCCGTCGCAAACACGATGCAGGTTTTTCCCGTCTCAGTATCGAGTCGCCACGTAATATCGCCCTGCCGGTAAAGCTGATATCTGCCCACACCTGAAAACATCATTCCGCTCGGCGGCTTCAACTCACCGCTGCTCACTCCACCCTTGGTTTGTGGCGCACTGTTCTGAGTAATCTGAGCAGCCGCCGGCGCCGTTTCCACAGCAGCAGGAGCAGCCGGCAGGGAAGTTGGCAGAGCCGCGGCGGGTTCAGTAGCCGATGAGGTCACCACTGGCTCCGTCTTCACCACTACAGTCGCCGGATCCTTCGAGTCAGCCTTTCCGCCCGCCGGCCCACGCCTCGTGTCGTAGGAGTTATAGCCAACGAAAAGAAACAACCCCACCACCAGAAGCAGCACAATATACAGAACCCGTCGTTCCATCTTTCCTTCCTGCCCGTCCGGCCCAAGTTTCCGTGGCTCCCGGAACTACATCATATGCAACGACATTCCCGCCGTTACCGATGTCCTTATCATCTCCCCAACCGGCCCATTCAGCGATAAAAAGCCGCTGCCAGCCGTTACTATCTAGCCACCGGGCCCACCCCGAATTCCTCTCGATCTTTCCCCCTCGCGAATCCTCACAGCCCACGTTTGCGTCCAACATTCAGCGCCACAGGAGTATCATCAACACGTGCCCAAATATTCTATCGTTGTTCCCTTTCACAACGAAGAGGAGAATGTCACCACGCTCTACGACCGCCTCAAGGCCGTCATGGAGCAGGTCGGCGACTCGTTCGAGCTCGTCTTCGTCGACGATGGGTCACGTGACCGCACCTACCGCCTCCTCGAAGAGATTGCTGCAGTGGACTCCCGCGTCCTCGTGATTAAACTTCGCCGCAACTTCGGCCAGACCTCCGCCCTCGCTGCCGGCTTCGATCACTCCCAGGGAGACTACATCCTCGCCATGGACGGCGACCTCCAACACTCGCCCAACGAGATCCCAACCTTCCTCGCCAAACTCGAGGAGGGCTACGACGTCGTCAGCGGCTGGCGAGCCCAGCGCGCCGACAACTTTCTCCTCCGCAGAATTCCCTCGCGCGCCGCCAACTGGCTCATGGCCGTTCTCAGCGGAGTAGACATCCACGACTTCGGCACCACCTTCAAGGCCTACCGCCGCGAAGTCATCCAGAACATCCCTCTCTACGGAGAGATGCACCGCTTCATCCCCGCGCTCGCATCATGGTTTGGAGCCAGCATCTGCGAAGTCCCCATCTCCAACCCCGCACGCGTGTCAGGGAAGTCCCACTACGGCATCTCGCGCACCATCCGCGTCTTCTTTGACCTGCTCACTATCCGCTTCCTTCTCCGCTACATGACCCGGCCGCTCCACTTCTTCGGAACATTTGGCGCGCTCGCCATGGTGACTGGCACGGGTATGGCCATCTGGCTCTTCGCCCTCAAGCTCCTCACCGGTCAGCACATCATGTCTCTTCACGGGCCCATCTTCGTCATCGCCGGAGTTCTCATCCTCGCCGGCATCCAGCTGATGGGAATCGGCCTCCTCGGCGAGCTTCAGGTCCGCCACTTCTACACCTCATCGCACCGCGCACCCTACGCGATCGACAGAATCCTGCGCCTGCGCTCCGAAGAGAGTCTTCTTCAGTAGTCCTTCTGCTCAGGCAGCGGTATAGCGGCATCCTCAGGTTTCTCGAGCTTCTTCTCCGCCTGTTTCTCGGCTTCCTTCGCCGCGTCCGTAAACGCCGAAGCATCCAGCTCCTTCCGCCTCGCGTCCGCCTCAACTAAAGGATCGCTCAACGACTCCAAATGGTCAGCAAAGTCCGCAATACACGCCGACTGGTCAGTAGGATGCTTCCCCCCCGTGGCCTCAGCCAGCAACTCTGACTCAAGCCGCAACGCCTCATCCAGCGAATAACCCATCGCCCCGAAGGTCACCCGGTCCCGCAGCACAAACACATCCTCATGCAGTCCCGTCTCGCTCACAATCAATCCTTTTTTAGCCAACTCGTAGGTCTGCTTGCCACACTCCTCCACGATCTCCGCACGGCCAGCGTCGGCAAGCTCACCGGGCTTCAAAGGCCCATTCGTTGATTTGCCCCCACGGCCATGACACCCGGCAAGCAACATCAACAGGCCCGTAACAGAGAGCACCCATCCCAACGCTCCCCACTTCTCTTTTAGGTCCCAACCCTTCAAGGCACATCCTCGTCAACCGCAGAAGAGTATTCGGTAAACATCTACCAAAATTTCGATCAGACTAACATCTTTTCTCGTCCTGGCAATAGCCAACCAGTTATTCCACGGACTGCTTCGCCAACTCCTTACGAAAAGTCCGTTCCCGTTCAGCCACATAGCTCCTGTACCCGCTCGGGATCGACAAACGGGTTCACCCCACCCTCCTTCATTCTCGGATACTTCGCCTCCATCCCGAAGTAGCCTCCATGCGCCCCCAGAAACACATCGCACGGCAGCCCCTTCAGCGTCCGAAACGTCGCCTCATAGTCCTGCGCGATCCCCGGATAAGCCTCATTCTTCACCAGCTTGTACCCCGTATTCACGTTCGGACTCCCCACAATCACGACGTCATACGTCTTCCCACCATCCGTGACCTTCATCGTCCACGTCGTGCAGCCCTTCGTATGCCCCGCAGTCTTATGTGCGACAAGAACCGCACCACCCAGCCGCACCTCATCGCCGTCATGCAGCACCCGGTTCACCTTCGTCGGCGGAAACTGGCTGCCTGCCTCACTCCCATATTGAAAGTCCGTCTTCCCACCCGACTCCACCAGGGGAACATCTGCATCCATCACCATGTACTTCGCACCCGTTGCCTTCAGCACTGCAGCACTGCCCGCAGCATGGTCCCAATGCCCATGGCTGATCAGCAGAATCTTCACATCCTTGAAGTGAAATCCCAACGCCTCCACGCTCTTCTCAATCTGCGGCACGCTCGTCGTCAGATTGCTGTTGATAAGGATGTGTCCTTGCGGAGTCGTAATCAAATACGATGCCAGGTCCTTGCTCCCCACGTAGTAAACATTCCCCACGATGCGAAACGGCGTATGCGGAGTAGTCCACTCCGGGTTGTCCTGCGCAAAAACCTTACCGGCAAACAGAAGCGTCAACAAAAGGGCACGAAGGATCATGGCAAAGCATAACTCGCCGCACGCCACGCACGTTCCACAACGGCGCTCGACAAACGTAACCGCCGAGATACCTACGAAGTTTTCGCTTCTAGGTAGCCCAAGGCTTCAGCCTTGAGTCTCCCCTGGGGTATGCCTTCCTTCTTATCTGCGATGACATTCGGAGGCAAAAGCGAAATCTAAACCGCAGCCCCACTCCGAATCACCTGCGCCCCAAACCGCTCCATCTCCTCCGCCTGCGGACTCGACTGCAGCAGCACCAGATCCACCCCAACCGCAGCAAACTCCTCCAGCCGTTCCGCCACCTTCTCCGGAGTCCCCACAAACCCACTTCGCAGCCCGCGATTCGAAACCGAATAATCCTTCAGCGAAATCTCTGTCTGCAGATTCGATCCCGTCACCCACTGCTCATAGTTCGCATACCCGCGCGCCGACTGCTTCACGTCCGTAACCCGTTCCACCTCGCGCTGCGCCTCCGCATCCGAATCCCGCACAATCGCATACCCCGCCACCCCAAACGTCATCGGCCCCAACCCAAGCTTCTCCCGCCGCGCCCGCATATCGGCAATCTTCGCCCCCACAGCCGCCGGAGCGTCCCCATGCATCAGGTAAGCATCGCACTTCGCCGCAATCAAATTCTTCGCCGTCTCTGACTCACCACCCGCATACAACACCGGCCGAGGCTTACTCACCGGCTTTGGCGAAAGCACATTCTCCCGCACATCGTAGTAGTTGCCTTTGTACGAAAACCCCTGCTGCTTCCAGCAACCATCCACCACATCCAGCCACTCCGAAGTCCGCGCATACCGGTCGTCGTGCTCATCGAAGTGCACGCCATACTTCGTAGCCTCATCCTTCCACCAGCTGGAAACCACATTCAGCGTCAACCGCCCACCCGACATCACGTCGATCGCCGCCGCCTGCTTCGCAAGCAACGCAGGATTGTGAAATGTAGGCCGCACCGCCACCATAAGCTCCAGCTTCTCCGTCACCGCTGCCAGCGCAGCCGTGGTCGACCACGCATCCAACGACGGAGCCTCCACACCCTTAATGTCATTCAGATTCAGCTCAGCAATCAGCGTCAGGTCGTACCCAATCTTCTCCGCGCGTTGTGCTAGGTTGCGAACATACTCCCAGCTCGCCTCCATCCCCTCGTCGTCGACATTGCGAAGCCATCCGCCGAACACCGGCAACCAGAATCCGTATCGCATCTAGCGTCCTACCTCCGCCAGTTCCTGAACCCCGGCCCTGCGGTCATTCACAATCTTCGCCTCTGCTTCCAGCCAGTCCGCCAGCCTGGCAAACGGATCGAACCCCACGACCTTCTGCCCATCCGCAACAAAGTTCGACAGCGCATTGATGTCGTAATAATTCCTCACACCATCGCGGTCATCCACCATAAACTCCACGCCGCCCAACTCAATCCCTGCCGCAGCCATCAGCCGCTCCACCTCTTCAATCACCTCAGGCGGAGTATCGAACGCCTCCACCGTCAACCCCGTCTTCGGCGCATCCACCGGGCAAGCCGCGCGCGTCAGCTCCTGCCCAGTAGGCATCTTGCAGATATCCGCCGGGCAAAGATCAAACGTCTCCCCCGTAATATGTATCTTAATCGCGTACAAATACTTTCCATCCAGCACTTCCACGCGAACAATGTACGAACCGCGCGCCGGCACGAACTCCTGCACCAGCCCCGTCGAATCCATCCCCAGCGTAATCCCACCTTCAGCAGCCGAAGCCTCAGCCAGATGCTCCTTCGTCGAAAACTTCACCACACCCGAGCCGCTGCCGCCAATATTCGGCTTCACCACAACAGGGAAGCGCAGCCCCTCCGATGCCCCAATCGCCTGCGAAGCCCGATGAATCACCCGAGCCTTCGGATACCCCAGCCCCAACCCCTCCAGCATCGATAACTGCGTAGCCTTCGACAACTCACTCCGGAACGCCTTCACCCCATTCACCACGCGAACCCCGCGGTGCTCCAGGTGCTCCAGAAACCCCATAGTGTAAAAAATCTGGTCCCCATGCCCGCGATTCCAAGCCGAAGGGCTCATCTTGTTCAGCACCAGGGCATACTTCTCCTCAGGCTTATCTCCCGGCCCATAGCTATGCTCCACCGCATTCAGCTTCACATAGTTAGTCCCGCGCCGGTCCAGCTCCGCAAACAAAGGCTTGAACCAGTTCGGCTGCTCATAATAAATCGCAATCGGCAAATCCTGACGGCTGGACATGAAAGCTCCTTAGGTAACTACAAACAATGATCTCAAATAATCTCTGAGAGACGAACCGCAGCCTGAAATCTGATATCTCAACTTTAGACGAACCAGTCATTTAGAATGCTTCAGAGTTTTTTCCTTTTTTGTAATAAGTTGTCGTCATTCTGAGCGCAGCGAAGAATCCCCGCATTTGCATCTGCTCTTGCCTTTGCCTTTCGCCCCAACCCGAAGTACCCTGACAACCATGCAAGCCATCCAGATCCTCACCACTGGCTCCGCCGACGTCCTCACCCTCCGCGACATCCCCACCCCCACGCCCGGTCCCGGCGAAGCCCTCATCCGCATCGAAGTCTCCGGCGTCAACTTCATCGACACTTATTTTCGCGAAGGCCGCTACCCCGCCCATCTCCCCTACACCCTCGGCCAGGAAGCCGCCGGCATCGTCGAATCCATCGGCCCAAACGTCACCGAGGTCAAACCCGGCGACCGAGTAGCCTGGTGCGGAATCCCCGGCACCTACGCCCAATACGCCGTAGCTCCCGCAAGCCGTCTCGTCCCGATCCCCGATGACGTCTCCTTCAACGACGCAGCCGCGGCCCTCACTCAGGGCATCACCGCCCACTACCTCACCCATTCCACCTACGCCATCCAGCCCGGCGACGAGGTCCTCATTCACGCCGGAGCAGGCGGCACCGGCCTCCTCTTCATCCAGATGGCCAAGACCCTCGGAGCCCGCGTCTTCACCACCGTCTCCACCGAAGAAAAAGCCGCCCTCGCCCGCGAAGCAGGAGCCGACGAGATCATCCTCTACACCAAAGAAGACTTCGCCGCGAAGGTAAAACAGCTCACCAACAACCGCGGCCTCCCCGTCGTCTACGACTCCGTCGGCAAGACCACCTTCGAGCAGTCCCTCCAATGCCTGCGCCCCCGCGGCCTCATGGTCCTCTTCGGCGGATCCAGCGGCGCCGTCCCACCGTTCGATCTCATCCGCCTCTCCACCATGGGCTCGCTCTACGTCACCCGCCCCACCATGAAGGACTACATCGCCACCACCGCCGACCTCCGCGCCCGCACCAACGACATCTTCAACGCCATCGCCAAGGGCACGCTCAAACTCCGCGCCGAACACATCTACCCCCTCGCCCAAGCCGCCCAGGCCCACCGCGACCTCGAATCCCGCAAAACCACCGGCAAACTCCTCCTCATCCCCTGACCTTTCACTAATAGCCAATAATCAAGTGTCATCCTGAGCGAAACTGCTCGCGTACTTTGCGAGCAGTGGAGTCGAAGAGCCTGCCCTGAGCCTGCCGAAGGGACCTGCGGTTGCATTTGCTGTTGTCTGTTTTCTGTCCAATTCCCCCCCGTACAATCAAACCCATGCCCCACCCGCACCATCGCAAAGCGACGACACTCCTCCAAACCCTCGTCGCTTCGGCCCTCCTGACCCTCCCCGCCCAAGCCGTCATCATCCGAGGCACCGTCACCACTCCCTTCGGAGTCCCACTAGGCAACGCACGAGTCCAACTCGTCCAGGGCAAGCAAGCCATCGCCTACGCCATCACCCAGCCCGACGGCACCTACGAAATCCGCAGCACCTCCAACGGCCGTTTCGTGCTCCTCACCTCCGCCGCTCCCTACACCCCAGGCATTGGCCAGGACTTCTACGCCTCCGCCACCGCCGTCATCACCCGCAACATCGTCATGGAGCCCACCACCGTCACGCCGCAACTAGCCACCACCTCCAGCAGTATCCCCACACCCCTCCAACAAATCCCGGCCAGCATCACCCTCGTCCCCGAAAGCGCACTCACCACCGAAATAAACCTCCTCAACCCCCTCCGCCAGATCCCCGGAACCAACACCATCCAGACCGGTCAAACCGGCGGCCCCATCGCCCTCTACGTCCGCGGAGGAGCGCCCACCACAAACAAAATCCTGACTGACTCCATCCCTTCCGAAAACATCGGCGGCCAATTCGACCTAAGCCATACCGCCACGACCGCCCTCCAGGGCCCCGAGCTCTATCGCGGAGCCAACTCCGCCCTCCAGGGCGCAGGAGCAGAAGCCTCCACACTCGCCCTTGCCACCACCCGCAGCACCACCACTCTCAACCCCACCATCAACTACACCGGCGACGGCGGCAACTTCAACACGTACCAAAACGAAGCCATCCTCTCCGGATCACTCAATCCCATCGACTACCTGGCCGCCTTCAGCCGCCTCGATACCTCCAACGCCCTCCCGCTTGACCGCTACCACTCCACCAACGAAGCCGCCAACGTAGGCTTCGCCATCCTCACTAACACCACGGCCCGCTTCACCCTCCGCAACACCACCACCTCCACCGGCCTCCCCAGCGCGCACGATATCTACGGCCTCTCCGCCGACGGCAAGCAAGCCGACCAAAATCTCTACTCTGGCCTCACGCTCGAAAACATCTGGAAAGGGAACTGGCACAATCTGGCCCGCTACGGCATAGCCCGCAACCGCGAACAGGTCCAGCAATTCACCCCCACAGGCCAACCCGTCACCAACCCCATCACCCAAACCACCACCTACTACGGCAACCCCATCACCCTGCGCGGAGCCAACGGCTACACCGCCTCCGGCCAGGCCGCGTTCATCCTCCCCACCTACGACACTGTCTCAAATCTCGACGAGCTCTACTATCAGTCCAACTACCAGTTTCCCCTCCGCATCGCCGCTCTCTTCTCCTTCCACTACGACAACGAACGAGGCCGTATCCTCGATCCCGCATATCCCTCAGGCCGCGTCATCAAGCGAGCCAACTATCTCTACACCCTCCAACTCCAGGGCGACATCGCCCACCGCGTCACCTACTCCTTCGGCGGCTCCATCACCCGCAACGAACTCGTAGGCACCTACGGCAACCCCCGCGTCGGCCTGACCTGGGACATCATCCGCCCCGGCGCCCAACCCTTCCGCGGCACTCTCATCCGAGCCAACGCTGCCACAGGCCTGCAGGAACCCTCCACCCTCGATCAGCTCACCAGCCTCTACACCCTCCTTCAGCAAATCGCCGGCAACACCTACTCAACCACCCCAATCACCGCCGAGCGCTCCCGCACCTACGACATCGGCATCGACCAGAACATCCTCAACCAGAAACTCATCCTCAAAGCCGCCTACTTCCACAACGAATTCAACCACCAGCTCGAATTCATCTCCTCCAACGGCCTGATCCACTACTTCAACATCCCCACCTCGGTCGCCCTTCAAATCCCCGCCGCCGCCACCAACTCACTCGCCTACGCCACCCAGGGCGTCGAAGCCGAACTCCAGTACCAACCCTTCACGCGCCTCTTCCTCCGCGGCGGCTACACCTATCTCGACTCCTCCGTCCAGCAGTCCTTCTCCTCCGACAACGTCCTGCCCATCTTCAACCCGAACTTCCCGACCATCCCCATTGGGGCCCTCTCACCCCTCGTAGGCCAACGCCCCTTCCGCCTTCCACCCCAATTCGGTTTCTTCGCAGTCGAGTACACTGCCACAAAATTCTCCGCCGCCATCAAAGGAGCTCTCGCCACTCGCAGCGACGACTCCACCTTCCAGCTCAACAACGATCGCAACGGAGGCAACACTCTTCTCCTCCCCAATCGCAACCTCGACTTCGCCTACGCCAAACTCGACCTCAACCTCATCTACAACGCCACCAGCCGCGTAAAAATCTTCACCCAGCTCGACAATCTCCTCAACGATCAACACATCGGCCCCATCGGCTACCCAGGCCTGCCCTTCACCATCCGCGCCGGCCTCAAAGTCCGCCTCTTCGGCGATTGATTTGCCTTTCTTGTTTGTCATCCCCGAAGGGGATCTGCTGTTGTCTTTATCCAACCGAATCAAAATTCCCAAACCCGTGTCTATAAACAAACACCCAATAAACCCACAACTTACAGATTCTTCCAAACCCTCAGGAGCGTCTAATCCACAGGAAGAAGGGAAACACCATGATGAAGCACCTCCTCTCGCTGTCACTCTTAGCTCTCACTCTTTCGCCGAGCCTTACCAAAGCCCAGGAAACCGGAACACCCACCCAGGCCCTCATCGCCTACGACTCCAAAACGCCAGTCACCCTCACCCCAGCCAACGTCGTCCTCAAAGTCGACAACCGCCCCACCACCTTAGCCAATCTAGCCCCAGTTCGGGCCAACCGCACCCAGGTCGCTCTCCTTATTGACGACGGCCTCCGCACCAGCATCGGCCGCGAGCTCAACAATCTCCGGGCCTTCGTCACCAGCCTCCCGCAAGGCACAGAAGTCTTCGTCGGCTACATGCAAAACGGTCGTGTCGTCTCCGGCAGCGACGTGGATGGCTTCACCACTAACCTCGCCGCCGCGGCCCAGGGCATCCGCATCACCGGAGGCATCCCCGGAGCCAGCGCAAGCCCTTATTTCTGCCTCTCTGACTTCGTCAAGAACTGGCCCGGCGCTGCCGAAAGCGCATCCGCGCAGCAACAGCAGCCCAGCCACAAAGCCCGCATCGTTCTCATGATCACCAACGGTGTCGATCCCTATAACGGCAGCACCAGCATCCTCAATCAGGACAGCCCCTACGTCGCCGCTGCCGTCACAGACGCCCAGCGCGCCGGAGTTCCCGTCTACTCCATCTACTTCACCGACGCCGGATTCCGCGGAGGCCGCGGCAGCTTCAGCGGCCAAAGCTACCTCGCCCAACTCGCCCAGGGAACCGGAGGCATCTCCTACTATCTCGGCACCGGCAACCCCGTCTCACTCGCACCATTCCTGAATCAGTTCAAAGCAGCCCTCGCCGAAACCTACGTCGCCACCTTCCCCGTCGACGAAAACAAAAAGTTAGTCAGTCTCAAACTCTCCACAACGCTGCCCAAAACCAAACTCCGCGGTCCAGAGCAAATCCGCCCCGGCACCATCGTTATCTCCCAATAACCCGTCGTTCTAACAAGGCGCCCCATTCTTTCCAAAAAGAGTGGGGCTGCCTGCGTTTGTTTTGCCTTTTGCTCTTCTTGTTTGTCATCCCCGCAGGGGATCTGCGGTTGCTGTTGTCGTTGCATTTGCTGTTGTCGTTGCATTTGCTGTTGTCGTTGCATTTGCTGTTGTCGTTGCATTTGCTGTTGTCGTTGCATTTGCCGTTGTTGTTGCAGTTGCTGTTGTTGTTGCAGTTGTTTTTCTTGTTGTCATCCCCGAAGGGGATCTGCTGTTGTCGTTGTCGTTGCTCTTGCTGTTAAGCGGCCAACCTACAACTTCACCCCAGCCGCCCCATAAATCTCAAAAATATACCGCATATCCCGCAAACCCTCTTCTCCTGAACTCTTAGGAGTCTTCCCCTCAATCACGCACTCCGAAAAATGATCCGCCTCCCGAGTAAACTGCTCCGGATCCTTCTCCGAATTCGTCTCATCCACACTCAACCCAGGAGCCTGAGCCCGCAGCCGCATTCCGTCATAGTTAAACGCCGGCTCCATCGTCATCCATCCCTTCGTCGCAAACACCTTGAAGTACCCGGGCATCAGCGTCCCATACGTGCAACTTCCCGTAGCGACGGCCCCCGAGGGAAACTTCGTCGTCCACGAAACATTCTCCTCCACCGTACTGAACCGGCCATCCTGATCCATAGTCGAAGCAACAGCCGTAAATCCCACCGGCTCCTCTCCTGTCAGATACCGAGAGGCATTCAACACATAGATCCCCACATCAAACACCGACCCGCCGCCAGCCAGGGCCTTATTCAATCGCCAGGCCCCCGCCTGCGCATTAAATCCAAACGCCCCATTGATCGTTCCGATCTTCCCCAGCGCACCATCGCGAAGCAGCTTCACCGCCTTCAGGTGCAGCGGCTCATAGTGCAACCGGTAAGCGATCATCAGCCTCACATTCGCCGCCTTGCAAGCCGCAATCATGTCCTCCGCCTCTTTCACCGTCGTCGACATCGGCTTCTCGCACAACACATGCTTTCCCGACTTCGCCGACCGGATCGTGTACTCCGCATGCATGCTGTTCGGCAGCGCAACATAGACTGCATCGATCGCCTTGTTGTCCCGAAACCGATCCATATCCTCATAGCTATAGATCGACTCCTTCGGCACCCCATACTGCGCCGCAATCCTCTCCGCTTTATCCCGATGCCCACTCACCAGCCCGGTAATCTGCGAGTTTGGACTAGCCTGCACTCCACGCATGAAGTGGTCCGCAATCGTCCCCAGCCCAATCACCGCATACCCCACCTTCCGCCCCCCACCCTGAGCTGCCATCCCCACAGAAGGCACCATCCGCGCAGCCAACCCCAACGCCCCCAACCGCCCGAACTCCCGTCGAGTAACTCCCATCCCTCACCTCCAGAACTCAAGCCATCCTAATCCGCCACGGCCCCTGACCGTAAGAATCCGCTGCCGAGCCTACGCGATGGCCGGACGCTTCTTTCCAAATCCGGTAGCTTGTTCAAATGCGTACGCCAATTGCAGCACGCTGAAATCCTGCTTGTCGCGGCCAACAATCTGCAAGCCCACAGGCAGGCCCTCGGCCGTGAAGCCCGCCGGCACCGACGCCGCAGGATTTCCAGTCGCAGAGATATACCAGCACGACTTCATCCAGTCGATGTAGTCGTCGAAGTGCACTCCCGCGATCTCAGTTGGATAGGGAGTCGTGACGTCGAAGGGTGGCAATTGCGTCGTAGGCAAGATGAAGTATTCATACTTCTCGAGGAAAGCCTGGAACCGGCGCCACATCTGTGTATGGGCGACCTCGGCGTGG
Organism: uncultured Acidobacteriaceae bacterium; assembly: GCA_963802695.1. Taxonomy (GTDB): domain Bacteria; phylum Acidobacteriota; class Terriglobia; order Terriglobales; family Acidobacteriaceae; genus Edaphobacter. The sequence continues at coordinate 162,490 of CAWDJN010000013.1, forward strand.
GCGATGTCCTGCCCGGTTAATTTTGAGCCACTCTGGATCTCCCCCTTCAGCGTGTCTTTGAAGGCGTCCGGATGTTGCTGCAGCATCGTGCCATAGTTCGTGGCCGAGCTCCACGCGCGGAGCGTCCGGAACGATATCTCAGCAGGCGAAAAATCAGGCTCAGCCTGCTCAATGATGCAGCCGAACGATTCAAACGTAGCCCGATGCGCGTTGACAACGGCGAGAACGCGAGGATCGAACGGCACGCCGCCGAGGTCTTTGAACCACGCGACCCTCACACCTTTGAAGCTGCGATTCAGAGGCCGAGCGAAGAGTTCGCCAGGCTCGTTGATGGAGAGTGGCGTGTTGGGATCTGGGCCCGCGATGGTGCTCAACGCGAGCGCCAGGTCGGCAGTGGAGCGGCCGAGACATCCGTTGGTGCTAAGGGTAGACCACCCGAACCCAACCTTTGGATTGGGAACGCGGCCGATGGAGGGACGAAACCCGACGACGTTACAGAACGCGGCAGGGTTACGCAACGAGCCTCCAGTGTCGGACCCGGACGCTACCGGCACCATGCCGCAAGCCAGCGCAACAGCGGCGCCGCCCGACGAGCCGCCGCAGGTCTTCGTCAGATCATATGGGTTGCGGGTCGCGCCGAAGACAGTATTGAAAGTCTGCGAACCCGCGCCGAACTCCGGCGTGTTGGTCTTGCCGAGAGTGATCGCACCGGCACGCCGCATGCGCTCCACCAGCAGGTTGTCTTCGGTGGGGACATGGTCCTTGAACAGCGGCGACCCGTAGGTGGTGCGGATGCCGCGGGTGTCAAGAAGGTCCTTGTGGGCCACGGGGAGGCCGTGCAACGGGCCGAGCTTCTCACCGCGCGCCTGCATCTCGTCGGCCTTCGCGGCGGCTTCGGCAGCCATCTCTGCGACGAGAGTGACAATCGCATTGACCTTGGGATTAACGCGGTCAATTTGTTTCAGGTGCTCAGCAAGCGCTTCGCGGGCAGAGAGTTTTTTCGCCCGAATCAGTTGAGCCATCTCAACCGCGCTAGCGAAACAGAGCGGAGAACTCGCGGACTCGGCTTCGATAGAAGAACTGCGAAAGAAAGATGCCGCGGCAATGCCCGTCAGGACTTCGCGGCGAGTCGGCTTGTCTGTGATCATGTGGGCGACTGTAACATCCTGTGGAGCGGAACGGAAGCAATTACCCATCAGAACGAAACCATCACGAGCGATCCCACTGCCAGTTGCTGAAGTCCTCTCGCAGCCTGCTCTTTAGCAGCTTTCCGGTGGCAGTGTAGGGAAGTTCCTTCACACAAACGAACGCATCCGGCACCTGCCACCGCGCGAAACGCTCCTCCAGAAAGGTACGCAGTTCGCCAGCGTCGACGACTCTTCCATCCTTTGCGATGACGATGGCCAGCGGACGCTCCTGCCATTTGGGGTGCGGAACTGCGATGACGGCCGCTTCCCGTACTGTCTCGTGTCCAACAAGTGCGTTCTCCAGGTCGACCGAGCTGATCCACTCTCCGCCAGACTTGATCATGTCCTTCAACCTGTCAGTGATCTTTACGTAGCCCTCAGAATCGATCGTCGCCACATCTCCGGTTTGGAACCATCCGTCAGCAGTCCACTTGTCCGGCTGGTCGCCACCGTTGTAGCTGCCCGCAATCCACGGACCGCGTATCTGCAGTTCGCCCGTTGTCTCTCCGTCCCAGGCCACTTCACGCAAATCATCAACAACGCGCACCTCAATGAAGGGCGACTGCAGCCCCTGCTTCATACGCTGAGCGTAAAGCTTATCCTCCGTCCAATTCTTCATCGATGGTTTCAACCTGCAGACTGTTCCTAACGGCGAAGTCTCGGTCATGCCCCACGCATGAATCGTCTGCACACCCAGTCTGTCGAAACGCCGGAACATCGATTCAGGCGCCGCCGCGCCGCCAATCACCAAACGCAAGCCATCTGCCAGTTTCCAGCGCCCCGGATCGCCTTCAAGGGCGTTCAGCACACCCTGCAAAACCGAGGGCACCGCCGCTGCTAGCGTCACCCCCTCGTCCTGCATCAGGTCGAGCAGCGCCCCAGGTTGCAGATTTCTCCCAGGCAACACCAGCTTGCTTCCGTTCATCACTGCCGCATACGGCAATCCCCAGGCGTTAACGTGAAACATGGACGCGATGGGCAGCACAGTGTCGTTGCTGCTGATACTCATCTGATCCGGCAGAGAGATCGAGAGCGTATGCAGAGCGATCGAACGGTGCGAATACACAACACCCTTCGGAACCCCGGTCGTACCAGAGGTGTAACACATCGCCGCTGCATCGTCCTCCGCGAGTTCCGGCGAATTCGGTTCGCCCAACGCACTCTCGAGAAACGTCTCGTACGATTCGGTTCCCTCCGGTAGCGCACGACTTCCGTGCCCCGCCACAAAAACACGCTCGACGCGAATTCGCGGCCGGATTCGCTCGAAGACCTCCAGCAGGCAACTGTCTACGATGAGGAAGCGATCATCGGCATGGTTGACGATATGCGCGAGATCCTCCGCATGCAGCCGCATGTTCAGCGTGTGGAGCACCGCCCCTGTAATCGGCACGCCAAAATAAGCCTCCAGATGCTCCGGCTGATTCCACATCAGCGTGCCAACCCGGTCTCCTTTTGCGATACCCGCGCCCTGCAATGCGGCTGACAGTTGGCGCGAGCGGCGATAAAGATCGCTCATGTGGCACCGGTTGCGAAAACCATCAGGGCTGACCGAGACCACCTCCACGCCGCGGAAGAGCTTCCCAGCGCGCTCAAGCATGCTGTTAATAAGCAGAGGGCACGACATCATCGTCGACTTCATGGAGCCTCCAGATCACCGACCCGGCACAACGTTCATCCGCCAACTCTGCCGGAAACGGTTAGCAATAAGGGGTCCCGGCGAGTATAGGCCCTGAATCGCCGAGTTTCCAATGCAAAGTCTCATTCGCTCAATGAGCCGCAAACCGTCTTTTCCAAAAACTCCTTTAAGAACCTCCCGCAAAAAAGAAAAACCCCGGAGCGACTTGCTCGCCCCAGGGTCTTCCCAACAACCAACCGCTTTAGTACATGCCGTCCATGCCGCCGCCATGCTGATGGCCGCCGCCCGCAGGCTCTTTCTTCTCGGGAATCTCCGAGATCATAGCCTCCGTCGTCAGCATCAACCCGGCGATCGAAGCCGCATTCTGCAGTGCAGTCCGCGTCACCTTCGTAGGATCGATAACCCCAGCCTTCACCAGGTCCTCATAAACGCCGGTCCCTGCGTTGTAGCCGTAGTTCTGCTCCTTCGAGTCGTGGATCTTGCCGATCACCACTGCGCCCTCTTCGCCAGCATTCGAGACGATCATGCGCAACGGCTCCTCAAGTGCGCGACGGATGATGTTTGCACCGATCTTCTCATCGCCCTCAAGACCCTTGATCACGTTCTCAACCGCCTCAGCGCAACGCACCAGGGCAACACCGCCGCCAGGAACAATGCCTTCCTCAACAGCAGCGCGCGTCGCATGCATCGCATCCTCAACACGAGCCTTCTTTTCCTTCATCTCGGTCTCGGTTGCAGCGCCAACCTTGATCACTGCAACGCCGCCAACCAGCTTGGCCAGACGCTCCTGCAGCTTCTCGCGGTCGTAGTCAGAAGTGGTCTTCTCGATCTGCGCGCGAATCTCCTTCACGCGGCCTTCGACATCGCCATCCTTGCCGCCGCCGTCAACGATCGTCGTGTTGTCCTTGTCGATCGTCACGCGCTTCGCAGTGCCAAGGTCCTCGATCTTCACGCCCTCGAGCTTGATGCCGAGGTCTTCCGTGATCGCCTTGCCGCCAGTCAGAATCGCGATATCCTGCAGCATCGCCTTGCGACGATCGCCGAAGCCAGGAGCCTTCACCGCAGCCACGTTCAACGTCCCGCGCAGCTTGTTGACCACCAGAGTCGCCAGCGCCTCACCATCCACATCCTCAGCAATGATGACGAGCGGCTTCGCCGTCCGTGCAATCGACTCGAGCAAGGGAAGCAGGTCCTTCATCGAAGAGATCTTCTTCTCATAGATCAGGATGTAAGGATTCTCCAGAGCAACTTCCATCCGCTCCGCATCCGTCACGAAGTAGGGCGACAGATAGCCGCGGTCGAACTGCATACCCTCGACCACATCCAGCTGCGTCTCCATCGTGCGCGACTCTTCAACCGTGATCACGCCGTCCTTGCCGACCTTCTTCATCGCTTCCGCAATGATGGTGCCGATCTGCGAATCCGAGTTGGCCGAAATCGTTCCGACCTGCGCAATCATGTCGCCCGAAACCGGCTTCGAGAACTTGCTCAGCGCGCCGCCCTGGGCAACGCCATTCTCATCACGCTTACCGACGATGGCCTCAACAGCCTTGTCAATACCGCGCTTCAGCGCCATCGGGTTCGCACCCGCGGCCACCGTCTTCACGCCCTCGCGATAGATCGCCTGGGCGAGAACCGTAGCAGTCGTGGTGCCGTCACCGGCCACGTCGCTGGTCTTCGATGCAACTTCGCGAACCATCTGCGCGCCCATGTTCTCCAGCGCATTCGACAGCTCGATCTCCTTCGCCACCGTCACACCGTCTTTGGTGATCGTCGGCGAACCAAACTTCTTCTCGATAACAACGTTGCGACCCTTCGGTCCCAGCGTCACCTTCACTGCGTCAGCCAGAATGTTGACGCCGCGAAGAATCGCCTGTCGCGAATCTTCTCCGTGCAGAATCTGCTTTGCCATTGTGTTGCTCCTGTTTCTCGGTCTTTCAACCGATCAGATTTATTTGAATGAGGCGCCCGAAGCGCCGATTATGCGGCGAAGCCGCGGTATACCGTACGAAGTACCTATTTCTTGAGGATGCCGAGGACTTCTTCCTCGCGCATGATCAGAAACTCTTCGCCTTCCAGCTTGATCTCGGTGCCCGAGTACTTGCCAAACAGAATGGTGTCGCCAGCCTTCACGTCGAGAGGGAATACCTTGCCCTCGTCGTTCGACTTACCTTTGCCAACCGAAATCACCTCGCCCTGCTGCGGCTTCTCCTTCGCCGAGTCCGGGATGATGATCCCGCCAACTTTGCTCTCGCCTTCTTCAATGCGCCGGACCAGGATGCGGTCGTGCAGCGGTGTAAACGATGTCTTTGCCATTGCTTTACATCTCCTTGTTTCGAAGTGCTGTTGCGATTTTGGGCGAACGGAAACTCCGTCCGCGTTGTATTGCGCGACCCAGCCATCAACCTGGCCAATGCCGCAAACTAACGGGGTATTCGACTCGAACGCCACGATCCAGGGCCCGGACCGCCATTAGCACTCAAGCCTCCCGATTGCTAACGATAGTCAGCCACACCGAAGATGTCAAATCCCCAAGGTTAAAATGTGAGTGA
>CAWDJN010000014.1:0-697407 GCA_963802695.1 uncultured Acidobacteriaceae bacterium
TATATTGTTCCAACAAAATTGGGTCTCTGTGGCTTTTTAAAGCACCTTTCAAAACTTGTTCCGCTTTAGCATGTTGATTTTGCTCAATCAGATGTTTGGTATAGATAGAAAGAAACGGCAAGGTTTTCCGCCATTTTTTGGGTATCGCTTCCCATTTTTTTCCAATTCTGATGGATGGCTTTGGTCTAATAACATACTCAAAACGCGCTGCTCCAATCCATCAAACGTAACTTGATCAAGTTCACCATATTGTTGTAATTGTGATAATAATACTTGTAAATCCTGCCAATTCTGCGATGCTAAATAAATGTCTTTTAATCCATTCAAAATAAATGGATGCGTTGGCACAACTTCCTGCAACTTTTTTAGTGCCATCAATGCTAGTTGATATTCTTTAGTTGCTAAGTACCAACGCACTTGTACAATTTCTAAAGCCAATGCTTCAGAGGGTTTAGCAATCTCTTGTGCTTTCTTAAAATATCTAATGACATTTTCACGTTTATTTTGTTCAAAAGCGGCTTGTGCTGCTGCCACATAATTAAAAAATGGATAAGGCTCTTTCTTAGCACCCTGGCGAAAATAAGTTTCACATGCATCCCAACGACCTTCCAGCAAAGCACACAATCCTTTGCTGGTTAATTGGTGAAGTTTACGTTCTGTACGTTCCGCAACAAAATGACGGAAATGAGACGGGATATGATAAATGCCGCGCAATAGATGTATCAATTGATATATGAGAAAGCTGACTGCAATCAAAGCAATAATGACAAGCCAAAGCGAAGTCTGGATAGCAGTATGCCCTATAGTAATAAACACACTCGCAGGATGGTTGTGCATCGACACACCTAATCCTACTGCTAATAACAAAACAATAAAAAATAAAATAAGTTTTTTCATGCCGGTGAAAACCCTGAGTGATCTCTATGTTTTTAAAGCCGTCATTCCGGTGAAAACCAGAATTCATTTTTTTAGTACCCTTTAAATCGAAATAACAGCACCAAAAAAAAGCTACTCTTCATAAAATAATAATTGGATCCCAGCTTTCGCTGGGATGACGCCATTTAATATTAACCTATTTATGCAACAACGCCTTTGTTAAAGGGGGAGATTTGATAGAATGGTCGATCTTTTGCAGTGCATCTAAGCTACGTGAAATATTTGGCGTCGATGGGTTAACTGAAACTGTTTTTAAACTGGCTACTGTTTTGAGCATATCTTGTACCAATGGACTATCGCCAGAAAAATAATGCCGTCACCAATTTTCTACCTGCAATAAACTTTGTTCATATATAGCTGCTTGACGATGTACAGCTGCCCATTCAGCTAATGTTAGCTGAGATTGAATATTAGTCACAACATATATGCGCTGTTCTGTTGTCAGCAAAGAAGGCGCCAATTTATTATCCCTTGATACAACGACCATATTCGACAATGCATCTCCTATTGCAGATGTAAAATGCTTGAGCTTGCCTAATGTTGTACTTGTCTTCGCGGGCTGGTCAGGTATTGCTATCACATCCGATTTTTTTTGTAATACTGAGACCGGCACCTCTGGTAATTCCTCAGCTTGCTGACTAAGTGCCCCTACACGCGCTACTAATCCTGGCAGATCAACTGTGGGTGCAGCATCAAGCATCGCAATATCTTGCGCAAACACTTGACGCAAAGGCCATAATGCCGGGATTTGATCCATGGCAATCCACTGATCTGCTGTCTTTAGTAGTTGACGAGCCAATATAATATTACTTTCAAATATCAAATGAAATGCCGCCAACTTCACCAAATAGTTGACCTCTATTAAGACGCGACCGCCTTCTCTTTGCTGATTCTGCTGCATTAAAGCCTGTAAATTACGTTGTTCTGCTTGCAATGCCTGCTCTTGCTGATCCAACAAAATGCGCGCGTACGATAAATCTTTTTGTAGTTTATTGATTTGTGCACTAGCGTGTTGTCGACTTATCTGAAATTGTTGCCACATATAAAAAGTACCAGCAACTGCAATTAGAGCAAACAATAAAGCGACTAAAGCAACTACGAGGGGTGTTTTTCTACTAGCGGACTTACTATGAGATTTTTTAGCAGCAGAGAGTTCTGCCGGTGTCTGTGTTTGCTCTTGTTCTTGTTTACTCATAGGTAACCTCTGTGATGAACCAATGGGTTGTTTTATTATGCATGGGAAACATTATGCTAAATGTATCGGTTAAAAGCTATATCTCCATGGCAAGGAACGCAAATCTTGCGAGAGACTTGACTAGGGTCTGTTTAAAATCTGCTAGACTGTGACGGAAATCGTGTATTGGCGAGCAACGGAGCGCAGAAAATACGCGATTTACGTCCAGTATAGATAAGATTTTAAACAGGCTCTATGACATCATCTCTAAATTTGCATAACTTACTACCAACCATTTTACCCCTGATTTAAATTTCACCTGCACTCTTGCATGCGCACCACTACCTTCAAAATTGAGTACCACACCCTCACCAAAATTAATATGCTTAACACGACTACCTAACGAAAAACTACCTTGATCTGCATCTGCAGTCGTAGTTATATTTTGTTTACGCGATACTGTAGCAAAAGAAACGGGTCAAATTTTCGCCTTAAGCCGCACTTCTTGTATGTATTCGGAGGGTATCTCACGGATAAAGCGCGACGGACGTTGGCGCATTTCATGACCACGCAAATAACGCGTCTCGGCATAGGTCAGATATAGTTTGTTCATGGCACGCGTCATACCCACATAACACAAACGCCGCTCTTCTTCGAGTTGTGCGGGTTGCTGACTCGACATACGTGTGGGAATAAAGGCCTTCCTCCATGCCGGTTAAAAACACCAGTGGGAATTCCAATCCCTTGGCGGAATGCAATGTCATTAAATGCACGGCATCGGTTGTTGATCTGCCTGATGTTCACCCGACTCCAATGCGACATGCGATAAAAATGCCGCCAGGGGCGTAAGCGACAGCCGCCTCGGGATCCGGCACAAATTGACTGGTAGCATTGATTAATTCTTCTAAGTTTTCTACCCGCGCCAAACCTTTTTCGGAGCGATCGTCTTGACGGTGCAATGCCAGCAAGCCGCTCTTTTATCACAATATATTCGGTCAGTTCATGTAGCGGCACATTCAGTCGCCTTGCTGCCATCACCTTCGATCAAGCGCAAGAAATGTGCCAACGCGGTCAGAGCACGCGTCGATAAGTCCTGGTGTTGCATAAATGCTGTGCGGCCGCCACAATGACAAGCTTGAATCCCTGGCGCCGTCGCGCAACGCACTAACGTGGTTTCACCAATACCACGCGTGGGCGTATTGACCACGCGCTCAAAAGCGGCATCATCATCTCGATTGGCAACTAAACGTAAATAAGCTAATGCATCTTTAATTTCTGCGCGTTCAAAAAATCGTAAACCACCATAAATGCGATAAGGAATACCCGATTGAATTAAGCTTTCTTCTAATACACGTGATTGCGCATTGGAACGATATAAAATGGCACATTTCGCATGAGTTCTGCACCTGATCAATCCATTGAGTGAATTTTATCGAGTAATAAATCGTGCTTCATCTATATCATTAAATGCCGGCATATAACGAAATTAGTTCACCCGCATCATCCTGTGTCCATAAATTTTTACCTAAACGATTCGTTATTATTAGCAATTAATGCATTGGCTGCTTTCAAAATAGTGCCGCGTTGAACGATAATTTTGTTCTAAACGAATAGTTTGCACATCAGGAAAATCTTTATAAAACGTTGAATATTTTCGATTTTTGCGCCACGCCAACCATAAATAGATTGATCATCATCACCGACAATCATCAACTAGTCTGTATTGCCAGCTAATAATCGTAACCAATGCATATTGAATAGTATTGGTATCTTGAAATTCATCGACTAATATATGACGAAACCGTTGTTGATAATGTGCTAATAGCTCAGGATTGTTGTAACCATAATTCATAAGCACGTAATAATAATTCGGCAAAATCAACTAATCCGCTGCGTTGACAAATTTCTTCATATTCGCGATAAACTGCGTATTCATGGTTTCGGTATAATATCATCACCATGATCAGACATTTGTCTGGCACGTAATCCCTTCATCTTTTTTTGATTAATAAACCATTGAGACTTGTTTGGCTGGCCATTGTGTCTTCATCTAAATTAAATGCGCTGAATATGCGACGAATTAGACGTAATTGATCATCAGCTATCTAAAATTTGAAAATTCTCTGGTAAATCCGGCTTCTTGCCAATGTGTGCGTAATAAACGATGCGCTAAACCATGAAAAGTACCTACCCACATACGCTGTATAGGGCAGATGCAAGAATGCTTCAATGCGGCTGCGCATTTCAGCTGCTGCTTTATTGGTAAAGGTGACTGCCAGATATCTCATCCGGTGAAAGCTCTGAGTTTCGACCAGCCAAGCAATGCGATGCACCAGTACCCGTGTTTTGCCGCTACCCGCACCCGCCAATACCAGCAGGTGATCTAAGCGGCGCCGCAACCACCGCACATTGCGCCTCATTCAGCGAGTCAAGGGTAGATGTGATTTACCATGTTCATATTCATATTTGGCCTATAATCAATGTAATAGTTCAGGTGTCTTCTAAAATTGGCAAAAAGTGTTTCCGTAATTGGGCTGAGCTATTACTAGGGTCTGTTGACAATTCGCTAGGTTGAGGCAGAAAGCGTTGATTTGTGGAGCACCGTAGCACAGCATACATCAACGTATGTGAGCAACGGAGCATGCTCCTGGTCACGCTCTTCTCAATAAAGGGATATGGACTCCGTCTGACCAGCAGACCGCACTCCGCGCTATTCAACTGGATTTTTGGAATCCACTTTGCCTCCGCAGTCCCTCGCGCACAACCACCCAGATCATCCCCACCATCCCTCCAACGATGAATGCGAGGATTGTCAATGCGGTTCGCGCCGGTCCTGATTTTGTATCCGGAACGACCGCATAGTCCACCACTTGCATGAGCGGAGCAGACCTGGCCTCGTCGAGCTTAGCCGACTCATATTGCCGCAGCAACAGTTCATAAAGAGCCTCGTGATACTTCACATCACGCGCTTTGCGGATGTAGGTCAACGTCAGTTCAGGAACCTTTGACGTGGGGATCTCCACATTCCCAGCACCTGTTTTCACTCCCGAGTTCTCTAACCTATTGAGCTGCTCCTTCAACCCATCGATCTCCGAGCGCAGACGAATCACATCTGGGTTCTGGCCTGTTGCCGCCTGGCTCATCGCTGCCAGTTGCACCTCTCGGCTTGAAATCTCCGCCTGCGTCTGCGCGATCGTTTCGATTTGTAGCTGCGCCTGTCCCCCAGGCTGAATCAGCCCGCTCTTCTGCATCGTCTCAGTCAACGCGACCTCTGCATCCGCCAGGAATTGTTTTCCTTCTCTAGTTGTTGCTCAAAAAAGAGCCGCTTTTGGCCAGCCTCAGTCAAGGCGATCCGGTCGTTTTGCTTGTGCAAGGCAGCCAGGTACCCATTCGCTATGTCTGCGGCGCGCTTCGGATCATAGTCCACAACCGTAATGACAACGATAGAGTCCTTTCCCGAAAGTATCTTCGTATGCGCCTTCAGAACCTTCTCCGTCTGACTCAGCTTCTTGGTCTTGTATACCTTCTGCAGGTCGAACTGCTTGATAAGATCGTCGGCAACCGATCGACTCCCTAATATCCCCACGTAAATCTGAGCGGGGTCCTTCAAGCCGCCCAGCGCACTGCCCGCCATGCCAATGGCTCCAAGCTGTCCCATCAATCCAGAGCTTCCGCTGGACATCGAATTCGGAGGCAAAAAGGTCGCCTCACCCGTGTAGTAAGGCCTCATCAGAAGAACCGTAATCGCTGTCAACACAGCAGCGACCATCGCAAACTTCAGAATCACAAGTTTGTTCCGAAGCACCACTCTGCCGACTTCAATCAAGTCCATCTCTTCGTCGTCCCGATTCTCCCGAAGCGTGGCCGGTGGCAACTCTGTGCGGGGTCTCTCGGTCTTGTTCATCACAGTCTCTTGCAACATAACCTGTCTTCCTAGAACACCGTGTTGCCGGCTGCTACAGCAATTCCCAACTGACCTACGATCTGCGCTATGCTAACGATCGTTTTAAGAGTCTGGCCTTTCGTCAGGTTTAGCGGCACCACGACCGTATCGCCCGGATAGATATGTAACGAGTCAAAGCTGTTTCCGCGCAGCGAGGAACTGTATTGCTTGCTGAGAACAGAACCGCTCGCCCTAATGACGTAAGCCCGACTCGTGTCGGCGTCACGGTTGGCCCCGCCAGCCAGTCGAATATAACTTCCCACACGTCGAGTCGGATCGAACACAAAGGAGTTTTGATTGTAGACTGCTCCTTCCACGTTCACCGTCGATGGTATTCGAGGCACAATCAATCGGTCCCCATCCTCCAACGGCAGATCCGGAAGCTGCGACACATTATTCGCGTCCACAGGAAGCTCCAATACGATCCGGCCTGTGGCTCGAATTTGGCGCAAACTATTGATGACGTTTTGGTTCTGCTGCGCCGCGGCGGTCGCAGCGTTAGCGTCTGACGCATTGAGCGCGCGACTGAAGTTATTGGTCGCATTAGCGCTGACCTGGAGGGTAATTTGGTCGATATATTCATTCAAACGCTGCTGCTGAACACGACGCGTTGACTCCCGAGTAAACTCCGAGCCATATAAATAGGCGTCCGCGGTCACCCCCCCAGCTCGCTCTACCAGGTGCCGCAAGGTCTCACCCGGCAATACGCTGTAGACTCCTGCCGAGGCAACCTCTCCCTCAAGTCGAACATACCGAGTCTGCTGCGCCTGGGGAACCCGAATGTCCGCCTTTGAAAAGATCGTGACCACGTCGCCAGGAAGCAGTTCAAGATTTTGCGATTGGTCCCCTTCCAGTACAAGCTTACCTAGGTTGAACGGCAACAAGGATGTCGTCAGGTTTTCCTTGCTCTGGCGCTCGATAACCGCGTAGCTCCAATCGATGTCCGGCTCACTCAGCTTGACATCATTTCGGGGTTTGAACTGCCCGGCCGAAGTATTCATCACGGCGGTCGAACCTACACTCGCGCTCGTCGCACTCAACTGATTCATTGTGGACCCATTGCCGTAAGCCAGCTGGGTCCCGTTTTGAGACATTCCCGTGTTGGGCGGATTCTGCTGATTCGCCGAAGTCGTCGTCGGGACCGTGGAAGGCGAAGGCGTCGCCGGCGTAAAGACGTCGTTAAATCCTCTTGCAGCTGTCTGCGACTCCGGAACTGTTCCGCAATCCAGGCCGCCGTCCGACAGCCCGTCTTCCGACTTATTGGAGCTTCCCTCCTCGGCCCCAAACACCAATCCGATCAGACTTGGGTTTCTCGTGGAGGAGTATCGCCAATTCGGATTCTGCCCTTCCTCTCCAACCGGAATCCCATAACGCAAACTTGGAATGCCAAAAGGAGTAGCCGGAAGGCATGTTGGAATATACGTCAGAAACGGTTGACCCAGTTGACTCCGCTTCAACCAGTACTCGCGAGTGATCAGCGAATCCTTGTCCGGCAGAAGGTCACGCACACGCATTCCCGCACGCCAGGTATAACGTCCAGGATTTGCCACATTCCCGCGAAGGGTGATTGCATCTTTGTACTCGCCGACAACAGCCATCAACTCCAACAGATCGCCGTCATGCAAGACCGTCGCCCGCCCCTGCTGATCCATGCTGATCTGGGTAATACTGCGCATGCGATGCTCATCCACCCGTTCCAACCGAACGATGTTCTTTGAGGCAACGTTGGTCTCTCCGGCCGCAAGCGCCAATATATCTCCAAGCGTCGTGTTGTCTGCCGACTTAAGTTCGTAAATCGCCGGAACGTTCACGCTTCCCGCCACGGCCACCTGTGGCCCCACCGGCGGAATATAAATCACATCGCCCGGCAACAGCTGTACATCCTTCGATTTGTCTCCGCGCAGCAACAAGTCGTATAAATCAAAATCAACGACAACATTCGCCCCACGCTTCAACTGGATGTGACGCAGGCTTCCCTGGGGAGTCGGTCCCCCAGTCGCGAACAGCGCATTCACAATCGTGCTCAGCGAGCTGATCGTATAACTCCCCGGGCGTCGCGCCTGCCCAACGACAAACACCTGGATCGAACGGAGCTCGCCCATATTCACATTCAGATCAAAGTTGCGGAACACACGCCCCATCTGAGACTTCAGAAAATCACGCACCTGTCCAAACGGCAGCCCCGCAACGTGTATCGAACCAGCCTGCGGAATGTAGATGCTCCCCGACCGGTCAACAATATACCTGCTGTTCAGAGTCACCTGTCCCCACGCCTGGATCAGCAGCTCATCCCCAGGCCCGATCACATAGTCCGGAGTCACCGGAACCAGATTCAGCGGCGCAAACGTCGAGGGCGGGTTGCGGAACAGGTTCACCCCATAAATCGGCAGTTGCTTGCCGATCGAGTTCGCAACTAGTTGTTGGAACTCGGTAGGAGAATCGAGCGGCTGAGGAACCTCAGGTTTCAGCTGCCCCGGTTGTTGTTGCTGCGACTGCGAGCCGTTGTTTTGGCCGGGCTGGTTCTGGCTCGGCAATACGATTCCGCCTTGTGGGTTGGTCGGTTCCACACCAGTCGGCGGCAGACGCCGTTGAAGATTCCCTTGATCCCCTGTCGTCTGTGCAGCCTGGCATGCCAGATCTGCCGGGTTGCAGGAAAGCTGCTGCCCCGACTGCCCATAATTGGGGTACTGAGCGCCGGCCGCCCCCACGCCAAACAAACCGAATAAAACTACAGACCCAAACTTCCGAACTCGAGACGAACTGCCAAACTGCATCTGCCGCACTCCTCGCAACTTCCTAACTCTGGTTCAATCCCCTGAAATGCCCGGAGCTGATAGCGTCCATTCGAGGGCCTTCCAAAGCCTCTCGCTGCCTTCAGAATACCGGAACACGTTTGGACTCAGCCGAAAAACAAACAGCCATAACCCCGATTGCTAGCTCCCGTCACCGCCCGCCTCGGCAATCCGTTCCCTTCACTGACTACGCGCCCCCTGCCACGTCTCCACCGCCTGCGCTACGCGGAGCATCGTTGCCTCGTCGAAATGCTTGCCCATGATCTGCACCCCGATCGGCAGCCCCTCCTTCGTCGTCCCGCACGGCACGGAAACTCCACAAACTCCCGCCAGGCTGGCGGCCACCGAATAGATATCTTCCAGGTACATCTTCACCGGATCGTCCGTCTTCTCACCCAGCCGGAACGCCGGGGTTGGCGTCACCGGAGCAACCAGCACATCCACCTCGGCAAACGCGGTCAGAAAATCACGCGTCAGCAAAGTCCTCACCTGCTGCGCCTTTCGGTAATAAGCGTCGTAGTACCCTGCGCTCAACGCGTAGGTCCCCAGCAGAATCCTCCGCTTCACCTCAGCCCCAAACCCTTCATCCCGAGTCTTCCGGTACATCGCCGAGAGCGTCTTCGTCTCCCCAGCCCGAAACCCGAACCTCACCCCATCGAACCGGGAAAGGTTCGCCGAAGCCTCAGCCGTCGCAATCACGTAGTAGGTCGGAATCGCGTATTTGGTGTGTGGCAATTTCACCGGCTTTACCACGCATCCCACCAGCTTTAAACCATCCAAAACACCATCGATTGCAGCACGAATCTCAGGATCAAGCCCCTCTCCAAAATACTCTTCGGGAACCCCAACTCTAATACCTTCAACAGGTTGCGCCAACCCACCCACATAGTCCCCAACAGCCCGATTGGACGATGTAGCATCCAGATCATCTTTCCCTGCAATCACTTGCAGAACCGTCGCCGCATCCTTCACGCTCCTCGCAAACGGCCCCACCCGATCCAAAGAAGAAGCAAAAGCGATCAGCCCGTATCTGCTTACCCTGCCATAAGTTGGCAGCACACCAACCACTCCGCAGAACGCCGCAGGCTGCCGAATCGACCCCCCCGTATCCGTCCCCAACGTCGCCACCGCAAAATCCGCAGCAACCGCCGCCGCCGACCCGCCGCTCGACCCACCCGGAACCCGATCTAAAGCCCGTGGATTCAACACCGGACCATACGCCGAGTTCTCATTGGACGAACCCATCGCAAACTCATCGCAGTTCAACTTGCCCAGCAGAACCGCTCCCGCCGCTTCCAGCTTCATCACAGCAGTAGCATCGTAGGGAGGCCGATAGCCCTTCAAAATCAGCGATCCAGCCGTAGCCGGGGCACCCTGCATCACGAGCACGTCCTTGATCCCGATCGGCACTCCAGCTAGAACAGGCAGCTTATCGCCCTTCTCTGCCATTGAGTCTATCTTCGCCGCCTGCACCAGCGCCCTTTCACGGCTCAATGACAAAAAACTATTAATAGTGCCGTCCTGAGCACCAATCCGCGCATAGTGCTGCTCGGCCAGATCCGTGGCCGTTACCTGCCTGGATGCGATCGCCGCGCGTGCCCCATCGATAGTCAAACTCTTAAGCTTCATCCGCTTACAGTCACCGTTCTTTCCCTGCAATTACGCTTCGCTGCCAGTTGAAAACTACCGCTCAATCACCTTAGGCACCTTGAAAAACCTACCGTCGCTCTCCGGTGCAGCAGCCATCACCGCAGCGCGATCCAAAGAAGGCCGTATAACGTCCGCCCGCAACGAAGCACCCGCCGAGTCCACGACTCCACCCAACATCTCGCCCACCTGGGCCATCGCCGGCACGCCACTCGTATCCAGCTCATTCAACTGGGCAATATGCCCCAGAATGGCGTTCAGGTCGCGCCGCATCCGCGGTTCCTCCTCAGCAGTCAACTCCAGATTCGCTAACTCGGCCACCCGGCGTACATCTTCAATCGATACCCCAGCTTGTCCACTCATCGTGTTTCATTCCTCTTCATCTCAAAGTGTATCTCGGTCACCCTCACCCCCGCGATTCGCGCCATCTGACCTGCAAGCTGACCACGCATAGTCATCAACTGTCGCAACCACGCCGCATCTTCAACCTCTATCAGGACAACGCCATCCTGGTAGCCCGTCACGGTCCCTCGCGCGGCCATGGCGTTGCCGCAAGCCACCGGCCATGCTGCGGCAAGGCGGTCGACCTCACGCAATCCGCTGAGGCTACGCCCCAAGGCACCTTTCAAAAGATCTCTCATTCCTTCCATCACAGGACCTCTTAGTCAACAGCTGCTAACTCTTTCCACCGCACAACACGCGACGATTGCAAAAAAACGGCATTCATTCACCCTCGGCAGCTAGACCACGGGAACTCTCGCCTGGGGAACCATCGCAGTCTCAGCTCCCGGCACCCTTTCGAGCACAAAATCCCGCATATGCCGCAAGAATACTGGCGTATCAAACTCAGCCGCCCACTGCTGAATGGTTGCCGGGTCGAACCGGCCGCATGCCTCTGCAGCCTCAAACTGCAAAATACCCTTCATCACAGACTCCACCGTCTGCTCTCCGAAGTAAACTCCCGTGGGCAAGTCCCCAACTCCCCGCACAGTCTCCAGCGACCCGCCGACCCCATACGCCACCACAGGGCGCCCACAAGCCTGCGCCTCAAGCGGCACCATCCCAAAGTCCTCATCGGCCGCAAATAACAGTGCCCTGCACTCCGCATACTCCTGCCATAAAGCCTCTGTCGACAGTTCCCCAAGGAATCTCAGCTCAGCCGAGCCCGCCCTTGCCTTCAATCGTGCTTCTTCGGGACCTGTCCCTGCAACCCGGAGCTTTCGTCCCAGCCGCATGCAAGCCTCGATCATCAATTCAGTCCGCTTATATCCAACCAGCCGTCCCGCGCAAAGATAGTGCTCACCGGGCTTATCCACTCGCCGAGCCCGGTCAAGATCGATCGGCGGATGAATCACCGTGCTCTCGCGCCCATAGAATCTTCGGATTCGCCCCGCCACATATTGCGAATTGGCGATGAAAATAGCTAACCTTCGCAGCCGCCTTCTTGTCCCACCGGCGCAATCGTCCCGCGGCAGTGGAAAAGGCTGCGCGCGTCAACGGGCCCATCTGATCCCGGTAACTTTCATATCCGTCGTAGAGATAGCGCATCGGCGAATGGCAATAGCAGATATGCACCGCCTTCTCATCCACCCGAACGCCCTTGACCGGTCCGCTGTCGGAAGAGATCACCAGGTCGAAGCCGCGCAGATCGAGCCCTTCGGTCGCACTCGGATACAGCGGCATCATATGGCGGTGATGACTCTTTGCCATGGGAATCTTCTGCAGGAAGGATGTATGAATTCGCCGTCCTTGCAGATCCTCAGGAATCCCAGGAGCAGCCTTCATCAGCGTGAAAATCTCCGCCTCAGGGAACAGCGAAGCGATGCACTCGGCGACGCGCTCTCCGCCACCCCGGGTCACAAACCAGTGATGAACAATTGCAACCCTCACTCCACACAGCCTTCAGAAACTTTCTACTTAGAACGCGCCATCCTGATTCACAACCGACGAAAACGTTCTCAAAAGAATCAGAAAATCCTTCGTTAACGACCAGTGCTCCACGTATTGGCAGTCCAGTGCAACCCGCTCATCATAGCTGAGCTCGCTTCGCCCGGAGACCTGCCACAGACCGGTCAACCCGGGTTTCGCCCTGCAGTAACAGTCGAAGCAGTCGCCGTATTTCTCTACCTCGGCCGCAACAATCGGCCGGGGTCCAACCAGGCTCATCTGGCCCATCAGCACATTCCAAAGCTGCGGCAGTTCATCCAGGCTGTATCTGCGCAGAAAGACTCCCCACCGGGTTATTCGAGGATCATTCCGCAGTTTATGAGTCTTATTCCATTCAGCACGCGCCTCCGGATGCTGCGCCAGAAAGTCCTCCAGCACCTCAGCTGAGTTCACGCACATCGTGCGGAACTTCCACATCGAAAAGAACGCGCCGCCCTTCCGTATCCGACGGTGAGAATAAAAGACAGGTCCGGGCGAACTCACTTTTACCACTACCGATACCACTCCAACGACCAGCAGGATGACTGGCATCGAAATCAGAATCAGGAAGATGTCACAGCAACGCTTAACAAACTTGTAACGGAAGAATTCTGACGGCGCAGTATTTGCCCGCTGCAGCCTCTCCAGCGAGCGCCCCGCCAATTCCGTGTACGAATAAGAACCTTCAATAGCCGCTACCGGCGACTCGGGAGATTGATATTCAGCCTGCATTCGAATCCTGTATCTGTACAGTCCGCTCGCATGCGCTCTTTTGCAGCACGATGACCATACCGGTTACTCACGCATACACTCGTGTCGCGGACAACAACTCTAACTCGCCGCCATGCCCTGGTGAACATGGAAACGACCGCGCGTCGTAATCTCTATCTTCTGCTTGTATTGGACCCTTGAATCCGCGTTCTTCTTTTGACTCGTCTTATCGGGGACCATAAACCGGGAAAAAGTGCAGCGCAGATAACCAACTCCATCATTCTACTAGGATGCATCTCGAACGCCAGAGTGCGAAGCGCATTTTTCGCCTTTCATTCGTTCCATTTTGGGCGCCAGTATGTATACCGATAACAAACAGCTCCAGAAGTTAGACTGATCAAATGCAGTTCCTGGACACTTCACTCCCCGACGTCAAGATTATTCAACCCCAACGCTTACGAGATTGTCGCGGTTGGTTTGCAGAAGTATTCAATCAGTCAACTTTTTCCGCCGTCGGGCTCCCGACTCAGTTCGTTCAGGATAACCAATCCTTCTCTGTGAAGGGCGTAATCCGCGGCCTGCACTACCAGCTGGGCAAGCCCCAGGGCAAACTCGTCCGCGTTCTCTCCGGCCACATCTGGGACGTCGCCGTCGATCTTCGCCGCAACTCACCCGACTTCGGCAAATGGGCGGGGTTCCACCTCAAAACCGAATCCCCCGACGATCCGCTCCAACTCCTCTGGATCCCCGAAGGCTTCGCCCACGGCTTCCTCGTTCTCTCAGAAACGGCCGAGGTTCTCTACAAAACCACCAACCTCTATTACCCCCCTGGCGAACGTACCATCCTCTGGAACGACCCTACTCTCAACATCTCCTGGCCACTCGAAGCTCTCCACGGAACCTCTCTGTCCGTCAGCCCCAAAGACGAATGCGGCACCCTCTTCACCGCCGCCGAACTGCCACCCAACAAATAGCCGCTGGACCGCACCGCGAATCTACCCGCGCTCCAACAGCCACCTTTCCACTTCAGCCAAAGACTCCACCCTCACATACTCCCCGCCACATTCCCCAGCCTCAGTCCCGCTCATCAGAAATGCCTGCCGCAGCCCAGCCGTCTTCGCCGCCCCCACATCTGAGCACCGGTCTCCCACCAGCACGCTCTCGCTCAACTCCAATCCAAACTCTCGAGCCCCCCGCCGCAACATGCCTGTCCCCGGTTTCCTGTCTTCATGCTCCCGCTTATACCTTCCCACGCCGTGCTCAGGATGAAACGGGCAGTAGTAAACCGCATCCAACTCGACCCCCTCGGCACGTAACTCCGTCCGCATAAACTCCATCAGCGCCTCAAAATCCGCCTCGGTGTAATACCCCCTCGCTATCCCTGCCTGATTCGTCACCACAATCAGCTTGTAACCCAGCGACGCCGCCGTCTTACAAAGCGAAAAGATCCCATCAACGAACCGCACCTCTTCGGCCCGATGGAGATATCCCACCTCCTCATTCACAACCCCATCCCTGTCGAGAAATAACGCCCGTGCCTTCATAGCTCCGCCATTACCTGCCGCAAAGAATCCTTCCAATCCATCATCCTCCATCCAAATCGCTCCGCAAGCCTCTCGCAGTTCATCCGCGAATTCGCTGGCCGTTTTGCCGGCGTGGGATACTCCGCCGTCGTAATCGCCTCAACCTCCGCAAACCGCACTCCTGGCTCTTGCTCCCGAGCTAACCGGACAGCCTCCATCGCAAATCCATGCCACGTCGTCTCGCCCGAGCCCGCAGCATGATAGACACCCCCAAAATCCCTCAGTACCGCTCCGATCGCCCACCCTTGAGCCCTATCTTCACACTGCCCGATCACTGCAGCCGCCATTCTGGCCAGGTCGCGGCTCCATGTCGGCGCTCCATGCTGATCCGCTACCACACGCACCCTCTCCCGCTCCCGCGCCAGCTTCAGAATCGTCAGCAGAAAATTCTTCCCCCGCGCCCCATATACCCAGCTCGTCCGAAAGATCAGCTGCCCCGCACCACTCTCCCCGAGCAACGTCTCGCCCGCCAGCTTGCTCGTGCCATAAACACTCACAGGGCTAGTCGAATCTATCTCCCGGTAAGGCGTGCTTGAACAACCATCAAAGACATAGTCCGTCGAGAAGTGAAGCACCCCAGCCTCCAGCCTCTTCGCCTCTTCTCCGATCACCTTCACAGCATCAGCATTGATCGCATACGCCAAATCCGGCTCACTCTCCGCCTTATCCACGGCAGTGTACGCCGCTGTATTCACAATCCATCGCGGCCGAACCGCCCGAACTACCTCTCGCACCGACGCCCCATTCGCCATATCCATCTCAGCCCGCGACGGAGCGACCACCTCCCCCAACGGCTTCAGCGTCTCGAGCAACTCCGCGCCAACTTGCCCCGAAGCTCCGGTCAGCAATATTCGTCCGCCTGGCGGCAGAGCGCTTCGCTCCATCAATACACCGTCTCTTCCAGCACGCGCAGCAGATACTCCCCATAGCTACTCTTCGAAATCTTCGCGGCCAGCGCCCTCAGCTCATCCGCACCGATATAGCCCAACCGGTACACAATCTCCTCCGGACAAGCCACCTTCAACCCCTGCCGCTTCTCAATCGTGTGAATGAACATCGACGCCTCAACCAACGAGTCGTGTGTCCCCGTATCCAGCCACGCCGTCCCTCGCCCCAGTAACTCCGTCCGCAGTTGACCCCGCTCTAGATACCACCGATTCACATCTGTAATCTCCAGCTCACCGCGAGCCGAAGGCTTCAGCCCCTCCGCCACGCCAACCACCTGTGCGTCGTAAAAATAAATTCCCGTCACCGCATACCGCGACTTCGGCTTCAGCGGCTTCTCTTCAATTGAAACCGCGCGCCTCTCCGAATCAAACTCCACCACTCCGTATCGCTCCGGGTCCAGCACTGGATACGCAAACACCGTCGCGCCCGCCCCGCCACCCGCGGCCTTTCGCAGCGCCTTCGCAAAATCCTGTCCATAAAAGATGTTGTCCCCCAGCACCAGGCAGCAACCCTCACCGGCCAGAAACTCCTTGCCAATCAGAAACGCCTGCGCCAATCCATCCGGTGACGGCTGCACTGCATACTGCAGCTTAATCCCCCACTGCTCCCCATCCCCCATCAACTGACGAAACCGCGGCGTATCCTCCGGAGTCGAGATCAGGAGAATCTCGCGAATTCCCGCCAACAACAGCGCCGACAGCGGATAGTAGATCATCGGCTTGTCATACACCGGCAGCAGTTGCTTCGACACCGTCTGCGTCACCGGATACAACCTCGTCCCCGAACCGCCCGCCAGAATAATCCCCTTCACCGACGCCCCTCCGCAGCACCAACGACCGGCGGCGCTCCAACCCCACGCCCGCCATAGTTCTTCGTCATCCAGTGCTGATACGCCGCCACTCATCACACCGTCCACCCAAGCCGAATTCGCCAGATACCACTCCACCGTCTTCCGCAGTCCAGTTTCAAAGTTTTCCTGTGGCTGCCATCCTAGCTCCGCCTCTATCTTTCGCGCATCAATCGCATATCTCCGGTCATGCCCGGGCCTGTCCGTTACATAATTCACCAGCTGATGATGGGGTCTGAACTTCGATTGTGGAACCAACTCATCCAGCAATCCACACAACGTCGTCACCACCTCAAGATTCGTTCGCTGGTTTCCTCCGCCAACGTTATACGTCTCCCCAACGCGCCCACGCTCAAGGACTGCTCGAATCGCCCGGCAATGATCCAGTACATAGAGCCAGTCCCGCACCTGCTGCCCATCGCCATACACCGGCAGAGCCTTCCCCGCCACGGCATTCGCAATCATCAGCGGAATCAACTTCTCTGGAAACTGATAGGGCCCATAGTTATTCGAGCAATTCGTCACCATCGCCGGCAGGCCATACGTATGCACCCAGGCCCGCACCAAATGATCAGAAGCCGCCTTCGACGCCGCATAAGGAGAGTTCGGCGCATAAGGAGTCTCTTCATGAAACGCCGGAGCCTCCGGCGTCAGCGTCCCATACACCTCATCGGTCGACACGTGCAGAAACCGGAACCTCTCGCGTTCCTCTCCCGTCAGCGATTCATAAAACTCCCGCGCCGCACGCAGCAGAGTAAATGTCCCATCGATATTCGTCCGCAGAAATGCCTCCGGCCCAAGAATCGACCGGTCCACATGGCTCTCCGCCGCAAAATGAACCACCCCCCGCGGTCTGTGCTTCCTCAGCAACTCCACCACGAGTTCCCCGTCGCAGATGTCACCATGCACAAACGTATAAGCCGGGTCACTCGCAACCGAAGCCAGATTCTCCGGATTCCCCGCATACGTCAGCTTGTCCAGATTGACCACCGCCCCCGCACCCGAACCCAGCCAGTCCAAAACAAAATTCGAGCCAATAAACCCCGCGCCACCCGTCACCAGGATTGAATCCGCGCCCGCGCGCCGCTCTGCTCTTTCATCAATTCCCATTCGCCAACCAATGCCTCCGCAAGCCACTTTCCACAGCCTGCGCCAACTAGCCGGAGACGGAGATCTCCTTGCACTCTATGAACTCTACAACAGTTTCGCCGCGCAAGCCGTCAGCCGGCTCTCCGCCAACCAGACAACTGTTACCCCGCTCACGGTCTCCAATCAAGCAGGAACAAAAGAGGTCTGAATATGTCTTCCCGTGAGCAGCAAACATCAAACCAATCCGCGAAAGATCAGCAACTCAACCAACGCACCTACAATCCCCAAGACCTTCCCCACGCCGTCCAGCCCTCCGGCCCCAGGGGCGACAACCCCGCCACGGCCGGCCCCGGCCCCACCAAAGTCCACTCCTCCACCCCCGAAAACCGCCTTGGTCACATCAACCCGTCGGCGCCTGAAGACGTCAACACAACGCCCGGGTCAACGCACGAAAAGTAGAGAGGCTCGCCGTCTACCGCAGCATTCCAATCACGCCCTTAGCGCGGAATGTGAAGCGCGACATTTATTGTCCGCGAATAGAATCTCTGGCTGTACCTGTAGAATCTGGTCTTCGCCAAGATCGCATGACGGCATACTAATTCTATTTACAGGAGACAGTGCAGATGAGCGGAGTAATGCGGAGCATTTGGAGCCACAGCATCTGGAGACAAGGACCGGTGATCCGCTCCGGAGTGTTTTTTTTCATGGCCACGTTCGTCCTGACGGCTCATCTACGGTCTCAAACGAGCGCCGAAGCACACGGGGCGCTCGAAGTCACCTCTGGTCTTGGGCGAAAGCTCTACGCGTTGCCTGATGATCAGAACGTGATCAACGCGCGCAAGAACCTCGCAGCCGATCCGAAGAACGTTGACCGAATCCTGCAACTCTCAAAGGCCGAGGCCGCACGGCGACAGTACCGTGAAGCTGTGGCTACCTCCACTCAAGGATTGGCCTTCGCTCCCAAGAACGCAGATCTTTATCTCGAGCGAGGCCACCGTGAACTAGGACTGCGGGAGTTCAAGCCGGCGTTGAAGGACCTCCAGCAGGCTACGCTTCTCGCTCCGGAGAATCTCGACGCTCATTATCATCTTGGGCTGGCACACTACTTCCTGGGAGAATTCGACGAAGCCGCAACTTCGTTTGCCAGTGCTCGGGCCTTGGCAAAGACCAACGACAGCCTCATCGATTGCTCGAACTGGCTCTACGTTTCGCTGCAGCGCGCTGGAAAGCCCGAACAGGCAGCGCAAGTGCTGACGCGCATCACTCCCGATGTGAAGAACATCGAGCCGCACCTGTATTTTTATCTGCGTCTTCTGCACTTCTACCAGGGCCAGCTTACGGCAGAGGCTGTGTTGCCGCCTCCGCCCACAGGCCCGCAGGACCTTGAAGGCGAGCTCTCCTTCAACACGGTAAGCTATGGCGTCGGAAACTCGCGTATCTATCATCACGACCGCTCCGATGCAATCGGCCTGTTCAAAAACGTGGTGAAGGGTGAGGCATGGAACTCCTGGGGATTCATCGGTTCCGAGGTGGAACTTCTCCGCGGCGAGAAATAACGAACCCGTTTCCATTACCGCTCCGAAGGTTTTCTCACACCACTCACGAGAGCTGGAGAAACGGGACGCCGTTGCATTTACAATCAAGAGATTGGCAGGGAGCATTCGAGCGTGACAGCGAGTCCATGGTATGTTCTTCCCACACCGGAACCGACGGACAGGTAATCAATCGAGTCCAAAGACTCCCCAACCTGCCGGCGGTCGCAAGTCATCATCGGGCCTGTAGCTCAACGGTTAGAGCAGGGGACTCATAATCCCTTGGCTGGGGGTTCAAATCCCTCCGGGCCCACCATTTACTCGTATGACTGCCTTCGGCCCCTCGCCGTGCAGGCTCAACTCCGCTACCAGCAGCTTCAGACTACGGTTCTCATCCTCCATCGCCTTCAGCCGCTGCGCCTCGTTCACCTTCATGCCCTCGAAGTTCTGCTTCTAGCCGCAGAACGTCGCCGCGCTGGTCCCGCGCTCACGGCACAGATCCTCCGTCTTCACTCCAACCTCATGCTGCTTCAATATCCCGATGATCTGCTCTTCCTATACCGGCTGTTCTTAATCTCAGCTCCCTCCTTCGATTTACGAGAGAACTCCAGCTCAAACTGGTTGAGATTTGCCGGGGCAGGTCACTTGCTTTACCGAGGAACTGAACTGCCCCTCCAATTAAGCGCCCTCATGCATCGCCACTCCTGTATCAACGAGTTTATCGAGCAACAGCTGTTGCGAAATGGCTCTGCTTCACAATCGCTCCAGTCACTGGATCTAGCGAGAGCGTAAACGGCGCGGTCGGTTTTGTGTGTCGGAGTGGACTGTCCTCTAGGTCTTTGTTGTCGGGCAGGCCTGGCGACCGGGAAGTTACACCATCAGCTCGTTGAGTACGCTATCTACTGCAATGTTCGTGACAGGTGGGGCCTCCCCCCCAAGGAAGCATGCGGGATATCCAGGTGAGGCTGTCGCGAGACAGTAGTAGCATTACTAAGATACCGGTCTGCGATTGGAACATGGTGACCGATTTACTATTCCGCGATTTCCCTCCGC
Source organism: uncultured Acidobacteriaceae bacterium (assembly GCA_963802695.1). Taxonomy (GTDB): domain Bacteria; phylum Acidobacteriota; class Terriglobia; order Terriglobales; family Acidobacteriaceae; genus Edaphobacter. The sequence goes on from CAWDJN010000014.1 coordinate 20,182, forward strand.
TGTAAGCGTCGATGGGGTGGTCTATAATCTAATCCGTTCGTGGATGATCCGCACCTTCGCGTGGGAGAATATAAACGCTTGGCTAAGCGGCGCTTTCGTTGAATTTGGACAAAGGAAAGACGATGTGCCTGATTGTGGATATTGGACAGATCGTGGGTCAGTTTGGGAATAGCGATAGCCGCTGCCAACACTGTGTTAGGACAATAGCTAAGTTGCAGGAGACAGCGATCGAGAAGCGTGAGAGCCCTCCTGATGTAGGATCCAAAAGCTGACTTGTAGTGGAGAATTAGGTAATGAAGGCAGTTATCCTCGCGGGAGGACTAGGTACTCGAATTAGTGAAGAGACTTCGGTTCGACCAAAACCAATGGTTGAAATCGGCGGTAAACCGATCCTGTGGCACATCCTAAAAATCTACTCTCATTTCGGCATTAATGATTTTGTCGTTTGCCTGGGGTACAAGGGCTACGTAATCAAAGAATTCTTCGCTAACTACTTTCTCCATACTGCAGATGTCACCTTCCATATGGAAGAGAATCGGATGGAAGTGCATGACAGCATGACCGAACCGTGGCGGGTTACGCTGGTGGACACTGGGGATACCACACAGACTGGTGGCCGGCTAAAACGCGTGAGCAAATATCTAGCTGGCGAGGATACTTTCTGTCTCACATACGGAGACGGGCTTGCAGATATTGATGTGGCAAAGTCTGTCGAGTTTCACAGACTCCATGGCAAGTTAGCAACTGTAAGTGCAGTACAGCCCAGTGGTCGTTTTGGCTCACTTGTCATTGATGGCGATCAGGTCACCGCATTCCGTGAGAAACCAGCTGGCGACGGCGCCTCGATCAATGGTGGATTCTTTGTTCTTTCTCCCAAGGTGATTGAGTATATCGAAGGCGATCAGACTCTGTGGGAAAGAGAGCCGCTCGAACGCTTGGCGGAAGAAGGGAATCTGAAAGCGTATCCACACACGGGCTTTTGGCAGCCGATGGATACCCTTCGCGACAAGACACATCTAGAAGAGCTGTGGCAAAGTGGTGCAGCGCCGTGGAGGAAGTGGTGAGTCTCGGGCTTGATTCCCCCTGGAGAGGGCGCCGGGTATTTCTTACAGGGCATACAGGGTTCAAGGGCGGTTGGATGGCGTTGTGGCTGACGCAGATGGGAGCCACCGTTTGTGGGTATTCGCTGGCACCGCCGAGTGAGCCCAGCCTCTTTGAGGTCGCCCGTATCGGCGAGCGCGTGCACCATATAGAGGCCGACATCTGTGAGCTGCCACGCCTGCGAGCGACCATGCAGGACTTCGCGCCTGAGGTGGTTTTTCATCTTGCCGCGCAGTCGTTGGTGCGACGCTCTTATGCTGAGCCGGTATTGACGTATGCGACGAATGTCATGGGCACAGTAAACGTGCTCGACAGCATTCGGCATACAGCGTCGGTGAAGGCAGCAGTTCTGATAACGACGGACAAGTGTTACCAAAATCGCGAGTGGCAGTGGGGTTATCGTGAGAATGACCGGCTGGGTGGGCATGATCCGTATAGCAACAGCAAAGCATGCGCTGAATTAGTGAGTGCTGCATATCGCGATTCGTTCTTTCCGCCGGACAAGCTTGGCGTCCACGGGGTTGCGGTTGCCACCGCTCGCGCGGGTAACGTAATCGGCGGGGGAGACTGGGCAGTGGATCGTCTAATTCCCGACCTTATGCGCGGTTTCGTCGCTGGCGAACAGGTTGCGATTCGCAATCCTCATGCGATCCGCCCGTGGCAACATGTCCTGGAGCCTATCCGTGGCTATATTCAGCTTGCGGAGGGGCTTCTTGCGCACGATGCAAGTTTTGCATCCGCGTGGAATTTTGGCCCAAATGAGGAGGACGCCCGGCCGGTAGAATGGATTGTGCGTCAGTTAGCGAAGCAGTGGTCTCCTGATGCGTCTTGGGTTATTGATAAGGGTGTTCATCCGCATGAGGCCGCCTATTTGAAATTGGACTGTGCACGCGCACATAATCTCCTTGACTGGCGGCCGGCGCTTAGCCTCTCCAGTGCGCTGCAGTTCATCGTAGAATGGTTTAAGCAATGGCAGGCCGGAAGAGACATGCAGCAGGTCACCCTTGATCAGATTGCTGCCTATCAACGGCTCACTCAATATGGCGCCGCCGACCCGAATAGGAGCTAATGATGGAATCGATCGCTGAGAATCGGGCGAGTGGACTTAGCCTCGCCGAAGAAGATGGCGCGATCGCCGAGCATAAGCCACAGGTCGAGATTTTGCGCGATCAAATTCGCAACCTGGTGGCGAAATACTACGATGAGGCGTTTCCATGCCGCGAGTTCACCCCGGGCACGTCTGCCGTCCCCGTCTCCGGCAAGGTGTTCGACGCAGAAGACATCCAGCATGCGGTGGATGCGTCGCTAGACTTCTGGTTGACGACGGGCCGCTTTGCGGAGCAATTCGAACGTCAATTCGCGCGGGTGATGGGTGTCCGCGATGCTCGTCTGGTCAACTCAGGTTCCTCGGCGAATCTGGTGGCGCTTTCTGCGCTCACTTCTTCTACTCTGGGTGACCGGGCGCTCCGGCCCGGTGATGAGGTTATTACCGTTGCGGCTGGTTTTCCTACGACTATCAATCCGGCGATTCAGAACAACCTGATTCCTGTGTTCGTTGACGTTCAGCTGGATACGTATGACATTGACTGCTCCCAGCTTGAAGCAGCCTTGTCTGATCGAACTCGCGCAGTGATGATTGCACACACGCTGGGCAATCCCTTCGACCTTGATGCGGTGATGGCTTTCTGCAAGAAGCACGATCTCTGGCTGGTGGAAGACTGCTGCGATGCGGTGGGTGCTACTTACAAAGGTCAGGGTGTGGGGACGTTTGGCGATATTTCTACTGCGAGCTTTTATCCTGCGCACCACATTACGATGGGCGAGGGTGGTGCGGTGATGACGCAGAAGCCCGCATTGACCAAGCTGATCGAGTCGTTCCGGGACTGGGGCCGCGACTGCTGGTGCGCTCCGGGAAAGGACAACACCTGCGGCAAGCGATTCGAGTGGCAACTCGGCGAACTACCATGCGGGTACGACCACAAGTACATCTATTCGCACATTGGCTACAACCTGAAGCTTTCTGACATGCAGGCAGCGGTGGGTGTGTCTCAGTTGAAGAAGTTGCCGGGCTTTATCGCGGCGCGAAGGGCGAACTTCAAACGCCTTTATGATGGCCTTGCAGACCTTCAGGAGTTCTTCTCCTTGCCTCAAGCCACGTTGGGTTCTGATCCCAGTTGGTTTGGCTTCCCCATTGCAGTGAAACCTGAAGGGCGCCTCAAACGTGATCGTGTCGTGCAAGTCTTGGAGGAGCGGAGGATCGGAACACGGCTCCTGTTCGGTGGCAACCTCTTGCGTCAGCCGGCATATCTGGATTCGAAGTATCGGAAGATTGGGGAGTTACCCAATACGGATTACGTGATGAACAATGTGTTCTGGATCGGTGTTTACCCTGGCCTGACCGAAAACATGATCGACTATGTTATCGACTCTTTTCACACTATTGTCAGAGGCAATCTGAATGTCCTCTAAGTCATTGCGACCTGAAGCAATTGACCTCTTTTCCCCTTACAGTCCAGAGTGACTTCAATGCTGCTAAAATTGACCGTATTTCTATGAGATTCGCCAAGGAAAGTGAATGAACATCAAAGAACGCAAGATGTTGGACCTCCTCAAAAAGGGCAGAGACGAATTTGGTTATGTAGCTGTCAAAGCGGAGTTTGAGGCCGAAGGCACCCGCGTCGATGAATTGCTTCGGCTCGTTGAGATCTGTCGCAAGGCCAGCCTGAAGTTCGGACTCAAGATCGGTGGCTGCGAGGCGATGCGCGACCTCATCGAAAGTAAGCAGTTCGGCGTCGACTACATCATCGCGCCAATGATCGAAAGCACCTACGCTCTCACCAAATTCGCCGATGCAGTGGATAAAGTATACTCGAAAGAGGAGCAAGAGGAGACCGATTTTCTCTTTAACCTCGAGACGATTTCTGCCTACAATCAGCTTGAGGCTATGGCCGATGCGACCAACAAGGCACCTGAACTGGCTGGTATCGTCTTCGGCCGCGTTGACTTCTCGCTATCGGCTGGCCTTGGGCGAGACGCCATTAATGGCAAAGAGGTCACCGACTACGTTCTGAAGACGGCGAGCCGCCTGCAAGTCGCGCGGTCTGGATCTCGTTGTCGGGGGGGGCGTCTCCAGCGACTCTATTCCCGTACTTCGCGAGATGCTCGACGTGCACCTAACGCGCTTTGAGACACGCAAGGTCATCTTCGACGCGAACGCCGTAAGAGAAAACCACATTACTGAAGGTCTGCTGAACGCAGTTCACTTCGAGATGCTTTGGCTTCTGAACAAACGAGATTATTACAGCCAGATTCAACAGGAAGACGCCAAGCGGATAGACATGCTCGAAAAACGCTGGGCGGTTCTCAATCGCTGATGGAGTCTTCAGAACATATCCTGGTGTTCGGCGCCAGTGGAGCTATCGGTGGCGGAGTGGTGCACTTAGCACTTCAGCGCGGCTGGAAGGTTACGGCTATTGCACGCAAGCTACCTGAAGTTCCGCTACCTGCAGTTCAATACTTTGCTCTTGATCCGTTGGGTATGGACTTTACCTATTCACAAATTGCACCGTCTTCGGCTTACACCAGCATCTGCTGGGCGCAGGGCACCAACGCGAACGACAGTGTCTACAATCTGGACCTGGGGGTTCATCGACAAATATACGAGGCCAACTGCACTTATATCCTCGTTACCTTGCAAGCGCTTCTTCAAGGTGGCTTCCTTGCAACTGCATCACGTCTTTGCATTATTAGTTCCATCTGGCAGAACCTCGCGCGCCAATCAAAGCTTTCCTACTGCATGAGCAAAGCGGCTCTGCAAGGTCTTGTGCTCTCTGCCTCAGCAGACCTTGCCAAGGACGGTCATCTCATCAACGCGGTGCTACCCGGCGCAATAGAATCGCCAATGACACGCAAGAATCTCAGCGTGGAACAGATCGACCGTCTTTCCGCCGCAACGGGATACAATCGCCTCGTCAGCTTGCAGGAGGTAGCCTCGCTCGTCTGTTATCTTTGTTCGCCTGAAAATACAGGTATTACAGGCCAGTTCGTCGCTGCCGACTTGGGGTTCAGTCATGTTCGAATCGTTTGAAATCTCAGCTTCTATAGGAAGCTACTCTGTGGTCATTGAGCCTGGAGCCTTCGACCGCCAGATAGAAGAACATCAGCAGGTTGTCATAATCGCAGACGGTTTCTTCCGAGGCGCTCTTCCTTCGTGGACCGAATCTTCGCGTGCGGTCATTTACTACGACGCCTCCGAATCCGTTAAATCGCTAGACTCGTCGCCGGGTCTGCTCGAACAGGTTCGTCGCTCTGGAGCCAACCGGCAAACTCAATTCGTTGCAATAGGCGGCGGCGTCATCCAGGACCTCACCGCCTTCGCTGCTTCCATCTACATGCGCGGTGTGCAATGGATTTATATTCCCACAACCATTCTCGGAATGGTCGACTCGTGCATCGGAGGTAAATCCTCTATCAATGTCGGGCCCTACAAGAATCTCGTCGGCACCTTTCACCCTCCACTGCGAGTGCTCGTCGACCCTAAGTTCGCACGCACACTGCCGCTAGATCAACATGCCAGTGGCATCATCGAAGCAGCAAAGATCTGCTTCTGTCATGGCCCGGAGTCATTCCGCAGCTATCTCGCCTGCGACCCACACCCAGGGATGGAAACGTCCGCACTCGCCGCGCTTATCGCCCATAGTCTGCGGGCAAAAAAGTGGTTCATAGAGATCGACGAGTTTGATCAGAATGAGCGTCTACTCCTCAACTTCGGACATACCTTTGGCCACGCTATCGAAGGCGCGTCGAACTATGGCATCTCGCACGGAATTGCCGTGGGCCTGGGGATGCAATGTGCTCTCGCGTTCGGTCGCCAGAGCACCAAAGACGGCTCCGACCCATACGCTGGAGCACCCGCGGTTCGCGAACTCGAAGATCACTTGGGCACCATCTTCCGGGCTGTTCCAACCCTTTCCAGCCAGCTTTCCGGATTGCCGCTGAAAGATGTCATGGAGCGCTTCGAATCCGACAAAAAGCACAGACAGGACAGCTATGTGCTGATTCTCGTCGAACCGTCCGGCAAGGTCATTGCAAAAAAGATTCCTAGATCGCCGGAATCGATGTTACGGATCGAAAGCGCGATAAAGACTGTCTTGGAAAGTTATGCTTTATGAAAAAGTACAGCGATTTGCTTGCCGAGTGGCTCGTCGAGCTCGGCTACACTCACTGCTTCTTTGTTGCGGGTGGCAACATCATGCATCTACTCGAAAGCTTCAGCCACAAGCTGACCTGCATTCCAGTGGTGCATGAGGTCGCCGCCGGCATCGCAGCCGAATACTTTAACGAAGTGCATCTCGGCCCTAAGGCCTTTGCACTTGTGACCGCCGGCCCTGGCCTCACTAACATTGTGACCGCACTAGCCGGTGCCTTCCTTGAGAGTCGCGAGTTGCTTGTGATCGGTGGCCAAGTAAAATTGCCGGACCTCTCGCGGGGGAAAGTCCGCCAGCGTGGGATTCAGGAGATCAATGGAGTTGCTATCGCAGGCCCAGTTACGGAACGTTCCGTACTGATGGAAGCCGTCGTCGACCGTTCTGCCTTCGCACAGCTAACGCGTTCCGGTCTCAACGGTCGCCGTGCCCCCGTCTTTCTGGAGATTCCACTCGACATCCAGGGTGCAAAGGTGGATGAAGCCATGCTGGCGACAACTGTACCTCCCTTCGAGACTCACTTCGACTCCGTCTCCGACGCGACCCTTGCTTCCATTGTGTCGAAACTCGCTCGATCGCACCGCCCTGTCCTCCTCTTGGGGGCGGGCATCAGCCGGGACACTGCCGAAGCTCTTCTTCCGCAGCTTTCGGCACTGGGCATTCCCTTGATGCTCACCTGGAACGCGATGGATCGCCTTCCTGCGGATCATCCTCTTTACTTCGGCCGACCCAACACCTGGGGCCAGCGCTATTCCAACATCCTGCTCCAGCAGGCGGACCTGCTGATTGCGCTCGGTACGCGTCTCAGCCTGCAACAGACCGGGTTAAACTGGCAACAGTTTCTCCCAGTTGGAGAGACTATTCAGGTGGACTGCGATTCAGCTGAACTCTCCAAAGGCCATCCCTTCGTCGCACTTTCGGTATGCGGCGATGCGAACGTCGTCCTGAAGCATCTCTCTTCCGCCAAACTCCCGAGGTATACCGAGTGGCTGGAGTTTTGCACTCAGGTCAAGCTGTGTCTTCCCTTGGTTGAACCCATTAACAATACTCGTGCAGGGTATCTCAGTCCCTATGCATTCGTCGAGCAACTCTCACATCTAACCACTTGCGCCGACGTTGTGATCCCGTGTTCCAGCGGCAGCGCATTCACAGTTATGATGCAGGCTTTCGCCCAGAAGACGGGCCAGCGAATCGTCACCAACAAGGGCCTGGCCTCGATGGGTTACGGTCTAAGCGGATCGATTGGGGCCGCACTCGCAGCCGATGGCCGACGGACGATCCTGGTAGAAGGCGACGGCGGCTTCATCCAAAATCTTCAGGAACTGGGTACGGTCTCGGTTAATAACCTTAGCCTCAAGATATTCATCTTTGACGACAACGGGTACGCCTCGATTCGGATGACACAGAAGAACTATTTTGGTGGGAGATATATAGGATGCGATATAAACACCGGTCTCGGCATTCCCAAATGGAAAGAGCTCTTCGCATCCTATGACATTCCCTTGCAGGAACTTCGCCCGGGCTTTGAGACCGATCGCGCATTCCTCGATGCGTTCAACGCAGCAGGACCTGCCGCCTTCCTCGTCAAAATTGATCCGGAACAAACCTATTTTCCTAAGATCAGCAGTCGGGTCACGGCCTCTGGGAGTATGGAGTCCAACCCTCTCCACCTCATGACACCGAGCCTAGAAGAAGCCATCGCTGTCAAGGTATTCCGCTTTCTGTACACCGCAGCCGCCGATCCGCAGGATGCCGCTTCGCTCTGTCGGTAAATGACGTGATGTGCATCGTCATGTCCTCGATCCCGGCATGAAGACCGGATTTCCCAGGTCCGCATCAGGCTTCTATTGGAAGTCGAACTTACTTCGAAGGAATGGCGGTCCCACCGAGATAGTCGTCGAATGCTGCGGCTCGGCAGAATTGAGACGGGAGCTGACTTTGCCAGCCGATTTCTCCTTTTCTTTTGTGTTGCTGTGCCAGCGTAAGGGCCGAGCCGCTCAAACCCTCCTAGGCATATTTCACTTGTCCTGCAAAAATAGTCAAACGTAGCCATGGCAGATAAGCATTTATCCACAACTGATCTCGAGCTCATCCTTGGCGGGACAAAATCGCTTTGGGAGGGAATGCGCGATCAGCGTATCTTCATTACTGGGGGCACTGGCTTTTTCGGCTGCTGGCTGGTCGAGAGCTTTGCCTATATCAACCATACCCTGAACCTTAACGCTCGGGCCACCGTCCTCACTCGCAACCCCGTCGCCTTTACCGCGAAGTGCCCCCATCTCGCCGCCGATCCCGCCATCACCCTCCTTGCCGGCGACGTCCGCAACTTCTCCTTCCCCGATGGTGATTTTTCCTTCGTCATTCACGCCGCAAACGAGGCCAGCGCACGGCAAGCCGCCGAAGCTCCCGTTGATATGTTGACGACCATCCTGGCTGGCACGCAACGGACTCTTGAGTTCGCCGCCAGTCATGGCACCTCTCGATTTCTTCTCACCAGTTCCGGGGCCATCTATGGCAAGCAGCCTTCCGCCGTTACGCATCTGCCCGAGTCCCACGTCGGCGCTCCAGATCCGCTCGATCCGGCCAGCGTCTATTCCGAAGGCAAGCGCACTTCCGAACTCATGTGCGCTCTCTTTCACAAGACCTTTGGGCTCGAGTGTGCCATCGCCCGATGCTGGGCCTTCTGTGGACCGCATCTCCCTCTCGATACTCACTTCGCGATCGGCAACTTCATCGGAGATGCGCTAGCCGGCCGCTCCATCCATATTAAAGGCGACGGTACATCCATGCGCTCTTACCTCTATGGTGCTGACCTCGCAATTTGGCTCTGGACGATGCTCTTCCGCGCCCCGTCCCTAGTCCCCATCAACGTCGGCTCGGCGCGTGAAATTAGCATTCTGGAACTCGCGCATATAGTCGCCAAAATCCTCAATCCTCGTGCTGTCATTAATGTGGCATGTCAGCCATCGCCCGGCTCCGCTCCCTCGCGTTACGTTCCCTCAGTCGACCGTGCAAAGCAGCTGCTTGGCCTCGAAGAAACGGTAAACTTGGAAGAATCCATTCGCCGTACAGCCGCTTGGTATGGCAATCTCCAGGAGGGATGATGAAGCACATCAGCATCGTAAGTCCCTTATACAGGGGATGAAGGTAACCGGGAGGGTTTACAACCGCAGCCACGGTCACTTTGCTTAGACAACCAGTACCGCTACGGGCACATCATTATCGCGATAACCAGAGAAGTTGGCATACCTGTAGAATATATTTGCTCCGCCTGCGACAAGACCGTGGCGCGACGTATCGACGTCAATGCGCTCGAGCGCTTTATTGGGCTCGGGCTCTACGATCACAGTTCATAGATATCTTCAACTGCGTCCTCGGAACTCCTATCTCATTTCTGGCGAGATCGCCGGAGATAGGTTACGCGAAAAGTCATTCGCTACACCGTTAGGCTAAACTAATAGTCTACTGCTAGAAAGATCGGACAGTCCAAGGTGCGACTCGTAGCGCAACCTGATTGAACTTAGACCCCCTGATGAATCCGCTCCAAATCGACACGCTTACCTCTAAGCCCTCTGCTATTTCGCGGCTGCGAAAATTATTGGGCCTAGATCGAGCCGTTATTCTTACTGTGCTTGCGCGAGGATGGTCTAGCCTGGCTGGCCTTGTAACAATTGTTCTTATCGCGCACTCTCTCACCGGCGCTGAGCAGGGTTACTATTACACCTTCGGAAGCCTGGTTGCCCTACAGATGGTTTTCGAATTGGGCTTTTCTTTTGTTATCTTGCAGATGGCAAGCCATGAGTGTGCGCATCTGGCCATTTCTAGAGATGACGAAATTACTGGAAACCCTGTAGCTCATGCAAGACTGGCATCGGTACTGCAAAAGTCAGTGCGCTGGTATTCAATCACCGCATTCTTGATGCCGTGCATACTCATTCCAGCGGGGCTCCATTTTTTTGCTAGTAATTCGCACTCTGGGCCGGAGGTCGCATGGCGTCTGCCTTGGTGGTTGGTGGTTCTGGCCGCAAGTCTTGCCTTTCAGATTGACCCTGTTTTCTCTTTTCTTGAAGGTTGTGGATACGTGCCACAAGTCGCACGTACCCGTCTGTGGCAGGCTCTACTTGGGAGCGTGTTGGCCTGGGGCGCAATGTTGACACACCATGGCCTTTATGCGCCAGCAATGATGATTGCAGGTCAGGTGTTGGCTGGGGGTGTCTGGCTCTACACACGGCGACGGCTTCTGTTACCGTTGCTCTTCTATCACGCAGGTCAAGATCGCATCCATTGGTGGCAAGAGGTGTGGCCTTTTCAGTGGCGTATCGCGATCAGCTGGATATGCGGATATTTTATTTTTCAACTATTCAACCCAATTCTTTTCGCATATTGGGGACCTGTCGCCGCAGGTCAGATGGGCATGTCCTTGAATATCAGCAATGCTCTGATGGCAGTAAGCATTGCATGGGTCAACACCAAAGCCGCACCGTTTGGCGCGATGATCGCGCGCAAAGAATACGTAAAACTGGATCATATTTTCTTTCGGACGCTCACGCAGTCTTTGGTAGTGTGTGTTTTAGGTTCGGCAGCAGTCTGGAGCAGTGTGATCTATCTCAATGCGGAGCAGAGCCGATTTGCTCATCGCGTGCTTGGACCACTTCCCTTTGGAATGCTTTTGTTGACTATGATTTTCAATCATATTGTGATCTCAGAGGCCATATATCTACGAGCGCATAAACAGGAAAAATTCTTACTTATCTCTGTTGTGGGTGCATTATTTATGCTCTTTTCATCCTATGCATTAGGAAGAAGATTTGGCGCTATTGGAATGATCAGCGGGTATTTGGGTGCCACTAGCATTGGTGGTCTGGGATTCGGAACTTTTATTTTCCTCAAATATCGGAGAATCTGGCATGCAGAATAGCCCTAACTATTTTCAAGGATACATGAAGATATGCAAGAGGTCCGGCAGGTAGTCTTCGCTTGGTTGCTGACGAAAACCGACAGCGTGATTGCGATTACGTTTGATCATGGATAGTATATTTTTTGGGCTTGGGACGATACAGCGATGAAGCAATTTATAAAGCATTTTATTCCCGCGTCTATTCTGCGATCTCGGCGTCACAGACGAATGATACGATTCCAGAACCGTACACAGTGCTGGGGCAGTATTCGGCCTTCGCGCGCCTGAAATCGGGAGATGTTGTCTTTGACTTGGGAGTGTATGCGGGCTTCACCACAATCGGATTTGGGCGACTCGTGGGACCGGAAGGGAATGTCTACGGAGTTGAGGCAGATCCTTTAAACTTTGAAACAGGCTCGGAAAATCTGGAGACGGCTCGATGTTTCGGCGCACCAGAGAATATCAGTCTTGTGCCTAAAGCTGTCTGGTGTCATGAAGAGGGAGTCGAATTTTCGAGCGAGGGCGGGATGAGTTCAAGCGCAGTCTCGATTGTGGAACTGGACGTGGTGCGATCCTGAATGTGCCGACGACCACGCTCGCCGCCTTTTGTTCTGAACGCGAGATCAACCGGATTGATTTCATCAAGGTGGATATTGAGGGAGCGGAGATCGAGGTATTGGAAAGCTCGAAGGATTTGTTGTCACGGTTGAGGCCGCGGCTAATTATCGAGCCGCATTTTGTTGGCGGCCAGCTGACAACCGAGAGATGTTGCGCAATTCTTGAGGAGATTGGCTTTGCGACGCGCCTGGTCCCCAAATTGGATATCCGATTCCGCTTATTGAAGCGACTCCCCTGTAGCTCGTTCCTTTCTGCCTCGTATTTAGGTCCACTTAGTAGAGTCATGTCGAAAGCAAAGGGAGTCGAAAGTTCTTTCCGACAACTCCAATAATGTAAGGTGTCTATGGCTGAGCAAACGGCGCCCACCGTGGGAGGGGAAGGTCTCTACGGGCACGCCGAGCGGGTGTGGACAGCGCGGAGGGGTTCGCTGTGGCGAATCAGGACGTATAGGGCTCAACCACACCGGCGATTTTGATTGAAGGCAAACCCGAATTCGCCGAGATGTACGGAACGCCGTCGGCCATCACCGCATCGGGAAACTCCCAGCCCGTCGCCAGGACGCCTTTCCCGGCAGCCGAGCCGATATTCGAGAATCCGTTTGCGGGGTGCTACACCCGCAATGTGGCTGCTATCGATCGAATCGAGAACCAGCTGGCCGACCGATCCCGACCCGATGGTGAGAAGCGCCGGCACCGGCGAATGTGACCCCGTGTCGAGCACGTCAAGGCCATTGAATTCGATGTTGGCGATGGTGGCGTCGTTTTCGAGGACCACGGCGGCGACCTCGACGTCGCTCTCCCGGACCATTCGGCAGTTCTGAAAGTGAGACTCGATGCGATGTAGGTTCCTCCTCCATAAAGTGGAGAGGGTCGCAAGAATGCGCTGATACGGTTACTTACCGGCTTGGTCCATACAATTCCCGATTGGGACGGGGTAAAAGTGACGTTTTGGAGTCCGATTGTCCCGAAGTTTTCTGCAACTCCAAGAACAGTCGGGGCTGTTAGGTTGCAATCAGCGACATCCAAAGATGCAACGGAGTTCGGACTGCTACCATTGCCCACCCCGATCAGGAAAGCGGCCTCCGCCAATGTGCCACTGCAGTTGCTTACACTTACTGCGTCGATGCTATATCGGCTAGAACCCCCGAATGACGTATAGAGTCGCATCAGCGACCAGCTATTGAACTTGCAATTGGTCACTCTGACCCGCGAGATGTTGCCGGAGTAGCCTTCCGGGCAGTTGAGCGCGATGGAATCGTCACCGGTCATGAAGGAGCAGTTTGAAATCGCGATGTCGTTAGACGGGCCATCGAAATGCAGTCCGTCGGTGTTTAGGCCCTGGCTCTGCATCACGCATCCGGATACCATAACCTGTCCGGCATTAGAGACTCGTATGTGATACGCAGGAGTATTCACTACCACCACTTTATCGAGAACGATGTTGTCCAGATTCATCAGGTTAATCCCGAAATACCAAGTTGTTTTGTTGCCCTGCCGCATTCCGGTCGTCGAATTTCCGTCAGTCCCGTTTCCCTGGTTGCCGTTCAGCGTAAAGTTGCTAAGCGAGACGTTCCTACCACGTGGAGGGGCTGGCGGTCCCGGATCGGACGGCACAGCCACATCAATTGGTCCGTTGTGGATGCCGTCGTTATTGGTGCCCGTCTTCACGAAGAAACCCGTACCACAGCCAAGTCCCGCGATGTTCCAATAGCCCCCGGCCGGAAGAAACAGGCCAGAAATCAATGCGCTTCCGTCGATGATCAGCGTGATCGGATTATCTGCGGTCGCGCCGGCCATCGCGGCATTTATACGCGGACCATCGTCAGTGGCATGCCCGCCGGTGTACTTGTTGCGCCCTGTTTCCAGCTTGCAATCAAGCGCACATCCGATCTCCGACGCGCGAATGTAAGTCATGCCCGGGATAGGTGTCGGCGCCGGAGCTGGGCCTAGGCACGGTATAACCAATTCGCTACCGCAGCCTAACAGTTGGGAGCCAGAGGCTGATCCCGCCGCAATCAAAACCGCCGTTTGAATAAAGCTGCGTCTATCAATCACGACTGCCTAAATCCTGATCTCTCGGCATAATTTCTTGCTTGTATTATGGGCACGATCGCTTTTATATAATGCTACTCAAGCTGAGGGTTGCATCCACCGTCGATGCATTTTTACGGGATCGTTTCGCAGAATAGCTTGTCGTCAGTCAAATCGCAACAGGTTCCGCTGCAAGCTCAACTGGCAGCGCAATCTTCACGATCATCCCGCAGGATTTTCAATACGCCGTTCCGAGAGCTTCTGACCTGCCCCCGATTTCTCACCCATTCATAACCGGAGTCTCTGTTGGGTTGGTGGTTGTAGTTGGCGAAGGAAGGCGGGCCATGGCCCCGCCTTCCTTCGAAGACAGGTTTGAACTCCTGGGGCGTGCGATAGTCAGCTATTGCTGGACTAAAAGTCCACAGCCTTAGTTGCTCGAGCCTTGGCGTGCTCTATTGCCGGATTTGGGACCCAAGGTCACCAACCAAGTAACGGAAACCCTAAGGCTCTGTCTATCCTATTTACAAGCCGAACCACTTGGAGCCATACCCATGCCGGTCCTTCTGGAAGAACAATAAGGGGATAATCGCAAAGCCAGTATCGTATATTTTTTCCAAATGCCTTTGAGAGGATTGCGTGCGCATCTTCTCTTAGAAATGGATGACCTGTCTGTCGCTTGGCGTTGAGTAGGAGCGGTGGAATATGGCGCTGGAGAGCGCCGTTGGAGATCAGGTTGCTTAGTCTTGGCACGTTCAGCCACTGCTCCGCCACTTCAGAGAGAGCCGGTCCGAATACTCGAGAAACACCGAATCCACCAGTGTTTTCGCATCGATATCCAAAAAGCCTTTCATCCAACAGCAGGCTCTTACGGTGACCTCGCAGTGCCGTGAAGATCCAGCCGAGGTGAATCAAGTTTGAGCCAACCAGCTTTGAAAATGGCTCGTGGCCTATCGCCTCAACGCGGTCCTTGTTGACGATGTTGGCGCTAATCATCACGAAAAAGAAGTGGACCCTCCTTACGAAGGGTTCGGGATCATCGAAGGTGCGCACGCTCTTTCGAGTTGAGGATAGATTCCTTTGCGGTGCATCGGAACCCTCGAAACCGAATGGAGTCAGGTACACCAATTCGAACTCATCGCCAGACAAGCATTCCACAATTCGCTGCAACGCATACGGAGCTAGAACGTCATCATCCCCCATAACCCAGACGTACTTTCCACTAGCCCGCTCATAGCACTGAAGGAAGTTGGCATCCGAGCCGATGTTTTCCGGATTGCGGATATAGGTCAGGCGAGTTCCCCTCTGCAATTCCTCACGCATGATGTTGGGGGTCTCGTCGGTCGAGGCATTGTCCGAGACAATCATCTCCACCTCCGAAGTTGACCGCAGTTGATCCCTGACCGAGTCGAAAAACTGGCGCAGAAACACGCCCCGATTGTAGGTGGGAATAGCGAGCGTAAGCAGAGGCCTTTGCCCTGTCATTGAATGGCTCGTCTGCATGCCGTCCTGTCTCCCCAGTTCAATGCCGGTCAGCTCCGTCGTCCCAAGCTCTTGGCGAGAAAGCAGGTGACGCTTAAAAATTCAATGCCAGTATCATTATACGTCTCCGCAAGAAACGTCAGGTACCTGCGATCACACTCGCCGCATTCGAACGCGGACTCACTCGTTATACTCCCAAAATCATTATAGGAAACAATGTTGGCGTAAGTGATTCAGTTCATATCGCGGCGACAAACAGTGTAGTGTTGAGCGATGGCGTATTAGTTGGAAGCCGAGTGCTTATTACAGATCATAATCATGGAATTTATAGTGGAAAAGCACAGACCGGGCCCGGGCAACCCCCATCTAAGCGCAAATTATCTGCGGACCAAAGCGTTTTCATTGGATGTAACGTTGGATTGGAGATGGGGTAGTTGTACTGCCAGGATCGCATATAGGGGAAGGCAGCATAATCGGTGCAAACTCTGTGGTTAAGGGCGGTATCCCATCGAAATGTATTGCAATTGGCTCGCCCGCTCGGCCTGTCCGTAGCTATGATCACCTGAGTAAGGAATGGAAAAAATGGATACCAAATTAAACGGATCGGCCCGATTGTTTCGCCAAATCTGGATCCAATCGATTGCAGATATAAATATCCGGATCGAGATATCCCAAACTATTCAGGTCAGACTTATCCGAATATATATTTCATAAACGATGGTTTGACATTTGTATTCAACTCTAAAATGTCATATTTTCATTCCGATAGAGTCTAGCCGCTGCTATTGATCCCTTATTGTGTCCGTGCGCGGCCGTGGCAGTGGGACAATCGCCGCGGAAATGCGGTGCGCTTTAGCGAACGAGACGCGAACCGATTGGTCACCAGAAACCGAAGAAGAGGTCCGCGATCGTGTCTGAAAGGATTGTAAGAAGTCAACCAAGAAAGTCTATTTTCGGGTACGGCAGCGGTACACCCATCAGGTTTTCCCAGTTTTGATAACTTGGGCTAAATTACGGTCGATCGACTACTTAGGCTTATGCTCAATTACGCTAGTATCTTTTTTTCATCAACTTACAGTGTTGCTCGGAAACTCATAATCCCTTGGCTGGGGGTTCAAATCCTCCGGGCCCACCACAAATCACCCTTCGTTCTGCTCACTTTGCGCAGGCCGCAAGAGCGTCTGCCTGACTCGTATATACGCTAAACAGGTTCAGAATTCCGACCATCTTAAATGTCTTCGATGCGAACGACGACGGATTCACCAGCTTAACGTCCCCACCCAACTTCGTCGCATTTCGCAGCGCGTCCACGATCGCTCCGATTCCGCTCGAATCAAGATAAGGCATTGCCTCAAGGTCCAGAATCAGGAAGACATGGCCGCTCGAAAGGGCAGATTGCACGGCGGTGTCGAATTGAATGACTGGGTCACCACTTTTCAGGTGGCCCTTCACTTTCAGCGTGCAGACTTTTCCTTCTTGCTTAATGTCGAGGTCCACGTCATCTCCAATTCCCGTCTTCAGAAATAACTTTACATCGCAGATGACGCTTGTTAACCTCCATCTACTCAGAATCCACCCGGAAAGCTGTCTGCGTCAGGAAAATGCGTGACGTACGACCCCTTGTCGCTAGATGACGCTGTACTCAAATGACTCGCTGGCTGACCTCGCTTCGTCGCTTCTCGCTGCGCCCGACTGCCCGGCCCGCGCGACACTGATCGCGTCTGCCATCGTCCAGTCGATCCCAGAATCAGCCTGCATCGTGCATCGAAAGTTGTCTGACGGACCGTCGTCTCCCTGGGTAACCATCGGTAAAGCGGGCGAAATCTCGGTGAGGCAAGTCTCCCAGACTACTCCCAGTCGCCTTCTTGCACCACTACTCTCTCAAACGCCGCAGGCACATATCTATCTGGCCTCCGACATTCGGCGCGAGGACTACGCCCACCTCAACGTCAGCCGTTCCTTGGCCGCAATCGCTTATATTCCGCTACTCAGCAAGAACCAGATCATCGGGGCCATCGAGCTCCTCACCTTCTCATCCGAGCTTCGACGCCAGGACCTCGAAGACTTGACGCCGATTCTTGCCTTGGCTTCCCCCGCTCTGTTGTCCGCCGAAGATTTTGAGCAGCAACGTCAAAATCTGCTCGACTCTGTCCATCGGATGACGCAGCTCTACGACCTTGAGAAGTCCCTTAACGCCACCCTCGACCTCGATGCCGTGATCGCGCTCATCCCTGCGAAAGTTGGGGCAATGATCGCCTGCCAGGCAGTTCATCTCTGGCTCTTCGATGGAGGAACACTTCGCTTAGTCTCCAGCCGCGGCTACGACCCCACAGTCCACTCCGGCATGATGCAGGAGCCAGGCGAGGGATACGTGGCCGATATGGCAGAGGAGGGTGAACCGCTCCTTATCGCAGACTCCGACGACCAGCGGCTGCACCAGCGAAACTCTCACGCCGATCAAAACAATCCGCCCGACAGCAATTCGCTCGTCAAAAATGCCTTGCTTGTGCCTCTCCTTCAGGACGAATCCGAAGTTGGTGTCCTCGAAGCAATCAACAAAGATGGCGGTCCTTTTGACGAGGATGACAGCTTCTTCATGTCAACCATCTCAGAAACCGTCAGCAGCGCCCTCAAAAATGCAAGCCTGATGTTTGCTGAGCGCAAGCTCGAAATTCTCGAAGCCCTCGTTCGCGTCAGTTCGGAGATCACATCCACACTGCGTCTCGACCGCCTGCTGCAAATTATCGTCAACAGCCCCCAGAACGTTCTTCCCTTCGAGCTCTGCGCCATCGCCCTCGACAATCGCGGCCGTCTCCAACTCAAAGCGGTGTCGGGGATGTCGAGTCTGCCCTTCGGTGATGCGCGCGTCGAACAACTCCACGAACTCATTCGCTGGCTCTCCTCGTACGACGAAGCGCAACACCTCCGACAACGCAATGAATCAGCCAACGACCCGCAAGAGGAACTTCCGCCAGAAGTCGTCCGCCACTTCGAAGCAACCGGCTACCGCGCTCTCTACTCGCTCCCTCTGGTCGACGACCAGGGCCGCGTAGGTCTCTTGCTATACGAAAGCAGTGACCGCGATTTTCTTGATCTCCCCCATACCGAAATGATCAAGATCCTCGCCGGTCAGGCCACTGTCGCCATTCGCAATGCCCTGCTCTACCGCGAGGTTCCGCTCATCAGCCTTCTAGAGCCGCTCGTCCAAAGAAAGCGCGCACTCCTGCGCACCAACCGCAGCCGGCGACTGGGCCTGATCGGTGGAATCGCCGCCGCGGCCCTCTTCTTTGCCTTTTGTCCTCTGCCCATGCGCATCTCAGGAGACGCAATGGTCGCCCCCCAGCATATCGTCACCATCGCAGCCCCAGTTGACGGCAACGTCACCCAGGTCTTCGCTCACGAAGGTCAGCGAGTCCTCGCCGGCGACGTCCTCGGAGCCATGAACGACTGGCAATGGCGAATGGACCTGGCGTCATCCGAAGCCAAATATCAGGAAGCGATGTTAGTCATGCAGGCCGACCTCGCCCACGGCGCTTCCCAGGCAGGAGCCGACCGCGCCCAAACCGAGTATCTTCGCTCCGAAGTCGCCCGCGCCCGTTCCCGTCTTGAAAGTGCGCAGCTGCGGTCTCCCATCACCGGCATCGTCATCACCCCCGCCCTGCAAAACGCCGCCGGAGGCCATCTCGACGTAGGCGCCCCCTTCGCGCAGGTGCTCGATCTCTCCTCTGCCGTCGTGAATATCGCTGTTCCCCAGCCCGATGCCGCGCTCGTCCACCCTGGTCAATCCGCCGCCATCAAACTCGACAGCTATCCCCAACGCTCCTGGCACAGCCCCATCGCTATCATCAGCCCTGAAGCCCAGCATGCTGACGGCGAAGAGACCTTCGCAGCCCGAGTCCCTCTGCCCAACGCAGATGGCATCCTTCGCTCCGGCATGACGGGCCGCGCAAAAATCTTCATTGGCTTCCGGCCGGCCGGCTACGTTCTCTTCCGGCGCCCGGCCCTCTGGATATGGCAAACTCTGTGGAATTGGATTGGCTGGTGAAATACATGAATCGCGCAGGTCGTCGTAGTTCGATCGGGCTCTCCGCCATCGCAACCCTGATTTTCATGGGCACTGGATGTGACTCCCATCCTGAGGCTCAAGCCGCCGGCGTCTCCGCACCCACAACACCAGCGCCCGCCGTAATCCATACTCCTGCACCCCCTATCGCTTCCTCCGACACCGCAGACGCAAAGCAATTCACCACGACCGGCCCGCTCGTCGCCGAGCAGCAAGCCGATGTCGCCGCCGAGCGCGACGGCCGCATCGCCCAAATCGCCGTCGAAATTGGTGATCACGTCCACAAGGGTCAACTGCTCGCTCTGCTCGACGACCGCACCTTGCGTGCCGCCTGCGACTCGCAAAAAGCCCGCGTCGCCTCTCTCCACGCGCAGGTCGCCGAGTGGGAGGCCGAACAAAAAAGCGGCGAGTCCGATCTGCGTCGCGCCGACATCATGCGTTCGGAAAAAATCCGCAGCGAAGAAGACTGGGAACACGTCAAATACAAACTCGACGAGACCGTCGCCGAGGTAGCACGGTACCGCGCCGAAGAAACGGCAGCCCAGGCCGATCTCGAATTGGCCAAACTCCAGCTCGAACAATCCCGCATCGTCGCTCCCTTCGCCGGGGTTGTAGGCCGCAGTTCCGTCCGCTTCGCCCAGGAGGTCAAAAAAGGAGACGTCCTCTTCTGGATCACCGCCGTAGCCCCGCTCCATATTCTCTTCACGGTCCCCGAGTCCGCGATGGGAGCTTTTCGCGCCGGCGCTCCACTAGAACTCACCACCGCCGACTACCCCAACCTGCGCCAGACCGCGCGAATCCTCCGTGTCAGCCCCGTCGTCGATCCCGCCAGCGGCAGCGTCCAGGTCATCGGCCTCATCAACCACGCCTCACCACTCCTCAAACCCGGCATGTCCATGCAGGTTCGACTCGCGCCATGAACCTCAGCGAAGCCCTCGACGCCGCCTTACCCGAGATCCCCAAAGCGCGTTTCGCGCGCAACGCCTGCCCACGCCTCGATCCCGATCTCATCGTCCGCGAAGATATCCTCGATGGCGAACCCGTCTTTGGCGTCCTTCAGCGCGGCAGAGCAAATTATTTTCGCTTTCAGCCCGCTCAGTGGAAGCTCGCACAGCTCTTCGACGGAGTGCGCTCGTTCGACGAAATCTCCGCCCTTTACACCGCGGAGACCGGAACCTACGTCGCACCAGAAGACGTCCGCTTCTTCGCAGAGAACATGGAAGAGAACGACTTCTGGTACAGAACGCCGCAGGAGAAGAACCTCGCCCTCAGCGAAAAACTCATGGCCCAGCGCGGCCGCCGCGCCCAACGGAAATCCAAAATCAACATCGCGCACATTACGTTCTCTGCCTGGGATCCAGACCGTTATCTCACATGGCTAGACCGCTGCACCGGACGCTTCATATACAGCCGCTGGAGCGTCATCGCCGCCGTTATGCTGTTCCTATTCGAAGCGGCTATCTTCATCGCCAAGTGGAAACTCCTCGGCCCCGACATTCGCCTCTATTACACCTTCACCCACAAAACCGTCTTCGACATCGTTGAATTCTGGGTTCTCCTTCTCGCCCTGGGCTTCATCCACGAGTCGGCCCACGGCCTTACCTGCAAGCACTACGGCGGAGAGGTCCACAGCATGGGCCTCATGTTTCTTTATCTCACTCCCGCCTTCTATGTCGATGTAACCGAAACCTGGATCTCCGCCACAAAGATCCAGCGTTTAGCCACAATCATCGCCGGCATCTGGGTTGAGATGGTCGTCTGCGGCCTCGCCATGGTCGTTTGGACCAACACCCAGCCCGGCCCCTGGATCCACGACTTCACCTACAAAATCATCCTCATCACCGGAGTCGCGGTGATCGTCATGAATCTCAACCCACTCATCAAACTCGACGGCTACTACTTCTTTACAGAATTCATCGGCATCCCCGACCTGAAGGAGCGCTCAACCGCCTTCGTCTCCGCATGGTTTCAAAGCCGGATCCTGCGATTGCCCATCGAAACTCCAGTCGTGCACAAAAAGCGCATTCCGCTCTTTGTCCTCTATGCTCTCGTCTCCGGCGCCTACAGTTATCTGCTGCTCTTCATCGTCGTTCGATTTTCATACAACATCGCGTCGCACTGGCTCGCCGAGTTCGCCCTCATCCCCGCCGGCGCACTCGCCTTCGTCCTGTTCCGCTCTCGCCTCCGCTCCCTGCGCGAAGTGGCCCTGCGCGCATGGAAAAATAATTTGGCAGGGCACCGCTGGCGACCGGCGCAAATCGCAGCCGCCGCTGCAATTCTTGCCCTCTTCTTCCTGCCGCTCTGGCGCGACCGCGAAGACGCAGTCTTTCTGGTCGAACCCTCCCGCTCCGCCACCATCCACGCAGCCATCATCGGACGCGTCACCGCCATCTTCGTAAAAGAAGGGGATCAGGTAGCAGCAGGCCAGCCACTCCTCGCTATGAGCAGCCCCTCTGCCGCCTCCATGCGGTCCACCTCCGACAACCAAACAAGCAGCGCAAAATTCCAAACCTTCTCAGCCGAGCTGGGCGGCGCCAGCATCGGCGTAGGAGCCGCAAGACAAACCGCCGCCATCCACTCTGGCCGCCTGGCCGACGAAGCACAAAACTCTCTCATCCTCACCGCACCCATCAATGGAATCGTCCTCACTGAAAACCCTGGCGCGCTCCTCGATCAGGATGCCGCCTCCGGTCAGAGCCTGCTTCGCATCGCGGAGTCCGGGCCACCCAGCGTTCGCATCTTCGTTCCGGTCTCGGCGTTAGACCGTATCCCCACAGACGCGGAAGTAGCCCTGATCCCCCCCGGCCACTTTTCCCCAATCCGCATGACGCTCCCGCCTCTCGAAGGCGAAGCAGTCAATCTACCGCCAGGCCTCATCGCCAGGCAGGACTACAAGGGCATCGAACTACCCGCCTTTTATTCCACCCGCATGGAACTGCCGCCTGCCGGCAACCTGCCCTTAGGAACCGCCGGCACAGCAAGAATCTTCGGCGTCCGCCGCAGCCTCTTCGGAAGGCTCGTCACCATCACCCTCAATCTAATCCGCGCTCACGTCTGGTAAACCAAAAACGGCTATCGCATGAGCGGTAGCCGTCTTTGCTAACCGAGAGAACCCAGCAGTGTTAGACCAAAACCCTCATTCCAGTTTGCATACCGGTCTTCGTGGTCTGCAACTGCGCCTTTGCCAGCCGCATTGCAGGAACCATCTTGCCCGGTGTCACTGGACTGGCCGCCTTCGCCGTCGCAGCCTTCTTCTTGGAGGAATTCTTCGCAGATGCTTTGCCGACTATCGATTTCTTCGCGATTGCCATTGTGCCTCTCCCTTAATTTTGAATTTAGACTTTCAGAATTCGATTTGAATTCGGAACCCGAACCTCGATACCCAACGTGAATCCAGAGCTCAGCCAGCCTCTAGAAATACACCCGCCCGACTTTCAGGCCCGCCTTTGTTGTCTCCAAACTGGCTTTCGCCAGCCGCATCGCAGGAACCATCTTGCCCGGCGTCACAGGGCCACTCGCAGCGGCAGGGGCAGTCTTATTCTTCGCAGAATTGTTTGTGGAGGTTTTGCCGATGAGCGATTTCTTCGTAATTGCCATTGTGACTCTCCCTGAAACTTCTGATTTTTTTGAACTTCCGTTCTACATCCCTACCTAATGCATTTCGCGTGCCAAAGGATAACAAATCCCAGGACTCCCGCAAACCTTTGATTTCTAAAGCTCTCCCGGAAACCAACTCTCTGCCCCAATATCCCGGCCGAGTCCAAATAGGTGAAAAAATAAACCACGATGGGTGAAAAACTAACCTATACGCCTCATAAGGAATACTTTCGGCAGAGATATTTGATCCGCTGACCATCCAGTCGCAAAAGCCGCGCAGCCGCCGCTTTGCTCCCCTCCGTACGTCGAAGCGCAGCCGTCAGAAGCGCCTTCTCGACACGCTCGATCTCCGCGTCAAAGTCCGTTCCCTCATGCGGCAACAACACCGCCTCCTGCGCGGCAACGCTACTGGCAACCAGTCGAGGCGGCAGGTTCTGGGCACGAATCTCCTCGCCGCGAACCGTGATCACCAAACGCTGGATAAGGTTTTCCAGCTCACGAACATTCCCCGGCCACGAATGTTCCTCAAACACCGACAGGGCGTCAGCGGTAAGTCCCTTCACCGGCAGACCATTCGCGACGCAGTGCATCTGCAGGAAGTACTCGCAAAGCAGCGGAATATCCCCGGCCCGCTCGCGCAGCGGAGGCAGATGAATCGGCACCACATGAATCCGGTAATAGAGATCCTCGCGGAACCGTCCCGTCCGAGCCATCTCCTCAAGCGGCTCGTTCGTCGCGCAGATCAGCCGGAAATCGATCTTCCGCAACGTCCGTCCGCCAAGCCGCTGCACCTGATGATCCTCCAGCACCCGCAGCAGCTTGGTCTGCAGCGGCAGAGTAAGCGTCGCAATCTCGTCCAGAAAGAGCGTCCCTCCATCGGCCAACTCAATCTGTCCCGGCCTCGCCTCCGTAGCCCCCGTAAAAGCCCCGCGCTCACTCCCGAAGAGCTCCGACTCAATCAGATTCTCCGGCAGCGCAGCGCAATTAAGCCGAATGTAAGGCTTATTCGCCCTCCGACTCAGCGCGACAATCGCCCGAGCCGCCAGTTCCTTGCCCGTCCCGCTCTCCCCCCGGATCAGCACGTTAATATTGCTGTCGGCAACCTGCTGGATCGCATCATAGACAAATCGCATCGGCCCACTCGCACCCACGAAGTCCTGAAATCGGCTCGTCTCAAGGGCCTGGCGTAACATCTGCTCACGTGCTGCCTCTTCGGTGCGGCGCCGTATTGTCTCCGCCAGAGTCACGCGAAGCTCAGATAGGTCAACCGGGCTGCGGAAATGTGCGTCCGCTCCCGCGGCGAGCGCCTCCTTCTCCACCAATCGTGTTCGCGACCGGCTCAGCGAGATAAGCGCAAAGCCCTCATTCAGCCCACGCAACTCCCGAAGAAACTTCAAACCGCCGTGCGGTTCTTCACCCTCAGTATCAATATCAAGCAGGACCGCTACAACGTTCTCTTCCCGGGTCCACCGGGCGAGATCGACATAATCATCCCGCACGACCACCTGAAACCACGGAATCAGCTCAGGAACCAGAGTATTGAGAAACTCATCGTCCGCCGTAACCAGGCACACCACCGGCAGGGTCGAATGAAGAAGCGGAGAAGGCTTTAGCTCCGCCTTGGTCTGTCGCGAAGGCATTGTCGAATTCTACCGAGGGAACGGTCGCCGGTCTCCAGAATTTATCCAGCTAGTCAATACTGCAGAATATGCGGCGCCGGATAAGTCAGCGTCCCATCTTTCTTCTCGTACCACATAAAAATCTTGTGATCGCCGTTCACCCGCACCGCCACGATGATGCCGGTTCCAAACGCGCCTTTGCCATCTGTCTTCGAGATATCGACTTCATGCGACGTGATCGGCCCATTCACAGGGCTGTAAGTCGTCCAGTCCTCCGTGAACCGCTGCAACGAGTAGTCGTACTTCTGCGGATGCTGCTGCCAGTCCGGATCGTTCATCCATATCGCATACGCGCTGTTGTAATCCTTCGCCTCCAGCGCCTTGAAGAAGCGGTCCACCCTATGCTCCGCCGGCAGATTCGTATAGAACCACCCGTGTCCCATCGCAAAACCCGCAAACCCAATCACGATCAGCAACACCACCAGTACACCCGCGCCTACCCACAAATTTCGGATCCGGTTATCCCGGCGGCTGTCATACTCCGGAGCATTCATCAGCGTCATTGTTCTCTATCCTCGCCACACCAGATTCATTAGACACCAGGCCCAGCCTCTTCGGTTGCTAACCGCGCCCCAGCCTCTATTCCGAGCCACAAACGCATCGCCCGAAGATGATGCTCCATGTGCGCCACATAATCGGCAATCAAAAACCCCAAAGTCACAGGCTCTCCCTCAACCACGCCGTCGTTCGCCAGCCGAGCCTTCTCCACATGCGCAATCGCCCACGCCACATGTTCGTTCAGCGCAAACCACAACCCAAGCACATGCGACCACTCTCGCTCCCCATAGTGCTGCAGACTCACCCACTCCATCTGCGCGTATCCCGGCAGACTCGGCCTCGTCTCAATCTGCATCCGCATGATCCGCCCCAGATTATTCACCGCCGAATCCGTCAAATGTCCAATCACCTCCTTCGCGCTCCACTTCCCCTCGCGCTCCGGCACGCTAGCCTCCGCCTCGGAGATCGTCAGCAGCCACGGCATCGCCCCGCGCAACACCGTCTCCAGCCGCACGCTCAACTCCGCAGGCCCAAGCGAAACCGCATCCGCTTCCGTCGCGTATTTCACCATCCAAACGCCTCCCGAAACAGCTCGCACTCCACTCCGGTTGGCAGCAAGTATACCGACACCACATCGAACCGCACCGGCACTTCCCTCCGCAACTTCCCCGGAAACCCCTTCAGATAAGCCCGCGCCATCCGCCGCAACATATCCTGCTTATCCGCATCCACCGCCAGTTCTGCCGGCCCTGCATCCCGCCCGCCGCGCGTCTTTACCTCAACAAAACACAGCCGCGCTCCATCCCACCCAATCAAATCCACATCTCCCCGCAACCTCGGGCTCTTCCATCGCCGCGCAACCACCGTATAACCAATCCTCCGCAGGTAAAACAGCGCCTCTAGTTCTCCCCGCTCACCCGTCACCAGGTGCTCCGCCCTCACACCGCCCGCCCGCCGAGCATCGAGCCACTTAATCACTCGAGCTTGAAAATCGATCCACACGCTGCCCACTTTACCTGCCGTCCTATTTGACTAAGCCGCGACGCCTGCACTCACTCAAAAACTCTATCAGGCCAGACGCGAGAGCAAGGAATCCGAAATCGACTTGAGCGATTACTCCGACTGTTTATCCTTTTCCTTTGGGTCCGCCGGCACAGGGCCTGCTCCCAACTCCTCTTCGCTCTGGCGCTCTTTCCGGCGAAGCTCCTCTATCTCCGCGCGCTCCGCACTGCGGAAACACTCTTCTCTACTCCGTTCGCCCTTCCAGACTTTGAACCGTGGAAGAATGAGGCCCCGAATACTGCGCCCTGGTCTTCCCTCTATCCGACCGCTCGAGATCTCTTTCCGTTTTCCGGGCATCCCATTCTTCTTTTCGCAGTGTGCATTTCACGTTCGCGATCATCCTCCAGCTGTTCGAGGAGTCGACCGTTCGAAGCCACTACGTCCACCAGCGCGCTCGTGGTCCAGGCGAAAATAAACAAGCCAGAGATCGCAATGATGGGGCTGATGTTTCGCCAATTTTTTTCGATGTCAAGGCTCCCCATCCCCAGAGTCGGGTAAGCGTTGGCACAGTAGTAGATCGCGTCATGCGTATGCTTAACAAAACCCTTGTGGATAATGACGAACGCCCACATCGTGATCTCGACAACATGTAAAGCGAGCATAAGGAAGACAGACCGGCCAAACAGAAGCGCACCTGCTGCAAGTTTGGGGCGTCCCGGAAAAAGGATGCTGGTCAGCGCGACCAAACAATGTTGTACTAAGGACAAATTCCTCAACAGCGAGCGTGACATGTCCTGGAAACGTGGTCTGGTCGTCGTCGTTGCCTGTCTTGGCTCAACCTTCACCCCCGTTTTAGCCCAGAGCTTCACCCTCCAGCAGGTCATGAGCGGAACCTTCAACTCAGAGCTGCAGGCCGCCCCCAAAGGTTCCCGCGTCGTCTGGATGGCGAACCAGGAGGGCAAACGCAACGTCTGGATCGCCGACCTTTCAACTGGGAACTTCGCTCCACGGCAGCTGACCGCCTACACCGCCGATGACGGCCAGGACATTGGCGACATCACCTGGACACCGGATGGCCAGTCAATCGTTTACGTCCACGGCGGAGACTTCGAATTTCCAGGCCGCCCTGATCCCAATCCCGCCCTGCTCACTGACGGCGTCGAGCAGACGATCTACATCGTGCCCGTCGAAGGCGGCAAGCCACGCAAACTGGCCGCGGGACGCTCTCCTAGCGTCTCCCCCGACGGCAAGACCGTAGCCTTTCTCAGCAAAGAAGGAATCTGGACCATCTCCCTTGCAGATGACCCAGCCAAACCAGCCCTTATGTTCTACGCCCGCGGAACCCCGGGCCCGCCGATATGGTCGCCGGATGGAAAGTACCTCGCCTTCACCAGCAACCGTGGCGACCACGGCTTCATCGGGGTTTATTCCATCGCCGAAAAGACGGTCACCTACATGGACCCATCCACCGAGACCGATCGCTACCCTGAGTGGTCACCCGATAGCCACCAGATCGCCTTCATCCGTTCGTCCGGCGGCGGTGGTGGCGGCGCAGGACCCCGGCGCGTCGGTGAACCATGGTCGATCCACATCGCCGATATCGCAACCGGAACAGGACACGAAGTCTGGCACGCAGCGAAAGGGCAGGGCAGCGTCTTCCATCCCCTGGCAACCGACCAACAGTTGTTCTGGACACCCGGCAACCACCTCATCTTCCCCTCAGAACTCGACGGTTGGGAGCATCTCTACTCCGTCCCAATCACCGGCGGCAAGGCAACACTGCTCACTCCCGGCGACTTCGAAGTCGAACACGTAGCCGTCAGCCCCGATCGAACCAATCTCGTCTTCAGCTCCAACCAGGGCGACATCGATCGCCGTCACGTCTGGCAGCTTGCCGCAGATGGGAAAGCCGCATAAAGCAGCTCACCAGTGGAGAAGGCATCGAAGTCTTCCCAGTCATGACCGCAAGCGGAAGCGTCGCCGTCCTTCGCGCAGACGCACGAATACCCATCCGCCCCGCATTCGTTGCAACGAACGGAGAACTCCGCGATCTCGCCCCCCAACTCGTCCCCGCAGACTACCCCGCAAACAAACTTGGTCGTCCCACAGCAGGTCATCCTCTCCGCAGCCGACGGAATGAAGATCCACGGACAGCTCTTTCTTCCCGGACGCGGACGACGGCAAGCGCCACCCCGCGATCGTGTTCTTTCACGGCGGTTCGCGGCGCGAGATGCTCCTGGGCTGGCACTACATGTACTACTACTCGAACGCCTACGCGATGAACCAGTACCTCGCCAGCCACGGCTACATCGTGCTGTCGGTCAACTATCGCAGCGGAATCGGCTACGGAATGAACTTCCGCGAGGCCCTCAACTACGGCCCGAGCGGCGCAAGCGAGTACAACGACGTCCAGGGCGCCGGCCTCTACCTCCGCGACCGCCCCGACGTCGATCCCGCAAGGATCGGAGTCTGGGGCGGCAGCTACGGCGGCTATCTCACAGCACTGGCGCTCGCACGCTCGTCCGATCTCTTCGCCGCAGGAGTCGACTTCCACGGAGTCCATGACTGGTCTGCCCGCCTCGGTCAGGGCGGAGCCGGAGCAGCAGCAGCCGTTGCCGCTGACCCCAACGTCGCCCGCATCGCATTCGAATCCTCACCCCTCGCCTCCATCAAAACCTGGAAGTCCCCCGTCCTCCTCATCCAGGGCGACGACGATCGCAACGTAGCCTTCTCCCAAACCGTCCGCATGGCCGCAGCCCTCCGAACCCAGGGAGTCGAGTTCGAAGAACACGTCTTCCCCGACGAGATTCACGGCTTCCTCATGCACCGCAGTTGGGTCACGGCCTACGGGCTAACGTCGGATTTCTTCGGTCGCCACTTTGCAATGCCGACCTCACCTCACCCCTCGTCCGACTGACACCATAACCGAGCCCCGCGTAGCATTACCAGATGAACGTAATCCTTTTTGGAGCAACCGGAATGGTCGGCCAGGGCGTTCTACGCGAATGCCTCCTCGACCCCGACGTCCATCAAATCCTCTCCATCGTCCGCACCCCCACCAATCAGCAAAATCCAAAGCTCCACGAACTAGTCCACACCAACTTCTTTGACTACTCCGACGTCGTTCCCCAGCTCACCGGCTTCGACGCCTGCTTCTTCACCCTCGGCGTCTCCTCCGCGGGCATGGACGAAGCGAAATACACCCATCTAACCCACGACCTGACCCTCGCCGCCGCTTCGACCCTTGCCCGCCTCAATCCCCAAATGACCTTCCTCTACGTCTCCGGGGCCGGTACCGACTCCACAGAACACGGCCGCGCCATGTGGGCCCGCGTCAAAGGCCGAACCGAAAACGATCTCCTCAAACTCCCCTTCCGCGCCGCTTACATGTTCCGCCCCGGCGTCATCCAGCCACTCCATGGCATCCGTTCCAAAACCCGCCTCTACCAGTTCTTCTACACCATCTTCAACCCAATTCTCCCTCTCCTCAAATCCGCTTTCCCTCAAGCCATCACCACGACCGAACAGCTAGGCCGAGCCATGCTCAAGGTCGCCAAAAACGGCTACCCCAAAACCATCCTCGAATCCAAAGACATCAACTCTATATAGCCTTCTCGCCGATACCAGATACCTGATACCCGATCCAAAAAATTCCCAGCCCCGCCCTAGTACTTTTCAAGTGAGGCCTGCGCCTCCATCGCATCGTCTATATATCCGAACGGAGCCTATGGGGATTGCACTCATGGGTGATTGCCGACCCTCACTTCGCCGATGAAGATGAAACAGATCGTTCGCGAAATCGAATCTTCCTGAACGCTAATGTGGCAGCCGTTGTTGAGTCGTTGAACCGGAACATATTAGTTATGAATAGCTTGCGCATCTCAGGTCGCCTCTTGCTCCTGACCGCCCTGCTGCCCCCTTGGCTCAGTCTGCCCACGCACGCCCAGTCATCCGACATTCACGAAGTCGCCATCCCCGACGCTCCAGCCGCCAACATTCCCGTCCCACCCGCCCCTGTTCCCCCCTCCTCTGATCCGCAGTCCTCCGGCACCATCGTCGGCGTCGTTGAGGACGCCAATGGCGCCGATATCCCCGCAGCCACCGTCACCCTCGAAAACAACACTTCCCGCGTCGACCGCACTATCACCACCGATGCCTCCGGCTCCTTCAAATTCGAAGCCGTCGAACCAGGCCGCTTCACCCTCCTCATCACCTCCAAGGGCTTTGAATCCTGGACCGGGACCGATCTCTCGCTCCAAACCGGCCAAATCTACGAACTCCCCGCCGTCGAGCTAAAGGTCGCCGCCGCCGTCACCAGTGTCCAGGTCACCTACACCCGCCACGACCTCGCCGAAGACCAGATGCACTTCGAGGAAAAACAGCGTGTACTCGGCATCTTCCCCAACTTTTACGCCTCCTATACCTGGGACGCCGCCCCCCTTAGCACTGGCCAGAAGTTCCGCCTCGCCCTCCGCACCTCCATCGACCCCGTCTCGATCGCCATCCCCGCAATCATCGCCGGCACCGAGCAGTCCGAAGACACCTTCAACGGCTACGGCCAGGGAGCCCAGGGCTTCGCCAAACGCTTCGGCGCCTCCTACACCGACTCCGTCACCAGCACCTTCTTTGGCGACGCCATCCTTCCGTCCCTCCTCCACCAGGACCCCCGCTATTTCTACAAAGGCACTGGCACAATCCTCTCCCGAGCCTTTTATGCCATTTCCACCGTCGTCATCTGCAAAGGCGACAACGGCCGCTGGCAGCCCAATTACTCCAACGTCTTCGGCAACCTCGCCTCCGCCAGCCTCTCCAACGCTTACTATCCCGCCGCCAACCGGGGCGCACAGCTCACCATCGACAACTGGCTCGTCGGCACCGGATCCGGAGCCATCGGCGCCCTCTTCCAGGAGTTCCTCGTCAAGAAAATCTCACGCGGCGTCCACTCCGAACCCGGCCTCGAAACCCTCCTCGAAGTCACGAAATCTCCCCGCAACTCCCACTGAGATTTCAAAGAAAATCAAATCCATTGCCGGGTGTCCAACCCTACCCGCTGTCAACCAACCCCAAAAGGTCGTGTGCCCCACCCTTCGCGCTCTTTGCGAAGGGTGGGATGCAACCTGTTCGCACCACGTTCCTGGATCACTTTCGCCAGAGGCCCGGAACCTTAAAAATCGATCCGCAAAGCAGCCTGACCAGTCCGATTCCCCGCATTCTCCGCAGTCTGCGGCGCGCTCAGCACCCCAAACGTCGAAGGACTATCCACCACCGTAGCCGGCGGAGCCAGATTCGTATGGTTCAACACATTCGTAAACGTAGTCTCGAACCGCGCACGAACCCTCTCGGTCACGGCAAATGACTTCGCCACGCCCAGACTCACCGCAGCCGTCCCCGGCCCTTGCAGAATCCCGACTCCTGCATTGCCAAACCGCCCAGCTCCCGCCGGAGTCGGCGCAAACGCCGCCAGGTTGAAGTACTGCGCCCGCGACTGCCCGCGATAGAAATCATGCGAGACCACATCAGGCCGCAACACCGCGCTCCGGTTCGCAACATTCGTGTTCGACTGGTCGTTCACCACGGAACAACTCCCGTCAGCATTCAACGCCACCTGACATCCACCCGCGCTGATGCTCGGCGTCAGCCACGGACCCGTCTCGAGCAGCGTCACATTCGTCACATCCCATCCGCCCAGCAAAACATTCTTCCAACCGCCACCCGTCATAAACGCACGCCCGTTTCCAAAGGGAAGCTGATACACACCAGTCAAAAGCATCCTGTGGTGCCGGGTCCCCGACACATTCCCATAGTCGCTGTTCACGTTGAAGCGATCCGCGATCGGCAACCCGTAGTTCACCTCTCCTGCATACGCACTCGGAGCATCTCCCTGGTTGTCCGCTTCGTTATTCGCAAACGTGTAGTTCGCGTCGAAGTACAACCCATTCTTCATCCTCCGCGTGGCCTCCAGCTCCACCGCGCGGTAGTTCGCCTTGCCCGCATTCATCGTGCGTCAGCAGCGAAAACCAGTTATGGTACGGGGCCCGCGGATCGACATAAGGACTCGCCGCTGTCGTCGCATACGGCGTCGTGCTCGCCGCAATCTGGTTCAGGTCCTCCGTAACGCTCAGCCGGTAGGTATGCATCCCCACATAGCTCGCCCGCACCGACGTCGCATCATTCAACTGACGCTCCACCGTCACGCTCCACTGGTTCGACTGCGGATCGCGAAAGTTCGGATCAACTCCCTGATCTAAACTCCCACCGCCATACTGCACTCCCACCGTCGGCGGAGCCGTCTGCGGAAACACAATCTGCGGCGTATTCGCCCCAGCCGTATTCGCGTTCGAGTAGGTATGCAGATTCGAAGTAGGGTTGCCGCTGTTGTTGAACGACAACGGCCCAAGGTTCGTCATCGTATAAATTCCAAATCCCGCCCGCACCACCGTCTTCGTATCGTTGAACGGCCGGTAAGCCACCGAAACGCGCGGCTGAAAGTTTCCCTTGTACGTCTGACGCAGACTCTGCGGCAAACCATCCGCGCTTGCCGTCACATAGTTCGTGCAAGGCAGCGTCGGTCACATGCAGATTGCACGCATTGAACGACTGCTGAAAAGCCAGATTCGAACCCTGAATATTCTGCTGCACCAGGTAACCCGCCAGCGCATCCGGAACCACAATCGAGTTCGTCCGCTGGATCGAAGTTCGCCAGATTCCCGCCATCCTCCTGGAACCCCGGCAGAATCTGCCACCGCAGCCCATAGCTCAGCGTCAACCGGCTGTTCACCTGGTACTCATCCTGCCCAAACAAGCTGTACTGCGTCGCCGTCCCGCCCACATCCGGGCTCGACACCGCAAACGCCAGCGTAGTCGGCGCACCCTCCAGAAAATCCCCAAACGCATTGCCCGTAAACGTCGGCTGGAAAGTAAAGCTGCCAAAATCATCCGAAGCAAACGCCGGCGCAAAGCTCTCAAGATCGAAGTACCGCACACGCCGCACATCGATCCCGCCCTTCAACGTATGCCTCCCAGCGTGTACGTCACGTTGTCGCTGAACTGCATCGTCTTCGATTCCGTCACGCCAGTCTTGTCTCTCCCAATCGGCGTAAGCCCCGTCCCCGCGCTGAAGTTGAACGTCGGAAACGCATGCGTGTTCGGATGCTGACTGATGTCAACGCCCTGCAGATCCAGCTCCTGCAGTGCCTTCGCCCCCGCAATCGCAAACCCCACGCTCGTCGTCACATTCGTAAATCCAAACCGGAACTCATTCAGCAGCTTTGGCGTGATCGTATAGGTGTGCGAGACCAGCAAGCTTCGGTTGTGAATGTCATCCACATCGTTCGGCAGAAACGGATTCGCAAAATTGGACGTGATGTTCTTCCGGCTGAACCGGGCATAAGCCGACTGCTTGCGTCGAGATCGTCTGATCGATCCGCACATCCGCCCCATCCGTATTTGCGGGTGTCGCCGCAAAGTTCTCATAGTTGAAGTTCGATTGCCCCGAAACATTCGGCAGCGGATAGTACTTCAGGAGCGCCATCGCCGTTGGACTAATACTGCTCTGCGGAATCACCAGATTCGTACCCAAGCCCGTCAAATCCCCATTCCGCTCATCCTGCGTAGGCACAAGAAACTGCTGCGCCACTACAGTCCTCCGCCTATTCCCCTC
Organism: uncultured Acidobacteriaceae bacterium; assembly: GCA_963802695.1. Taxonomy (GTDB): domain Bacteria; phylum Acidobacteriota; class Terriglobia; order Terriglobales; family Acidobacteriaceae; genus Edaphobacter. Next base: position 54,010 of record CAWDJN010000014.1, read on the forward strand.
ATAGTCCGCAAAGAAGAACGTCCGGTTCTTCCCGTCATAAAGCCGCGGAATCACAACAGGCCCGCTCAACGACCCGCCAAACGTATTGAACCGCTTCGGAGCCTTCGCGCCAAACCCGTAAGGGCTGGCATCCAGCGCATCGTTCTGCAAATACTCAAACAAACTGCCATGCACGGTGTTGCTGCCGTTCTTAGTCGTAAACGTCACATCCCCAACCTGCGAAAACTCCGCACTGTTGTTGAACGACGTCACCTTCACCGCCGTAATCCCCTCCTGCGACGGGTACGCATCCTGCAGCGCGCCATTCTGCCGCACATTCGCCGTCGATATCCCATCCACAGAAAAATTCACCATCGACGAGCTCGCCCCGCCCAGCGCAATATTCCCCGAGCTATCCACCTGCACATTCGGCGATAACCCCAGCGCCCCCAGCGGACTCGTGGTCGTAGCCCGGTTATTCAGCGGCAACTGCGTCATCTGCAAATTGCTCTTCGAATCCCCTATCGCCGCATTCTCGCTATTAATCTGGTCCGCCGCAGCCGAAACCTCCACCGTAGTCGACGTCGCCGCAATCACCATCGTCACCGTCTCCCGCACATCCTGCCGAGCCTCCACCGTGATCCCACGCATCACCGTCTCAGAAAATCCCGTCAGATCCACACGCAGCAAATACTCGCCCGGCTTCACATTCTCAATCGTGAACCCGCCACTCGCATCCGCTGTCACCGCGCGATCGCTGTTCTCCCCCACGCTATGCAGAGTCACCTGAGCATCCGGCAGCGCCGCACCGGACTCATCCTGCACCACTCCGCGAACGCTTCCAAACGTAGACTGCGCCTGCCCCCGAATCCCAAGCAGCACCAAAAGAACCACCAACCCAGCAATCCGAAGGAAACACTTGCTCAAATTCACGACGTGCATAACCCCTCCCAAGACCAAAGTGAGCCAAGAACACCATCTTTCCCATAAAGAAAACCTCCGTTTTCCATAAAGAATCCGTAGTAAATCCATAAGCAAACCGCAAAGATCCGCACCCACACCACATGGTCTTTTGCGCAAATTTTGCGCAAATACCCGGCCAATTCCTTCCGGGATTCCCCCCAAAAGTCAACCCATTGCCTCCGCCGCCCAACCCTGCGATACTTAATCGTGCACACCACGCACAAACTTCCAATTCATCCAAAGAGGTCGCGGAAATGTCTGCCAAGTACATCTTCGTAACGGGCGGCGTTGTGTCTTCGTTAGGAAAAGGGCTAGCCGCAGCCTCCATCGGTTGCCTGCTTGAGGCCCGCGGACTCCGCGTCAACCTCATGAAGTTCGACCCCTACCTAAACGTCGACCCCGGCACCATGTCGCCCTTCCAGCACGGCGAAGTCTTCGTCACCGACGACGGCGCCGAGACCGACCTCGACCTCGGCCACTACGAGCGCTTCACCCACGCCCGCCTCACCAGAGACAACAACCTCACCACCGGGCGTATTTATGAACAAATAATTACCAAGGAAAGACGCGGCGACTACCTCGGCAAGACCGTCCAGGTCATCCCCCACGTCACCAACGAGATCAAAAACGCCATGCGCAAGGTCGCAGCCGACACCGATGTAGCCATCGTCGAAATCGGCGGAACAGTAGGCGATATTGAGTCTTTGCCGTTCCTCGAAGCCATCCGCCAGATGCGTCAGGACCTCGGCCGCGAGAACACCTGTTTCGTCCACGTCACCCTCATCCCGTGGATCGCCGCCGCGCAGGAACTCAAAACCAAGCCCACCCAGCACTCCGTAAAAGAGATGCTCTCCATCGGCATCCAGCCCGACATCCTCCTCTGCCGCTCCGACCGCGCCGTCCCCCGCGAGATGCGTCAGAAGATCGCCCTCTTCTGCAACGTTGAAGAGCCCGCCGTTATCGCGGCCCGCGACGTCGCCAGCATCTACGAGGTCCCCCTCACCTTCGCCGCTGAAGGCGTAGACACCCTTGCTCTCAAGTACTTACGCATCGACGCCAAGGCCCCCGACCTCTCCAAGTGGCAGGACATCGTCTACCGCGCCTACAACCCCAAAGACGAAGTCTCGATTGCCATCGTCGGCAAGTACGTCGAGTACGAAGACTCGTATAAGTCTCTTAAAGAAGCACTTGTGCACGGAGCTCTCGCACATAACCTCAAACTCCGCGTCACCTGGATCGAGGCCGAAGGCCTCGAGACCCGCGACTCTGAAGGCCGTCCCACCAACGACTATGTTGCTCAACTCCAAGGGTTTGATGGCATCCTCGTCCCCGGGGGCTTCGGCAAGCGCGGCATCGAGGGGATGCTCAACGCCATCCGTTACGCCCGCGAATCCCTCACTCCCTACTTCGGCATCTGCCTCGGCATGCAGACGGCCTGCATCGAGTACGCGCGCAACGTCTGCGGCCTCCACGACGCCAACTCCGGCGAGTTCGACCCCGCCACTCCTTACCGTATCATCTACAAATTGCGCGAGTTAACCGGCGTCGAAGAGATGGGTGGAACCATGCGTCTCGGCGCCTGGGACTGCGTCCTCGAACCGGGCTCCCTCGCCGCCCACGCCTACGGGACAACAGAAATTTCGGAGCGCCACCGCCACCGCTACGAGTTCAACCGCGAGTACGAAGCCATCCTCACCGGCGGAGGCCTGCGCATCACCGGCACCACTCCCGACGCCACCTACGTCGAAATCGTTGAAATCCCAACACATCCCTTCTTCCTCGGCTGCCAGTTCCACCCCGAATTCAAGTCCAAGCCGCTAGAGCCCCACCCGATCTTCCGCGACTTCATCGCCGCCAGCTACCAAAACCACCTGAGACTCACACCGGATCTCATCGCCGAGGACACCCGCACCTCGAACGCATAATGCAATTTTTTCTTTGGGGGAGTTTTCGCGTTTTTGCAGGGGGTTTTTGAAAAAGTGGGTGGTAGAACGTGGTTCTTTGATGGTGAAGTTGTGGTGGAATCGTGGTTAGTTGTGGTGCGTTGATGGTCACTTTTCCGATCTCAAAAACATGCCACTGATTCTGGATTTATTTTTGAGTGATTCCCATTTTGGGAATGGCCAAGGGTGTCTCGGTGGCGTGGCTCATCTCTCTGTTTTTCCTTTCGCGATTTAAGCGCCCGCCACTTACCAAACCACCTACGCCTCACCCCCACCACAGACACTAAATTACAATTCGAGCGCAATTTTGTAAGAACCCGATAGGGCCAAAATAAATGGGCCATACGTTGGACAAAAGAAAGGTTCGATCCACGATGTGTTAAGATGCCTTTAAGGTGCAGATTGGATGGCGACAGTACGAAAAAACATAGAAGATCAACCACAATTGATCGACTTACGAAGCGTGCCCCAGATTTTTCGAGAAATCTATTTTCATCTCTATACCAATAGTAGGATTAGTCGTGCTGAGTCGATCCTCGGCGACATTTCTCTCCTTCTACTTTGCAAAATAGCGATTGAAAAAGAGGGAAAGACGGAGCTTGTAAGAAAGTATCTCGCCGGAAGTGGGACTGCAAATGCAAATCTTCTTCCTATATTAGGCAGCTTAAAGGGAAATCCACTTTGGAAAGCTGAAAATTTCAAGCTAGACGATAAATCTTTGCGAATGGCATTGACCGAGTTGGAGGGAATCAGTCTGTTAGCGTCACCGGCGCACGTTCTTGGTGAAGCCTTCCAAGCGTTGATTGGCCCGGGCATACGGGGCGACAAAGGTCAGTTTTTCACTCCTCGATCACTTGTCACTGCGATGACCACCATACTCGCAGTGAAACCACACGAAAAGTTGTTGGATCCGGCATGCGGTACAGGCGGGTTCTTGGCACAAGCCCACACGGAATTTCCTCGATCGTCGATTAAGGAAACAACTAATGTGTTCGGAGTCGATAAAGACCAAGGACTCGCTCGTCTGGCCGAAGCGCTCTTGTCGGCTCTCGCTCCGGGTGCAGCACGCGTTGCTTCTTTCAATTCCCTAGACTTCGACGCATGGGAAAGAGAAATGGGGTTTTATCCAGAAGGTCATTTCGACGTGGTGCTTACAAATCCGCCATTCGGAGCGAAGATCGCCATCACAGATGACAGCATCCTGGGCAAGTATGATCTCGGTGCCTCATGGGTTCAATCAAGCGAAGGCAAGTGGATCCAGACAAAATCAACCGCTAGTGTTCAAGATCCGCAAATACTATTTCTAGAATTCTGTATACGGTGCTTAAACCGAATGGACGACTTGGAATCGTGCTTCCTGAGGGATTGTTCGGAAACAAGCAGACATCCTATGTTTGGGATTGGGTTGAGAGACATGGAAAGATCGACGCACTTCTAGATTGCCCTCGTACAACTTTTCAGCCTGGCACGGACACCAAAACCAATGTACTTTTCTTTACCAGAACCGAGCGCCCCGCAAATAGAAGAGCCCGTATAGCTGTTGCGCTTCACTGCGGCCATGATCGACGTGGACGCGACGTATCCAATGCGGGACATGATCACGCGGATGATTTCAAGCCATTGGCGCAGTCATTTTCGAAGCAGAATGCGAGCTCCTGGCAATCGGTTGACCTCTCCGGTCTCAGATATCTTGTGCCTCGCTACTTTGTGAACGCTCCTCCTCTAGACCAGAGTGAAAAGGACGTTATTCTCGACGCCCCATTGACCACGCTGGCGGATCTTGTCGCAGAGGGCATCATTTCGGTCCGAAAGGGAAATGAGGTCGGATCAGAGGCATATGGGACGGGAGACATTCCCTTCGTCAGAACTTCTGACATTTCCAACTTCGAAATTTCCACCGACCCCACCAAAGCTATTAGTGAGGATGTATACCTTCGGTACAAGAAGGCTCAAGCCCTTAGAAATGGCGATATTTTGATGGTGGTTGATGGCCGATATCGGATAGGTGCGACCGCGATTCTCGGAGAACACAATTCAAAATGTACAGTGCAGAGCCATCTACGCATAATTAGCATTCGCCGTCAGGATGTGCTTGATCCATATGAACTATTATTTGCTCTCAACCTACCTTCAGTACGTCTGAAGATTCGAAGCCTGGTGTTTATCCAATCCACACTAGGCACTCTAGGAAGTCGGCTATTGGAACTACAGATTCCACTTCTTCATGGGGATGGTCCTTGGCGCAGTCGGGTTGATAGATTTAAAGAGACCTTGCAAACCCGCGCTGAAATGCTTTCTACGCTTAAGTCGATGACCGCACCTGAGGTCGAACTCTAGAGTTCTCCGCCCCGTTGCAGAATGCTCTTGATCCAATCGTAGAATTCCCTCACGCTCCGGTCTCCTTGCGCGATGTTGCAAAGTCGATGAGCGAACCCTACGTTCTCAGCTTTGTGCGAACGTGGGACTGAATGAGCGGTTTCCAGTTCTGCCTTTCCCCTGCGAGCAAGCGAAAAGTCCGCAAAATCCAAAGGAGCCTTACACACCAAGCAAACCGTCGACCCGCCACTCATCGGCCCCAAAAAACTTTCGAGATAAGATCTAATTTCTGGTGTTGGCGTAGGCGCATTAGCCATTCCATATGCTGAATATGTCAGGCTCATGGCAACACTCATGCATTCCTCGTAGGTCGCAGCTTTGTCACGCAATTTCGAGACAACTATGGGCTTCAGCATTTCAATCTTAATTCCAAGGGCATTTAGTTCTTGATCGGAGAGGAGCATCACCCACCTAGAAATGCGGTTTGGACCGGCATCTTCACTCTTCCACGCTGCGCCAGTCGTCTTTGTAGAATCTCGCATGATTTTCATGGCAACCTTAGGCGCGTAAGCCGCCAGCTGTCTCAGATAGGGAAATTCCTGACATTTTCCGGCGTGACCTTCTTCTTCAAAACAACGATGAAGATCTATCGGGTCGTACTTACTATTTGCCCTATTTCGTAATGGCTTTCCGCAGAGGTTCATGCCCGATCACCTCGCGCGCCAAGGGCTTCCACCTTTTCAAAAAGAGTAGAGGTGGACACAGCTAATGCGCCCGCAAGAGCGAATATGTTCTGAAGGCTTATGTTCCGTTCGCCGCGCTCGACACTACCGATATATGTGCGGTTAAGTCCGCTTATCGCTGCTAGCGATTCCTGTGAAAGTGATCTTGCTTCGCGATAGCTTCTAATAGCTAGTCCGAAGGCCTGCTGGGGGGAAACCGTTCTGTGCACTCCTTAGCGTGGCAGACGGTTTCTCTATCCTCCACCGCCTTTAGGAGGCGTGACACATCGTGTCAACAAACACGGTAAGCGGTCCATCGCTTCGCGAGAGCGAAAATCCCTATACTCTAAACTCACCCATGCCGTTAGGCCTCAAAACCTCCAATAATTTGGCCTGATCGTCACTCTGGAGGCGCCTGGTTCATCATTCATGCGGTCTTGATCGCAAAGCTCGATCCGTTTTCCCCAATACCCTTTTTTTCCTGAGCGTGATAGCAAAACGCTACCCGCATCCATTACCATTTCCACGGGCCAAGAATCCAAATTCAAGGGAACACCCACACGTCACTGGGCGCAGCGCTGGTGCTCGAGTACCATCGCTGCCTGCGTCCCTCTCGCCTATCGCTGTACAAACCGCAAACCCGCACTCCACCGCAGTCTGGCGCGACGGTCATTTCCACACTCCAAGCCAACAATCTGGCCCACAAAATTCAGGAGGTAGCCATGAGCAGCAACGAGGTCGGTAAAAACGGCGCGACCACCGCGAGAGTCGACACGAAGCTCGAGATTGTCGTCATTCCTGTCTCAGATGCAGACCGCGCAAAGGAGTTCTACACGAGGCTCGGGTGGAGGCTCGACGCCGACTACGACAACGGTAGCGACTTCCGCGTGATTCAGTTCACGCCGCCCGGCTCCGGCTGCTCGGTCATCTTCGGGAGGAACGTCACCGGGGCAGCACCCGGCTCCGCCCAGGGCCTGTACCTGATCGTCTCCGACCTCGCAGCCGCTCGTGAGGAGCTGCTCGGTCATGGCGTCAAGGTGAGTGACGTGTTCCACAACGAAGGCGTGTACGCCGGCCCGGATGAGCCCTACCTGTTTGGACGGCTCCGGGTGAGCGGTCCTGATCCGGAGCATCGCAGCTACCGCTCGTTCGCCTCGTTCAAGGATCCGGATGGCAACGGCTGGCTGTTGCAGGAGATTACAGCGCGGCTGCCCGGGCGCATCGACTCCGCGGCGACGACCTTCGCGTCGGCGAACGATCTGGCAAGTGCGTTTCGGCGCGCTGAGGCGGCCCACGGCGAGCACGAGAAGCGCACCGGCCAGCGCGATGAGAACTGGCCAGACTGGTACGCCGAGTTCATGGTGAGCGAGCAGTCCGGCAAAGAGCCGCCGAAATAAACTGATGACCATGGAAAAAACGACGATGCCGTTCGGCCGGCGCGTCTACGGCGTGGGCGTGATGGCGGTGGGTGTGGTCTGCCTGGTGTGGGGAGACTTCATCCTGGGGCAGCCGGTGCCAAAGCACTTTCCCGCTCGCACCGTGCTGGCCTATGCCGCCGGGGTGTTCCTCCTTATCGCAGGCGCGGCCGTCGAGTGGCGTCGAACCGCGGCGTGGGGAGCAGCAGCGCTCACCGCCTACTACGCGCTCATCGTCGTCATGCTGATGGACGGCCGCCTGCTGTTTGCCCATTATGCCGAGTACGGCTTCTATAGCGGCGTAGCCGAACAGGTGGGGATCGCGGCGGCCGGGCTGATCGTCTACGCTACCAGTGCAAATATCGACGCGGCCCTCGCTGCACGGCTCGCGCGCGGCGGCCAACTGGCGTTCGGGGTTTGCGCGCTGCTATTCGGCGGAGCGCATTTCGTCTACATGAACCTTACTGCACCGCTGATCCCCAAATGGCTGCCGCCTACGCAGGAGTTCTGGGCTTATGCGACCGGCGTTGGCTTCATCGCAGCGGGCATCGCGATTCTTACGGGCGTACAGGCTCGTCTCGCCGCGATTCTCCTGACCGCCATGCTCGGCACTTTCACTGTGCTGGTGCATATCCCAATGCTCCGGGCCAATACTGCAAGCCGTTTCAACTGGACCGAGCTCGCCGTGAATGTCGCCCTGCTGGGAGCGGCCTGGGTCGTGGCGGATTCGCTGTCGCGGCCGAATGGCGCAAGACCTAAGTAAAGAAGTGCGGGACGAAGGAGCTTAGGTTGCCGGTGATGGGGCTGAACGATTCGCGAACTCCCATGCCGCAGCAGTCCTGATCGATCATCCAGAGGCCGAGGACGGCGTGGCGGTGATCGAAGACAGCGTCAGGTGCGAGGGCCTGCAGAATTTGCGGGCCGCGATAAGGGCCTTCGGTGGAAGCAACGGCGGCGTTGTCGCGGACGAGGCTGATGTTGGCGCCTTCGCGGGAGATGAGTGGTTTGCGGACGTAGTTCTTCAGTGTGGCGGGGACGGAGCCGTCGGCCGGTGCGAAATGGGCTTCGAGCAGAAGCTCGTGCCCGGGATAAAGCTGCCAGAGAATCGGCAGGATGCCTTTGTTGGAGAGAAGCATCTTCCAGATGGGCTCGATCCAGCGGACCGCAGTGTAGGTATCGATGGCATGCGGGCCGAACTCTTCCTGGAGCATCGCCTCCCATGGGTAGAGCTTGAAGATCGAGAAGATGGGGTGGTCGTCAAGGTCCATGAAGGATTGATGCGCGTCGTTCCAGCCGATGTCGTGCATGGAGAGCTGGCGGGTGTCGAGCCCGGCCTGCTGCGCGGTGTCGCGGAGATACGTGACGGTCAGCTCGTCCTCGGGATTTTCTAATGCAGCGAAGTACACCGGCTTGGAGAGATAGTTGTCGACGTCCTGCCACTTGGCGATGAGTTTTTCGTGGATGGAGTTGAACTGGTCTGGTTTGGACGAGACAAGCGACGGTGGCATCGCTTTGAGCCAGTTCCACTGGATGACAGACGCCTCGAGCAGCGAGGTGGGGGTGTCGGCGTTGTACTCGAGCAGCTTCGGTGGCTGGCCGGATTGTGCGCCAGCCCAACTGATGTCGAAACGCCCGTAAATAGCGGGTGGTTCGTTATTCCAGGCCCACTCGATGGTTTCGATAGCGGTGGCGGGAATGTCGAGTTCGGCGTAGCGTTTTTCGTCGATGATGTGCTGCGCGGCGGCGAGGCACATCTCTTGCAATTGATTGCCTGCGGCTTCGAGCGTGTCGATCTCGGCAGCCGTGAAGCTGTACGCGGCCGACTCGTCCCAATAGGGAGTGCCGTTTTCAAGTGTATGAAACGTAAGGCCTTGTGACTCGACCGTGCGCTGCCAGTTTTCGCGTGGGGTGATGGGGATGCGCTGCATTATTCTCCTGAGCCTCCGCCATGACCACCGCCTTCGCCGCTGCTGGAGTGGCTGCCGCCTTCGGCGAAGGAGCTGCCGAAGCCTCCGCGAGTGGTGTAGCCGACGCCGGGGCTCGGTGTGAACGAGCCTCCGCCGGCCTGGGTGCCTATGCCATAGGTGCCGTAGCCGCCGTAGTAGTAGCGGTAGGGGTAGATGGGGATTACGCCGCCTGAGCCACCGGGCGTAGGTGACTGATTAGGTTGGTCTTTGCAGAACTTGTCATCGACGACGTTGTTGTGTTCGTCGACGCAGCGCTGCATCTGGCGGCAGCCGGTGAGCATCGACAGCGCGGCTGCGGCGAGGAGCGGAGCCGTGACTTGGGCAGAGCGTTTCATGGGTGCTGGACAAGAGTATCAAGAACTGCTTTAAGCCCATTTTTTTCTTGATGGGATTTTCGCGTTTTTGCAGGGGGTTTTTGAAAAAGTGGGTGGTTGGACGTGGTTTTTTTGTGGTGAAGTTGTGGTGGAATCGTGGTGAGTTGTGGTGAGTTGGCTGGTGCTTTTCCGGCCTCAAAAAAATGCCACTGATTCCGGATTTATTTTTGGGCGATTCCCATTTTGGGAATGGTCACGGTATCTTGGCCGCGTGCTCATTCCTCTCAGTCTTATTTCCATGAGTGGGATAGAAACGCTCAAGCAGCTACCGAGCAGCCGTGGCAGCCTTACGATGGCGTTGGGCCGGCTTTGCCGACCGAGTAGCGATCTTCTTCAGAGACCGAAGCGCCTCGTTGACCGCCTCGGAATCGGGGAATGTATCCAAAAGATCGGGCGCGATCAGAACGATGTTAGTGCCCTCTTGCATGCGCTTGAAGTGCTTGCCGCGCACTCCCTTGCTGAAGTCGAGCGACGGCCGCGGGGCAAGGGGATCAAGTTCGCTAGTCTTCTTCATATTGTTCTACCTCGGCTGCGGTAGCAGGACGGGCTCCGATTAGCCGGATGCCAGAGGTGGTTTCAGTGTAAACGACGAACAGGAGACGGTTGCTTGAAGGACATTCCGACGGTGATAAAGCGGTTCTCGTCGAGCGAATGCTGATCGTCTGGCAACGTCGATGCCAGAGGGTCTTCAAACACGGATCGCTTCGGCAAACGAAACTCCGTGCTCCTTGAGGTTGCTGGCAGCTTTGGCTGGATCGAACTCAAATATCTGGCGTGGGTAGGTCATGCGGTCGTTCTATGACTGTAGCGCTCACATTCTTCGTTGTCATTCTGAGCGCAACGCCAAGGCGCCCTGAAGCTAATACATCTTCGTGAGGGAAGACGATTCTCCGCTATGAACTATGACTTTTGACAGTGGCTGATGCTGCCATGATGCGTATAGTTCCAGATGATCAGACGTGCGAGATGTCCGGAGGATGGCCGTGACCAGCAAACCACCGAGCGAAATCCAGACCCTTATCGAGGACCACATCAAGGGTTTCAACACCCAGGATACCGAGCTTTTCCACCGTGTTTTTGGGGACACCGCGATCATCATTGATGGCATCGCACCCTATCTCTGGTCGAACCCAAATGCTCCGGCCAATTGGCTGGCTGACGTAGCGAAGTGGCGGGAGAAGTTTGAGGTTTCGTACGAACATCTGTCGTACGAGATGGGGTTCTGGAACGTGGAGGGCTCCTATGCCTACGCTGTCATAGCGGGGACTCTTACGGTCACGATTAAGGGCCAAAAGGCCGTTCGGACTGGCACCCTCGCATATACATTTTCAAAGCATGGCCAGGAGTGGAAGATAGATGCGCAGGCGTGGGGGCGCACGTCGTAGAACTCGCCAATCTATTGCTCAAAATCGCCGACCAGCAGGGACTGGTTCGAGGGGTCCACCCGGGATATCAGCGATTGGGGAAACCCAAGGCGCCCTGATGCTCAGAAATTGCGCACGAAACCCACCTAGCGACGATACGACCGTCCGAAAATCGGGGACTCGGATTAGGACTTCGACTATCTCGGCCCTAACATTTGCGGCTAGGAGAAGACAACGGATCGCGCTTTGCGCGATGGCCCAATCATGCGATGAGACTACATGAATGGGGCACCCGCGGGTATGAGCGGATTTCCATGTATGGGCCACCCGCCGACCGTTATTAGTCGCGAAAAGACAGTAGAAAACGTCAATGAAGGAAGGGAGATCGAATCGACCTCTGTAGCGACAACCACCCCAGTACGCTCGGTGAACGAGATCGCGTTACTTGATTCTGCAACTGCAGACGAGAAGATTACCCGTTCTAAGCGCGTCTTTATAACCCATGGCAAAAATCGCGCTCTGATCGAACCGATCAAAAAGCTTTTGAAGTTTGGTGACTTGGAAGCTGTTGTCTCGGTTCATACACAAACAGTCTCTCAGCCGGTACCCGGAAAAATTATGGAAGAGATGCGGTCGTGCGGTGCCGCAATCATACACGTCGAAAACGAACGCACTCTGACTGATACCGAGGGCAATCCGCAGGTGGTTTTGAACGATAACGTACTAATCGAGATCGGTGCGGCAATGGCCTTGTTTGGATCGCGCTTCATTCTCGTGGTTAGGGATGGAGTCAAGCTTCCGAGCAATCTCCAAGGCTTGTTAGAGCTCCGCTACAAGGGCGAAACCTTAGACGTCAACGACACTGTGGCTCTTCTTGACGCCATTGCCGACATGAAGGGACGTCCTCTTCCCTAGTCAACCTCGCTCCAGACGGGTTGCCATATATAACTTCACCATCAAGACCGGTGCCCATCTTCGCGACGGTCTCAGCGACGGTCTCATCGTCGCCAAGATGGGCCATTTTTGCGGCAGCGAAAATCCAGACACTCCAGACTTCACCCACGCCGCCAACGCATGACCAAGACGATCAGTGCCCACCCACCGAAGCAGCCGTCCCGTCGGACCAATTGCCAACCGGAATCATAAACAAGGTGAACCGGTCCAGAGTGTCCTTGAATCCGATCACCGGAGAGCCGGCCAACCCTGCACCCCACGCTTCAGGGGCCGTGTCTGGAACGAAAAACATCAGGTGAGGATGCCAGTTTCCGCCCTGGTCGTTCAAGACTCCCTGTTTGGACAGCATGTAGCACATGGCACCAGGCCCCATCGCCGGCAACTCCTTGTTGTCGAAGGCGGTCTTGATGGCCTCGGCCATCTGCTCTTTGGATCGGCCAGCCAGGACCAACTCGGTCTTCTTGACCGTGATGGGAACATTGAATCGCGCGGCCGGTGGGTTGAAGCAGATGGGACCGCGTATTTTGGGATTCCAAAAGACGGGATCGTCAACCCCGGCGGTCCACCCGCGCTCGACCATGCAGACGAAACCGTTGGTGCCCTTCACCGCGACCTCATACCCATGCGGGCCCATCACCATCACCTCGGCATCTGCTGAGATGGATGGGGGAGCAGCACTCTGGGCCATCGCGATCTCGGCGCTGCGCTCCATCATGTACTGATCGACCGGCGCCATCTTCAAATATGGCGTCTTGGCGTCCTGCGCTCGCGCCTGCAACGCCGCAACCATTAGGACAAACAGCACCAAACTTCTCAATGCAAGGACCGTGAGAATTCTGCGCTTCATTGGTTCCTCCTGAGCGATACGGGATTCTTCTGATAAAAGCTGGATTGGCCCGCCGGGGCGAAGGGCCGCTCGGCATATAGGTTGATATCAATATAATTATTTTTCGCGTTTTCGGGCCGGAAATCGTGTGTCAAGCCACGAAACCGCGTAAACCATTACCGTCCAGCAACTTCCGGTTGGAATTTTAGCTGGCTCCAGTCGCTATACTTTAAACAGGACTACCAGGATCGTTGACGAAACCGGACTGCGACATGAAGGCTGCATCGTAATTCATTTGTTATGAATACTTTGATTCTTGAATTGTTATGTTGTGAATACTCTGCAGTGATAAACAGTGTGTAAGTGTACTATTTAGAATACTTTAGATAGATACAGCGAGGGGAGGGTTCCTCTCCAAAGCCAGGCACCGAGGGAGCATCGAACCAGCATGACGACTCAGTACAACACGCGTCGGGGCTCCGGAACCCTGATCCTCATTCTCCTGTCCCTCATCCTCGGCGCCGTCGCGGTCGTCGTCTTCTTGCGGCAGGCGACCTCCGGCATCATGGCTCGAGTTGCCACCGCCATCACCGGTCGCAACACGACCTTCGACACCTCCGTGCCCGCCGTCGTCCAGAAGATTCAGCGGCTGGCGCGACTCGAGACCGTCGTGTACTCGATCGACACTGTCGTCGAAGGCTCCAAATCTTCCGCTGTCCTGCCCGACCTGCTCGCCGGAGACCGGATACTCCTCGTCGTCCACGGCCAGTCCGTCGCCGGTATCGATCTGTCGCAGCTGAAGCCCGAAGACGTCCGCATCGACAATAACGGCCAGACCATCCACGTCGCACTGCCGGCCTCCCAGCTCTTCTTCACCACCCTCGACAACCAGCACACGAAGGTGTACATGCGCTCGACCGGGGTTCTCGTCCCGGCCGACCCCAATCTGGAAACCGAGACTCGCGCGAAAGCCGAGCAGCAGATCCAGGCGGCCGCGCTCTCCGACGGCATCCTCGACAACGCCAGCAAAAATGCACGCGCCACGGTCACCACCCTCCTCTACTCCCTCGGCTTTCACGAGGTCGACGTAAAGTAATAGCGCTGTCTGCCCACCCAAAAAAGGTGCAACCTTTTCTAACGCTTTGCGTCAAAATGCCGATGACCCAAAAGCGGCACCGCATCCAACGACAGGTTCATCCAATAACCGAACACCTGAGCTATCATCCAGACATGAAGTTCCGCTCCGCATCCTCGACTCCCCAAAACACCGAGGAAACAACCGCGTCCGAACCAATCCCCTTCCCCGCAAACGGCACCAACGGCCAGGACTGCGGCGAAGAGGAAGAGTCCACCCTTATCAAGACAGTGGGATGGATCTCCGCCGGCCTCGGCGCTGTGGCACTCGGCCTCTTCATCGGCCGCGAACTCCGCCAGCGCTACCAGTTCAACCGCCGCACCCCCTACGACATGTACGCCCACTCCGGCGACGAACAGGACGTAGACTTCGGCCTCGGCACCTAACTACGCCGACCGCGGATTGCGCGGATAGACGCGGATTTAATAACAAGAAGATTCGTCGCTATTCGCGTTGAGGACTCTATCCGTTCTTAAAGTCTTTATCCGTACTGATCCGCGCAATCCGCGGTCGCATCGTCTCGTTTACGATAATCAGGATGACTAAACCAGCCTTCCTCTTTCCCGGCCAGGGTTCGCAAAGCGTCGGCATGGGCCGCGATCTTTACGACAACTTCCCTGTCGCTCGCGCCACTTTCGACGAAGCCGACGAAGCTCTCGGCTTCCCCATCTCTAAGCTCATCTTCGAGGGCCCTGAAGACCAGCTCAAGCTCACTGAGCACACACAGCCCGCAATTCTGACGGTCTCTGTCGCCGCCGCGCGTGTGCTTGCCGAGCGCAATATTCAGCCCATCGTCGCCGCGGGTCACTCCCTCGGGGAATACTCGGCTCACGTCGCCGCCGGAACCCTCACTTTCGCCGACGCCGTTCGGACCGTCCGCTCTCGCGGACAATATATGCAGCAGGCAGTTCCCGCAGGCGAAGGCGCAATGGCTGCCATCCTCGGCCTCGACGCCACACTCATCGGTGAGATCTGCTCTCAGGTCACCGATCAGCTCACGCCGCTTCCCACCACTCCGGATGCTAAGGCGTTCAACCCCAACTTTGCTGTAGTCTCACCCGCCAACCTGAACTCTCCTGACCAGACCGTCATCTCGGGCGCCGTTGCAGCCGTCGAGCGCGCCGCCGACCTGTGCAAGCAAGCCGGGGCCAAACGCACCGTTATGCTCCCTGTCAGCGCTCCGTTCCACTGCGCTCTCATGCAACCGGCACAAGACGCCTTAGCTCTCGACCTCGCGCGCCTTACCTTCCACGACCCCAGCTTCCCGGTCGCCTCCAATGTAGACGCGCGTCTCCTCACCCGCGGCTCAGACGTCGCCGATTGCCTCGTCCGTCAGGTGACTGGACCAGTCCGCTGGGTTGCATGCATTCAACTCCTCATCGCGCAGGGCGCAACGCACTTCATCGAGGTCGGCCCCGGCAAGGTTCTCTCCGGCCTCATGCGTCAGATTGATCGCAACCAGAAGTCCCTCAACGTAGAGGACTCCGCGTCACTCGATAAGACCCTCGCTGCTTTAGCCGAATAGTTTCGCATTTATAGAAAAGATGAGGAGAACATTCTGAACTCTTGTTGCGGGTCGAGTCGCAGTAGTCGAACTCAAATCGTTCGGTAAGAAGAAGCAGATTTTTAGGAGCAATCACATGCAGGTTGGCGATAAAGTAGAAAACTTCACTCTCCAAAATCAAGATGGCAAGGACGTCTCCCTCACCGACTTCAAAGGCAAGCCCGTCGTCCTCTTCTTCTACCCCCGCGCCGACACGCCAGGTTGCACCATCGAGTCCTGCGGGTTCCGCGACGCCTTCGAAAAATTCCAGAAGGCCGGCATCGTCGTCCTCGGCATCTCCCGCGACACCGTGAAAGATCAGAAAAAGTTCAAGGACAAATACGACCTGCCCTACGACCTGCTCGCCGACCCCGATATGGTTCTCATCAACCGCTACGACCTCATCAAGCCCAAGAACATGTACGGCAAGCTGGTCAAAGGCGTAAAGCGAACCACGTATCTGATCGGGCCCGACCAGCGACTCATCCACATATTCGAAGAGGTCACTCCCAAAGGACATGCCGAAGAGGTCCTCGCACTGCTGAAGAAGTCCAAAGGCTGACGCGAAAAATGGTCGCGACAATCTAGACTCAACTCAGCAATGGACTCCTCCAACATCACGACGGCGGCGGTAGCTCTCACCGCAACAGGCCTCCTCGCCGGTGGCGTTACCTACGCCGCTCTCTCCGCGCAATCCCAGCTCTTCGGGAAAGTCCTCATCGCACCCCGCAACCCAAACGAAATCGCCCTCACTTACGACGACGGGCCCAACGACATCGTCACGGAACGCCTTCTCGACATCCTCGCCAGTCACAACGTTCGCGCCACCTTCTTCCTCATCGGCAACTACGCTCGTCAACGTCCGCAGATCGTCCGCGCGATCGCCGCATCAGGACACCTCATTGGCAACCACACGATGACCCATCCCTGGCTCGCCTGGCAATCCTCCACTCGCATCCATCAGGAGATCGCCAACTGCAACGCCGTTCTCGAAGACACTCTCGGCATTCCGATCCGTTACTTCCGCGCACCTCACGGGGCCCGGCGCCCTGCAGTTCTACATATCGCACGCGAGCTGAACCTTACACCCGTCCAGTGGAATGTGCTGCCCAAAGACTGGGAGCCCGACACTCCACAAAACATCGCAGAGCGCGCCATCCGCCGCGTTACGCGAAATCAGCAGCAGAATCGCGCCTCCAACATCGTTCTCCACGACGGAGGGCAAGCGGGCCTGGGCCAGCCGCGTCTCCCCACCGTCGAAGCCACCAATCTGCTCCTGCAAAAATACCGCCGCGACTCAGCAATAAAGTTCGTCACGGTTGATTCCTGGGTACAGTGAATCGATCGACAATCGATGAAGGAGATAGCCGTGAAACGCTTTGCCCTCGTTCTTACCCTGTGTCTGGCAGCACCATCTTCTCTGTTCGCCCAAAGCTCGACAGTCCAACCCCCGGTAGTCCCTGAAATTCCGTTCGACTCTGTTCCCGATTTTCTAAAACTCCCATCCGGCATCTACCTCGGTGAGACTGCCGGCGTTGCGGTCAACTCCAAAGGGCACGTCTTCGTCTTCTCGCGCGGCAACTCCACTGGGCCCGCCTACGGCGCAGGCGCCGCGCAACTTCTCGAGTTCGCGCCCGACGGCACCTATCTTCGCGAGATCGGACACAACCTCTACGCATGGTCCTTCGCGCACGCCGTCCGAGTCGACCCACAGGACAATATCTGGGTCACGGACAAAGGCTCCGACATGGTCATCAAGTTCAACCCGGCAGGCCGCGTCACCATGGTCTTCGGGCGCAAGCAGGAGGCCTCCGACGAAGGCACTGCACCGCTCAAACACGTGCACCCGCCGCTGCCTCCCGTCGACGGACAGTTCCGCCAGGTCACCGACATCGCGTGGGATCCTGCCGGCAATACCTTCATCAGCGATGGCTACATCAACTCACGCGTCGCCAAGGTCGACAAGAACGGCAAATGGCTCAAGTCCTTCGGCGAACCGGGTGATCAGCCAGGCCAATTCAACACGCCCCACAGCATAGCCGCCGACGCGAAAGGGAACATTTACGTCGCCGACCGAGGTAACCGCCGTATCCAGGTCTTCGATGGCGACGGCAAGTTCCTCCGCCAGATGACGATCGACGTGCCATTCGATTACGCCAGTGCAACGCCGGCCATCGGCAAAAAACCCGCGCCTGACGCTACCGGAGCGCAAGCTCCCGGCTCTCCGTGGGCGCTCTGCATCACGCCCGGCCCCAACCAGGTTCTCTACGCCTCAGACGCATTCCCAGGCCGCATTTACAAACTCAGCCTCGACGGCCAGGTGCTCGGCGTCCTTGGCGAATCCGGCAAACAGCTCAAGCAATTCGGCTGGATTCACGAGATCGCCTGCCCCTCTGAGAATGTGCTCTTCGTCGCCGAGCTACTGAACTGGCGCGTCCAGAAACTCGTCCTGCATCCGCAAAAATAACCGCCGCAGAGCGAGTCGCAAGCGTGGCACTACTTGCTGTCGTCAGAGGGTTTCGCGTCTGCTTTAGCGTCCGGTTTCCCCTCGATAATCGGTGGCACAGGAGTATCCGCCGTCAGCGGAGGCTGCCGCTTATGCCAATCCGTAGCCTGCTGGTACGCATAGGCGAGGGCCAACACTTTGCCTTCAGTGAAGTGCGGCCCTGCGATCATCAACCCAATCGGCAGCCCCGTCGGCGTAAACCCGCACGGCACGGAGATCGCGGGAATCCCATAGGCATCGAAGGGTGAGGTGTTCGTGCAGCCTCCGCCCGGCGCGAACCAGTCATAGACCTTGGCATCGGCGCCGCCTGGCTCGCCCGAGGGCCCGGCCTTTGCTTCACGGGCGAGAGACTCGTTGATCTTCGCAGGATTCTGTCGAGTAGTCGGAACGACAACCAGATCAAATCCATCAAAGTGCGAGTCGATCAGCCGGCGCGTGTTGGCGAGCTGCTGGTGGTCGCGCGCTGCGTCGGCAGCGGTTGCAGGCTTGGATCCCGCTGGCGGGTTATCGATCCGCGCGAAACGGGCGCGGTCGATTGGCATGTAGTTGAGCCCGTACTTTTCAATCAGGTCGTGATGATAGAAGTCCGTGTCCCCGATGCCGTAACCGGGCAAACCATCCCAGAGCGGCGCACTCGACGTAACGCCCGCGGTTAGACTGATCAGCACTTCGAGCGCAGCCTTGACGGCCTTGTCAATTTCGGGATCGACATGATCGTAGAAGCTCGCGGGAGTGCCCAACCGAAAGCTCTTCACGGGCTGATGCATCTCTTTGACATAGTCAACGGGAGTGCTTTGCACACTGAAAATATCCTGCGGGTCGTAGCCAGTCATCTGCCCAAGCATCAGAGCGACGTCTTCCACGGTTCGCGCCATCGGGCCGCAGTGATCGAGCGAGGCCCGGCACGGAATAATCCCACGAATCGACACCAGGCCCACGGTCGGCTTCAATCCTACCGTCCCGCACCAAGCTGAAGGACACCGAATGCTCCCACCTGTGTCCGTACCGAGCGCGCCAAACACCAGGTTCGCCGATAGCGCCGCGGCGGATCCCGCCGACGATCCCCCCGTCACATGATCCAGCGCCCACGGATTCCGCGAAGGCCCAAAGTAGGAGATATCCCCCGTACATCCAAGGGCAAATTCATGCAGATTCAGCTTGCCCATAATGATCGCGCCGCTCTTCTTCAGCCGCACTACGATATCGGCATCCTCTGTCGGCACGCGGTCTTTAAACATTGGGCTAGCCGCCGTCGTCCGCGTCCCAGCCGTATCGATGTTGTCCTTCAACCCAATCGGTATGCCATGCAGCGGCCCGCGAAACTTCCCCGCCTTCTGCTCCGCGTCCAACACCTCTGCCTGCGCCAACGCCTCTTTGCCCATCACCGTGATGTAGCAGTTCACCTTGGGGTTATAGATGTTGATCCGGTCCAACAGCGCCTTCACCAGTTGTGTCGAAGTCACCGTCCGCGCATGAATCCTCTCCGAAACCTCGGTGAGACTCAAAGTGACTAGTTGATCGCTCTCCGCAGGGACGGCCGGAACCGCACCCATTGCTGCTCTGCTCAAAGCCGGCCAGGCCGCCGCAAACGTCTCCGCCACCAAGGCCGTCCCCATCATCCCATTGAAACTACGCCGCGTCAGCTTCATCACTCTGTCCTCGTCTTTCAAAATTGTGCAGCAACAACAAAGTCAGAGACACCCAGGCGCTCGCCAACAAGCGATCGCCCAACTAAGCCAGGCAAGCCACCTTCGTTCCTGCGGCTTGCTTCGAAGAAAAAATAGAAGGATTGGCCGGATCATATCATCGCTCCCAGCAATCGAGAACAGCAATATTCTCCCCACAGCCAACGGGAGAGCGAATCTCTCGCAAATCGGTAATCTTAATATTTGTTAAGCTCGCTCACCGCGATTTTCCATCTATGCGAGACTTGAGTATCGCCGTAACGAGCAAAACGGCCGGCGGATTCTAAGGCAGCAGGTAGATGGAAAGCGCAGAAAAGCCGGTCCAGTTGTCTCTGTTGCTCGTCGATGACGACAAGGAACTGTGCGCGATGATGAAGGAATTCTTCGCCGAAGCCGGTCATCGACTCGATTGCGAGCACGATGGGCGCCGGGGCCTCGCCGCTGCAGCCGGCGGAACCTACGACCTCGCCGTTCTCGATGTCATGCTTCCTGTCTTTGACGGCTTCACCGTGCTCCAGCATCTGCGCCGCCGCAGCGACCTCCCCGTCATCATTCTCACGGCGCGTGTCCAGCATCGTGACAGGATTCTTGGCCTCAACGCAGGTGCGGACGACTATCTTCTCAAGCCCTTCGATCCCGATGAACTTCTCGCGCGGATTCGCGCTGTTTTGCGCCGCTCCGAGACCGTTGGCTTGAAAGCGAGCAACGACGTCACCATCGGGGATATTCGAATCAATGCCGTCACCCGCGAAGTCTGGATCGCAGGCTCGCCCGCCGAGCTCACCGCAATGGAGTTCGGGCTGCTGGAGATGCTGATGCGCTCCGCCGGACGTGTCGTCTCGCGCGACGAAATCACCCTGGCTCTGCTGGAGCGCGCCGCAGCGCCCTTTGATCGCATTCTCGATGTCCACATCAGCCATTTGCGCAAGAAGCTGAAGGGCAGTCGAAGTCTGATTCGTACGATTCGGGGAGTCGGCTATGTCTTTGCTGCAGCGGCTTAAATTCTCGCGCATCAAGTCACTCTACTTCGCGGTCTTTCTCGCGATGGTGACCACCCTGTCTCTTTCTTTCCTCGTGTTTCGAACCATCTCGGACCGCCTGCAAAGAGAGCACTTCGATCCCGTCTACGACCGCCTCGACGAACTCCAGTTGGAGACTGCAAGCAGAATCTTCAGCAGTGAAGGACCAAAAGCGCTGTCGAACTACCTGACAGGCCTCGACCATCTCGGCGCAGCCCGCCATTATCTTCTCGACGCGCACGGCATCGATCTCGTGACCGGAGATAACAGGGCTGCGTTGCTCCCACCACCGCCTTCCATCAAATGGCGTATTCGCACCGGCGGTCACTCGGTCGCATCGCAACGGTCAGATGATGGCCTCTACTGGTTTGCCGCCGAGGGCCAGGCAGGCCGTCCTCAGATTTCGACCTTTCTTCCCTACTATTTTCTCGTCATCGGAGCTACGGGCCTCTTGTGCTGGCTGGCTTCCGTTGCAGTAGTGTCACCGATTCACCGCATAGCAGGCACCATCGCACTCTTCGGACAAGGTAAGCTCTCCGTTCGCGTGCACACGAAACGCCAGGACGAGATCGGCCAGCTGAGCAACTCCTTCAATCAGATGGCCGAGCGTCTGCAAAGAATGATCGCGAATGAGCGAAGGCTGCTGGCCGACATATCGCACGAGCTCAGATCGCCCTTGGCGCGGCTCAAATTCGCCGTAAAACTGGCAAGAACCTCACCCGACCCCGACCTGGCATTGGATCGCATCAGCCGCGATGTCGACCGAATCGCCGCGCTCGTAGCCGGCATCGTGGAGATCACTCTTGCCGAAGGAGACCCCGAAGTTCAGGGTGCGGAGAGCATTCGCCTTACAGAGGTTCTCGATGAAGTCATCCGCGACTGTGCCTTTGAAGCCCAGGTTCGAGGCTGCCAGATTGCATCGAGCGGATGCTCGACTGGAGAGATTCTCGGCAACCGCGAGCTGCTGCGCCGCGCGATAGAAAATGTGCTGCGCAACGCGATCCGCTACTCCCCGCAACAATCCACCATCGACGTCTACCTCAACGACGACTCCGATGCTGCGAACATCGCCATCCGCGACTGCGGCCCAGGCGTTCCCGAAGACATGCTCGCCAGAATCTTCGATCCCTTCTTCCGCGTCGAAGAGGCTCGTGACGCGCTCGGCGGAGGCTCGGGAATTGGTTTATCGATCGCAAAAAGAGCAGTACAGGTGCATCACGGCGCCATCTCCGCGGAGAACGCCTTGCCGGGCCTGCGTGTGCGGATAAGAATTCCGATCTTCCAGACAACAACGTCCCCACCTGTTCAACGGCCACCTTCGTTGCCGTCTCCTCAGCTCAGCGGACTTAAAATTCTTAAGATTCGCGGCCCATCGATCATGGTGTACTTGTTCCAATGCCTCACCCAAAAAGGGGTTTTCGGAGCATTGGAGGATACACAAATGAAACGTCTCTTTGCTGTTGCAACCATGCTCGCTGCACTCTCGCTTCCCGCCCTCGCCGCTAAGAACTCTGAGACCGTGAACATCCCGTCGCCCGTAAAAGCCGGATCCACCCAGCTCACCCCCGGCGACTACAACCTAACCTGGACAGGAACGGGATCAGACGTTCAAGTCACGGTCACGAAAAACAAAAAGGTCATCACCACGTTCCCGGCAAAGCTTGTCCAGGAGGCCAACAAGAACGTAGGCCTGGAAACTGATAGCCAGAGCGGGACCGACGTCCTGCACGCGATCCGCATGCGCAACTCGACCCTCATCGTCGGAACTGCGCCATCCTCCGGACAATAAAGCGATAACCATCGTTTGAGCAGAGATGTCGCCGGTGCGTTTGACGTGACCGTTCTGGCGATCGCTCTGCTCTCACGGTTTTGATGGTCGAAATTTGCTCGGGTTTTTTCCATCCTCCTGAGTGAATTTAGCTCAGCGGTCGAGTACCATGAACTCACCGCGCATGAGCACAACCTCCTCCAACCCGGCCTCCGCCGAGTCGATTTCGAAACCACCCATCGACCCAGAGCTCCCCGCGCCTCTCTCCATGGGCGACGTCATGCGCATTCCAATGATGCGGCGTCTCTGGTACGCCCAGGTCATCTCCGTCTTCGGAGACTTCCTCGCGCTCTTCGCCGTCATCGCGATTCTCACCTTCAAACTCCACGCGACCGCCCAGCAGGTCACAGGCGTCCAGATCGCTTACATGCTCCCGATCGCTGTGCTCGGCATCCTCGCCGGAGTCTTCGTCGACCGCTGGCCCCTCAAGCCGACCATGGTCGCAAGCGACAGCATCCGCGCCGCCCTTTGTCTCCTGCTGCTCTTCGCGACCCAGATCTGGCACTACTATGCCATCCTGGCCGCCATCAGCGTCGTCTCCAGCTTCTTCGGCCCTGCCCAGGGAGTCGCCATCCGCTCTGCCGTTCCTCTCCATGGGCTCCGCTCCGCGAACGCACTGATGCAGCAGGTCATGTTCGGCATGCGCATCATCGGCCCCGCCATCGCCGCCTTCATGGTGGCTTATCTTGGAGCCAAAAGCTGTTACATCTTTGACTCGATCAGCTTCGTTGCCTCCGCATCCCTGATCGCCTCCGTAGCACTTGTCAGAACAGCCCCCAAACCCGCCCACACCCACGCCGAAGACGCCTCCGCGATTCGCAAGGTCTGGCTCGACATGAAGCAGGGCATCAGCTTCATCGTCCACCATGCGGCTCTGCTCTTCGTGATCCTCGCGATGGCCGCCGGAATGTTCGTCATCGGCTGCTTCGGCCCGCTCATCGCCATCTACGTGCGCGACACCCTGCACGCCTCTACCAAAATGTTCGGCGTCGTCTCGCCGATGATCGGCCTCGGCATGCTGCTTGGCATCAACGGCCTCAACACTTTCGGCAAGAAACTCAGCAACACCCTTCTGGTCTACTGCGGTCTCATCGGCATCGCCGTAGGTCTCACTATCCTCACGCTGCTCCCGCATGTGTGGTCGACCCTGATTGGTAACTTCATCATTGGTATGGCAGTTGGCGGCATCATCGTCCCCGCCCAGACTCTCTTCCAGCAGGCGACGCCGCCCGAACTGATGGGGCGCGTTGGATCCACCTTCATGTCGATCATCTTCGGAGCACAGATTGGCGGCCTCATCCTCTCCGGCATCCTCACGCAGCACATCGGAGTCCGTCAGGTGTTCGCCCTCTGCGCAGTGATGCTGCTGGTCCTGGCCGCGGTTGGCAAACTTTGGATGGAGCCAAAGCAACAGCCCAAACCGCAATCTGCCCCGGCTTAAAGATTTGGGAATTTGCGTTTTTTCTCTCGGCTGGTCGGGCTGGGGAAAAGGGCGAGTTTGCTGGTGTTTTTGAGGGGGGTTGCGGCAAAACGTGTCAAAACGTGGTGGTTTTTTGTGGTGAAGTTGTGGTGATTTGCTGGTGAGTTGTGGTGTTTTGTATGGTGGTTTTTGCGCGCTGATTTTATGTCACTTTTTTGAACTTTATTTTTGGGGTTTCCCATTTTGGGAATGTGCGTGGACGACACTAAGCCTTCCTGCTTGCGGAGATCTCACCCATGGCGCCTACGAACTTATCCAAGTCTGCGATTGTGGTGTAGACGTGCGGGCGTGACGCGGATGCAGTGGATGTTTTCGTAGTCGATGCTTACGGTGTGGATCTTGTATTTGTCGAACAGGGTCGTCATTAGCTGGTGGGGTGTGATGCCGTCGATGCTGACTCCGCAGATGGCGCAGGAGAACCGCGGGTCGAGCGAGGTGTGGAGTTTTACTCCGGGGATGTCCTTTACCCGCGTCGCCCAGTAGTTCTTCAGGTAGAAGATGCGCTGCTGCTTGCGCTGGGAGCCTATGGCTTCGTGGAAGTTGATCGCTTCGCCGATGCCCTGCTCGATGGGGAAGCTGCGCGTTCCGAGCGCTTCAAACTTGCGAATATCGCTGCTGTGCGGATCTCCGTAGCAGGTGAGCGGCCAGATCTTTTCGATCTTGTCCTTCTTGACCCACATCATGCCTGAGCCTATGGGCGCAGAGAGGAACTTGTGCAGGCTGGTTCCGAAGTAATCGCAGTGCAGGTCGGGAATTTTGAAGTCGATCAGGCCGAAGGAGTGTGCGCCGTCGACGATGACTTCAATGCCCCGGGCATGCGCCATGTCGGCGATCTGCTGCACCGGCATGAGCTGGCCGGTCCAGTTGACCATGTGGGTGATGTGGACGAGACGGGTGCGCGGCGTAATGGCCTGTGCATACGCTTTCACTATCGTGTCGACGTCCTCGATGGGGAAGTTGAAGTTGATCTGGTTGTAGACGATGCCGTCGCGTGCGGCCCTTTGCCGGTACGCGTTCATCATGTTGGGATAGTCCTGCTTTGTGCCGACGACCTCGTCGCCTGCTTTGAAGGGAAGGCCGTAGATGATGGTGTTGAGGGCCTCGGTTGAGTTGCGGTCGATGGCGATCTCTTCGGGCGAAGTTCCGGCGAGGTTAGCCAGCTTCTGGCGCAGAGGCTCGCGGCCCTCGTCGAGGATCTGCCACATGTAGTACGACGGCCCCTCGTTGGTCATCTGGTTGTAGCGCTCGACTGCCTGCTGGACGACGATGGGCGCGGGCGAGACTCCGCCGTTGTTGAGATTGATGATCTGGGTGCTCACCGAGTACCCGCGCTGAATGACGCTCCAGTAGTCCTCGTTCTGAACGACCTCTGCGGCATCGAGATGGCTTACGGAGCGGGCTGCGGCGTGCCACTCTGCCGCATGGGCCTGGCGAAAGAGACTGTTCGAGGAAAATGCCCCGGCCAAGGGCCGTCATTTTGAGGAAGGAGCGACGATCGTTCAGTGCCATGTAAGCAATTTACGCCTGTGGTAACGAGGTTTGGAAAATTCTTGATCTTTGCGAGAGTGGCGATTACTTCCCACAAGCCGACATACCGGTACTAATCTGCCGTAGATGAGTGCATTGGCGATTTGACACTCGTCCAGACGCATTTCCCCGAGACGTGCGTTAGATTTGCTTGCCAAGAATCAGGGGCACATAGCTTCGGACATCTTCCAGCAATTCCTCGCGAGTGATACCAACCTTGGCGCGAAGCTGCACACCCTGCAGCAAGTCAACGAGCAAACGGCCTCGCACCTTGGCAGAGGGTGTGCGAGTCAGGCGCCCCGCCTTTATCTCCTGCGCGAAACGCTTCGCGAAAATATCAGCGTTTACTGTGAAACCATTCGCGAGCCAGGAACGGATTTCTGTTACCCGCTCCGAATGTCCCAGCGCAGCGGCGGCCAACATGCAGCCGCTGCGAGCGTCGCCGGTAGCGGTGTTGACGGTAGCCTCGCAAAAGGTGGTCACGGCCTTGTGGATGTCCGGCTCCGCTTGAAACGCTGCCATTTTGGGAGCTCCGTAGATCAGCGCATAGCGCTCAACCGCCCTAAGCAGCAGGGTGGACTTGTCGCCGAAGGCTCGGTATAGCGCGGGCTTGGTGACGTTCACGGCGCGCGCGATCCGATCCACGTCGACTCCTTCATACCCATGCTCCCAAAACATCTCAACGGCACGGTCGAGTGCTTCGTCGGGAATAAAGCCTTTTGGACGTCCTGGGGGGCGCTTCGCAATATTAGTTACCATCGCGTACGAAACTCCTTGCATTGCATCTATGGGTATCGTACTCTCGCGTATGTAACGCTGCAAGACAGTAAATACAGGAGACACCTATGGAACATTCGATCGCACTCGTCACCGGCGCCACCTCCGGGCTCGGTCACGCTGCAGCCCGCTTGCTCGCCGCCGAGGGCTACCGCGAGGTCATCGTCACCGGGCGCAGCCTGGCCCAGATTCAGGAAACGGCCGCTCAGCTCGCGGCGGAGACCAAGACGCAGGTCTTCACGCCCCTGGAGCTGGATCTGGACGCGCCGGCCAGCGTTCAGTCCGCCCTCGCCGAGCTGGTTAAGCGAGGTCGGCCGATCGATTTCCTACTGCTCAATGCAGGGATGGTCCCAGGTAAGAAGCGCGTGCTCACTGCGGCAGGCATCGAGGCGGCTCAAGCCCCGCTCATCGGCCATCATCAACTGACTGTCGGGTTGCTCCGCGCCAAACTGCTGAGCCCTGGCGCGCGGATTGTTATCGCCGGCGCAGAACCTGCCCGTGGGGGCGTGCCGATGTTCAGCTACACCGATGTGCCAGCCTTCGCCGCCAAATATTTCGGGGGAGACCGGACCGCCGCTATCGAAGCCCTGATTCACAACGGGCCAAACCTGAAGTACGTGCCCAACAATACGTATGCCGACGCGAAGCTCATTATCGCTTGGTGGGTCGCGGCGCTGGCGCGCCGGCTACCCTCCGGCATGGCCGTGTACGCTGTCTCGCCCGGTGGGGCGACCGCCACCAAGGTGGTGCGAAACGCTGGCCCGTTGTTGAAGTATCTGTTTATCCCAATCGTGAACCTCATTCCCGGCATGAATCAGACGCCGGAGACCGCGGCCCGTCGGTACCTCCAGGCGTCGGAGTTCGGAACCGACGTCTCAGGGCAATTCTTCGCCTCGGCTCAAGGGAAGTTCTCAGGCCCAATTGAGGCGCAGCGCCACCCACACCTCCACGATCGCGCCAGCCAGGAAGCCGCGTGGCAGGCGGTGGTCAACGTCTCTGGCTTCGACTTCTCCTCCCAGCACCCTTGAGCGCGGTGTCCTCAAGTAGCGCCGGTCGCCGTCGAGTGCTTCGTCGGAGATAAAGCCCTTTAAAAGGAGGAGTAACAAAATGCATAACTTGGTAGTAAGCTGCTTGGTCGTTGCTTATCTCTCGGCGAACGTATACGCCATCGTGAAGATGCGGGTGTTTGAGTTAGCCCGTTCGCGCAAGCATCTCCTCTCTATGGCGTCCCCTTCATATTGTGGGGCTCTCTCATCCTGTTGGGATGCAAGCTGATGGAGCTCTTGCGCCGATTCGATGAATGGGCTGCCTGACCAAGCGTTCCCAACTGAAGAAAACAGTGCAATGCACTCACCGAACGAAGTCTGAGCCGCCCTCCGCGATTAGTACTGTGAAACGCGCTTGTGTTGACTGATTGGATAAGTCGCGAAATTGGATCCTGCTTCGAACGGTGCCAAATACGGGGATTCTTCGCTGCGCTCAGAATGACGACGAAAGATGATGGCGTATGACGACGGATGGCGTATGACGACGGATGGCGTATGACGACGAAAGATGATGGCGACGTTCAACGCGGCACGTTGGTGTTTGGAGCCGGTGAGGCTTCTGAAGGCTGGAGGAAACTCTAGTATTTTTTAGCGGGGAAGGGTTGCCAGGGAGGTTGGACTTCGATTCCGAGGCGGTTTAGTTCGGTTTGTGGGTCGGAGAATTTTGTACCAAGGGGGAGGCCGAGGACCTTCCATGCCTTGAGGCCCCCTGCAAGTACCTGGACTCTTTGGACTCCGTGCTTGCGCATGGCGGCTGCGACGCGGGCGCTGACGAAGCTGTTTCTCGAGCGGCAGTAGATGATGACCGAGACGTTGTGGGGTATGTGGATTTGTTTTTTGCGGCGGAGTTCGAGAGGGTCGAGGCGGATTGCTCCGGGGATTACGCCGTCGTCGATCTGCTGCGCTTCGAGGAAGACCCTGAGAACGAACCCGTCGCCTGCGTCCAATCTTGATTTCAAATCTTCGGGGGTGATCTGCAGGGCGCGGAGCTGCCGAATCATTCGCAGGAGGGATTCCGATGAAGCTGAGTTTGCCGGAGCCGGCTAACGCTCCGCCGGAAAGCAGAAAGAGGATGGCAGGAACAGGAAGGCATAGCTGACGTGCGAGGACGGCGACGAAGAGGATCGGATAGGTAATGTGGGCGAGGTAGTAGCCAATGGTTCAGGCCAGCGCCTGGCGGGCGGCTTCGAGGAGGAAGCCTACTTCGGCAGGGGTGTGGGCGGTGGAGACGAAGGCGGCTTCGAACTGGCTGGGTGGGAGCCAGACTCCGGCTTCGAGGAGGGCTCGATGGAAGCGGCCGAAGGATTCGGTGTCTGACGTGGCGGCTGTAGTGAAGTTGGTGACGGGCTGGTCGGTGAAGAACCAGGTGAACATGGAGCCAACGCGATTGGTGGTGAGCGGGACGCCGTTCTCGTGGGCGATGCGGGTTACTCCGCTGGCGATAGATTCTGTGGTTTGCTCGAGTGAGTTGTAGACGTCTTCCTGGTGGTCGATGAGGTGGCGGAGGGTTGCGATGCCGGCGGCCATGGCGAGCGGGTTGCCGCTGAGGGTGCCGGCCTGGTAGACAGGGCCGAGGGGGCGAGGTGCTCCATGATGTCGGCTCGGCCGCCGAAGGCTCCGCAGGGGAGGCCGCCGCCGATGATTTTGCCGAGGGTGGTGAGGTCGGGGGTGATGTTGTAGAGTTGCTGCGCTCCGCCGAGGGAGACGCGGAAGCCGGTCATGACCTCGTCGAAGATGAGGAGGGCGCCGTGGGCGGCGGACATTTCGCGCAGGCCTGCGAGGTAGCCGGGGTTGGGTGGGATGGTGCCGGCGTTGCCGACTATGGGCTCGACGATGATGCAGGCGATGTCGTGCGGGCGGGCGGCGAAGACGGCGGCGACGGCGTTGAGATCGTTGAAGGGCAGGGCGAGAGTGTGCATCGCGGTTTCGGCGGGAACTCCGGCGGAGCCTGGGATGCCCAGGGTTGCGACTCCGCTGCCTGCTTTGACGAGCATGGCGTCGGAGTGGCCGTGATAGCAGCCCTCGAACTTGATGACGAAGTTGCGGCCGGTGAATCCGCGGGCGAGGCGGATGGCGGACATGCAGGCTTCGGTGCCGGAGGAGACGAAGCGGAGTTTTGCAATCGAGGGGAAACAGTGGGTGACGAGATCGGCGAGGTTGGCTTCGGCGGCGATGGAGGCTCCGAAGCTGGCGCCTTTGGCGGCGGCCTGCTGGATGGCTTCGACGACGGGCGGGAAGGCGTGGCCGAGGATCATGGGACCCCAGGAGCCGAAGAGGTCGAGGTAGCGGTTGCCGTCTTCGTCGAAGAGATATGCGCCTTCGGCGTGGGTGAGGAAGGGTGGATCTCCGCCTACGGCGCGGAAGGCGCGGACTGGCGAGTCGACTCCGCCGGGGAGGAATTTTTCGGCGCGTTGCTGCAGATGACGAGAGCGGGTGAGGCTACGGGGCATGAAATCAGTATAGGAGGTGAGGTTTGAGATTTGGCGGGTTGAAAGTCTGGGTTACGAGTCAGTGACGCCATGAGATGGAGTTTCGTAACCGGCACGACTGTTTCCGACTAGTCCGTCATACGGTGTAACCCTGACTTAGAAATATGTATGGTCTGAGCCAGTTTGAGTCGCTTGAGATAGATGCTGAATCAAATTGCCGTTGGTTTTCTTTTGGAGGATGACATGGACCTGAAGCTGACTAATAAGGTTGCGTTGGTAACCGGATCGACGGCAGGGATTGGATTTGCGATTGCCCAAGCGCTCGCTGCCGAAGGTGCACATGTATATGTGAACGGACGGACTCAGGAGCGTGTGGATGCGGCGGCGGCGGCCATTCGCTCGCGCTCTGGAAAGGTCGATGGCATCGTGGCGGACTTTTCTACATCAGCGGGTGCCGAGGCTGTGATTGCCAAGCTGCCTGTGGTGAATGTGCTGGTGAACAATGTCGGCATCTTCGAGCCGAAGCCGTTTTCCGAGATTACCGATGCGGATTGGTATCGCTTCTTCGAAATCAACGTCATGAGCGGGGTGCGGCTTGCGCGACACTATCTTGCGGGAATGTTAGAGAAGAACTGGGGACGTATTCTCTTCATATCGAGTGAGTCGGCGGTGCAGATTCCGCCTGAAATGGTGCATTACGGGATGACCAAGACGGCGCAGGTGGCCGTGGCGCGGGGCCTTGCGGAGTCTGTGGCGGGCACTGGGGTAACCGTCAACAGCGTCCTTCCGGGCCCGACCGAGTCGGAGGGTGTGGGTAGCTTTGTCGAGGCGATGGCAAAGCAGCAGAACAAGTCGAAGCAAACGATTGAGAAAGAGTTCTTCGAGCACGTGCGGCCCTCGTCCCTGCTGAAGCGCTTTGCCACTGTGGATGAAGTTGCGGCCATGGTGACCTACTTAGCTGGCGAGCCTTCTTCGGCCACCAACGGCGCCGCAGTGCGGGTCGACGGCGGGGTCGTGAAAGCAATTTTCTGATATCAGAAATCCCACTGGCTGGCCTTCACGCTGGCGGATTAGTACCTGCAAACGCTCTTTGCGTCTCCATCCCCGGCAAAAGGCTGGGTTCACTTTACTTTCGCATCCTTCGGTACCAACGCTCAGCGGGGGTAGCGCCTGCGCGCTGAGTGTCCGGTTTCGGACGGCCAAATTCATCGCTGGACAGTGCCCGAGTGGGGCTGATTTGCTAAATCGCTCATACGACGAGAGAAGTTTCTACCGAAATTTGGTCGGTGCCTTGCTCTCTGTCTTGCGGATTTGTCCCATAATCAACTTGTCGACAGGGAGAGCGAGCATGAGGACGCTGATGCAGGACATTCAGTACGCGCTGCGGCAACTGCGGAAGACGCCCGGCTTCACGATCACGGTTCTGCTGACGCTGGCGCTGGGGATCGGGGCGAATGCGGCGATCTTCACGCTGGTGAATGCTGTGTTGCTGAGGAAGCTGCCGGTTGCGGATCCGAAGGCATTGGTGCGGCTGGGTGACAACGACGATTGTTGCGTGACGGGTGGTACGAAGAACGATGGGAACTATGGGATGTTCTCAACGGATACCTATCAGCAGATGAAGAAGAATCTGCCGGAGTTTGAGGAGCTGGCGGGGATTCAGGCGGGCTTTCATTTTCGCCCGGTGACGGTGCGGCGGGATGGGACGGGGGTTGAGCCGAAGAGTGTGATGGGCGAGTTTGTTTCGGGCAACTACTTCCGAACGTTCGGACTGAAGGCGGACAAGGGACGGCTGTTGGGAGATACGGACGATATGCAGGGCGCTCCGACGGCGGCGGTGATGAGTTATGACACGTGGCAGCGCGAGTATGCCGGCGACTCTTCGGTGATTGGAAGCACGTTCTGGGTGAATACGAAGGCGGTTACCGTGGTAGGGATTGCGCCGCAGGGATATTACGGCGACCGGATGTCGAACACGCCGCCGGATTATTATCTGCCGATTGAGTCGATGCCGGTGGTGGCGGGCGTGTCGTATGTACACGAGCCGAACTCAAATTGGCTGTACATTGTCGGGCGATTGAAGCCTGGCGTGGCGCGGGCTCCGCTGCAGGATAAGGTGAATGCGCTGCTTCGACAGATTTATGCGCACAGATTTACGGCGTCGAAACACGATCAGGAGATTCTGGCGAAGACGCATGCGACTCTGACGCCGGGCGGGGCGCGGGATTCAGGCGCTGCAGGATGAGTATGCCGCGCATCTGCGGCTGTTGATGTGGATCGCCGGGCTGGTGTTGCTGATTGCATGCGCGAATATTGCGAATCTTCTGCTGGTTCGAGGCATGGGACGGCGCACGGAGATGTCCGTACGAACGGCGCTGGGGGCGATGCGTGGAAGAATCATTCGCCAGTTGCTGACAGAGAGCCTTGTGCTTTCGGTGATGGGCGGCCTGGCGGGGTTGGCCGTGGCCTATGCGGGCACGCGGATGCTGCTGGTGATGGCGTTTCCCGGAGATGCCAACGTTCCGATTCATGCGAGCCCATCGCTGGAGGTGATCGGGTTTGCGTTTGCGTTGTCGGTGGTGACTGGGGTTCTGTTTGGCGTCGCACCAGCGTGGATTACAGCGAGTGCGAATCCTGCGGATGCTTTGCGCAGCGGGACGCGCACGACGGCGACGGGGGCTTCCCTGCTGCAGCGCGGGCTAGTGGTTCTGCAGGCGGCGCTGTCGCTGGTGCTGCTGGTGGGTGCGGGATTGTTTGCACAGAGTCTGAACAAGCTGCAGAGCAAGGATCTGAAGCTGGATGCGCGGAACCGGTACATCGTACATTTCAACCCGCAGGCTGCGGGGTACTCGCAGGCACAGGTCGAAGCGCTTTACAGGACGATCGAGGAGCGATTCCACACGCTGCCGGGAGTAACGAAGGTTGGGATCGCGACTTATACGCCGATGGAGGACAACAACTGGGGAACAGGTGTTACTGTCCAGGGACAGCCACCCGTTGGCGGGTTCGGGGCCTCGTTTGTGAAGGCAAATGCTGAGTTCTTCGATTCGGTGGGGACCCGGGTGGTGATGGGTCGGGGGATCGGTGTCCAGGATACGGCGACGGCTCCGACCGTGGCCGTGGTCAACGAGGCGTTTGCGAATCATTATCTGAAGGGTCTCAACCCGATTGGGCAGCACTTCGGCGGGGATGGGCCGAAGTCGGCCGGAGATTATGAGGTTGTGGGCGTTGTCGAGGACACCGCGTACGAGAGCGCGAGATGGAACAACCACTACATGTACTTTGTGCCGATGATGCAGCGTCCGGCGAGCGACAAGGATCCGATTGAGAAGGATGAGGGGCTGTACGCCGGCGCAATTTCAATCGCCACAGACCGACCGATGAACGATATGGAGACGCTGGCTCGCCGGACGTTGGCAGGGATCAATCCAAACCTTGCGGTGGTGAAGTTTCAGACGTTCTCGGAGCAGATCGGGGACCGGTTCAGCGAGGAGCGG
Source organism: uncultured Acidobacteriaceae bacterium (assembly GCA_963802695.1). Classification (GTDB taxonomy): domain Bacteria; phylum Acidobacteriota; class Terriglobia; order Terriglobales; family Acidobacteriaceae; genus Edaphobacter. The sequence goes on from CAWDJN010000014.1 coordinate 87,305, forward strand.
ATGATTGCACGGCTGACGATGCTGTTTGGCGCGCTGGCGCTGCTGCTGGCGACGGTTGGGCTTTATGGCGTAACGGCTTATACGGTTGCGGGGCGAACCTCAGAGATCGGCATCCGCATGGCGTTGGGGGCGGAACGCGGCAACGTGATTGCCTTAATCATGCGCGGAGCGACCACACAGACCGTGCTGGGGTTGGCGATCGGCGTGCCGGTGGCGCTGCTCTGCGTGCGGTTTGTGAAGGCGCAGCTGTATGAGATTACCCGTGCCGATGCCAGGGTGATGACGGGTGCGATTGTGATGCTGGCTGTGGCGGCCTGCATTGCCGGACTGATTCCGGCGAGACGTGCCGCGTCGGTCGACCCAGCCAAGGCGCTGAGGATGGAGTAGGAGATTGGGCGCGCCGTCTTGACGGACATCGACGTCGGGCCAGGAATATCATGAAGGCATGACAGAAGCCGAGCGAAGCGCGATCGAGGGGCGGGCTTTGCTGCTGTATGACGGCGTTTGCGCTCTGTGCAACGGCGTAGTGAAGTTTCTGATGAAGCGGGACCGGAGGGATGGGTTTCGCTATGCTCCGCTGCAGAGTGATTTGGGGCGTGAGATGCTGGCGCGGTTCGGGATTCTGGAGTTTCCCGACGGCGTGGTGCTGGTGGCGAATGCGTTGACGACTGAGGAGCGGCTGTATCAGCGGTCGGATGCGGTTGTGGCAGGTTTGCGTCTGCTGGAGGGGCCTTGGCGGGTGCTGGGACGCGCGCTGGGACTGATTCCGCGGTGGCTGCGCGAATGGGGGTATGGGGCGGTGGCGCGTGTTCGGTACCGGATGTTTGGGCGGTACGATACCTGTCCGATTCCTTCCCCGGAGGAGCGTGGCAGGCTGCTTGGCGTGTAGCAATAACCTCTGGTTTATCAGGCTTGCAAGGTGACCCTGCTAGACTTAAGTTCTTCGATTCAAAGCCACCCCCGAGATATGGAGCACTACCTTGCCGGACGAGACCTCTACTCCTGATACAACCGCTGGACAGGCGGGAGTAACCCCAGAACCATCGCTGCGGACGGCAACAGTACAGAAGAAGGCCGCGGGGCTGAAACAGGCCGCGAAGAACGACGGCGCGGCTGCGCGGAAGAGCATCAGCTACGCGGATGCAGGCGTCGATATCACTTCGGGCGACCGCAGCAAACAGCGCATCAAGATGCTGGCGCGAAAAACTTTCAACAAGCAGGTGTTGAGCGAGATTGGCGGCTTCGGGGGCCTGTTTGCGCTGGACCTGGAGAAGTTTCCGAACCCGGTGCTGGTGTCTTCGACCGATGGAGTGGGGACGAAGCTGAAGGTGGCGTTTGAGTTGGGGATTCACCACACCGTCGGTGCGGACCTTGTGAATCATTGTGTGAATGACATTGCTGTACAGGGCGCTACGCCGCTGTTCTTTCTGGACTACCTGGCGACGGGGAGGCTGGAGAATGAGGTGGTGGAGACGATCGTGCAGGGTCTGAGCGAGGCGTGCCGTGCGAATGGCTGCGCACTGATTGGCGGAGAGACGGCGCAGATGCCTGGGTTCTACGGCGACGGCGAATATGACCTTGCTGGGACGATTATCGGCGCGGTGAACCGGGACAAGATTATTACGGGCGAGCATGTCCAGGTGGGCGATGTGCTGGTGGGCTTGCCGTCGAACGGTTTGCACACGAATGGCTACTCGTTGGCGCGGAAGCTGCTGTTTGAAGTGGCAAAGTATGGACCGGAACAGTATGTGAATGAGTTGAAGGACAAGACCGGAGCGGCGTTGATGCGGACACACCGAAGCTATCTTTCGGTGATCAAGAAGCTGACTGGAGCTGAAGTCGTGAGCGGTATGGCGCACATCACGGGTGGCGGGATTACCGAAAATCTGCCGCGAATTCTGCCGAAGGGCATGGGCGCGGTGGTGGACCGGGCTTCGTGGACGGTGCCTCCTCTGTTCGCGCATCTGCAGCAGCTTGGGAATGTCGAAGAGGATGAGATGCTGCGGACGTTCAACATGGGGATTGGGCTGATTGTGGTGATTCCGGCCGAGAAGATCAAGAAGGCCAAGGCGATTCTGAATCGCGCAAATGAGCGTCACTGCCTGATTGGGCGCGTGGTTCGTGGGGAACGGAAGGTCAGCTACGCCTGATGACTGGTGCACTTCGAACAAAATGCGGGGATTCTTCGCTGCGCTCAGAATGACGACTTCATTGGGTTAACGATGACCTATTGAGGCGGAGGGTGGTTAGGAGTGCTCCGAGGAGCAGAGCGCCGGTGGCATCCGTGAATACGGAAGAGTCGAGTGGGGATTTGATGCCTGTGCCTACAGTCATGCCGAGAGCAAAGAGCGTGAAGAGAATGGCTGCGCCGTAGGCAGCGCGCTCCAGGTGGATACCCGTGAGCAGCGCGAGGGCGAAGAGGATTTCGAGCGCGGTGGCGATGCCGGCAATTGCGGGAACCAGCGCGGCCGGTGCGTACGGGTTGATCACGCCGGCGTAGTGGACGAAGTGCTGCCAGTCTCCCCAGGCCACGTTGTTGGCGCCGTGAGGACCCCAGAGGCCGAAGCGGTCGGCTACCGCAGAGAGAAGAGTAAGGCTGAAGGCGACGCGTGCGATCCAGATGGCGTAGCGAACGACGGGTGGTGTTTTCATTCGAACTCGATTCGACGAACGGACTAGCGATTACTTGCTTTTTTCGTGTTTGCCGCTGATGGCCAGGTCTTCTTTGACGTTGGGGTCGTAGGATTTGAGTTCGGCGAGGAGACCTTCGTCGGAGAGGTCGAGCGGGTGGGAGTTTTCCCAATCGTGCTCGAGGGTCTTCTTGATGCGTTGGATGATGTGGTCATTCTCCACCTCGATGGCAAGTTCGCGGCGACTGTCGAAGCTGCCGGGAGCGAGGTTGATGGAGCCGATGATGGCGCGGGCGTCATCGGCGAGAATGAGCTTCGCGTGAAGTTTGATGCCCTTGAGCTTGTGAATCTTCACGCCGAGATCCTGAAGAGTGCGAAGGCCGCTGACGCCTTCGATGAGCTTGTCCTTTTTGAGTTTGTGCGGCGGACGAGCCATCACCCGGATTTTGACGCCGCGAGCATAGGCGCGGACGAGGTGCTCGATGATGACGGGGTCCTGGTACCGCTCGTTCTGGAGCCAGAGAGTGTGCTCAGCGCTGTCGATGAGTTGGCCGAGGCGCTGGCGGCCGTTGCCGACGCACCAGATGAGATGTTTGTTTTTGTTCGGGTCGAACTTGGCCCGGGTCCAGTCGGCGTCGAAGCACTCGGCAATCTCGTCGACCTCGTGTTTGTGCGAGGTGACGATTGCGTAGTCGCGGGTGACGGTGAGGTTTTCTGTCTCCCAGTTGAGCGACTGCACGAAGGCGATGGCATCGTCGATAACCATCGACTTTTCGTGGGTGAGGTCGAACTCGGGGTTGCTATCAATGACTTTGATTCCGGCGGCGGTGAGGGCCTTGCGGGACTCTGCGTTCTCTTCTTTGCCGTTGCGACGCGCGGGGTTGAGCATGATGCGGACATCAACACCGCGTTTATGGGCAGTCGATAATTGCTTTGAGCAGCGAGGGATCCGAGAAGAGGAACATCTTGATGCGGATGGATTTCTTCGCGGCAGCAATCGCATCGAGGATTGGCTTCGCGGAGTCGTCGGGCATAACGATGAGGGAGCGGGACATGGACGTTTCCTTCACTGAGACCTGGGCAATTCCGGCGTTGGAACTGCCGCGTCGTTAACTTTATCCGAACCGGCGTCGAACTGGGTGCGATGGAGTTCGGCATAGAGGCCGTTACGGGCCATAAGCTCATCATGGGTGCCCGACTCCGCGATGACACCATCTTTGACGACAGCAGCAATGTAGGAGGCGATGGCCTGGATGATGGCGATGAGGACGAAGGCGCAGGCGACGACGGCAGCGACGTGAACACGCGCTCCACTGTCGAGCAACGGACCGATGGTGTGTTCTTATAGGGAAAATCGCCTGAGTTGAAGGATTCTATGAAGATACGGGTTTGTATTGGATGTCTTGTTGCCGCGATTGCGGTTGGTTGCGGGGTCTTAAGTGCTGAGACGAAGGCTCCATCGGCAGCAAAAAGCGCTGCGATGGATCGCGATCTGATGGAGGTGACTGTTCCACGCCTGGAGGCGCTGTATCAGAGCCACAAGTACACGGTGACGCAGGTAGTGCGGTGGTATCTGGCACGGATTGACAAGTACAACGGCATCTATCGCGCACTGCAGTATGTCGATACGAAGGGTGCGCTGGAGACGGCGGCGCGGGAGGATGCAGAGGCTAAGGCCGGTGGGCCAAATTTTCATCGCGGCGCGTTATGGGGTGTGCCGATTGTGACGAAGGAAAATACAAGCGTCAAAGGATTGATCACCTCAGACGGGTGGAAGGGTTACATGATTCCGGGCAAGGAACTGGTAGCCCCGAAGGACGCGACGATTGTGGCGAAGCTGCGCGCGGCGGGTGCAGTGATTATCGGACAGACGAATATGCCGGACTTCGCAGCGAGCGATACGAATCGCAGCACGGCTTATGGGCGCACCGGAAACGCGTACGACGTGCGGTTCAGCCCAGGAGGGTCCTCCGGGGGCACGGTTACAGCAGTGACGGCGAATATGGCGGTGCTGGGGAACGGAACGGATACGGGGAACTCGATCCGGATGCCCTCGTCGACGAGCGCAGTGGTGGGTGTGTTTCCGACGCGCGGGCTGGTGAGCATTGCGGGAATTGCTCCGCTGGATTGGCTGTTGGATAACACCGGGCCGATTGCGCGGAACGTAACGGATGCGGCAATTGCGCTTGGATGTTATGGCAGGAGAGGATGCTGACGACCCGCGGACGGCGGGTTCGACCTCGAAGGCGGAGGCTGGACCGTATACGAAGTATCTAAAGGCCGATGCGCTGAAGGGGAAGAGGTTTGGCGTACCTGCGATTGTGCTATCGGGTGCGGGAATTCCGTTTCAAGGGATTCCGGCTTCGGCTTCGCCTTCGGAGGTTAAGGCAGCAATCGATGACTCGGTGGTGCGGTTGCGGCCCGAGACGCGCGAGGCCTTCATGAAAGCGATTGAAGGCCTGAAGGCGGCGGGAGCCACGGTGGTGTTCGATGATTCGATTCTGCCGGACAGCTTTGCAATGACAATCTCGCACGTGGGAACGACGCCGTATATTCGCGAAGGCACAGAGAAGTTTCTCGCGGAGTACGGGCCGCCGCAGTATCACTCTGCAGCAGAGTATGAGAAGGCGGTTGGGTCGCCGTTACCGGCCACCATCATCAGCAGCGGAGACACCAACGGGCGCACGGAGGTGCCGAAGGTGAAGCAGGCGCTGATTGAGTCCGACCCGCAGGCGGAGGCGAACGTATTGGGACCGCGGAAGAAGGCGATGGAGATGTATCTGGAGACGCTCGACCGGCTGCACCTGGATGGCTACGTGTATCCGGCGGCGCAGATGCCACCGCCAGATGAGACGATGCCGCAGGACGGAGGGATCAGTGGCGGACCTCACTCGGCGACAGGATGGGTGAACATGATTGGCGTGCCGGCGGTAGTGGTGCCGGGCGGTTTTTATCCGGGCGGGCTGCCGTTTGGGCTGGAGATCGCGACTCGGCCGTGGCATGACGGCGATCTGCTGGGGTGGGCCTACGCATACGAGCAGGCGACGAAGCACCGGCGGCCTCCGGTGCTTGTGGAGCAGGGGCTGCTGCCGGATGCTCGATAGAATTGATTGAGGGATTTTTCGGCGATGAAGCGACTTGGCATTCTCCTCTCTGGTCGAGGCTCGAACTTTCTTGCGATCGCGAAAGCGATTCGCGAACACCGGCTCGAAGGAGCGGAGATTGCTGTGGTGTTGTCGAACATCGTGGACGCGCCGGGACTGGCCGCCGCGCGGGAGATGAATCTGCCTGCCTTTGCGATTCCGTCAGCGGGCAGAAAACGTGCGGAACACGATGCAGAGATGATCGCGCGGCTGCATCAGCACAAGGTGGATCTGGTATGCCTCGCCGGCTATATGCGGATTATCTCTCCGGCGTTCGTTGCCGCGTTTCCGAACAGGATTCTGAATGTGCATCCTTCCCTGCTGCCAGCTTTCCCGGGGCTCGATGCGCAGAAGCAGGCGCTGGAGTATGGCGCGAAGGTGGCGGGGTGCACGGTCCACTTTGTTGACGAGGCCGTAGACCACGGTGTGATTATTTTGCAGAAGACGGTGCCTGTGCACGATGACGACACGGCAGAGACGCTCTCGGCGCGGATTCTCAACCAGGAGCATGCGGCTTATCCGGAGGCGATTGCTCGGGTGCTGGGTGGAGAGTATGCCGTGCGGGGGCGGCGGTATTTGCGGTGCAAATAAGTAACTTAATTAGTTACGGTAAAAACTTGTCCTGCCGGACGGGCCTCCTGCGCTCAGCCACCCCGCAAACGAGGACCTGTTTGCGGGGACCCCGGTTCAGCGGCCACTTCGTGGCGTGTATACCGGTCCCGATGGGTGAGCGGTACGGGGCCTCGCGTTGCTCGGCGTGCTAGCCGACGTGGGCTGGTTGGTCGGTTGCGTCGTTTAACTTGACCTTGAAGTCCATCTTGCGGCGACCGCGGAAGACAGTGAGGATTACTTCGTCACCCGCTTTGTGCGAGTTCATCGCAGCGGCGAGATCCTGCGGTTCCGCAATCTCCTGGCCGTCCATGGCGACGATGAGGTCTCCACCCAGCATGACGGGGATATTGCCCTGATAGGCGCGCTGCGTTCCACCGTGGAGTCCGGCTTTTTCAGCGGCCCCACCGGGAAGGACGCGCTCGATAAGGAGGCCGTAGTCGGCGGGAAGACCGATCTGTTCGGCGATGTCGGGGCCAATAGCGAGGGTGGCGATGTCCAGCGAAGGCCGACGGACTCGGCCATAGTGGGCGAAGTCGGCGATGACGGCCTTGGCAGTATTGACGGGAATGGCGAAGCCGATGCCGGAGGATTGATCGGCGCCGTTGTTGGCGATGAGCGTGGTGATGCCGATGACCTCGCCTCGGGAGTTAAGCAGCGGACCGCCGGAGTTGCCGGGATTAACGGCAGCGTCGGTCTGGATGGCATCTTCGATCGGGTTGTTGTTGGGACCGCGGATAGAGCGAATGGCGGAGATGATGCCGCGGGTCATGGTGCCGGATAGACCGAAGGGGTTGCCGATTGCGTAGACGCGCTGGCCGACGGTAAGGCCTTGCGACTCGGCCAACGTCGCAGGCTGGAGATTCGGCGCGTCGATCAGCAGCAACGCCAGATCGTGCCCCTTGTCGACACCGACCACAGTGGCCTTGTACTTGTGCTTGTCGTAGAGCGTGACCTCGACGCGTTGGGCGTTGTCGATGACGTGGTTATTGGTGAGGATGTGTCCCTGCTTATCGAGGATGAAGCCGGAGCCCTGGCCCTGTTGCGGAACGGGACCATAGAAGAAATCAAACGCGACAGCTGTAGACGTGATGTTTACGACAGATGGGAGCGCCTTCTTATAAACGGCAATATTCTGCTGCTCTTCGGTGTCATAAGCAGGCGCGGCGGAGGCCTGGGTGAGTTCGAAGTTGCCGAGAGGCCCGGTGACGGCGGAAGTATTGGTAGCGGTATTGGTGCTGGGGGCGGCCGGCGAGGGATCTGCGTGATGAAACCAGGGCGCAGAGGCGCTCGTCGTTCCGACGTGAGTCGTCGCGTAGTAAAAAGCCGAGAGGATAAGGATTACAAGAAGAACGGGACGCAGTTTCATCGTGGGCACGACCTGATCATTCGAATCGCAGACATTGCCTGCTGACAATACGATTGTATCGAGCCTTCCGTTCCGGAGTCTGCCGCAGAACCGTAAGTCTCGCTGGATCAATGATCGAGAGTGGAGGTCGGGCGCTGCGCCGCGGCGGTCTGCAGGATGGGCCAGAGCTGGTCGACCTGCCATTCCAACTCGGCAAGCGGGCCGGCATTCGTGAGGACGTAATCCACCGCCGCGCTCTTCTGGTCGTCGGGGAGCTGTTGCGCAAGGCGACGGCGTGCGTCGGCCTCGAGCTCTGCGCGGCGGGCCTCGGTCAGCTCGGCGCCTGCAGCGGAGCGTGCAATGAAGCGGGCGATTTTGATCTCTTCTGGAGCGGTGACAAGGATGGTGCGGTCGAAGCGGCTGTGCCAGCGGGTCTTATCGGCGGGTTGGCCTGAGTAGTTGGTTTCGAAGATTAGGGCGGACTCGACGATGACGACGGCGTTCGGGTCGCGTTGGAAGATTGCGTCGGCAAGCTCCGCCTGGCGAGCGATGACGGCAGGATGGACAATCGCGTTGAGCTCCTCGACGCGGCCATCGGTGAAGGCGATCTTAGCGAGCGCAGCGCGGTCGAGTTGACCATCGGGCAGAACGATGGCGTTGCCGAAACGGTGGACGATTGCCGAATAGACGGCTTCGCCGGGCTGCATCAGCTCGCGGCCGATGACATCGGATTGCAGGATGTGGGCTCCGTGTGCGGCGAAGAGCCTCGCAGCGGTGGATTTGCCGCTACCCAGGCTGCCCGTGAGGCCGACGCGGAGCATTGGCTACTTTTTCTCCGCCGCGAAGCCGCGCCGCAATTTGGCCGCGGTGACGGTGTTCTGCATCAGCATGGCGATGGTAAGGGCACCGACGCCTCCGGGAACGGGCGTGTAGGCTCCGGAGTGCGCGAAAGCCGCAGGGTGAATGTCGCCGACGACGACAGAACCGCGTTTGGCAAAGGTTGCGGCACGGTCAGCATCGTTGGGGAAAAATTTTTCAACCTCTTGAGGATCGGCGATCCGGTTGATACCTACGTCGATAAGAGTGGCGCCGGGTTTGACCATATCTGGAGCAACAAAGCCTGCGCGGCCGATGGCGGCGACGAGAATGTCAGCTTCGCGTGTGAACTTTTCCAGGCCGCGGGTCTTGCTGTGGCAGACGGTGACGGTTGCGGAGGCGTTCAAAAGCATCATGGCCGCAGGTTTACCGACGATGTCGGAGCGGCCAATGACGACGGCATTCTGTCCGGCGATGGGCAGGTTGCTCCGGCGAAGGATCTCCATGATGCCTGCAGGGGTGCAGGGCGCGAGGGCGGGTTGACCGCTCTGCAGGCGGCCTGCGTTGACGGGATGGAAGCCGTCGACGTCCTTCTCGGGCGCGACCGCTTCAAGCAGGCGTTTAGTGTCGACGTGGCGCGGGAGCGGAAGCTGAACCAGGATGCCGTCGATATCGTCGCGCTCGTTGAGGTCATCGATCAGGTCGAGCATCTCGTCAGTGGTGATGCTTTCCGGCGGGGTGATGAGTTCGCTGAAGATGCCGAGCTCGCCGCATGTTTTGACCTTGCTTCGAACGTAGATCTGCGAGGCAGGGACTTCGCCAACCAGGACGACCGCCAGACCCGGAGTGATTCCCTCCGCCTTCAGTGCCTGGACTTCAGCCGCGACCTCGGTCTTGATCTGTGCAGCAATTGCAATGCCATCTAGAATTCGGGGTGTTGTCGTCATCTTCTTTATGGTATCGCGCCCGGACGGCGGTCCGTGGTCGTCGCCGATTTCGCTAAGATAAACGCATGAGCGCGCGTGCTACGATGTCGGAGGAATTGCGCTGGGTCGTGTGCCCGGTGTGCCACCAGGCCGTACAGTTGGAGGGCGAAACAATACACTGTCAGGGATGTGGCCGCCGTTATCCTATCGTCGACGGGATTCCAGTTCTGCTGCCGGATCGTGCTACTAGTTCCAATCGGGCTTGAAACTTCTACCTTCTCTGTCTTGTAAAAAGCGCTGCGGGAACGTCCATGGGCCAGGTAGCAATTTCTGGTGATGGGTTCATGACCTTGATTTCATTTTTTGCGCGTCTAATCTGATGGAGATGCGCTTCGAGCAGGAGCAGCAGATGAAGAGCAGGACCGCCACTATCGAAAAGTTTGCCGACGCTGATCTCCGAGGCCTGCGCGAAGATCTGATGAAGTCGGGGCTTGATTCATGGCAGGCTGCTGATCTGATCAGCAGCTTCCTTGCTGCCCGAGGCTACGGCGTCTCGATGCAGGATGCGCGCGCCGCAGCGTTCCGGATGGAGGCCTTCAGCTGCTCGCTGCGCTGCCTGCAGGAAGAGCTGGAGAAGATCGCACAGGTGATGTGAGGCGTCCGCGAACTCCGCAGGCCTTCAGAAAACACCTCCCGTCGAAGCGGGCGATTCGGCTACGCTATACCCATGCCCGCCAGGCCGTTGGTTGCCATCAGCGTTGCAACTCTCCGGTTGCTGCTGTGCGCCTCCTTCCTGGCCGCTCAACAAGCAGACTCGCGACAACCAGAAAAGACTACTCTCGCGAACGGAATCGATCGTCTGGCCGGAACGGAGACCACTTCAAAGATTCAGTACGTCCGCCTGATTCTTTCCGGTTCCCTGCACGGCGCACCGCCGGCCGACCCGCCTGTGCCTCCGCCGACGTTGATCGCTCAATGTACTTTGCGGCCGAACGGAAAATCGTACTTCGAGCTATTTGCCAACTTCGGCGGCGCGAACCGATCTTGCATACTATCCACCGTGGACCCCGGCGTCAAAGGATGACTTGTTCCCACCAATCACCCAGAAGGCGACCATCACGATGGATTTCCTGGGCTACAAGCCGGTGAAACCGGTGCGGCGCCAGTGGGAGATACCCGTGCAGACGCCGGGACAGTACCGCTACAACCCTCCCGGCGGCGGATCCTCGAACATGGAAGACATCACGTACTACCTGCGCTATCTACTGGCTCTGCCGACGCTCCGCCTGACGCTGCGCAGACCGCTCGGCGGAGTACATGACGACGCCATTGCTGGACGCGATTCGCAAAGAGCCGCTCTGCCGTGCCTCCCTTCTTTGAGACGGATCGCGTCGAAGAGATTATCTGGCAACCCGAGAACTTCGGGTGGGGACCAAAGGCACATGTGAGTAGTTGTTTCGGTTCATCATCATGTGCCGGTGAGAATGACATAATCGGTTATGCCATCCCTCTGGTCTCCAACCGACTGGCCTCATCGCCTTGCCGAACTTCAGGCCTCGGCGGGTGAGTTAAAGGAAGCCCCCCTGCGGCGCGATGTGCGCTCGCTGGGCATGCTGCTGGGTGAGGTTCTCCGCGAGCAGGCTGGAGATACGCTTTACGAGGCTGTCGAAGCGCTGCGGCGCGGTGCGATCGCCCGGCGAGAGACGGAGACGTCGCAGCCTAAGACCGCTGATACCGCCTCTGCGAGTACACATCTGCAACAAGCGCTTGATCGCGTCCGCAGCTTCGAGCTTCCTGCTGCGTACCAGCTTGCACGGGCCTTCAGCTTCTACTTCGAACTCATCAACCTAGCCGAAACCAATCACCGTAAGCGCCGGCGGCTCTCGCATCAACTCGAAGAGAATGGGTCTTCGACCGGCGGCGTCCAGCGCGGCGATCTTCGCGGCACGCTGCGCCGTCTGCGCGAGGCCGGCGTCTCCGCCAAAGAAGCTTTCGCTCTTCTGCGGCGGGTCTGCGTCTATCCCGTCTTCACGGCACACCCCACGGAGGTGGCGCGGCGGAGCGTGATGTTCAAACGCCGGCGAATCTCCGATCTGCTGGAGCGCCTCGACCGCATTCCGGTTCCCGAGTCCCAGCTCAAAGCGCTGGAGCGCGACCTGCTGGCCGAGATTACGGCCTTGTGGCAGACAGATGACGTCCGCAGCGTGCGGCCTACCGTGCGCGATGAGATCCGCATGGCACTTGACTACTACGAAGCCAGCCTCTTCGATACGCTCCCGGTTCTCTACGCCGAGGTCGGCTCCGCTCTTGCCGCGGAGTATCCCGCAAACGCTACTGCTTCGGTTACAAATATCTCCGATCTTCCCGAGCTGATTCGTTTTGGATCGTGGATCGGCGGCGACCGCGATGGCAACCCGTTCGTCACTCCGGAGGCAACGCGCGAGGCCCTGGGGATGGCCCACGGTCTGCTGCTTGTGCATTACCGCCGCAGGCTGCAAAACATCTTTGAGCAGTTAGCGAGCTCGACGCAGCAGGTTCCCGTCTCGGCGGAACTCACCGCGCTGCTCGACCGCTATCTGTCGCAGCTTCGCACTGCCGGCCAGGATGCGCTTGAAAAGCGCTTCCCCCACGAATCGATCCGCCTGCTGATCGCGTGCATCATGATGCGGCTCGGCGCCACACCGCAGTCCGCCGTTCCGGTTCCACCCAATCTGGCGCTGACGCCGTACACGCGCCCGACCGAGCTTCTCGACGATCTCGCCACGCTGCGCCGTTCGCTGGCGGAACACCGCGGCCATCGTCTCGCCGAGATGCTGATCGATCCCCTGCTGATGGAGGTTCGCACCTACGGACTGCATCTGCAGACGCTCGACATCCGGCAACACGCACGCGTCCACGCGGCCGCCGTTGAGGAGATCTCCGCGTGGCAGGCAGCCAGCCCGCTCACACTTCCTCCAGCTCTCAGCGAACAGACCGCCGAGGTACTCGACACCTTCCGCACAATCGCGGAGCTAAAGCAGACCTACGTTCCCGAAGCGATTCGTCAGTACGTCATCAGCGGAGCCACAAGTGCCGAAGACGTATTGCATGTTCTCTGGCTTGCACGCCTTGGCGGAGTTCAGGTAGAAGCCAGCGGAGACGATCCCGGGCTGCAGCCTGTGCCGCTCTTCGAGTCGATTGAGGACCTGCAAAATGCTCCGGAGATCATGCGCACTCTGTGGACCAGCGAGGCGTACCGGCCACTGCTCAAATCATGGGCCCAGAGCCAGGAGGTCATGCTCGGCTACTCCGATTCGAACAAAGATGGCGGCATGATCACGAGCACATGGGAGATATGGAAGGCGCATCGCGCACTTCACCAGGTGGCGCGGGAGTGCAATGTCGATCTGCGTCTCTTCCATGGCCGCGGGGGAACAGTCGGCCGTGGTGGAGGACCGACGCATCGCGCCATCTTTGCGCAACCAATCAACAGCTTTAATGGCGAGCTGCGGCTGACGGAACAGGGCGAGGTGCTGAACTGGAAGTACTCCGACGTAATTCTTGCCGAACGTAATCTCGAGCTGATGATCGCAGCAAGTCTCGACGCGCTGGCCCGACCCGACGCCGCGATGCAACGCGGTGCGAAGACGCCCCACCTGACAGGCGAAATCCTCCCTGCATGGGAGGCCACCATGGATGAGCTTTCAGCAACCTCCTACGCGTTCTACCGAAAGCATATCGTTGACGATCCTGATACATTCACTTACTTCGAGCAGGCTACGCCAGTGGCAGAACTCGAGCATGCGAGGCTGGGATCGCGCCCCGCCAAGCGCAGCGGCAAGAAGTCGATGGCTGACCTTCGCGCCATTCCGTGGGTCTTCGGCTGGATGCAGTCGCGCCAGCTTGTGCCGGCTTACTTCGGCGTCGGCCACGCACTCGACCGCTTTGTACGCGAACATCCGGATGGTCTCGCCCACCTTCAGACCATGGCGCGAGATTTCCCACTCTTCCTCGACATCATTCGCAACGTCGAGATGGCGCTGGCCAAGGCGGACTTCGGAATCGCACGACTCTACGCAGCTCTGGTCGAAGACGAGGCGCTACGCAACCGGGTCTTCGCAACACTCGAAGCGGAGTTCAAACTGACACACAGGATGATTCTCGAGATCACGAAGCAGAAGTCGCTGCTCGAAACCAACCCTGTGCTGAACCACTCCATCCGTCTGCGCAACCCATACGTGGACCCGATGAGCCTGATCCAGGTAGAGCTGATTCGCCGCAAACGAGCAGGAGATGACTCGCCTGAAATAAACCGCGCCATCGCCGCGACAATTAACGGCATCAGCGCGGGACTTCGCAATACCGGCTGAACACTGCCTTCGCCCTAAGCCAGTTCGTAGAGGTATTCGACGAACGAGGCGACTGCGCCATCGAGCCCCTGCACCTTGGGGTTGGTCGAATCGATAAGGTAGTACTCGTCGGGAGCGTGAGCGCCCGTGCCGTTGCCCAAACCAAAGTGTCCGGCAGGAAGACTGACCGGCGCGCCGGTGAAGACACAACCCGGCCATGATCCGGCGCTGCGCGGCCACAGTTCGGGATCGAGGCCAAGCTTGCGGTAAGTCGCAATCTGCGCCTGGATTAGTTTGCTGTCGGGATCGGTCGACGTTGGGTCGTAGCCGCCGCTCATGTTCACCTCGATATCTCCAAATCCCTGTTTTGAAAGATAAGCCTTCAGCTTGGCCAGGGTGTCCTCGGCGGTCATATCCGGGACCAGGCGCATGTCAATCTTCGCGACTGCGCGATGCGGCAGAACGGTCTTGCCGCCAGGGCCCGTGTATCCCGCTACCAGTCCTTCGATATTGATCGTCGGCTTCGATTCCAAGAGCATTAGCGAGTCAACGTAACTCACGTCGTGCACCCAATGCTGTACTCCGTAGAGCTTCTTGACGTCTGCTTCGTTTCCTTTCGCCGCGACCGTTTCGATCATCTTCTTCTGCGCGGCAGTCAGGGGCTTCACCTTGTCGAAAAAGCCATCGACCGCTGGCGTATGTCCATCCTTCTCGACCAGGGTGTTGAGCGCCTGCACCAGATGCCAGGATGGCGAATCCAACGCAGCCTCCATGCTCGAATGAACGTCATTCTTCGATCCCCTGCCCCACCGCTCGCCGCTCGAAATCAACTCAAGTTCCACTACGCCTTTGGCGCCCAGAGAGATCTCGACACTTCCATCGGCATTCTGGCTGGCCGCGGGCATGAAGACGCCGATGCACTTCTTCAGTTCTGCAAGCACTTCGGGGCTATGGACGATTTGGGCGAAATGCGGCGAACCGATCTCTTCTTCGCCTTCGCACACCAGCACAAGATTCACCGGAAGCTTTTTCCCGGCGGCCTTGAAGGCCATGAGTGCGCTGAGAAAGGAGTTCTCCGGCCCCTTCTGGTTCACGGCACCGCGACCCATGCAGACCGTTCCCAGCCCCGGGCGCTGTACGAGTTTCGCTTCGAGCGGCGGCGAACTCCACTCTTCGGGCACAAACTGCTTCACGTCGTACATAAAGTAAATCCCAACGGTCGTGCGCGCACCGGCGTCGATCTTGCCGAAGACTCCTGGTTTGCCGCCCGACGGCACCAACTTTACGTCGGTGAAGCCAGCAGCGCGCGCAAGCTCCGCCATGTATTCCGGGCCCTGCGGGAAGTTACGGTTCTCGGCCGCGATCGAAGGAAGGGCGATCCATTCCTGCAGGCGCTTCACATTTTCGGCGTGCATCTTCGGAATCTGCTGCAGCACGGCCAGTTTGTCAGCATCGTCCACGGCAAACGCCGCCATCGCTGACCCCGGTGCGGCAGTTAACGCCACACCCGCCATTGCTCCCTGCACAAACTCCCGCCTGTTCAGACCCATAATGCTCCCCTTCGCACTGAAAATTGGTTTTGTGTTGAATTGACGAAATGTTACCACCCGCTTTCCGGTAAGGTGATCCGGCGGTGTGCTCTGTTACGCTTGCATCACGAAAAAAATCAGGGAGTCCCCACGTTATGCGCCTCCGCTTCCTCGTCTTGCTTCCGCTTTGCGCCCTCACAATCTCTTCACTCGCCCAAGGGCCTCGTCAAGCACTCACCCCCGAGGAAACCAAAGTCCTCATCGAAAAGCGCGAATCGATCGAGAAGCAGCTTGAAGACATCGCCATCATCGACCGTAAAGTAATGGTGCCGATGAAGGATGGCGTGCGAATGGCTGCCGACATCTATCGCCCCAAAGATACGACCAAGCAGTATCCGATCATCTTCAGCCGCACGCCGTACAACTTCAACTACTGGGATGTCCGGCTGGGCACCTACCGCGATATGTCCAACGAACTCGAAGCTGTGAAACGCGGCTACGTGCTCGTCGAGATGAACGAGCGCGGTCACTTCTTCTCTGAAGGTAATTACGACATCCTCGGCGCGCCGCTCTCCGACGCCGACGATCAGTTCAACTGGATGGGCGCGCAGCCGTGGTCGAACGGTAAGGTCGGCCTCATCGGCTGCTCTTCCACCGCGGAGTGGCAGCTCGCCGCGGCATCGCTCGGCAACAAGCATCTCACGACGATCATTCCTCAGAGCTTCGGCGCGGGTGTGGGCAGAGTCGGCCCCTACAACGAGCAGGGCAACTGGTACCGGGGCGGTGCTGTGCAGATGCTCTTCATCGATTGGCTTTACGGCGAACAGAATCAGCTGCGGCCGATGTTCCCGAAGGATATGTCTCAGGCCGATCGCATACAGGCTTCAAAGATGTTCGACCTCGCCCCGCAGATGCCGCCAGTTGACTGGGCCAAAGCCTTCGAGCATCTGCCCGAAAAGGACATCATCTCCGCTGTCGGCGGCCCCAAGGGCATCTTCTCCGACAAGATGCCGAACACCACGGGCGGCGCCATGATCGAGCGGACACCAAACGACCCTGCATGGCGCAAAGGCGGCATCTGGCAGTCGGACACGATGCCCATCAACGTGCCGGGCTTCTGGTTTATGACCTGGTATGACGTCTCCACCGGGCCAAACCTCGCTGCGTATAACTTTGTTCGCTCGACTGCGAAGGGCGAGGCCGCGAACGAGCAATACGCCGTGATCGCGCCCACGCTGCATTGCGGCTATACGCGCGCTAAAGAGCACACCATCGTCGGCGAGCGCGATATGGGCGATGCCCGTCTGGACTACAACGCCCTGACCTATGCGTGGTTCGATCACTTCCTCAAGGGCGAAGACAACGGCTTTCTCCAGAAACAGCCGAAGGTCATGTATTACACGATGGGCTCGAACAAGTGGCAGCACTCGGAGAGCTGGCCACCCGAGGGAGCAAAGAATGTAACGCTCGAACTCTGGAGCGCAGGTCACGCCAACACCCTGAATGGAGACGGCAAATTATTGCTCGCCAACTCGTCACCGTCTTCTCTTATGCAATTCACGGGCGAAACTCTGGACTCCAATCTGAAGAAAGATCTTCCAGACACGTTCGCCTACGATCCCATGCACCCCACTCCCAGCTACGGCGGCAACGTCTGCTGCGCAGCGAACACAATTCCGGGCAATGGCGGAGCGCTCGACCAGCGCAAGATGGAAGAGCGCCCAGACATCCTCGTTTACACTTCTGAGCCATTAAAGGAAGGCGTCGAAGTTTCGGGACCCATGACCGCAACACTCTACGTCTCCTCCGACGTGAAGGACACCGACGTCACCGTGAAAGTCATCGACGTGTTGCCCGACGGCACTGCTTACAACCTGGACGAGACCATCCAGCGACTCCGCTACCGCGACGGCGACAACAAAACTGTCTGGATGGAATCCGGCAAGGTCTATAAAGTGACCCTCACGCCGATGAACACGAGCAACTACTTCGATGCCGGCCACCGCATCCGGATCGAAATCGCCGGCTCAAACTTCCCGCGCTTCGATCGCAACATGAACACCGGCGGCAACAACTACGACGAGACCAGCGGACCCATCGCTCACACCGCGGTCCATCACAACGACCAGTATCCCAGCACCCTTACGCTCTCCATTGTGAAGCGCTAGAGGCGTCAGCAGCTTTTCAGAATTAGCTCGCTTGATGACAGGATGACAGGCGGGGTGTAGGATTGGCTCGCTGATAGGCGGACGACCTTTGATTCGGGCCCGTTCGACCGTTTTGCCTCGAAGCGCAGATGCCTGGGAGAGGCATTCTGCACCCTTTCGCGGGCCCCTACCCCATTGATGACAGGATGACCCAAGGCGTGAACACTGGCCTTGCAGGGTCCTTTGTTCGCGATCCACCCAGGAGAGATGCAATGAATCGAGTTGCCTTTACATCGTCGTTTTTGTGTGCCGCGGTTCTTGCAAGCGGCGCGTCGGGAGTTCGGATGCTGGCACAACTGCCGGCCAACGCAACGCTGTATGCCTCGGGGCTGGAAGGGCCGAGGGGATTGGCATTCGGGCCGGATGGCACTCTGTATGTTGCCGAAGCAGGCCTGGGCGGGACGACTGTCGGCAACTGCGTGCAGGTGATTCCGCCGATCGGGCCTTACACAGGCGGCCTGACTGCGCGGATCTCGAAGGTCGATACGAAACAAAACGTAACGACTCTGACCTCGGGGCTGCCTTCGTCAGTGGGTGCTACGGGAGCTGTTTTAGGGGTCGCGGACGTTACGTTTCTGAACGGGGATCTGTATGCGGTCCTGGCTGGCGGAGGTTGTTCGCACGGAAACACGGCGTTCCCGAACCAGATTCTCAAAGTAAATACGAAGACGGGGAATTGGACGAGCGTGGCGAATCTGAGCCAGGCTCTTTTGAACTTCCCGGCGAAGTACACGAGCCCGGACGACTATGAGCCGGATGGGACGTGGTACGGGATGATCAGCAATCAGGGTTCTCTCTATACCGTGGAACCGAACCATGGGCAGGTGTTCTCCGTGACACCGTGGGGCAAGGTGCAAGAGGTGATCGATATCTCTGCGTCGCAGGGCCACATCGTTCCGACGTCGTTGGTGATGACGGAGGGTGTGCTCTACGTGGGCAATCTGAATCTCTTTCCCATCGATCCGCAGTGGGCAAAGGTGATGACGATTGCGAATAACGTGTACGTTCCTAATCCGCTGCCGGGATTCGGTAATCTGTTCGGCGGATTTGGACAGTGGAATGTTGTGAGCTCGAAGGCAGGGTTTACGACGATTGTGAGTATGAAGATCGGACCGGATGGGCTGCTGTATGTGTTGGAGCTCTCGGATTTTGCGGCGGATGGTCCGACGCCGGGGATGGGCAAGGTGATTCGGGTGAAGCGCTCGGGTGACCTTCAGGAAGTGGTGACAGGCCTGGCCTTTCCAACGGGCATGACCTTCGGGCCGGATCAGCGGCTCTATGTGTCGAATCTGGGCATTGTGGGTGGGGCTGCCGGACAGATTCTGCGGATCGATCTGCCAGCAGTGCAGTAGGTTTGTCCTTTTGGGAAATGCCCACCCGTTACGGCGAGACTATGACGGGTGGGCGTTCGGGTTTGGCTAACATGAGGCTCGTTATTCCAGCTTCTTCAACTCCGGATAGCGTGCGAATATCCGGCGCTGATCATCAGGGGACAACTGTGCCAACCGCAGGGGCTTGTCCCGCGGACGGGTTCCTTTCTGATTCAGCACATTCATCAGGCTCCACTCGCGCTGTAGGGTCTGTGGCTCCTGGGCGGGCAGATCGTAGCGCGTGAAGTCGATGACCATCGGGGCTTCGTTTTTCGTCCAGTTTTGTAGCAGCGCAAGACGAAACTCGCGATTCATGTACCACTTGATCTCCAACTCTTTTTCCGACCCCGGTGCGCCGGTGCCTCGCTCGTCGAAGCGATAGTTCAATTTTGAATTGTTCGGGGTATGTTCGCGCCACTTCAGGCCGAACTCGCCCTCGGTCAATACGTTTGTGTCGGGCCATCTTTCGCGCACGGCCTGCAGCCACCAGGTCAGGTCCTCGTCGTGTTTGATTGACACCTCCCAGATGGCGGTGACCCAGCCAAATCCGTTGAGAGCGTGGCCCGTGTCAAAGTGCACGGCCGTTGTATCGAGCATCTCCTTGCGGCCCGCTGGTGTGCCGAGGTTTTGTACGGTCTCAATCGGGCCCACGCCCATGCGGCTGTTGAAGCCGCCTTCAAAACCCTGCCGTCGCGCTGGCAGAAAGTCGCAGGTCCAGCCATCGAGGCAGACGCAGTCGATGAAGTCGGACGGGCCCTGGGCGGGCTTGAGGTAGTGTTCGCGGCTGGGATAGTAGGGGTAGCAGATGCCGCCGTCGCCGTCGCCGTTGTCGATGCCGTGCTGGCTCCAGATCTGCCCTTGGCAGACGTGAATGTCCTCTTCGGTTGCGAGATATCTCTGGTTCTCCGCATCCATAAAACCTGCTACGAGGCATTGCGGGCGGTATCCTCCGCCGACCATGGTGGAGATCATGCCCAGGGCCTTGTGAATTGTTTCGCGGTTGTTGGCTCGCGTGTCGTACATGGGTGCGAAGTAGCCACCGGGTATGAACGTGATCTCGTCGCCGTACTTGTCGTGGTATGACGCGAGAAGGCCGCGGGCTTCTTTGTACTCCTGCCGATTGTCGTTGAGCGCGAGCCAGCTTATCGCCCACGTCATGCGGCCGTTGGGGCAGCCTCGTGCGAACGCTTCTCTTCGCGAACGAATATGGGCGGGGCTGTTGTCGGGGGATTCGTCTTGGCCGATGGAACGAGTCGGCGTTACCTCGATCTGGTTAACCCGCACCACTGACACATGGGTGATGAATCGTCCGCGCAGAGGAGAAACGCTCGTGCCAAGCGACATTGCGCCGTGAGCCGGCGATGTGAGTGCGGCTGAGAGCGCAGTGCCGGCCGCGCCGATTAGGAATTGGCGTCTGTTATAAGCGTCGCCGGTTGCGGTCAGGGGCAGTGAGGCGACTTGGATTGAGCGCTTCATTGGAGGTCGCACCAGAGTATCAAGGAGCGGACTGTGCAGACCTCAGATTTGTGGCTGAACTCAGGAGCGCGGTTCGCTTCGCGAATAACCCACCCTTTGCGGTGAGACTGCAAAGGATGGGCCACCCGGTTCGGTGCTGCGAATGGATCTTGACAACGGCTCCTATTTTGCGTGGTCGGCGAAGAAGTTTTGCGCGGCTATTAGGCCTTTGCCGAACTCGAAGTTGGAGAGTGGGGTTTTGGTTTTGTGGATGACTTGTTCGAGGGCTCCGATGATGGCGATTGTGTCCATGTAGTCGAAGTAGCCGATGTGGGCGATGCGGAAGAGCTGCCCCTTCATCTCGCCCTGGCCGTCGGTGACGATGGCGGCAAATTGGGATTTGAGTCCCTTGACCAGGACTCCGGAGTCGGTCCCTTCTGGAGCGAGGATGGCGGTGGCGGCCGCTGCTTCGGCTCCCTTGGGGGCGAATAGCTTGAGGCCAAGTGCGGTTGCGGCGGCGCGAGTCATGGCAGCGCAGGTTTCGGCGTTATCGACCAGCTTTTTGCGGCCTTCGACGAGATCGCCCTTGGGATTGTCCGCGGTAGCGGCCTGTCCAGCGATGTAGTCGAGCGCCGCCCCTAGTGCGGCGATGAGCGCGACCGGCGGGGTGTAAGCGGACTCGCCCTTGGCAGCGTTCTTCCGCTCCTTGCGCAGGTCGAAATAGTAGCGCGGATTGTAGGTGGCCTCCATTCGATCCCACGCACGGGCGCTAATGGCGAGGTAGCTGAGGCCGGGCGGCATCATAACCGCCTTCTGTGAGCCGCCGATGAGGACGTCGATGCCCCAGCCATCCATGTCGAGGTGCGTGGTGCCGAGGCCGGTGATGCCATCGACGACCAGGAGTGCTTCGGACTTTTCGGATTTGAGGAGCCTGGCGATGGCTTCGATGTCGTGGCGAACCCCTGTGGAGGATTCGGTTGCCTGAACGAATACAGCGCGCGTTTCGAGCTTGAGCGCGGCCTTGATCTGATCGAGCGAGAAGGTCTGACCATAGGGGGCGTCAACGACATCGACATGGCAGCCGAAGGCCTTGGTGATGCCGGTCCAGCGCTCGCCGAATTTTCCGGCAGTAAGGACGAGGACGCGGTCACCGGGCGAAGTGAGGTTCGAGACAGAGGCTTCCATGGCTCCGGAGCCGGACGCGGAGAGGATGATGACGTCGCTCTTGGTGCCGACGAAGTCTTTGAGCTGCGAGAGGACTCGGGTGAAGAGGGCGCGGAACTCGGGGGTGCGGTGGTGGATATCGGCCGCAGCCATGGCAAACTGGGCGGCGGGGAGGAGAGGCGTCGGACCAGGTGTGAAGAGGCGAGTTTTACGGATCATGAGGTTATTGTAGCGAGTCGCGCGCGCTGGCTATGGACTAGTAAGAAGTACTTATAATGAGGGATTGATCTGATGGAAATGAGGGAACGATGACGATTGGCGAGAAGTTGCAGGCGGATATTGTGGTGGCGATGAAGGCAAAGGAGGAACACAAACTCACTACGCTGCGCATGGTGAAGTCGGCGCTGAAGAACAAAGAGATCGACAAGCGCGAGAAGCTGACCGATGCCGAGGAGCAGCAGATTCTGACGACGCTGATCAAACAACGTAAGGAGTCGGTGGAGTCGTTTACGAAGGGTGGAAGGACGGAGTTGGCGGAGAAGGAGCAGGCCGAGATTGTGATGATCGAGGGTTACCTGCCGAAGGCAGCTACGGATGATGCGATTCGCGAGGTTGTGCTGGGAGCGATCGATACGCTGACGAAGGATGGAGCGCGCCCGGGGCCGAAGGAGATGGGAACGGTGATGAAGGTGGTGCAGCAGCGGATCTTTGCAGATGGGCTGCGGGCCGATGGGAAGCTCGTGAGTGAGATTGTGAAGTCGGAACTAGGGAAGTAGAGCCCCGCCGGGCCTTACGAAGGCCTTCATAAAATGACATATAATGACATATTATGGCCATGGCATCGCTAAACATTTCCCTGCCCCAACCTTTGAAGAAATACGTCGAATCTCAGGTTTCGCTTGGGGAGTACGGGACCCCGAGCGAATATGTGCGTGAGTTGATAAGGCGGGACAAGGAAACTCAGCTTGCGAAGCTGGAGAAGAGACTGTTGCGTGCGCTGGAGTCGGATTACGTCACGATTGAGGCACATGAATTGAAGGAGCGCCCGTTGCTTGCTTTACTCCAGGAGAAGATATCTGCCCGTCCCAGGAAGAAGAAATAGTCGAAGTGCCCCGTTCTGCGTGGGTGGTCGCTGAATATGGCACGAAGACAAGGTTTGAAACTACAGGTTCGAGACGGTGCGACGCATGCGATCGCGAGTCAGGCTTTGTACTATCAGGAGCAGTCGCCTGGTTCCAGGCTTGATGAGAGGTGGCAAAACGCGGTAGCAAATACAATCCTCTCCTTAGCTTCCATGCCGGAGCGTGGGGCGAGGTGCGGGTTTCCTTCGGCAAAGCTGCATGATGTGCGGCGTGTGGCTGTGGAAGGATTTCCACGTCATTTTGTGTTCTATCGGTACATCGCCGAAGAGCTGATTGTTCAGGTGATCGATGTGGTGCATGGCGCGCGAGATCTTGAGAATCTCCTGTAGAAGGCTGGTTACCTGCGTGACCAGTTGAACTCTGCGCCTGCCATGATGGTGCGTCCCTGTAGCGGGACTTGGGGGATTTCCTGGTAGCCGGTGTTGCTGATGTTTAATGCGCGCAGGTAGGGGCGCAGGTGACCGCTATTGCGGGAGACGGCAACGTCCCAGAGTGGGTAGGCGGTGTGCTGAGTCTTCTGCACGATGTTGAGCTGTGTGTGGGCAGTGAACTGGTGGAACTGCCCCGTCCACAGGAAGAGAGCGTTCTGGGCTGCGTAGTTGTACGCGTACTCCGAGAGGATGTTGGGCGGGGGAGGGGCGGCGTGGGCGGCGGTGTAGCTGAATTGGAGTTGCTGGTTGTTCGTGAGTCGGAGTCGGACCATGGCTTCAGCTCCGGTGATGTTGAGATTCTGAATATTGATGGCTTGCCAAGGTTCGGCGAAGGTGAGGGCCTGGGTGGCAAGAATGGTTTTCGCATAGTCGATGGTGTCTTTTTGCTGAAGCCTGAAGGCGGCGGCGTTGAGAGTGAGGCGGCTGTTGGTAGGAGTCCATTCGACGCCGGCTTCATAGCTCCAGGAGGACTCAGGCTTGAGGTTGGGGTTGCCGATGGTGGTGGGGTCGGCGTAGTAGAGGTCGACGTAGGTGGGCAGGCGGAAGCCGTGGCCGGCGCTGGCTCGGAGTCGTGTGGTGCGAGTGAGAGTGTAGGCAGCGGCGAAACTGGGGGAGAAGACGTTGTCGGTGCCGTTGACTGCGCCGGTGAGTATCTCATCGCGGGCTCCGAAGGATAGTGAGAAGCGGCGGAGCGCGGTGAGGTTGAGGTTACCGTAGGCGGCGCCCTGGTTGCGGGAGTGCTGGCCAAGGGAGTTGGAGTGGATGGTGTCGCCGTCGGCTTCGACGCCGTAGGAGAGAGTCGTATTGGAGCCGAAGGTGTCGGCTCGGCGGAGCGCGCCTTCGTAGCTGGTGGTGATGTGGTTGTTCTCGTAGATGGCGGGCTGGTCGACGAAGAGGACGAAGAGGTCAGTGTGGCGGCGGTAGCCGAAGCTCGCGGCGGTTTGCTGGCCGAGCTGTTGCTGGATGCTGGCGAACCAGCCCTTTGTGCGCTCCCACGAGGGATAGGGGCCATAGAACTGATTGGCTCCGTACGGTCGGTCGCTGGTGGCCAGAAGGATGTCGGTTGTGTAGTTCGACGAGCCAGGATTCCAGGCAAGCCAGGTCTCCCCCGCGAGAGCGTTGCTCGAGTAGTTGCGGTCAGCGATGAAGCCGTCGGAGGTGTCGCGACTGCCGGTGAGCTGTTCGGCAAAGGGGCCTTGAGTATAGGAGGCGCGTAGGTGCTGTTCCATGGAGTTGTAGCTGCCTCCGCCGATGCTGCCGATGATCGTCAGGCCAGGCGCTGGCGGCTGAGTGAGTAAGTTAACAGCGCCGCCGATGGCGTCCGACCCATAAAACGTAGAACCCGATCCGTGAAGGATGTCGATTCTCGTGACGGCGTCGAGGGGGATGGGAATGTCGAGGTTGAGGTGGCCAGTCTCAGGGTCGTTGATGCGGAGGCCGTTGAGGAGGATGAGGGACTGCTCGAAGGTGGTTCCCCGAAGAGAGAGATCAGCCTGAACGCCGTTGGGGGCGCGGGATTGCAGGTTGAGGGAGCTATCCTGGCGCAGATAGTCGACGACCGAGTTGGAGACCAAGGGCTGATCGCGCGGAGAGATCAGGTTGACGGAGCGGTCGCTTTCAGCAAGAGGGAGGGGTTCGAGAGTGGTGGAGACGGTGATGGATTCGTTGACAGCTGTGGCTTTTGTTTGAGGCCGGCTTGGGTCAGACGTGGGCGTCTGAATAGGTTGCTGGGCGAGCGTGGAGTTGAGGCAGAGAAGACAGAGGAGGAGATGGGCCGGATGGGTTTTCATGATGAGGTCGTTTACTATGATCGGCTGCAATCGCAGGAGGCGGTGGGTTAGTTTTGTTTTGCTATAAATAGTTGAGGTTATAAATCAAAAGGGGCACCCTTGCGATGCGAATTGAAGCTTTTTTGCGGCAGAGCCCGGTGTTTCAGGCAAGCCGGATCGCCAGGAGAATGGAAGCTTCGCTGAATACGATTCTGCGGGACGAGGGGCTGACGTCTTTTGAGGCGCTGATGCTGGCTGCGATCTTTTTTGAGAAGAAGGGCGGCATCAAGCCTTCGGAGTTGGCGGAGACGTTTCAGACGACCCGGGGAAATGTCAGCCATTGTGTCTCGTCGCTTGAGGCCAAGGGCTTGGTGCGGCGACGGATCGATTCGGAGGATGCGAGGTCGTTTCGGCTAGTGCTGCAGCCTGTGGGTAAGAGGCGGGCGGTGCGGGTGGTGGGTGTCTTCGACCGGATGCAAACTCACTTGGAAAAAAATGTGGGCGTGGCGAAGCTCGCTGGAATGCTGGAACAAATGCGCGCGGTCGAGGAGTTATGTTCGCGTATGGCGGCTGCGGCTGAGCGGTAGAATCGCAGGGTATAAGGAACACTCATGCCTTCCCTTCCGGTCTAATTGTCGAGCACTCGCGCACCTTCAAACTAACGAGCGGCGATAAAGACGTTGCGGTGAATGGTTTCCGGATCTTATCGACCGCCCGATGAATCCAGGAGGAAGCGACCTATGATTGCCAAAACGGTTTGGAAAAAGCAGATGGAATTTGATGGCCACTCCGAAAGTGGCCATCATCTCGTTTTCGACGCTGCTGCCGCGCACGCCAACGGCCCAACACCTATGGAGGCGGTTCTTGTGGCCCTTTGCGCGTGCACGTCGGCCGACGTCGTGTCGATCCTCGAAAAGAAGCGCGAGCCTCTGACTAGCCTCACCGTATCTGCAACCGCTGAACAGGCGGCCGCGCCTCCACGTGTCTTTACAAAGATCAGGTTGGTCTACCACGTTGGTGGTGCTGTCTCAAAGAAGGCCGCCGAAGACGCAGTCGCACTCTCGAAGAATAAGTACTGTTCAGTCTCGAAGATGCTGGAAAAAGCCGTCCAGATCGACTTCACCATCGAATACGAAAACGCGTCCGTCTAGAGCGAATAGCTTTACTCGCGGATGATCTTCACAAAGACGCCGTCGGGAAGCGTGGCTCCTCCCAGGAGGTGGATGGCGCCGTCTTTGGTGAAGCCGCGGAGCATGGTGTCGGGTTTCACGTAGGGGTTTGGTGGCGCTTCCGATTTTTTCGGGTAGGGATTCGCTTTGAGGGTTGCGGGGGCAGCCTGACCGGGGGCGGGAGTGCGTTTCATGCCGCGGTCCATAGCCTCGTTAGCTAACCGGTCGGCGTCTTTGTTTTTGTGGCGCAGGGCGTGGGAGATCTCGAAGCCTTCGAGTTTGGCGATTCGGCTGCGAGCCTCCTGCCACAGCGGTTTCAGATCGGGCGAGTTGACCTTGTACTTGCCCTGGATCTGCTTGACCATCAGCTCCGAGTCGGAGACGACGCGAAGCCGGGCATGGTGGTGGTCCAGGGCGTACTGGAGACAGGCAAGCAGGCCGGAGTACTCGGCGTAGTTATTGGTACGGATGCCGAGGAACTCGCTAAGTTCCGCCAGGACGGTGCCTTGGTCGTCCTGGATAAGGGCTCCGAAGCCGGCCGGACCCGGATTGCCGCGCGCCCCTCCGTCGCAGTGGGCGTTGATCCAGGTGGAAGCGGGGGTGGTTTGGCGGGAAGCGAGACCGGCGGGAGGGTCGGAGAACAGGGTGGGGGTCGAACGGGAAGGCATGGCTGAGTGTAACCCGATCGTGGGAGGGAATTCCGGGGCGTCGCCGCTCACCTTTTTGTCAAGGATTGGTCTATTCAACTGTAAGTCGATTTTCTGACCTCCGGAGTCAGTCGATGAATGCAGATGTAGTTGGGATAGACCTTGGCGGAGAGTTGTCTGCTCCGTTGGCAGTAGCGGCTCAAAAACGGCGAATCAGCCCTTTTGCGATGGGATTGTTAGGGACCACGGCTGTAGAATCTATGCCAGGTATGGCAAAGGCTGCAGCCCAATCCGGGACCCGGAATAGCGGCAAGCTGACGCAAGCTCAACTCGACGCACGCGCCCAGCAGCGGACCGAAGACGATGAGCTGATCCGCGAGGCGCAAAAGGGTGAGCGCGCTGCGTTTGATGCATTGGTGCGGCGGTATGACCAGTCGGTGTTGCGGTTGGCGCTGCATATGCTCGGCAATGAGCAGGATGCGCAGGATGTCCACCAGGAGGCCTTTATTAAGGCCTACCGCCATCTGGGAAACTTCCGCTTCGAGTGTAGCTTCTATACCTGGCTCTACCGGATTGTGACGAACCTTTGCCTGGATCAGCTACGGCGGAGAAAGAGCCGCAGGGAAGATCCGGCAACGGTGCTGGATGCCAGTGGCGATGAGATGGACCTGATGGCCAATATCTCCGACGAGCGGGCGATGGCGAACCCGGGTCGCGAACTGGACCGGAAGGTAATGAGTGAACGGATTAACGAGGCGTTGAGCAAGCTGACGCCTCGCGAACGCACTGTCTTCGAGCTGAAGCACTATCAGGGACTGAAGCTCAGGACGATTGGCGAGATGTTAAGCACGACGGAGGAGACAGCGAAGAATACGTTGTTTCGGGCCACACGAAAGCTGCGGGCGAATCTGTCCGAACTCAGAAGTTGAAGGACCCCCTGGTTTGTGAAGAACGGAAAAAGGGGCGGCGCAATAGACCCCAGGTGCAGGTGAAAATTTGAGGCTGGTTGAGGTAGGACAATGAAGTGTCAGAACGCAAGAGATTGTATTGTGCTGTTGAACTACGGCGAGCTTCCAGATGAGTTGGCCGGAGTGTTAGAGCAACACCTGTCGGAATGTGAAGATTGCCGGGAGGAAATAGAGGCGTTTCGGAGGTTCGATGAGCGCCTGGCGATGATGCCGCTGCTGGAGCCTTCGCCCAATCTGCTGGCGCAGTCGCGGATGCGGCTGGACGATGCGCTGGACATGATTCCGCCACATGGATTTCTGACGCAACTAAGGATTAATTTTTATCGCTGGGTGGGAAATATCCAGAGCGCGCCTGCGTTGGCGACGCTGTTGCTCGGAGTTGGATTTCTGTCGGGCAACTTTACGCATCGGTATCAAGTCGCGCGTGCGCCTAAGCCCACCCCGCCTTTAATCGTGAATCGGCAGACCGAGGGAGTGGTGGCGAATGTGACGGGCGTGCAGCAACTGCCAAACTCCGAGCTGGTGCAGGTGAACTACAACAAGATCGTTCCGGAGTCGATGGAGGGATCGCTGGACAGCCCGGAGATTCGGAATCTGTTGCTGGTCGGCACTCATGCGGCGGCAACGGATGGGATACGGATGCAGACGGTTTCGCTCCTCACGGAAGAGTGCAGGGCTGGGCATGAGTGCCAGCCGACTCCGGATGGCAAAGGGATTCGCCATGCGTTGATGGTGTCGCTGCGCTACGACCAGGATGCCGGTGTGCGGATGAAGGCGCTGGAGGGTCTGGAGCCTTATGTGGGCCAGGATCTTCATGTTCGCGACGCCGTGTTGGAGGCCGTTGCTCACGATACGGATGCGCAGGTGCGGCGCGCGGCGATTGGGCTGCTCGTACCAGTGCAGTCTGACTCAAGCGTGCGGCAGGTGCTGCGCACGGTTGCGACGCAGGATGCAAATCCATATATCCGCACGGCATCGTTCAACGCCTTGCAGGGTTCGGCAGATATCCAGTAAATTGCGGGATGCGAAGTCCTCTAAACGTTGTCATGCTGAGAAAGAGATGAGATGAGGTTACGGAGATGAAACACCGCAGGTCGTTCGGAGTGGCAGCGTTAGTTGCTGGGGCGGTTGTTCTGGACGGGGCACAGGCATTGCGGGCAGCAGAGATGCACTCAATCGCGGGGCAGCAGATGTACGCACCGGCGATGAGCGAGTCGCATCACTCGCCGGGATACATCGGAGTTGAAATGCGGGACCTGAGCGAGGACCAGCTAAGCTCACTGAAGCTGAAAGACGCGCGCGGAGTAGAGATTACGAATCTGGACCACGATGGCCCGGCGTGCCAGGCCGGAATGAAGGTCCATGATGTGATTCTCCAGATGAACGGTCAGACCATTGAAGGTGGAGACCAGCTTCGGCGGATGCTGCGTGAGGTGCCGGTTGGCCGTACAGTGACCTTCGTGGTCAGCCGCGATGGACAGTCGCAGACGCTAACGCTGACGACGGCTGATCGCAGGATGGTGGAGCAGCAGGCATGGGAGAAGCATTACACGGTGCCCGCACCTGCCGCCGTACATGGCAACAGCTTTATCGACTCCTCGAAGCTGGTGAACGCGAACGCTCCTAAGGAACACAAGGATCTGCTGGGAACGGAGACGATCATCCTCAGCTCTTCATTTACCGGAGCCAAGCTTGAAGTAATGGGGCAACAGCTTGCCGAGTTCTTTGGCGCGACCGATGGCGGAGGGCTACTCGTGCGAAGCGTCGATGAAAACAGTCCCGCGGACGAGGCTGGCCTGAAAGCAGGCGATGTGGTGGTGCGCATCAACTCGATTACCGTGGCAAACGGCACGAATTGGACCAAGACGGTGCACGATTTTCGCGGCAAGCCTGTGCCGGTCGTCGTGCTGCGCGATAAGCAGGAGAAGATTCTGACGCTGACGCCAGATGCGAAGAAGCGGTCGAGCCTGTGGCCTTATTTCGGTCTCGACGGATTCTTTGAGCAGACCAGTCAGCAGACGCGCGAGCTTTTAGCGAAGTTATAGATTAAATCTTCTTCATGAGCGCGTTGCGGCCTTTCGCGGGCCGCTTTTTTCTGCTTTCATGCAGATAAGTATTTATCGCTGTACGGGAGATGTCCGTGAGACGAGTTTCGTTCGTGTTCGCTGCCGTGGTGGCAATCGTGCCGTTTTCCGCTCTCGCGCAAGGGACCGGACCCTACAAAGTACTGCAGACCGAAAAGGTCGGCGGCGAGGGCGGCTTCGACTACGTGTATGCCGATGATGCGGGGCGGAGGCTCTACATTCCACGCAGCGGTGCGGCAGGAAAGATCACAGTCTTCGACCTCGATACCCTGAAGCCGGTGGGCGAAATCGCCAACGCCAGCGCGCACGGAGCTGCGGTCGATGTGAAGTCGCAGCATGGGTTTGGCAGCAGCAAACCGGTGGTGATGTGGGACGCGAAGTCGCTGGCTACGATCAAGACCATCGACGTGCAGGGCGGCCCCGACGGGATTATGGGCGATGCCTGGAACGGCCGCGTCTATGTCTTCAGCCACAGCGCGCCGAACGCAACTGTGATCGATGCGAAGGACGGATCGATTGTGGGTACGATCGATCTGGGCGGCGCTCCCGAGCAGGCGGTGTCGGACGGCAAAGGACACATCTACGTCGATCTCGAGGACAAGGGCAGCATCGCGGTCGTGGACGCGAAGACCCTGAAGGTGACGGCGACGTACGATCTGCAGGGCAAAGGCGCAACCTGCGCGGGCCTCGCGATGGATGTGAAGAACAATATTCTGTTCGCGTCCTGCCGCAACCCGCAGACGATGGTGATTCTCAACGCAGGTGACGGAAAGATTCTGGAGACGCTGCCGATCGGTGCGGGCTCGGATGGCGCCGTATTCAATCCGGCGACGAAGGAAGCGTTCAGCTCGCAGGGCGACGGGACGCTGACGATTGTGAAGGAGAACAGCCCGACAAGTTTTGTGGTCGAGCAGACGTTGCAGACGGCTCCGCGTGCGAAGACGCTGACACTCGACTCCCGGACGAACCACGTGTTGCTGATTACAGCAGAGTTCACTCCGGCTCCTGCTCCGCCGCCGGGAGGACGTCCCGGCCGTGGGCAGATGGTGCCGGGGACATTTGCGATTTTGGTGGTGGGCAAGTAGAGGGTTGTGGCGAGGCGTCCTCTGGGAGGATTCGACCCTTTCTGAACAGTTTATGAATCCTCCGCGCCGCGAAGTGTGTCCAACATTACAAATATGGAAAAGTCTCTCCGTAGTCGCTTTCTTCCGGATACATTTCGAGTCGGCGTGATGATCGCTATCGCCGCAGTGTTAGTGCTCCTCCCAAGGGCAGCTTTGGCCCACGCGGTGTTGGTTCAGTCCACGCCGGCGGTCAATTCGACGATGCAGGGGCCGGACGTAGCGGTCGCGATGAAGTTCAGCTCGCGGGTCGATGGAGCGCGATCGACGATGCTGTTGAGCACCGCAGATGGCCAGTCCTTGCCGGTGACAATTGAGCGCCAAGGCGCGCCAGATACCCTCACCACACACCTCACCCATCTGAAGCCGGGCAAATACGCCATACGCTGGCAGGTGTTGGCAGTTGATGGCCACGTCACCCGCGGTGAAATACCCTTTAGCGTGAAGTAGATCTGGGTGCAGAATGAAAGTTGAGGAAATCACCTCGGTTAGGGCGTTATTCTACTTTGCAGTTACAAGTAGTGATGTGGGACTCCGGGCGGCTGGGCAAGGGCCGACCCTTTACTTTGTGAACGATTTCTCCACAGCCTGAGTAGTTGCTGCTGACGAGCGAAGAGATCGTACGGCCGCACCAATGCTTAACTCCGATCGCGGCATTTTTTATTCGAGGACTGACCTTTGATCTGGCTTCTGGGCAACTTTGATTTCCTGTCCGTTGTCTTACGAGCCCTGACCCTGGGGCTGGAGTTGTTGACGCTGGGCGCGATCGCCTACTTGCTGATCGTCGCCATCCCTGCGCGCGCGGGAGACTCCGTAATCAACGGATGCTGGAAATGGATTCGATGGTCGGCTACGGCCTTTGCAATCGTTGAGGTGTGCTACGTTGCGGTCGAGACCGCGCTCCTGATGGGGAGTTCTTCCCTGAGCTTCGGCGAGGTGATCGGCGCGAGATATTTTGTTGCCGGCGTGGTGGCCGTGATTGCGGCAGTTGCGATTGTCATTTGCGCAAGGGGTAAGGGTCGCAGGTCGGCGCGCGCGTTGCTCCCCTGGGCCGCACTGGTCCTTGCGGCGGTGGTGTCCACCAGTCATTCGGTCTCGCGGATGGACCATCGGTTCCTGCTCACGGGGTTGACCGCGGCTCATCAACTGGGTGCGGCATTGTGGATGGGTGCAATGCCGTTTCTGCTCCTCTCATTGCGGCGGTCGGAAGATCCGGCGGAGGCGAAACGGTTGCTGCGCCGATTTTCGCCGCTTGCTCTGGCAGGCGCGGGAATACTGTTGGTGGGCGGCATTGGCATGGGGTGGCTCTACCTGGGCATCTCGGCCGACAAATCCTTGAGCAGCGTGTACGGGACTGCCTATGGAGTGATGTTGATCTCCAAGGTGTACCTGTTCCTGATGGTGGTGGGGATCGGTGCGGGGAACTTTTTTCTCGTACGCCGCATTGAGACTGCGCCGGTCGGCCTGCTGACGCGGCTACGGCGATTTGGCGAAGCCGAGATCGGATTCGGTTTCATGGCTGTGCTCGCCGCGGCTTCCATGACCTCCCAGCCGCCAGCCGTTGACCTGCCCAACCGACCGGGCGAGTATCGCTGAGATTGTCGAACGCTTTCGTCCTGTAGTTCCACGCATGACCAGTCCTGTATTCGCGGCGTTGGCGCCCACAATATCCCTCGAGGAGCTGGTAAAGCAAACGCAGTTCAATATTCCCAGCGCCCCGATCGACTCGAACGGCAAAGCCTGGTCGGAATATAACCACCACTGGTCGGGGCTGATTGTGTTGGCCGCCGGCCTGCTTGCGCTACTGAGCCGGCGGCGCAATGCGCAGTGGGCAAGAAACTGGCCATTGGTCTTTGTGGGACTGGCAGTGTTTATTTTGCTGCGTGGCGACCCGGAGAGCTGGCCGCTGGGACCACGGCCTTTCTGGGCGAGCATGCTGGTACCGGATGTCCTGCAGCACCGCTTTTTCGCGCTGCTGATCATCGCGTTCGCAGTGTTTGAATGGGGAAATCAGACTGGGCGGTGGCACTCCCGATGGACTGCAGCGGTCTTTCCATTGCTTTGCGCCGTCGGAGGAGCGCTGTTGCTGACCCACAGTCACGCTGTGGGGAACGTTAAGGAAGAGTTGCTGGCTGAGATAAGCCATACGCCCATCGCCTTGCTGGGGGCCACGGCCGGCTGGAGCCGATGGCTGGAACTGCGCTTGCCCGACCAGAGAGAATCCCGGTTTGCTTCGTATGTCTGGCCTGTTTGCTTGATTCTCGTCGGACTGGTGCTGCTTAACTATCGGGAATCGTAGAGTCCGCAATGCCAGCCGGCTCTTTTCCCGAAGAAGAGCTCCATGGTTCGATATACTTGAAGGTGATATGTCTTCTGTTCCTACAACGGCCGTCGTGACTGGCAGCCGCCCCATGCCCGTCCGGCGCCGCTGGAAGGCCGTGACACGCAAGCTCCGCGAACTGGGTTCGATTGGCTCCGCTCTGGTCTCTACCGGACACCCGTATATGGCCCACATCGTCCCGATGCGGCGGTGCAACTTGGCCTGTACGTATTGCAATGAGTTTGACGACTTCTCCGACCCGGTACCGATCGATGAGATGCTTCGGCGTATCGACCATCTGGGAAGGCTCGGGACGTCAGTCATTACGATTTCGGGTGGCGAACCGCTGTTGCATCCCGAGCTCGACCAGATTATCGCGCGCATCCGCAAGACCGGCGCGATCGCGGGAATGATAACCAACGGCTATCTTCTGATGCCGGACCGCATCAAGCGCCTGAATAAGGCCGGGCTCGATCACATGCAGATCTCGATCGACAATGTGATGCCGGATGAGGTCTCGAAGAAGAGCCTGAAGGTGCTGGATAAGAAGCTGCAGATGCTGGCTGAGCACGCAGATTTTCATGTGAACATCAACTCGGTCGTCGGCGGCGGCATAGCGAATCCGAATGATGCGCTGACGGTGAGTGAGCGGGCGCTCGGGCTTGGCTTCAGCTCGACGATTGGCATTATTCACGACGGCAGCGGGCAGTTGAAGCCGCTGGGCGAAGCTGAGCGCAACGTCTGGGACAAGGTGCGAAGCCTGACGCGGCGGAGCTACTCGCGGTTCAATCACTTCCAGGAGGCGATCGCCAACGGGAAGACGAACGACTGGCGTTGCCGTGCGGGCGGGCGCTATCTCTACATCTGCGAAAACGGGCTGGTGCACTACTGCAGCCAGCAACGTGGATATCCCGCGGTACCGTTGGCCCAGTACACGACCGCGGATGTGAAGCGCGAGTTCCTGACGGAGAAGAGCTGTTCGCCGAGCTGCACGATCAGTTGCGTACACCAGGTGAGCTACATCGACCACTGGCGCGCGCCGCAGACATCGTCAGTAACGCCTGGACCTTCAGGGCACGGAGCCGGGGCAGAGTTGGTTCAGATTCGATAGACGTGGGGGCCGGGCGCGTGGCGACAAAGAAAGTTGAACTGACAGAAGAACAGATTCAGCTTATCGCCAAGGCGCTGGCCGATCCAAGGCGCATGCAGCTGTTACGGCAAATAGGAAACTGTAAAGACTCCATGGATTGCTCCGAAATTCGCGATTGCCAGCCAGTGAGCGCAGCGACGCTATCGCATCATATGAAAGAACTTGAGGTCGCCGGGCTGGTCCGGGCGACACGAGACGGGAAGTTTGTCAGCTATACGCTAAGGCGCGACATCCTAAAGGCTTACACCGATCAACTGGCGAAGATATAGCGCATCCGCCTGAAGAAACTCAAAAACAAGGTATCTTGAATCCTTCCTCTCGCACCTCTCATCAATTAGATGCTTATCGAAATGTCTAAACGATAGGGACGTAGTTCAAGGAGAAATCGGAAATGGGAAAGCTTGCGAATAAGGTAGCGTTGGTCACGGGCGCATCGAAGGGAATCGGCGCGGGAATCGCGAAGGCGTTGGCCGCCGATGGCGCCGCGGTTGTTGTGAACTACTCCTCCAGCAAAGAAGGCGCGGATAAAGTAGTTTCTGAGATCAAGGCCAAAGGCGGTAAAGCCGTTGCCGTGCAGGGAGATTTCTCGAAGCAGGAAGACATCGGCAAAGTCTTCGCCGAGGTGAAGAAGACCTTTGGCCGGCTGGATACGCTGGTAAATAACGCCGGCATCTACACCTTTACTCCGCTTGAGCAGGTGACGGCGGACGAGTATCACAAGATCTTCAATCTGAACGTGCTTGGGCTGCTCTTGTCCTCCCAGGAAGCGTTGAAGTACTTCGGGCCCGACGGCGGCAGCATCATCAACATCGGGTCGGTGGTTTCTTCTCTGACGCCTCCCGGTTCAAGTGTCTACACCGCCACCAAGGGTGCGGTGGACGCAATTACCCGGGTTCTAGCCAAGGAGCTTGGGCCAAAGAAGATTCGCGTGAACTCCATCAATCCAGGAATGGTTGAAACTGAGGGCGTGCACGCGGCTGGCTTTATCGGAAGCGACTTCGAGAAAAACGCCGTAGCGCAGACTCCCCTTGGTCGCATCGGTCAGCCGGAGGATATCGCAACGGTCGCGACATTTCTCGCCTCGGATGATTCCAAGTGGTTGACGGGAGAGTTGCTGAGAGCGGGCGGCGGACTCCGGTAATTGATCTTTTTTGTAGCAAAAAGGGGAGCCGATTCGCGGCTCCCCTTTTTTCATGTCATGAGAGCGTGCTGCACGATGCAAACAAAGTGTAGGCCTGCCTCTTGCCAATCGTTAGCGCGATGCTGAATGGTGGTTGGATGAAGATTTCAGGCAGCGTTCGCAAATGGTGTGTCCTGTTCTTGCTGATGGCGCCATCCGCGCTGATGCGTGCTCAGAGTGCCGGAGCAGCAGTGCGAAGTCAGGCTGCTGCTCCTCCCCAGCAACAGCCTGCTCCGGTGACGCAGAGGCCGACCAGCACGCCATATACGGGCGATCTTTCCATCTTCGAATATCCGGACCGCGACAAAAAACTGCAGATCGAGCGCGTGATGGATCTGCTGGGAATAACCGCAGGCAAGAATGTCGCGGATATTGGTGCCGGTTCAGGCTGGTTCACGGTCAGGGCGGCGAAGCGAGTAGGGCCGACGGGCGCGGTCCTTGCGGAAGACATCAACCCGCTGGCGATTGAGTACATCGGCAAGCGAGTTCTCAAGGAAGATCTCTCGAATGTGCGGACGGTGCTCGGGTCAGCAGACGATCCGCGCCTGCCTGCGGGCAGCGTAGATGCGGTGCTGCTGCTGAAGGTCTATCACGAGATTGAACATCCAGTGGCTGCGATGAAGGCACTGAAGCCAGCGTTACGAGCAGGCGCGAAGGTGGGAATCATCGACAAGAACGGGAATGGCGCCAACCACGGCGTGAATCACAGTGTCGTCGAGAAAGAGATGAGCGAAGCAGGGTTCAGGCTGGTTGGAACCTATGACTTTACCAAGGCCGACGGCGAGGATTATTTCCTTATCTTTGAGGCAAAGTAACGCACAGAGAAGATCGCAGGGAATATTTTGCGCGACAGATTCAGTCTTCTGTATCTTGAGATATCAGGTCGACGGCCTAACGGGAGACAGTATGCGCAGCAGGATTTTGTGTGTAACGGCAGTAGTAATGTTGAGCGTAGCTGCGAATGGCGCGGCGATTCATGGCAAAGATGGAATTACCCTGCCTGATCCTCCCGCGGTGAAGACCGACCCGGTGGTCGACGAATACAAGAGCACGGACCCCAACGTCCCGACAAAGGTCACTGATCCCTACCGTTGGCTCGAGGACGCGCACAGCCCCGAGACGCGGGCGTTCATCGCAGCACAAAACGCATACACTGCAGAGTACTTCTCTCAAGTAAAGATGCTGCCCGAAGTCGTCGACCAGATGGGCAAGCTGCTGAAGACGGATTTTGTTGGCGTGCCGACAAAGCGCGGCGACCGCTACTTCTTTTCCGAGCGCCTCGCAGATGAAAACCAGGCTTCAATTTACATGCGCGTCGGACTCCATGGTGCTGACGAGAAGCTGATCGACGGACCGAAGCTGAGCGCGGACCAGAACACTTCGGTAAATACGATGAACCTCACCGAGGACGGCTCGATGATGGCGTACGGCGTGCGCGTCGGCGGAGCCGATGAAGTCGAAGTGCACTTCCTTGATATCGCCACACGAAAAGAAGTAGGCGATGTGATGCCGCGGGCTCGCTACTCCGGCGTAGACATCACCCCGGATAAGGCAGGAGTGTACTACTCGAAGCTTTTCCCCCATGAAGGCAATCGCGTCTTTTATCACAAGTTCGGAACGCCTCTGGGAAGCGACCCGATGCTCCTCGGCAAGGAGTATCGCGGAGAAAAGCTGGGCGAGATCGACGGCGTCAGCGTACGAGCAACTGCAAATGGTCATTACCTCGTCTTCCGGATCGGACGCGGTGTTCCAGCAACACGCGAAGACATCCTTATCAAGGATCTCCGCGTACCTGATTCGCCGATTGTTCCGCTCGTCTACGGTATCGACAACCGGTTCGGCGAGTTCAGCGTCGGCGACACCTTCTATATGCGCACTGACTACAAGGCGCCAAATGGTCGCGTGCTCAAAGTGATTCAGGGCAAAGGCCCGGACGACTGGCCCGTGATCATCCCCGAAGGCAAGGATGTGCTTGAGTCGGTAAACGTCGTCGGCAACAAGATCTTCGCGCTGCGGATGAAGGACGTGAAGTCCGAGGTCACAATCTACTCGCTCGACGGCAAAATGGAGGGACACATAGCATTCCCCGGAATCGGCGCGGGTTCTACGCTGTTGGGCCGAGCGGTGGATACCGACGGTTTCTACACCTTCCAGTCGATCATTACGCCGCCGACGATCTTCCACTACGACACGAAGACCGGAAAATCCGACGTCTTCAACGTGGACAAGGTGCCCTTTGATTCGACGCAGTTTGAGATGAAGCAGGTCTTCTACACGTCGAAGGACGGGACGAAGGTGCCAATGTTCATCGCGGGGAAGAAAGGCCTCAAGCGCGATGGAACCGAGCGGCTCCTGATGACCGGCTACGGCGGCTTTGCGCTCAGCGAGACGCCGGTGTGGAATCCCGAGTATGCATGGTGGATGCAGCAGGGAGGATGGTTTGCGCTACCGAATCTGCGCGGCGGTAACGAGTATGGCGAGGCCTGGCATAAGGCAGCCATGTTCGAAAAAAAGCAGAATGTCTTCGATGACTGGTTCGCCGCAGCCGAGTATCTGATTCAGAATAAGTACACATCACCGGAGCACTTTGCGATTCGCGGCCGCTCGAACGGCGGCCTGCTGATGGGCGCTTCAATGACGCAGCGGCCTGATCTCTTCGGCGCGATCTGGTGCGGCTATCCGCTGCTCGACATGCTGCGCTACCAGATGTTCGAGATGGGACGGACGTGGACGACAGAGTACGGCTCGGCCGAGAACGCGAAGGATTATCCATACATCCTGAAGTATTCGCCGTACCAGAACGTAAAGGCCGGCACGAAGTATCCGGCGATCTTCTTCTTCACCGGAGACGGCGACACGCGCGTCGATCCGATGAACGCAAGGAAGATGACACCACTCATGCAATCGGCGAGCACGAGCGGGCGTCCAATTCTGCTCCACTACAGCGTGAAGGGCGGCCACAGCGCAGGCGTTTCGCAGACACAACTGGTCGAGGACTACGCGGATGAGATGGCGTTCCTCTGGACGGAGACTGCCGCGAAGTAACTCTTAGCGACA
Organism: uncultured Acidobacteriaceae bacterium; assembly: GCA_963802695.1. Taxonomy (GTDB): domain Bacteria; phylum Acidobacteriota; class Terriglobia; order Terriglobales; family Acidobacteriaceae; genus Edaphobacter. The sequence continues at coordinate 125,868 of CAWDJN010000014.1, forward strand.
TCTCAAAGATGACAAAGGCCCGAGCAAATGCCCGGGCCTTTGTCTACGGTAACAGCGCTACTTGTGGGCGGTCGTTTTGGGTTTCGGTGCTGGATTGTCGGCGATTGCTGTATCCAGCATGGAATAGAGCTGAGTAACGTCCGTGACCTCGGTGTAGCCCTTCTGCGTCACTATGAAGATGCTCGGCGTCTGGTGAAGATTGATACGCTCGCCCAGGGACTGGTCAGCACGCACCTCCGCGGCGAAGAGACCATTGGGGTCAATGACGAATGGCATCACTTTTCCGTGTTGCTGAAAGAATTTTTGCGAGAAGGCGTTGAGGTCTTCCTTGGACGCGATAGACATCTGGTTGGCGAAGACGGCGCGCCGGTAGTCCTCGGCTAACTGCGGAGAGATCTTGTCCTGAATGTAGCGCGCAATCACAGCCGCGTCCCAGCTCCAGATGTGCATCTTCAGCGGGAAGTCGCGACGTATGAGCGGAATCTTATACTTCTCGACGGCTGCGTGAACGATGGGGAAGGCGTGAGCGCAGGCGGGGCACTCGAGGTCTTCAAACTCGTAGATGGCGACCGGGACGCCGGCTGGGGCGCGGAGCATGGATGTGTCCCTGTACGGGCCAACCTGGGCAAGCGCTGTGGTGACGGGGATTGCAAGAAACAGGGTTATAGCGGCGGCGATGCGGTTCATTGATATAAGACGCATAAAGGTGTCTTTTGTATTTTATCCGACAGGCTTAGGAGAGAAGCACAGGACGCAGATTTTGAACCATTTCTGCATCTTGCGGCCCGGTATGGCACTCTAATAAAGGAGCAAATGAAGGCCCTGAGGCAATTTCCATACAAAATACGCAGGTGGCGGCAGGGTGCCGCATGGGTGCCAGCCCTGTGCGGTTTAGTCCTGTCAGCTTTCGCCCTGTGCGGAGCGGCGGCAGTGGCGCAGAAGCCGGCTGCAGACTTGCCCCAGGCGCCCGTACCCAATATCCCCAAGTTTCCCGACGGGGTGACAGTCCCGCAGCCCACGCCGGGAGCGCTGCCGCTGAGCCTCGACGATGCGATTGCACGCGGGGAAAAGCAGAACCTGCAGATGCTTCTGGTCATCCAGAACCAGCGGATGGTGCATGGCCAGGTGCTCACGGTAGAAAACAGCCTGCTTCCCAGCCTCACCGCGAAAGGCTTTCTCGAGGCACAGCAGATTGATCTGGCGGCGCTCGGTTTTAGGCCAGGGTCGCTGACAGAATTCGGAATCGCTCCAGGAACATTTCCGACGATCGTGAAGGTGAATACCGCAGCGGCCGAGATCAGCATGAACCAGCAGCTCTTCAATCTGCCGGCCTACTATCTCTACCGCTCGGCCCAGAAGGCCGCCTCTGTGGCTAACTACACCACACTGAATGTGCGGGGTGGAGTGACGCTCGCGGTCGGTACGCAATACCTGCTGGCGCTCGCTGATGCTGCGCAGATTGAAAATGCACGCGCGCTCGAAAAAGCCGATCAGGTCGCCTTCGATCAGGCAAAGGCCCAGCACGATGCCGGAGTAGGGACCAATCTCGATGTCTTGCGCGCCCAGGTCCAGTTGCAGACGCAACAGCAGGCCGTGATCAGCAACGAGAACGCCTTCGCTAAAGACAAGATCGCGCTGAATCGCTTAATCGGACTCCCTGCAGACCAGGAGATTACCCTGACCGACACCGCTCCCTATGCGGAGTTTGCCGAGTTATCGCTTGAGGACGCAAAGCACCTCGCGTTCCAACGCAGAAAAGACCTGCTAAGCCTTGAAGCCCAATTGCAGGTGGCGACTCAGGCGCACAAGGCCGTCAAGACGGAGAGGCTGCCGTCGGTCGCATTTGACGGATACTACGGCGTCCTCGGCGTGGTCGGCGGACTGTACCACGGTGTCTTCTCCGCTACAGGCAAGGTCAGCGTGCCCGTGTTCGAAGAAGGGCAGTTGCGCGGTGAGAGCGAGGTCGCGGCCGCCCAGGTGACAGCGCTGCATCAGCAGATTGAATCGCTTGAGGTCTCGATCGAGTGGCAGATACGCTCCGCGATGCTGGATGTGGAATCGTCGAAGCAGCTCGTCGAGGTGGCGCGCAGCAACGTCAGCCTCGCTTCAGAAGAAGTGCAGGACGCAAGCGATCGATTCAAGGCAGGCGTGGACGACAATCTTCCCGTCGTGCAGGCTCAGGCCGTGCTCGCACAAGCCCAGAGCCAGTTAGTCCTGACGCTCTATCAATACAACCAGTCGAAGCTGACGCTGGCGCGCAACACCGGCGTAATCGAGACTCAATACAAGGCCTACCTCGGCAAATAGTGCAGTTCGCCATCGATGCGGAGTGACTGGCCGCATTGGTTTTGCGCGAATTGGTGACATCCTCGTAACCGAAATGTGAAACCATAGGGTATGGTGGATGGTTCGAAACGATTGGAACCGGAGGCAAAGAGGGACTTCCGTTCAGCGTTCAAATCGCGGGATTTTCGCTTGTACCAGACCGCCCGGCTGATGGTGATCCTCGGCGCGGAGGCACAATCGGTTGCGGTGGCCTGGCAGGTTTATGCGCTCACCCACTCAGCGCTCGACCTTGGATACACCGGCCTCGCGCTTTTTCTTCCAGGGATATTCGTCATGCTTGCGGCGGGACATGTCGCGGATCGTTTCGACCGGCGAAAGATCATCCTCCTCTGCTACCTCCTGCAGGCCTGTTGCACCGCCGTACTCCTGTGGCTCTCGTTGAGCGCCACGGCGCTAAGCGGAGGCCGCATATGGCCCATCTACGCAGTGCTGGTGGGAATCGGGCTGGGCCGAGCGTTCAGCGGCCCTGCAGCAAGCGCAATGCTTCCCAGCCTCGTCCCGAAAGAACACTTCGTCAACGCAGTCACCTGGGGCGCAACCGTCTTTCAAATTGCAAACATGTCAGGCCCTGCTGTCGGCGGACTTCTGTTTACCTTGCCGCTTGCGGGCCTTGCCCCTCGCTGGAACGGCGCGCCCATCGTCTACGCCTTCACGCTGCTGATGCTGCTGGGATTCATCGTGCTCGTCAGCATGATTCGCGCCAGGATGGTCACAGCGGATAAGAAAGCCTTCAACATGAAGACGGTGCTCGCGGGCCTGGAGTATGTCTGGCGCTCCAAGCTGCTTCTCGGGTCCATCTCGCTCGATCTTTTCGCAGTGCTCCTCGGTGGCGCGACCGCGTTGCTGCCGATCTTCGCGACGGACATCCTGCACGCTGGCCCGCGCGGACTCGGGCTCCTGCGGGCTATGCCTTCCGTGGGAGCGCTGGCCGTATCTCTGACAATGCTCGTGAAGCCAATCAAACGGCACGCCGGAGCAACCATGCTCGTATGCGTAGGAATCTTCGGCGCAGCGACAGTCGTCTTCGGTCTGTCGAAGAGCATCTGGCTCAGTGCGGGAGCGCTGGTTATCGTTGGAGCAAGCGACATGGTCAGCGTTGTCGTACGCTCGAGCCTTCTGCAACTAGCAACGCCGCCGGAGATGCGCGGAAGGGTCAGCGCGGTCAACTGGCTCTTCGTCGGAGCCTCAAATGAGTTCGGCGAGTTTGAAAGCGGCGTAACCGCGCAATGGTGGGGCGCGGTCCGGGCGGTGGTCATCGGCGGACTTGCTTCGATGGTGGTAACCTGCTCGGCGGCAGCCCTATTCCCGCAACTGCGCAAGGCCGATCAGCTTACCGCGGAGTCTCTGCTGGGATCGGAAAAAGAATTGAGCATGGCCGAACCCGTAAATTAGATTGGCAGAGGCGAAGATTCGAAGACCCGATTGGAGAGGATTGCGATGGGGAAAGCGGTAAAGGCGGCGATTGCAGGGGTCATTGTTTTGTTGCTGGCCGTAGGCGGCGAGGTCTTGTACCTCCGTCATGAACGCAGCAAGCCAATGGTGATCAAAGCACCGGAGCGCGAAGTCATCGCCGAGGACGACCTCGTCTTCCTCAAAAAGAAGCGCCCCGACACGTTGAAGGACATCAAGGACCTCAAGGGTTCAACCCTGTGGGTCTCAGCTGGCGGGCAGCTTGAGTACTACCCCTTCGTCGGACACGCCGCCCAGTACGGCAAGAGCGCGGGAACGCTGTTAGGAGCAGAACCGCTGGTCGCGAAGGATGCCGTCGAGCAGGTCGCTCCGAAAGCCGCAACATTCCGGATTCCCGGCGGTGACAAGCAGGTGCTGCTCGTCTTCACCAAGCCCGATGACCCAAAGGAATACGCCGTTCCCGTCGGCTATCGACAAGCCGGCCAGTACACCTTTTATACCGACGAAATCTTCTTCTACGACGATCCCCACGAACTCTACAAGCACTGGGGTCCGGAGATCTGGAAGGCAGTCGACTCCCACCAGGTCATCCTCGGCATGAATGAGCGGCAGGTCGAACTGGCCCTCGGACAGGTCTCGAAGAGCACAAGCAACAACTACGGTAACCGCATGGTCGTCTTCGCCAACCTGGGTAAACCGATGGCCGTGACATTCGTGAAGAACAAGGTGACGGCCTTCCGTCCGGACCAGGGCTATTAGTCTTTCGTCCGGACCATGGTGATTAACTGCTGGTCACGCCTTGTCGAAGAAAATCGCCGTCTGCATCCCGGATCGCGTTCTCCGATGAAGAAAAAGGCCTAAACAGCCTTGCGCTGAAACGTAGTCTTCTTCGTCCCTGCAAACGAATCCTTCGCCTTAAACGACTGCATCGAAGCCCCGGGAGCCGGCTTCGCGCCACTCTTTGCGTGGGCCGCCTTTTCCCGCAGCGCCTGCAGCTTCGCCGCCTTCGGACCCAGTCCGCCAATCTTGATCGTGCCTGCCTTCGGAATAAATTCACTCATACACAAATCCTCTCACGCTCCGTGGAGCCATGTCCTGCCAAGTGGCATCTGCCACTTCCATTATCCGCAACCTCAGCCCCTCCGTCCCGCACTTTTTTCTCCAGCCATCTCCTGTCCGCGTTAGACTTGTCGCCAAAGCCCCAACCATGTCCGAAACCCCCTCCATCTCGCAGGAGCAGCCCATCTCCGCGCCCGACGCCAACTCTGTGCCCGCGAAGGAGCCACCACCCATGCTCGACGTCCACCCAGCCCACCACGCCGCCAGCACCTGGCGCGACTTCTTCATCCACATCGCCACCATCGTCCTCGGCCTGCTCATCGCCATCGGCCTCGAACAAACCGTTGAGTACTTCCATCACCGTCATCTCGCGCACCAGGCCCGCGAGCAACTCCTCATCGAGCGCACCCAGAATGAGAGTTCCAACGAGTTCAACATCTTCGCCACCCAGCGCCACCAGATGCACCTCAAACGCGATTTGGCCATCCTGCGCGCCATACGAAGTCACATCTCCGTACCCCCCAGCCCATTCATCCTGCGCCACGCCCGCTACCTCTATCTTGAGGACGAGTGGCGAAAGATCCATCAGTCCGGTACTGTCAATTACCTCAACGAAAATCTTGGGCCTGTCGACTATCGCTACAACAACCAGGATGCCTTTATGGCTCGCTCCGATCGAAGCGTGGAGGACCTCTACCGCGCTGCCGCTGCTCTTCGCACTGAAAACGACCCGGTCACCACAACGATGGACAGTTCCCTTGACTTCACCAAATTCACCAAGGCGATCGCGGACAGCCACGAAACCCTGAGCGAGGAGACCGTGGAGCAAGGATTTGCCGCTGTGGCCGAACACAGCGATCTATCCAGATTGACCCCGCCCCAGATTGATGCCCTCGAACACGCCATTCAAGTCGCGCTCGTCGACGACGACGCTCTGCTGACCTACTGCTTCAACATCAAGCGAAACCTCAAAAACAATCCCGTCAAATGACAGCCGCACATTCGCAGACGATGCCGGAAAACGACCCAGTCCCGCCCCAACCCGAGACTACGCAACCCCCAGAGACTCCACCGGAGCCCGCTCCCATGCTCGACGTCCATCCCGCCCACCACGCCGCCAGCACATGGCGCGATTTCTTCATCCACATCGCCACCATCGTCCTCGGCCTCCTGATCGCCGTCGGCATCGAGCAGACGGTCGAATACTTCCACCACCGTCACCAACTTATCCAGTTCGAAGAGGACATCCGCGCCGAAGCCGAGCTCAACGTCCGCATCATCGACAGCACTCTTGCCGTCAACGTTCCCACCCACGGCTGGCTGGCCGCCATCGTCAAGGCCGCACGGCAGGCACCCGCCGCTAATGGTTTTGTCACGTTGGTTGTTCCGGCCAAGGTCGTCCCCGCCCTCTATCAGTTCGATAACAGCAATTTCGGAGCGGTGCCCTCCCATGGTGTGTGGGCCGTTGCCAAATCCACCGGCATCGTCGAACTCATCCCCAAAGAGCGCGCTCAAATCTACGAACGTCTCGATTACGAAGCCACCGAATGCATCCGAATCAACGGCATCAGCGACCTTGAAAGTCAGAATATGCGAGCCACACTTCGCGGCCTCGGCGTAAACCTGCAGCCGGGGGCCAACATCCGCCTCACTTCAGCGCAGCGCGATCGCCTCGTGGATGCCATCAGTAAATCCCTCGCCATCGGTCATTGGGACGATGTTCGGTACGCCATCTGGAAGGGTGCCAGCGACGCTCTCCTCCACGACGTTCCCACCATGCGTGATATGTTCCCGTACATTAGCCGTGACGCCGGCCAAGTCCCCGAACCATAACCTTCCCGAACTGCCGGAGCCACCCCCATGCTCGACGTCCACCCCGCCCACCACGCCGCCTCCTCCTGGCGAGACTTCTTCATCCACATCGCCACCATTGTCATCGGCCTCCTCATCGCCGTCGGCCTCGAACAAACAGTCGAATACCTCCACCACCGCCATCAACTGAAGGAGATTCGCCAGGAGCTGTCGGCCGAGCGTGACGAAAACCGGGTGATCCTGCAAAAGAATCTCGAAGCAGTGAAGACTATTCAGTCGCAGTTGGACCGCAACATGACGCTCCTGCGCGAATACCAGAGTTCGCATGTTCCGCTCGCCGGGAAACTTGACTACTCTTCGAACCTGTACCGAACCCCGGACGCCGTGTGGCAATCGGCCCAACAAGGCGGTGCTTTAGGCCTGATGCCTCACGACGAACTGAGGGCCAATGTTTACCTCTATGAGGTCTTTAGCTCATTCATGGAAGCGGTGCACGCGTTCTATACCCAGTCCGAAATCGCCGAGGCCATCACTCACCGTTCGCCGGACGGCAACCTTTCAACCCGCGACACGGAAGAACTAATCACCGCAACCTCCGAGACTCAGGGCAAGCTGGCCTATGCCGCGAAGTTCCTTAGCTATGAGGCAACCGGGCTCCAGAAAACGGGACACTAGTCTCGCTCCGAATCTGGCCTGGAGCTATCCCATCATCATGCCCGAGAGCAACCCCATCCCGTCCGAACCCGAAAATCACGTGCCTTCCAGCACCCAAGAGGAACCAGCCCCCATGCTCGACGTCCACCCCGCCCACCACGCCGCCTCCACCTGGCGCGAGTTCTTCATCCACATCATCACCATCGTCATCGGTCTCCTCATCGCCGTAGGCCTCGAGCAGACCGTCGAGCACTTCCATCATCAGCATCAACTCCGCGAGCTGCGCCAGGGCCTCCTCGCTGACGCCAGTCTTTACCTGCACGACGTGGATGAGCTCAGACTCGTCAACCGGCAACGGATCGAAGATTTGAACGCCCGCATCCAGCAGTTGAAGGTGGCCCTGTCGCATCACCAGCAGCTCGGCTATCCGATGTACCGGCCAACGCCTCCTACGAACACCATCAGACTCGGCAACTTCTCCGCGGCCAAGGCGAGCGGTCTCGTTCAGCTGCTGAGTGAAGACGAAATCAATATCGTCAGCGATGCTGAAGTGGGCGTCGCGAAGTCAGAGGTGCTGAAAGAGCTTGCTCAGGAGACAACGCGGAAACGTGTCGCCTTTGAGCAGAGATTTCAGACGGGCTATCCCAATGGCCCATTTGATTTTGCAGCAGCCACCCCCATCCAACTTAACGAATATCTCGGCCTCCTCATCGAAGAACGAGTTAGAAGGGCAGAGTATCTGGCCTACCTCGACGAAATGCATGGAGGTGCGACAGCTTTCCTCCAGGGTCACCGCGACATCGAGAAGATACGCCAGGCAGAAGAGGATTCGTTGTCACCCTCGCATTAGGAACTCAAGCCGGGCGCCCCATTCATGCGGCCTCGCTCGACTACTGGTTCGAGATCGTCGCTCTCGTGCCATCCAGCTTCGTGAAGTGCACGGTGAACTTCTCGTTGAACGTCTGCGCCTTGTCCTGAAGGATGCTGATCGCCACGGCCTCGCCCAGCACCATCGACGAATCGCTGTCGCTGCGCCAGTGGATGCCGGACAGAATGCCGTGGCCGAAGGATACATTGTGCGCGAGTTTATTCAACTCACCGTTTACCGTGAGTTGGCCCGCATCTGCGCCGCCGTAGGATCCGAGCGCGAGGCCATCGCCGCTGGGAACCAGAGGATTCGGGATAACGAAATTCCCATCAAAGAAAAATTTCAGAATAGTGGTGCATGCGCCACCAACCGTTCCATGCCCAGTCGGATAGGCGGGGTGTGTGGGTGAGCCTTCAGGAAAAGCCTGCGAGAGGAAGTAGCCGCCGTACTTGCTGGCGCTTGCCTGCAGCGCCTTCGAGTTCATCACATTGTTGTTCAGCCTGCCTTGAATGGTGCCGCCCTGACCCGTCGCAATCAGGTGTGCGATGCCGCCGCCGGACTCTGGCCTGTGGCGCATATGCACAAACCATTTCTGGTACCAGACAACGTTGAGCGCTCGAGTTGCCACTTCTGCCAGCAGCGCAGCGAAGTGTGGTTGGCCAAAGCTGCCAAATCCATTCTGTGTCCTTGATCCGACGTACGGATTGCCCGGATTGAGCGGCACATTGAGCGTATTGAGCACCAGATACGCATTGAAGTAAGACTGATACAACACGTCGACATGCGTGTAAGCGCCCAGGCCGCGGCCGTCGTGCATGTACCGTGGTTGCCCATCGGCCTGGTTAACCAGCCCGGTCGAGATTCCGTTCTGCACCTGCTGAAAAGTTACCGGGTCGGTCATGTAATCAAGATTCGGGAGATAGCTCGTCATCTGCTGGCTCATCGCCTGCGCGCCTAAGGCAGTCGGCGTTATGAAGAACTGCGAGATGTATGGCCCAACGGTCTCACCGGGGAAGACCCCACGAAACAGCAGGTCCGCCGTGACCTGGCCGCTGCTGTGTCTTGGGCCGGCATAGTCAGGCATCGTCGACAGCTCCTGCGCAGCGGCATTCGCGACAGAACTCGTCGCATAGTCCGTGAAGGCCACATCGCGCAGCAGCGAAGCCCAGTACATTTCAACCAATTCAGTGCCGTATGCCGCAGAAGCAAGTGCGGGCGGTATTGGAACGACGACGATGTCTTCCTGAGTGTGGTGCGCAGGCGCGTTACCAAACAGAACCGAATCGCACCCTTCCATGTCATAGGTCAAGCCGCCCTGCGGACCATTCAGCGTCCGCGTGCCGCCGATTGTGATCTTTTCGAAATCCTCCGGATCGCCGCTGTTCAACGCGGTTTTGAGGGTCTCGTAAGCAGCAAGGTTGACCCTGCAAAGACCGTCTTGCAGCAATCCTTTGGTATACGTCGCGGACTTGTCGGAGTAGCGCGCCTCATCGCCGTTGGTAGTGTGCGGCGGCACGGGAATTTGTGCCTCATTCATCGCGGCGCCAACGCGCAGCGCAAACGACTTACGCACCCGCGAGTTGCGAACTCCCTCAAGCCCCCCAATATTGCCTTCACCAGCAGCGCTGAACGCACTGTTGCTGGATTGGGCAGACGCTGAACCGCCGCCAGCGAGCATGCCTGCGGCGAAAGTAGCGCCGACCTGGCCAAGAAGCTTTCGCCGGCTCGGACCTTTGGGCGTCTCTCTGGATAGACCCGCTGCATCGCCGCTAAAAGGTGCACTTTTGCACACATCCTTCATATGAGTCCGCTCCGATCAGATTTTTCCCGGGTGAAAGATCAAGATCATGACAAGGATGCAAGAGGAGAGATGGCGTGCACCTCCACATCATCGTCCATGCTGGCGAACACATAGCTCAGCTGATTGCTTATGCGCGCATGCACGGGATTCTACTGCCGTGGCCTACGGCGGGCCACTAGTAAAAGATGAACAAGCCAAACTCCGGCATGCATCTTCGGAGACGCGATCTTCTCGCCACCGCCTCGAAAGCCAATCTGCGGGACTTGGGGCTAATGAGAACCGCCTGGAAGGTCTTCGTCACCTCATACGACAAACCATTACAAAGTTCTTCGCCAAATATAACCATGATCCACCGACCAGAACAGCAACTTATAGAGTTCGCACGTGTTAAATACGCACTTTCATAGGTCTTGGCGAAAAAGGAGGTGTCAGGAAATTGTCAAAGTACAGAAAGGAAAAGGCATAAAGAAAAGCTCCAATTTGGCCAGCCAAGTGCATATCACATACCAGTAAATCTTTCGACAAGCAGGCTCCTGTCTGCAAGGCCCCGGGCTCCACTTTTACGGAGGTTAGTCATGAAAGGTTTTTCACTGAAGTTACTCTCCCTTCTCCTGCTCCTCACAGCCTGTGCCTACGCCGTAGAAGTCACCGCCCGAATCAAGGGTTCGGTGACAGATCCTACGGGAGCCGTCTTGCCCAATGTCACGGTCACGGCAACCAATCAGGATACCGGCGTGATGACCACGACCACCACGATGGCCAACGGTGACTACGCCTTCCAGAAGCTGCCGATCGGAACATACTCCGTCAGCGTAACCGCTCGCCGGCTTCAGTCGCTTCACCGCAACTGGAATCGTCCTTAACATCGACCAGGAATACGTCCTGCCCGTTAAGCTCACAATCGGCAGCTCTGCCGACATGGTCGAAGTCCACGCCAGTAGTGTGCAGGTCAATACGACAGACATGCAGTTGAGCAACGTTGTGGATTCGCACCAGATCACTGAGTTGCCGTTGATCGGGCGAGCGTTCACCAACTTGGAGCTGATTCTGCCCGGCGTGCAGGCCTCGAGTGACCGATTCACCACCGCATACTCGGTCAACGGTTCGCAGACCCAGCAGTCGGCATACGTCATCAACGGCGCAGATACAAACGACCTCCCGCTGAACACTATCTCCTTCCAGCCAAACGTCGATGCTCTTCAGGAGTTCAATCTCCTCACCGGCCCTCTCAATGCCGAGTACGACCGTAACAGTGGCGCGATCGTCAGTACCTCAATCAAGCAGGGCACCAACCATTTTCACGGCGATGTGTTTGAGTTCTACCGCGATACGTTCCTCAATACTCGCAACTTCTTCCAAAAGCAGGTCATCTCCTCCCCGGGGGTGCTGCCAGTTGTCACCCAGGCCACACCGGTCTTCCACCAGAACATCTTCGGCGGCACGATTGGCGGTCCGATTCTGAAGGACAAGCTCTTCTTCTTCTTCGCCTATCAAGGCACGCGACAGACGGTTCCACAGACCGGCGGCAACGTTCGAGTCTTCTCCCAGGCGCAGCTTGCCGGAAACTACACCGGAACGACCTTCAGCAGTAACGTCATCCCTGCAACCATCAGCATCCCAGGCTGCATCTCCGGCGTCACGAAGTGGTCGCAATGCTTTGGCCCTTCCGGCACGAACGGCCAGGTGCCCGTAAGCGCATTCAATTCCGTTGCCACCAATTTGGTGAAGACCTACGTTCCCTTGCCACCCGCAGGCTCGAATACCTATTCGTTCAACCCAACGGCGACCACCCCAACGGACCAATACATCGGCCGGCTCGACTTCAACCCCAGTCAGAAGGATCAGATCTACTTCGTCGGCATCCATCAACAATCAAGGACGACCGAAGTTCTGCCCTTTACCGGTGCAACCATCCCGGGCTTCGGCGACTACAGTAGCACGAGTATTTACCAGTTCTCTACCGGCTGGGTGAGGCAGATCAACTCCACCGCAGTCAATGATCTTGAGGTCCACTACACCCGCTTCAACTTCGACACGGTCGAACCGCAACACGTCATTCAACCCTCCACCCTCGGATTTTCCATCTTCCCGCAGATTACCAAGGCGGCGAGCGTGCCCACAATCGCCATCACCGGTGCCAATACCAGTCAACCTCTCTTCACGCTGGGTTTCTCCACCAACGGCCCTCAGCCGCGAATCGACCAGGTATATCAGGCAAACGACAGCTTCACAAAGGCGCTCGGCCATCACGACCTGAAGTTTGGCTACGACTGGCGCAAGTACCTGGTCTTTAATCCCTTTGGCGCACGCAACAGCGGCTCCTACGGATTCACCACGGCCAACAACAACTTCACTTCCGGCGATGCCGGTCTGGACTTCCTGCTCGGGATGCCCCTTACCTACGCTCAGGGCTCCGGCGCATACATCAATGCCTACGCCTTTCTGAACTACATGTACGCGCAGGACACCTGGAAAGCCACTCCTACGCTCACCATTTCGTACGGCCTCGGCTGGCAAATCGATACGCCCCTGCACAACCTCCAGTTCGGCGGCATCGGAGTGACCTGCTTCATTCCCGGTCAGCAATCGAAGGTCTTCGGCACTGCGCCCAAGAACCTCAACTATCCCGGCGACCCCGGCTGCAACAACGCCAGCGGCGCGACGACCAAGTACACAGAGTTTGGTCCCCGGATCGGCTTCGCCTGGGCGCCTGAGCTCGGCTTCCTCTCCGGAGGTCAGAGAAAGCTCTCGATCCGCGCAGGTTACGGCATCTACTACAACCGGACCGAAGAAGAGAGTTCCCTGCAAAACCTGAGCGACCCACCCTTTGGCCTCAACACGAGTGGCGCAGTGGACAACGGAGGTGTAACCAACCCAGGCTTTGCCAATCCGTTTCAGAACCTCGCCGTGGCCGGGCCGGCCGGAATATACCCAAACAAGTTCCCGTTCGTTCCTCCCGTTGCCGGAGCATCACCCAATTTCACCCCTTACACGCCCTTCTCCCTGAGCCAGTACAACTCTGCCTTCCGTGCGCCCTACTCGGAGAACGTTCAGCTCACCCTCGAGCGTGAATTTCCTGGGCGCGTTGTCGCACGCATGAGCTATGTCGGCACTTTTGGCCGCCACAACCAGGCCGTCATCGAAGGAAATCCCGAAACTCAGGCTGGTCACGATGCCTGCCTCGCCGATTCGAAATGCTCCGGCACACTGACCACGACTGGACTTCGGAACCAGCAAAGCCGGAATTATCCCACCCATACACTGTACGGTTACCCGAACAGCAACGGCCTGAACGACTTCACCAGTCAGGGCTTCATCTCGTCCATCGCCACCTCCAATTACAACTCGCTGCAACTCAGCATGGACAAGAGCCTCACCCACGGTCTGCAGTTTCAGGCGAGCTACACGTACTCCCACGCACTCGACGACGCTTCCAGCTTTGAGGGCTCCGGATTCGGAGGCACCAACGGACGTGGGTACAACCAGTTCTTCCCACGCCTGAACTACGGAAACTCCACCTTCGACTATCGGAATCGATTCGTCATCGCTCCCGTCTATATCATTCCCTTCAAGACGAGCGGCGGCACCTTCTCTCTGACGAACATGCTGCTGGCAGGCTGGGAGGTCACCGGTATCGCCACCTTCGCGACCGGCTCTCCGTTCGACATCTACGCCTCTGGCACATCGAACTCTTTGTGGTGCTCGTCAAGTTCCACCTTCTACGCCTGCCCGGATATTGCCAACCAGACCGCTCCCCTGATCAGGGGCAATCTGCGCCAGATGAATGTCAACTCCGCAGGTGTCAGCAACAACACCACCACGTTCTTTCAGACGTCCACGTTTGCACCTGAGCCGATCGGCAGCTTCGGCAACATCGCCCGCAACAGGTACCACGGTCCCGGAATCAACAATACCAACTTCATCATAGGCAAGAACTTCTCGCTGTCGGCCGATGGCTACCGCTACGTGCAGATCCGCATGGAAAGCGACAACGTCTTCAACCACACGCAATTCCTGAATCCAACAGCAAACTTCACATCCGGCAACTTCGGCCTGGTCACGTCCGCAGCCGCCGCTCGTCAGACGCAGCTCGCAGCAAAGATCTACTTCTAACGCCGCAGATCATTTCAGCCCGGCCGCACCTTAAGGTTTTCGAGAAAACCTGAGGTGCGGCTGTCCCCTGTCGCGATGGCCCAGACCTAAAATCGATGCCTCAAAATCGGGTGCCCCATAACCTGCCCTGAGCCTGTCGAAGGGTCTCGATTCTGAGATGTGGGCATTCGCGCGAAGGCGCGAACCGCTCCTGCCCAAACTCAACCCGGCTTAACCTCCTCGAGCCTCAAAAAACTTGGCGACGCCTGATAGGTACGCAGTCATCCCTCCAAATCTTCCGCAGTTGACAAACCCACGCCTCCCGATTGGCTACAATAGAGGTGCCGGAACCAAAAAGCACCACGATCGACCCAGCATAACCAAGCATTTCCAATACTTTGCACAATCAACTACCCGCGTATTTACAGGACTTCAACGTCTCCGCGGGACGAAGTCCAAACCTAAGCCATGTAATTGGAATACTTTAGCAACTTTTACTGGGGGTGGGTATCCCCGAACACTCGAGGTCAACTTTGAAGATCGTTCTCGCCGAAAAAGTCTCCCCCGCCACCCTCGCCGTCTTCCAGCAGGAACCCGGCTGGAAGATCGTCACCCCTGATCAAATCAAAAACGGCCTCGCAGCCGAACTATCCGATGCCGACGCCCTCGTCGTTCGCTCCGCCGTCCAGGCCGACGCCAAACTCCTCGAGTCCGCCCCCAAACTCCGCGTCATCGGCCGCGCCGGAGTAGGCGTCGACAACATCGACACCGACGCCGCCACCCGCCAGGGCATCGTCGTCATGAACACCCCCGGTGCCAACGCCGTAGCCGTAGCCGAACTCACCCTCGGACTCATGATCTCCCTCGCCCGCTCCATCCCCCGCGCAAACTCCACCATGCACGACGGCAAGTGGGACAAAAAATCCCTCCAGGGCTCCGAACTCCGCGGCAAAACCCTCGGTATAGTGGGCCTCGGCCGCATCGGCCTTGAAGTAGCCCGCCGCGCCGCCAGCTTCGGCATGGATATCCTCGGCTACGACCCCTTCGTCGCACCCGTCATCGCCCGCGAGAACGGCGTCACCCTCGTCAACATCGACGACCTCTTCAAACAGTCCGACTACCTCACCCTCCATGTCGGCCTCACCACCCAGACCGAAGGCCTCATCAATCAGACATCCCTCCGCATCATGAAGAAGGGCATCCGCATCATCAACTGTGCCCGCGGGGAGCTCATCGTCGAAGCCCACCTCGCCGAAGCCCTCAAATCGGGCGTGGTAGCCGGCGCCGCCCTGGACGTCTTCCACCAGGAACCCCTCAAAGACTCCCCCTTCTACGCCCTCGACAACGTCATCCTGTCCCCCCACATCGCCGGAGCCACCGACGAAGCCCAGGAGGCCATCGGCATCCAGCTCGCCATGCAGGTGCGCGACTACCTGAAACTAGGAGTGGTCCAGAACGCCGTAAACCTCCCCTCACTCTCCCACGAGGAGTACAAGGAACTCGCCCCCTGGATCGACATGGCTGAGCGCCTCGGCCGCTTCCTCTCCCATGCCACCCCCGGCAACCTCGAGAACATCCAGATCACCTACACCGGCCGCATCGCCTCCGGCAAAACCGACCTCATCCGCAACGCGGCCATCGCTGGAATCTTCTCCGGCACCGACGGCGAAAACACTACCGCCAACCGCATCAACGCCGCCGCCATCGCGCAGGAGCGCGGCATCCGCATCCAGGAGGACAAGAAGGAGTTCACTACAGGAGGCGTAGGCTCGGTCCTGAAGCTCGTCCTCCACTCCTCGGACGGCGACACCGGCGCCTCCGCCACCGTCCTCCACGGCAACTCACCCCGCCTCCTCAGCTACGACGGCATCGACATCGAGGCCCCCCTCCACGGCACCCTCGTCGCCATCCGCAACCACGACGTCCCCGGCGTAATCGGCCAGATCGGCACCATTCTCGGCAAACACGCACTCAACATAGCGAACTTCGCTCTCGGACGCTCCACGAGATCTCAGCGAGTCCCCCAGGGACAGGCCATCGCCGTAGTCCAGATCGACGTCCCCAGCGCCTCAACCGCAAGCGCCGCCGTCGAGGCCCTCCGAAAAGTCGAAGCCATAGCCAGCGTCCGCCTCATCGAATTAGGAAAACTGTAAGAATCTTGGCGCGCAAAGCCGAATTGCATCTTCGTTGCTTCGCCAGCATCACTAATAGGAGACACTAAGACTAGAAAACCATGCCGCTCTACGAATACGAATGCACCGCGTGCCACAAGCACACCGAAAAGATCCAGAAGTTCTCCGATCCCGAGATCACCGTCTGCCCGCACTGCGGTGGCAAACTCGAGCGCGTCCTCTCCGCCCCCGCCGTCACCTTCAAAGGCGGTGGCTGGTACGCCGATGGCTATGGCAACGCCAAACCCAAGCCCACCGGCGACAGCGCAAGCAGCTCCAAACCAGCTACGGAATCGAAATCCTCAGGCGACGGTGCCTCAGCTGCAGCACCATCAGCGCCGGCCCCAGCTGCCGCCTCCTCCGACAAAAAATAACCGCTTCACCCCAAAAGCATCTTCAGCTATGCTCTGACTAACTCCACGGTCATTGAGCACTGCTGTAATCAGCCATTCCACGGCTGGGTTTCGGCGCACCCGTCTATCCGCAAGTCGCAAGAAGGAGCACCGCTATGGAGCAAGCGACCGCCGCAATCGTCGAAGTGCCCATCTCCTCATCCGGCCTGCGCCCAAATATCCTCTCGCCCATCGAGACACTAGCCCAATCCATCTCCACCATCGCCCCCACAACCTCTCCCACCATGACCGTTCCGCTCGTCTTCGCCCTCGCAGGCAACGGAACATGGCTCGCCTATCTCTTCGCCACCATCGCTATCCTCCTCATCGCCCTCTGCATCAGCCGCTTCGCCCGCTACACCTCCTGTTCCGGAGCCCTCTATACCTACGTCACGTCCTCACTGCCGCCAGTCGCTGCAAGCATTGCCGGGTGGTCCCTCCTGCTCGCCTATCTAGCCACCGGCGCCGCCGTAGCCGGAGGCTTCATCAACTATGCCAACGTCTTCCTCACCGTATTCTTCGGGCGCACCGCTTCCACGCCACTCCTCGGACTCCTCTGCGTCGCCGTCGCCACCTTCATCGCCTACCGCGACGTCCAGGTCTCCGCCCGCCTCATGCTCTGGATCGAAGCCGCCTCCGTTCTCTCCATCGCAATCGTCATCGCTCTCGTCCTCTGGCGTAACGGACCGCACGTCCATCAGCCCCAACTCCATCTCACTGGAGTCACCCCCTCCGCCGTCCGCCTAGGAGTCATCATGGCCCTCTTCAGCTTCGTCGGCTTCGAGAGCGCGACCACCCTCGGCCACGAAGCCGTCAACCCGCTCCACACCATCCCTCGCGCCGTCATCCAGTCCGCCATCTTCTGTGGACTCTTCTTTATCCTCTGCGCTTACACCGAAACCCTGGGCATGGCCACCGCCCATCAGGATCTTGGCACCTCCACCGCCCCCCTCAGCGTCCTCGCCAACCTCGCTCACATCCCAGCGCTCGGCCCACTGATTGATTTCGGCGCCCTCGTTAGCATGTTCGCCTGCACTCTCGCCTGCATCACTGCCGCCGCCCGAGTCCTCATGCGCATGGCCCACAACGGCCTTGCCCACCGACGTCTCAGTGTCGCCCACCGCAAAAACGCCACCCCGGGCTCAGCTGTCCTTATCTCCGGACTCCTCACCGTCCTTCCCACCTGCGCTCTCGCTGCACGCGGCATCTCAGGCATCGATATCTACGGTTGGATGGGCTCCCTCTCGGTCTACGGATTCATGACCACCTACGCCCTCGCCGCCATTGGTCTTCCGCTCTACCTCAAGCGCAACCACCGTCTCACTCCGGGCACCATCGCACTCTCCATCGCAGCCACTGTCGCCACTCTGCTCGCGCTCGCCGGAACCCTCTATCCCGTTCCCGCCGCCCCACTCAACTGGCTCCCCTACTTCTACCTCGCCTACATCCTCTCCGGAGTCGCATGGTTCTACGCCTCTCGTCTCAACCGATCGCAGCCCATCTAGTCCTCACCAATATCCTCATTCCAAACCTCCGGATGCTCCGCAATAAATCCCGTCAGCAGATCCGAGCACTCCTGCGAATCCAGATCGATCACCTTCACCCCAAGCTCTTTCAGCCACTCCACTCCACCTGCAAAATTACGGCTCTCCCCAACCACCAACGTCTGAATCCCAAACTGCCGGATCAATCCGCTGCAGTACCAGCATGGAGCCAGCGTCGTCACCATAATCTTGTCGCGGTAGGTCTTCTGCCGACCCGCACGGCGAAACGCATCCGTCTCGCCATGCACCGACGGATCACCATGCTGCACTCTGCGATTTCGCCCCGAAGCCAGCAGCTTTCCCGCACCATCAAACATTGCCGCACCTATCGGAACGCCACCCTCGTCCCGTCCACGTCTCGCTTCCTCCAGCGCGACCTCCAGCATCGCGCGGTACTCGTCCAACTCTGTCATCCCTATCCTTTCTTTGGCGGCGGTGGAACCTTCTTCCCTTCCTTACGCGCCTCCGACAGCCCAATCGCAATAGCCTGCTTCGGATTCGTTACAGTCTTTCCGCTGCGTCCGCTCTTCAGCTTACCCTGCTTCATCGCTTTCATTTCGCGCTCAACGTCCTTGCCTGCCGACGGGCTGTATTTGCGCGTGGACTTCTTTGCCGGTGCCTTCTTAGCCGCTTTCTTAGTTGCCTTCTTCGTTGCCATGGTTATCCTCCCTCGTCTGTAGGAGCACACCACAGCACCTGCGAGTTGCATCGCAACCCATGTCTAAACCGCGATCTTTTTCTCTCGTCTGCGTCTCCAGATCAATATCCCTGCCACCACAACCAAGGCGCAGACCACAACACCACGCAGGATCATCAGCTCAACCCACGACCGCGTGCGCTCCAGCGAACCATCATGCCACGCCGCATAAACCGTCTCCAGGTCTCCAGCCATCCCGGGAATCGTTACCTCGCGAAAATTCGTCGTCGGAATCGACCCAAAGATTCTCTCCGGCGCTGGCGGAGCACCATTCCTGTCCTTCGGAATTGCCAGCATCATCGCATTGACCTCTGCATCGCGCGGATCGTCAAACAGAGCGCCATCCGCCGTATTCGGAAACAGCGTGTCGTGCCCGGTCATCTTCCTTTCAATCGCCGCAACGCCATCCTGGCAAACCCCCAGCGCATAATACCCGCCGAACGGTAGATCAGGCCGCCGAATGTGCTGGTGCATAAACGCGACCACCATCTTCCCCACCAGCCGCGTCACTTCCACCGCATCCGCGCCGCGGTACTCATGCGCATGACGTCCCAGCACCCACGCCTGGTCCAGCGTGTCCATCGTGCGAAACTCCGACTTGCCATCGATCCCGAAGTACCAGCTCACATTCGCATTGATCTTCGGCCCGCGAATCTCCCACTCATACTCTGCATGGCTCACCGGAGACATCAGCGACCTCTTCGTCCCCGGAATCCCAATCTGCGAGTCGATAAAGAACGGCATCATCACATCCTGGCCCTTGAAGTGGAAATGCCCGAAGTTGGCGAAGTACCGCCCATCCGCCACCACCACCGAATGTCCCGTCGCCATCAGCGCGTCAATCAAACCCTCAGGTGTCGTCGCAGTCTTGCCGTCTATCTCTGCGGTCGCCGTCGGCGCACCGTCAACACCATTCAGACCAAGCCGGTTCAATACATCCGCCAACCGCTGGCTCTCCGGATGCATGGGAGCCAACTTCGGATTCCCCACATCCCCACGCACCACGCCCGCCCCCAGCGCCGTCACCAGCGTCGCATTGTCCAACCCCGGCAGCGTCGACGGCTTATCCAGACTCACCGTCTCTGCCTTCTCCGGCGAATAGCTCCCCAAATCCAGATACTCCGTAATCACCCCCGAACCAGCCGTAGGCCAGGTTTCATTCGGAGCGCCAGAAGGAGTTCCTAACGCCGTCTCTGGAGTTCTCTTCGCCACCTCCCGCGTGATCACCCCAACTGTCGGATTCACCGCATCCATCGTCCATCCCGGAAACCGGTCCAGCCCCTGCCAGTCCTTCCCCAGAATCAGCTCGCGCAGCTTCTTCATCAACGCCGGCGTCATTAGCGAAGGCCCGCGCTTCCCGTCCTGATCCAGATGCGCCAGTAGAGCATCCGTAAATCCTGGCGTAGCCGAAAGCTCCCGCATCATCCCGGACAGCAGAATCGTGTTCGGAGGCATCGGCTCCTCCGGAACAACATAGGGCGCATCTCCCCTGCATCCCGCCAAACCAGCCAGAATACCCACAAACACACCGCGACAAACAATCCTTGAAATCGAGCGACGCATTAGCATCGGCCCATTAAACGCCACCACACACGTTCATGCACCAGACGAGACGCTTAAAATTCGCCCCCACGGCTTCGACCTTAATCTCATGGATGTCGCCGATGACGCGAGAAGACGACACCGATAATTTGAAGAGTTGTGGTTTGGAGGGGATTAGCTACGATGGCGAGACTTGGACTTGGAAGGCTGAGCCGTGTTGTCGGTCCAGGTCTGCGCACCACCCCATGAGTGCCTACAGGTGAGGTCGATCCGGAAGGGGCCAGCGGCCCGGTTGGCGGGCAGAACTTCGTTGAGCCCGTCGCCTAGCTGGGGAATGGCGGCGGCGAGAGCGTGGAGGCGGGAGAGTGAGGCCATACCGGTGAGATGAAGGGTGTAGCCAGTCGCGTCAAGGTTGCCGTCAAGGGTGGCAGGCTCTTTGCCGCCGAGGTCGAGTGCGGTGGGGGATAGCTCGAAACCGTTCGGAATGGGAGCGGAGGCACGACGGAGTCTATGGCCAGGGGCAGGACCTGGAGCAATGATCGACTGAAGTGTGATGTCGCCAGTCAGCAGCGAGGCAGGAGAAGGGTGGGGGTTGATGAGGCTGGCGTTGGCGAGTCGGAGCTGCCCTTGCCAGGCGTTCGAGGTGTTGGGGTGATAGGAGATGGCCCCAGTGAGCGTGCCGGCAGCGGTAAGGTCCGCGGGGACCCGCGGGCTGGCGATCCGGAGCCAGTCAAGAAGGGCCGAGGCTGGCAGACCCGGGGTAGCAATCTCAAACGTGGTGCCTGCGGGGTTGCGGACGTCGAGGAATGGGCTTGTGAGCGCAAGGGTAGGTGGGGTGGAGGAGCCGGATGGAGGCCAGGCACAGCGGATATCTTCGAAAGTGTGGAAGCCGGCGGTGGCGGTGGCCAGGCATTGCACATCAGCATCGAGAGGTTCGGCCGGGACGAAGTCGGCACGACGGCCTCCGATGATCTGAATGCGGGTTTGGATTGCGCTGTTTCCTATGGTCCCCTGGACGTTTGCAGAAAGAGTGAGATCGCCGCGGAGATTAGCGTCGCGGCCAAGAAGCAGGAGGCTGGCCTGTCCAAGCGGGACATTGCGCCAGACGCCTTGAAGGCTGAGGGGGACCTGGCTCAGAGATGCGGCTCGCCCAAGAGTGCCTTCGAGGGAGAAAATACCGGTATCAGAGGCGTTGGTGTCAGTGCGGGCAGGATGAGCGCGGAGGCGAAGGTGCCACTGCTGAGGATCAGGCAGCCAGAGAGCGAAGTCCGCGTCGGTGAGGGAGACCGGGGTTTTTTCGTTGCCGAGCTTGAGATTGAGGCGTGCTCCGGTGGCTTCGATGTAGGGGAAGCGTGGGGCGGGGCCGCGTTTTTTCTGGGCGGTAGGGGCCGCCTCGATTTGGGCGGCGTGTAAGAGGATGCTGTCGAGGTTCCACTTGCCGTTGGGGAGATGGACGAGGTTGACGCTTGGGATCGGTGAAGCTGATGGTAGAGAACTCAAAGCGGCGGCTCCAGAGCGAGCTGATTCGGAGGGTGGCGTTGACGGAATTGGCGCGGATGACTGGTTCGTTGCCGAAGGCAGGATCTTCGTCCACCACAAAATTCTCAAGCGTGAAGCCGGGCAGCGGAAGCAGATTGAGTGAGACCTTGTCCAGGTGAACGGGGCGGCCGAGGCTTTCGCCGATGCTGTTGGCGATGCGGCGCTGGTAGCGGTTGAGGCTAATCAGCGGCGGAAGCAGGACAAGGAGAAGGACCGCCAAAGCCGCGAGGACGATATACAGCAGACGACGGAGCGTGCGACGGCTGATGGTAGGCGGAACATCAGCGTCGACGAATTCGCCTGGCTCGAAGGTTGGATCCATTTCCTGCATGAACGATTGTCCGGCGCGATGGCTGGGCGCGGGGGCGATAGCTCCATTATTTGACGAGATGGAGCGTGCGGCTCCAGCGAGTCTCGCTGAAGAAGTGGAGGACAATGTGGCCGATGAAACTAAGGCGTTCACCGATGGTCTGTTTGTTTATCTGGTCGGCAGGGGTCTGAAAGGACCAGTAGACGAACATAGGACGACCAACGATGTTCTCGCGCGGAACGAAGCCCCAGAAGCGACCGTCGAGGCTCTCGGTGCGGTTGTCGCCCATCGCGAAGACCTTGCCCGGAGGGACGACAAGGTCGCCGTCCTGGATGCGGCCGGGAAGCTCGTAGGCCCAGCTCGCCGTGACCTGGTCGTAAGGGCCAGGAGGAACGGCGGGAAAATCATCGCGATAGGGCTGGAAAGCGTGCTGCGGATTGTCGTCGGAGACAGGCATGCCGGCGTATGGCTCGTTCTGGGCAACACCGTTCAGGTAAACGACTCCGTTGCGCAGGTGGAGGCGGTCGCCGGGGATCCCGATCGCGCGCTTGACGAGGAACAGATCCGGCTCTCCCGGTTTGAAGAAAACAATGATGTCGCCGCGGCGGACATCACGATAGTAGGTAAAGGGGGCCCATTTTGCCGGAGGGGCGAGGGAGATGCGGTCCACCAGAACATGATCCCCGATGAGCAACGTCTTAACCATCGACGCGGACGGAATCTCGAAGTTCTGGAAGATGAACGTCATAACGAAGAGACCGATGGCCAGGACAGCGCAGATTGAGGCGAGGGACTCGAGGGGAGTTTCGGCATGGTCCTGTTGCTGGGCGGACTCCAGGTCATTCGCTTCGGTGGCTACGGTTTCGGGCAAGACGGATCTCCGGTGGTGCAGCTATTAGTGTATCGCCGATGGGAATAAAGGTCTCGCCTCTCGTGCTAACCCGCCATTTTCGATCGCGCCGAAAGAATGGGCCATCCGCTTGGCCTCAGGCTAGCGGACAACCTGGAAGATGCGACTCCAGCGAGCAAAGTCGACCAACGAGTCGATCTTGCTGGAGGGTTGCCGGCGTTGGTTTTCGGCGTGAGCCTCCTGGGTGAGCGTAGGAGTGTCTTCGGACTCATGCTGCTGGAGTGAGAAGTAGATAATCAGCGGTTTGCCGACGATGGCCTCCCGTGGGACGAACCCCCAATATCGGCTGTCCTCGCTGTCGTTGCGGTTGTCGCCCATGACAAAATAATTGCCGGTTGGGATGATAAGTTCGCCATTGTCGATCAGCGACCGCATTCGAATCCACCAGTGGGAGTCGATCTCGGGATCTGCGGACTGAAACCGGGGGAAGTTGTCGCGGAAGTTGTCGGGAGGGCTCGACCGGTAGACCGCGTAGGGCTCAACCAACTCACGGCCATTAATGAAGACGCGGCCGGAGTGGAGCCGAAGGTGGTCACCCGGCAGGCCAATGACGCGCTTGACCAAATGAAGGGTCGCATCGACCGGATCGTGGAAGACGATGATGTCGCCGCGATGGACGCCTGCGGCAGGAAGCAGGCCGGCGGATCCGTCCGCGTTCGGCGACGCTGATTGTTTATCGACAAGCAGGAAATCCCCCACAAGCAGGGTGGACTCCATAGACTCGGAGGGGATTCGGAAAGGCTGGACGCAGAAGGTAATGATAAAAATCGCGATGACGATGAGGTAAACGAGAGATTGCGCCGCAGTGAAGATCCCGGGCTTGTGATGGGCATGATACGAATGCACTCCCTCCGGAGCCGGTTGGGGCGGGGAGTGACGGATGGATTCGATCGCAGGCGCGGGCGTTTCAGCCTGAACCTGAATCTGACCGGATTTGGTGTCGGCGATCACTCCACTACCTCCTCGACCGCGGCGCCAGCCAGCTGAGATTCTGCGACAAGGCGTTGAAAAGCGAGACGCGCGGCTTCCTGCTGCGCTTGTTTCTTGGTAGTGCCTTCGGATTCAGCCAAGGCGCGCGAGACTCCCTTTTTGTCTTCGATGCGGACTTCGACGCGGAAGCGCTTTTGATGGTCCGGGCCGCTCTGCGCAGTAAGAACGTAGTGGGGCTGCCCTGCGCCAGTAGCCTGCAAACGCTCCTGCAGGGCGGACTTGTGATCGCCAATGGCCCCGCTAAAGGTTTCGGATGCTTTGAGAGCGAGATGGAGATTGGGGAGAGTCGGCTCAATGATTTGCTTCTCAATGAAGGCGCTCGCCGCGTTGAGTCCGCCATCCAGATAGAGTGCCGCGATGACGGCCTCGAGGGCGTTTGCAAGGAGAGCGGGCTTTCTTCGGCCTCCGCTTTGCTCTTCGCCTCTGCCAAGGCGGAGATGCGAGCCAAGGTCGATGCGGGCCGCTACTTCGCCGAGATGACGACGGCTGACCAGTGAGGAGCGGAGACGGGTAAGTTCACCTTCGCGGGAGGTTGGAAATCGACGGAAAAGAGATTCGGCTACGGCCAGACCGAGGACGGCGTCGCCCAGAAACTCAAGCTGTTCGTTGTCGGCGGCAGGATCGGGAAGAGAGTCGGGTTTCGTCTCATACGCCAGCGACCGGTGGGTCAACGCCCACGTCAGCAGGTCGGGCCGCCGGAAACGATGGTCGAACGGAGACACAGGGGTGCTCTTCTTCCGCGATTGTCCGGCCTTGTTGTGCCGTGTCGTCAACGAGAACTCCTCCGCGTCTAATGTACCGGACGGTGCCCTGGTCCGATGGCAGGAATCTAGTGTGGGGGTGGCGGACGATATGCGTCCTTCTCGGCTTTTCCACTGGGGTCAAATGGGGCGTTGTCATCGTCCGCAGGCTGGTTATCGGCCTTGGGAGCAACGAAGGGTTTCTTTAGACCGGCTTCGGCTGCCGCCTTTGTGTCGGGCTGCGCATCTCGAACAGTAAGCGCAGCCTGGTACTCAGCGATAGCCTTTTGGCGGTCCGGCGGAGGCATGATGTCGTAGAGTCGCCCAAGGTAGATGTGCGACCAGGCCAGAGTGCGCGGGTCCTTCGACGTATCAAGCACCTCCTGGAAGTCATTTACCGCCGCCCCCGGTTGACGCTGCATTAGATTGACCCGGGCGAGAACATAGTGGGCCCCCGGATGGTCGCCATTTGGATCAGCGAGCACGCGATTGGCAATCTCCGAAGCGCCGGCGAGGTCACCCTTAAGCATCTTTACTTCTGCAAGTTGCAGGCCAGTCAACTGCGTCGACGGCCGGCGAAGAACATCGCGGCTTCCCTGGGGCAGAAAAGCAATCTGTTCGGCCTTATGGCGCTCGTGGTCGACATCCATACCGTAGACCATTTGCCCCATATCTTCCTTCAAACTGACACCGGACCTCTCCATGCTTCCGATCTCACTGTAGAAGTAGTCCGTCAGCACCCAGCCTTGGCGCATCGCAAGATCAATAGCCTTGCGGCGGACTGTCTCAGCCTGATGCTCATAAGCGTTCATATCGGCGTCGTAACGCTCGAGATCGGCGCGCGCTTTCACTCCTGGACCCGGCTTCTCCGGCTTGGAGAGACCCACGTCCATCGTATGAATCTCGATCGACTTGATCAGGCACTCTGTAATCAGCGGAACGATCTCGGTCTTGTAGGTGTACTCCAGGGGCGCATCTTGCACGGTGCGGAGCAGCGGCGTCAGGCGTTCCATGGCCTGCGCGCGTGCATAGACCAGAGGTTCAATCTCGTAATGGAGATAGATGTGCCGGATATCGTCGAAGTGAACCGCGCCGAGCGGTTCTCCGGCAGGTGACGCGACAACAATATAGTCGGTGGAGTAGATACGGGCGTTCGTAGCAGAGGGAGCGAGCATCGGTTCCAATAGCACCAGAAAACGACGGCCATCGTAACTGCTTACTGGCAGCCGAAGATAGATGTTGGTATCCAGAATCATCTTCGTGAGCGGCCCATGTACGCGATCCCGGAGATCTTCGTACTCAGGGCGATGCTCGGCCCAGAGGGCGTTGAGATGAACCTCGTCGGCAAAAGTGCGGAGCAGCGGAAGTATGTTGACGACCTGCGTCGAGTCAGGGGGGAGCTCGGTCTCGTCGGCGACCGGTGTCAGCTCAGGCGGCGGAGAGAGGTAAAGCGCGAGCGAGATGTACTGGGCCAGGTTGAGTCCCCTGTCGGCCAGGGTGTGATCGCGGATGTAGGTGCAGAGGGCGTCACGGCTGGTGCGCGCGGTCGCAGAAGCAGCCAATTCGGAGTTGATCTCCTCGCGAATCTTACGTCGGACAGGCGCCGACGCGGCCAGATCGGCGTCGTAGCCGCAGGTGTTCAGCGCTGCGGCAATATAAAAGAGAGGTTCGCTGGTCTCCAGCGTGACGGCAGATCCGCCGGCCTCTGGCTGCGCAACACGCGCGGCAGGTTTCACCGGCGTATCTGGCGCAGGAGTATCGGGGGTGCTGCTGCTACTCGAAGAGATTGGCTTCTGCGCCTTTGCAGGAACAACGCCGTTCAGAAACAAAGTTGCCGCCAGGCCCAGTAAAAAGACCGCACAGTGCCGGCGGTACGACGGTTTAGTAAAAAAAGGCACGATAATTGGACGCTCCCGTGAAGTCTAAGGGAGCAAAGGGACGAGTTGCAAACGCGCCTGCGCGCGAGCTTAGCCGCGAACGGAGATACCGGAGAACGTTAGAACGACGCGACCGCGGACCGGAGCGCCAAAGACGCTGGCAGGCTCGTAGATGCTCATCAGAAGTTGGTCGGCGATCTGAACGCGGGTCGCCTGATCTTCCGGTCCGGAGACGATGTTGTAGTCATACACCCGGCCTTGTTCGTTAATGAATGCTTCCACAACGATCAGGGAGTCATGATCGCTGATGACATCGGCCGGATTGGCTATCGAATAGAGGTAATGAGGCGCTGTCATGGCCCCAAGAGGCTCGTCATTAGCCATCACGGGCTCTGGCACCGCCACCATGCCAAGCAAAAGCCCAATGCCTCCAATCAGAATAACGGCCCCGGCAAATCCGGCAGAGACCTGGACGAGCATCGGACGGACTACGTTCTCCCACTTCAGGCTCAAGGAGTCGCGCCAGGTGGCTTTTCTGCGGGCCTGCTCATGCGAGATAGCCAGCCTTAGTCTGAGCCCGAGGTCAGCAGGAGCCTTCGCAGGGCCGAGGGCGGCAAGTGATCGCTGCATGGCACGCAGGGCACCGAACTCATGGGAGCATTCCGGGCAGCCTTCTAGATGCTGGGCGATGCGCTGCATCTGCCGTCCGCTGACAGCGCCGTCCAGATACGCGGAGAAGGAAGATTGAACCTTACGGCAGGTCTGCGGGGTCATTGCCCAACCTCCACGGTGGATCGATCGGAGAGAGAACCCGATGCAGAGGAAGAACCGACAATATCTGAATTGAGCAAAGCACGCAGCGCAGAGCGACCGCGAGTGAGGCGAGACTTAACCGTGCCGAGATTCACGTTCAGGATCTCGGCGATCTCTTCGTAGGCAAACCCTTCGATCTCGCGAAGAATGACCACGGTACGGAAAGCCTCCGGGAGCTGCCGCAGAGCCGATTCAACCCGCTCGCGAACCTCTGCCTGGGCAGCATGATCGAAAGGCGAACCCGACTGGTCGGCAAGAGTCGCGCTCAGGCAGAGACCATGGCTTTCGTCGTCCGCGCCCGACTCATACGGCGAGTCAATGGTGATCTCCTGCTTCTTGTGCCGCGACCACCACCGCCTCTGGTTCGAAGCCTCGTGCAGAGCGATGCGGTAGAGCCATGTGCGCAGGCTGGCCTCGCCATGGAAGCCGCGTATGCTCCGGAAGACCTTGATGAAGACTTCCTGGGTAATGTCGGCAGCATCGGCCGGATCGTTGAGGCTGCGGGCGATCAGCGAGTAAAGCGGCTGATGGTATTGCGCGATAAGGATGGCGAACGCCTCCTCGGAACCGGCCTTCAGGTCGGCAACAAGAGCTGCATCCTCTGTTGTAATGCCTATCGCGCTGGCTAGATTGCCCACTATCGTGCCCGCCTGCATACCGGGTACCCTCTAAGGTACGACTTGGTGAAGCGCGTTGCAACTGCGAGCCTGCGAGAGCTCCGACTGATAAAAACAACACCCGCGCGGGCCGAGTGCTCGCTCACTCTATTCCCTTTAGACACGCAAGATACGCAATTTGTTCCCATTGACCACTGCATTTAGCTCCGCCCCTCGTTGACGAATACGTCTCAGTCAGCCAGAATAGATAGAGTCCTTCCTAAGAGTGGGCCTGTGGCGCAGCTGGGAGCGCGCTTCCATGGCATGGAAGAGGTCATCGGTTCGATCCCGATCAGGTCCACCAACTATCTATCCAAATAAATCAACAACTTATGGATGAACCCCTTCGCTGCTGGCAATGATGCTGCGAAGATGGGTATTCGAAGCAGTACCTCGCTGAGTGACCCATCCAGATGACTCAAACAAAGTCGAAACCCGCGGTCCTCCCGCGCAGCTTTTATAACCGTTCTCCGGAAGTTGTAGCGCGCAGTTGCTCGGCAAACTCCTCAACCCATCGTCGCGAGGGTGAGCGACTCACTGGCCGTATCATCGAGGCCGAAGCGTATCTAGGTCTATCCGATCCCGCCTCCCACACCTTCACCGGTCTCAGTTCCTACAATGCTGTACTCTTCGGACCGCCGGGTCACGCGGACGTCTACCTGATCTACGGCAGGTACTACTGCCTCAACGTCTCTTGCCTCCCCGACGGAGAGCCTGGGGAGTTTTGCTTCGCGCTCTCGAGCCGACCAAAGGTCTCGAAACGATGGCAAGACTCCACGGCCTCCGACCCACTGCATCGGCCAAGCTACTGACAGGCGGTCCCGGACGCCTTTGTCAGGCCTTCGGCATTACCCGTGCCACTCATCACGTGCATGGATGTAACGCGCACCAGCTCAATTCTTCAGATCCTCGACGACGGCTTCCGTCCGCAAACCGTCGAGGTCACGCCGCGAATCGGCATCATTAAAGCCGCCGACCTGCCGCTCCGTTTTTTGTGAGTAGGATCAAATCAAAATTACGAACTCCATAAAGCTCGAGTCCAAGCTCATCGCAAAATGCCCGAAATGCAATAATGCGGAAATGACCGAACAGGAACGTGGATTAGACCGACGGGGCTTTCTTGGCGTGTGCTCCATCGTGGGTCTGGGACAGACTCTGCTACCAGGAGTGTTATTCACATTGGCAACGCAGGCAAGGGCACAGAGTTCGCCCATCGTTGGCAGCGGCGACGTCAAAGCAAGCACCGACGCCCTTGCGAAGATCACCCCGCAGATGATCGACGCAGCCGCGGTAATCGCCGGCATCACCGTCACCGACGAGCAGAAGAAGATGATGCTTGAAGGCCTGGAACAGCTCCGAAAGTCCTACACAGCCATTCGCGACCTCAAAATCCCCAACAGCGTAGCGCCCGCGTTCATCTTCGATCCCGTACCAGGCGACATGACGCTCGATACCTTGAAAAAGCCGATAAAGATCAGCGCCGCTCCCGACGATGCAAAGCTCGCCGCGGCTGCATCTGCCGGAGTCGCCGGAGAATCCGATACCCTCGCCTTCGCCTCCGTGCGCGAACTGGCGCAACTGATCAAAACCCGCAAAGTCGCCTCTGTCGACCTGACAAAGATGTACCTGGCGCGTCTGAAAAAATACGATCCACAACTTCACTTTGTCATCACCCTCACGGAAGAGCGAGCCATGGCACACGCGGCTGCGGCCGACAAAGAGATCGCCGCCGGCAAATACCGCGGACCTCTCCACGGCATACCCTGGGGTGGCAAGGACCTGCTCGCAGTCAAGGGCTACCGCACCACTTGGGGCGCGGGCGGCTTTGAAGATCAGGCCTTCGACTACGACGCAACCGTCGTGACTCGCCTCGACGAGGCCGGCGCGGTCCTCATCGCGAAGCTCTCGATGGGCGCACTGGCACAAGGAGATCTCTGGTTCGGCGCACGAACGCGAAACCCGTGGAACAAACGTCAGGGATCCAGTGGTTCCTCAGCAGGAAGCGCCAGCGCAGTCGCTGCCGGGTGCGTGGGCTTCGCGCTGGGGACGGAAACACTCGGCTCCATCTCCTCGCCTTCCACTCGTTGCGGCACCACGGGACTGCGGCCCACATTTGGCTTCGTGCCCCGCACCGGAGCCATGGCGCTCAGTTGGACGATGGACAAGATAGGTCCCATCTGCCGTGCAGTGGAAGACTGCGCTCTCGTCATGTCCGCCATCTACGGACAGGATGGCCACGATCTCTCCGTCCAGCCCGCCGCCTTCAACTGGGACGCCGACTTCAACTGGAAGACCCTCCGCGTCGGCTACATCAAGAGCGCATTCGATGTATTGCCACTTCCCGCGGGAGCAACCGACGCGCAGAAAAAGAACTTTGAACGCCGCTCTTACGACGCGAAATATGGCACCACAGCCCTCGACGAGCTGCGCAACATGGGCGTAAAGCTGATTCCTGTCGAAATGCCCGACTTCCCCTTCGCCGCAATCGTGCCAGTCCTCGAAGCCGAAGCCGCCGCCGCCTTCGACGACCTCACCCGCAGCGGTCGCGACAAGCTGCTCACCGGACAATTGCCTTTCGACTGGCCCAATCAATTCCGCATCGCCCGCTTCTACTCCGCCGTCGACTACATCCAGGCGATGCGCGCGCGAACGCTGGCCATTGCCGCAATGGAAAAGCTCTTCGCACAGGTTGACGTCATCGTCACACCTTCGCAGGGCATTCAGCTGCAAGCAACTAATCTCACTGGCCATCCCGCAATCATCGTGCCGAACGGGATTCGCGGAGACAGTGCCCCGAAGAGCGACACCGATGAGGATGGAGCACTAGCGAACGCAGGCGGTCCGGGCACGCCCGTTAGCCTCACCTTCCTCGGTGCGCTGTATTCAGATGCGAGGCTCGCAGCATTCGCCAAAGCCTATCAGGATGCAACCAGCTTCCAACTCATGCATCCAAAGCTGGATTGAAGATGCCCGAAGACGTTCTCGTCGATGCGCGTGGATTAGTGAAGGAGTACAGCGCAGGACGGCGCGTGGTGGATAGAGTTTCCTTCACCATCGCTCGCGGAGAAACCCTGGGCCTCGTCGGAGAATCGGGCTCCGGCAAGAGCACTGTAGCGCGGATGCTCCTGCGCCTCGTAGAACCGACAGCCGGCGAAGTGCGATATGCCGGGCGCGATCTCCTCGCCGCCGGTTCCGAGGAGATGCGCAGGATGCGGCGCCGCATGCAGATCGTGTTTCAAGACCCCTTTGCCGCGCTGAATCCCAGAATGCGCGTCCGCGAGATTCTTGCCGAACCCTTTGCCATTCACCGGGAGAAGCCCGCCGAAGGGCTCCCAATAAGACTGCGAGAGATGCTCCGCACGGTAGGGATGGACGAGTCCGCCCTCGAGCGCTTTCCGCACGAGTTCAGCGGCGGCCAGAGACAACGGATCAACATTGCGCGGGCACTCGCACTGAGGCCGGAGTTCCTCGTACTGGACGAGCCAGTCAGCGCGCTCGACGTGAGTGTAGGCGCCCAGGTGGTTAATCTCTTGCGCGACCTGCAAAAGAAATTTGGACTGACCTACCTGTTCATCTCTCACTCCATGCCACTCGTGCGATACCTATGCGACCGCGTAGCGGTAATGCGCAGCGGGTGCCTCATAGAATTAGGCGCTTGCGAACAGGTCTGCCAGTCTCCACTCGAGGAATACACACGTCGGCTGATCGCAGCCACTCCCGAGATCCCCGAAGCACTCGACCGCGGATCGCGCGGATAAAGACGGGTATTCTTTCACCCGACGTACCACCCCCTCCCTCAATCGATCTCCCCTCTTTATTCGTCTTGTCTTTGATCCGTAACATCCGCGCAATCCGCGGTCGGCAGTGTCGGCTTGGCCCGGGATATCGCTACAATCGAAGATGGATGATTGCAAGCCTTAATACCCATTGGCACTACATCTGGCTGGTCGTCGCCTCGTTTATTGCGGGAGTGATGAACGCTATGGCAGGCGGGGGATCGTTTATCTCATTTCCCGCAATGCTGTCGATCGGCGTCCCTCCAATCCAGGCCAACGCGACCAATACGGTGGCGCTCTGGCCCGGTCAGTTGACCTCTGTGGCTGCCCTGCGCGGAGACTTGCGACGCGATCTCTTGCCGGTCGTGTGTGCCGCTTCGATTGTCGGCGGAATCAGCGGCGCGGTGGTTCTCCTCAATACGAGGCAGATCACCTTTCTCCATCTGGTTCCATGGCTTCTATTAGTCGCTTCCCTGCTCTTCGGAATCAGCGGACCTGTATCGCGATGGTTGCGGGCGCGTTCGGCAGCACCGCACGTCCCCAGGACGCCTGCGGCGATGCCGTTGTTTTTTGTGTTGCTCCCCGTCTGCTTTTACATCGGTTATTTTGGCGCCGGAGCCGGCTTCCTAATCATGACGGCGCTGGCGTTGTTTGGCGTGGAAGAGATGCATGCGCTCAACTCACTCAAAGTTCTGGCGGCGTGCCTGTCCAACCTCTGCGCCGTCCTGACCTTTGTATTTAAAGGTGCAGTCATCTGGCACTACTGCGTCATCTCAATGGTATTTGCCGGAGTTGGCGGATATGTCGGCGCGCAGTATGCCCGGCGAATGAGCGCCGAAGTGCTGCGAACCATCGTCGTGATTACAGGATGCGTAGTGGCCGCATATTTTTTCTGGAAGAATGGATGAAGGATCGCCAACGTACCAGTCGGTTGCTTTTCAGGAGTTGCGTAAAATGACGTTGAGCGCGCGGATAGTGGATGATATTGGATTCATAGCGGCATTCTGCACGACGACCGCTTTTATTCCGCAGCTGGTGCGAGTTCTGAGACTGCGATCAGCCAGGGATATCTCCATGGGAACCTTTCTACTGTTTTCCATTGGTGTCTTTCTCTGGCTCCTCTATGGCGTCTACAGCGGATCAAAGCCGGTCATCGCATCCAATGCAGCGACCCTGGGACTATCGATGAGCATCTTAATCCTGAAGATCCGCTATGAACGAAGATCCATGAAAGAGGATGTATGAGTCACGAAGGAATTCGCATTGTCGACGCCGAGCAGGCGCGGCGAGAGGATTCGGAACATAAGTCTCTGCCGGCCGACGCCGTTACCCCCAACAAGGTGCGCGTGAAAAAGACCGAGGGCACCGGCATCGAGATCGACTGGAAAGACGGGCACCATAGTTCATGGTCATTTGCCTGGTTGCGAAACGCATGCCCGTGCGCGACCTGCCACGAAGAGCGGGAAAAAACAGGCAGACCAGTCGGCATGCCGAAGCCGAAGGAAAAAACGCTGCTCGTGATGTACGAGGCGCCAGTCAAACCGGTCGAGGTTACGCCAGTCGGCAAATACGCACTGAAATTTAAGTGGAGCGACGGCCATGAGAGCGGAATCTACTCGTGGGACTACTTACGCCGCGTCTGTCAGTGCGAGACTTGCCGCGCAGCAGGCTAAGCCGTCTCGCCTAGCAGGTGCGCCATCGCGCCATCAACCGTGTCTGCCACAAGCAGAAGCTCCCGATTCTTCGGCTTGAGCATCCCTTCAGCAACGCAGTGGTCCAGAAAAACCAGAAGTTTGTCATAGAAGCCGTTAATGTTCAGCAGAACAATAGGCTTCGCATGAATCTTCAGACTGTGCCAGGCCAACACTTCGAAAAGCTCTTCAAAGGTTCCAAAGCCTCCCGGCAACGCAAGAAAAGCATCAGCCTTTTCTCCCATAAGCGCCTTGCGGGTGTGCATGGTGCTTGTGATATGCAGTTCGGTAATGCCGTGATGTGCAACCTCGAGATCGACCAGCACCTCGGGAATCACGCCGATAACCGTGCCATTCGCGGCCAGGGCTGCCTCAGCGACCGCCTTCATCAGGCCGACGTTCGAGCCGCCATAAACAAGCCCGATATTGCGTGCAGCTAGTGCCTGTCCCAGCTCCTCGGCTGCTGCTTTATAAATCGAATGTGAGCCGTTGGCCGAGGCGCAGAAGACAGCAACGTGACGAATCATAGAAACGAGAATAGCAAGGGAAGCAGTGGATCACGCAAATTGTGGTGGGCGTGAAAGGCCGATCGTCAGTGCACGGAACGATCGACCTCACAAAAGGGAAGGAACTGCGTACTTGCCGCTGATGTTGGTTGACGATCTAGCGGATGACAATCGTAGCGCCATTGTGATCTTTGATGACCTGCTCAATCAGCGAGCCCTCAGGATGAGTCGGCGTATTAGATTCCGACACGATGCGCGTGCCGACTTCAAGGTTAAGAGTGACGGGCTTGCCCGGTTCGAGAGTCATCACCTTATCCCCTACTTTCACATCCAGGGGCGCAGCGGATTCATTTTTAAGGTTCAGTTTGACCGTATTCGATTTCGTCTTTCCGAACATGGCGTGAACCGGGGACGAGATGCTGGCAGGAGCGGCATAAACAGCCGGGGCTGCAAGAAGTGAAGCAGCGACAAATGCGATAGTGAGACGATTAAAACGATTCATTGTTAGCTCCCGATACTGATAAATTGCGACGGGAGTTTTTCTGCCATGGTTCAGAAAAGCTCGTCGTGTGAAGTTGTACGCAGCACATCGCAGATAGTTCCCAGGAAAAATCTAAAATCGCGATTCCTTTGTGACGAAGGCATGAATTGTTGTGATGAATGTCCACCGCCGAACACATGTTCACAAATGAACAACAAATACGCGCCTTTTTGGCGTTTTCAAGAGAAGCAACTACACACAATTTTTACAAAGCTTTAAAATGGACATTGGAGTATTCCCACGTTGAGTCGCCTATTAGAAAATATGAATCCGCAGCAGCGCGAAGGCATCCAGGCCGTCGATGGCCCCGTGCTGCTGCTCGCCGGCGCAGGCTCCGGCAAGACCCGCGTCATCACGCACCGCATCGCCTATCTCATCGAGGAGCGCGGCGTGCCCGCGGACTCCATCCTCGCCGTCACCTTCACCAACAAGGCCGCCAACGAGATGGCCGAGCGCGTCGACAAGATCCTCGGCCACAGCTCGCTCGCCAAGCCTCTGCTCTCCACCTTCCACAGCTTCTGCGTGCGCGTGCTGCGCCGCGACATCGAAGCCCTGCGCATCAACGGAGTCGGCCTCACCCGCAACTTCGCCATCTACGACGAGACCGACCAGCAGGCCGTCGTCAAGACAGGCGCTCAAGCGCCTCGCCATCGACGACAAATCGCTCAAGCCGCGCGTCGCGCTCGGCCGAATCTCCTGGGCGAAGAACCACATGATCGACCCGCAGGAGTACTTCCTCGCCACCACCAATCCCATGGAAGAGAAGATCGCGCACATCTTCGAGATCTATCGCAAGGAGCTCTTCAAGGCCAACGCGCTCGACTTCGACGACCTGCTGCTCGAAACCGTCCGCCTGCTCAAAGTCCTCCGCCGAGGTCGCGCGAACGCTACAACCGCCGTTACAAATACCTCCTCATCGACGAGTACCAGGACACCAACCGCCCGCAGTACGAGCTGATGAAGCTGCTCGCCGGCGACCACGCGCAACGTCTGCGTCGTCGGCGACGAGGACCAGTCCATCTACAGCTGGCGCGGCGCCGACATCAAGAACATCCTCGAGTTCGAGAAGGACTTTCCCGAGGTCCGCACCATCCGCCTCGAACAGAACTACCGCTCCACCCAGATCATCCTCGAAGGCGCAGTCGCCGTCGTCGCGCACAACACCCAGCGCAAGGGCAAGACGCTCTGGACCACCCGCGAGGGCGGCTCGCTCATCGGCTACTACGAAGCTCCCGACGGCGAGAACGAAGCGCTCTTCATCGCCGACCGCATCCAGCGATACCTCCGCGAAGCCGGCGCCCAGGAAGATCTCCCGCGCTGCGCCGTGCTCTATCGCACCAACTCGCAGTCGCGGCTGGTGGAAGAGGCGCTGCGCCGCTACCAGATCCAGTACCACATGGTCGGCGGCTTCTCCTTCTACGACCGCGCCGAGGTCAAGGACATCCTCAGCTACATGAAGCTGGTGCAGAACCCGCACGACTCCATCGCCCTCGGCGCGCGTCGTCAACTCGCCCGCCGCGCGGCATCGGCAAGACCACCATGGAGACGCTGGAGCGCATCGCGCTCACCACCGGCATCAGCACCTGGGACGCCATCGCCCGCGCCATCGAGGACAAGCTCCTCCCGCACGCGCGCTCACAGCGCTCGCAGCTTCCGCCGCCTCATCAAGGACGCCCGCGCCATGCTCGGCCCGGACTTCGCCGACAAACTCGCCGCCGACACAGGCCCGAAGACAACACCTTCCTCGCCCGAATCCCAGCAGCTGTGGACGACGCCGATGTCTCAATCCGACGTCACCGAGACGCAGAACCCGACCGACTCGTTCCGACAGAAGAACCCGGAGACCGACGACGCCGACACCTCCTTCGACACCAGCTTCAACTTCGGCTTCGACTTCGGCCCCAGCGAAGAGATCTCCACCATCGCACCGGAGAACGCCACCGACACCGATGCCGCCCACGCGCATCGACTCCGCGCAGCTTCAATCCCTTCGCGCCCGTCGTCCTCAAAGCAGCTCGGCAGACACCACGCCGCGAGCGCGCCGCCGAGATCGCAGATGGCCAGCGAGGCGGCAACGAAGCCGAGCGAAGGCTTCCGCAAGCCCGGCGATCCCGCCACGCTCCCCGAGCTGATCAAGTTCCTCAACGATCGCTCGCGGCTACATCCGCGCGCTCGAAGAAGAGGCCACGCCCGAGTCCTTCTCCCGCATCGAGAACCTGAAGGAACTCGCCAACGCCGCACAGGACGCGCAGGAGCGCGGCGAGACGCTGGCCGAGTTTCTCGACCACGCCGCGCTCGTCTCCGACGCCGACTCAGCTACTCCGCCGAGGCGCCGCGTCACGCTGATGACGCTGCACGCCGCCAAGGGCCTCGAGTTCCCGCTCGTCTTTCTCGCCGGCATGGAAGAAGGCCTCTTCCCGCACTCGCGCACGCTGACCGACCCCACCGGCCTCGAAGAAGAGCGCCGCCTCTGCTACGTCGGCATGACCCGCGCCATGGACACGCTCGTGATGACGCGCGCCCGCTACCGCCGCCGCTACGGCTCCGACATGCCCGAGCCCTCCATCCCCTCGCGCTTTCTCGAAGAGGTCCCCGCCGCACTGGTCGAGGACCTCGGCAGCCCGCCCGCGCGCCCGCAGTTCTCCGGCTCCGACTACGGATACCGCACGCCTACGCAACTCCCTACCCCAACGCCAACCGCTTCGGCCGCCCGCCAACCCGAAGAAGGCGACCGCCACTACAGCTACGAGGACGAGGACCAGAGCGGAGCCACGAGGCCGTCCCGCAGAAACCACGCCTACCGCAGCAACGCATCGCACCGCGAAACCCGTCCGGCAGCCGGCCAGCTCCGTCGACAACATCGCCAGCTTCTTCGCCGCACGCGGACAAAAGATTCACCACGCCCAAAACTCGACATCCCGAAGCCCACCGGCAAGACCGGCCTGCGGCAGGGCTCGCGCGTCCGCCATCCCAAATATGGCGAAGGAACCGTCTTTCGTCGCGAAGGCGATGGGGATGACGCGAAGATTACAGTACAATTTCAACAGCACGGCGTAAAAAAGCTGGTGGAGAAGTTCGCCCAGCTGGAACGCTCTGTAAAGTTCTGAAAAATCGCATCTATCAGAAAGAATGACACGATCCATGGCAAATACCAAGACCATCACCGACAAGACAGAGCGCAAGAAGGTAAAGCGCGCAGCTCGCAAGAAGGCTGCCCCCAAGGCCGCCCGCACCGGCGCTCGCGGCGAAAACAAGGCCAAGGTCAAGAAGGCGTCACGCGGCCAGAGCAAGCGCTAAGCATTCCGGTTAGGTGGAGCGTCGCCTTCCACGGCAGCGCTCCACCACACCGCGACGCACGGTTGCACAGCATCGAAGACTGCATCTGCTGTTTTGAATCGCCCCGCACCAATTTTCCGCAAGCAGGAGCGAGCGCGCTGGCCAGGCAAATCTTCGCAACCAAATCGATCGACAAGCTGATCTCGCGACTCGGAGCGGCCCGAACACGCGCTGAAGAAGACGCTTGGGCCGGTCTCGCTTAACCGCGCTCGGCATCGGAGCAGTCATCGGTTCCGGCATCTTCACCGTCATCGGCACCGCCATCGGCGGCAACCCGGCAAAGCTCGCCGATTGGAAAGGTTCGCCGATCATCGATCTGATCGTCGGATGGGTTCACCACACCACGGCGCCGTCGCAGGACGTCCGGGTGCCGGACCAGCCCTGGCGATCTCGCTGGTGCTGGTCGCTATCGTCTGCGCACTCACCGGCCTCTGCTACGCAGAGCTCGCCAGCATGATCCCCATCGCGGGCTCAGCCTACACCTACACCTACGCCACCCTCGGCGAGCTCATCGCGTGGATCATCGGCTGGGACCTCATCCTCGAGTACGCCTTCACCAACATGAGCGTCACCGTCGGCTTCGCCGCTCACGTCGTCGATCTGCTCGACTGGCTCGGGATCCACCTCGACCCCAAGTGGCTCTCGCCCGCCTACCTGCCGCTGGGCCTGCAGGACCTCGCCGGGCCAAGACATCTACCCGGCCGGCTGGCACTGCGGCTTCGATATCCCCGCCTTCCTCATCGTGCTTCTGCTCACCGTCGTGCTCGTCCGCGGCATTCGCGAGTCGGCCCGCACCAACAACATCATGGTGCTGATCAAGATCTTCGCCATCCTCGTCTTCGTCTTCTTCGGCTCTCAGCTTCATCCACCCGGCCAACTACCACCCCTTCTCGCCCAACGGCTGGTCCGGGCATTCTCGCCGGCGGCTCCATCATCTTCTTCACCTACATCGGCTTCGACTCCGTCTCCACCGCCAGCGAAGAGTGCAGGCAACCCGCAGCGCGACGTGCCCATCGGCATCATCGCGACGCTGGTCGTCTGCACCATCCTCTACATCGGCGTCGCCGTCGTGCTCACCGGCATGGTGCCGTGGCACTCCGTCGCGGGCGACGGCGCACCGGTCGTCAACGCGCTGAAGCGCGTCTCCCTCACACCCGACGGCCACCGCCTCCACTGGGTCCGTCTCGGCGTTCTGATCGGCGCCCTCGTGGGCATGATCTCGTCCATCCTGGTCTTCCAATTCGGGCAGGCCCGCGTCTGGTTCGCCATGTCGCGCGACAGACTGCTGCCCGACGTCTTCAGCAAGGTCCATCCGCGATTTCGCACACCGGCCTTCGCCACCTGGGTCGCCGGCATACTCGTCGCGATCCCAGCAGGCCTCTTCGACGTCGGCACCTTCGCCGAGATGTCGAACATCGGCACCCTCTTCGCCTTCGTTCTCGTCTCCATCGGCGTCATCGTTCTGCGCTACAAAGATCCCGAGCGCCATCGCGGCTTCCGCGTACCCTTCGGCCCGGTCATCCCGATTCTCTCCGTCATCTTCTGCATCCTGTTGATGGCCGGCCTGCCCGCAATCACCTGGGTACGTTTCTTCGTGTGGCTCATCATCGGCCTGTTCGTCTACTTCTTCTACAGCCGCAAGCGGAGTGAGTTCTACTCCGGCAGCTAATCTCTCCGGAACATCGCAAGCACCTTCCTCACAGCAGAGTGGCGCAAGCTCGCCTGCCTCTTCTATTCCCGCAAAGCGACTCCGAACCTTATCGAAGCCCCTCAACCCTGGGTAAGCCGAACGAAGTGGCAGAGACGCTCATATCCATTCCGTCGCCGCGTTTCGCCACATTCGGCAACGTCACCGGCAACTTGCCATGGATCGGTATCTCTCCAAAAAGCGCGCGCACCATGGCTGCTTCCGAAGTGGAGACGGAACTGAAAGCACACGCATAGCTCCGGATATTCGGGTAGTTCAGAATAGGGTACGGACTACCCATCGCCAACACGGCCGTGCGCTCTCCTGCCTGATCCAGAATTCTCTGCAGAATCGTTCCAGCCGTTTCCTTCGCGGCCGACATCGTATCCAGGCTCGTCTGCGTGCCAACCTGCCCCGGTTGCGGGACGCTGTAAATCGCCGCGATCACCCGTCCAAACTGCGGAAGCATCGCGGCAATTCCATCAGCCTCAAACGGCGCACTGCGACGATCTACATACACCACCGTCGCTCCCGGTAACCGCGCGCGAATCTGCTGTTCCAGCACGCGCCCATCCTCGCCGTGCGGATCGCTCACAAACAAAACCACGAGCGTCGATTTTCCATCGTCTCGCCTCATCGGCAGCAAATGGTTGTCATCGCGCACCAGCGTGATGGCATGCTCTGCCACTTCCTGGGCGAGCGCATAGCTTGACGGTTTGCCGAAGTGTTGCTGCACCTGGTCGAGATCGACCACCTGTCCCTTGCGCGAATCAAGTCCTGCCTTCGCCTTCACCAGCAGAAGACGCCGTACGCTTGCGTCAATCTGGCTCTGTGGAATCTCTCCCGACTTCACCGCCTGGAGCAAGCCGTTGTAGGTTCCATCCAGGTCGGATGGAAGCTCGAGGAAGTCCTGACCGGCCTTCACCGCATCTACCGCCGCACGTCCGGCAGGATTCGCACCGCCTGGCGGGTACAGTTTTGTTAGGCCCCGCATTTCCAACGCATCGGAGACGATCACACCTTGGAAACCCATCTGTTCGCGAAGCAGGCCGGTTACGACCTTCCGCGAGGTAGTCGCAATCTTTCCCGGGTCAGGCTCAATCGCCGGAAACGCTACATGCGCAATCATCACCGCGTCAGTTCCGGCGGCAATGCCTTTCTGGAACGGCGGCAGTTCCACTTCATTCAATCGCTCCATCGGTGCGTTCACCCTGGAAAGTTGCAGATGCGAATCGGTATCGGTGTCACCGTGTCCCGGAAAGTGTTTCAGCGTTGTCAGCATTCCGCCGGCATGGGATCCCTCAATATACGCAGTCACCATCGCTGAGACTTCCGTGGGATCCTCGCCGAACGACCGCGTGTTGATGATCGGATTCTGCGGGTTGATCTGCACATCCGCAATCGGAAAGAAGTTCCACGCAATGCCAAGGGAACGCGACTCCTCCGCAACGATCTTCCCCCACTCCTCTACATAGGCAGGGTTGTGCGTTGCTCCAAAAGCCATCGGATGAGGAAAGTACTCTACCGCGCTCAACCGCATGGAAGGGCCGCGCTCAAAGTCGACAGAGAAAATCAGCGGCACTTTTCCGTGTGTCTCCTGCTGCAACCGCCTGACGGTCATCGCCGCTTCATACGGCTCCGTGCGTACCAGCAAAGGGCCGTCGGTGTTCACCGTCAGATGGACTGCGCCCAGGTGATATTTGCGAATGTCAGCGATAAGCTTCTCGAAGCCCGGATCATTGGCGTTGTAATAGCCCATGATGCCGCGAACCTCGATCATCTGGCCGATCTTTTCCTCGAGAGTAAGGTGTCGCAGCGTGCGGTCTACCCAGCGTTGCTGGGCCTTGGTCGCCGCCGTAATTGGAGCGGGTCCCTTCGGCTCCAAATCCACCTTCCGCTGCGCAACCAGCGGAGACACACTCAAAACAGCTGCCAGAGCAGCAAAACCAAAACCTTTGCACCTGAAACGAGACATACCAATGACTCTAACGCAGCATATGGAGCCTGTATAACTTGGCAGATTGGCACGGTATGTCGGCTTCTCGTCAGCAGGGCGGTTTGGACGGCGCCACTGCGAGTTTCGTAACAGCCCCTCGTAACCCTGCGATTACACTAACTGGATGGCACGAAAGCAAGGGAGCCGCGACACCGACATCGACGTAGTCGACTGGCTGCGTAAGCTACCCAAGTGTCGAGCTGCACCTTCATCTCGAAGGAACCATCCAGCCCGAAACCCTCCTCAAGCTCAGCAGGCGCCACGACGTAGAACCCCTGACTCCCGAAGCAGCAAAGCAGCTCTACGTCTACGAAAACTTCCTCGGCTTCATGGACTCCTTCAAAGCCGTCTCCTCCCGCCTCAAGGGCCCCGAAGACTACGAGCTCATCACCTACGACATGATTCGCGACCTCGCCGCCCAGGGCGTCGTCCACGCCGAGGTCTACATCTCCTTCGGCATCATCTTTTACTGGAAAAACGCCGAGGTCGAACCCTTCGTCGAAGCCATCGAGCGAGGACGCATCCGCGGCGAAAAAGACTTCGGCACCACCATCTACTGGCTAATCGACGCCGTCCGCCACTTCGGCGCCGACGAGGCCACCAAAGTATTCCGCAAGGCCGCCGAGCTGCGCCAAACTCTACCCCAGCATCGTCGGCATCGGCATCGGCGGCGACGAAGCCCGCGG
Source organism: uncultured Acidobacteriaceae bacterium (assembly GCA_963802695.1). Classification (GTDB taxonomy): domain Bacteria; phylum Acidobacteriota; class Terriglobia; order Terriglobales; family Acidobacteriaceae; genus Edaphobacter. The sequence continues at coordinate 168,310 of CAWDJN010000014.1, forward strand.
CAGCGCCGACCTATTCCGCGACTCCTACGCCGAAGCCAAAATTGCCGGCCTGCGCCTCACCGCGCATGCCGGGAGAGACGGCCGTGACGGCCCCGAGAGCATCTGGGCCGCCATCAACATAGGGGCAGAGCGTGTCGGTCACGCCCTCTCCGCCCAGAGAGATTCCGAGCTCCTCGAAGTTCTCGCACAGAAACAGATCCCCCTCGAGCTCAACGTCACCAGCAATCTCAAAACCGGATGCTGCCCAGGCATCGATGACCATCCCGTAAAGATGTACTTCGAGTCCGGCCTGATGGTCACAATCAACTCAGACGACCCACCCATGTTCGGCAGCAACCTCCTCGACGAATACGTCCTCGTCCAGGAGCGCTTCGAGTTCTCCCTCGAACAGATGCGCGAACTGGCCGCGAACTCCGTAGAAGCAAGTTTTCTCCCTCCGGAGCGAAAGCTCGAGCTGCTACAGCGGGTGGAGCAGTTTGTCGGGTGATGACGGGGTCCCCCCTCCCCCCATTACCTCCCTTAAATTGTTTTGAATCATGGGTTTACGGTTTTTGGTGACCTGCAAAATCGTCATAATAAAGGGGTTGCGGGTAAATTCGCCTATATCAATAAGTTAGCCCCAGCGGATGGCTGAGGCTTTCCTTTTCTCTGATCTATAACTTAATTATATCCGGTTGAGTGTAACTAAATTTCATTTTTATTTGCTTTATTTTGTTGGGGTTGGGGGATTTTGGACTTGACATGCGATTTCTGGGCTGTTTTGAGGGAATTATTTTATAAGCGAAAGAAAATAGATGTGTTATGAGATGTTTTTAGGTCAGCTATCGGGTATCAGGTTGCCGGCTATCTGCCATCGGGGGCGGGGACCATGACGGCATTGGGATCGATCTTGGGGATGCCGAAGTGGCCGCTGAGATGGACGAGATCGAGGGGGCGAAGTTCGCAGGTGACCTGGACGACGCTCATGTTCTGTGGGGAGCGAGTGAGGACAGTAACGCCTGTGATATCAGGGCCGGCAAAGCGCAGCCAGAGATCGGTGACGGTTGAGTGGGGCTGGGCGGTGTTCGCGGGGGTCTGGTTGGCATTGACCAGGTGCTTCCATCCGGCGGCGTGGTAACCGGCGATGATGGCGGCCATGGTCTCAGGGGTGTAGAAGGCGGGCCGGGGGTAATGGTAGTTATCGACTGAGACGCCGGTAAGGGCGGCGGCAGCGCGGTTGGCGTCGAGACCACCTGAGGCTAGAAGATTCTGGGCTACTTGCAGTTCCGAGCGGTCGAAGCTAAAAGAGGTGTGACTCGCGGGCTGGTCGGCCAGGTTCATCAGGGCGTCGTGCAGGCTGCCAGGGCCGGGTGCCGGGGGCTGAGCCTGTGCTAAGAAAAACGAAGCGGCGAGGAGAGTGGGAAGCAGCAGCGTACGAAGACGTGGATTCATCTTGACCCTCTTTCCGGTTAGACACGGATTTTAGGCCGAAGTTGGCAGTTTTGGGAAGATTTTGAGGGTAGCTAGTCAGTCCGAATCCGGATTCAACGATTGTATTGCTCGTCGCTAACGTGTTCCATCCAATCAACCGATTTGCCGTCTAATCGTTCCTGAATGGCGATATGAGTCAGCGCTGTGGTCGGTGTAGCTCCGTGCCAATGCTTCTCTGCGGGCGCGAACCAGACCACGTCTCCGGGGTGAATCTCCTCGATCGCGCCGCCTTCCCGCTGAGCCAGCCCGCAGCCCGCAGTGACGATGAGAGTCTGTCCGAGGGGATGTGTATGCCAGGCCGTGCGCGCTCCCGGCTCAAAGGTCACGCTGGCACCGGAAACAAGCGCCGGGTCAGGCGCTTGAAACAGCGGGTCAATCCGTACCGTTCCGGTAAACCAGTCTGCCGGACCTTTGCCTGAGGGCTGTGTGCCGATGCGTTTGATCTCCATCAGCCCATTCTAATGGTCTGGGTGACGGGTGAGTTTCGCACGGCAATGAAGGTATTTCAATTGCTTCCGCGCAAGACACGTAAGAGGAGACCAAAGCTGCCTGCCTCGTACATGATCGACAACCCTATTCCGATCAGAACCAGTGGAGCCAGGCGATGGCCATAGCGACGGATCGGCCTGCCGAACGTAGGATGGTGAACTATCCAGTGTGCAAAAAAGCACCAGAGACCAGTCATCACAGCGAAGATCACGGCGAACATGCCGATTTCGAAAGGGGAGCGAACGGCAAACGCAGGAATGTAGACGCCGATGTTGTCGGCACCGTTTGCAATGGTGAAAAGCGTTACGGTCGCGATCCGCGTGTGCCTGCCCGTATCTGGGTGTTCCGGACTCCCCGCCTCGTCGTGATTCCGATATGAATCAAATAGCCTCTTCACCGCCAGGCCTATCGCAACGACACCGAACAGACCGATATAAGCACGAGAGATCACCAAAGCAAGCAGCGATCCCAACAGACTGAATACGAACAACGCGGCGATTCCGGCGTATTGCCCGATTATGATGTCTTTCGGTCGAAACTTTGGATCAGCAAAGAATCCGACGAGCCCGAATATATCGTCCGCGTTGGTCGAAGCGAAGAGCGCAATGGCCAAGCCAAGTAGTCCCAATGACGACCTCGGGAGTGGCGATTTCTATTGAGGTGGACGGGGGGCGAAGTAGCCCTTCTGGGCGCGAACCTTATAGCGCGGATCGATCGCCTGCAGGTAGATTGTGCGGAAAGAGCCGTCCATCTTGAGGTTGGCTGGACGGTAGACCAGGTGATACTGGCTGCGAAGCTCTTCTTCGACGTTGCGGAAGCCCACAGCGACGTCCTCCAATTTGATGGGGTAGAAGGCCTGGCCGCCGGTAGCCTCGGAGATGGCCCGGAGGACGTCGTCGCCCTTGTCTTTGCTGGGGCTGATGTTCGTGCTGATGGAGTAGACGATGGTGTCGGCTCGCTGGCACATTTTGATCGCATCAGACTCTTCGACGCGGCTGTAGTTGTCGTCTCCGTCCGAGACGAGGATCAGGGCACGTCGAACCGCGCCACTCTCCTGTAGCGTGAGCATCTGGTCTTTGCAGGTCTTGTAGAGGGCGTCGAAGAGTGCGGTACCGCCGCCGGGACGCAGTTTGCGGATTCCCTGGTTGAGGAGATCGACGTTGTTGGTGAAGTCCTGCGCGAGGTCGGTCTGGATATCGAAGCCTTCGACAAAGGCGCGATCGTCGCGATGAAGAATCTGCAGGAGGAACTCAATGGCGGAATCCTGCTCGAACTGGAACCGCTGGCGGATGGAGCTGGACGTATCGAGCATGATGCCCACGCGCAACGGCAGATTCGTCTGCTGGGTAAAGCGCAGGACAGCGAGTGGCGGGCGTCCATCGTCGAGCAAGCCGAAGTTCTCGCGCTTGAGGCCGGTGATGAACTTACCCTTCTTGTCGGTGACGGTGAAGATGAGATTGACTTCGTTGACCTGAACTTTGATGGTCTCTGTGGGCTGATCCGTGTCAGCCGGGGCCGGTGCGCCGGGTTGTTGAGCAGCTGGTTGCCTGGCTGCAGGTTGCTGTGTTGCTGGGGCAGCCACAACCGGTTGCTGCGGCGCTGGAGTTGCTGCGGCAGGCTGCGGGGCTTCGACCATGGGTTGAGTCGCGGGCGCGACATTGGTCTGCGCACGCAGCGCGGGGGCGAAGGCAGCCAGTGAGACCAGAAGGACGAAGGCTTTCAGCACAGGGAGACGGTTAATTCGGGCAAGGACGATCACTGGGTTGATTTTACCGAAATGGAACTCAATTGGCGCGAATTGCTTTGAGAAACTCGTCCAGCTCGACAGGGAGCGGCGCCGCAATCTCCATTTGCTTTTGACTCTGGGGATGGGAGAAGGAAAGGTGGGCAGCGTGGAGAAAATTCCGGTCGAGTTGTTGGGGTTCTGCGAGGCCCGGAATCGCGTGGGGCGCCCCGTAGAGGGTGTCGCCGACGACGGGATGCCCGAGCGACTGCGCGTGAACCCGGATCTGGTGAGTTCGACCAGTTTCGATGCGCACCTCGACGAGCGTAAACGGACCATTTGGAGTGGTAAGACGCTCCACGACGTGGAAGTGGGAGACGGCGCTGCGACCGTCTGCTCTTCGAGTCGTCATGCGCGTGCGGCGTACGAGGTCGCGGGCGATAGGGAGGGTGACGGTGGTGTCGTCTTTTTTCAGGTGGCCGTGAAGAAGGGCGAGGTAGGTCTTGGCAACCTGCCGGCGGGAGAACATCTCGCCCAGTTTGCGGTGAGTGCTATCGTCTTTGGCCACGAGGATGAGCCCGCTGGTCTGTTTATCGAGGCGATGGACGATGCCGGGGCGCAGCTCTCCGCCAACGCCGGAGAGCTTGTTGAAGTGAAATAACAGTGCATTGACGAGGGTTCCCTGGGTGCGGGCTTCGTCGCTGGAACCTGAGCCCGCGTGGACCATCATGCCCGCTGGTTTGTTGATGACGGCGAGATGGCGGTCCTCGTGGAGGATGTCGAGAGGGATATCTTCCGGCGTGGCATGAAGCGGGGGAGGCTGCGGGGAGCCCTCAATCTCAATCGATTCGCCACCGTGGAGCTTTTGTTTGGGCTTAGCGGAATGACCGTTGACGCGAACCTGCTCGTTTTCGATGAGGAGCTGGACGCGGGCGCGGGAGATATCGGGCAGCGCTTGCGCAAGGTACTGGTCGAGGCGAAGATTGGCGGCGGAAGGGTCGGCAATGAAGGCGCGAATCCCATCTTCAGCATCATCTTCAAGCTCAACCACAGGCACCGGCGGCGGAATGGCCTCTTCTATTCCCCTTGTAGCGCGGTACTCGGGCTTAACGGTGCGGCGGCGCTGTCCCTTGGGAAGCATGTTCTTAGACGGCATGGGGGACCAGCTTTCGGGGTTGGAGCAGGACGACAAACCCTGCCAGAACGATCATAGCCAGTGCAATCCATTGAATGGGATCCAGTAGGGTTGCAGCCGACTGGAGATAAGGATACGGCTGGCGGAGAAAGGTGAGGAGAAACTGCAGCGTGCCCGCAGCGGCGAGGGCAAATGCGAAGGTGTCGCCCGGATAGCGGCGGTGGTGGAGCTGGCGGAGAAGCGCAGGTGTCAGGAGTGCTGCAGCCAGGGCGGCGTACAGGGCCACCGGGTGCAGCGGCGTCTTGCCCGGCGGAATGGCCAGCCCCCAGGGCAGCCTCGTCGGCAGGCCTGCATCTGTGCCTTCGGCAAAGTGCCCCAGGGCAATAAATCCCCAGACCACGGTGGCGCAGGGACTCCACGCGTCCAACGCGTTGAGGATCGGCAGCTTTTGACCCAGCAGGTAGATTAGCGTCGCAATAACGGTCAGCAGAATGCCCATGGCGCTCAGCGAAGGCAAAGTAAGCAAGAGAATCGGGTAAGCGAGAAAGCTCTTCGGGGTCGCGGCGATCAGGAGCAGTCGCGACAACACGAAGGCCGAAAGCAGCATGAAAAGCCCGGCGTTCCAGAACTTGTCCGGCGAAAGTCCGGTGAGGGTCGCCGTGTGCAGGCTTAACGTGAGCCCCGCCATAAGCCCCACCGCGGCAAGTACGCCGAAGGTTGGGAGCAGAAGATGGCCGGAGTGGAAGAGATAGGGATGCACGTTCGGAGAGACGTGAAGGGTAAAAGAAGACCGACCCACTGGGCCGTACCAGGAAGCGCTGGTGAACCCGTCCTAAGACGGCGGGACCTAACCGTGGCTCTTTAGGCGTTCCTGACTGGAGGACAGCTCACCAAGCCATGTATACGAGTCGGGCCCCTGTTCAATGAATGTTGGTTCAACCAGCGTTGTTCCAGTACCTGCTTTGTAGGCCGGCGTTCTTAAATTGGATGCTAAACGTGCCGAAGAGGATTAGCAAATTGAGCAGGAAATGGATTTGCCGCTTGGGGATCCGGGTGGAGCTGTCAGGGCCTTTCGGGCCAGTCTTTATCGGGACTCCGCGCAAGCGCTTGATTCGAGCTGAGGTCAGCCGACTTTGCGGTCTTCGAGGACCTCGTCGAGCATGTGCGCGAGAGTGGTGGCGCGGGTGCGGGTGGAGTGTTGCGAGGTTTGGAGACTGCCCGTGAGCGAGTCGAGCCGCTGGCGGGCCGTGCAGAGCTCGTCGGCGATGTTCAGGGCGGCGAGGACAGCTACGCGGAGGCTGTCGACGGTGTTGCCGTGAGCAGCAACGGCGCGCATTTTGGCGTCGACGATCTGGGCGAGGCGTTCGATGTATTCGGGGTCGGTGCCGCGAAGATGGTAGATCTGATCGTAGATGTCTACAGCGACGGATTGGGAGACGGACTGACTTTCGGTGGGCTGGTTCGGGGCTTCGAGGGTCTGGTCCATGTGTCTCCTGGGGTGAGTTAGAGGAGTTCGTCGATCTGTTGCATCATCTTTTCTACGCGAACGCGGACCTGCTCGCGCTCTTTGGTGAGGGTGTTGAGTTCGGTTTCGGCCACGCGGGCGTTGGATTTGTAGGTGGCGAGCTCTTCGCGGAGGGCTGCTACTTCGGCCTCGGCGGCGGCGCGGGCTTCGCGCTCTTTCTTGACGATTTCGACGGCGCGGAGGACTTTTTGTTCGAGGGCCTGGAATTCGTCGGCGCTTACGGTGCTGAGGGTAGCTGTACTCATATCGTCTTAAGTATAGACGTTGGAGAGCTGAGGGAAAGATGGGTGGAATCTAGATGGGTGCGGTTTTTTTCGTTGTGGTGGAGTGTGCGATTTTCAAGGGGGTTTTGGAGATTGTGTGTGTTTTTTGGATGGTTTTTCGTGGTGAAGTTGTGGTGATTTGCTGGTAAGTTGTGGTGTTTTGGATGGTGGTTTTTGTCTTCTAAGAAAATGCCACTCTTTGAAAATATTTCTGTGGATTTCAGGGAGGGCGACAGCGAGGCGAGAGGCGAGGGGTCATGCTGGGTGATAGGAGAGCGATAGGACGTTGCCTTCGGGGTCTCGGAACCATGCGATTCTGGCGCCTCCGGGAGCGCTCCAGATCCCGTCTTCATCTTGTTCGAGGAAGTTGTAGCGCTCGAAGACGATGCCTTTGGCGGCGAGCGTGCGGACGGTGGGGGTGATGTCGTCTACTCGCCAACCGAGGGTGGTGAAGGGGAAGGGCGTGAACTCTCCCACATTGGTGATGCGGATGTGAGTGCCGTTGGATTCGACCTCGAGCGCGAAGTTGTCCTCACTGATGACCGTGAGGCCGAGGAGATCGACGTAGAAGGCACGTGCGCGAGCGAAGTCGCGTGTTGGGATGAAGCCCATGACGGCAGCGTTTTTCAGCATCAGGCACCTCGGGAGTGCAAGTTTAGCTTATTCGGCGACTGCTCCGCGCAGGGTGCCTCCGAGACTGGTGAGCGCGGCGATGATGGCCGACTGCCAGGTGGCGAGTTCGTCTTCGGTCAGGGTTCGGTCGAGGGATTGGAAGACGGTGCGGATGAGGAGGGAGTAGACGCCGGGGTATTTCTTTTCGTTGCGCCAGACTTCGGCGGGCTTGATGGATTGGAGCTCTTCGATGGCGAGGGCGTGGATGGCATCGGCGATGGTTTGCCAGTGGACATCGTTGGGGAAGACGACGGAGAAGTCGCGTTCGACGGCCTGGTAGCGGGAGATCTCGCGGGCCGTGACTCGCTTGAGGGGGAGTTCGTAGAGGGCGGCGAGGTCGACCTGGGCGAGGTAGATGGGTTGGCGGAGCTTGCGGGCTTCCTGCTGTGGTTTCGAGAGTTCGCCGAAGTAAGCGATGGGCTGGTTGTTGAGGAGGGCGGTGGCGGAGCGGCCGGGTTCGAGCCATGCCGGGGCCTCGGTGGTGAAGGAAACCGCAGGTCCCTCCACTGCCCCTTCGACTCCTCCTCGGCTCGCATCGCTCGCTCGGAGTCGCTCAGGGTCCGGTCGGGATGACACCTCTTTTCTTTTTGAGAGATCGAAGAGGGAGAGGAGGGATTCGATTGCGCCTTTTAGCTCGAAGATGGGGGCTTCGGCGGCAGTGTGGAGGCGGGTGTCGGCAAAGGCTCCGGTTAGGCCCAGTGAGAGTTGCGGGGTTTCCATGACTTCGGAGATGAAGGACGCGTCGGCGGGGATGATGCCAGTGAAGACCTGGGCCTGTTCGAAGAGGCGGACTTCTTTTACGTCGCGGTTGAGGTTGTGGGCGAGCATGGTGGCCATGCCGGGGACGAGGGATGGGCGGAGGAGCGAGGCTTCCTCGGAGAGTGGGTTTTCAAGGGGGACGGTTGCAGCTTTTGAGGATGACGGATCGTGCTCCGCACGATGGCCAACCTTAGCGCCCAAAAGCGGGCGCGAAGATGGGGCACCCGGTGTAGTGGCTGGGTTTTCGGTTGAGAAGAGATCGGCGTCTTGTTGGCCGGCGAAGGTGCTGGAGACGGATTCGCTGTAGCCGAGGGCGAGGAGGCGGGTGCGGATGGCGGCTTCTTTTGCGGCGGTGGGATGGGCTATTACGGGGAGTGCGGTGGGGAGTGTGTTGGCGAAGCGGTTGTAGCCGTAGACCCGGGCAACCTCTTCGATGAGGTCGATCTCTCGTTCGAGGTCGAGACGCCATGAGGGGAGTTGAACCGAGAAGGTGGTGTCGGAGGTGAAGGAAGGCCCGGGGCTAAAGTCCCTATCGTGCAGATCGGGTTTCAGGAGGCTAAAGTCTCCTGGTATTCCGAAAGATGAATCAACGACGTCATTCATGGGTAGAGTTATGACGGTTTGGTTGAAGCTTTCAAGGATAGATTCTTCGGGCGAATCTGGGGCGGACTGTTGAGCACCCAAATTTGCGGTAGTCAGGGTGCAGCCGAGGGCGGTGAGGTATTGGTGGATGAGGTTGGGGGTTAGGGCGGATTCTCCTGGCTTGTCGTCGAGGGTCGTTCCCAAGTGGCGCTGGACTTGTTGGACGGAGAGCTGGATGGGTGGGCGGTTGGCGGTCTTTCCGGCGATCTCGGGGATGATGACATCGACGAGTGGGCCCTCGGCGTGGCCTCCGTATTGAAGGATGAGTTGCGAGACGAGGGCGTTGGCGATGGGGGCGGCGTTGAAGTCTGCGCCGCGCTCGAAGCGATGGGAGGCGTCGGTGTGGAGGCCGTGGCGGCGGGAGCTGCGGCGGACTGCTGCGGGCGAGAACCAGGCGGACTCGACGAGGATGTTTTTGGTTTCGGGGGTGATCATGGAGTCGTAGCCGCCCATGACTCCGGCGAGGGCGAGCGCTTTTTTGTGGTCGGCTACGACGAGGTCGTCTGGTTCGAGGATGTGTTCTGAGCCGTCGAGGAGTTTTAGGCGCTCGCCTTTGTGGGCGAGACGGACGATGATGCCGCCTTCCAGCTTGTCGAGGTCAAAGGCGTGGGTGGGATGGCCCATGCCGAGGAGGGTGAAGTTGGAGGCGTCGACGGCGTTGGAGATTTGTTTCTGGTTGAGGAGGGCGAAGAATTCGGCGATCTGGCCGGTGCTGGGGGCTATGGTGACGTTACGGAGGATCTGGGCAGTGAAGCGGCCGCATTGGTCTTTTGCTTCGATGGTGATGGGGAAGGATTGAGGTGATTCGGACGAAATGCGGGGGTCTCTCCACTCCGCCTTCGGCTCCGGTCGAGATGACGATTCCTGGGTAGAGCCAAGTGGGGTGAGTGGGAGGTTGTAGATGGTGGCGGCTTCGCGGGCTATGCCGTAGTGATTCATGGCGTCGACGCGGTTGGTTGTGATGTCCATCTCGAAGAGGGAGCCGTTGCCTTCGCCAAGGGAGTGAACGCCTTCTACGGCGATGCCGCGGAGGGTCAGGTCGTCGGCTAACTGGCGGTCGGTGACGTTGAGAGTGGGCAGGTAGTGGCGAAGCCACTTGGTGAGGATGTTCATGATGGACGGTATCTAGTCTAAATGTTTGCTTTCCCGGCCCAAAACCAGATGACGAATGGATCGAACCTTCTTCTGCGCGATTGCGTACTGGTGGAAGTCGCGATTTTAGAAAAGGTGGACGTCCATGAATAGATTCGCTGGTTTGCTGTTGGTGGTTGTGGCGTCGGGTGCGTTTGGTGTGGCGGGAGCGCAAACAGTTCCGGGGTTGGATGCGATCAAGAGTCAGGCCGAGCTTACGAAGGCGGTGGCGGCGCTGGATAAAGAATTGTTCGATGCTTACAACACATGCAATCTCGACAAGCTGGGAACGCTGGTGGCGGACGATCTGGAGTTCTACCACGACAAGACCGGGCTTGCGGTTGGTAAGCAGCCGTTTCTCGATGCAATCAAGAACAATATCTGCGGCAAGGTGACGCGTCAGTTGGTTGCTGGGACGTTGGAGGTTTACCCGCTCCATGGATATGGCGCGGTGGAGATCGGGGTGCACAGGTTTTATCATCCGGCCTCGTCGCCAGACAAGGACGTGGTGGGGGAGGCAAAGTTTGTGACGCTGTGGCAATACAAGGATGGGGCGTGGAAGATTACGCGGGCGATCAGCTATGACCACGACGTGGCGAAGTAGGGCTCGGGCGGCGGCAGGAAAAAGCTAACAGGTATACCTTTCTGGCGGAAGGTCGGGTATTCTCTTGGGGCGGAGGGCCTGCCGCGTTTCCCTGCTCCTAAAAATCTGTGATGGAAGGAATCGCTATGCTTCGTATGTTGCTGCAGTGGATTCTGAATGCCGTAGCTTTGCTGTTGGTTTCGCATTTTGTGCAGGGGTTTGAAGTCAGCGGCTTTGTGTCGGCGCTGATTGCAGTGGTGGTGATCGGGTTGCTGAATGCAACGCTTGGGTTGATGCTCAAGTTCATTACGCTGCCGCTGGGGATTTTGACCTTCGGGCTGTTTTTTCTGGTGATCAACGCGGTGATTCTGTATTTTTCGGCGAAGTTCGTGCCGGGGTTCGCGGTGACGACATGGAAGGCTGCGTTTCTGGGCGCGCTGGCGCTGGCAGTGATTCATATGCTGTTTGCGTTTCTCTGGAAGGCAGCTGCGAATGAGAGGCGCTGAGAAGCCCGGAGAGGATTGAAGGTGGCGACGCTATTGAATTATCCAGTGATGATCTTCGCGTTGTCGTTTTTGTTGCTCTGGCTGGCAACCTGGGTGGGGGCACGGGTAATTCGAAAGCCGCAGCAGGCCGTCGATCAGAATCTGCGAGCAGATTTTGGCGTTGTGGAGGGAGCGGCGCTGACGCTGTTGGGACTGATTATCGGCTTCAGCTTTTCGATGGCGACGGGACGGTACGACCTGCGGAAGAGCTACGAAGAGGCTGAAGCGAATGCGATTGGGACAGAGTATGTGAGGGCGGATCTGCTGCCGACGGAGGAGGGTGCGCGGGTCCGCACACTGCTGCGGGAGTATACGGCGCAGAGGATTCGGTTTTATACGGCGAATGCCGGAGATGACATTGACCAGATTCGCGCGGATACAGGCAAGGTGCAGGACCAGCTTTGGGCAGCGGTTGCCGCGACGGCGAATTCGCAGCCGACGCCGATTCATGCGCTGGCGGTCTCGGGAATGAACGATGTGCTGAATTCGGAGGGGTATACGCAGGCGGCGTGGTGGAACCGGATTCCGGTGTCGGCGTGGATGTTGATGTTTGCGATTGCGCTGTTCTGCAATGTCCTGGTGGGCGTGGGAACGCTGAAGCCGCAAGGGAGGCTGTTCGCCGTGCTTCCGCTGCTGGTGGCAGTGGCGTTTTTCCTGATTGCGGATATCGACAGCCCACGGGGTGGGGTGATTCGGGTGGTGCCGCAGAATTTGATGAGGCTGCAGGCTGGGCTGAAGTAGGCGGGCTGGGGCCGTGGCGATCCGAGAGAAGGCAAATACAGGGATCCTTCGCCCTGCTCAGGATGACGACTTCTTTTAGGCGAGGGTCGTTTAGGCGAATTGCTCGAGGAAGCGCATGTCTCCGGAGTAGAAGTGGCCTATGTCGGAGACTCCGTGGAGCATCATGGCGATGCGCTCTACGCCCATGCCGAAGGCGAAGCCGGAGATGCGTTCGGGGTTGTAGGCGTCGTCGGAGGGGTCGATTTTGCGGCGTTCTTCGGTGACGGCGGCGAAGACGGCGGGGTCGACCATGCCGCAGCCGAGGAGTTCGATCCAGCCGGAGTGTTTGCACTTGCGGCAGCCCTTGCCTCCGCAGAAGATGCAGGTGATCTGCACGTCGGCGGAGGGTTCGGTGAAGGGGAAGAAGCTGGGGAAGAAGCGGGTTTTGACGTCGGAGCCGAAGAGGGCCTTCATGGCGTGGTCGAGCGTGCCCTTGAGATCGGAGAAGGTGATGTTGGTGTCGACGGCGAGGCCTTCGATTTGATGGAAGATGGGGGAGTGGGTGGCGTCGGCGGCGTCGTTGCGGTGGACTTTGCCGGGGATGACGATGCGGATGGGCGGGGCCTGGGCGATCATGGTGCGGATCTGGACCGGGCTGGTGTGGGTGCGCATGAGGAGGCGGTCGCGTGAGGGGCGGGTGTGCTGGGCGGCGATCTGGAGGGTGTCCTGGGTGTCGCGAGCGGGGTGGTTGGGGGGGAAGTTTAGGGCTTCGAAGTTGTAGAAGTCGGACTCGACCTGGGGGCCGAGGTTGGTGCTGTAGCCGAGATGATGGAAGACGCGGACGACCTCGTGCATGGTTTCGAGGAGCGGGTGCGGGATGCCCGGGTGGCGGATGGTGCCGGGGAGGGTGATGTCGAGTCCCTGCACTGCTGCTTGTTTGGGCGTGGCGGGGGTCTCGAGCGCGGCTTCGATTTGCTGCTTGAGCTGGTTGAAGCGGATGCCGAGGGCTTTTTTTGCTTCGGGTGGGGCGGATTTGAGCCAGGCTTCGCTGATGAGCTTGAGGCGGCCCTGTTTGCGGCCTAGCCAGTGGAGGCGGAAGGCTTCGACGTCGGTGCGGTCGGCGGTGCGGACCTCTTCGGCGAGCGTGGCGAAGGCCTGGTCGAGGGAGGGTTCGTCGTAGTTGTTGAGTTGGGGGATGGCTTCGTTCATGGGTGACCTTCAGGATAAATGACCGGGGTGGACAAAGTGCTTATGGTCCATATCCGCTCCGGACTGTATACATCCCACCCTTCGCGGTGAAACTGCGAAGGATGGGGCACCCGGCAAAAAACAACCGCGGGTCCTTCGACTCCGCCACTGACGATGAAACTGTCAGTAGCTTCGCTCAGGATGACAACTCTCTCTTTTACGAGAACAAAGGCGAAAGACAGTCTGTTAGTCAGTCTTGTTCGCCGAAGACTGCGGCGTAGGTCTTTCCGTAGGGGAAGAAGCGATCCTTTTCGCCGCGCTGCCAGGCGGCTCGGTGTTCGGGGTCGGTGATGTCCCAGTCGGGGCGGCACTTTTTGGTGACGGCGCGGAGGTCCTGACGCAGATCTTCGAGGGTGGGGCGGCCCCAGAACCAGTAGCCGTTGTAGATCTTGAAGACGACGAGGCCGGGTTCAAGAACGATGGTGTGCGGGATCATGGGGTTGTGCGTGGGGTCGGTGTATTCGGCTATGTCGAGATCTTTCTGGACGCGGCGGCCGGCATCGGAGAGAAAGGGCCAGTGGGCGCCGACGCCGGTGCGGAATTCGTTCGTCTCGGAGATGTTGTCGGTGCTGATGGTGACGAGGCGGCTGTAGCCGACTTCCATCTCGCGGTGGAGTTGAACGAGGAGTTCGGACTGGCGGCGGTCTTTGGGGCAGAAGCCTCCGCGACTGAGGACGAGGACCATGGGGTGTGGGCCTTGCAGGTCCGACAGTTTGCGGCGAGTTGCGGTGTGATCGGTTAGCTCGTAGTCGGGGAAGATGGCTCCGGGGATGATGTCTGCGCGCATAGGTTAGGAACTCCTTCTTTGCATGTGAAGATGCGGTTCACTGGCAGATTGTTTCGGTGAAAAAGCAACAGGTTCCTTCGACAGGCTAAGGACAGGCTCTTGAACTGCGCCACCTGACGATAGGACCGTCAGTGGCTTCGTTCAGGATGACACGTTTTGCTATTGGTGAAGAGAAGAAAGAACAAGCAACGGCAAAAGCAAAATGCGGGGGTCCCTCCACTTCGCTGCGCTCCGGTCGGGATGACGCATTTTTGGCGAAAGGCGTCTACATTTCCCCGAGATGAGCTAGATGGAGGTAACGTCAGAGGGCGGAGAGAACGATGGCGACGACGATGGCTCCGAGGATGAGGCTGCGCTTGTCGGTGATGGCGTAGACGACGGGGTCTTCGTTGAGCTGGCCGCGGGAGGCGAGGAGCCAGAGGCGGCTGATCCAGAGGAGCAGGACGGGGACGAGGAGCCAGAGGCGACGAGTGTGCTCGTAGAGCTGGGCGGCGTCGAGGTTGGAGATGTAGAGGGTGAGGACGACGACGGAGGCGTAGCCGCTGGCGGTTGCCGAAGCTGCGGAGTTGCTCGATGTCGGTGATGTGGTAGCCGCGGCCACCGGCGGAGATGCCTCCGCGTTCGCGCAGGCTTTCGAGCTCGGCGAAGCGTTTGACGAAGGCGAGGGAGAGGAAGAAGAAGATGCTGAATCCGCCGAGCCAGGTGGAGGGTGGGATTCCCGTGGCGGCGGTGCCGGCGACGATGCGGATGGTGTAGAGGCCGGAGAGAACGATGACGTCGACCAGCACAGAGCGCTTGAGACGCAGGGAGTAGGCGAGCGTTGTGACGAGATAGATGCCGAGCCAGAGGAGGAAATGGAGCGGCTTGACAAGGGTGAACTGCGGGGAGAGCCTGGCGACGACGGCGGGTACAAGCAGGGCCAGCGTGACGGAAGCAAGGAGAAAGAGCGCGACAACGACGACACCCGAGAGAGCGGAGAGATCGCCCGAGGCAAAGGGACGGCGACGTTTGCGGGGGTGCTGGCGGTCGACCTCGAGGTCGAGGAGATCGTTGACGATGTAGGTGGCGGAGGCTCCGAGGCAAAAGCTGAAGAATCCGAGAACTGTTCCGGCGACGAGTCCGGGGGCGAATGCGTGGGCGAGCAACAAGGGGACAAAGAGGAGGACGTTTTTGGCCCACTGATGGATGCGGATGGCTTTGAGCCAGGCCTTGAAGGGGGAGACGCGCTCGTCAAAGCTGCGCACGGGAGTGATTCGGGCTTTGCGGAGGCCGGCGCGGAGACCTGCGGTGGGATTGGCGACCATGGGCTCTTTGCAATGCTCGAGGAGCGGGAGGTCGGGTGAGGCGTTGCCGATGTAAGAGAAGTTGTCGCCGAACTGGGACTGGAAGGCAGCGAGTTTGTTTTTTCCGGCCAGGTTGAGCTGTCCGTTCGAGGCGAGGACACCGGTGAAGAGGCCGAGATGATCGGCGATGCGGTTGGCGGTGTCGGCGTCGGCGGCTGTGGCGAGGTAGATGGGACGGCCGGTTGCGCGCTGTTGTTCGAGGTACTGGAGGAGTTCCCTGTTGTAGGGGAGATGGGCGACGTCGAGCTGGATGGTACGGGCGAGGTGTTGCTTGAGGGCAGCCTTTCCCTGGAGTAGCCAGCCGGGAAATTTGAGGATGGCGGCGGGTTTCTGACGCGCTACGGCAAGAGCCGAGTCGTAGAGAGTGTCTGATTTGACAAGGGTTCCATCCAGGTCAACGCAGAGCACTGGCAGAGCGGCGGTGTCGAGTGCTGGGGACGGGATGGACAAAAGTCACCTTTCGTACGTCTAAAGAGTAACCGCCGGGAATCGTGATCCAACGGGCCGCCGAGAACCTCGCGCCGAGGCGGATAAGGCCATTATCAAGTATTCTGGAGTATCTGGGGTAGTGACCCGAATTAGCCCTACTGAATCTTTCCGAGAGAAGCGAGTGCAACTATGCCTTCATCGCAGATGAGCGAACAGGAATCGAATGCGGCGCTAGTGGCCCGTGAGCCGGCGGGGACTGTGCGGACGCCGGAGCCGGAGACGCCCAAGGGCTCGCCGGCGCGCAAGTGGATTGTGCTGCTTGTGATTGCGGCGGTGGTTGGCGCGGCTGTGTGGAAGATTCGCAGCAATGCCAAGGCGACAGACAATCTGCAGTTGATTATGGCGGCTCAGTCGGAGCGGCCTACTCCGGTGCAGGTCTCGGCGGTGCAGCAGAAGACGATGCCGATCTATCTGACCGAACTGGGTACCGTAACGGCATACAACACGGTGACGATCAAGAGCCGCGTGGACGGCCAGCTTCTGCAGGTTCCAGTGCGCGAGGGGCAGGCGGTGTCGCAAGGGCAGTTGCTGGCGGAGATCGATCCGAAGCCTTACCAGGCGGCGCTGGAGCAGGCGCAGGGACAGCTGGTGAAGGACCAGGCCAATGCGGTGAATGCACGCGCGGAGGCTGCGCGGTATAACGCGTTGGCGGAGGCTGGCGTGGTCTCGAAGGAGAGCCAACAGTTGCAGGTTTCGAATGCGGGGCAGGCTGAGGGTTCGATTGCGGCTGACCAGGCGGCGATTCAGGCAGCGAAGGTAAACCTGGGGTATACGAAGATTGTTTCGCCGATCAATGGAGTGGTGGGACTGCGGCAGGTTGATCCGGGAAATATAGTTCATGCTTCGGACACGAATGGATTGCTGGTGGTGACGCAACTGCAGCCGATCTCGGTGATCTTTACGCTGCCGGAGGATCAGTTGCCGGAGGTCCTGAAGAAGGTGCGTGGCGGTTCGCGGCTGGCCGTGGAGGCGTTTGATCGCGCGGCGCAGACGCATCTGGCGAGCGGGAGTTTGTTGACGATTGACAATCAGATTGACACGGCGACAGGCACGGTGAAGGCGAAGGCAGTTTTTCCGAATGAAGATGGCGCGCTGTTTCCGAATCAGTTTGTGAATGTGCGCTTGATTCTGGAGCAGAAGCGCGATGCGGTGGTGATTCCTGCTTCGGCGCTGCAGACGGGGTCGCAAGGGAATTTTGTTTATCTGCTGAAGGAAGGGCAGCCTCCTGCGGAGCTGGTTGAGAAGAAGAATACGGACGGGCCTCCTCTTCCACAGCTTCCGGAGAACCAGTCGAACTATTATGTGCTAGCCCAGCCGGTGAAGGTTGAGTTGACGGAAGGCACACAGGTGATTTTGAGCGGCGGAGTGAAGCCGGGCGACCAGGTTGTGGTGGATGGTCAGGAGAGGCTGAAGACGGGGGCGAAGGTGTTTCCGCGGACGGTTCCTGCGAAGGATGCTTCGGTTGAGTTGAATGCTGCGGAGGGGGCGGGTCAACGGTCATGAGTTCGAGGCTGAGTCCATCGCGGCCGTTTATTCTGCGGCCAGTGGCCACCTCGCTCCTGATGGTGGCCATTTTGCTTGCGGGGTTCGTTGCGTATGTGCAGCTGCCGGTTTCGGCGCTGCCGCAGGTGGATTATCCGACGATCCAGGTGCAGACGTTTTATCCGGGGGCGAGCCCGCAGGTGATGGCGTCGTCGGTGACGGCTCCGCTGGAGCGGCAGTTCGGGCAGATACCGGGGCTGAGCCAGATGACTTCGACGAGCTCTGGCGGCGGAAGCGTGATAACGCTGCAGTTCTCGCTTGCGGAGAATATTGATGTCGCGCAGCAGGATGTTCAGGCGGCGATCAATGCGGCTTATAGCTATCTGCCGAAAGACCTGCCGAATCCTCCGATCTACAGCAAAGTGAATCCAGCGGATGCTCCGATCATGACGCTGGCGCTGACGAGCGATTCGCTGCCGCTGGATAAAGTTGAGGACCTTGCGGATACGGTGATCGCGCAGAAGATCTCGCAGCTTTCGGGCGTGGGGTTGGTGTCGATCAACGGAGGACAGAAGCCGGCGGTGAGGATTCAGGCGAATCCTACGGCGTTGGCGAACTATGGGTTGAGTCTTGAAGACATTCGCGGGACAGTGGCTACGGCGAATGTGGACCAGGCGAAGGGCAGCTTGAATGGGGCTTCGCAGGCTTACACCATTGGCGCGAACGATCAGATACCTTCGAGCAGCGGCTACAACAAACTGATTATTGCGTACAAGAATGGGTCGCCCGTGCGGTTGTCGGACGTGGCGACAGCGGTGGATAGCGCGGAGAATCTGTTTCAGGCAGCCTGGATGGGGACTTCGGCGCGCGAGCCGCAGGGTGGGCGCGGGGCCGAGCCTGCGAAGCTGCAGCCCGCGGTGATTGTGAACATCCAGCGTCAGCCGGGAGCGAACATCATCGGCGTGGTGGATGAGGTGCAGAAGATTCTGCCAACGTTGCGGTCGTCGATGCCGGCGGCGGTGAGTCTGCAGATTCTGACGGACAGGACGAGCACGATCCGGGCTTCGGTGGCAGACGTGAAGTTTTCGCTGGTGCTGACGATTGCGCTGGTCGTGATGGTGATCTTCCTGTTCCTGCGATCGTTTGCGGCTACGGTGATTCCATCGGTTGCGGTGCCGCTGTCGATTGTGGGGACGTTCGGGGTGATGTATCTGCTGGGATACAGCCTGAATAACTTGTCGCTGATGGCGCTGACGATTTCGACGGGATTTGTTGTCGACGACGCGATTGTGATGATCGAGAACATTTCGCGCTATCTCGAGCAGGGGGATTCGCCGCTTGAGGCGGCGCTGAAGGGCTCGGAGCAGATTGGGTTCACGATTGTTTCGTTGACGGTGAGCCTGATTGCGGTGCTGATTCCGCTGCTGTTTATGGGCGATATCGTGGGACGGCTGTTCAGGGAGTTTGCTGTAACTCTGGCGGTTACAATTCTGGTTTCGGCGGTGGTTTCGCTTACGCTGACGCCGATGATGTCGGCGAAGCTGCTGAAGCATAAGCCCGCGACGCAGCAGAGCTGGTTTTATCGGAAGAGCGAGGACTTCTTTGAGTATGTGATTGCGAAGTATGCGATCGGCGTGCGGTGGGTGTTGAAGCATCAGACGTTTACGCTGCTGGTTACGCTGGGGACGTTTCTGCTGACGGTGTATCTGTTCTGGATTGTGCCGAAGGGGTTCTTCCCGGTGCAGGATACGGGTGTGCTCCTGGGGATTACGGAGGCTCCGCAGACGGTTAGCTTTGGAGCGATGAGTTCGCGGCAGCAGGCTTTGGCGCGGGTGATCCTGCAGGACAAAGATGTGGAGAGCGTTTCGTCGTTTATTGGGATTGATGGGACGAACTCGACACTGAACAGCGGGCGTATTCAGATTAATTTGAAGGATCGGGAGAAGCGCAAGGCGTCTGCGCTGGAGGTGATTCAGCGGCTGGAGCCGGCGGTGGCGAAGGTGGATGGGATTCAGTGTTATCTGCAGCCGCTTCAGGACTTGACGGTGGAAGACCGAGTGAGCCGGACGCAGTATCAGTATTCGCTGGAAGATGCGAATGTTGAGGAGTTGGCTTACTGGACGGACAGGCTGGTTGCAAAGCTGAAGACGATTCCGATTTTGAGCGATGTGGCGAGCGATCAACAACGGGGCGGGCTAGAGGCTAGTCTTGTGATCGACCGGGATACCGCTTCGCGGCTGGGGATTACTCCGCAGAACATCGACGACACGCTGGATGATGCGTTTGCGCAGCGGCAGGTGTCGACGATCTTTACACAGCAGAATCAGTACCACGTGGTGTTGGAGGTTGCTCCGAAGTTTCAGCGGAACCCGTCGGCGCTGGACAACATTTATGTGAAGAGCTCGAACGGGACGCAGGTGCCGTTGTCGGCGTTTACGCATTTTGAAGAGAAGCCGACGCCATTGGTTATCAGCCATCAGGGGCAGTTCCCTGCTGTGACGGTGTCGTTCAATCTGGCGCCGGGCAAGTCGATTGGCGATGCGGTCGATGCGGTGAACAAGGCGAAGGCTGAGCTGAATATGCCGCCGAGCGTGAATGCGGAGTTTCAGGGATCGGCGCGGGCGTTTGTGGCGTCGCTTGCGAATGAGCCTGTGTTGATTCTGGCGGCGCTGATCGTGGTCTACATCGTGCTGGGTGTTTTGTACGAGAGCTATATTCATCCGATCACGATCTTGTCGACGCTGCCTTCGGCGGGTGTTGGCGCGATTCTGGCGCTGCTGCTGTTCAAGGTGGATTTGAGCGTGATTGCGCTGATCGGAATTATTTTGCTGATCGGCATTGTGAAGAAGAACGCGATTATGATGATCGACTTTGCGCTGGAGGCAGAGAGGGAGCAGGGATTGTCGCCGACGGAGGCGATTTATCAGGCTTGTTTGCTGCGGTTCAGGCCAATCATGATGACTACGATGGCGGCGCTGCTTGGCGGTTTGCCGCTGGCACTGGGAACGGGCACGGGTAGTGAGCTGCGGCGGCCACTGGGTATCACGATTGTGGGCGGGTTGATTGTGTCGCAGGTGTTGACACTGTTTACTACGCCGGTGGTTTATCTGTTCTTTGACCGGTTGAGCCGGCGTAAGGCTCAGGCGAGTGAAGAGTGGCAGGAGCATGCGCTTTCGGCGGATTGAGGGAGACGGGTGCAAAAGCAACGACAAGAGCGAAATACGGGGATCCTTCACTACGTTCAGGATGACGACATTCATTACTACCGCTATATAAGTGAAGTCGCTTTGGATGTCTGGGTTTAGAAATTATGAATTTTTCTGCTCCATTTATTCGGCGGCCGGTGGCGACATTTCTGATGTCGGCGGCGGTGATTCTGGCGGGCGCGGTGGCTTATACGCTGCTGCCGGTGGCCAGTCTGCCGCAGGTGGAGTTTCCGGTGATCTCGGTGGGAGCGAGTTTGCCGGGAGCTGATCCGGAGACGATGGCTTCCGCGGTTGCGACTCCGCTGGAGCGGCAGTTCTCGAAGATTGCAGGCGTGAATGAGATGACTTCGTACTCGTCAACGGGGACGACGGGGATTGTGCTGCAGTTCGATCTGACGCGGGATATCAACGGCGCAGCGCGGGACGTGCAGGCGGCGATTAATGCAGCGCGTAGCCAGTTGCCGGCGAATCTGCCGAGTAATCCGGGGTATTACAAGGTGAATCCGGCGGACTCGCCGATCATGATTCTGGCGTTGACTTCGGACACGATGACGGTGCCGCAGCTGTATGACGCCTGCGACAGTATTCTGGCGCAGAAGATTGCGCAGGTGCAGGGTGTGGGGCAGACGTGGTGCGGCGGGAGCGCGAAGCCGGGCGTGCGGATTGAGGCGAATCCGATGCAACTGGCGCACTATGGGCTGGGGCTGGAGGCGTTGCGGGCGGCCGTGGGCACGGTGAATGTGAACCAGCCGAAGGGATATCTGCAGGACGATGAGCGGCGGTGGATCATCAGCGCTTCGGACCAGTTGTTCGGCGCGAAGGCGTACGCTCCGCTGATTGTGGCTACGGATCGCGGACCGGTAAGTTCTGCGGCGGCGAATACGGGATTGCCGGCTGCGCTGGCGAGTGCGGTGACGGCTTCGCAGAGGACGAATGCGAATACGAGTGCACCTGCGGGCGCGACTACTTCTGCCGCGCCTACTGCGGCGGCGCATGGAATCGTGCGGATTCAGGATGTTGCGAAGGTTACGGACAGCGTCGAGGATGTGCATGCGGCGGGCGTGTTCAACGGCAAACCGGCGATTCTGGTTCTCGTGTTCAAGAATTCGACGGCGAACGTAATTGAAACCGTCGACAACGTGAAGAACATGCTGCCGATGCTGGAGGCATCGATTCCGCCGGCGATTCAGGTGCATCTGGCACTGGACAGGACGGTCACGATCCGGGCTTCGGTGCGTGATGTGACGCGAACGCTGATGGTCTCGATCCTGCTGGTGATCATGGTGGTGTTTTTGTTCCTGCGCGAGGTGAGGTCGACGCTGATTCCTACGGTAGCGGTTCCGTTGAGCCTGCTGGGAACGTTCGCGGTGATGTACATGCTGGGGTATACGCTGGACAATCTCTCGCTGATGGCGCTGACGATCTCAACGGGATTTGTTGTCGATGACGCGATTGTCGTTATCGAGAACATCAGCCGGCACCTGGAGGCGGGGATGACGCCGTACCGGGCTGCGATGTTGGGGTCGAAGGAGATTGGGTTTACGGTGCTGTCGATGAGCACCTCGCTGATTGCGGTGTTCATCCCGATTCTGTTGATGGGCGGAATTGTGGGCAGGCTGTTTCGTGAGTTTGCGGTAACGCTGTCGGTGGCGATCATGATGTCACTGGTGGTTTCGCTGACGACGACGCCGATGCTGAGTGCGAAGTTTTTGCAGGCGCATGACCGCACGAGACATGGGTGGTTCTATCGGGGCGGCGAACGGGTGCAGGAGTGGATGGCTTCGGAGTATGAGCGGGGATTGCGGTGGGTGCTTGAACACCAGAAGCTGGTGCTGTTGATCACGGTGGGGACGTTTGTTCTGAATATTTACCTGTATGTGCTGGTGCCGAAGGGATTTTTCCCGGAGCAGGACACCGGGCGCATCGGCGGGCAGGTTCAAGGGCAACAGGATGTCTCGTTCGCCGAGATTAAGCAGAAGGTGCTGGCGCTGGCTACGATTGTTGGGAATGATCGGAGTGTTCAGGATGTGACGGCGTTTGCAGGCGGACGCGGCAATGCGAACTCGGGATTCATGTTTATGTCGTTGAAGCCCGATGCGGAGCGGCTGAAGAAGGGTGATACGGCGCAGGTGATTGTCGACCGGCTGCGGCCGCAGGTGAACAATATTCCCGGGGCGACGCTTTATCTTCAAGCCTTCCAGGATCTCCGGGTCGGCGGACGGAATACCGCGACCGAGTATCAGTACACGCTGACGGGAGACAACCTGAAGCAACTGAACGAGTGGGGTCCGAAGCTGAAGGATGCGATGGACAGGTTGCCGCAGATTAAGGACGTGGCGACGGACCAGCAGCAGCAGGGGCTTCGCGGGCAACTGGTGATTGACCGGGCGACGGCGAGCAGGCTGGGGGTTTCGCCGCTGACGATTGATGCGACGTTGTCGGATGCGTTTGCGCAGACGCAGGTTTCGACGACGTATATGCCGCTGAATCAATACCACGTGGTGCTGGAGGTTGCTCCGGAGTTTCAGCAGGATCCGGATGCGTTGAAGAACATTTATGTGAAGAGCACGACGGGCGCGATGGTTCCGCTGTCGGCGGTTACGCACTTTGAGACGCAGAGGATTCCGCTAGCGGTGAATCATCAGGGGCTCTCGCCGGCGACGACGCTGTCGTTCAACCTTGCGCCGGGCGCTTCGTTGAGCGAAGCGACGCAGGCGATCCAGCAGGCGCGAGTGGATATTGGGATGCCCACGGAGATCCACGGAGGTTTTGCGGGGACGGCACAGGCTTTCAAGGATTCGATGAGCAGCGAGCCGTGGCTGATTCTACTGGCGCTGATAGCGGTTTATATCGTGCTGGGAATGCTGTACGAGAGCTTTATTCATCCGATTACGATTCTGTCGACGCTGCCCTCGGCAGGAGTGGGCGCGATTATGGCGCTGCTACTGTTCAAGGTGGATCTGAGCGTCATTGCGATGATCGGAATTATTCTGCTAATCGGGATCGTGAAGAAGAACGCGATCATGATGATCGACTTTGCGCTGATGGCGGAGAGGCAGCATGGTAAGACGCCGCGGGAGGCGATCTATGAGGCCTGCGTGCTGCGGTTCCGGCCGATTATGATGACGACCATGGCTGCGATGCTGGGCGGTTTGCCGCTGGCGCTTGGGCGTGGGGCGGGGAGTGAGATGCGGCGGCCTCTCGGAATTACGATTGTGGGTGGTTTGATTGTGTCGCAGGCGCTGACGTTATTTACAACGCCAGTGGTTTATCTGTTCTTTGACCGGGTCAGGGGTTGGTTCGCAAAGAGGAGATACGCCGGTGCGCATCAGGCCCCGGAGGCGGTTACTGGCGACTAGCCCTATTCTTTCTCTGAACACGAGAATGCAAACTGAACCCACTACCGAGGGGATCGGTTTCAGTTACAGAAGTTCTATTGCTGACGCTAAACGAGGGCGGGTTCGTCGACGAGGGGGTCGCTGGAACGGCGACGTTCCAGGGGATTTGCGGGGATCTTGTCCAGCTGGTGGGGTGGGAAGTAGGCGTTCTCGAAGTACTGGCCTAGCATACGGTGGGTATTGAAGAAGCTGCCGTTGATGGCGATACAGTGTTGCTGGAGCGCGGCCCAGGCGATGGGATTGGCGTAGAGCGGCGCGATGACATTCTCGAGCTTGTCGTAGAGGCTTGAGGCTTCATCGGTTTCGGTTTCGCCGTTGTTGATGGCCCATCCTGTGGTGTTTTCGGCGCAGCCCTCGATCCACCAGCCATCGAGGATGGAGAGTGAGGGAACGCCGTTGAGGGCGGCCTTCATGCCGGAGGTCCCGGAGGCTTCGTAGGGACGGCGCGGGGTGTTGACCCAGACGTCAACGCCCTGAGTGAGAAGTGCGCCGAGTTCCCAGTCGTAGTTTTCGACGTAGAAGATCTTGAGGGAGTTGGAGTTGAGCTTTACGGCCGCGGAGTAGACGTCGCGGATGAGGCCCTTGCCGGCGTTGTCGGCGGGATGGGCTTTGCCGGCGTAGAGAATCTGAAGACCGCCGATCTTTTCGGCGATGGCGCAGAGGCGCTTGGGGTCGCTCAGGAGCAGGTTGGCGCGCTTGTAGGTGGCGACGCGGCGGGCGAATCCGAGCGTGAGCATGCTGGGGTTGAAGTAATGTCCGGTGCGCTTGGCGATGGTGGCGAAGAGGCGCAGCTTGCCCTTGTTGTGGGCGGCGTTGATGCGGGCGGGATCGATGCCGTAGACGGAGCGGAAGTAGCGGTTGTCGGTACGCCAGTGGGGGAATTCGCCGTCGAAGAGCTCCTGGAACTGCGGAGAGAGCCAGGTGGCGGCGTGGACTCCGTTGGTGATGAAGTTGACCTGGTACTCGGGGAACATCTGCTGGGAGACCTTGCCGTGCTGCATGGCGACGCCGTTGACGAAGCGCGAGAAGCGCAGGGCGATGTAGGTCATGTTCATCAGATTGTTGTGGAGACAACCGGCGCGCTCGATGAAGGCGGCACGGTCGTGGCCGAGGATCTGATACATCTGGTCGAGACCGAACTGGTCGTGGCCTGCGGGGACAGGCGTGTGGGTGGTGAAGACGCACTGCTGGCGGACGAACTGGATGTCGTCTTCGGTGGCGTCTTTGAGAGGCTTGCCGGCGAGGTGGTCTTCGAGGAGACCGATCGCGAGAAGGGCCGCGTGGCCCTCGTTCATGTGGTAGACCTTGGGCTTACAGGCGAGTGCATCGAGTAACGCTACACCGCCGAGGCCGAGGATAGTCTCCTGACAGAGGCGGTAGTAGGTGTCGCCGCCGTAGAGGTGGTCGGTGAGGCGACGGTCCCAGGGGTCGTTGCCTTCGACGTCAGTATCGAGGAGGAAGACGGGGATGACGTGCCCGGTGACGCCGACAACGTCGAAGCGCCAGGCGCGAACCAGTATCTGCCGATTCTGCACGGTGAGGGCGATGATCTGGTTGGCGCTGGGCAGGGTGGTCTCAGGGGACCAGGGGACGTCGGCTTCGGTCTGTTGGCCAACGTCGGAGAGCTTCTGACGGAAGTAGCCGCGGCGATGGACGAGCGAGATGGCGACCATGGGTCGCGAGGTGTCGGCAGCGGAGCGGAGAGTGTCGCCCGCGAGCATGCCGAGGCCACCTGAATAGGTTGGGAGCGCGGGGGAGAGGGCGATCTCCATGGAAAAGTAGGCGATGGTCCGGTCGGAGAGGTCAGGCGCCAGGGAGGAGGTGGGATTTGGGAGGCTCATGCAGTATTTAATCCTTCTCTCATCCTTGCTGCTTCATTGCTACGTAAAGATGTGAGCCGATTGCGGGAACTCACTCTCGACCGCAAGATCATGCAGGAAAATCGCGGCGATAAGTGCTTCCGGAACATCGATTGGAGATGATTTTAGCAAAGTGCCGGCCTCGGAAAGATAGAACCTTAGGTTACCTGCGGTGATTCTATTGGGGGATTGCCGATGCACAGGCAAGGGTTGCGGCATGAAGACGTTGCCATAACTGGTCCAACCAAAGGAGATGTTCGGGTTTCATTAGGACGGAACGGAGGCAAGTGACCTTTGTTTCGGAGTCGTCCGAGGGAAGATTTTTCCAGGATTTTTTTTGAAAAAACCGTGCCGGGAGCTTCGCCAGGGCGAGATGGAGGTCCCGGCGAGCGGCTTCGTCGAAGATTTGCTGGGCAAGAGCAGAGGATGCTTCCGGGGTATCGGCACGGACGGCCCAGAATACGATGTCGAGTTGCGGGGGTGAGATTGGGGTAAGAAAATACGGGGATTCGGCGAGACGCTGGTTGAGTTTGAGGGCGGCGGTGTGGCCGGCTTCGAGGCCTTGAGCGAAGGGTCCGCCGGGGGTGTAGGGGAGAAGTTGCTGGGTGGCCCAGAGAGCTACGGCAGAGGCCCCGGCACGAGAGCACTCGAGGGAGATTTCGCCCAGGTGGAGATCCTTCGAGGAGAAGTAGGTGTAGGGGGAGTCATGTTTATAGAGGCGTCCGACGCCGGGGTCACGGAAGAGGATGCAGCCGCAACCGTAGGGTTGGAGGCCGTGCTTGTGGGGATCGATGACGAGAGAATCGGCGTGGAGAATGGCGTCAAAGGCTGCGCGGGTCTCGGGAGAGAGATTTGATGCGAGAGTGAAGTAGCCGCCGTAGGCTGCATCGACGTGAATGCGGAATTCGTATTTTTGCTGCAGAGCCACGATTTTGTCGAGAGGATCGACTGAGCCGATGGCAGTGGTGCCGAGGGTTGCGACTACAGTGCCGATCTTTCCGGTGGCGAGGAGGGACTCCAGAATGTCGAGGTCCATGCGGCCGTTCTCGTCGGAGGAGATGGAGACGAAGGGCAGGCCGAGAACTCCGGTGATGCGGCTGTGAGTATAGTGGGCCTGGTCGGAGGCGGCGATGGCTTTGGGTTCTCCGTCTTCGGTGTGAGAGAGCTGGCCTGTGACCCAGAGAGCTTCGAGATTGGCGAAGGTTCCTCCGCTTGTGAGGTGGCCGAGATATTGCGGCCAGTGAAACATTTTGGCGAGGGCATCTACAGCTTCTACCTCCATGGCGGAACTGGCGCGGCCACCGTCGAGGGCGTGATTGTTGGGATTGACGGACATCGCTAACGCATAGGCAGCACGAGCGATGGGATGCGGCGGCTTCAGCATCTGCCCGGCATAGAGGGGATGGCCGTATGGGTAGTTGTCCTGGAGGCGGAGGGCCGCTTCGTCGAGAATGGCGGCGGCGCGACTGTCGAGTTCGGGCGCGGGCGCGGGAGGAAGCTTGGAGAAGCCTTCGTCGAGGCGGTGCTGTGCGCGGGCAAGAAGAGTGATGAAGTCCGAGGTCGGCGGTGGGGCCATGGCTTACATAGAAGATATACCTCCGCTTGAACTTGCGGGTATAGCAAGACGGATGAACTGGACGGCGTGTGGGGCGAAGGAAGCTGCTGTTAGAAGGTATCCAGGGCGTTGGCAACTGGTGCCGACTCGAGGGTTCTGTGGATTGGGTATCGCGTTTGAATTCTGAATTTACGAGAGGCGCGGTTCTCTCTCTCTTCGTCTATAAACGAAGAGAAACCTCAGAACGCTGAACGGGTGAGGAAACCAAACTTCATCATGAAACCGAAGATGGCGGCAAGAACGAGAGCTGCGGTGGTCCAGGGGGCCGCGGTGCGAAGACGCCTGGTCAGGGCTTCAACGAGAACGATTAAAACGTAAAGTGCAACCATCAAGAGAAGTCCATCGGCGACGAAGACGCGAGTGGAACCGGGAGTGACGATGAGGACGCGCTCTAAATGAAACGGCGCGAACAATGACCCGGCAAGAAAGACGAGCAGGAAGAGACCAAGCTGCACTATGGTGACGAGGGCTTTTTTCATAAATCGATTCTCGTGATGAGTTTAGCCTCAACGGCCGAGGTTTTGGCATTCGTTTCGCCAGCGCAATCAGCGTGATTAAGGCAGTGCGGATTCGAACAAATCGAAGCGATGTTCGAGCTGCCACTGTTCGGCTGCCTTTTCGCTGGACTGAAGGAAGCTGAGGCATTTGGGTGGGGGGTTGGCGCCTCCTAATGGCTGGCCTGCGCAGGCTGGAACGGTCTGGGTGAAGGAATCGGGCCTTTGCCAGAGAGAAGGTCCGGGAAGGAAGCTGTGCTCGATGCTGGTGCGGGCTGAGGTTTTCAGATCGATGTAAGAAAGATTGAATTCCAGTGCGGCGCGGGTGTACTCGTGGGTGAGGTCGATGCGGGAGACGCCTTCATCGTCGGTCGACAGGGCAACAGGAACGCCAGCGGCGCGATAGTTTGGGAGTGGGTGCCAGGGAGAAACAACCCCGAGGATAACGTCGTTCGAGGTCAGGTTGATTTCGGCCATGATGTGACGGTCGGCCATCTGCTTGAGAAGTGCAGCGGGCTCGTTTTCGTACATGACGTCGACGCCGTGACCGATGCGTTCGGCGTGACCGAGGTCGATGGCCTCGCGGACGTGGAAGCGGAGGCCCTCCGGTGGGACGAGGCCGGGCGCGAGTTCGCCGGCGTGAAGGCTGATGTGGACCTTGGGATAGACGCTGTGGAGATAGTCGAGCATGAGCATCTGTCGATGGTACTCAGACATTGACAGGTAGCCGTCTTCGGGCATGACGAAGTTGAGGCCGACGACGCGGGGATCTTGAGAGGCGACTTCAAAAGCGAGGAGAGTCTGCGTGAAAACCTGCTGCGGAGGAAAGCCACGAAGAACTTGATAGAGGAAGCGGATTTTGACGGAGCATCCGGTCCGCGCGCTGGGCTGGCCGCAGTTTTCGATTTCGTTGCGTGCGTCGAGGGCGTTGTTGAACTCCTGCCGCTCAAGGGCAACCTCTTTGCTCAGACCAGAGGCGATCAGGACATCGCGGAGGTGGCTTAGGTCTTCGCGTGTGGTTCCGGTCGCGTCGCCGGTGCGGTTTTGTGCGGGGTCGACGGGGGTGGAAGGCCACTCAATATGCGAGCTGAGCTCGACGACGTTGCCGTAGAGCGGAGTTTGCATGACTTCGAGATATTGCTCATTCTGGGCGGCGGCGCGGGTAGCAACCTCGTGAAGCCACTCGCCGAGGTGAGACTTACTGATGGCGTCGAAACGGCTAAAGGTGGCGAAGAACTGGTCGTGCCCACTGATGCCGGCGCTTGGGACGAAGCTGCGCATGGAGAAGGAGTCGACGAGGGCGTCGTAGAGCTTCTGATCTTTTAAGGCGCTGTCGGCGCGGACGTTGCCTTCGCCGCAGACGGGCTGCGGCGGGAGGCTTCGAGTGGTGGCAGCGGGTTTGAAGAAGCTGAGGGTCTGTGGATTGACGCAGAGTCCATCGGAAGCAGCCTCCTTGATGAAGGTCTCGGCGTAGATGGCGCCAGAGAGATGCATATGAAGGTCTCCACCCTTGGGCATGCGGGTGAGGAATGCGTTCAATTCGAGCGGATTTCGCTTAGCGGCGTCGAAGGCGCGGATGGCGCGCTGTTCATTTGAGGTTACGGCCGGGGAGTGGGATGCGGGATGAACAGTAGTTTGCGCGATAACCAAATTGGCGAAGCAGAGCAGGAGCGATGCAGGAGTAAAGCTTCGAATCCGTGCGAGCATGAGACGTCCTCAAGAATATGGGTGATGAGAAAGGATAGCGCGTGGGCGCGATTTTGCGGCACAGGCTGGGGATTGCTATACTTGAATTGCGTTTGGGTTGCTGGTTCCCCGCCAGCGACAGGCTCGCCTCGACCAGGCCAGAGCGACAGATGTAGACGGTAACGCGCGGTGGTTCTTGGCGATCCCCGACAATAAGCGTTAAGCCAAGGCCAGATAGCTCAGTGGTAGAGCGCGGCCCTGAAAAGGCCGGCGTCGGCGGTTCGATCCCGTCTCTGGCCACCATTTCAAAATCAATAACTTAGGCGGCACTTCCAAGAAAGTGCAAGAGATTTGCAAGGGCGTCTGGGCATTCTGGCACTTTTGGCACTTTCTGCACCTTCTAGAATCTGTAAGTACAGATTCCATTAGCTAGACGGGAGACCGATCCCGTCTCCGGCCCACCACATTCCAAATAACTGTGGCCAGATAAAACCTGGGAATGTAATGGTCGATACGGCTGGTCTTGGAGCGACAACTATCAGCGTCGACTTGGTCTCATCCCCCCCGCGATATCGGCCGCACACGCTACTCGTGTTCATAAAACAGGCTAGGGTTTTGGAAAGATTACTGGAAGCACCTCAGCAGTCGTGTAGACGCAGCGATCATTGTGGCCGCACTCCGGAATGATCATCACGCTGCTCTTTGCCCCTAGTTTCTCGTTGACGTATTTGACGAACGCTTCGCCCCGCGCTCGTCTCGTTGCGCCCTGCGCCATCGCCGATGGCGACCCATCGAAACCACCCAACGGTAGTGTATCCACCTGACTCAACAGATACGTGGTAGTTCGCGAGACTAATTGTTTCTTCAGTTGATCGTCTGTCATCTTCACGGTATACCCCGTCGTGCGATTTTCCAGTCCGTAAGGCCAGCGATCGTAGTCGGGAGCCTTGGTCGCATCAAAGGGGCCGTAGCTGAACTTGGTATGCGGCGTCTCCACTTTCCAGCCTGCGACCGCGTTCTCTGCCGA
This sequence comes from uncultured Acidobacteriaceae bacterium, assembly GCA_963802695.1. GTDB lineage: Bacteria > Acidobacteriota > Terriglobia > Terriglobales > Acidobacteriaceae > Edaphobacter. The sequence goes on from CAWDJN010000014.1 coordinate 198,601, forward strand.
TCCATCGTCAATCGGCAAGACCCTTGTGGCATCCGGCCAGGCATAGCTAGAAGGATTGGCGACAACGTAGGAGACTGCTATACCAAGATTGTCCTGAACGTGATTTGCCATCTCGTAACGCGATACAAACTGTCCGCCCGCAGAATGTCCAGCTATCACGATAGCCGTGAGATTAGGAAAGACCTTCTTGTCCGCCAGTCTTCGCAGCAACTCGTCAACAAAATCAAAGGATGTCAGATCCTTATTACTCGTTGCGGTGCCCCCGGACCGCCAACTGTCTCCACGGCAACTCCAACTAATCTCATCCGTTTGCAGCTTGTCCATACAACCAGGGTCCGAGGACCGGAAGCTGGGTGAAATCACTACTGTGTCGTCCAATGCGCCGGCAAGAAAAGCTGCGCCTGTGGCCGTGCTGAAATAGTGGTCTGCATTGCGGTTTGTTCCGTGAATCATGATCAAAGCACGATGAACGGCCGTGTTGCGTGTGCTCAGCGAAAACGTTCGATACACCATCGCACGGGCCGTCCCCCCGCCTAACTTTACCCATTCGGTACACGCAGCGGTGGCGCTCGTGCAAGGAGTCGCTCGCAGCGTCGATGTACGGTCCGCGTAACCAAAGGCGGATGCACCAGGCATGACGAGTGAAAGGATCCACAGGCACCCGATGTGCGGAAGATACTTTCGGAATTGGGCGAAATCGATCGGTGAGGCTTTTGGATATCCCATTCTGAGAGGCATCCAGGCTCTCATAAAACCAATCTTGTTAGCGATTCGCCGTCGCGTGTTGTTGGATTCTTGATCAAAGTTCGCGATAGAAGACAGGGCGGTCAGATACATGCTTACCTCTAATTTTTGGAATCGATGTTCTTGCCAGAGACTATTGAAGAATTGATAGGACAATCAAAAGGGCATTCTGAACCCCTTTGTAGGAATCGGTGACATCATCGCTCTCGCTAAGCGAATGAGCACCCTTGTCGATTCCACCGCCCCCGATCGTAATCGCAGGGATGCCGAGGTGCATTGGCACATTTGAGTCGGAAGAGCTTGAACTGAATTCCGGCTCGCCCAGCTTAAGAGCTTTGATTGATCCGCTAGCTGCATTCACAATAGCGGCGCTCATCGGTGTTTGACCCGCAGGCCGCACTCCGATCTGATCGACTTTCACGCTCAGTTTTCCCTTATCTTTCCATCGGGTATTTTCTTCATCGAGACCTGCCTGCACCGCAGCCTTGAATCTTTTGTCGAGGTTGTCGAGTGAGTCAGTGTCAGGAGAGCGTTCGTCGAACTCAAACCACGCCTCGAATGGAATGGAGTTGACCGATGTCCCACCACCGATCCTGCCAACATTGAATGTAGTTTTCGGAGTTACCGGTACCTGGAGGTCGGCAATGTGAGCTACGGCGCGTCCCAAAGCATTCGCCGGGTTCGCCATGCCGAAGGCCCCATAACTATGGCCTCCGGGACCGGAGAAGGTGACTTTATAACGATAGCTTCCAACACCGCCATTCGTGACGCGGTTCGCCTCGCCGGGTTCAATCGATATGAAATCGTCAATCTGGTCCTTCAACGTAACGCCGAAGAGCTCCTTCATGCCCCGGACATCTCCCAAACCCTCTTCCCCCACATCTGCAACAAACGTCACGGTGCCGCGAGTCTTGAGCTTACTGTCATTCATCGCTTTGATGAGAGCTAATAGTGCTGCAAGGCCGCGACAGTCGTCACCGATTCCGGGACCCTTCAGAAGATTACCTTCGCGGGTCACGTGAACATCTGTCTCCGGTGGAAAGACCGTGTCAAGGTGTGCCGCGATCACGAGATGCGGACGTGGCGCAATACCAGGACGATCCCCAAGTACGTTGCCCGCACGGTCGATACGAACATTTGAAAGACCGGCTTCGCCGAAGAGACGGGCCAACTCTGCAGCACGCTTGTCTTCGTGAAATGGCGGCGACGAGATTTCGCAAATGCGAATCTGCTCCTCAATGAAGTGGGGTTCGTTGGTCTTGATGGCTTGCATCGCCGACTGCACATCAGTCCGAGCGAGTATCTCTGCTGGTGTTTGAGCGGGAAGTCGAAGGACTGGACCGAAGAGAAAAGCTGCCACCGAGGCCACCGCAACAGATCGGGAGGAGTACGAATGATGCCGGAATGATGGAAAGAATTTCGCGACCACAGGGGTGAGCAACCTGGGATCGCTGTTACGGCTTGAGAAATAGCCTAAGACCAGCATGGAACTCCTTTGTGAGCTTTTTTGAGTCGATTGATCGGCCCGGTGCAACATCGCTCGCAGTCACGTCCCCATCGTTGGCACCTGTAGGCCGCAACGCACAGTCGTCCTCCGTTGGGGCCTAGTGCCGTGAATACGGAACCCTATTTCTTATGGTTTTGAGTTGAAACTACATTTTTGAAAATAGTACCGCCCTTCATCACAAACTCGACTCGACGAACAGAAGACGGATCCGTAAGAGGATTGCCATCCATCGCGATAATGTCAGCTTGCATTCCAGGGGCAATCGTGCCGATCTGATCTCCAAGTCCCAGCGATTTAGCAGAGAGTGAGGTCGCGGAGATCAACGCTGCCATCGGATCCTGCCCGCCTTGCTGGACTCTAGCAATAAATTCCTCCCCGTTTCTTCCGTGTGCGCCGGCGACTGCGTCGGTGCCATAGATTATCTGAAGACCCTGAATCTTCAGAGCACGCTTGAAGCCTTCAAGGACAATCGATTCCCCCTTCACCATATCGGCAAAACCTTCTTCGTTATAGTTGCCGATACCCAAGTACTTTTCCTTGTTCGCAATGTAATTTTGAAGAACGAGACCGATATTTGGATCGAAATAGGTTCCGTTCTTGACCATGAGTTCGAAGACATCATCTGTAATAAATGCACCGTGCTCTACGGATGTGCAACCGGCGAGACTCGCCGCTTTTGCTGCCGAAGCGGCGTGGGCGTGGACGAGCGTACGCAATCCTAGCTTCTTTGCCTCTCCGCAAGCGGCTTGTAGTTGGGCATCGCTCATCGTTTGAGCTCCGCCTTCGCGAATACTCTTCGAAGCAAATATCTTGATGAAGTCTGCACCCTCCTGTTTTCGCTGCCTCACCAACTCACGGAGTTTATCCGGATCTCCGCTGGCTTCGGTAAGCGGTTGCAGTGAGGTTAGAATTCTTGGACCGGGTATGATGCCACGAGCAATTGCATCACGGAGGTACTTATCCTCTGGGGCGCCAGGACTTTGGATGGTCGTAAAACCAGCATCGAGTGTGACTATGGCATTGTCCACAGCGTGAAGCATCGCCTGTAGGGGCGGCTCGCCTTTGCCTGCAAGGCGGCCGTTATCAAAATGCCACATGATGTGGGCGTGTGTGTCGATCAAGCCAGGGGTCACTGTCAGAGTACCCAGGTTGTAGACCGACGCTCCTGGAGGGACCTGACCACCAACGCTCACAATCTTCGATCCCTGCACAACGATCGTCTGGTTGTGAAGCAACTTGCCGGAGCCATCGATAACGGTTCCAGCGACGATCGCGATTGGCTTTTCCTGGGCCCGCGCTACTTGAAACATGGAGAGTGCGACGACCATCAACAATCTAAATCTACTCATGTTTGCTTAACCTCGATGTTTCAGTGAATGTTGAACTTCAGGTGCTTGTTCAGCGAGCACTCCGTAGATACTACAAAAGGTCTTCTTCTAAAATTCCAGTCTTCCGCCTAACATGATCCACCGGCTGCTGGCCTGTCGATTGGCTGGTACTGATGTGCTAGTGATCACGCCGAAGGTGCTGGTCGTGCTGCCAAGATACGGTAGACCGGGGTTAGCGAAGGTAACATTATTGAACAGATTGAAGAAGTCAGCCGAAATCTTCAATCTGGCACGTTCGCGCACCTGAAAGTTTTTTCCGAGGGACGCGTCCGTGTTGACAAAGGGAAGTCCCCTGAGAGGGCTGCCAAATCCATCATGGTTTGAGCTCAATTGAACATAGCCAAAATCGGCGTGCACCGCCGCAGGATTTGCAAACAGGTTGATCCCAGCTGTGCCACCAGAAGTCCCGATGTTATTGGATCCGCTCACGTTGTAGTGCACTCCCCTTTGTATTTGGCCGATAGGAACGAGTGGGACGGCTGGAGTGCTGGCCGTCGAACGCTGGCCGCCACCAAATACCTGGGTTCCTTGGGTAACGTAAATCGGAAGGCCGCTTACCGCCGTTACAATACCGGAGACGTACCATCCCCCAAGAATAGCGTTTACCGGCTTTGAAAACCTTGAGTAGGAGTTAGGCGTGGAATATACGAAGAGGGTGTTTAGCGTATTTCGGCGATCAAATTTCGATGGTCCATAATCAACGCCAGGGTTCAAAGGATTTGCAAGATTCGTTGAATCATTCGCTACCCCTTGGTTTGTATCAAGAGATTTGGAATAGGTGTAATTGACGTCAAAGGTAAGGGCCTTTCCAGTGCGTCTTATTGTGGCAAACAGAGCGTTGTAGTTTGACCACCCGAGATTGGTAGCGACCGATAGATCGTTTACCTGGGTTTCGTCATATGCTTGCAAACCCAAGCTCTTCCTGAGGAAGTTGAGGCCAAGAGCGCTACTGCTTGTCGCATCAAAGATATTTGCAACGTTTCCGTTAGCAAAATTCGAGGCTTGGACCGCGGCAAGGTACGCAGTGGTTGAAGCGTAGCCGTGAGATGCGCCTACGCCTGGCAGCTGGTTTTCAAACCAGGACTGCGTTTGTACAGGTTGCCCATTCCGTAATGCATTGGCGACAGCGTCGTATGCCTGACCAAAGGTCTCTCCTGACGTAGCGTCTTTGAACATATACGGACTTGCATTCAACTCTGCATTCCCATAAAGACGTCTGCCATAGCGCCCCGTCCAAGCAAGTTCGAGAATCGTTCCGTGGCCGAGATCGCGTTGGATCGTCACGTTCGACGAGAAGACCCGCGGTGCCTTGTAGTTAATATCAATTCCAGATGAGACAAGTTCACCATAGCCATCTGCAGGAATGTAAGGACTGGGGAGGGTCGCGGCGTAGGTTGGCGAAGGGATTGATCCGTCCACCCCGATACGGAAGGCGCTTAGCCCCGGGTCGCTCGAACCAGCGACACAGCCGTTGCCAGGTGTTCCCGAAGCCGAGCAGTTGACTAAACCTGTAGAAACCGTAGAGCTGGGACCCGCAGTGAGCCCTGGGTCGACGACGGCTAACTCGCCATTCAAACGATCATAATAAATCCCGAATCCGCCGCGAAAAACAGTCTTTTGTACGCCGATCATCTTCCCAAGGAATCCATCATGAAAGGAAGGGCTCCAAGCGGCCGCTATCCGAGGCGCTATGTTGCTGTAGTCCGTGTCATAGACACTGCCGCGTCCCGACTTTGCCACCGGCTGGAAGCCAAGCAGGGGGTTGTAGATAGTTCCAGCAGCAGCGGCTGCTGCCCTCTGTTGAAGATAGGTTTTTGCAGAAAGCGGTTGGAGGGTCGATGCGTCCACAAGCAAAGACTCTGCTTGATTAGAGAAGTTATAAGGGGTTTGCCAACTGTAAGAGAGACCGTACGTCAGAGTGAGTGAGGGTGCTACCTTCCACGTATCCTGTAGATAGAAAGAGTAGTAATAGGCATGAGAGTCCATGATGAGTGCAGTGCCGACAGGTTGGGCAGTCGCAGTCTGATTACGAACAATGAATGCGTTATTGTCGTTCATCAGCCCGAGGGTGCTGGCGTAGAGATTGTCCCAGCTTGTAGTACTGGAAGAAGGTAAACAGCCGGTGCCTGTTGAGCTGGCACATGGCTTCGGACGGTCGGCGGCCGGGATGTTAAGGTAAGACGAGTCTGCCGTCTCGGTAGCGTTGAACGAGTTAACCGCTCCACCGACCTTACCGGTATGCACGTGGTAAAGATTCAGGCGCTGGAGGTTAGTTCCACCCTGAATGACATGATTGCGCTTCACCCATGTCAAATCGTCGGCGAGTTGAAGTGTAACGTCGTCGTTCTTTTGCGTCCTAACGGTATTGCTCATGGTGATTGGAGCAGTAAAGATATTGGGGCTGACCGCAACATATCCCGAACCATTCACACTGGTTCCCGGCAAGGCCAGCTCCTGCGCAATTGCAGAAAGCTGTGGCCGCAAAGCTCCATTTCGATTCCGTACATCACCGATGTGAATGCTCTCAGTAAGATTTGGCGTTAGCTGACCGGTCGCCCCAAAGATGAATGCATTAGTCCAGCTTGGCAACTCATCGCTGTTAATCACGTCTGAAGGGTTCCTGATATCGATGACGATTGGAGCGGAGTTGAATGCGATGTCTCGCGAGTAACTGAAGCTCCCGTTTAGATGCCAATTAGCGTTTAGATTGTGATCAAGACGAAATGTGCCAAAGTCATCAGTCAGTGGAGATTTTGTGTTTGCCGTAAAGCCTGTCGTGTTGAGCCCGTCAGTTCCCGCGAGACCGGGATTGTTTCCCCGAGGCTCAGCCGCCGCCATGGCCGCCATAGTTGGGCTAATACCAATTCTTCGCGGATCGCATGCAGCGGTTCCGCTTGGGCCGCAGGCATTAGAAGTGGCAAGTGGATAGGCATTCGTGATTCCCGCGCCGTCCTTGAACTGAAGAATGCCCTGAGCCAGGGTTGAGGTCGGCACGATCGCGCTTACTTGATAAGTCTCGGGATAGCGGCGCGCCTCATACTCGGCAAAGAAGAACGTCTGGTCATGGAATATCGGACCTCCTAGGTACCCACCATAGCGGTTATCTTCGACGTGGGGTTTCTTCAGCCCAAGATGGTTGTTATCCCAGGTGTTCGCATTGAAGACACTATTCTGGGCATAAAAGAAAAGACCGCCATGAAACTTATTCGAACCCGATTTGCCAATCAGTGTGACCTGTCCGCCTGCCCCCTTGTTAAATGTCGAGTTGTTGTTTGAAACGCCTACTCTGAACTCATCTACTGCCTCCACAGACACCATCAGTGTCGGCCTGGCACCGTGATCTGTGTCGGTAGTTGAATTAGTCTGGTTGTCAGTGATGTCGATCCCGTCGAAGGTAAATGTTGTTTGGTCGTTGACCGCGCCGGCGATTGAGCCGCCGCTATCGCCGCCATTCGCCGGCGTCGTGCCAGGCTGCAACAACATAAGCTCCTGGGCCTGACGCAGCCGTGTTGGCAGTTGCAATAGAGCATCAGTCCCTATGACGTCTCCCAATGTCGAATCTGTAGTTTGCAACTGGACCTGTGCGGACGCACTATTTACATCAACGACCTGGGAAGCCTGCCCAAGGATGAGGCTGAAGTTCACTGTGGAGTCAGTATTGACCTGAACGATCACGCCCGCGACACTCGAGGTTTGGAACCCTGGCGCTGTGGCCGTGATGTTGTACTTACCCGGAGTTACGGTCGGAAAGCTATAACGGCCTTCTGTGGTAGTGTTTGTCGTCAGCTGATTGTTAGTGTCGCTATTGACGAGTAGCACCTTTGCGGTGGGTACGACGGCGCCGGACGGGTCCGCGACGGTCCCTTGAATTGCTCCTGAAGTAGCTGTCTGGGCTCGCAACTGACCGACGAAAACGACGCTGAACAATCCAACGAAAACAACGAGCAAACGCAATAGCTTCACTTTGACCCCCAGAGTGTTAGTACGAACTGATAGCACCAATGATCTTTCGCGCTTTCATCTCAGCGAGCGCTTTCAAACTGACCAGAACAAATGAGTGACCCACAATTGACGACAGATCTCCTATCGCTCCTAAATTGAGCTTAGAGGCGAAGAGGGTATCTCCTTTTTCACAGGGCATAGTCTGCCGTGTGGTTCGCGCGAAATTAAACTTGATGGCCTAGTCATATCTCGGGCGGCACAAGGATTTCTTGTATGTGATTAGGTTTCTTTTGCAGGAATAGCATCGATTTGCGTCGATCTTCGATATTGCGATGGAGAGGTTCCGATCTGCTTCTTGAAGCTGACGGTAAAGTGGCTTTGATCGGAGAACCCAGCCGCCAAAGCGATGTCAGCGAGCGATCGGTCTTTGGCCGAAAGCTCCTCACATGCGTACTCGATTCGAAGCCGTCTTATCTGTTCCCCAATTGTGCAGTTATAGTGGCGTCTGAACTCGCGTGCAAGATGCGTCGGGTGCACATGAACGGCTCGTGCGATCTCTTCCAACCCCAGGGGCTCCGTAAATCGGTCCCGAATTAATTCAGCCGCTCGACCAAGCCACGTGGGCAGAGAATGGGACAATCTTTTTCGTCTTCTACACAGTTGCGCAAAAAGCTGAAGGACGAGCCCATCCAACACAACAGACGACAGGTCATCAGGCTCGGTGAACTCTTGATAAAGCTGTCTCGCTGTCAATTCGGTGAGTCCGCCCTGGATAACGACAGTATTCAAATGAGATGCTGGCGGTCCCATGAATCGGTCAAGATGCTCAGGCGGCACTTCAACATAGAGCACTTTAGCTCCGGTCGCTGCATACCTGCTCGTATGCAAAACTCCTTCTCGATGAAGGCTCACCGTCCAGCGTTTAAACTCTTCCGTCTTTGTTCCGAAAGTAGAGTAATATCGCCCATCCAGCGTGATGATAATGTACGACTTTGTGTGAGAGTGCGGTGGAGACTCTGAATTGGCCGGATAGAACCGCTCGGACAACCGAAAGTGCTCTGTAGTGGAGGCTCGAACCACGTGTCCGATGTTCGCGTTCCTTGCCGCGGGCCCATGTCGCATTTTGCTCCTCTAACGTGCTCCTCGATGATTCGGTTCCCCTGCTTCCAGAGAATGCCTATTCACTAATACGCCGGATCCTCCCATTGAGTTTCGGCTTTCGAATAGCTAACCGGCTTGCTTTCCGATACTCAATTGTTTTCGTGCAGGCAGGTGGCGCTGCATTCTTCGAAAATTGATCGGTATTGGACGATACATACTCGCCCAGGGCGGACGGTAGATATCGATATCCGTCTGCTGAAAAATAGTGAGACGCTATACTTGATTGAAAATATAGCAGAATCTTGGCAGAGCGCTAACCTGCCCACAACATGATTTGGTTAGTAGCGTGGGAATGTGTTTTCTGCTGCGAAAAGTGCCGTGTGGCAAGTGTTGATCGCCGGTTCATATCAACAGAAACAGATATCCGCGCAGAGGCTTCGTCCGCGTGGCGGCCCGTCGGACTCTGCGGCTAGTGGTGTGACGTGGCATAAGCATTGGTGTAGATAAATTGCGAGCCGATAATCAAGAGCCAAATCCAGAGGGCGAATCGCAGAGGACGCTTGGGAATCCAGCTTGCGGCAAAGGTGCCAAGAGCGACACCGGCAAGCCCTCCGACGACCAGGTGCTGGAGGAGATTCGAGCTGGTTCCGTGAAAGAAACCATGTGCCCCGCTCCCTACAAGCGAGAGGAGAAAGCCAAAGACAATGTCGGTACCGACCACTTGCACTGGAGAGAGTGACGTAAGGCTGAGCAGCGCCGCTGTGCCCAACGCCCCTGCTCCCGCCGAGGAGAACCCTACTTCAGTGCCGACACCTAACATCAGAATCGGAAGCAGGCGGATGCGGTTCTTGGGGAGTGCTTCGGTGCGCGTAGGGCGGAAGGAGAAAAAGAGCTGCCAGAGGGCAGTCAGAACCAACACACCGCCAAGAAGGCCGTTGAGTAGAAACTGAGGGCCATGGACGTCGAGATGACGCAAAACGAGAGAACCGATGAGGACGCCAGGCAGTCCTCCAAGCAGCATAAAACCAAGGACACGCCACGAGACCTGTTTACGAGCGATCTGCGATGGCACGAGCACAAGCTTAACGGCAGCAGAAAACATGAGACCCGTGGCGACGGCCATTGGAGCGGGAACTCCGAGGAACAAGATGAGCAGTGGTGTCGTGATGGTGCCTGCGCCGACACCTGTTAGAGCGATGAAGGCGGCGATGATAAATCCGATGGCATATTCCATGAGTCTCTCTTCTCAACGTCGGCGTTGACACTATCAGGTGTTTGGAGCGGCCTGGATGTGGATGCCACATTCGACCTTGCGACCCGCCCAGCGACCAGAGCGTGGATCGTCAGGATCAGTAGGTATGGATGTGCAGGGCTCGCAGCCAATACTGGAGTAGCCGCGGTCATAGAGAGGCAGTAACGGTATCCCGTAAAGAGCGCAGGCCTGCCAGATGTCGCGAGTAGTCCAGTCGGCGAAAGGGCTTAGCTTGCGAACCGTGATGCCGCTGGGAAGCGTGAAGTCTGCTATCTCTTCGAGCGCTGCTCGGCTGCGGGCCTGCTCGCGTCGGAGGCCGGTAATCCAAATTTTGTATTTAGCAATCGCGGCGAACAGTGGCTCGACCTTGCGGAGAGCACAACAGCGATCGGGCGCCGTCTGGTGGAGGAGACCATGTTCGAGTTCCTGCTCCGCAACCGTACGGGCAGGAAGCAAATTGATTAGATTTAGATTCCAGTCGGCTGCGATCCGGTCGCGATAGGCGTAGGTTTCGGCAAAATGATATCCGGTGTCGAGGAAGAGGACTGGAATTTCAGGGCGTAGTTCACGGACGAGATACAGAAGTAGAACGTCTTCGGCCTGAAAGCTGCAGGTCAGGCATACTTCGTTCTCGCCTGGCGCTGCGGCCAACTCGCTCACCAGGAGTTCCCGGACTCGGGTTAGTTTCGTTGCGATCGCGGCAGGCGGATCGGTAGCAGAGTCTATTGCTTTGGAGCCGATATTTTCAGCAGTCAATCCTAAATTCTGGGTCGAGGTCATCTGTTGGAGCCTCCTCTGAGGATGGAGTGGGCTTCGAGAAAATGAAGAAGGTCGTCGACGTTGAGCACGGCCGCGTGTTCGTTACCGAAAGTGACCGTCTGTCCGTCGGATATGTTGTGAGTCGCGACGAGCGCCCCTGCGGCGGCAAGGCCCTCAATTGTTTCCGGAGATGGACGTTCGGGCCGAACAATGAAGGCCCCACGAAGAAAGAGTGCTCGTTCCGCGGCATCGGCGAAGGCTGCTGGGCCGGTAAGGTGGATATGAGCTCCAGAGTGGCCCCAGCGGGCGACGCGGTCGGCCGCCGTAATCGCGTTCGTCAGAACCGTGTTGGCTTCGGCATTGATTTCCCGAATCATCCCGGCAGCAGCGGTCAAGTTGGTGACTGCGTCGATCAGGACGAAGCTTCCTGTGACGCGATTCGTGGAGTAACTGTCAGCAGTAAGCGGCTGGATCGACTCGATCTCAACGAGACCGATGTCGTTGAAGTTGAGAGTTGCGGCAGCCCGGCGTTCGAGCGTCTCCACATTGAGACTGTATTGGATGGCCGCAACCTGCGCCTGGACGGTTCGGTTGGTGTGCTTCAGCAGGTAACGGCGAGTAAGGTCGAGAGGCTTCTCATCCATCCACACCAGCGAGGCGGTGAAGCGCTTGGTCGTGACGGCCGGAGACTCTGGAGAGACGATCAGGTCACCTCGACTAATGTCCAGTTCATCAGTAAGAGTAAGAGTCACCGATTGGGGAGATTGGGCAACCGGAAGATCGCCATCGAAGGTGACGATGCTGCGGACGCTGCTAGTTCGGCGTGACGGGAGGACCATGATGGTGTCTCCCGGGCGGATTGTGCCGGCGGCGATTTGTCCGGCAAAGCCGCGGAAGTTATGGTTGGGACGGAGGACGCGCTGTACTGCGAAGCGGAACGGATCAGAAGCGCCGGCTTCTGCGGCAGGAGCACCTTGCAGCAACTCGAGTAAGGAAGGCCCCGTGTACCAGGGCATCGCCGTGGTTGGGTGCACAACGTTATCACCGGTCAATGCGCTGATGGGCACGAACTTCAGGTGCGGCGGCTTGAGGTCTCCCAGTTGTTCGAAAAATGCAGTGAAATTATCTCGAATGGAATCGAAGACGTTCTCCTCGTAATCGACCAGATCCATCTTGTTGACTGCGACGATAATGTGTCGAACACCGAGCAGCGCGGTAATGCAGGCGTGACGGCGAGACTGGGTGAGCACGCCTTTGCGCGCATCAACCAGGACAATGGCAAGCGACGCTGTAGAAGCGCCAGTGGCCATATTGCGGGTGTACTGTTCATGACCAGGCGTATCAGCAATGATGAATTTGCGCTTTGCGGTAGAAAAATAGCGATAGGCGACGTCGATCGTGATTCCCTGCTCGCGTTCGGCACGAAGCCCATCGGTCAGTAGAGCGAGATCATAGTTGCCCGCGCCCGTTGTTCCTTTGCCTTCGATCGATCGGACCTGATCGTCATAGACGCTCTGCGTGTCAAAGAGGAGGCGGCCGATAAGAGTCGATTTCCCATCATCAACGGAGCCGGCAGTAGAGAATCGAAGCAGATCGCGGGCATGCTCCTCCGCGAGAAATCCCGAGAGAGAAAACTCCGTGCCATCTTCAAGCGGCCTTTCGGTTTCAATGTTGAAGACTGTGTCACTGGCGGCCATTTAGAAATACCCCTCACGCTTCTTGAGCTCCATCGACCCCTCTTGATCGTGGTCGATGACACGGTTCGCACGCTCCGACGATCGAAAAGACAACAACTCCGCGATGATTTTGGGCAGCGTGTCGGCGTCCGAACGGATCGCACCAGTACACGGACTGCAGCCGAGCGAACGCAAACGGGACCGCACCATCTGCGGCCGCTCCCCGGGCCGAGCAACAAAGCTTTGTTCGATTGGTAGAAGCGATCCGTCGCGGACGTACATTGGTCTTTCCTTGGCAAAGTAAAGATCGACGATGGGGATGTCTTCCTGCAGGATGTATTGCCAGACGTCCATCTCCGTCCAATTCGAGAGCGGGAAGACGCGAATGGACTCCCCTGGATGGATGCGAGCGTTGTAAAGGTTCCACAGTTCGGGACGCTGGTTCTTCGGGTCCCATTGGCCGTCCTTATCGCGGAAGGAATAGATGCGTTCCTTAGCGCGGGACTTCTCTTCGTCGCGGCGCGCTCCACCAAATGCTGCGTTGAAGCCGTAGTGATTCAGACCGTCCAGGAGTGCCTGCGTCTTCAACAGACTGCAGCACCGTTTGGTGTCGAGTGCGATTGGGTTGGTGCCAGCCGCAATGGCGGGCTCGTTGCGCCACACAAGTAGCTCCGCTCCAACCTCGGCTGCCATTCTGTCCCGGAATTCGAGCATCTCCCGGAACTTGAAACCTGTATCGATATGGAGAAGTGGAAACGGAATCGGAGCCGGGTAGAAGGCCTTCTGCGCCAGCCGCAACATCACGGAAGAGTCTTTACCTATGGAATAAAGCATCACGGGCCGCTCAAACTCCGACGCGACCTCGCGAAGGATGTGAATACTCTCGGCCTCGAGTAGTTGAAGATGTGTGAGTGATGGTGCAGCTAATGCCATGAACAACTCCATGGTGAATTCAGAAATGCATTTATTCCAAGCGCCCGGCCAGGAACAATGCTGATATAGAAGATTTGAGGGAACTAGCGCATGAATCGACACGCCTGCTCAACGTTGAGGGAACAACAACGGAACTGGCGTGAGATGCGCATTTCTGTGTTCAGAGTAGCAAAGGGTCGGGACCGAAGCAAGTTTGGGTCGATCAATAGTCCATTCGGTTCGCGCTAATTGATTGAATTGGAAGCCGCTTTAGAAGATGAAGAAGCACAGTGGGCCAAGGGAAAAAGGTTTCGTGCTACTATCCAAATTATGGCTCTGACCTTCCACCATACGGCCCTAGGCTGTTGTTGTTGTGAAGCAGGTCTGCGCCTCTAGCCGTCGCACGATTCATTCCCTTCCAGACGAAGTCCAATCATCAAGCAGCTGTCGCCGCGTGTTGTTGTCGTGGTAATCGAATGTATTCAATAGCCCCAACGCAACTTCGTCGTCGCTACATCAAAGCTTCTTCCCCGGAAGCCATGCGCTGTTGTTGTCGATAGTCTCTTCCTCTCTGACAAGAAATCCGTAAGAACAATTCTCCTCCGCATAGATTTGCGACGAGCCGCTGCACCCATTTGGAGGTCTTCGATGTTTCGCCGATCTGCTGTTTTTGTTCTCTCTCTACTTATCGCAACCGCTTCAAAGTCCCAAATCGTAGGTGGAACGATCAGCGGCACTGTTCTGGATCCAGCTGGGGCGGTCGTCCCAGGCGCCGGGGTCACCATCCGCAATCAGGAGACCGGCGGCGAGCGCCACCTCATCACGGACGCGGGCGGAGCCTATGCCGCACCATCCATCCCAGTTGGCATCTACAACATCTCGGTTGCGCGTGACGGCTTCGCTCCACAGTCTCGCACCGGCATTTCGATCACCATTGGTGAGGCGATGCACATCGACCTAACGTTGCAGCCCGGCGGGGTCACCGAGCAGGTCACCGTCACCGACGCGCCGAGCCCCATCAACATCTCCACACAGCAGACCTCAGGCCTCGTCAGCGAGCGTCAAGTCAAAGATCTTCCGCTGAACGGCCGCTCCTACGATCAACTCATCACGCTCAATCCGGCGGCAGTGAACTATACGGCCCAGCGTAGCGGATCGGTTGGGACCTCCAACTCATCGGTCGGCAATATGTTCGCGATCTCCGGCCGCCGACCACAAGACAATCTCTACCTTTTGAACGGCATCGAGTACACCGGCGCCTCGCTTATCAACGTCACTCCTGGCGGCACCAGTGGTCAGCTTCTCGGCGTCGACGCTGTTCGCGAGTTCAACGTGGTCACCGACACATACTCGGCCAACTACGGTAAGCGTCAAGGAGCCCAGATTTCTATTGTTACGGCGTCGGGCACGAACAACCTCCACGGGTCTGCGTACGAGTTTTTTCGCAACTCCTTCTTCGATTCGCGCAACTACTTCGATCAGGCCCGAATCCCAAACTTTCAACGCAATAACTACGGCGCATCTCTGGGCGGCCCGCTACGCACCGACCGCCTCTTCCTCTTCGGCAACTACGAAGGCTATCGCCAGAACCTCGGCATCACCGACGTGACGCTGGTTCCCGATACGCAAGCTCGTCAGGGATTTCTCCCCAACCCCAGCAACCCCAGCGGCCCGCGCAAGAACTATGGTGTCGCGAACGGCGTCGCACCTCTGTTCAATCTGTGGCCTGCGCAAAACGGCCCCGAACTCCTCGACGCCAACGGCAATCCCACGGGGATCGGAGAGGCCTTCTCCAGCCCTACTCAGCACATCCGTGAGGACTTCGGCACCGCGCGATTTGACGCTAACCTGACGTCGAAAGACCTACTCTTCGCCGTCTACACCGTGGATGACTCCACAGCTAACACGCCGACACAAAACCCGCTCTCTCTGATCAACGAATCGCTGCGCGAGCAGGTCGTCAGTGTCCAGGAGCAGCACGTCTTCTCCGCGCACCTGCTCAACACCGCGCGGATCGGCTACTCTCGAGCCAGCTTCTATTTCCTCGGAAGCATCCCCTCATCAATCCAGGCCGAAACTCCCGGCTTCCTCGCTGGTAAACCGACTGGAGCGATCGTCATCGCCGGCTCCACCGCCTCCAATGGGTCGTCACAGATCACCGGCGCCGGCGCCAATGTTGGATCCAACAACGCGACGGCGCGAAATCTTTACACATTGGACGACCACGTCTTTTACTCTCACTCGCACCACCAGATTCAAGCAGGCGTGTGGCTCCAGGCGCTCCAGTCCAACGATAATCTTGCCCAGAACCAGTTTGGCCAAGCTTCGTTCGCCTCGCTCACGACTTTCCTGCAAGGGACCGTCAAGACCTTTACTGTCGTTCCCAATCCCACACCGCTCAACTGGCATAGCTTTATGGGAGCAGGCTATCTTGAAGACACGTGGCAGATCACCCCGACGTTTGAACTTCGCGGCGGCATCCGCTTCGAATCTACGAACGGCTGGAACGAAGCCCACGGTCGCGCCTCGCAATACGGCTTCACCGATGGTGTCATCAACACCGCACCAACTACAGGCAACTCGGCGCTCTCTGACAACCGTGCAAAGCTCCTGCCCGAACCCCGCGTTGGTATTGCGTGGAACGTCTTCGGAAACGGAAAGACCTCGCTTCGGGCCGGCATTGGCCTGCACCACTCGCTACTCGACAACCTCGACTACCGTCTCGATCAGGCCGCGCCTTACAACACAACTCTCTCTTACGCCAACGTGCCGATCGCAAGTCCGGTCAGCGGAGCTCCTGGGCTCATCTCTCCCTCGAATGTCCAGACTGATATCGCGACTCCCGCTGTTGTCTCTTATGCGGTTAGCGTCGAGCAGCAACTCGATCGAGCGACCTCTATAACCATTGGTTACGTCGGATCTCACGGTTATCAACAGGTCCTCTCTGAAGATCAGAATGAGCCAGCTTCAATCATTTGCTCAGCCGCATCAACATGCCCTGCTGGCACGCCCATCGGCACTATCTATTACCCCACGATCGTCAAGGCTAATCCTCTGGTGGCAAATACTACTTCGTGGATCTCAGGAGGCTTCAGCAACTACAACGCTCTCGAGCTCGACCTTCGTCGCAACTTTGTGCACGGCTTGCAATTCCGGGCGAACTACACCTACGCCAAGAACCTCGACAATGGCTCTGCCTGGAATACAAGTGTCTCGGCCAACACTCCAGCATTTGTCTCTTATCCAGCGAATCCGTCACTCGACTATGGCCCCGCGGCGACCGATGTTCGCCACCTTGCCGCCTTCAACGCCACCTACGAGCTGCCGATGGGCCACGGTCAAACCTTCCTGTCATCTGCGTCGCCGCTCGTCAGCCATGCTGTCTCCGGCTGGAGTCTCAGCACTATCGCGACCCTTCAGACTGGTTTCCCCTTCAGCCCGCAACTGGGTTACAACCCAACCGGTTCCGGAGACACTCGCAACCCTGTACGTCCCAATCTCGCTCCCAACTTCAAGGGGAGCCTCTACACACGCGGAAGTACGGCGACGCGCGTCGCACAATTCTTCTCCCCATCCGCATTCAGCGCACCCATCTATGGCACCGTCGGAAATCTCAGTCGCGATACGCTCACCGGCCCCGGCTACGCCGACTGGGACCTCTCCCTCGTTAAGTCCACGTCGCTGACCGAGCGAACCCGCCTCCAATTTCGCGCTGAGTTCTTCAACGTTCTCAATCACACCAATCTGCAAACGCCGAACGAAGTCGTCTTCTCGAGCGGCCCAACTCAAGGTACGGCCGCCAACCAAACCGCACCCGCGGTCCTGAGCCCAACCGCCGGGGTTGTCACCGCAGCCTCCACCAGCCGTCAGATCCAACTTGCCATCAAGTTAACCTTCTAACCATTTACGGAGGAACCTGCCTATCCGTAGGCATTCTTTCCTCGACAAACTCGGTTTTAGTGGGCGCGACCATCTGGGCCTTCAACTATGATGATGCGCTAAGCCTCAGCTAATTGACTCCTTGAGCCGAAGCAGCGAGTACATCAGCAGCTCTCCCCAGGTTTGGGTACGTGTAATCTGTGACTCCTATGTCTTTGACTACAAGGGAGAGCATCTCCTTGCATTTTCCATTTTCAATTACCGGAAAGGATGAGCATTATGAGCTTTTCAGAGAACGCCACGGTAGTAGTCGTCCACGGAGCGTGGGCTGACGGTTCGAGTTGGCAGGCTGTCGTGGGTCCGCTGGAGGAACGCGGTTTGAATGTGATTGCGGCACCGATTCCGCTGACATCTTTGAGCGACGACGCAGCAGCTCTAAAACGGGCGATCGCGCGAACCAAAGGCCCACTGATCGTGGCGGGACATGCGTATGCTGGTGCGGTTATTGCAACGAGCAATGATGAGCGCATAAAGGCTTTAGTTTATGTTGCTGCGCTGGCTCCTGACGAAGGAGAGACCGTCGCCCAGGTCTTTTATAAGGACGAAACTCATCCGCAGGCGCCACAACTTACGCCGGATGCAGACGGCTTTATATGGATGCCAGACGAGGGGTTCGCGAATGCCTTTGCCCAGAATGCCACGCATAAGCAGATTGTGTTGTCCAAAGCCGTGCAGCGGCCAATCTCTGTTAAGAGCATTCAGGAACCGGCTCCTGCACCGGCCTGGAAGTCAAAGCCAACGTGGTACCTCGTTGCTGAAGACGACCGAATGATTAATCCGAAAACGCAGCACTTCATGGCAGAACGCATGAAGGCGACAGTGAGATCTTTCGCAGTGGATCACACTCCGTTGCTCACCGCGCCAGGCAAGGTCGTTGACATTATCCTTGAAGCGGCTAAAGCGACGCTCTTTAAGGAAGCTGCGGTTCGAGGGGAGCGCCTTCAGGAAAGTTATGTCGCGTGCCGGGCTCGTGAGAAATAATCTTGAATAATCCATTTTCGATCAGCTAGTTACAAATGTCTGCACTATTTCCGATGCATTTCTGATTTGACGTTTCAAAACCCACTAGGCGAAGATTAGGCGAATATCCATGTCTTCTGCCGCCATCATTCGACATCAGATCGAAACCTCTCTTTCCCAGAGAATTCCCTCCGCCCTTACACCACCACCACGGACAATTCGCCCAGTCACGGCAACAGGAATATCTTCCATCGACGCAATACTTGAAGGCGGTCTCCCGGTAGGGGGGATCACTGAAGTAGTCGGCCCCGAATGTTCCGGTCGTACTGCCTTCGCTCTATCCTTTGTGGCACAGCTGACCCAGAGCGGCAAAGTCTGCGCCTGGGTCGATGTCTCCGACACCTTGCATCCGGAGTCGGCTGCAGCGTCAGGTGTGGATCTGCTCCGCCTGCTTTGGATCCGGTGCGGAATTTCCATTTCCACGCACAAAGAGTCAACGTCACAGGTGTCGTTCACTCTTCCAAAGAAGTATCTCGATCCTCCGCCAATCAAGAAAGGCTTGCACGGCGGCGGCTTCGGCCCTCATCCACGCAATGAAACCAAAGGACTCTCCGATTCCATCAGCAGTTTTATGCAACAGGAAATGTTCGCCCCGCGATGCGCAGAGCCGCAGCGCAGAGTGCAACCGGAACGGGAGATATTCGAATCGAATCTGCTCCAGCCACCGGCACGATCACATCGGAAGCCAGTTTCAGTTCGCAAACCGTGGACAAGGATCGAGCAGGCCCTCCGTGTCACTGATCTCCTTTTGCAGGGCGGAGGCTTCAGCACGATTGTCTTGGACATGGGTAGCATCGCTCCCGAATATGCCATGCGGGTGCCGCTTGCAACGTGGTTCCGTTATCGTGCGGCAACGGAGCGAACACAAGTCAGTGTTCTTCTACTGACACAGTGCTCCTGCGCGAAGAGCAGCGTAGAACTGCTCCTGCGTTTTATGCCCGGCAATGCCCTTCGCGATGAAGCGACCGTCTTTACCGGCATCGGACATTGCGTCGAAGTTGTTCGGCAGCGGTTTTCTCAAGCTTCAACAAACGTCGTTCCTTTACGTAAGCCTCCGCAAAGAGCCACCAGCGCCAGTTGGAAAACTCGAACGGCATGGGCAGGCCGCCAATGACGAAATGTGCCGAACTCTATGCCTGTCTTTACGCAAAAGAATTTCCGGCGCAGGCGCTGCTTCGTCTCAGACCGAACCTGCGGGACATGCCATTCCTCGTAATGGAGGGAGAGCCGCCATTACAGCAGGTCTGTTCTCTTAACAGAAAGGCGAGCAGTCTCGGCGTTGCACGCGGAATGACACAGGTTGAGGTCGACACTTTTCCCTCCATTGAGTTGCTACCGCGTTCAGAGAAAGAGGAGGCCGCAGCACGCGCGGCATTGCTCGAGTGTGCTGGCAGATTTTCACCGCGTGTCGAAGATCGCAGTGCAGGATACTCATTTCTGTGTGCTATCGATATTGCCGGAACGGAAAAACTCCTCGGTTCCCCCTTAGTTTTGGCGCACACCCTTCTAAACCAGGTTAGGACATTAGGAATCGCAGGCTGCGTCACCGTCAGCAGCAATTGTCATGCTGCTGTCGCTCTCGCAAAAGGCTTACCTTCCTCAGGGAGTGTACGAATTATTCCAACGGGAGAGGAATCCGCCATACTCGCTCCCCTACCCATCACCGTTCTCAACCTTACTGCTGAACAAGCCGAGAAATTCTCTCTTTGGGGAATATCCACTCTGGAAATGCTGGCGGCATTACCGGAAAAAGAACTGATCGCCCGAATGGGACAGGAGGGTAAGCGTCTTCGCCAATTGGCACGTGGAGAACTGCCTCATCTCTTCAGGCCTGTTGAGCCGGCCTTGGCGCTGGAAGAACATATGGAACTCGACTCTCCTGTTGAGGTGCTCGACTCGCTGCTATTTGTTGTGGGTGTCATGCTGGATCAGCTGATCGGACGAGCGAAGGCACGCATACTTGCTCTGGCCTCCGTTACTGTCACGCTTGAGCTAGAAGGAGAAGCGGTGCATACCCGCATCGTACGGCCAGCGCTACCCACAAATGACAAGCAACTCTGGATCAAGCTGCTCCATCTCGATCTCGAGGCACATCCTCCCCAAGCCGCCATCCTCTCGCTGACACTCGCAGCAGAGCCCGGAAGCACGAGTAGGGTCCAGCTTGGCCTGTTCTCTCCTCAGCTTCCTGAACCGATGCGTCTCGACGTTACCCTTGCACGCATCCGCGCAATCGTCGGCGAGGAAGGTGTGGGCCGCGCTGTACTGAAAGACACTCATCAGCCTGATGGATTCCGCATGGCGGCATTCACTTTACCGGCAACCGCCAGGTCCGCGGACATCTCCAGCCAGCCACGATCTGCTTTGCGACAGTTACGCCCAGCGGAAGACATCTCCGTCACAACCCAGGGTCAGCGTCCAAAAGCCTTTGTCTTTCGAGAGCGCTACTACATGGTCGAAAGTAGTTATGGACCATGGCGGACAGGTGGCGACTGGTGGACTAGCACACGGTGGGGGCTCGAACAGTGGGACATCGTGGCGCGCGCAAAAGATAACGCGCTGCTTTGCTGTTGCCTGATGCGCGACCTGATACAAAACTGTTGGCAGATGGCGGCGCTCTATGACTGAACGCTACGTCGAGCTCCATGCAGCCAGCGCTTTCAGCTTTCTTGAAGGCGCCTCCCAACCGGAGTCTCTCATCGGGCGTGCCGTTGAATTGGAGATGCCGGCAATGGCGCTCCTCGATCGCAATGGGGTCTACGGCTCCGCTCGGTTTCACACCAGCGCGAAGACAAACAAGGTACGAGCCCATATCGGGGCTGAGGTCGCGATTGAAACCCTGGGGTCTCGCCTTACGCCGCCTGCGTGGTCGCCACATCAACACATCGAAGAACCACCGCGCCTGCCGCTCCTCTGTAAATCGCGAGAGGGCTATCAAAATCTTTGTCAGCTCATCACACAGTTCAAAATGCGCGAAACAACGAAGAAGGAGGGTGCAGCGACTCACGAGGAACTGCATCAGTATTCGTCCGGCCTCGTCTGCCTCACAGGTGGAGATGAAGGACCATTGGCATCCGCACTCGCTAACGCTGGAGAGGATGCTGGACGCAAGACAGTCGAACAGTTGATCCATATCTTCGGTCGCGAAAATGTATACATCGAATTGCAACGTCACCGTGAGCGGGAAGAAGAATGGCGGAATCAAGCTGCAATTCGAATTGCTCGCAGTCTAAAACTGCCCATCATTGCCACTAATGGAGTTCGTTATGCAACCGCATACGACCGCGAAATTCTCGATATCTTTACTGCGATCCGTCACCACACAGAACTCGACCGCGCCGGGCGGCTCCTCGCACAAAATAGCCAGCGTCATCTGCGTCGTGGCACGTGAGATGGCAGCGCTCTTTCGCGATGTACCCGTTGCAGTTGAGAATACCTGCGACCTCTCATCGCGCCTCAAATTTGAATTGAGCGATCTTGGCTACGAATTTCCACGCTATCCAGTGCCAACAGAAGAGACGATGGACAGCTTTCTGCGAGAGCGCGTAGCCGAGGGAGTTCAACGCCGCTATGGCCCGAAAAACAATCCAGATCTGCTGGATCGGGCGAAGAAGCAGGTTGAGAAGGAACTCGCACTTATCGCAAAGCTGGGCTTCGCTGGATATTTTTTGATCGTCTGGGACATCGTGGAATACTGCAAGCGTAATGGCATCCTCATTCAGGGTCGCGGCAGTGCCGCAAACTCTGCTGTCTGTTATGCCCTCGAAATAACTGCCATTGATCCGGTCGGCATGGAGCTACTCTTCGAACGATTTCTAAGCGAGAGCCGTGGAGAGTGGCCAGACATCGACCTTGATCTTCCTTCCGAAGAAAAGCGCGAACAGGCCATTCAATATGTCTACCAACGCTATGGCGAACTCGGCGCTGCCATGACAGCGAACGTAATTACATATCGCGGTAAATCGGCAGCACGTGAGGTAGGCAAGGCTCTGGGCTTTGACCAGGAATCGCTCGGCAGGCTGTCAAGTCTCGTCAGTCAATGGGAGTGGCGAGGCAAGACGGACACGATGGCGCATTCCTTCAGCAATGCGGGTTTCGATATTAAGCATCCGCGCATCGCGAAATACCTTGAGCTTTCCATGCGGATTCAAGGCCTGCCGCGACATCTGGGGCAGCACTCAGGCGGCATGGTCATCTGCCAGGGCCAATTGAATCATGTTGTGCCTCTCGAGCGAGCCTCCATGCCTGGTCGTACTGTCGTGCAATGGGATAAGGAAGACTGCGCCGATCTCGGCATCATCAAGGTAGATCTCCTGGGCTTAGGCATGATGGCAGTTCTGAAAGACTGCCTTGAACTTATCCCACAACATTATGGCGACCAGGTAGACCTGGCACAGTTACCCGAGGATGACGAAGTTTACCGTACGCTTCAAAAAGCGGATACCGTCGGCATGTTCCAAATAGAGAGCCGAGCACAGATGGCCTCTCTCCCACGCAATAATCCAAAAAAATTCTATGACCTCGTTGTTCAGGTTGCAATCATCCGCCCGGGCCCTATCGTGGGTCAGATGATGCACCCGTACATGCGTCGGCGGCAGGGGAAAGAAGAGCCAACCTGCCCCCATCCTCTATTAAAGGAGGTCTTAAGCCGAACCTTGGGCGTGCCTCTCTTTCAGGAACAATTGCTACGTATGGCGATGGTAGTAGCCAACTTCTCCGGGGCACAAGCTGAGGAGTTGCGACGCGCGGTTGGTATGCGTCGTTCCTGGGAGCGCATGAAAAATCTTGAGGGAAAGTTGCGCGAGGGGATGACGGCAAACAACATCGATCCGGCAACGCAGGACAATATCGTGCAGAACATCAGTTCCTTCGCTCTGTATGGTTTTCCCGAGTCTCATGCAGCAAGTTTCGCACTGCTTGCCTACGCCTCGGCGTACTTCAAGGTAAAGTATCTCGCGGCTTTCACCTGTGCCATTCTGAACAATCAACCGATGGGCTTCTACTCTCCGGCAGTTCTGGTGAAGGATGCTCAACGTCATGGTCTACGAATAAAGCCTATCGATGTTCAGATCTCAGACTGGCCTTGCACTGTCGAACGTGAGCCTGACGGATCTCTGTCTATGCGCATTGGCTTTGGATATGCAAAGCGAATGCGAAAACAGTCTGCAGAGGCGCTTGTACAATCTCGCTCCCAAAACGGCCCTTTCCTATCGGCAGAAGATCTTGCCCTGAGAGTTGCATTACTTAATAAGAATGAACTCACTACACTAGCGAACATCGGCGCTCTGAATAAGATCACAGGAATTACACATCGACGCGATGCGCTCTGGCAGGTGGAGCGTGCCGGAAAACTCGAGGGACCACTACTCAGGCAGCAAAGTGAATGGCTACAGGACGATTCGGAATCATCCCCTCTTCACCAGATGAACACTGAGCAGCGCTTGATCGCTGACTACACGGGTACCGGGCTAACGGTTGGGAGGCATCCGATGCACTATCGGCGTCCCGAATTGCGTCGCGGAAATATTTTATCTGCCCAGGAACTGCGAACTCGCAGGGATGGAGAGTTTGTCCGGACCGCAGGCTGCATTATCGCCCGCCAGCGACCTGGTACTGCGAAAGGGTTTATCTTCCTCTCCATGGAAGACGAGACAGGAATCGCCAATGTGATCGTCACACCGGATGTATATGAAAGAAACCGCCTGCTAGTAACCCGGAGTAAATTTCTGATGGTTGAGGGACAACTACAGAACCAGGATGGTGTGATACATGTAAAGGCCGCCAAATTGGTTACGCTGTCGGTGAATGTTCCTGAACTAGGCTCCCATGACTTTCATTAGTTGTTGGACGGTCACATTCAGCGTGAGGTCGGCCCGGTAGCGGGTTTGACAACTGGCACGATCGACGGCCAGTGCTCCCGGACAGCAAGTACGCGGAAAACAAATGCAACCAGCACGGAAATCAATGTGACGGGGAAGAAGGAGGTGGCCGACTTCTCGTACGTCCCCAGCATAGCGTAGACCCCGGCCGCCAGCACCGACGCGGTGACGAGTTGCTCCGACGGCCTCACGATCTCCGGCGTCACCCCGGAGAAGAGATCAATGAACACACCGCCTGCATTGGTAGCAATCACTCCGATGACGATCGCGGCGAAGATCCCAAGATCGTGTTCGAGCGCCTTATGAGCGCCAAGGATCGCAAACCAGGGCAGCGAGAAAGACTTAAAGTAGGCCAGCATTCTCGTGCGGAACCGTTCTTCTTTCGACGCAAGATAACGATAGATCGCTAGTCCCAGCAAACCCATCAGAAGGCACACGACAAAATAGATCGGGCTCCTGAACGGTGAGGGGACGTCATTGAGCAGTACATCGCGCGACACACCGCCGCCGATACCGCCAAAGAAGGCCATAATTAGCAGTCCCGCGGCAGTGTATCCGCGGTTGTGCGATGGGTTTTGGGCGACGAGAACCCCGTTCAGGGCATTAATCCCGGCGGAGAACAAGTCGATGTTGGGAAAGTCCGGCAGGGTCATCTTGGTTTCTCCTCAGTGCGAATTGACACAGATTTTCTCGACTAAAACGGGCCGTGGCGTAACAGAACACCGTAAAACGTAACGAGCCCAATCAGAACGACAAGGATCGCAACCACGAAGGCGATGGACCAGTTGTGGCTCTTCTGGGATACATGCATTTCTTTCAGAAATTTCCAGTGTTGCCAGGTCGCTGCCGCCAATGCCAGCGTGCCGAGAGCAATCAGGGTGAGTCCCAGATTGCGGGGTGCCTGGGGACGCTTGATATTTCCGGCGGCAAGTTCCTCGGGCAAGTATTGGAAGAATTTGTAGATAGTAAAGCCAAAGCCGATCATCGAAAGCGAGGTTCGGACCCAAGCCATCAATGATCTTTCCGCGGCCATGTTTGTGCGTTGGACGGCGAGGTCGGTTCGCTTTTCAGCGAGAATCGTGCCCCTGTCTTCTGGTACTCCCTCATGACCCATTGGACCTTTGCTCCGATCTCGTTGCGACCCATATTGCGAGAGCTAACGAATACTGCCGATTAGAATGCTTCGCCTACGCCCATACTCCAGGTCCAACTATCTTTACCTCGTGCGAAGTCGGCACGAAGATTGACATGATATTTCTTGCTCAGCTCAAACCTTGGCCCTCCTCCTATGCTGGGGAGGAAATTATTGATTCTGAAAATCTCCTTGCCGCCTGGAACGACTTCGCCGATACCGCCAAACACTGCAAGGCCTAAGCTTCTTTGGCAGCGACACGCGATATTCGAGCTGAGTTGCGATCATGTAGCGGTCGAGATAGCGACCAGCCTCATACCCTCGCAGTTCGTTGTTTGTGCCATAGATGCAGTTGCCGTAAAACGGAGGATCGCCTCCTGTGTTGCAATTGAACAGGTTGTAGGCAAGAACCTGGTTCTTGCCTACAGTTCCGTATTTGTTGAATGTGAATCTGTAACTCTGAAAGGTATATTTGCTGCCCAGCGCTTTGGCAAAGAAGTCGGATGTGAACTGCGTGAACATTCCCGTGGTGGGGTAAAAGTGGTTTGGGCGGGTGTCGCGCGACAACTGTAGACCCAAAGCGCGCAGAGTCGTGTGAAGGCCCAGGTCGGCGGGAGGAACCGCGGTTTCGCCATTGCTCGGCCTTACGGTAACAACTGAATCTCCAGTCCAAAACCGAGGGCCGATAAAAAACTGCCAGGGAATCCGGCGCAGGGCCTCGCCAAAATAGAGCTGGCCAGCTTGGTCAAGGGGCACTTTGAGATTTGCATCGCCCGCGGCGGTGCCGACTCCGTATAGGTTGTAATTCACATTACCGTGTACGTAAAGCGACGTGATCTCGTATTTGTTCTCTTTCATGAACAATTGTCCCCCCAGAGCGAATCCACTGCTGCCGTTGTTGGTAATGAGGCCTGCAGCGCCGATGGTTGACGGTGGAGAGAGCTTGTCGTCTTTGCCAAAAGGGAAGATGTAGCCAACAGCTGGGATGATTCCAGCACCAATCGCCGGACTCACAATCGGAAGCGGAGCGGCAACTATAGAACCGGGAAGGCCAAATTTCTTCTTCTTCTTTTTTTCTGAGGCCTCCGCGGTCTTCGATTGAGAAGACTGATTGACCTGTGCGCTCTCCGTCGTTTCTTGCGTGGCCCTGCCCCTATTGAGGGAATCCAACGGTGCAGCGTGAATATCCAAGACGGCCTCCAATAGGACGATGGTAAAAATAGCAACCAGAAGAGCCTTCAACCGAAATCTGGATAAATTGTTCATTTCGGGTAGCCTCTAAGTTAGAGATCGCAGGGTTTCTTCCTCCAATCCCCGCCTGCGCGGCTGGTT
Source organism: uncultured Acidobacteriaceae bacterium (assembly GCA_963802695.1). GTDB lineage: Bacteria > Acidobacteriota > Terriglobia > Terriglobales > Acidobacteriaceae > Edaphobacter. Next base: position 225,181 of record CAWDJN010000014.1, read on the forward strand.
CTCATTCACTCGGGCACCGCAGTCCAGGTATTGTCCGGATTGAACTCCGTCATTGCCTTACCAACCTCTGTAGTGCCCTGACCACAGTCCTTCTGGTATACGACGCCACCTCGATCGACAATGAATGTGGCGATGCCGGTATCGCGATACTGTGCGGGATAAGCAATGAAAGCGAAGCCTCCTGTCATCTTGCCGTTGACGATGTAATCTTTCGCGCCTCCCTTAGCGGCGGCACCCTGTCTAGTGAGGACGCGATAGAAGTAACCGCGAAATGGTTGCTGCTTCCCCGCCTGCGGATCGAATCCTTCCGCGGAAGCCAACGCAACTCCCGGACCAAGCGGACTTTTCGGCTGTCCTTGCGCCGACTTCCAATAGAGTCCGTCCTGCGTTCCTTGGTCGCTGATGAACTTTTGTGCGTACTGCTTTACGCCACCGTGAGCCTGAGAAAAATATTGGGCCTGAGCATCGGCCATCGCAGCCATGACATCGATTACCGCCAGTTCGTTCTCTCCAATGCGCCGTGACAGAATCTCGTCTTTACCGGCAGCAGAGTCGAAGTACCACTGGCCTGCGCTGTTCTTCTTGAGCGGAATCGGAAATGGGTTATTGTCCGCACCCACGACGAGGACTTCGCTGCCGTCGGTTTGATTACGCCACCGGTTCATGGTTTGGTATGCGTTTGTGAAGTGTTCGGCCGCTAGCTTATCCTGCGCGTCATCACCCGAAAAAATAATATCCGACGAACCTGAACCAAAGATCGCGAGCAACGCGCTGCGATCCGCCGCTTTCGTAGCGGCCGCCAACGCTGCACCTGCATCTTCCGGCGTGGCGAAGGTCTTGGGTCCAGCTTCGGCAGATGTAGATTGTTTCGCGGTGTTGTTGTTGCAAGCAACCAGCGGTAAGAGCATCCCAACGAACACCGCTAGTGCCCAGAGCCGGGAGGTACCCATTGTGCGATTTGGCGTTACTTTGAACATGGCGTTCTCTCTGTAGTAGTGTGGTTCGTTCTTGTCCGTCGAGCCTATTCCAAGTACTCACCTGACCAGGTAAGAGCTATCTTCGTCCACCACCGCGGAACCCTCCGCCACCGAAGCTGCCACCGCCCCATCCGCCGCCGCCGCCTCGACTGCCCCAGCCGCGTGCGCTCGACGAACGCGATTGCCAACCGTCGCTTCCACCTCCGCCGAACCCGCTAAACGCGGTTGACCCTCTACCGCTTCCACTTCCTCCCCAGCCATGGGATGATGCGGCGTCTCCCCAGCCGCCAGATTTGTCGCCTCCCCAGGACGAGGCTGCGCCGGAGCCAGACTTATTTACGTTGACTGTATTGCCGCTGATATTAGTGGCGTTTCCAGAGTGAGAGTTGTAGTTGTTGTTGCGATAGGCGCTGTTGTTGTAGTTGGTGTTGTGATACGAATTATTGAAATTGTTGTGATACGCGTTGTTGTATCCGCCACCGTAATAGCCGCCATGCCATGCGCTGTTACCGTAGTATGCTCCGCCGTGATAATAGACCGCACCGCCGTGCCAGTTGCAGTTCCAGTAGCTGTATCCCCAACCGTAACCACCGCTCATCATGGCGCCGATAGCTAGTCCCGCGCCGAAAGCGATTACTCCTGTGGCGACCACGTCTGCTGTGCTGTAGCCCGGGGTGACATACGGATAACCGTACACGATGGCTGGGTTGTATTCCGGAACATAGACAACCTGTGGATTGGCGGGCTGGATAACGATGGTCTGTGGCGTTTGTTGCACCACCGTAATTTGAGAGCCGGACTTGAGGTTACCCGCATTTTTCGCCTGGGCACGGAGAGTTTGGATCGCGGTCATCACGTCGGCCTGCTGGTTGTGGTACGCTTCGCCCAGGGACGAAGTCCACGCCAGGCTTTGTGCCATCTTATGCAAGACTGACGGGAACTGAGTCAGTGCTTTAACGCTCGGATCCCAGGATTGCTTATCGACCGCCTGGCTTAGTGCGCTTCCGGTGAGGGATTTGTTCGTCTGGAGCCAGTTGTCGGCGACAGCAACCTGATCGGGAAACGTCGATGCGCTCAGAATCTGAGCCACCAATGCGTCCGGATAGAGCGCAATGGGTGCAACAAGTGCTTGTAGCTCGGCGGCAGTTTGGGGCGTTCCTTGCCCTGAGTAATCGGACGCAGTTTGGGGAGGCGCCGTCGTTTGAGACTCCATAGCCGCGCCGGCCTGAGTAGGAGTCGTAAACGCAACGAGGGGAACGCACAGAGCGGCCGAAAGAATCTTCTTCCAAAGTCTAGCCTTCATTTCCAAACTCCTTACGACAGGATCGGCCGCTGCTGCCGCTAACATTTTCCTGATGGAAAGCTCGAGATGATGATCTGCCGCACATCTCTCGCAATCAACTAGCAAAATTGTTAGCGCCGCGCTCTCTATTTTTATTGGTTAGCTGTAACTTCCTTCCAGAAGGGCGCTTAGCGGTCGGTCCGATTACTGGGCGATACCTCTTGGAACAACCAAAAGAGAAAGGCTGTGGTCAACCCGAAGAGAAGCCAGCCGTTTAGTGCTTCGATCGCTCCCAGGAGCTTCCATTGTGTTGCGAGATCCAGATTTTCATGTCCGTAGGTCGTTATCGCGCCGAGCGAATACAACATTGCAGACCTGAAGTCTGGTCGAGCGCCGATAAAACAGTAGGCTAGAGCCCAGAGACTCGCCTCAATCCCATGCAGAACGGTTGCTAGTAAGGTTGTTGTGCCCATCGCGGCAACAAAGCCTCCCACAGTGTGGCGGTGCTTCATCATGTCGCGGTAAATCATGACCGCCTTTTGGGTGAGAAACCCCAATCCTAAGACATGAATGATTACTGTTAGGACGATCAAGGGAAGTCCCCACACCCAGTCCCTGGTCCACGGCGCGTCAGCTGCTACCAGAGACTCAATAGAGACTTGCGCGATTCTCATCCGGCCTCTCTATCTCTTGAGGAATAGAAACACGCTTGTGCATTCGGCAACCGCCCTCTTAACCACTCCCGAGGACGGAGTGCGCCGTGATAAACCGCTCGAAGTCGCTATGGCCTCCGAAGAATATCCAAGCGGGAAGCTCGTGCGAACTCCCAAAACTACTAGCATGAGGTCTCTGGTTGTCAAAGGAACGTCGAATCGGCGAACAATCGGGTTGCCCTCAGGTAAATTTCGTAGCGATTTACGCCTAGTTTTGCTAGTGGTTCGCTTCCGGGGGTGGACGTTATGTTTAAGATGCGCGAGGCTCTAAGAAATTAGGAAGTTTGTCCAATGGATACAAAAATTGAGGCTGCCCCGGCGCTGTTGTTAGCGGACGATAATCCAGCCATGCTGATTACGCTCGTAGAAATGTTGCAGGTGGGGTATAGAGTTGTAGCGGCACTTCCGAACGGCACCTCCGTTCTAGATAACATCGCCGCGCTCTGTCCAGATATTGTAATTTTAGACATCTCTCTAGGGGATCTGACTGGCTTTGAAGTGGCCAGGCGTCTAAAGCGCGAGGGCTGCCGCGCAAAAATTATCTTTCTGACAGTACATGAAGATGCTGATTTCGTTAATGCAGCTTTTGATATCGGTGCGTCCGGATATGTCTTTAAGTCTCGCGTAACCGATGATCTTACGATGGCAATCGATATTGTCCGCAGTGGCGGTCGATTCGCCTCCAATGCCCCGCCAACGGCCTCACAAATCAGCAGATCATAACGCACTTGCTTCTGATCTTCATGCCGTTGTGATTGTTTCTCTCACCGCGAGAGCTAAAAATTAAACTCTAATCCGGCGGTAGGACCACGCTGCGTTTGGCGAACGTCGAGGCGGCTGTTTGTTCCATGGATTGCGAGGTGACTTCCCAAGGCATACCCTCCGACAGCGCTGACATGGCGTCCGAAGTTGAACCCGGCCTTTCCCGCGGTGGAAACGAAGTTTCCATAACCGAAGAAGTACATCCCTTTCACGTTTCCATCTACAAAGAGACGATTCTTGAGGAAATAGTATCGAACATCGGGCCCACCGACTGGCAGTGGCACGAAGATCGAACCCGATGCAGTTCCCGTAGTAATTTGGCCCGGTTGCAGCAAGGTGCCCGTGATGCTTGCCTTTATGTCTAAAAAGTTGACTTGAACAAGGATCCCGAGATGCCCGCTGGGGCGATGAATGACATCGAATCGATATCCGGGAGCAAACGCATAATTCCTCAACTCCCCCGTTGCTGACGAGCCAGCGACGAAGGTTTTGTCTCTGAACGTAATCGTCTGTTGGAGGACCGCGGTCCGGCTTGTCTCGTTCGGGGAAACGGCGAAGAAAAGATGCTGCCTTCTTGTGAAGTGCCAATCTATGGAAGCATTAAAGGTCAATCAGTCATTAAAGCCGAAAGTCTTATCGAAGGAGATCGGAACCTGCACGCTGGATCCCGAGACAGTCGCAGTCGGGTTCGCGTACCAGAACTGGCCTTCGATTCTGAGTTTATAAGCCTCGGGATCCGAGTCTTTATCCTGCCCGCAAAGATTTGAGCATGCAACCGTGCCGAAGAGCGCGAATGCAAAAGCCCCGCGCAACGCAAATAGCCAACGGTTTCGCACCCAAACCACAGGTGAGGCAGGAAAGTGCGGCGACATGCTTTTATCCATGACAATCCCTTCGCGCTTAGAAACTACTTATGTTAACAATCTGAGGATGCCCCTTGAGCATAGCGACCCTTCGCTGACTGAGCTACTAGCAGAAGTAACAGCCCCGAACTCAGAATGGATCGATCGACGCGGATCTTTCCACACGTCCAAGCGCGGCTGCGGGGAGTCCTCAAGTACTTGTCCAAATAGTTCTAGAAGACATGTCCAATTTGGAAATAGAAACGCGCATGGCCATAGTCGCCGACGGTGCCGGCGACTAAAACCGGACCAAATATCGTATTCACCAGAAGTCCGGCTGCAACATCCATAGGAAGATTTGGCGGGCTTGAGAGAAGGGGAAGCTTATAGGTCTTACCCAATTCCAATATACCGAGAAAGTTTACCGTGCTGCCTAAGAACGGCGGCAGCTTCGCCAACTCCCGAATGTAACCCAGTTGTCCTAGAAAATATTGGTCGGTAAGCAGCTCATTTGTCCCCCACGCAACCAATTGCCGCGAGCCACCAAGAGAGAATGCCGGTATTCCAGTCTTATAACCGTAGCTGCTGCCACCAGCCGCTGCTACGTAAATTGATGACGGAGCATTCAAGCGAAAGAAAGCTTGGGCCTGTATCTCAGACAGTGGGAAAGGTCCCGGAGCGGCCGGGTTCGTGTTATATCCCTTGGTGTACATCAGCAGGCTGACGCCGGAGCGAGGAATGACGGGATCGTCGAGAGTGGTCAGCTGGTATTGGATCCTGACATCACCGGTCGTTCCACCGGTCGTAGGCAATGCTGGTACGTTTCCGATCTCTGCTGTGGCATGTTCATAGCCACCTTCATAGCCGAATCGAAACTCGCCAGTCCTTCCGAACGCGTAACCGGTATCGAGGCCTCCAAGCGCCTCGCGTATACGGTAACTCGCTATCAAAGTGTTACTGTTGTAAACATTAAATTGCCGGCTATTGGCTCCCAGTCTAGGCGCAATGAACCAGTTGCTGGTCGTTGTCAACGGGTGGTAGTACTCACTGGCCAGTTCATATTGCGACCCGAGGATGACATCATTGCGCAGTTCCGACCGATAGCTCCCCACATCCAGGAATGTAATCCTGGCTCCGATGCTGAAGAGGACATTGTTGTATTCGGCGCCGTCAATAATAATCAGAGGTCGTACGAGGGGAGGTGCGTAGGACTTTTGCTCGGCTTGAACCTGCAGACCCTGTTCGCCATCCTTCTCGACCATCGAGTAAGTGGAGGTGGCGAACCGGCCCATGCCGACGATGGTCAACATGTGCTGGTCGATTTTCTTCGACTCGACCGGCTTTCCCACGAGGTCAGACATCTGTTTTTCCATCGCCTTTGCCATCTCAGGCGACGTGCCGGTGACCTGAACAAACTGCGGTACAGGCGCGGTCCTGCGCCGCGCATTTCGCTTGGCAAGATAGTCCTCCCATTCGGCCTCGCTTACTGAAAAAGCCATTAACACTGACGCTTTCGCGGCGATCGCATCATATCCGGCTTTGATGATGGCGTCCGCCTTGTTGTAATCGAGCGAGGTGTATTTCAGGAGCGGAACCGTTACGAGAATATCCGCCTGCTCCATCGAATGAAGTTCGTTCACAGCGGACATGACGGAGATGGATTGCCCTAATACGCCGAAGCTGGAAAGATTTGTCTTTGGATCCATCGGAGCAGTTTCCAGGTGGATTGCAAGTGTTAGTTCGGATCCCATCTCCTTACCGACGTCCACGGGAAGATTGTCGAGGAGAAATCCATCCGCGAAGAGGTGATTTCCAGATCGCACGGGCGTAAAGATTCCCGGTAGCGACATGGTAGACCTCATGGCCAGTGCAAGAGAGCCATCACGAAAGACATGCCGTTTACCGCTGACGAGATCGGTGGCCACGCAGGCGAACGGTATAGGGAGATCGTTGAAGCTGGCAATCTCCGAGTAGGGTAGTGCGACGCGATCGAGGACGAGATTCACTCCCTGACCAGTGTTAAACCCTGATGGGAACTGCAGCCCTCCGCGCAGACCAAATTCAAGCTGACCAGGGAATTCATGGGCGTCTTCCTTGCGTCGAAAAGACAGGTCGCGAAACGGCGTCACTCCACTCAGCACCTGATCCCAATCGATCCCATTAATTAGCTCTCTAACCTCCGCTGGCGATCGGCCAGTTGCGTAAATTCCTCCAACTAGACCGCCCATGCTGGTTCCCGTGACATAGCTAACGGGAATTCGGTGTTCCTCCATCCACGTTATGACACCAATATGAGCAAGACCCAGCGCGCCGCCGCCCTCCAGGACAAGTCCCAGTTTTGGGTGTCGCGCTTGGTCGTGTCCAGGAAGTTCTTGAGACGGGGCAAAACTGCCTGCACTTAGGACGCAAAGCGCAAGCATTGATCGCATGGCTCGGGTCTTCATGGTACCTCTCTGATTTTGCATCGCATTCCGGACGCGCCACATTGTGGGATGTTGAGGTCCCGTGGCGAAAAGGAGAACGTGCGACATCTCATTGTTCAAGCTTCCAACCGATTCCGTAACTGTCAGTTTTATTAGGTGGGCATAACAAAAGTTGTCGGCGCGCAAGGGCATGACCGGGGCATGGTCGCGATTCCCATCGCGAAACGGCAACGATTCTAAGAATGGAAGATTCTGTGACTTGACTCCTCACGAGAGGCTGAGTTTGGGAGTCGTCGGACAGAGAAAAGTTGGAAAACGCGATGGAGAGAGAGCTACGAGACGATCATCTGGTGTCTGAGTGCGTATCCCAGAAGTTCGGCGTTGGTATTGATGTTGAGCGTCTCCATCATCCGGTACTTGTGAAAGGCAACAGTACCCGGTTTGACGTCGATCACATCTGCTATTTGCTTCATCGACAAGCCTTCAGCGAGCAATTGCAGAATCTCACTCTGTCTGCGTGTGATCCGCTTTTCTTCCGTGAAGCGGTCTCCCCTGTTCAGGAGAAATGTCACTGTTTCTTTCGCAACGAGCGGTGAAAGATACGATTCCCCTCGATTAACCTTACGGACCGCCAGCAAGAGTTCAGTTCCGGCCGACTGCTTGAGCACGTAACCGGATGCACCTCGGCGAAATGCTTCAGCAGCTACATCCTCGGCCAGCGTCATGGTGAGGAATATCAGCTTAATTCTGGGATTCTTCTTTTTTACTTGCTCGCCCGCATCGAGTCCGTTCAAGCGCGGCATGTAGATATCAAGGAGGATAATGTCTGGCTTGAACTCCGCCACGGCATCTGCCAGATGACGGCCGTCCGTGACAATGCCTACTACCAGGAACTCCGGTTCCAGGAGGTTCTTGCAGGCATCAGCCATAAGTTGGTGATCATCAGCAATCAGAATGCGAGCCGCTGGGCGCTGTTCTCTCACGGTAGACCTCCAGACATACACTTCCTAGGGCCCGGTTGATGCAATCGTGGTGAGGTTCGATTTATACCCGACCGCCTTGCGTCATGTCAAATAGTCAAAGCTTCCAACTCGGTTTTCCTATCCGCACAATTCGTAGAACATAGCTATCCACATCGTTTTGTGAGGGATGCTTTTGGCATTTGTCGCTGTTAGTTTTGCTAGTTCACTACGTTCAGATTCAAAGGTAGTTTGGGGCGAAGCCGAAGAAGCTGCGTCAAGGCGACGTAGGAAAAATAAAAACATTCTGTGGAAGTGATTGAGGCCTCGCGGGTACGAGGTTCGGCCGCGCGGCGGAAGGAAATAGTTACTGACAGCTACGTTGCTCGACTCCTAAGTCTTCGAAGTCAATGGTCCGCTAGGCGTGCATTCGATCTGGGGACTACGATGATACGCAAGGGTGCAAGACGGAAAGATCGCGGAAGAAATGGAAGTTTGTGTGCAAACTCGTCAGGAGCAGATGAGACAGCGCTTCGTCAGAACTCTGCGAACTCGAGCTGCCGACCTATTTAGACAATACCGGACCGTGCTGCGGGCTCTAGTTCATCCTGGCGTGCCCTGGTACGCGAAGTTTGTCTGCGGATGCGCGGCGCTCTACGTCGCCAGCCCGATTCAGCTTATCCCTAATTTCATCCCAATCATCGGTCAATTAGACGACGTGCTCGTGATCGGCCTCAGCATAAAATTCCTCAAACGATCTGCTCCTGCAGACGTTCTTGACGAATGTCAGCAGGCGTCACGCCCACCCCAAGAATCCGCGGCCATCTTGAACCTTTCGCCAGGCCCTCCTCCTGACTCCTCCGAGTCAAAAGACTCCCTGTAAATCCCTCTGCCAAAATGCTCGTTCTTCAGAGAGGGCCAGCGACGTGCGGCAACTCATTCGAATGACCCTCTTGCATTCTTAAATCGAAGAACTAGCACATTTACGAGTTATGTCACAGAAGTGCAGGTGCCAGACTAAACGGGTCTCTGGCATCAGATGCCAGCGGGTCCGATTCACGATCCGTCGGTCGATTCGACATGGAAATTCTACGATCGGTTCTATTGTTTTCACTTGCCCCAAGAGGAAGGTACAAGGATGCCGCCTACAGCAAAGCCAACCCTAGTTCTTCTAGTGGCAGATCATATCGCGCAACGGATGGAGCAGCCATGTGAAAGCTAATGGCATGCTCGATGTTCCGGACGGACCGGCCTTCAGTTCGACGTCGGTTTGGATCGGAAGTGGACAACGATTCACAGGCCGGGCCTGCCTGTCGATTGCATTCTGACAACGAGAAAGGGCAACCGCGTATGTCTCGACAAAATCGCTTTGCAGGTTCGTTTCTAGCACTCGTCTTTTTGAGCTGTGCTGCAGGCTTGTATGGCCAGCAGAAGGCACAGTGGTTGCCTGGTCAGGTAGGGCTCAATGCGGGGATTTTACCGTCTCCCGGGTTTAGCTTCGTAAACATCTCTGTTAACTATCGTTCCAACACATTTAATAACGCAAGCGGTAGTGGTATCCCCGTCACGGGCAGCTATAACGTCTGGGGAGTTGAAAATCTGCTCTATTACGTGGCAAGCCCAAAGGTTCTCGGTGGGAACATGGGCTTCGAATTTACGATTACACCGGCGACGGGCTCTCTCGATGCGGACCTTTCGCTCCAGAATCCTGGAGTCCCGAATCTGACCGCCGTCGGGGGTGGGAGCGGCCTTGCCGATACCTTCATCGAACCCTTCGCTCTGGGCTGGCATCTGAAGCGAGCGGACATCCAGGTAGCCGAAGCAATAATGGCTCCAACGGGACGTTATAATCCCGGCGCCACGAATAACGTCGGGACAGGATATTTCGGCAATCACCTGATAGACGGAATAACGTACTACATCACCAAGAACAAAGGGACCAGCGCGAACTTGTTTACCGACTGGGAGGTTCACGGAGCCAGGCAGGGCACCAACAACACCCAAAAGACGCCGGGGCAGGCCTTCACCATGGAGTGGGGCCTTGGGCAGGTTCTCCCCATAAAAAAGAATTTCAGCCAACTCTTACAGCTTGGCCTGATCGGTTACGACCAGTGGCAAGTCACCGCAAACGGCGGCACCGTACCGGTTGGCTCTACAGGCTTGACCATCCCAGCCAGCTCCCTCCCCTATTACTCGGTACACGCTATCGGTGGACAGGCCACCTACATCCTCCCCATGAAGAATCTGAGCCTCTACTTCAAAGGCGAGCACGAGTACACCGCCTACTCTGCCTTTGTTGGAAACACCTTTGTGTATGGCCTCGCGTGGACGCTACGAATTCCAAAGCCGGCGCCGCCTCCTAAGCCTTAAGTGGCTTTAGGCAGGCCGATGCGAAAGGAGAGTTTTTGAGTGCGTTGCAAAGCAGCGCTCGCCAAGGGAAATCAAGTTAGTTTTTGCAAGGGGTCATGCCTACATGGCCAACAACCGCAGCCTTAACCACACTAATAAAGGAAGGAACAACACCATGGCCACAAAGCAACCAAATATCCTGATCCTCTGGGGCGATGACATCGGCATCTGGAACATCAGTCACTTTAGCAATGGCATGATGGGCTACCGAACACCGAATATCGACCGCGTCGCCAAAGAGGGCGTCACCTTCACCGACTACTATGGCCAGCAGAGCTGTACCGCCGGACGTGCAGCTTTCATCTGTGGCCAGAACCCGCTCCGCACAGGCCTGACCAAGGTAGGCATGCCCGGCGCCACCGTCGGACTTCAGGCGGAAGACCCGACCATCGCTGAACTTCTGAAGCCGCTCGGTTATGCTACCGGTCAGTTTGGCAAGAACCATCTCGGCGACCGCAATGAATATCTGCCAACCGTGCACGGATTCGACGAGTTCTTTGGCAACCTGTATCACCTCAACGCCGAAGAAGAGCCGGAACTGCCCGATTATCCCAAGGATCCGGCATTCCTTGCAAAGTTCGGACCCAGAGGCGTTCTTCACTGCCTCGCGACGGACAAAGACGATCCCACCGTCGATCCCCGCTGGGGCCGCGTAGGCAAGCAGACCATCAAAGACACAGGTCCCCTCACGAAGAAACGCATGGAGACTGTCGATGAGGAGATTACAGCCGGTGCTATCGGCTGGATGGAGAAGCAGGTCAAAGCGGATAAGCCCTTCTTCCTCTGGTACAACTCGACGGCCATGCACTTCAGGACTCACCTCGCCGACAAAAACCGCGGAAAGAGCGGTCAGGACGACTACAGCGATCGGATGGTCACCCATGACGAGCAAATCGGCGAAATACTGAAGAAGGTCGACGAGTTGGGCATTGCTGATAACACCATCGTCATGTACTCCACCGACAACGGCCCGGAGAACGATACGTGGCCGGATGGCGCCAACACTCCGTTCCGCGGCCAGAAGGATACCAACTGGGAAGGTGCGTGGCGTGTTCCGGCGTTCCTTCGCTGGCCCGGCAAGATCCCGGCGGGTTCAGTGCTCAACGGTATCGTCTGCCATCAGGACATGCTCCCCACGCTGTTGGCCGCGGCTGGCGAGCCAGATATAAACCAGAAGCTCCTCAACGGCTACCAGGCTGGGGACAAGACGTTCAACGTATGTATCGACGGGGTCAATGTGCTGTCCTACATCACTGGACAGGTCAAGGAGAGCCCAAGAAGCCACTTCTTCTACGTCAGCGATGACGGCGGAGTCATGGCGCTTCGGCACGGCGACTACAAGATGACATTCCAACTGCAGGAGTCATTTTCAACCAATGTCTGGGCGGATCCCTTTAAGAAATTGCGGCTTCCGCATATATTCAACCTTCGTCGTGATCCGTTCGAGCGCGCCGACTACAACTCCAACGTCTACTGGGATTGGGTCATCAACCATGCGCCAATGCTCTATCTCGCTCAAGGAGTCGTGGCGGAACAGGTCGAGAACTATATCAAGTATCCGCCTCGTCAAAAGGCGGCATCGTTCAACCTCGATTCGGTAATGGAGTCCTTGGCGCCAGCGGAGGCCGCATACGCCGCAGCGAAGGCGAAAGCTGCCGCTGCTGGAAAACAGCCACAACCCGCAACAACGAAGTAACCAAAGTCTGTCAGAAGGGGAGGTCGATACGACCTCCCCTTCTGACAGGAACTAACAACAGAGACAAATGAGTACCCGGTGCAGCCTGATAGGCAAACGGCTATCTGCCGTGGAATTTTGAGGAATATGGCACACTTGCGATGAGCCAACTAGCTGAATTACCTTCGCCATCTATGGATATCGAAGACGAGGTTAAAAGTTTCTACGACCGCTATCCATATCCTCGGCCGGTCGACAGCCTTGAACACTATAGTCGTCTATGGGACGACTCACTAAGACGCCGCGCAGATCATCATCTCTTCTGGCCGAACAGACCGTACGCGGAAGACCATACGATTCTCATCGCCGGCTGCGGAACGTCGCAGGCAGCGAAGCACGCTATACGCTGGCCGAAAGCTCGGGTTGTCGGTATCGACCTCAGTGCTACGAGCGTGCAGTGCACGGAAGAGCTCAAGCGAAAATACAATCTGGAAAATCTTCATGTCTATCAGCTCCCTATCGAGCAGGTCACTCAATTGGGGATGAGCTTCGACCAGATTGTCTGCACTGGTGTTCTTCATCATCTTTCCGATCCCGATGCAGGTCTCGCGGCTCTGCACGACGTGCTCAAACCAGATGCCGCAATGCACCTGATGGTCTACGCGCCCTATGGACGAACAGGCATCTATATGTTGCAGGAGTTTTGTCGGCGCATCGGTATCTCCGCCACCGACGAGGGTATCCGCGATCTTATTACTGCGCTCAGAGCCTTGCCGCCCGGCCATCCGCTCAGTCACGTCTTGCGTGAGGCACCGGACTTTCAACACGAGGCTGCACTTGCAGATGCGCTTCTTCACCCTCAGGATCGCGCTTATTCTGTGCCCCAGTTATTCGACTTCATCGAAAGAGGGAACCTCCGCTTTGGTCGCTGGGTAAAGCAAGCGCCCTACCTCCCATACTGTGGCGCGATGGCGCAGATCCCGCAGACTTCTCGCATCACCGAGCTTTCGCCAGAGGAGCAGTATGCCGCTGTCGAGTTATTTCGCGGCACCATGGTTCGTCACAGCGTCATTGTTTACCGTAGCGATGGGGCCGCCGGGACTCATCCAGTCAGTTTCGTTGGGAACGACTGGCTCCGCTACGTCCCCATTCGGATGTCGGACACCGTCTGCGTTCAGGGACAGCTCAGCACCGGGCCTGCAACTGTTCTGATAAATCGCAACCATACCTACACCGATATCTACATGGCGGTCGATTCAACCGAAAAACGGCTATTCGAAGCTATCGATGGGAAATCGACGATTGCCGACTTACTGAGTCGAATGTTCTCTGCGCCAGAGCAATTTCGTCAGGACAGGGTACGCACCTTCTTTGAACGTCTATGGTGGCACGATCAGGTGGTATTCGACTCAACTCAGAGATCGTCCCCGTTGCGGTTTGAGAAGACAAGAAAGGACTGAAGTTATGGATTTCTTGGGCAGATTCTTCGGAAGTTTCCTTCCCCGGTTAGATGGTCCGCTTCATTTTCGATTCATCTTTCAACCGTTGATGGCAACCATCTTTGCGGTGATTGATGGAATAAAGGACGCCAAAACGGGAAGGGCGCCTTATTTCTGGGACATAGTCAAAAACCCGGAGAAGCGTCGGGACCTCATGATCCTTGGCTGGAAACGATTCGGGAAGATTTTCATTCTGGCGGTCGTCCTCGACGTGATCTATCAGATCAAGGTCTACCACTGGTGGTACCCCGGTGAAACGCTCGCCGTTGCAATCCTTCTGGCGGTTCTGCCCTACGTTATCGTGCGCGGCCCTATCAATCGTCTTTTCAGTTGGCGAAAAAACAAATTAGCTCATGATCCTCATTGAGAAACCGCGGCTGATCAGCATGCCAATCTCTGCCGGCCTCTCTCGCAAGTGCCAAATCACTATGCCTCTTCGAACATTTTGGCCGGCGTTACTCATCTTCACGATCTCCTGCGGAGTTGCGACCGCGCAGGAGACACAATTCTTGCCTGAAATGGATGTATATCTCAAGCTAAATGAATATGTACGGCTCGTTGGCCAGGCGAAGGATACAAGAGAGGGTGGGGATTCTACTCAGCTCGCGATAGGCCCCAGTCTGGAGCTCTATACAAAGCCTCTAGTCAGATTGAAGCGAGTAACCGCTTTCGATCTGGACGATGCCAAGTCGCGGCCCTTAGTCGTGTCGGCTGGATACCGCTATCTGACTGGTACGCCTTCAACAAATCGCTTGGTGCTGGAGGCAACCTCACACTTCCCAATGAAGCTCGGGTTGCTCCTATCCGACAGAAACCGTTCAGATCTTGATTGGAGTGATGGAAAATTCAAGTGGCGCTATCGCAACAGGTTCGAAATTGAAAAATCCATGACAATACGTTCGTATCATCCCTCCCCGTACGCTAGCGTAGAGCTGTACTACGAAAGCCAGTATCAAAAGTGGAGCACCACCGAAATTTATGCGGGCTGTTTGTTTCCGATCAAAAAACATTTTGAGCTCGATCCCTACTATGAGCACCAGAACAATACAGGTAAAAAACCCAACAGCCAATTGAATGGCATAGGGCTGATATTGAACATGTACTTTTCGAGAGAATAGGGCGACGAACCACGCATTACTCGATCGAATAGGAGGTGTCGATGGACGAAGTAACCTCCAACGTAGAATTAGCTCATAGAATCCACGAGCAGAGTCATCACCATCTCGAACCTACGGATCGACGAGCCAGATGGGTTGAAATTCTGGAGGCCGTCGTGCTCGCCGCAGTGGCTGTTCTTACCGCCTGGAGTGGATATCAGGCGGCTAAATGGGAAGCTTTGTCGGCCGCGGACTATGCGCTCGCGACGCGAACCTCCGTAAGGGCACAGGAATCTCTGACGCTGGCTGGCCAGGACCGCCTTTATGACATTGTCACCTTTAACAGTTGGCTTGCGGCTAAATCGGCTAACAACACGAAACTTGCAGAACTATTTGAGCGGCGTTTTCGGCCTGAATATCTTGCCGCCTTTGCGGTCTGGCAAAAACTTGATCCATTCAACAATCCCTCAACTCCGGCCGGACCAATCTTTATGCCCGAGTATGTAAACGCACATTCGATTCAGTCCTCCAAATTGTCTGACCAGGCTACCGACTACTTCAATCAGGGCGTAGAGACCCGCGAGAATGCCGATAACTATATAAGAATCACTGTCTTTCTCGCGACGGTCTTGTTGTTGACGGCTCTCTCGCAAAGATTCAAAGCATTTGGCCCCCGAATGACGGTTGTTGGGATTGCGTTCATTCTGCTCGCCATCAGTGTTTACTGGGTTGTCGTGTTCCGGCGAGCATAGGAGCCGTTTGCCAGCTTACCGCCGGTTCCGATCACTTCTCTAGCGCAAATTTTTGTAAAAACAGGTAATTTTGCTAATTTCTAAGTCCATAACCACGGACGTAGACTCCACCTGAAGCTGTAGCACCGCTATCCATACTGCGGCTACTGGAGAAAGAGATATGTCCTATTCGAAAGCGCTTAGAGTTACAGTTAAGAGCCTCATAGTATTGAGTCTCGTCATGGTCGCGGCTCATCCAGGGTTAGCCCGTGACAAGTACGAAACCCTCGAGGCCCAAGCCTGGGGCACTGGAACGCAAATGGGAGCGAGCATCGGCGTTACGTTGAATATCTATGAGTTCTCGACTCCCGCGGATAGGGTGACCTTGGTCCAGGCATTCGAGAAGGGCCAGAATCAGGGACTAAATAACGCTCTGTCGAAGATGAAGGCCGTAGGTCATGTTGAGATCACCGGCACGCTCGGTTACGACTGCTCCTACATCAAGATGACCCCGACGCCGACCGGTCGAAAGATCGTCTTCGTTACCAATCGCCAGATCCGCTTTGGCGAAGCCTACTTCGATACCCAATCCCAGTCCTTCAACCTGACGGCTGGAGTGTTCGAGCTCAACGACCAGGACAAGAGCAAGAGCACCGGAACTCTCTACCCCGCGGCGCAGTTGATCCTCGATAAAGAGGGCCAATTGCAATTGGACTTGAATCAGAACCCCTGGCGGCTCTCTGATGTCCTCGATTGGGCCGGAACGGCGGGCGTCAACTAGCACACCAGTTGAAGTCCGTTGTTAAACAAATGGCCCTGTCATTGAAATCACAAAAGCCACCGCTATTTAGGCGGTGCGGAACGCTCTGTGTGAGGCGAACCATGACGATGTATCGACGCTTTGTCGCTAAGTGCCCATTGCTCGTAGTGCCGTTGATTGTCTTGTCCAACTACGCACCTGCTCAATCGAAGAGCAGTAAGTACGCTTGCTCTGAGGCAAACCCCGCACAACTCTGCAACGCAGCCAACCTCTGCGGTTCGGCCTCCAGCCCTTGTACCGTCGACGTGAAGCGGACTGCAAATGCAGCTTCGGCCACTCCCGGCGTTCCAAACGCAAAGAGCAATTCGCTTTTCTGCGTGAAGGCTGGAACTACAGTTGAATGGAAGAGTACGGGCAAAGACATAGGCTTCGTCGTCGATCTTGGCACCGCGTCGCCGTTCGTGCCTGCAGGAGCCATTATCGGCGGCAGCGCTCGCTCCGTCTCCGTGGTGGCCAAGACGCCCGGCTGTTACAAGTATTCCGCAGGCGCATGCATGTCCGGAGCTATCTACGGCATGTGCGGGGAGACGAATGCCGAGTTCGTCGTAACGCCCTGATGAAGTGAATGTGAGGGCCTTGACACGTACCCCCCTCAGTTATGGAGCGAACCGATGCTGCGGCCACCGGCCGGACTTCGCTCCGTGCCCATACCAACTCTCAAGTCCAGACCTAAAGTTTCTATTTTGAATACTTTGCACACTTTTCGGTAGGGTGGGGGGGTGGCGGCCCTATGTCGTTTCCTGCGTCAGTTCAGCGAGCCGGCCAGTAAGGAACGCCAGATATTCTTCTAGGCCCGCACCCGTCTTTGACGAAACCGCGAATTGAAGCATCCCCGGCCGTACGGCTTGAATATTCGCCGTGACAGACTCTTCATCAAATTCAACCGCTTCAGCGAGATCGATCTTTGTGATCACTGCGACGTCTGCGCTGTTGAAGATGGTGGGGTACTTCAGTGGCTTGTCTTCCCCTTCCGTCACGGAAAGAAGAACCAGCCGAAGATCTTCCCCAAGGTCGTACGATGACGGGCACACAAGATTGCCCACATTCTCGATAAAGAGAAAATCCAACTCGCCGATGTCCCATCCGTTCAGCGCGTTCTCGATCATCGCCGCCTCGAGGTGGCAAAGCGTTCCGGTCGTTATCTGCTTCACGGGCGCCTGGCTGCGCGAGAGACGAATCGCATCGTTCTCGGTAGCCAGGTCGCCAACGAGGGCGGCCACCCTGTACTGCGGACGCAGAAGAGTGAGTGTTTTCTCGAGAAAGGCCGTCTTGCCGGCGCCCGGACTTGAGACCAGGCTGACAACAAAAGTCCCTTGTGCGCGAAAACGCTCGCGCAGCGCGCGGGCCACCACATCATTCTGTTTGAGGACGTTTTTACGCACTTCCAACAGACGCGGTTCGGCACTCATCTCTTACCTCCAGAGCAGTAATGGCAAGTTCTCTTCCATGGATAACGGACGGGGTGGGTGTGCCGCATTCAGGACAACAAAACCATTGCATCGACGGCAAAATTCTTTGCACCTTGCATGACGGGCAATACACCTCGATGGGCACATCTTTGATCACGAGCCGGGAGCCCTCCAGGCGCGTACCGCTGCATGCCATCTCGTAAGAAAACAGCAACGCATCGGCGACTACACCGGAAAGGGGACCAAGCTCAAGGTAAACAGCGTCGATCATGACGCCTCGAAGCTCCGCCTCTTCCTGCGCCATATCTACGATGCTCATTGCGATCGACAGTTCATGCATAGGGCGCTCCATTGGCAGCGCCCTGCCAGAACGCGGCAAGAGCCGCCTGACCCAGGCTGATGCCCCCATCGTTGGGAGGGACCGCGTGATTTATCCACACCTGAAGATGCTGCTCGTCAAGTAGAGGTTTTAGGTCTTGCAGAAGTAGCTCATTCTGGAAGACACCACCGGAGAGGACAACTGAGCTAATTCCACGTTCTTCGCACATAGTTTTGGCGCAGCTGTGTAGTCCGCGGGCGATTCCCCGTTGAAAGGCGCGCGCAATCTCGCGAGTCGAACGTCCGCGTAGTCGGTCGACGATAACCTCCTCAAGCAGTGGGCGGAAGTCCAGTTCGTTGTCATTGAATGGAAATGAATACGCGTCCGTCGTTGATGCTCCTCTGGCCAGTTGTTCGAGCCAAATTGCAGCTTGCCCTTCGAAGGTGGTCTCTCTGACAAAGCCAAGCAGGGCGGCCGCGGTGTCGAAGAGTCTGCCCATGGATGTAGTGGAAAATGTGCGGACGCCTCGAGTTGTGAGTTGCGAGGCAACCTGATAGCGTGTGCTGAACTTGAACGGGGATGCGGTCATATCTGGCAACTCGTAAAGCTGCGACAGAAAGCCGGCGGCGGCCTGTACGGGATAGTGGGCCGCTGCATCGCCGCCCGGAAGAATAGCCTGACGCAAATGGGCGACACGCTCGAAACCTTGCTCGACTCCTCCAACGAAGATCTCTCCACCCCAAATGGTTCCGTCGTCGCCGTACCCGGTGCCGTCGAGACTGATCCCTACGACTGTTTCTTCCCATGCTCCGCGTTCGGCGAGGACGGATGCGAGGTGCGCGCGATGGTGTTGGATGGCGCGCTTGCTAGAGCCTGGCAGCGCTAACGCATGGGCAGTGGACGCATACTGAGGGTGGCAGTCGTACGCTATCAACAGCTCTTCCCACGGCACATCGTACATTGAGACAAGATCTTGCATGGTCTCTTCAAAGGCCCGGAAGGCCTGATAGTGATCCAGGTCGCCGATGTGCTGGCTGACAAATGCCTGTCCGTCCACGACAAGAGTGATCGTGTTCTTGAGATCGGCGCCCACGGCGAGAATTGGGCGCTTTGTTGGCAGCGTCGCAACTGCTCCGGGAGCGTATCCGCGGGCACGGCGAAGAATCATTGGGCCGAAAGTACCAGCTAGCGTTACAGAGTCGTCGACACGGCGCGCGATGGGACGCTCGACCCATCAGGAAGGCATCAGCGATTCCAGATAGCCGTTCGAGCGCCTCCTGGTCCTCGTAGGCAATCGGCTCGCTGGAGCGATTTGCGCTGGTCATCACGAGTACTTCTGGAGCGCCCGCGGCGAAGAGCAGGTGATGCAGAGGGGTGTAGGGCAACATCACTCCGAATTTGTCGTTCCCAGGCGCAACCCCCATGAGTTCCAGCTTCTTTGGAGCGACGACGATCGGACGAGCCATCGACGTCAGCAGCTCTTCCGCATCGGGAGAGAGTTGAACGAGGTCGTCTGCGATGTGTAGGTCTTTCGCCATCACGGCAAATGGTTTTTCCTTCCTGAATTTTCGTGCGCGTAATGCTGCATTGGCTTCCGGGTTTCGCGCGTCACAGACAAGGTGATAGCCTCCGAGTCCTTTGATGGCAACGATCTTGCCTTCGCGGAGAAGCTGCGCTGTTCGCTGGATAGTTTCCGTATCGCCGAAGGTTGTTGTTGCAGCCTCGATGAGAGAATGCTTCGGGCCGCACGCTGGGCAAGCTACGGGTTGGGCATGGAAGCGGCGATTACCAGGATCGTGATATTCATCGGCACAATAGCTGTCCATTGGCCATTGGCGCATCGTGGTGTTTGGCCGATCGTAGGGCAGCGCGCGGATGACACTGTAGCGGGGACCGCAATTGGTGCAGTTGATGTAGGGATAGCCGTATCGCCCGTCCAAAGGGTCAAAAAGTTCAGCGAGGCACTCGGCGCAGATGGGCAGGTCCGGTGAGACGCGGGCAGTAGGCTGGCCGAGAAGCTCGCTTTCACGAATTGTGAAATCGCGGAGGCCTTCGTAGGATGCAGACTCAACCTCAATATCTGCGATGCAGGCGGCTGCGGGCGGCCTCATTCTCATCTCACGCACGAATGTTGCGAGGTCTTCTTCTACGCCTTCGAGATGAATTTCGACGCCCTGATTGCCATTAACCACCCAGCCGGTCAGCATATTTGCCTGCGCGAGACGAAAGACAAATGGACGGAAGCCGACGCCTTGCACTACTCCGCGGACGCGAATGGAACAGGCAGTGGTCATGATCCCAAACCTACGACGCAGCCGCGGCCTTGCCAGCCGACCTGAACGACTTTGCCGTCTTCTACGAGAACCGGAACGGTGCAGAGGCTGCTGTCTAGCGAGCGCAGGCGCTCTTTAGCGGTTAGATCGGCTTCGATGTCGTACTCTATAAAATCGCGCCGGTTCCACTCCAATGATTCGCGCAACTCCTGGGTGTACGGGCAGCTTGCAGTGCCGTAGAGTTCAAGCTTCGCCACGGTCTAGCACCTCCAAGATTTCGCGGATGACGTGGTATGCGGAAGCCTGGACCTCCTGGATGCGCGGAATGTAGTCGCTGCGAACGATGATGGGAAAATCGGCGAGCCCGCGCCGGTAAATCTCTCCACCGTCGTAGCCGAGAAGTGCGACCGTCAACAAACCGCGTTTGCGCGCCTCTTCCAAGGCCATCACGATGTTCCGGGAGCCTCCACTCGTTGAGATGCCTATTGCTACATCTTCCGGTTTAGCCTGAGCAATCAACTGACGCAGGAACACGACCTCCGTGCCGACGTCGTTAGCGAGCGCCGTGATATTCGCCGGCTCCATCGAGAGCGAGATCGCTGGCACGGAGCGATAGCCATCGGGCGGTAGGATGCAGTCCAGCGCCCAGTCGTTGGCGTCGGTTGCAGATCCGCCGTTGCCAAAAAGAATGAGTTTTCCACCACGCGAAAGGCGTTGGTGGATGGCAAGAGCTGCATTGCCAATCTGTTCGGATTGCTCCTTCGCCAGTCGAGTTCGCAGCAGGGTATCGTCGTGAACCTTCATCAGAATGGAAGCGGCTACCTCTTCGAAGATTTCCGCCGGATCCTGTTTTTTCTGCCCAAGAAACGGGTAGAGAAACTCCGATTGCCCAACGTCCTGCCCCAGTTCTCGGTGCTCAAGAAAGACATGAACCGTCTCCCAGAGCGTGTGATAGAGAATCTCGACCATCTCCTGGTGGATGAATGGGTCACGTGTGATCGCTTCAAGGGCAGTATGAGCCGACGGAGCCCGGCAGCGCGAAGGTCATCGCTTTGCGCGACCGGGCCCATGCTAACGCAGCGTCCACCTCCGTATCTCCTTCGGGAGGGCCAAATCCCATAACGATGTCTTCAGGCTTGAGAATCGCGTGCAGCCACGGCTCAAAAGCCATCGAAAGATCAAGGGCAGGAAGAGCTCGTTTGCCCACGATGACCGGGTGCACAAATTCGACTGAGACGTGTTGCGCATCGGTTGCGCTTGGGCCGCGCCCAAAGGCGAGCAGACGCCCTCCTTGCAAGAAGCGTTCGGACATTTCGTGGCAGGCTAATGCCAGACGCTTCGCGTCATGCGAGAAGAATCGCTCAATGATCTCGTTCCGCATGAGCAGCCGCTCTTCAATCTGAGCCGCGAGTTTGCAAGCTGTTTCCATCGCAATCGTCCTAACAGATTCTTGGTAGAGGATCACCGACGAGCATGTCGACGATTCGACTACCGCCATATCGCGTGGTTACGAGGACGGCGCAGGCCGGTTCGGTTCGCACCTCGCCAATAATCGCTGCGCCCATCCCGCCGTCAATTCGATTGAGTGCATTCAACGCTGCGTCTGCATATTCGGGTGCGACGACGGCGAGAAACTGACCCTCGTTGGCGATATGCAAGGGGTCCAATCCGAGCAGCTCGCATGCACCACGAACTTCGTCGCGCATGGGAATCTCTTCCTCCGAGAGTACGATGCCAAGCCCGCAATCGCGTGCGAGTTCATTGAGTGAAGTGGCGACGCCACCTCGGGTCGGGTCGCGCATCCAGCGGATTCCTGGGGCGGCTTCCTCGACCATCGCCTCGATCAGAGGTAGGACGCAACGGGTATCAGAGGACAAATCGGCTGCGAGGTCTAGCTCGCCGCGGGCGAGAAGGATTGTGATGCCGTGGTCGCCGATAGGACCCGAGAGGAGAATTTTGTCCCCATCACGAACAGAACGCGGATCGAGGGTTACCTGCGGCATGGGGCGGCCGATCCCCGTCGTAGTAATGTACATGCCGTCGGCTTTGCCACGTTCAACTACCTTCGTATCTCCGCCGACCATAGTCACACCCGCCTGGCGAAGTGCAGCAGCCATGGCGCGGACTTCGGACTCAAGAACAGATGTGGCTAGGCCCTCTTCGAGGACAAAAGTCACGACCATGGCCTGACCCTTAGCTCCTGAAACCGCAAGGTCGTTCATGGTGCCATTTACCGCCAGCTCGCCAATCGATCCTCCGGGGAATTTGAGCGGCTTCACAACGAAGCTATCGGTGGTTATTGCTACATTTGAGCCGTCGATTTTGACATACGCAGCATCGCCCAGAGGAGCGTGCGAGCTTTCAAACAGGATTGGCGCAAAGAGACCTTCTACGAGTCTGCGGCTCGCTTTGCCACCAGCGCCGTGGGCCATCTCGATTTGCGAGTCGCGAAAGCGCACGGCAGAGGCAATGCTTTCGACCGCAGATCTTCCGTTCAAGCCACTGAGCTGATGCTTGTCACTAGAGCCGCTTGCTTCCGGTGTTCGTAGTTGTAATATGCTGCGCATGAACCCTCTGTGGAAACCATAAGCGCGCCGACAGGTCTCTCTGGCGTGCACTCCTTGCCGAATAACTTGCACTGTGCAGGCTTGAGTACGCCTTTGAGTACTTCGCCGCATTGGGCGGCTTTCGGATCAGTTACGCGAGTACCGGGAATCGGGAAGCGTTGCTCTGCATCCCACTCTGCGTATTCGTCACGGATCTTCAAGGCTGATTGGGAGATGAATCCGAGGCCGCGCCATTCGAAATATGGCCGTAATTGAAATACTTCGGCCATAGCCTTCAGGGCAGCGCGATTGCCTTCCCATGGAACAACACGTTTGTATTGATTCTCGACACGGGCTTCGCCGGCCTTAAGCTGCCGAAGCAGCATAACAATGGATTGAAGCAGATCGAGTGGCTCGAATCCTGAAGTGACGACTGGCTTGCCCTCGTTTCTTGCAATCCATTCGTATGGTCGACAGCCGATGACTGTGGAGACGTGTCCGGGCCCGATAAATCCGTCCAACCGCATATCCGGTGAGTCAAGAATCGCTCGAATGGCGGGAACAATGGTAACGTGATTGCAAAAGACTGAGAAGTTCCTGACGCCCTCTGACTTTGCACGCATGAGTGTAAGAGCAGTCGATGGTGCGGTCGTCTCGAAGCCAATCGCAAAGAACATCACATGTCTATCAGGATTTTTTCTGGCGAGTTGAAGTGCGTCCGCCGGCGAGTACACGATCCGAACGTCGGTTCCTCGAGCCTTGTGCTCAAAGGGGCTGCCGTGAGTTCCGGGAACCCTCATCATGTCCCCGAAGGCGGCGAAGATTACGTCTTCGTTTTTGGCGACCACAAGGCCATCATCGATTCTTCCCATAGGGAGAACACAAACCGGACAGCCAGGTCCGTGAATGAGTTCGATGTTCGAAGGCAGGATGTCCTTCAGGCCGAAGCGGTAGATTGCGTGAGTGTGACCACCGCAGACCTCCATGATGCGATAGTGTTTTCCCGAGCCCGCTAGACGATGGATCTCGTCGGAGGCTTTAGTGATTAATTCAGGATCCCGGAACTCGTCTACGTATCGCATGTGCAGCCTCGAACATGGACTTGTGTGGATTTGTCACTCAGCTTCGCGCTTTACGGTCCTCTGTTCTCCTCAAGGCCATACCCGCGAACTTCCTCCATTGCCTGTTCTGCTTCGCCGAGCATGGTAAGGAGGCGCATTTGCTCCACGGCATCTTCCTCGCTGATCTTGGTCATGGCAAAACCGACGTGGATCAGCACCCAGTCGCCAATGACCGGCATGTCTTCCAGCAACAGGCCAAGATCCACCTTGCGCCGCACGCCAGTCACTTCAACGGTTCCCAGGTGTGGTTGACCTCGATCCAGTTCGACAACCTTGCCCGGGATCGCTAAGCACATGAAGTGACTCCCTCTGTTGAAAGCGACTTGGTATTCGAAAGGATTGTGGTCATTCTAGGTGCATCTCCTTTCACTTGCGGGCTTTTCAGTTCGTTACGTTTCACGGCCCTCATTCAGAGCTTTATTTACAACGTTCTCAACCACGTTCACAGCCTCACGTGCCGCTGCTTCTACCGGCGCGCTCAATTCCATTCTTCCCTCTTCGCCTCCCAAAGTGGCAGGCTCGCACCCCACCAGCACGATGCGGTTCAATTTTCCGTGCATCGCTCTTGCCATCCGAAGCACGTTCATCGGATTCATAGCGTGTGGGTCGAGAAGGTTTCCTTCGCAGAGTGAACCTGCCGAATCATCCACGTCCGGTTCGATCACAGAGATCGTGCCGGGTGACTGCCCGTGAGGAAAGGCGTCGATCAGAATGATAGTTTCGTATTCGTCCTGCAGTGCATAAACGAGATCCAGGCTACGTATGCCGAAATCCGCTACACGCACCGCGGCCGGCAGGTCGCTTCTGGAGAGTTGCCGCACTACTTCCACGCCGAAGCCGTCGTCTCCAAGAAAGATATTGCCGATACCTGCGACGAGGATGCGATACTTCTGGGTAGCGTTTTTCTCCTGTTGCTGTTCCTTCAAAAGCGGCTCAACTTCGGAAGGATCGAAGAAGAACCGGTGGCCTGGCTGACGCAACAATCCCAGGTCACGTCCCGGATCTTCATCGAGAACGACGCCGAGGTGCGATTTGCCCTCATAGTCCTGTTCGATGCTCTCAACCGCAGCGATCTGGCCTTGCAACGCTATGTCCAAAATATCGCCTCCGACTCGAGGACGCAGACGCACACGATCACCAACTCGCACTTCAACATTTGAGATCATGATCTGTTCGACGGTCGTCTTGTCTTCGAGAAGCTGCCATTCCCATTCATTCATGGCGCCTCCCCAGACAAGGAACGCAGCCCTCGCAGTGTGCCGTGGAGCCTCATAAACTGCTCTGGCGGCAGGTTCTCCGTGCGCTCGAGTATTTGGCGGGAACGCGTGTCAGATTGCCTCATCTCTTGCTTCTCGTCTTCGGTCATCGTCAAGATGCGCAAAGAGAGAATCTCATCGATCTCCGTCCCATCAAACAAGCCCCCGAGGCTTTCAGGAGCGATCTGCGGATAATCATAGAGGATGATTGGTGACGATAACATCGTATCCCGGTCTCCCTCTTCACCCGCTAAGACAGGCCACGTGCCGACATTGCTGCACCCTTCAACCAAGGTCCGAAAATGTTCTGGAGGATCGAGCATCGAGACGAACTGGCCATTTTCGAGGGCAAGAAGAGTATGTGCGGAGACAAGAGAATACATCAGCGCATCGGAACGGATCTGATCCTTAGATGGTTTGTACGAGGTGAGATTGTTAACCTGTACCGTGACTTTGGTCGCGTCTCCGGGATATTGCTTTGACGTGACTTCGACTGACCCGGACAAAGATTCCCATTCGCGGATGATGAGACCCGCGATGAAGCCATCCTCATTACGCAGCGGCTCCAATTCTCTTCCAGCGGGGAATTGAAACTGCACGGAAGAGCAGGAGTCATCCTGCACTGGCCGTAACGGAGCAAACATAACTTGGCGCTCCACTGCCTCCTGCCAGGGGACGAAGTTTTGACCGCTGACTTCCAGCCTTTCCACGACCTCGTACTCGGGCTCTTTGCTTGGGAAGAATTCGCGCTGGGGATGCGCGAGTTTTCCGATAGAACGATTGACGAGTTGCAGAAATCGAATCTTGACGTCGAGTTGCGTAGTGGAATCCCCCTGCAACAGGCACTCCGTCCGCATCGACCATGCTTCGGTGCCATTCTGCGATTCGCTATAGGCGCGGGGGCACAGCACACCGAAATTCCACCGCTGCTGATTCTTTACCGCGGAGGCGCGATAGGGATAGAGCATGTAGCCTTCGTAAAGAACGGCTTCCGCGATCTTCTCAACGCGACCCATGTTCATGAGTTCACCATCTCCTCGACGGGCAACATCTTTTCCAGGGCCTGCTCCCACGTCGGAATCCCGTGTTGGATTTTGTATTGGTAGAGACGCTCAAATACGTCGCGGCGGAGATTCAGCCAGACGCTATTGGGATAGTAGGAATCCATCATGTCGCGCCAAACCTGAACCGGCAGCCTAAACTTAGCCTCCTGGTCCCACGAGATAGGTACAACCTGTAAGACGTCATTCGCGTCGGCGTAAAACACAGTCCCGCTGAACATCAGGTTGAGAGGTATCTCTCCGTCCGTCAGACCTTCAAAGTACTTCGTGGCGGCCACGTTGAAATCGAATGTACAAGGGATAGGCAGGTCGGCGATGGTAGTTCCGCAAAAGCTGGGAACGACGACGTTCGCATGTGTCCACAGCAGACTTCGCAGCGTCTGGCTCCAGCGATCGGGCTCGCCGAAGAGGTCCCGCATGCGGTTCTGCTCCCGCAGCGTGTAACGCCGGCGGGTCACGTCGAGTTGGATCTGGCAGCGCAGCGCGACTGTATGAATCTTCTCTTCAGGGACTGCATTGTTGATGCGGAGTCGAAACGCAAGGGTGGGCGCCACCGCGAATGGGACGACGACCGCCTCCTCGATCCTGAAGCTCAGATCAGGCATTAGGTTCTCCAGTGACTACGTCTGCGCGTGACCTCAGTTCTAAGAAGAAGCGCGCGATCTCCGCCCAAACCTCGGAACCACCGGATAGCCCCTTCCAATTGGCGCGAATCACGCCGACTAGGCGATAACACTCATCGATGGGAGCGATGTAATATTCGGCGCGAGATAACTCGT
Source organism: uncultured Acidobacteriaceae bacterium (assembly GCA_963802695.1). Taxonomy (GTDB): domain Bacteria; phylum Acidobacteriota; class Terriglobia; order Terriglobales; family Acidobacteriaceae; genus Edaphobacter. The sequence continues at coordinate 252,134 of CAWDJN010000014.1, forward strand.
GCGCGTGGCCTACCCTATTGACCAGTAGGGCCTCGATGTCAGGTCGTAATTGTTGAAGGACGGGATTCTGTTGCACGATCTCGGCCCAGGCATCGAGCGGGAGTAGGGATTCAACCGGTCCGGCTGGGCTCGGATAGAGCGAGACAATTCGATCGTCAATACTTGAGTGAAAGAAAAACGCCATACTAATCGGGATCAATAAATCCTGCCACTGACCGTCGTTCATCTGGAAGTTGGCCAGGAACTGGGCGCGTCGCGACACGCGCCGGTACTTGCTGCCCGCCATTCCATCAAATAGGGTTGCGCAAGCATCGCACGCACAAACTATCTGTCGCGCGGCTATCTCTACCAAGTGGGAATGTTCCGGAGACAAGCCGACACTGCACAGTTCACAGCGTTCCAGTGGCCGCTTTGAGCGAGCGAACTGACGAAGAGTGGCGAACGCCTGGTCCATCGTCGACGATGTTTCTGTTGGCATGTTCAGCCTCTCTCCCACCAAATGAGTCGCAGGCTCAATTGGCACCGTCCACTTCTAATCCCGGAGTCGCCAACGCAGGCACAGCGGTCGGATGTTTCAACAAGCTCTCCAGTGGGACGAAACCGGAAGCGCGATCTTCCAAACCCAGTATCGTCAGCGACGCCAAATCGGGCGCCAGATCATAGATACCTTCTTCCAGGATCGACCGCAGATTACTCAGAGCAGAGCGATGCGGTTGAACGGAAGTATGAACCTGGAGCTGAACCGCTCCGTCGCTGATGCTGATGAGTTCCACTTTGCTGTCGAATTTGCGTAGACGGGGACCTACCACGTCCAGCGCTTTCAGTACACGGGTTTCGAGATCTTCTGGATGGAGCGAGTAGAGGAGAAGCAGGTTGCCAACGATTGGATCTTGGGCGAGTTTACCGATGATCGCTTCCCCTTCAGCACCTGACTCGAAGACGAGCTCCATCATTCTCTCAAGCCCCGCGCCGTGGACCTCCATCAGGAGCTGAACCAGTTCCCGTCCTGCAACACTAAATCCATTGCCGCGCGACTGCTCGAGTTCGCCGACCAGTGTGCCCAACTGCCGAACTTTCTGCTGAAACTCTCTCTCGCTAGCCACGCCACTCCTTCTTGAGCTCGATAGAACGAGAACGTAGCTCCCGATGAAACACAGGCGGGAAATAAATTTCGGGTCCTACCCTTACGCTCGCCGCAAACTTTATTGACACCACACTGTAGTTCCTTAAGGCTGCAAGCCAAACATCGGAGAATGATGCGTCTCCAACACCTTTCCGTTGCCCAGATACATATGCACACCACACGGCAAACAGGGATCGAAGCTCCTGACCGCACGCATGATGTCGATGCCTTTGAATTTGTCTGGACCGTTCTCCTCGAAGATTGGCGTGTTCTGCACGGCGTCCTCGTACGGGCCCGGCGTGCCATAAATATCGCGAGGATTCGCGTTCCAAGGCGTCGGAGGATACGGGTGGTAGTTGGCGATCTTGTGATTGCGAATCACCACGTGATGCGACAAAACTCCACGTACAGCCTCGTGAAAACCGCACCCAATGCCTTCTTCCGGAACCTTGAAGTCATTCCAGGTCTTTGTTCTTCCGGCATGCAATTCGGCGAGCGCCTGTTCGGCAAAGTGCAGGGCGGCTGCGGCTGCATAGGCCTGAAAATACGTGCGCGCCCGGTCGCGCTCGATGGCGTTACTCCACTTGGGGATCTTCCACTCAAACTCGGTCTCAGGCATGGACATTGTTTTTGGGAGGTAGATCTTTACACTGTGACCAGTGGCCTTGATATAGCCGATGTCGACGATGCCAGCCAGTGCAGTAGCCCAGAAACGCGCGATCGGACCGCCGCCGGTATCGAGCGCAAGATAGTCCTTCGTGCGCTTGTCGTACCAGCGAGGAGACATGACCCACGTATATTTGCCTGCAAAGTCACGCTTTTGCGGCTTCGGGAAAGTGCTTTGGTTCCAGGGGTGCCGTTGGTCAACAGGATTTCCCAGCGGATCCTTCTTCACGAAGGTCTCGGCGCTCTGCCAATCGTCATAGTAGGAGCTGCCCAGCAGAATGCGGATGTTGAGGTTGATGTCCACGAGATCTGTCGTAACCAGTTGTCCATCCACAACCACGCCCGGAGTAACGAACATACCCCGACCCCAGTCGGTCATCCTCTCGTAGGTGTAGTCACAGACATCCGGATTGTTAAACGACCCCCAGCAACCGAGCAGTATCCGCCGCCTTCCGACCTCTTCATAACCAGGGAGGGCTTCGTAGAAAAAATCAAAGAGATCGTCGTGCAGAGGCACCACCTTTTTCATGAACTCGACGTACTTCATGAGGCGAACGATGTAATCCGTGAAGAGTTGAATCGTAGGAACAGTGCCGACGCCCCCCGGATACAACGTGGATGGATGCACATGACGACCTTCCATCAGGCAAAACATCTCGCGCGTCATACGGCTCATCTGTAGAGCTTCAAGGTAAAAGGCCCCAGTAAAAGGATTCAGAGCGGTCATGATCTCCGCAATGGTGCGATACCCATGTACGCCTGCGTGTGGCGACTCTGTCTTCAGTGCCTTCTCCCACACGCCCGGATTTGTCTCCTTTACCATCTTTTCGCAAAAGTCCACGCCAACAAGGTTGTCCTGGAAGATGTTGTGGTCGAACATGTACTCTGCGGCCTCACCCAGATTGACAATCCATTCAGCGATCGGGGGCGGCTTTACCCCGAAGGCCATGTTCTGCGCATAAGTGGCGCACGTCGCATGGTTGTCGCCGCAGATCCCACAGATGCGGCTCGTAATGAAGTGAGAGTCTCTCGGATCCTTTCCCTTCATGAAGATGCTGTAGCCACGAAAGATCGACGACGTGCTGTGACATTCAGCGACGCGGCGTGTCCCGAAGTCGATCTTCGTGAAGATTCCGAGGCTGCCCACGATCCGAGTAATCGGATCCCAATTCATTTCCACTAAATTGCCGGGCTTTCCAGCGATCTGTTTGTCTTCAGCAGCGAGCGTGGCCATCCGTGGCTCCTTTGTTGTGTTCGGTTAGAAGGATCTTTGCTTGTACCCGGTTGTCAGTTCCGCGCGCGGATGCCGCCACTTCGGCTCTTTATTCAATGTCGAATTGGTCAACGACCGGAGTGCACGAATCGCCTTACCATAGGTGCCGATCGCAGCGCTGGAGAGCTTGCCGCCTGGGGGTTCGTCCATAAACGGCATAAATTTATCGGGGAAGCCCGGCATAGTACACCCGATGCAGATGCCGCCGACGTTAGGGCAGCCTCCGATTCCCGCCATCCAGCCACGTTTCGGTACATTGCAGTTGACCACAGGCCCCCAGCAACCAAGTTTGACGATGCATTTGGGAGATCCGTAGGTCGTGGCGAAGTCACCCTGCTCGTAGTATCCAGCCCGATCGCAGCCATCATGCACAGTCTTTCCGAAGAGCCATGTAGGTCTCAGCTGATCGTCGAGTGGAATCATCGGAGCGAGGCCTGCGACTTGATACAGCAGGTACAACACCGTTTCCATAAAATTGTCCGGCTGGACAGGACAACCCGGAACATTCACGATGGGTAGTCCAGCCTTCGACTTCCAATCCCATCCCAGATAGTCAGCCAGTCCCATTGCGCCGGTAGGGTTACCTTCCATTGCGTGAATGCCACCATAGGTAGCACAGGTGCCGCAGCCCACAACGGCGAGGGCTTTCGGGCTGAGACGGTCGATCCATTCATTGGTTGTAATCGGTTGATTTGTGTGTGGGTTCGTGCCAACCGCTGCCCAATAACCCTCTTTCTTTATCTTCTCGTTAGGAATGGAGCCTTCCACCACCAGAACGAAGGGATCAAGCTTTCCCTGTTCAGCCTCGTAGTAAAAATTGAGGAAATCGCTGCCGTTCTCGTAAGCGAGAACAGGATTGTGCAGGTGCACCTTCGGCAAGCCAGGTATTGCTCCTAAAAGCACATCCTCAATGCTGGGTTGTGTTGCCGCTGTAATCGATACCGAGTCTCCATCACACCCCAGACCAGCGGTGATCCAGACAATATGCACTTCTGCTACCGCGGGTTTCTTTTGGGTAACGCGGCCGTAAGGCACTGCTTCCGCTGTCATATGCTGGATTCTCCTCTCGGCATCGACCTCTGTTCGCAGAAAACAAGCAAACGTGTCTTCCGACGCGTATCACGCGAACGAGCCATAGGAACAGACGCTGAAACCGATTCACAAGCAGGACAGACCCGATTTTTCCTTCATACAATTGCTCAGACGGTCATAGGGAATTCCCTGATGGGCAGGGCGCCATAAATCTCTCCCGTTTGCGCTGCTAGCTGCATCGAGAGCACTCCGCCATAAGAGCATTCGTGCAAGATCAGAAGGGGCACTTTCAGGATGTCTTTTCACTGATTGCCGATTGAATCGCATGCTGGACGAGTTCGCGTCCGCTGCGAAGGGACAATTTGTCCTTGATATGTGCCTGATAGGTCTCGACCGTTTTTACGCTGAGATGCAGCTTCTCGGCTATCTGGCGTGTGCTGCGTGCTTCACCGATGAGACGAAACACCTCAAGTTCACGATCGGAGAGACTGGTGAGGCGAGACCTCATGTCCACAGCAGAACCGCTGATGTATTGATGCAGGAGCTTATTCGCCATTCGATCGCTGAGGTAGATGTCTCCGCCGAGAATGCGGCGTACAGCGACGAGAACCTTCTCCGTGGCCTCCTGTTTCATGATGTAGCCATTGGCGCGGGCCCGCAATGCGCGCTCGGCATAGATCGACTCGTCGTGCATGGAGAGTACCAACACAGGAAGATCTGGATAGAGAGTCCGCACGCTCTTTAGTAGATCCAGCCCGTCGGGACCATTCAGTGATATGTCAGCGATGAGGATGTCCGGTTTCTTTGCGGCAATCGCCCTCATCGCGGACTGGGCGTCTTCAGCTTCGCCGCAAACCATGAGGTCTTGTTCCCGGTTAATCATTAACGCTAATCCCTGACGCAAAAGAGGATGGTCATCCACGACGAAGACAGCCTTCTTCTTTGCCCGCGCGACACCATGCGATTTGTTTGTCTCCGTGCCCATGCTATTGACCATCTTTTAGCGGAAAGTGACAAATAACGATAGTCCCTCGAGGCGTGGCTCGTCCGATTTCAAGAGTTCCACCGATCATTCCCGCCCGATAGTTCATGATGTGCAATCCCATACCCTGTGTACTGGCCGGGTCCTTCACCATACCTCTACCATCATCCCGGATCAACAAGGCGCCCCGGCCCAATTCAGCTGCTAATTCAATCAGAACCTTCTTTGCCTCGCCATGCTTGATCGCGTTGTTCACTGCCTCCTGAGCTATGTGGTAGAGATGAGTCGCCATCGAGTCATCATGAATCAGAACGGGAGCTTCGCATCGAAAGCGGCACGATACTCCAAAGAGATCTTCTACCTCGGCGGCCCATAACTGCAGGGCAGACATAAGACCATGAGACTCGGAGACAACCGGAAGCAGCCCTCTGGCTAATTCACGACTCTTATGGATCGCTTCGTTCACAAGTTTTACGATCTTAGCTGCCTCCTCGGCTTCGGACTTGTTCTTCTCTGCCAACTTAGCTTCATGCACCTTGGCCATGAACGCGATTCCAGTCAGATGTTGGCCAAGTCCGTCATGCAAATCCTGGCCGATTCGACGCTGTTCTCTCGCGCTTATGTCCAGGATTGCCTTCTCCAAATGTTTCCGTTCCGTGATATCGATACCGGTGGCGATAATGTAATTGGCGTTGTCTCCGCTGCCGGGCAGCAGTGTGCTCGTCCATGCAATCCACCGCTGATCCCCGTGTCGTGTGACCCAACAGCTTTGATAGTCGCGCGGCAAGAGGTCCGTGCGCAGCAGTTCAAAGACAGCCTTGAAACGGTCTGCTTCCTCTGTTGCAAGAAAGAGATCCCAAAGATATTTGCCCTGGACCTCCTCCATCGAGTACCCGGTCGTGAGTTCGCAGGCAGGGTTGAACCGAAGGATGCGCCCCTCGCCGTCAAGAACCACGACCAGTGCTCCCACAGTGTCGAGAATCGTCGAGACGAAGTTACGTTCTTCCTGAAGTTCCTCCTCGACGCGTTTGAGATCTGAAATGTCGAAAGCGACGCCATGAATAAACCACGGGCGGCCATCCTCTCGACGCATCATTTTCGCGTCACAGTGGAACCAGATAACCCTGCCATCCCGCGCAATCACCCGATAGGCGGATCGCAGTGGTTTGCCCGAAAGAAACATCTCGGCAGCCTCCAGGCTCCAGCGCTGTTTGTCATCGGGGTGAATGTGCTGATACCAGCGCACGGGATCTTCCAGCCACTCTTCTCGCGAATAGCCGAGCGCAGCTTCGATTTGAGGACTGACATACGCCTCGCTGATTCCGCGGTCGAGATAAGCCATAAAAACAACTGCCGGTATCTGTTCCAGAAGGGCACGATATTTAGCCTCAAGGTTTGGCGCGTTCCCATCAGCAGCCACTTCTCCTGCAACGTCGGCTAAATCGTCCAGGACATAGGCGCGACTCGTAGCCGGATCGGAGAAGACTCGCGCGAGATCGAGCAACACGGCTTCCGCTTCGGCAATATCTGGCTCACGCTCAGCCATCGACTGCTTTTTGTTGCTTGTCCTGGTTTTTTGAACGGTCTGCACGAAAGAGGCCATCGCTCACTCCACACACATCACATCTTGACGCTTGCGATTAGGTTGCTAGCTCAACGTCATTGTTGTTGTCGGGAGCGCTGCGCCGTTGTCGCCAGCCTGGCTCCTTGTTCAGTGAGGCCTGCGTAAACCGTCGCAGCGCATGGATCGCTCGCCCATAGGTCTGAACGGCGGCTGAAGACAGCAGCGAACCCGGTGGCTGGTCCATGAAGGGCATAAACTTATCTGGAAATCCCGGCATAGTACATCCAATGCAGATACCGCCGACGTTCGGACATCCGCCGATGCCCCCCATCCAACCCCGCTTGCCCACATTGCACTGCACCACCGGGCCCCAGCACCCGAGTTTCACGATACAAAGCGGCGATCCATACTCTTCCCCAAACTGCGCCTGCTCATAGTACCCGCCGCGATCGCAACCTTCATGCACTGTACTGCCGAAGAGCCACATAGGGCGCAGCGCCTCATCGAGAGGGATCATCGGAGCACGCCCTGAAGCCATGTGAAGCAAATAGAGCAGAGTCTCCATGAAATTGTCAGGTTGGACCGGACACCCCGGAACGCAAACGATTGGAATACCGGCCTTCGAGCGCCAACTCCAACCGAGATAATCAGGCAGGCCCATGCAGCCGGTCGGATTGCCTTCCATTGCATGAATTCCGCCGTACGTCGAACAGGTCCCCGCAGCGATTACCGCCCAAGCCTTTGGCGCCAGCCGATCGATCCATTCACATGTCGTAATAGGTTGACCCGTAGCTTGATCCGTACCGAAAGACGCCCAGTAGCCATTCTTCCTTGTTGCCTTCATTTGGAACAGAACCCTCCAGCACGAGAATGAAGGGGTTCGATTTGCCTTCCGCAGCCAGATGGAAACGCTTCATGAAGTCGTCACCGTTCTCTGACGCCAGAAATGGATTATGGAAATGCACCTTGGGAATCCACGGCAGCCCTCCAAGGACAATGTCCTCAATGCTCGGTTGCGTCGCCGCCGTCATCGCAATCGTATCCCCATCGCAACCCAGGCCAGCAGTTATCCAAAGAACATCGATTTCAGCGATATGTGGCGATTCGCAGTCCGAGCGGCGAGAAGGTCCCATCACGGATATGGCTTCCTTTCAGTGCGGAAGCACGAGACGAATTTCACCCGACCATATTCCGCCGCAAGCGGCATTTACGCAACCACCTGACCTGCGCTCAGGTCACATCGACCGGATTCTGAGATAGCGGCGAATATCCGGCACCAGCGAGATCAACACAGAAACCATGCCCAGCGAAGCCACCGCAAAAAATAATTTCCTCATACGTTTCACCTCGTCTACGCTTAGACCCCTCGATGCACATCACATTGCACTCTTTGATGCAAAGTCGGCGACATGGATCAGGTCTATTCGGGAATCTCTGCTCCGTAATACCTTACTCCTTTTACAGGTCGAGAACGGGTCGAGGCCCACTCGCGCAAAACTTCTGGCGCCCCTTGGATCCGGATCTCGCTTCCGGTCTGCTCAGTGATCAACTTCGCTTGCGGAAAGATTTGCCGGTACGTATCTATCCGGCTGTTTATCGAACGTTTGCTTACAACCGCCACAGCAAAAACAGAACAGCCTGCCGTCGAACTCCGATCTGTACTTCGCCTTCCTGGCGTCTATGCTCATCCCACAAATCGGATCTTTCGCCTCCTCTGTCGCCTCATCCCGTAAGACCACCTCGTCCCGATCAAGCGCTTGGCTCCTGCTTAACTGGATAATCTCAGCCAGAATACTCACCGCGATCTCCTCTTCCGAACCGGCTCGAAGGTTCAGACCTGCCGGAGCCCGCACCTGGTTTAGTCTTTCGGCGCTAACCCCGCGTCCCCCTACGGATTGAAGAACCTTTGCAGCCTTCGCCTTGCTAGCAACGAACCCCACGTAGGACGCATTCGTCTTGAGAGCTTGCTCGAGCGCCTCCTCATCACACTCTCCCTGGGTGGATACCACGATAAAAGTCCGGCGGTTCGATTCTCACGCCGCTCAGATCTAAGCTGTCCTGCACTCGATCCGCATCCGGATAACTCTCGCGGCTGGCCTGTGGTGCCGCAACTGAGACCGTGTAATTGATTGTCTTGCCGAGCCTCGCCAGCGCTCGTCCAACAGGAGAGCGCCCGAGTATCAAGATATGCGGCTTGGGCAGAACAGGCTCGATATAGATGTCCAGTGTGCCACCGCTGTGACAGCTCATGTTGTAAGCCACGATGCCCTCCTCCTGAAAAGATGATGGACTGATCCGAACCAGTCGAGGTCGACCGTCTTTAAGAGCCTTGAGTGCTTCCTGAATCACCGCGGGCTGTGCGCAGCCGCCGCCAATCCAGCCCCAAATCGTACCATCGGCGAAGACGATCGCCCTGTCGCCAACCTTCCCCGAGACCGGAGACAAATAGCGAACTACCTCCGCGACTGCAAAGGGTTCGCCTTTTGCGAGCAATTCACTCGCTTTATTAAGAAACTGATCGAACATCGATTAACCTCTTCAATATCCATCTCCTACAGGTATCTCTCAAGTGCCAACAGGCTCTCCAGGTTATGTGCCGGAGCAAAGACGTCCACGTAAGGGAGCGCCGCAGCCATGCCCCGTGTAACGGGCTGATAATCTCTCAATCCCAGCAGTGGATTCAGCCATAAAATTTTTCTCACACGCCGTCTGGTTGCCCGCAGTTGCGCTGCAAGCAGCTCCGGTTCTCCCGTATCCCAGCCGTCACTCAGGATTAGAAAGATCGAATCGCGCGAGAGCAGCTTCCTTCCGTAGAGTTGGTTGAACTGCTGAAGAGACTCGCCAATCCTCGTACCGCCCGACCAGCCAGCCGCCCGTTCCGAAAGCCGCCGCAGGGCTTCCGGCAGATTGGTCGTACGCAGCAGATCGCTGATCTCAATAACGCTGGTGCTGAAAAGGAACGTATGCATCTGTTGGAACCGAGACTGTAGTGCATATGCAAATCGCACCAGGAACAAGCTGTAGAAATTCATCGAGCCGCTGATGTCGAGAAAAATTACCAGCTTGTTCTTTCTCGGCTTTCTCCCTTTGTAAGCCAAAATGATCGGCTCACCGCCACGCATGATGCTTCGCCGGATACTTCTGCGGAGATCAACACGATCAGCAAGATTGCAAATAGTAAGTCTCCGTGAGCGCCGCAGACTCATCCGCCGCAAAAGACGCAACGAGAGCTCCTCCAGTGCCGCAAGGTCATCGTACGGAACTTCGGAGAAATCCACCTTCTTCAATCGCTGCTGCGCGCTTGCTCCATAAACCGCCTTGCCGTTCCCATCTTGGTCAGCGCCTCCGATTCCCGGCTCACCGAGAAACATTGCAGAACTCTCCTCCCGATCTGACGCTCTGCTCGTGGAATGTCCCTTATACTCACCGGCTGAAGACCGCGGTCTGGGTTGCGATTCGTTCCAGAATTCCCTGAAAAGCTCCGGAAACGACTCCCATTCTTCTCTCGTAGAACAGAGCGATGCCTGCAGAGCAAAGGCGAAGGATTGCCCGTCTGCCGGGTCAATTGTCTTGACGGCCTCGAGCGCCATAATTGTTTGGCTAGTATCCGTCGACAGTCCACGCATCCGGAGAAAGCGGCCAAACTCTACGATGGAGGCTGCCAGACGCTCGTATTGTTCTTGACGCATCATGTCCTCCCATCGTCGCCGTTCTAAAAAGTCTGCCCAACCAGCGTGTCGATCCCTGCAGACCTTAGCTTGGCCGCGTCTTCCATCGATTTCGCCACGCAGCCGATCGTTGCCTCAACCGTCTCCGCACTCAGACGATGACTGCCGAGAGAGATCACAGCCTCAGCGCAGTCCAGAGTCTCTGCCACTCCTGGCGGCTTCTCCATATCCAGTTGGCGGATTGCCTGGACAAACCGCACCACTTGCATGCCCAGCTCCTCCTCGATACCGGGCAGCCGGGCGCGCACGATGCTCATCTCTTTTTCGAAGCTTGGGTAATCAATCCAGTGGTAGAGGCACCGGCGCTTCAACGCATCACTCAGCTCCCGTGTACGGTTTGAGGTGAGAATGACATAAGGAATGTGTTTCGCCCGAATCGTACCCATCTCGGGAACGCTGATCTGAAATTCGGAGAGCAATTCGAGAAGAAATGCCTCGAACGCCTCATCTGCGCGATCGATTTCATCTATCAGGAGCACGGGTGATGCCTCCTGGGCAAGAACGGATTTCAGCAGCGGTCGCTCCAGCAGAAACTCCCGGCTAAAGATATGCTTCTCCTTCTCTTCGACACTTTGCTCTGTGCCTTCCTGAAGCCTGATCGCCAGTAATTGCTTCTGGTAATTCCATTCATAGACAGCGGAACTGATATCCAGTCCCTCGTAACACTGCAACCGGATGAGTTCGGTCCCCAACATCGACGCCAGGACCTTTGCCACTTCTGTCTTTCCAAGGCCGGCATGGCCCTCGATCAAAAGAGGCTTGCGCAATTTAGTCATGAGATAGACAGCGGTGGCCAGCGAACGGTCTGCGATGTAACCCAGCCCTTCAAAGCTACGCTTCACAGCATCTGGGTCTCTGACAAACTCCTCCGCGGGATACTCCGGCAATGCTGGCATGATGGTTTGCTCTACTCCTGATGAATCGGCAAGCTTCAAGATTCGCGGTGAAACGCTCCTTTTGCCGCAGCCCATGCCACAGAAGCGGCGCTGATAGGCTTCGCTTCAGGAGCTGCCGCATCTGAAGGCTGTTGTAGTTGTGTCTGGAAGTTCTTGGTGAATTGCTGAAACATGATGTTGGAGACTTCACTGATCACTCGCGATCCCATCTGCGCCAGGATCCCCACTACGTTAACCTCAGAGATGTTGGCCACCTCCGTGCCTCCATCCTCAAGAGAACGTAGTTTGCTCGTCATCTTCATCGACGCGCTACCGCGACCCCTTACGTCCTGTCCCTTGCCAATGATTTCCATCTCATGGCTCGTCGGGTCGAGACGAACGATCTCCAACTCACCCTTGTAATCCGTTGCGCTCGGACCCACTCTCACACTGATCGTCCCCTTGTAGGTCTTCTCGTCCAACTGCTCGGTAATCTTCGCGCCAGGCACACACGTCGCGACTCGCCTGGGATCGCTCAACAAGCTCCATACTTGCTCGATCGGCTCCTTGACCTGAAATGTCTTCTCAATTTGCATAGCCATAGCTCTAATTGACCACGCCTTTCTCTTTGAGAATGTTCCACACCTTCCACGGCGCAATCGGCATATCAATGTGCTTCACGCCAAGATGGGAAAGTGCATCGACTACGGCGTTCACAAATGCCGCTGGAGACCCGACATTAGGCGACTCGCCGACCCCCTTGGCGCCGAACGGATGATGTGGCGAAGGCGTGCACGTCTTCCCCGTCTCCCAATGAGGAGTCTCAACCGCCGTCGGTATCAGGTAGTCCATAAAGCTTCCTCCCTGCACATTGCCGCTGTCGTCGTAACTGATCTCCTGCATGAAGGCGATGGCCAACCCCTCAGTCAATCCGCCGTGAATCTGACCTTCCACAATCATGGGATTGATGATGTTGCCGCAGTCGTCCACCGCCACAAAGCGGCGCACTTTGACCTCGCCCGTACCTTTGTCGATGTCTACTACGCAGATATAGGTGCCAAAAGGAAAGGTGAGATTTGGTGGATCGTAATAGTCGACAGCTTCTAAGCCTGCCTCCAGGCCTGCCGGGATATTGGTGTATGCAGCGAAGGCAATGTCCTGGATCGTTTTGGATTTGCTTGGCGCGCCTTTGACGAAGAACTTGCCCGGCTCCCAGTCTAGATCCTCCTCGCTGCACTCCAGCAGATGAGCGGCTATCTTTTTCGCCTTGTCACGAATCTTGCGCGCCGCGATGGCCGTGGCCGCTCCAGAGACGGGAGTGCTGCGGCTGGCGTAAGTTCCCAACCCATAAGGAGCGGTGTCCGTGTCGCCTTCTTCAACAGTCACGTCTGCCGCGGGAATGCCCAACTCCTGCGCCACAATCTGAGCATAGGTCGTCTCATGTCCTTGCCCCTGGCTCTTTGTTCCCATGCGGCACATAGCCTTACCCGTGGGATGAACGCGAATCTCGCAGCTGTCGAACATCTTGATACCGGCAATATCGAACGTATGGGCAGGCCCGGCTCCGACAACTTCGACGAAGCTCGAAACCCCGATACCCATCAACTCGCCTCTCTTGCGCTTCTCCTGCTGTTCCTTCCTCAACGCATCGTAGCCAATCGTATCCAGTGCCACCTTCATCGCGGCATCGTAGTCTCCGCTGTCATAAGACCAACCGAGCGGTGACGCATAAGGAAACTTCTGCGGAGGAATAAAATTCTTCCGGCGCAACTCTACCGGATCAGCTTTCAACTCCTGCGCCAGCACATCTACCGCTCGCTCGATGAGATAAGCTGCTTCGGTCACTCGGAACGAACAGCGATAGGCGATCCCTCCCGGCGCCTTGTTCGTATAAACCCCATCCACTTCGCAAAAGGCAGTCGGATAGTCATACGCACCAGTGCAGATGCTGAACAGGCCCGCGGGAAACTTGGTAGGCTGTGCAGCCGCGTTGAACGCGCCATGATCGGCAAGAGTCTTCACTCGCATAGCCTTGATCTTCCCGTCCTTTCCCGCAGCGAGCTCCGCCGTCATGTGATAATCCCGCGCAAACCCTGTGGATTGCAGGTTCTCCGAACGCGACTCGATCCATTTCACCGGTCGTCCAAGCGTCAACGATGCCACTACCGCGCAGACATACCCGGGATAGATCGGCACCTTATTCCCAAAGCCGCCACCAATGTCCGGAGAAACAACGCGAATATTATTCTCTGGAATTCCGCCAACCAACGCGAACAGTGTGCGATGTGCATGTGGCGCCTGCGATGTTAGGTAGATAGTGATCCGGCCAGTCGCGGCGTTGAAATCAGCAACACACCCGCAAGTCTCGAGCGGCGCCGGATGGCAGCGTTGAAACACGGCATGCACCTCGGCCTTCACCTCAGCGTCCACGAAGGCCTTGTCTGTAGCCGCCCTGTCGCCGACCTCCCAGTGAAAAATATGGTTCGTCTTATCCTCGCGGTCCTCGCGCAGGATAGGCGAGCCTGGATCAAGCGCCTTATGCGGGTCGACCAGCACAGGCAATTCTTCGTACTCGACCTCAACCAGTTCGGCAGCGTCCGCAGCGGTGTATTGGTCCTCCGCCACCACGAAAGCCACTTCTTGCGACTGAAAAAGAACTTTTCCGGTAGCGAGCACCATTTGCTTGTCAAAGAAAAGAGTAGGCATCCACGCAAGATTTGACTTGGCCAGGTCCTCGCCTGTAATTACCGCCAAAACGCCCGCCAACGCCTTGGCCCTCTCTGTATTCACGCTCTTCAGGCGCGCATGCGCATAGGGACTCCGCACCATATGTCCATACACCATGTCCGGCAGATGAACATCGTCCACGTAGTTGCCCTTTCCCTGGATGAAGCGCAGGTCCTCTTTGCGTTTGATGGAGTGGCCCATGCCACCGATCTCAGGCGATGTTCGGGAGATCATCTTTCCCTCCTTGCTCCATCTTTCCAGCGGCATACTGCACGGCTTTGACGATGTTCTGGTACCCGGTACACCGGCAAAGGTTCCCCGAGATCCCCCAGCGAATCTCCTCTTCCGTCGGATTTGGATTCTTCTCAAGCAGCGCATAGGACGACATCAGCATGCCCGGCGTGCAATAGCCGCACTGCAGCCCATGCTCTTCTTTGAACCCCGCTTGCAGTGGATGGAGCTTGCCGTTTTGCATCAGGCCTTCCACGGTTAGCAATTCGCTGCCATCGGCCTGCACCGCAAACATCGTGCATGATTTGACGGTCTTTCCATCGACCATCACAGTGCAAGCACCACAATGAGTGGTGTCGCACCCGACATGCGTACCCGTTAGTCCTGGAAACCCGCGAATAAAATGAACCAACAACAGCCTGGGCTCAACCTCGGCTTCGCGAAGGCGACCATTCACTTTGACTCGAATCAGTTGTTTCTTCGCCATATCTGAATCCTCTGTTGCCTCTCCAATCTCTATTTACCTGCTCGTTCGAATGCGCGAGCCAGCGCACGCCGAGTCAGCTCCTTGACCAGGCCCTTCTTGTATTCCGCGGGTCCGCGCAGGTCCGAGCTTGGCTGTGCGTCATCGGCTGCGAGCTGGGACGCCTGCGCGATGGCGCTCTCATCCAGCTTCTTTCCGCGCAAGTATTCCTCTGCCTTACTGGCTTTCACAGGCGTCGCACCCACGTTGGTCAAGCCGATGCCGACTTTTTGGCAGACTCCTCCGCCGTCAACGGTCAGTTGCACGGCCACTCCCGCTGTAGCAAAATCGCCGACCTTTCTCTCCAGCTTCAGATAAGCCCCTCCACTTCGTGGCGGCGGTGTCGGTATGCGAACCTCCCTCACTATCTCGTCGTGGTGAAGCTCAGTTGTGAAGAGAGTGACAAAGAAGCTCTCAATCGGCAAAACTCTCTCGCCCTGTGGCCCGACCGCAACTACCTGCGCTCCCAGCGCCAGCATCGTAGCCGGGTGATCATTCGCGGGATCACCATGCGCCAGGTTGCCTGCCAGTGTTGCCATGTTCCGCACTTGAGGATCGGCGATCACGCGGGCGGTGTCGAAAATAATCGGATACTTCGAGTGAATAAGAAGAGAATTCTCCAACTCGGCTTCTCGGGTGAGGCCGCCAATCTTCAGGTATCCGCCCTCTTCCTTGATGTAGGACAAACCGGAGATCCTATTAATGTCGATCAGGAAACCCGGCCGGGCTAACCTGAACTTCATCATGGGGATGAGGCTTTGTCCGCCGCTCAAAATCTTGGCGTCGTCACCGTACTGTTGCAGAAAGGCGATAGCTTCAGGAATCGTTTGCGGTCTGAGATACTCAAAGGCCGGCGGGATCATCGTCGTCTACCCTCCCATCCAGGCTCCTGGATGCTGACGGAAAACCACTAACGCGAAACCCGCGAGACGAACAGAGCCTGCAGGCCCGGCAGAATTTATAGTCTTTGAAAAGGCAAACGTCAAACGCAGAAAAATGCATACTGCTGGCAATGTTCAACGGCCTACGCGGTATTACTGCGGACCGATTCCCGCCGCTTTGCTGTTCTTCGAGAAACAATCTCCGCCATGATGCTCAAGGCAATTTCTTCGGGAGTCTCCGCTCCAATGTCGACTCCGGCGGGCACGCAAACGGCAGTCAGCTTCTCCGCCGACACCCCTTTGCGCTCCAGGCTACTGAGTAGCTCCATACCTCTTTTCTTATTCGCCACAAGCCCCACATAAGCACTCTGCGACTGCAAGGCCTGTTCGACAGCCTCCTCGTCAAATCTACCGCGGCTGGCCACGACCACATATCTCTCCGAGACTTCCGGAAGAAGAGAAAAGTTAAGACTATTCAGTAAATTCACTCCGGGTGGCAGGTCGGAAATAGCAAGCAGTGGATCTACAACTGTCACCGCAAAATTCAGCAGCTTCCCCAACTTCGCCAGCGCGATTGCCACGGCTTCCCCGCCGACGAGAACCAACGTCGAATCGCCCCTTGCCTCACTAGTTGCAGTTTCAATCAGAAGCGCGTCATCTTCTTTCGACTGGCCAAATCGGCGGAGCCGCTCAAAGTCGGCTCTGTCGTCGATGTCGAGCAGAATTCCAACATCCTCCACTTCCACCTTGACGATCCCCTCCAAGTGACTCCCGAAGATCGCCCTGCAACCGATGTCTCCGCGTAGACTCATGATCTCGTGGAAAACCGAGCGGTCCACCAGAACTGGATTGCCGCGGAAGCCCCTGTAAGTGGGAATCACAATCTGCGCATCAGAAGAGCGGTACCGATCAGCAATCTGACCGAAGGTCTCGTGTCGAATGAAGGGCTGATCCGCAAGAACAATCAACGCGGCATCTACACTCGGATTCAGCGCAGCAAGGCCCTCTCGCAGAGAACTGGCCATCCCCTGAACGTAAGCCTCGTTCACAATGACCTTTAGTCCATCGAGTGCAGAGTCTGGCATCTGCCTCCGAATTGTTTCCGCCGAAGAGCCGAGAACGAGAACGATCTCGTCCACTTCTGCTCCGCGAACATTGTCGAGCGTTTGCGCCAACACCGTCTTCTCACCCAGGCGGAGCAGTTGTTTCGGCTCTCCCATGCGCGTGGACTTGCCGCCAGCCAAAACGATCGCACCCACTCGTGAATTCTTTCTGCCCGTCATCGAAACCCGCCCACCATCGAGTCTTATCATAGGCGTAATACTCGCTCGCTGAAATCAGCTATAACCACTTCAGCAAGAGATTCGGCGCGCACCCGAGCAATACCACGCTAAGCGCAATCACGCACAAAACAACCTGACGAAGAAATGAAATGCGAATTGTTGCTGAGCCTGTGGGCGGGTCCGCGACATAAATACTCTTCAACACCTTCAGATAGTAGTAGAGCGAAACAGCACTCATCGCCACCGCCAATACCACCAGCCAAAGCAGGCCAAGCGTGCCCGGCGTGGAAGTCAGCGCTGAAGAGAACAGATAAAATTTGCCGAAGAATCCAGCGAGAGGCGGAATGCCCGCAAGCGACAACATGAAAACCAACATGCAAAAAGACGGAACAGGCGCGCGCCGGCTGAGTCCCGCAAAATCAGCAAACCTATCGCCACCCGTCGCCTCCTCCACAATGGCAACAACTCCGAATGCTCCGACCAGAGTCAACGCATACGTAATAGCGTAGTAGAGTAGCGCAACAAAACTTTGATCGGTGTGCGACAGAATTCCAATCAGCATGTATCCCGTGTGGGCAATGGCAGAGTACGCAAGCAGTCGTCGCACACTATTCTGCAGAATGGCCGCCAGGTTTCCCAACACCATTGAAAGTGCCGCCATGAGGGCAACCACAGGAACCCATCCCGCCGCGTAACCATGCCGGATTGCGCCTCCTTCCGCGCCGGCTAAGCCCATCACCATGACCTGATAAAAAATGAAGAAGCCCGCGAGCTTGGAGCTGGAAGCAATCAATGCCGCACTCGAAGGCGGTGCGCCCTGGTACACATCCGGCGCCCAGAAGTGAAACGGGACAGCGGCCACCTTGAATCCAAGGCCGACCAGAGTCATTACCATAGCGACAATCAGCAACGGATCGAGGAGTCGACCGTGAACGCCATCGGCAATAACCGTGAGATTTGTCGAATTGGACAAACCGTAAAGAAGACTGAAGCCAAAGAGCAGAAATGCCGCCGAAATTCCTCCGAATAGAAAATACTTCAATGCTGCTTCTGCCGACCGCCCGCTCTGTTTGTTGAAAGCCGTAAGAATATAGAGTGACAGGCTGAGCAGTTCAAGCGACAGAAAGATCAACAAGAGGTTCTGGGTGCTAACCAGAAACATCATGCTCGACGTTGCCAGCAGAATGAGAGCTAAATATTCGCAGACGTGTTGAGTGAAGGTCGACCCAAGGAAGATCAAGATCGTCAGGACGGTCAGAACGAGGAGTGCTATCTGTATTCGCTGTACAACCGGAGTCAGCACCAGCATCCCATCAAGTACATTCGCAGATTGCGGTGCAATTAGTATCCAAGCAGCGGCAGCTCCACACCCAATAATTGCCAGCACCGCACCAATCGAACCCCGCACACGCATCTCTGAAGTTCGCAGGAACGTCAGATCCACCGTCAGTACGCAGAGCGCCGCGATGACAACAATCACCTCCGGTAAGACAAGATGCAGAAGATCCATGTAATTCACGCTGATCATCGACCGTTTGCCCTCCACAGGCCATCGAACAGCGACGAATGCAAAGCCGGCACAATAACGCGCAGGAGCAACTGCGGGTAAAGCCCAATCGCAACGCTCGTTCCCATCAGAATCACCGCACCGACTTTTTCAGGGATGGAGATCGCCGGAAGCTCAGAAGCCGCAACCACCGCTCCCCTGTCCGGCGTGCCGAAAAAAGCCTTCTGCATTGCCCGCCACGTATACGCAATGCCGATCACAATGCCGAGTCCGGCAACAACGGCAGCAAAGGGAAAGGCTCGCCATGCGCCAATGAGGATTTGCAGTTCCGCAACGAATCCGCTAAAACCCGGCAGCCCGATAGAAGCCATCCCACCCAGGACAAATGTGACCGCCGCGAACGGAATAACTTTGCTAAGGCGCATCCTCTCCAGTTCCAAAAGGTCGCGTGTGTGCGTGCGGTCATAGACCATACGCCCGACAACTGCAAACAGCAGGCCCGCAAGAACGCCGTGCGAAAACATCTGCAGCACGGCGCCGTCTAGTCCGATCTGCTGCAAAGTCATCAACCCAAGCAGCACAAACCCCATATGGCTGATACTCGAATAGCCAATAACAAATTTGAAATCCTTTTGGACTAGCGCCACCATCGCACCATACACAATTCCGACAAGCGCAAGCAGCGCGAACACGTCGCGCCATGAGCCGAACCCAAGAACATGAAATCCCCAGGGATCCAGCCCCCGCGGAAACAACATCATAGCCACGCGAAGACAGCCATAAGCTCCCAGCTTCATCACCACCCCGGCGAGCAGCATCGACGCAGCCGTCGGCGCCGCAACGTGACCGGTCGGCGCCCATGTATGGAATGGCCAAAGTCCCGCAAGGATTCCAAAACCAACAAACACCAGCGGAAACGCCCACATCTGAAAATGAATAGGAAACGGAAACTGAGCGAGTTGCACCAGATCCATCGTCTTCGCGCCAGCAACGACGTAGGCAGCCACCAATCCAATCAGAACCATCGCGCTTCCGACAAACGAGTAAAGCGCAAGCTTCATCGCAGCATACTCACGTCGCGTAGAACCCCAGATCGCAATCAAGAAATATTTGGGAATGATCGCGATCTCATAAAAGGCGAAGAGCAGAAATAGGTCGAAGCTGAGAAAGACGCCGTAAACCCCACCAATCAGCGCCAGATAGAAAGCAAAAAACTCACTCGAACGATGCTCAATATTCCAGGAGAACAGAACCCCACAGATTGCCACTACACCCGTGAGCAAAATCAATGTCAAGCTGATTCCATCGGCAGCGAGGTGATACTCGATCCCCAGCGATGGAATCCAGGAAGCCCGCACAACCGTGATCAGCTCGCCCGATGGATGCTCCGCAAACACCATCAAACTCACGGCAAACCCAGCGATAGCTGCCACCAAGGCAAGAATCCGCGCCCCGCGCACGAACCCCTTCGGCAGAAGCATCACCACCAGGGCGCCGAGAAACGAAATGTAGATGGTCCACGCCAGCATAGTTAGATTCCGCTTTTATTCCTCAACATCCTCTTCTAAAACCTCAGTTGCTGGACCAAGTGCATGGCCGTACTGTTAACAACACCAACCACAAGCTGCGGATAGACCCCCAGCACAAACATCAGCGCAATCACCGGCAACAAAGCGAGCCGCTCCCCGTCGGTAAGATCCGGCATCTGCGACCATCTCTCCTGTAACGGCCCGGAGAAGACACGCTGCAAGATAGTCAGAATGAAGATCGCCGTCAGCAACAGACCAAGTACCGACACAGAAGAAGCCCATGTCGCCAGCGGAAACGCACCTTTGAAGATCAAAAACTCTCCAACAAAGCCATTGAGCCCCGGCAATCCCAGCGACGAGAACAGCGCAATCCCCATCAGTCCACAAAACACAGGAGCAACTTTGCGCAATCCGCCAAAATCATTGAGGCCACGCAATCCCCCGCTTCGTTTCTCCAGAAGAGCCACAAACCAGAACAGCGTCGCTGCAGTAATGCCATGGTTGAACATCTGCAAAAACACACCATTCATCGCCGCTGCCTGTTCGATCGCAAGCTCCGGGCCTATCGCCCGTAAACCCCAGAACAGAAAAGATCCCCAGCATGCAATAGCCCAGGTGATTGATCGAGGAGTAGGCGAAGATGCGCTTCAAATCCGTCTGCGCCATAGCCGCGTAAGCAGACAGAACAATCGTAGCCACGGCGAGCCACAACAGCGGCGTCCGCACCAACCGCAACTGCACAAAGAAAATCGGGAGCAATATTCGAAGAAACCCATACACCCCCATCTTCGACATCGTGCCCGTTAGGAGCATCGTGGTTCCTGTCGGCGCCTCCGCATAGGCCGCAGGCAACCACGTATGAAAGGGCACGAGCGGCACCTTCACCGCGAAGCCAAGAAACACTCCGAAGCAGAGCACGAGTGCAACCTTCTCGGCCGTGAACCTATGCCAATCCAACGCTGCGGCGATCCTCGGAAGCAGTCCGCCGTTCCGCGCCAGTTCCGCAAGATCCATAAAGTCGAACTTGCCGGTACACAAAAAGATGGCAAGAAACGCCAGCAGCAATGCCACGCTTCCCACCATCGTATAAAGAAAAAATTGATTCGACGCCGTGGCACTCTGAGATCCACCCCAGAGTCGAATCAGAAAAAATGCCGGTATCAGGCTGAGTTCCCAGAACAAGAACCAGTGAAAGAAATTCAACGCCGTGAACGTCCCGAACAGCCCTGCTTCGAGCATCAGGATGAGCGACAGATAGAGTGCAACACTCTCCTGAATCTGCGACGACGCCGCAATCGCCATCGGCGTAACAATCGCAGAGAGCAGCAGCATCAGCAGACCCAGGCCATCGATGCCCACGTGGTACTGCACTCCCAGCGTTGGAATCCACGCATGCACTTCCTCAAATTGCAGCGCCACCCAGCGCGGGGTCGAACCGATGCCACAACATCAACACCATCGCAAGCGCAAGAAAACTAAAACTCAACGCCACACCCCGGGCCGCCTTGTTACTTCTTCCCCCGATCGTCAGTACTGCCATCGATCCAGCAGAGGCACAGCGGTCAGACATGAAATAGGCGGAAGGATCGTCATCTCACCCCGCTCCAGATCAGCAACACAACCAATCCCGCGAATGCGAGACCAACATAACGAAGATAGTCTTGCGACCGACCGTCCTGCAGGCGCGAGAACAACTTGCCTCCAGCCGTCACCGAATCGCACCCTCTGTCAAAGCCGGGATTCACAACATAAGTATCTGCGGACCGAGCAACCCACGAAAGGCCGAGCACCGCGTGAGACACGCTCCACACAGCACCGTTCCAAATCCACCGATCGAACCAGTCGCTAACACGCGACAACCATATCGTGAACCGAACGAAGGTAGCTTGGTAAATCTCATCCACATAAAACTTATCCCGCAACACGCGAAAGATATGCGGTTGCAACCGTTCCAACTCATCCGGAGCGGTCGCACTCACAATGGGCTTGCGTCCGTAGAACCACCAACCCATCCCGAGACCGGAAAAAACGATGGCCGAAGAGAGGAGCATCACTCGAAGAATGCCACCCTCCAAAAATCTCCCAGCATCTAAAGTCACTGTCTCGCCATTCAGAAACGAACTGAACCACGGCCACGCGGGTGTGCCGATGATTCCCAGAAGAACCGCAAACACCGCCAGAATACTCAGTGGCATCGTCATCACAGCGGGGCTCTCATGCGGCGAAGACCGGATGGCCATGGTGATTCCTCAAGCGCGGCTCACCAAAAAACACGTAATAAACCTGGCGCGTCATATAGAAGGCCGTCAACAATGCACCCAGACTCCCCAGGTAGAACGGCACACGCGATACACTCCACACCTGCGCGGCGTCCAGAATCGCATCTTTGCTCCAAAAGCCCGAGAAGAAAAGAGGAAACCCACAAAGCGCCAGCATTCCCGCCGCATACGTCGCAAAGGTAATCGGCATGAATCGCTTCAACCCGCCCATCCGCCGGATGTCCTGCTCCTCATGGCAACCATGAATCACCGAACCCGCACCCAGAAACAAGCAGCGCCTTGAAGAAGGCATGCGTGATGAGGTGAAACATCCCAACCGCCACTCCGCCGACTCCCAGGCCCATCATCATGTAACCAAGCTGCGAAATCGTGGAGTAAGCAAGGATGCGCTTGATATCGTCCTGCGCAACTGCGATTAGTGCAGCAAAGACAGCCGTAATGGCCCCAACCCAGGTCACAACCTGCAGGGCCGTCGTTGACGACATAGACCCGATCCCCGCACCCACCGACATCAACGGATAAACCCGCGCAACCAGAAACACGCCCGCCGCAACCATAGTCGCCGCATGAATCAGCGCGCTCACCGGCGTCGGCCCCTCCATCGCGTCCGGCAGCCAGACATGCAGCGGAACCTGGCCGGACTTACCAACCGCACCGGCAAAGATCAACAACGCAATTCCCGTCGAAGTTGCGAGCCCGATAGCGGTGGCTTGCGCAACCAAATGCACCAGCGCAGCGTTCTCCATACATCCCGCGCCATGGTCATAGAAGAGGAGCGTGCCCGACTGCGAATACAGCCAGACCATCCCGAGTAGAAACGCAAGGTCCCCAATGCGTGTCGTAAGAAATGCCTTCTTGGCTGCGGCGGCTGCAGAGGGCCGCTGATACCAGAAGCCGATAAGCAGATATGAGGTCAGCCCAACAAGCTCCCAACACATAAACAACAGCAGCAGACTGTTTGCAATCACCACTCCCAACATGGCTGCTGCGAACAGCGAAAGAAAGCAGAAGAAGCGCGTGAAATTTTCGTCATGAGACATGTAGCCCGTGCTGTAAATAAAGATCAGAAGGCCGACGAAGCAGACCATCACCAGCATCACTGCAGTCAGCGGGTCCAGCATCCATCCCAGCTTTACCCAGTCACCTCCATACTGCAGCCAGGGAAAATTAACGACCTCTCTCGCTGTTTCGCCATTCCCATTCAGTGAAAGAACGTGCGCAAACGCCCAAAGAGAAAGCAACAACGACAACCCCATCGAACCAATCGCAAGCGACGCCGCGAACCTGCGATTTCGTTGCTTGGCAACACTGCTCAACCCCGCGGCAAGTGCCGGAAGAGTCGGGATCAGCCAGAGATTTCGGACAATCCAAGTCATGTCGTCAGCAAAAAACAGCGCGCGCGGCTTACCCTCTCATGGAATTTACTTGATCAATATTCGTCGTCTTCGTGTGTCGGTAAAGCGCAATGATTAAAGCCAGACCGACAGCTGCTTCCGCCGCCGCAACGCCGATCGAAAATATAACGAACATCAATCCCGTCAAAGCTTCTGGGTTAGGACCATAGCGCCAGAAGGCGATAAAGTTCAGGTTCGCCGCGTTCAACATTAGTTCGATCCCGATGAGCACAAGAATCGCATTGCGACGCATCAGGGCACCAGCCAGCCCAACAGAAAAGAGGAGCGCGGAGAGAAGAAGGCAGTTCGCCAGCGAAGTCATCGTGTCTCCTTCCTCTCGTAGATCGCAATGGTCACAGCGCCAATCAACGCAACCGTCAACAGCACTCCAACAACCTCTAAAGGCAGAGCAAATCGCTGCATAAGAACGTTACCGATCTCCTGCATTGAAACATCGTGCGGAAGAGATGTTGCTCGTTGGGACACAGCGCTATGACGAACTGACCAGGCCAATACCCCAAAAACGCCGAGCACCACCACGCCGCTCGCTTTCCAGGACCCGCTCACAATGGACTGAGAAGTTGTGCCGGAATCCCGCGTAAGCAAAATCGCAAAGACGATGAGAATTGCGACTGCTCCGACGTAAACCAGAATCTGTGCAAGCCCGATGAATTGCGCACCGAGCAGCAGATACACAGCAGCAAGACCGGCAAATGTCACCATCAACGCCAACACGGCATGGACGAGATTGCGGAAGCTCATCGCCGCCACCGCCCCAGCCACCGTCAGTATTGCGAAGATCTTGAACAGCAAACTAGTCCTCTCGTCCTCGTCATCCTGCAATTTTCGTTGGCAGATGTAGCCACCTTAGCGCCACATCAACGACTCATTCCGCAAATCGGTACACCCGCTTTTCAATTCTCCAGCCTCGTTTCAACGAACGGCTCAGCAAAACATAAGGCACAACAACCAGAAGGCTGCAGACAAACCATCGCAACACCCCACGCTCAAGAAAGCGCCAAACCCCGGTTGTAACAAGGTTGAGCAGCGCCATCGGCAACATAAATTTCCAGGCAAAATTCATCAGTTGGTCCATGCGCAGCCGCGGCAATGTGCCGCGAACCCAGATAAAGAAAGCGATCAGGGCAAGCAGCTTCGCGAAGAACCACACGTAGGAAGGTATCCACGTCAGGAACGACAAAGGAGCCGCCCAGCCCCCTAGAAAGAGTGTGATACCCAATCCGCTGATGGCAAACAGGCCGATGTACTCTCCTAGAAAGAACAGAGCAAACTTGAATCCGGAGTACTCGGTGTAATATCCCGCAACAATCTCCGACTCGCCTTCAGGCAAATCGAACGGTGAGCGGTTCGACTCTGCAACCGCTGCGATCATGAAAAGAACAAATCCAGCAAACCCCCACGGCGTAAAGACAAACCAGTGCGGCAGAATTCCACTATAGCCCGCTTGTTTCTCGACAATAGACACGGTGGACAAAGAACCAGCCGCCATGACAACCGTGACCGAAGCAAGGATCAGCGGCACCTCATAGCTGATCATCTGCGCAATAGCCCGCATCGCTCCCAACAGCGAATACTTGTTGCGGCTCGACCAACCTGCCATGAAAATGGCAATCTCCATCACCGAGCTGACCGCAAAAAAGAACAACACGCCGGCGTCTAAATTGGCCAGCACCATATTTCTCCCAACGGGCAATACGGCATAAAGCGAAAACGCGGCGATCACCAATATCAGCGGCGCGAGAAAATGTACCGCCATATCTGCCGCATGTGGCACCACATCTTCCTTGGTCAGCGACTTTATCCCGTCGGCCAGCGGCTGCAACAGACCAAACGGGCCCACGCGATTCGGGCCGTAGCGGTTTTGAATTCGACCAAGCCCCTTCCGCTCCAGAACGGTCGTAAGCGCAAACAGCGACGCAAAGACGGCAAGAATAGCGACAACAGAAACCAGCGCAGAAACAACTCCCCCGAGACCCGCCGGGACGTGGCTCACGAGCCGATGGAGCAGATTCACAAAGAACTGATCCGCGGAGTCACCCATGGCTTCGCCTCGAATTTGCGAATGAAAAGGTCATCGAGTCGACGAAGCTCCTGCACCTGCTGCTCCGGAAGAGACCGCACTCGCCATTGCCTCGGACGCAGGCTTCGCTTTGGCTTCCGACCTTCGCCTTCTCCTCCGCAAGCAGTCGCATCCGAAACCGCTGCATCTGTCGGATGAATCCTGCGGTAATGTTCATTGGACTTGGACAACCGCGCCTTATTCCAAAGCAGCCCACCGAATCGGTCGTCCGTGCTCAATTCAAACTCCGTATCCATCTTGATCGCCTCAAATGGACACACCTCGACGCAAATCTGGCAGCTCATGCAAACGGAAACATCAATATTAAAGACCGCCGGATAGAACTGCATCTTGCCCACCGCATCCGGTTTTTTATCTTTGCTTTTTTCAATGTAGATGCACTTTGGCGGACACTCCTTCTCGCAGATCTGGCACCCAACGCAACGCATCCCCGCCTGCCAATCGTCGCCGTCGTACACAAGAAATGGAAAGTCCCGCGTCGCCTCGATCTGAGGCAGCCGCTCCTCCGGAAACTGTACGGTCGTCAGGCGATCTTTGCTGAGATAACTGCCAAAGAAGTTTCTGGCCGTCTCCACAAAACCCTTCGCGATGCCTTCACCCAGCATGCATCCGCACCCTTTACCTGAAATTCCAATTCAGCTTTTTCGCAACGCAAATCCATACGAATCTTCCGCATCGGCAGTCTACCGATCCACTTCGCCCAGCACAATATCGATTGTTCCAAAGATGACAATCGTGTCCGCCACGCTTAGACCCAACGCACATATCCTCCAGCACCGTCAGGTTGATCAGGCTCGGCGGACGCACCCGGTACCGATAAGGATTGGCAGATCCATCACTGATCAGAAAAAATCCCAACTCCCCCTTCGCCGACTCAATCCTCCCATAAGCCTCGCCCGCCTTCGGCCGAAAACCCCGAATCTTCGTCTTGCGTATCCATAATCGGGCCCGCCGGAATATCCCGCAGAGCCTGCTCCAGAATCTTCACCGACTCCCGCATCTCCAGCATCCGAACCATGTACCGGTCGTAAACATCGCCATGCTCGCCAATCGGGACCCTGAAATCAAACCGGTCGTAAATCCCATACTTATCCACCTTGCGAATGTCGTAGTTGACCCCCGAAGCCCGCAGAATCGGCCCCGTAACCCCGCCCTGAATCGCCAACTCCTTCGACAACACGCCAACACCCTGGGTCCGCGCCAAAAGAATCTCATTCCCCGTAAGCAAGCTCTCAAACTCATCCAGAAACCGCGGAAAATCCCCAACCACCTTCTTCGCCTGCTCCAGCCAGCCCGCCGGCAGATCCACGCGGCAGCCGCCAAACCGCATGTAGTTGCACATCATCCGCGAACCCGTCAGCGCTTCGAACAGATCCAGAATCTTCTCGCGCTCGCGAAACGAGTACATCAGCGGCGATCCGCTCGCGCCCATCTCCTGCGTCAAAAACCCGATCGTCGAAGCATGATTCTGCAGCCGCGTCAGCTCCGCCGTTATGACGCGAATATACTCGGCGCGTCTCCGGCACCTGGATCCCCGCCAGCTTCTCCACCGCCAGCGCGTACGCCCAGTTATTCGTCAGCGACCCAATGTAATCCAGCCGGTCCGTGTACGGCATCGACGCCAGATACGACGCCCCCTCGGCGATCTTTTCGTGGTTCCGGTGCAGATACCCGAACACCGGTTTCAGCTTCATCACGCGTTCGCCATCCAGCACCACGTCCATCCGAAACACTCCATGCGTCGAAGGATGGTGCGGCCCCAGCGAGAGTTCCAGCAGCGCTCTCCGTCGCGCGCTGCCCCTCCATCTCCTGAACTTCGGGTGCCATCATTTCCATTCCGGATCCTTTGCAGACGTCGAATCATCCTCGTCCCTCCATCGCCTGAGCCTGCCGTCGACTTCTCAAGCACCGCGTCATGCGGTGTCGGCTCATACTCATAATCGTTCGGTTCTACGTAATCCTTGCGCATCGGATGATCTTCAAATCCATCCCACATCAGAATCCGCCGCAGATCCGGATGCCCCTCAAACACAATCCCGTACAAATCAAAAACCTCGCGCTCCTGAAACTCCGCACTTCGCCATACCGGCGTAAACGACGCCAAAGTCACCCGCGTCCGCCCGATTCTCCGTACGCAGCCGCAACACCAGCGGCCCATGCTTCTTCTCCATCGAATAAAGGTGATAGACCGCCTCCAGATACCCCGGAGTCCGCGTCTTCCGCACCTCCTCCACCTCTTGTTCCACCCCGTCCACCAACTTCTTCACCTTCACTTTTTCCGAAGTCTCCGTATCCAGCCAATCCACTCCCGTCACGTTCGAGCAGTAATCAAGCCTGCAGCTCCGCATCGTCCCGCAGAAACCTCGCAACCTCCAACGCATGCTCCCGCCCGACCACCAGCGAGTGCTGACCCGACGGACTGCTGTTCACAACGATCTGCAGCCGACACCCCGGCACAGCCGCTTCAATCCTGGATTTAATCTCTTCCAGATTCATCTTCACCCGTCGCATTCGACCCATTAGGCGTCTTGTAAATGATGTTCCAGAGCTTCTCGTTCTTCGGTGGCACCAGATCATGCGCGCCATACTGCGGAACCACGAACTCGCTCGGCTCATCTGCATTCAGATGCCGCGGCCTCTCCGCTCCCGTCAGCGACTGCGCATCGATCTTCTTCTGCAGCAACGATGAACGCATCGATCAACGCCTCCGGCCGCGGAGGACACCCGGGAATATGCACATCCACCGGAATATAGCGGTCAATCCCCTTCAGCACGTTATAGCCCTGCTTGAACGGACCACCGGAGATCGCGCACGCGCCCATCGCAATCACATACTTCGGCTCCGGCATCTGGTTATAAAGCCGCACCACCTGCGGAGCCATCTTCTTCGTCACCGTCCCCGCAACAATCATCAGATCCGCCTGCCGCGGCGAAGGCCGAAACACCTCCGCGCCAAACCGCGCCAGATCATACCGAGCCATGCTCGTCGCGATCATCTCAATCGCGCAGCACGCCAGCCCAAACGTCAGCGGCCACACCGAACTGCGTCCGTCCCCAGTTATAAAGTTCCTCCAGGGTCGTCGTGAAAATTCCCTGTCGGCTTAACTCCATCTTCAGATCAGGATCCATGTTACCGTTCGTTCGCATTTCTTGAAGATTGGACGTAGTTCAAACTGCTTTCGCCGCAACGCGGAACCGTCATACCCAGGTCAGGACACCCTTTCGCCACGTCCACACCAGTCCCTCAACCAGTAACAGCAGAAAAATCAACATCGCGATCGATGCGCCCACCGTCAACCCGCCAAATGCCACCGCAAACGGCAACAGAAAAATCGACTCCACATCAAAGATCAAGAAAACAATGGCGTACAGGTAATACTCCGGCCTGAACGGAATCAGTGCCTCATCCTTCGCCTCAAGCCCGCACTCATAAGTGGAGTTCTTCACCGGCCCCGGCTTGCGCAGTGAAAACTTCTTAGCCCACACCCAGGCCATCGCAAGAGGAGCGACCGCAAAACCGATCGCAGCAACCATCAGAATGGCTATTGGCCCATACATCTCGACGAATCGTGAATTCATAAATTCTCGAAGGGTCGGCGTCTGCTCTTCTTGTCTGGCAACAGCTTACGCCTCTCCATGAAAAGTTGACACGGCAAATTCGTCGCCTCACCAACCCATACAATCCAGCCGCTTTAATCACACCCTTGAACAGCTTTTTCCCGAAACCGGGCCAACCCCATGACCCACACCACCGCTCAAACAAGTTATTCTTTTGTCCCAAAAGAACTCAGGAGAATCTCATGCCCCCAAGCCAAGCCACCCGTCCGGACGAAGGAATGAAAAAGGGCGCAGTAGAAGACGACGCGCAGCGCCCGGCGCTTGGGGATAACCCCACCAATAGCTCCATGTCCGGCCAGCTCGGCCACCGCGATCAGGACGAAATGCTGAAAGACGCCGACACCGACTTCCCCGAACCCGACGCCGAAGCCGAACACTCCGGCAAATAGAACGGCAATTCCGCTACGCCCGTACCCACCCTGAAAGTGTCATCCTGAGCGGAGGCGGCGCTTTTGCCGCCGCAGTCGAAGGACCTGCGGTTCAGCATCTTTACACTACCCCCAAAACCACCCACTACATCAACCGCTGCATAACCTCATCCAGCACAGCCTTACCCGGCCTAACCCGACTCTCCGGCAAAGTCCCCAGCGGCTCATCCACCAGATTCAGCATCTCGGTAAAGCTGGGCTTCTGCGTATCCACATAAAACACGCCCGTCAGCACCTCTTCCTTCGCATGCGCCGACATCAACGCTGAAATCGCAGCCACCCGATCCGTCGGATCGTAATCCTCATGCAGCTTGCGCAGCCGCAGATGGCTCCCGTCATGCATCTCCACGTTGATCGTCGTGCCGGCGTCGTACTCCACATCGATCTCCTGAAAATGCGGCACGAAACCAACCTCGGAGATAGCCTCTTCGTGCTCCTGCATGTACTTGTAGCTCCGCGTCGACCCCTCATGATCGTTGAAGGTCACGCAAGGCGAAATCACATCCAGCACCACCGTCCCATTGTGCGCAATCGCAGCCTTCAGCATAGCGAGCAGCTGTTTCTTATCACCAGAAAACGACCGTCCCACAAACGTCGCGCCCAACTGAATCGCAAGCGCACACGTATCAATCGGCGGCAGATCGTTAATCACGCCCGTCTTCAGCGTGGACCCCAGGTCAGCGGTCGCCGAAAACTGTCCCTTCGTCAATCCATACACGCCATTGTCTTCAATGATGTAAATGATCGGCACATTGCGCCGCATCAGGTGCACAAACTGCCCCACACCAATCGAAGCCGTATCGCCGTCCCCGCTCACTCCCAGCGCCTTCATCGTGCGATTCGCCAGCAAAGCGCCCGTCGCCACCGAAGGCATGCGCCCATGGACGCTATTGAACGAGTGCGAACGGCTCATGAAGTAAGCCGGGCTCTTCGAAGAGCAGCCAATGCCCGAGAGCTTCATCAAACGCTCCGGCTGCACGCCCATCTCAAAGAACGCGTCAATGATGCGTTCGGAAATGGCATTGTGGCCACAGCCCGCGCAAAGCGTCGTCTTGCCGCCGCGATAATCAAGAACCGGAAGTCCAATCCGGTTCGTCTTCACCACTGGCTTCACTGCTTCTGCAGGAGTCGTTGTAGGCGTCGTTCCCATTTAAATTCCTTCCTGCGTAACAAGATCATCGGTGACTGAGCGCGCATCAATCGGCAGCCCGTTGAAGTGGCGAATGCTGCGCAGCTTCACAACCTCCGCTGCCGGCAGGTCCAGCTTCAGCAGACTCAGCATCTGCGCGTCGCGGTTCTGCTCAATCACATACACTCGCTCGTGCGAAGCAACAAACTCATGCACCTCGCGCGGAGAACGGATAAGCCCGCAACCGCAGGTAGTCCGTATCCAGACCGAATTCCTTCTTCAGCTGATCGCGGCTCTCACGAGTCGCATAATCTGACGTCCCAAAGGCAATCAAACCGATCGGAGCCTTGCCCGTCTGCACCACCACGGGCCGCGGAACAAGCGATCGCGCTGTCTCAAACTTCTTCGCCAGACGCTCCATGTTGTTGAAGTAGTCGTCAGGCCGCTCCGTATACTGCGCCTTTTCGTTGTGGCCGCTGCCGCGCGTAAAGTAAGCCGCCAGCGGATGGTCCGTACCCGGCAGCGTTCGATAGCCAATGCCATCGCCGTCCACATCCTTATAGCGAGCAAATCCGCCAAGCCTGGTCAGGTCCTCAGCGCTCAGCACCTTGCCGCGATTCAGCGGCTTCTCAGGATAAGCAAACGGCTCAGACATCCAGTTGTTCATCCCCAGATCAAGGTCCGACATCACAAACACCGGTGTTTGCAGCCGTTCCGCGAGGTCGAACGCCTCCTGCGCCATCTCGAAGCACTCCGCCACCGAGCCCGGAATCAGCATCACGTGCTTCGTGTCTCCATGCGACAGGAACGCAACCGAAAGCAGATCTCCCTGCTGATTGCGCGTCGGCATCCCGGTCGAAGGCCCCGTACGCTGAATGTCGAAGATCACTCCCGGCAACTCAGCGTAGTATCCCAGCCCAGCAAACTCCGCCATCAGCGAGATTCCCGGACCGGACGTCGCCGTCATCGCACGAGCACCAGCCCAACCCGCACCAAACACAGCTCCAATCGCAGCCAGCTCGTCCTCTGCCTGCACCACCGCAAACGTAGCCTTGCCGTCTGCCTCAAGGCGGTAACGCTTCGCATAATCAATGAAGCTCTCCACCAGCGAGGAGGAAGGCGTAATCGGATACCACATCGCCACCGTGCAGCCGGCAAAAATACAGCCCAGCGCCGCAGCAGCGTTGCCATCGATAATGATCTTGCCCTTGGTCTCGTCCATCGCTTCCAGCAGCAGGTTGTCCTTCTTGGTGAAGGTCGCCGCTGAGTAGTCGAAACCAGCCTGCACCGCCCCCCAGTTCAGATCCGCAGCCTTCGTCTTCTTCGCGAACTGCTTGCGCAGCGCGGCTTCGACGGCCTTCATATCCATCTTCAGGAGCTGAGCCGCGACACCGACATAAATCATGTTCTTGACCAGCTTGCGCAGCTTCGCCTCAGGGCAAACCGCAGCCGTCAGCTTGTCGAACGGAACCGGATAACACGCAACGTCATTGCGATATTGCTCCAGGTTGGCCGACTCTTCATAGATCGCCGCAGCGCCGGAGGGCAGCGAGAGCATGTCCTCCTTCATCGTCTCGGGATTCATCGCAATCAGGAGATCGATCTCCTTCTTGCGCGCCACATAACCGTCTTTGCTCGCGCGAATCGTGTACCACGTCGGCAAACCGGCGATGTTCGAAGGAAACAGGTTTTTACCGCTGACCGGAATACCCATCCGGAAGATCGACTTAAGCAGAACCAGGTTGGCTGATTGCGATCCCGACCCATTCACCGTCGCGATCTGAATGCTGAAGTCGTTAACAATGCTTCCCGTCGGAGTCCCCTGCTGGGTGTCTGACTTGGTCAGCACACCACCGTCCGCGCCGACCGGCAGCGCGACGTTTTCTGTCGCCATGTAATGCACTCCCCGCGCAAAACCTCAAGGTTTCACGAACGAAATCACGATATCATATTCGCCTCAATGCAGGCTCTATCCCCTGATTCCACTCCACATAGCAGGGCATCATCCTCAACACATCGTCGTTCTGCCTATCCTTGACCGTCGTCATCCTGAGCGCAGCGAAGGATCACCGCATTTGCCTTTTAGGCGCCAACGCTGCCAACAGTCCGCAGCCGCCTTTCCCACAAAAATATTTTCAAAAAGTGGAATTTTCTTGAAGCCAAAAACGAACCACGCCAAAAACCACGTCCGCACCACAAAATCACCACAACTTCACCACAAAAAACCATCCAAAAAAATCACGTTTTCCCAAAACCCCCTCTAAAAACAAGGGGAAGAACCACCACACCACACGCAAAAAAAATCGCCAGAATCACAAAATCAAAACGCAGAAATCCCCGTGACACTCTGCCCGATAATCAGCTTGTGAATGTCATCCGTCCCCTCATAAGTCTTCACAGACTCAAGATTCATCATGTGCCGCATGATCGGATAATCATCCGTAATCCCTGCCGCACCAAGCACATCCCGCGCCATCCGCGCACATTCCAAAGCCATCCAGACATTATTCTTCTTCGCCATCGAAATATGCTGAAACGCAACCTTCCCCTGATCCTTCAACCTACCCACCTGCAAAGAAAGGAGTTGCGCCTTCGTAATCTCCGTCACCATCCACGCCAGCTTCTCCTGCACCAGCTGATGACTCGCAATCGGCTGCCCCCGAAACTGCACCCGCTCCTTAGCGTATTGCAAAGCAACGTCATAGCAAGCCATAGCCGCCCCAATAGCACCCCAACTGATGCCATACCTCGCCTGGCTAAGACACATCAAAGGCGACTTCAACCCATCCGACTTCGGCAGCAAATTACTAGCTGGAACTCGCACATCCTGAAGGGATAATCCCGACGTAACCGACGCCCGCAACGACCACTTTCCATGCACATCCCGAGCGGTAAACCCCGGCCTGTCAGTCTCAACCAGAAACCCACGAACACGCCAATCCTCCGGCGCAATCCCCGGCTCCTCTACCTTGGCCCAGATCACAGCAACATCGGCAATGCTGCCCGATGTAATCCACATCTTCTCCCCATTCAACACATATTCGTCCCCATCTTTGCGCGCACGAGTACGCATTCCACCAGGATTTGAACCGAAATCGGGCTCAGTCAGCCCAAAACATCCCAACTTCTCTCCGGTAGCCATCTGCGGCAACCAAAAGGACTTCTGCTCCTCTGACCCAAACGTATAGATCGGATACATAACCAGCGCGGACTGCACGCTGACGAAGCTGCGTATGCCTGAATCGCCCCGTTCAAGCTCCTGGGTCATTAGGCCATATTGGACGTTATTGATCCCCGCGCAACCGTAGCCATCGAGCGTGGCTCCATAGAAACCCATCTCTCCCATCGGCCGCACCAATTCCCGCGGGAAGCGGCCGTCGCGGTTACATTCCTCGATGATTGGAATCAGATTGTCTTCAATAAAAGAGCGGGTAGTCGCACGGACGAGAAGTTCATCATCCGAAAGAAGGGAATCAAACTCAAGAAAATCCACGCCTTGAAACCTAAATGCCATCGCTCGAACATTTTAGTCCATAACGTGTTTCTCTCTTCGGAGCAATCGAACTGGATTGGCTTTCGGCTTTTATGAGTACTTTTTTTTGGGCGGGGTGGTGGGAGGTTTTTCTGCTGATTTTCCTTTGTTTTTGAGGGGGGTTTTGGGAAATCGTGATTTTTTTGATGGTTTTTTGTGGTGAAGTTATGGTCTTTTTGTGGTGAAGTTATGGTGCGTTGATGGTGGTTTACCGGCTTCGAAAAAATGTCACTCTTTGAAAATAATTCTGTGGAAAAAGGAAACGCTATTCCCCATAGGGAACCCAGATGTTTTTGATCTGCGTCGCATGCCGCATGAAGTAGCTTCCATCGCACTGCTTGTCGTCGAACCAATCGAGATCGTACTTATCGTTGGTCCACACCTGCTTCAGATTGCCAATTGAGGCTGCCTTTACGAGTGTCGCGTCTGCAGGCTCGCGGAAGCACCAGATTGCGTCGACATCGTCGTGCTCTGCCAACGTCTTCGCCAACTCCGCCGGCCTCCCTGCAACGATGTTGACAACTCCGTCAGGCAAATCGCTGGTATCGAATACCTGATAGAGGTCGCCGACGATGGTCGCATACCTCTCGGACGGAATGGCCACCACCGTATTGCCCGCCGCAATTGCCGGCAGCACAAGCGAGAGAAATCCCAGTAACGGCGCCTCTGTTGGGCAGACGACGCCCACCACTCCGATCGCCTCATTCATCGCCAGCGTGACATTGCGCATCGGAGGGTTATGCACCGAGCCGTCATACTTATCTGCCCACGCTGCGTAGGTGAAGATACGGTCGATGCTGGCATCCACTTCGGCTGTAGCTTGGTCTTTCCCCACTACCTCTGCGAGACGGTTACTGATCTCTGACCTGCGTTGGATGAGGTTCTCTGCGATGTAATAGAGAATTTGCGCTCGCGTATGTGCTGGAGTCTTCGCCCACTTCTCGGCCTTGTGAGCAGCCTCCACGGCGTTGCGAATGTCCTTACGATTGCCCAGCGGCGCTTCGCCGATAAGTAAGCCGTCGAGCCCATAGACGGGGAAGCTGTAGCCCGAATCAGGCCTTGCCTGTTTGCCGCCGATGTACTGCTTCACTGTGCGGTCAATTGTTCCTGAAGCGTCGTGGCCGTTGTCACTCCCGACAGCTTTCGCCGCGGCTTTAGCAGCATGCTTCTGCTTCGATCGCTCATGCAGCCACGTTGGTTCGAGATATTCATACATGCCCTCGCGGCCACCTTCGCGACCATAACCGCTCTCGCGATAACCGCCAAATCCGCATGATGCATCGAAGAGGTTGGTGCTGTTCACCCAAACAACTCCCGCCTTCACCTGGGAGGCCACATCGAGAGCGACGTTGATGCTCTCGCTCCAGATGGAAGCAGCCAGGCCATAGGTCGTATTGTTCGCGAGTTCTACTGCTTCGCTCGGGGTGCGGAAGGTCATCGCCGCCAGCACAGGGCCGAAGATCTCTTCCTGAGCCACCGTCGCCGTGGGATGAACGCCGGTCAACAGCGTCGGAGGAAAGTAAAGCCCTTGTTGAGGCACCGTGGACGAAGGCTGCCAGCAGGTCGCCCCATCGGCGACCCCCTGATCGACGAGTGCCCGGATGCGTTCAAGCTGTACTGGCGCAACAATGGCTCCGATGTCGATCGACTTGTCCAACGGCGAGCCGACACGAAGAGTCTCCATGCGCGCACGTACTTTGCCGTAGAACACTTCGGCAATTCGTTCCTGCACCAGCAGACGCGAGCCCGCGCAACACACTTGCCCCTGGTTGAACCAGATGCCATCAACCAGACCTTCTACCGCCGAATCCAGATCGGCATCATCGAAGACGATGAACGGGGACTTGCCACCGAGTTCCAGCGAAAGCTTTTTCGAAGTACCGGCGGTAGCTTTGCGAATAATCCGGCCAACCTCAGTCGAGCCGGTGAAGGCAATCTTGTCGATGTCGTCGTGTTCCACCAGAAGCGCACCGGTGCGCCCGTCACCATTAATGACATTGAGCACACCCGGAGGCAGACCAACCTCACTCGCGAGTTCCGCAAATGCGAGAGCGGTTAGCGGTGTGTACTCAGCGGGTTTGATGACCACCGTATTTCCGGCGGCCAGCGCAGGCGCGACCTTCCACGCAAACATCAGCAGAGGGAAGTTCCACGGAATGATCTGTCCAACCACACCACAGGCTGCGTAACCCGGAAACTCGCTCTCCAGTAACTGCGCCCATCCTGCGTGATGATAAAAATGCCGAGCGACAAGGGGAATATCGATATCGCGGCTTTCGCGAATTGGCTTTCCGTTGTCGATCGTTTCAAGAACTGCAAGTCGCCGCGAGTGCTTCTGCACCTGGCGCGCGAGAGCATAGAGATAGCGGGCACGCTGGTGGCCGCTCAGAGCCTGCCACGCGGGCAGAGCTTTGCGTGCGGCCTTCACGGCAGCGTCTACATCGGCAGCATCCCCATAGGCAACATCAGCGATCTTCTCCCCGTTGGCAGGATTGCTCGTAGCAAAGTATTCCCCGGAGGCGGGCTTCTTCCAGACGCCATCGATGTAGTGGCCAAAGCTGTGCTGATGCGCGTCGAGCCAGCGATCCACCTCTTTCGTATCCTCCGGCGCCGGCCCGTACTCCATGCTGTAGAACTCTTCGACGATAGAATTGCTCACGGATTCTCCTTACGCGATCGGGTGACGGTAGGCGGCAGAGTAACGGCCGGTGATGTAGTGTTCCAGTTGCCGCTCGATATCGGCCAGCATGCTGCTGGCGCCGAAGCGGAAGAGGCTCGGTTCCAGCCACGGGCGGCCAAGCTCATCTTTCATCACGAACATCCATTCCAGCGCCTGCTTGGCCGACTTAATTCCTCCAGCAGGTTTGAATCCTACTGACATACCGGTCTTTTCGGCGTAGTCGCGGATGGCGCGTACCATCACGAGCGAGACGGGGATAGTTGCATTGACCGCTTCTTTGCCGGTCGAAGTCTTGATGAAGTCGGCTCCGGCCATCATCGCTACGGCGCTGGCACGGGCAACATTGCGCAGCGTCAGCAAATCCCCCGTGCCGAGGATGGCCTTCATGTGCGCCGGCCCGCACGCGTCCTTGAAGGCAGCGACCTCATCATAGAGAGCCTGCCATTCGCCATTGAAAACATGCGATCGGGTGATAACGATGTCGATCTCCTGCGCTCCGGCTTCGACCGAGCGACGAATCTCCTGCACTCGTTCCGCCAGTGGCGAGAGGCCCGCCGGAAAGCCAGTCGATACCGCAGCCACCGGAATCTTCGTTCCCTCAAGCGCCTTCACAGCGGTCTCGACAAACGCGTGATAGACGCAGACCGCTCCAGTGGTGAGTGCCAGCTCCTCGATTCCGAGCTTTTCAACGATGTGCTGCTGGAGCGGATGTCTCGCCTTGGCGCAAAGCCGCTTCACTCTTTCAGCACTGTCGTCCCCGCTGAGTGTGGTGAGGTCCATGCAGGAGATGGCGCGGAGCAACCACGCGGCCTGCCATTCCTTCTTCACCGTCCGGCGCGTGCCAACGGTGCTGGCGCGTCTCTCGACCGCGCTCGTGTTGACGCGAATTTCCTCAACCCACTCAAGGTTTAAAGGTATGCGGCGATTTGGTTCGAGCCGGCGCCCATTGAGCTCGACTGGGACCGAAACCGCGTGGATATCTTGCCGTTCCTGCTGCTTAACTGTCATAGGGCATCTCCGCCAAAGCACTTGCGAGGGAAGTTCCTCGTAGCCGGCGTGGCTGGATTCCAGCCATGTTAAATAATTTTAGATCAAATAGGCCTGTCGTCCCATCATCTGACGGTCAGCCTCGGTCGTCACGATTTTCTACGTCTTCGCGGCGCTCATTAGATAGACGGAATAGCGCTCATCCATGATTTTGTAAAGGGGGACGAGGCTATATGGTTTTCCGGTTCCCTTCGTTTTAAAGGTCAATGGATATCTGGGATCGCCTTCCGTTTTCTCCAGCCAGATGTCCCCGCCATCGACTTCAGGCATCGGTATATTGACATCGCGTCCTCGCGGCCCCTCACCTCCATAGATCATGGAAGTCGTCAGCCCCTCATAGCCCATACGTGCAGCGAGAACGAGCGGGCCGTACATCGCTGCCTGAACCTGCTTATCGTCCGGCGCGGGAGCAATATGGAGCGACATCGGCAGAGTAATCTCCACGACATCACCGTTCGCCCAGTTCCGGCTTACTTCCATATAGGTGGAAGGAATGGCTGTCACCGGCTGGTCCTGCCCGTTGATCTTCACCGTCGCTCCGCTGGCGGCCCAGTAAGGAATGCGGATCTTGAGCGCAGTCTTTTGCTTCGGAGCGTTTTCTATCTTGAGCGAAGTGGTCTGCTCCTCCGGGAACTTGGTCTTCTGACTCAAACGAAAACCACGCTCCTTCCAGTTCAGCTCCGACGGAATGAACAGATTGACGTACACCGCATCGTTGTCATGGAAGTAGATTGAGTCGGTCAGCTTGGCGAATTCTTCCGAACCTGTACCCGTGCAGCACCAGAAGGCATCGAAGGGAGTTCCAAAGGTCTTGTAGAGACCAGGCTTTAGGGAAACGTAGTACATCAGCATTCCGAAACGGTCCTGAGTGCCCAACCTGACGTTGTATAGAAGCCGCTCGTAGTAGTCGAAGAACTTGGCATCGGGCTCCTGCCCAAACATATGCCGTGTCAGCTTCATCATGTTGTAGCTGCAGCAGCACTCCTCGGCCGACCCGCCTAATTCGGATGCGATCGCACCTGGAGCGTGCCACACTTCGCCATTACTTGTACCGCCAGTGGCGTAGATATGCTCGGAGATAATCTCTGTCCAGAAATATTGGCTGATGTTTCGGTAGCGCTCATCTCCTGTCAACTCATAACCGCGCGCCGCGCCGATCACCTTGGGGATGTTCGTATTCGCATGGACCTTATCCAGTTTGTCATCATGGGCAGCCAGGGGATCAAAAAACTTCTTGTGCTCAAAGCGGTAGGCGAGGTCCTTATACTTCGCGTCGCCGGTAATTGCATAAAGGTTGAAGGATGCTTCATTCATCCCGCCATGTTCGATCAACAGCACGTTCTGCCACTCATCGGGAGTGAACGTCTTACTGTACGCATCAGCCCAGTCCGCCATGCGCGTCGCCATCCCGAGGGCCTGCTTGTTCCCAGTCAACTGATACATGTCGATAAGACCGGCCATGATCTTGTGGTACGTGTAGAACGGCGCCCACACTCTTGGGCGTTTCGGACCTGCAGGATCCGAGGGCTTTCCGTAGAGGCGAAGATTGTCGTAGGCCTCCGTGTTGTAGGCGCCAAGATAACCATCCTTCTGCTGACAGGCGGCCAGTATCGTCACGAGGTCATTGGCCTTGGCCAGAATCTCCGCGTCGCCCGTGCTTCCATAAAGCAATGCGCAGGCGCTCAGGTAGTGCCCCACATAGTGTCCCCGGAGAAGGCCGTCCGGGGCCTCCCATCCGCCTAAAGGCGTTGCATCCGTGGGAATGCCTGCGGTCACGCGGAAGTTATACGCCAACCGATCATTCGGCAGTGAATACAGAAATGCGCGGTTGATCTCCATTGCTTCCATAAATGGCCCGGCCGACAACCGCACGTTGCCCATCGGAAAAGCCTGCGCCTTCCACGGCGCCTTATCGGCGACAGGATGGACCGCGACACCCGCGCTACCTTCGCCTTTTGGTACTAAGGCATGGGCTGATTGGGAAAGAGCGGCGGTTCCGCCAACTGCGGCAATACCAGATAGAAAACCCCTGCGTGTGAAACTGTCGTGGCTCATTTGAGCCTCCTGAATTTCCGAATTGCTCGGAGCGTTTGCCAAATCAATGCGTGGCCGTCAAGATCGCGCCACTCGAAAGACTACC
Source organism: uncultured Acidobacteriaceae bacterium (assembly GCA_963802695.1). Classification (GTDB taxonomy): domain Bacteria; phylum Acidobacteriota; class Terriglobia; order Terriglobales; family Acidobacteriaceae; genus Edaphobacter. Next base: position 292,406 of record CAWDJN010000014.1, read on the forward strand.
AGCCCCGCGTTCTCCAAACATATCTGTCACGTACCTCAACCGGTTTCCCTGCCCTTAATGATGGGAACAATATGAATTACGATCAATCCATGCCGTTCAATGGCCCGGTTCAGATCATTGATTCCCACACGGAAGGCGAACCAACACGTGTCGTCGTTGCCGGTGGCCCGGATCTCGGGACCGGCGATCTGCCCGGCCGCGTGAAGCGCTTTCAGAGCGAGTTCGATTACTTCCGCCGCGGAGTCGTTTGTGAACCGCGCGGATCGGAAGTGGTCGTAGGCGCACTTCTCTGCGAACCTGTCGACCCTAAGTCCACGACAGGTGTCATCTTCTTCAATGATGTCGGCTACCTTGGGATGTGCGGGCACGGAACTATCGGCCTCGTCACCACGCTCGCCCATCTTGGCCGAATTGGTCCGGGGCAGCATCGGATTGAAACGCCGGTGGGGACCGTCTTAACGAGTCTCCATGAAGATGGCCGCGTCTCCGTCTCGAACGTTCCAAGTTATCGTCTTCGCGCTTCCGTTCCGGTGGACGTACCCGGTTACGGACGCTTTACAGGAGACATCGCGTGGGGCGGAAACTGGTTCTTCCTGATCGGAGATCACCCCTTCGATCTTTCACTCGCCAACCGCGCAGAACTCATAGCCGCTTCAACGGCGATTCGTTCCGCACTGGTCGACTCCGGCATCAGAGGCGAGGCGGGCGCTCTCATTGATCACATCGAATTTTTTTCCGCTCCACAATCTCGCCGTAGCTCCTCGCGAAACTTTGTCCTGTGCCCCGGAGCGTCCTTCGACCGCTCCCCCTGCGGCACCGGAACAAGCGCCAAAATGGCCTGCCTCTACGCCGACGGTAAGCTTGCTCCAGGAGAAATCTGGATCCAGGAAGGAATTCTAGGCACGTGTTTCGAAGGCGAGATATCCAGCGCTTCCAACGGTCACGTCAATCCCGTAATCACTGGTCGCGCATGGATAACCGCAGAAACCAAACTGCTCTTCCAGCACACCGACCCTTTCTCAAATGGCATCGAATTCTAATGAAAGATTATGACGTTCTTATCGTCGGTGCCGGTATCGTGGGTTGCGCCTGCGCGCTAGAGTGCGCTCAGGCGGGTTTGCGAGTTGGCCTCATCGAGAGCAATTTCCCGGGCGGAGGCGCGACCGCCGCAGGCATGGGACACGTCGTCGTCATGGATGACTCACCCGCTCAGCTTCAGTTGACCCGCTATGCCCGTGAGCTGTGGCAGCAGTTCGCTACAAAGCTGCCCCGCTCCGTGGAATACGAGGCACGCGGAACTCTCTGGATCGCGACTGACGAACAAGAGATGGCCGAGGTGCACAAAAAACGGTCGACCTACGCCGCTGCAGGAGTAAGCGCCGACGTCCTCAACGAAGCCGAGCTCGCAGCCGAAGAACCTGAACTCAGAACAGGACTGGCCGGTGGCCTTCTCGTGCCCGATGACGGAGTCATCTATCCCCCGGCTGCGGCTGACTGGCTTCTCCAACAGGCCCTCGCGCTTGGTGCAACCCTGGAGAAGGGTTCAGCGGCCATCTCCGTCCGCGAAGGCCGCGTGCAGCTGGCCAACGGAACAACGCTTCATGGCGAGCGCATCGTGCTCGCAACAGGAACAGATTGCGCTCTCCTACCCACTTTGCCGATCCGGAAGCGGAAAGGTCACCTGCTCATCACCGATCGTTACCCCGGCTTCCTCCACCATCAGTTGGTAGAGCTCGGATATCTGAAGAGCGCTCACTCGCTGGAGTCGGACTCTGTCGCGTTCAATATTCAACCGCGCAGGACTGGACAGTTGTTGATTGGGTCATCTCGCCAATACGGCGACGAGAACCCAAAATCAGACACTGTAATTCTCAGCAGGATGCTCGAACGGGCCCAGGCTTATATGCCAGAGCTCGCGCACTTGTCCGGACTGCGCGTCTGGACCGGTTTCCGCGCAGCGACGCCGGACAAACTACCGCTGATTGGCCCTGCCGAAGGTCTTAGTGGCGACCGCGCCCTTTGGCTCGCAGTTGGCTTCGAGGGCCTCGGCATCACCAACGCCCCAGCCGCTGCTCGACTCCTAGTCGACCAGATGCTCGGTCGCGCTTCGCATATCGACACGACTCCGTACTTGCCGCAGCGTATGACCACACAGACGGCCATCCATGCCTGAATCCCTAACCATCTGGGTCAATGGAGTGGCCGTACCGATGGAAGCCGAATCCATGGTCTCTGCAGCGCTTCTCAAGGCAGGCGCACCCTGCCATCACTCCGTCTCCGGCGAACCACGGACCGCTCTTTGCGGCATGGGAATCTGCTTCGAGTGCCGGGCGACGGTGGACGGCGTTCGCCATCGCCGCACCTGTCAGCTTAGTTGCCGCGAAGGCATGGTGGTTGAATCGGAATGAGGAGACGTGCGGAAGTCATCGTTGTGGGCGCCGGACCGGCTGGCATCGCCGCTGCTACTCAGGGGGCGCGGCATGGCCGAAGTGTGCTGCTCGTCGACGACAACCCTGCGCCTGGCGGGCAGATCTGGCGTGGAGGTGTAGCTGCTCCGAACCAGCGCGCAGACGAACCGGAGGAGATGAAGGCTCGGGCTCTGGCAGAACTGGTCTCCTCGGGAGCAGTTCTTCTCGCGGGTTACCGCATCTTCGATGCTCCAATACCGAAGACTCTTCACGCACTCAATGAGAGAGACGGCGACGGAGATGTGGTTGCGCTGCAATATGACCGGCTGATCATCGCGACGGGAGCGCGTGAGCGATTCCTTCCCTTCCCGGGCTGGACTCTTCCGGGCGTCTTCGGGGCGGGAGGTTTGCAGGCGCTGGTTAAGGGCGGGTTTCCGGTCCGGGGCAAAAGGGTTGTCGTTGCCGGTTCCGGTCCGCTGCTGTTAGCGGTTGCTGCGCACCTCGCCCAGTACAGAGCCGAGGTTGTGTGCGTTGCGGAGCAGGCTCCAATCTCGCGGCTTATTGGGTTCGGAGCTTCTCTCTGGTCTCAGCCCGGGAAGATCCGGCAAGGCCTAAGGTACCGCGCGGCGCTCGGTGGAAGTCCGTACCAAACGGGCTGTTGGCCGGTTTCGGCTGAGGGAGATGGGGCGACTGGCCTGTTGAAGAGTGTGCGCTTGACCGATGGAGTGAAGGTTTGGGATGAACGGTGCGATCTGCTTGCCTGCGGATTTCACCTGGTACCTAATACTGAGTTGGCTGCTCTGCTTGGCTGCTCGTTTCACGGCGATTACGTTGAGGTAGACGAGCAGCAGAGGACATCGATCTCGGATGTTTACTGCGCGGGCGAACCGACCGGAATCGCGGGGCTCGAAGCAGCGCTTCTGCAGGGCGAGATTGCAGGAATGGCCACTGCGGGACGGCCGACCGCTTCTCTGCGGGACCGGAGCCTCTCTGCCAAGAGATTTGCCGCGAGGCTCGAGAAGGCGTTTCAACTTCGACCCGAACTTCGAGTTCTTTCAACTCCGGAGACTATAGTTTGCCGTTGCGAGGATGTGCCTTTTGGGGCCCTGGTGGGCCGCCGGGGATGGACGGATGCGAAGCTGCAGACGCGGTGCGGCATGGGACCATGTCAAGGACGCATCTGCGGGCCTGCGACCGAGACGCTGTTTGGATGGAAGCGGGGGTCAGTCCGGCCTCCGTTGTCTCCGGTTCCTGTAAAGGCTCTTTGTTTTCACGATTCCAATGATGTAACTGAGGAGAAAGCATGATCTGGTCCGGCGTAATGCCTGCTATGACGACAGCGTTTGATGACGACCTGGCGGTCGACCACTCTTTTCTTGCGCAGCATGCTGCCTGGCTGCTTGGCAACGGATGCACGGGCCTGGTGATGCTCGGCTCGCTTGGTGAGGGAGCGACGCTCGAGCATACGGAGAAAGATTGAGATTCTTCGGACGGCGGTGCGCGTTGCGGGCAGCGGGGCACCGGTGGTTGCGGCGATCTCTTCGTTGTCGACCGCGAATGCGGTGCGGCTGGCGAAGGAGGCGGAGCAGGCGGGCTGCCAGGGGTTGATGGTGCTGCCGCCTTACGTTTACTCGACCGACTGGCGGGAGATGAAGAACCATGTCTCGGCGATTATTGCGGCGACCCCACTTTCCTGCATGCTTTACAACAACCCCATCGCTTACAAGACCGACTTTCTGCCGGTCGAGATCGCTGAACTTGCGGCCGAGCATGCCAATCTTCAAGCGGTGAAGGAGTCGAGCGCGGATGTTCGCCGCGTGACCGCCATTCGCGAGGTGATGGGCGATCGTCTCGAGATTTTCGTTGGCGTCGATGATGCGATTGTTGAAGGCATCGACGCGGGAGCCACGGGTTGGGTTGCGGGTTTGGTCAATGCGTACCCTGCGGAGTCGGTCGAACTCTTCAACCTGGCGCGGGCGGGCAGGCATAAGGAGGCGTTTGAGTTGTATCGCTGGTTTCTGCCGTTGCTGCGGATGGATACGGTGCCGAAGTTTGTGCAGCTTATCAAGTGGGTGCAGGAACAGGTGGGTGTGGGGTCGGCCCGGGTCCGTTCGCCGCGGATGGAGTTGGCAGGTGCGGAGCTTGAAGACGCTCGGGCGATCTTCGAGACAGCAGCCGCTACACGGCCCAAGGTGAAGGAGAAGGCGTTCTCGAGCTTCCAGATCGGCTGAATGGCTGAAGGGATTGATTCTTGCGGGATACCCCCTCCCCGTTGCTTCCTGTAAAGTCTTGCATTAATGGGAGTTAGGGTATGGATTGTCCTGCAAATTATTCATAACAAATTACTTGCAGGCAAAGTATTCTTTATAAAGGAGTTAGTCTAAGAGGCGTAAGACAAAGGCCACCCGTTGTGGATGGCCTTTGTCAAGTGTTCAGCGTTTGAGTCGGGATTCTAGAAGAAGAAACGTCCTGACAACTGCAGTTTTCGGTTGGGCTGCGCGCCGGTGATCTGGCCGAAGCTTGAGCTGGTGTGGAAGTCGGCGACAGGGGAGTTGGTAGTAGTAGATACCGAGAGCGAAGGGTTTGGCTGAGTAAAATTCGTATGATTGATCACGTTGAAGGCGTCGACACGAAGCTGGAAGCCGAGCCGTTCCCAAACGTGAAAGTCCTTGGAGACGGATGCGTCAAAGTCGAGCTCGCCTGGCGCCCGCATGGAATCGCGAGAGACGTTTCCGAATCCGGTTGAGACAATACGGGTTCGAACGCCGTTGATGGTGGTGTAGACGGGACCCGATGGAGTGAGCGGGAAGTTCGGGTCGGTGGATGGGTTGTCGAACCACTGGATAGTCTGTCCGTTGGTGACGTGCTTGGACAGCTTGAGCTTGGTGGTGTCGCCGTTGGGACGCTGCGAGGCGCTTGGAATCTCATTGGTCTGCGTAATGTTGAGCGGCAGACCTGAGTGCGCGACGATGACGGGTGAGATGTGCCAGTTGCGGAGCCACCATGGGCCTCCGGTCGTATAGATCAAGACGATGTTTCCGACGTTTGTCGCATCGATGTTGCTGGGCGCGACGTCGAGTATGCGGTTTGGACCTTCAACCGAGTACTGGGAGTTGGCCGTTCCAAAGGGCGCCGAGAAGTTATAGATGGTGCTACCGTCGTCCATGGTCTTGGAGTAGGTGTAGTTGGAGAGGATGGCGAGCTTGGTGTTGAACTGACGGCGCACGGTGACCTGCAGGCCGTTGTAGTTGGACTTACCGATGGTGTCTACGTTGGTCCAGCCGCTGAGCTTGGGGAAGGGCCGCGCGTTCTGGGTGGCGAGGGTGGTATTGGCGAGCGTGACTGAGTCGACGCTGGTCAAAGGCACGACGTTGAAGGCGGCGTTATACGGCAGATGCAGCGCGTGATTGCCGACGTAATTGACCTCGAGTGTGAGAAGGAGCGGAAGCGAGCGCTGGAAGCCAAGGTTCCATTGCTGAACCATCGGCATGGGACTCATCTTGTTGAAGGCCACGCCACTGATGGAGTAAGGGCTTGACGGCGTGGCGTTCACATACAGTGGAGCCAACATGGGGTTGCCACCGTTGGCAGCCGGCGAGAGCGGGAAGCCCTGCGAGAGCGAGAAGGGCTGTGCGATTCCGGTGCCGAGGTTGTTGTAGGTGATGTTGTTGTCGTATCCGGGGAAGGCGATCTGTCCGCCGAGGTTCTGAAAGATGGTTCCGTAGAAGGTGCCGAAAGCCGCACGGACCACTGTTTTGTCGTTGATGCTGTAGGCCAGACCAATGCGCGGCGAGAAGTCGGCGAGGGGTGTAGGCACGCCGAGCGAGTTGGAAGCATTGACGCCCGCGACGAGCATAGTGCCTGTGTTGGGATCGATACGGCTGAAGACGTTATGAGCGATTTCCAGTGACGACTCGTACTCATAGCGGAGGCCCAGGTTGAGAGTGAGCTTCGGAGAAACCTTCCAGTCGTCCTCGCCGAAGATGCCGAAGTTGAAGTTGCGGCGTCCGTTTGCGGGCATGGGCTGCTCATAGCTGCCTGTCTTGATCTTGCCCACCAGGAAGTCCGCGAGCCCGGTGGTGGCATTGCCGGTGGTGCCTTGATTGGTAATGGAGCCGTCGAAGCTAAGCGTGCCTTCGGGGCTTGACGCCGGGTTGTAGGAGTTGAACTGGTTTTTACGAAGCGAGGCGCCAAACTTGAAGGTGTGAGGACCCCATGTCTTCGTTACGCTGCCATAGGGCGCATAGGTGTTGGTGATGTTGACCTGGTTGGTGTTGGTGTCCGAACCAATGTTGCTGAAGCCGGGTGAGGTGAGTTCAGGTGTCTGACTGAGCGGAAGCGAAGCGATTCCAAGCGTAGACGCGATGCCGGTGCCGGTTCCCGGAGGGTTGCGGTAGACGGCGTTGCGGAAGAAACCCATATTCAGGTCCATCACGAGAGATGGGCTCCAAACGCGGGTGTACTCAACCGACGGAAGCCACGCATTCGTGCAGGAGCAGTCCCAAGTAGTGTTGAAGATCGCCTGTGCGAAGCTCAGGGTAGCGCCCTGGGCGTTCTGGTTGTAGTTCACGGCATTGGGCGACGTGTTTTTGTAGCGATAGAGGTTGAAGCTGATGCGGTCCTTGGCGGTCAACTGCTCGTCGACGCGTGCCGCGAGCCGAAGAACGTTGCTGGTGGTGTTCTGCTGCGTAATCCAGTTGCCGGTGTAACGATTGTTGGCTGGATCGTAGGTTCCCTGGGTGTTCGGCAACGGGAGCATCGCGAGAATCTTCGCGGTTGCAGGGTCGATCGGACCAACCTGATTGTTGTTGTAAGCAGTTGTGGTTCCGGGCATGTAGACCTTGACCGGGGCGGGTTTGCCACTGGAGTTTACAGCCTGGAGAGCCGCGGAGAGATCGCCGTTGCGCTGGGCCTGGGTGGGAACGGTGTCGGTGAAGGTGCCGGTGTTGGGTGCGATCGTGTAGTCGTAGTTGACGAAGAAGAAGGTCTTGTCTTTACCGTTGTAGAGCTTAGGGATGCGGATAGGTCCGCCCAACGAACCACCCATCTGGAAGTAGCGATCTCTGGGGCGAGGAAGGCCCTTGAGGTTGTTGAAGTAGGGGTTGGCGTCGAAGTCCTCATTGCGCATGAGGAAGTAGACATTCCCGTGATAGGTGTTGGTTCCGGAGTTGGTGTTCGCGGAAAGTACGGCGCCCGCGGTGCGTCCATATTCGGCGGGTGCGTTGGTCGCGAGCAGACGGAACTGGTCGATACCGTCGGGCGAGGGCAAAGCAAGAGCGGTTCCGGTGGAAGCAACGATGATGGAGACGCCGTTGAGCAGCATCTCGGAGTTGAGAGTGCGGCTTCCGTTGATGGAGAGTTGCGCGGTGTTGGGCTGAGTGCCTGCGCCGCCGTGGACTACGCCGGGGATGAATGCCAGTAGATTCTCGGGGGCACGGCCAAAGAGGGGCACGTTCTGCACTTCAGCGGGAGAGATGAGGGTCGAGATGGTTGATGTGCTGCGATCGAGTTGTTCGCCCTTGGCCTGCACGGTGACAACTTCCGTTGCGCCGCCCAGCTCCATGGTGATGTTGACGGCGGCAACCTGCGCGACTGTAGCGACGAGGTCGTCGATCACAGCCTGCTTCAGCCCCTGGGCTGTCACTGTAATCCGATAGGTTCCGGGGATGACCTGCGGCGCCACAAAAGCACCGGCAGAGTCTGAGACGCCAGTAAAGACCGTTACGCCAGTGTTCTTGTTGACGATGACAACCTTGGCGCCCGGCACAAGAGCACCGGTGGGATCGAGCACCTGGCCGCGAATGGTCGCGTTGGTGTTCTGTGCGTACACCACGCCGGCGCTGGGACACAGAGCTGCGGGCATCAAGCTCAATCCGATCGCGCAGAGCACGACAACTGCGATCCGACGATACCGAAGTAAAACCTTGCTAGTTACATGTGTGAAATTCACGGGTAGAGCCTCCAAGAAACGCGTTACAAAACCTCTAGAACCAAGTGACGGGGTCGTTTTTCAACTCTGTAGGGATGGTCATTTCTCCCTGAATTTGTCAACCCGCTTGCTGCCCAATCTGCTGCATAGACAAACGTTTGTCTCAATAAGTTTGTAGCGAAAACAATTGCGGTCATAATAAGAAAACATACGAATAACCTTTGTCAACTCCTTCTTTTCCGGACCGGACCAGAACGAGACATAGCTATGAGGCTCGCACGCCAACCGCTAATAGGAAGGGGAAAAACCGGTTCAGAGGAAACAATGTCGGCTTCGACATTGTGAGGAACAAGCTCTTCCTCGTTCGGAACCACTCTGCCAATTAGTGCGGTTTCGAATCGTGCCGAGCCGATCCTCCATCATTCCGGAGCGCCAGAATTTGTCCGAGGAGATCGTTCGCCTGCGGAGATTGCGGCTGTTCCTTCACTGCGGTCTCAGCCTCTTTCTCCGCCTCGGGCAGCCGATTCATCTGGAGAAGGACGACAGAGTAAGCCATGTGCGCGTTCGCATCCGCAGGATCCAGCTGAACGGCCTTCTGCAGATGAAAGGCCGCCTGCTTCCAATCAGACCTCCCGGCGAGTAAGCGGCCAAGATTGGCGTTGGTTGCAGCATCGTAGGGATTCACAGCCAAAGCTGCGCGGAAGGCCGCCTCGGCTCCCTGCTGGTCGCCGCTCTGCGCCAGGTTTGATCCGAGATTGTTTTCAGCGTCGGCGAGGTCCGGTTTTAACTGGATCGCCTTGCGAAGGTCCGCAACAGCTTGCTCCGATCTTCCCAGTTGCGATTCAACCAACGCCCGTTCGTACCAGAGCAGGGCGTTGTCCGGTTCGTGGTCGATAGCCTTTTGCAAGACTGCCAATCCTTCCTCGCCCTGCCCGGCGATTCCCAACGTGGCTCCAAGCCGTCTTTGTCCACGTGAGGAGAGCGGGTCGAGCGCGACGGCGTGTCGATAGGCCTCGATTGCGCCCGCGAGATTGTGGGTATGCCGCATCGCATCTCCAAGCTCGATGAAGAAATTTGGCTGATCTGGCCGTTGAGCGCTAAGCAGCTCTGCAAGCCGTGGCGTTCCGGCCTCGAGATTGGAGCTGTCGATCACCTGTGCCAGCGCGTTGTAAAGATCGTCGCCTGCCTTTGGCGTCTCCTGATCCAGAAGATAGCGCTTCACCTCGCCTCGATAGGCATGGGCTGCGTCTTCGGGAATCTCCTGGCGCTCGGCGAGGAGTTCGCTGGCCGGGGGCGCATGTCGTTGAATGAGGTGGTCGGTCATTACAGCATGGATCACGTCTTCGGTTCGCCGTTTTGGCATGTGGCACGACACGCAGTCATTTGAAGCGGGATGGCGGTTGGCAGCGATCTCTGTCGGCAGATTCGCTGCGTGGCACTTCATGCAGATGGCAGTGTAATAGGCGACCGACTCAGGTCCCTTATGGAGATCGTGCGGGTTATGGCACGTCTCGCATGTCAATGCGCCTTCGCTTTTTAGATAGCACTTCGACTGTCTGAGCCTGTAAGGCGAATTGACGATTTCGAAGTTATCGGTGCTCCCCTTCTCGGGATCACGCGTGAAGTAGGAGTTGAAGTCGGCGAGTGGTTGGGTCGCCATGTACCCGAAGGGCTGCTGGTCATAGTGACGGATGCGGTCGGGCAGGGAGCGGCTCGTCGTCTCCAGATGACATTGCTCGCAGACCTCCATCTGTCTGGCCTTACTCAAGCGCACGGGATTGAGGATTGTCGAACGAATCTCCGTAAGAGAGGTACCGGCTGACTCAGCAGCTTTGACATGAGCCGCTCCCGGGCCATGACATCGCTGGCAATCAATCCCCTCGGGCAGCGGGCCGGTGTAAACAGGGTTTGCAGCGAGGTCGCGATGCGCCGTCGCAGGAATCTCCGGATAGGCGTTGTGACAAAACATGCACTCGTACGCGATCGTCCGGCGAGTCGACGGATGTGGATTGTCGTAACCGGGATTCATTCCCCAGTGGCCGCCCATCTCCGAATACCACGCCAGGGGAAGCTCGATCAGCGTGCCGTCCTCTTCCCGGTGAAGATAGGTGCGCACGTGATTTCCAGATCCCATGATGTAGTCGATCTGCAGCTCCTCGACGTTGTCGGGTTTGCCGTCGAAGCCTTTCTGCCAGCGACGTTGAAAGTACTTCCCTTCATGTTCGGTCATGCTGAAATACGTACCGGACGCGGTATGAAAAAACTCACGCGCCCTGGAGGGGCTGTCGATCGTGTCCTTCGCCTGTGGCTTGTAGAAAGCGTGCGCCATGCCGGTAGTTGCGTATCCCGCGGCCTCCGCGGCATGACATCGAACACAGCTCTTCGGATCGGCATAGGCCTGCGTCGCGACAGGCTGCGCCCGTTGGGATCGCGAAAAATAGAGAACCAGGCCGGCGACAACCGCGAGCGCCACCAGACCAGCCGTAACTACGAAACGTCTCTTCATGCGAATCAGCAAGCTGCTTTCGTTCGGAGCCAAGGCCACCGCGTTTGAACATCCGGAGTCCGGGATGCGTTAATTCAGGCTAAGGATGCGTCGGATGCTCCCCATAAAACTTCCAGTTCGTCGTAAAGTCCCTGGTCAGCTTCTGCCGCTCGAGATCTGCGCGCAGCATCTCGATCGGCATCGAGTTCTCGTGCAACACGGCATCGGCAAACTCGCGCTCTGTCATCTTTTTCGATTCGACCAGCTCCTTATGCATTGCGCGGAACTGCAGAGCCCCCATCAGGTATGCACTCTGATAGAGCGGCCCCACCGATCCATCGAATGACCTTCGCACTTCGCCCGCTGCATTGTCCGGCTCAAATCCAACGTTGTCGATGAGCGATTGCACACACTGCTGCGTTGTCCATTTGCCGAGGTGAAAGTTCATCGTGAAGATTACACGCGCCGACCGGTGCATGCGCCACACCAGCGCACCCACCCGCTCCTCCGGAGTCTTGTTGTAGCCCATATCCCAGAACAGCATCTCCCACCAGAACGCATTGCCCTCATGCCAGAAGGGTGTGGAGAAGGCGCGGCGGTAGGGATTGTAGCGCGCACCCATATAAAACTGCAGAAAATGCCCGGGAATCATCTCGTGAAACGCCGTCGCGTGCGATAGCGGCGTGCTGTTGCCGCGCATGCTCATCTCGCGCTGTTCGTAGGTCATCGTGTCCGTCGGGTACGAAACGCTTAGTTCAGTCCCGCCTGTGAAAAACGGGTTCACGAGCTGGCGCTGCGGCGTCATCATGATCATGTACCAGGTCTCGTCGGCCAGCGGGGGCACCGTCACCAGGTTGTTCTTCTCGACGAAGTCGCTTCCCTCCAGCACCAGCTTGCGGATCACTTCGGGCTGCTCCCCCGGCGCCACGTGTGTCTCTTTCACCTTCTCTACTGCGGCGTGCCAGTTGTTGCCAAATCCCATTTCATTCGACGCCTTCAGCATCTCGCGCATGCACCAGTCGTATTCGGTCTGCGCAATCGCAATCAGCTCTTCCGGTGTGTACGGAATCATGTCGTCGGCCAGTTCGTTCATCAGCGCTTCGCGGCCAACCGGGTCGCCGATGATCGTCGTCTTGTCGTCCGGAGCGATGCCGATCACCTTCTCCTTCAGGAATGCGTTGTAGCTCGTGAGCGCCTTATCGGCGTCCTTGTATGGCTGGTCCACCCACCAGGTAAAGATCGGGTCGTAGCCGTTGTACTGTCCATACCAGTCCTTCAGAGCGGCATTTAGCTGCATCGTTGCATTCGCAGCACGATTCGCAACCACAGGATTGACCTTAGGCTTCTCCGCGCCATCGCTCCCCTGTCCCGCGCGTGGCTTTGGATCCAGTTGCTTGCGTAGCGCCTCCAATTGCTTCACCATCTCTGTCAGCGCCGCCGCGTCTTTCTCGGCGTCCGGCCGCTTCATCTCGCGCTTGCGGTCGAGGATGTCCTCGATCGTCTTCGCGAAGGGAACCAGCGACTGCATCTCTTCGACCTGTTTCTTCTGGATCGCGAGCTGATGCATATCCGAGGTGATGCGGTTCTTCAGCAGCAGGTAGTCAATCTGGTCGTCCTCGGACAGCTTCTCGAAGTTCATTGCCGCAAGCATCGCCAGCTCGTCGTTGTAGAACTTCTGAAATCGCTCCATTCGCGACGGAGCAATCGGAACCGGGTATATCCTCGTGAGACTCATGCGATCGGCGGTGAACTGTTCGACCAGCTGCGGCATCTTCCGCTCGCCCAGTGCAGGGGCAGTTGCTGCAAAAGAGCTTGCGCAGAAAGCCATTCCGGCCGCAACCATCCATCCAAAGCCCATTACCCCAGTTCGTCCCTTGCTTATCCGCATTCCTTCAGTGCTCCCAGATTAATCTGCACAGCCAATGGCGACAGGAGACGCGAGTTTCCTCATCCTCTGCTGCTTCGTTTTGCTTCGGCTGGAAGCAAGTTTATACAGAAAGCCAGAATGGATGGACACAAATCGGTTTCCATACAATCAGGGAGTCGCTGGAAGGGCTCTCTATAAAATAGAGAGAGACCAGCCCAAGCCCCACCGTGTCCGACAACTTCGCTCAGCTCGTCAAGCAACAGGCCGACATCGTTCGCATCATCGGCGACTACGTAAAGCTGCGCAAATCCGGCGCCCAGAACTACACCGGTCTCTGCCCGTTTCACAAGGAGAAGACCGGCTCATTCTCCGTCAACGCCACCCACGGCTACTTCTACTGCTTCGGCTGCCACGAAAAAGGCGACGTCTTCACCTTCGTGATGAAGCTGGAGAACATCAGCTTCCCCGAGGCTATTCGCGTAGTCGCTACAAAATGCGGCATTCCGCTCCCGAAACGCGAGTTCGCCTCTCCCGAGGAGTCCCGCGAAGCCGGCCTTCGCCGACAGCTCCTCGATATTCATGAAGCCGCCACGCAGTACTTTGAAGCTGCGCTTAAAGCGCCCGAAGCTGCTCGCGCCCGCGAATACCTCACCAGCCGCGGCGTCACTCCGGAGACCGTGACCAAGTTTCGCATCGGTTACGCTCCCGACGACTTCAACCACATGCGCGAACAACTCGCCCGGCACTTCCCCGAAGAGGTCCTGCGCGCCAGCGGACTCTTCAGCTCGAAAGAGCAATCCGACGGAACCCAGGGCCAGCTCTACGCGCGGTTCCGCAAGCGCATCACCTTCCCCATCTGCAACGAGCAAGGCAAGACCATCGCATTCACCGGCCGAGCCCTCGATGCCCAAGACGAAAAAGGCCGTGACATCGCCAAGTATCTCAACTCGCCCGAAACCGCCCTCTACAGCAAAGGCCAGGTGCTCTTCAACCTCGACAAAGCCAAGGCCGACATTCGCGCCCTCGGCTTTGCCCTGCTCGTCGAAGGCCAGATGGACTGCATCTCCGTCTACATGGCTGGAATAAAAAACGTCATCGCCACCTCCGGCACCGCCTTCACGGAGATGCAGATTCGTCTGCTTAGCCGCTTCACCAAACGTGTCATCGTCAACTTCGACCCAGATACCGCAGGCATCGCCGCGACAGAGAAATCCATTGCCCTTCTCACCGAAGAAGACTTCGAGGTCAAAGTTGTTACGCTCGAAGGCGGCCTCGACCCCGATCGTTTCATTCGCGAGCAAGGCGTCCAGTCCTACATGGCAGCGCTGCGCAACGCGAAACGTCACTCCGACTACCTGATCGACCACGCCCGCGACCAGTTCCCTGGGCGCACAGCCGACGCGAAGGTCAAAGCCCTCAACTTCCTGCTTCCTCACATCCGCCGCATGCCCAACCGCATTCAGCGTGATGAGTTTGCCGCCGACGCCGCCCAGAAGCTGGGCATCGACTCCGCCATCCTTCGGCAGGAGCTCAAACAAGCCGCGTCGCAGCGCATAGAAAGCGTTCGCTCTCACAACCACGATCCCGCCAGCGAGACTGAGCGTATCCTCCTGCGTGCCCTCGTTCTCCCCGAAAGCGATCCCGCGCGCGCCCTTGCCGCCGAACAACTCTCTCAGCACACGGACTGGTACGAAGGCATGCCCTCCTCGGCGTTGCTCGAAGCTCTCTCCCACGCCCCCGCGCCGGCCAATCCGCTCGACGCGGCGCCCGACCAGCAAAGTCACGTCCTTCTCGTCCGGGCTCTCGAGCAGACAGACAATGAACCCGGCGCCAACGCCAAGTCACTCACCGAACAGGTCGAAGACGCACTCCACACCCTCGCCCATCGTCATCTCGAACGCCGCCAGCGCGAACTTCGCGCCCTGATCGCCGAAGCCGACCGCCGCGGCGACCACGAGATGCTCGCGAAGCTCACCGGCGAAAAGCTCCAGATCGACCGCAAACTTCGCGAGCACTGATGTTCAACCACTATCCTGAGAACATAATCAGCGCAGTGTTACGAAACGACAGACTCTCTCTGCACCCGGAAAGCACCTGACTCATGAGTATGGACGGCACTACAAAGCGGCGACTGCTCCTTGGTTTCATCACCAACTGGATCGGCAAGCTCGCCTCAACCCTCATCCAGTTCGTCCAGATCCCGGTCTTCCTCCACTTCTGGATCACGCCCCTCTACGGCGAGTGGATGATCGTTACCTCCATCCCCAACTACCTCAGCTTCACCAACAGTGGTTTCGGCACCGTCGCGGGCAACGAGATGACCATGCTGGTCGCCCGCGACGACCGGCCCAACGCCCTCCGCGTCTTTCAAAGCTGCTGGTGGTTCATCACCATCATCTGCCTCGTCACCATCCTTCTTCTCAGCGGGGCGCTTTACTACCTTCCGGCCGCGCGCATCCTCAAACTCACCCACATCACCGAATCCGATACCAAGTGGATCATCTTTTACCTTGGTGTCTCCGTCCTCTTCGGCCAGCTCGAGCAGCTTCTTCAATCCGCCTACCGCAGCGTCGGACGCTACGCCTACGGCTCCTTTCTCAAAACCCTCTTCTCTCTTGCAGCCTTCGCCAGCACCATCATCGCTGTGATTCTGGGCTGCGGACCGCGCATCACCGCCCTGGTCTTCGCGGCCACCAACCTCATCTGCACGGTGATTCTTTGCATTATGGTTCACCGCGACATGCCCTGGATCAAATTTGGATGGGGCTACGCCAGCTTCGCCGAAATTCGCAAACTCGCCCGTCCGGCCATCGCCTACATGGGCTTTCCGCTGGGCAACGCCCTTAGCCTTCAGGGAAGCCTCCTCGCCGTCGGTTACGCTCTCGGCCCCGTCGCCGTTGTAGTCTTCAGCGTCGCCCGCACCGTGTCGCGCGTCGCTCTTCAGATGGTGCAGATGGTCAACAACACATTCGAACCTGAGATGTCCCTCGCCTATGGAGCCGGCGACTACCCCTTGACTCGCACTCTCCTCCGCCGAGCGTGCCAGCTTGCTCTTCTCATCGCCATCGCGATCGTCATCGTCGTGATAACCCTGGGACCATGGTTTCTCACCCACTGGACCTCGGGGCACGTCCCCCCAAGCCGGCCCTTGCTCAGCATCCTTCTTCTTGCCGTCGTCTTCTATGCGCTCTGGTCCACCAGCGCCACTCTGATTACCTCCACCAATCAACACCAGCGCCTCGCCACGTACTACATCATCGGAACCAGCCTCACCTGCATCTGCTGCTTCTTCTTCGCCCGGGCCTGGGGGCTCTATGGAGCCGCCGCCTCCCTACTCATCTCCGAGACGGTCATGAATCTGTACGTCGTGCCCGCTTCCCTTCACATTGCCCACGATAGCCTGCCGGCCTTCCTCGCCGCCATGCTCAATTACCCCCCGTCCTTGCGTCCCGCCGTCCTGCTCGCCCGTGTTCGCCGCTCCAAACCCGGCTACGAAAGCTAAACCGGCGCAAGTCATTGAAAATTAGAGAAATTCGCTTCCGGTTATAACTTTGGTTATAATCAAAGATCAGAGGAATCTCCATGGCAACGGCAGTCAAAATCACCACCATCGGCAACTCTGTAGGCATCATTCTCCCTAAAGAGGTACTCAACCGCCTCCATGTGGAAAAAGGCGACTTGCTCTACCTCACCGATGCCCCGGAAGGGGTTACGCTTTCTCCCTATAACGCCACTCTAGCCAAGAAACTCGAGGCGTTTGAGCAAGTTATGCGCGAAAACCGCGATGTCCTGAAGAAGCTCGCAGAATAATGAATGAACCGATTTGGATCGACAAACCAGAGGTTCTGATCGTTCATTCAATGCAGTTGGCGGAGCATGGTGGCTCCGATGGAATCCGCGATGAAACGCTTCTCGATTCAGCGTTAGCCAAGCCGCGCAACGTATTTGCCTATGAAGACTTACCGAGCCTTCCCCGTCTCGCCGCTTCGTACGCCTTCGGTTTGGCACGAAACCACGCCTTCATCGACGGCAACAAGCGCACAGCCCTGGTTGTCTCCGAAGGCTTTCTGCGCTTAAACGGCCTCAAAGTAGTTTCGACGCCGGAGGAGAAATATTTCACTTTCCTCCACCTGGCGGACGGGTCTCTGAGCGAGGAGGGGCTCGCCGCCTGGTTCACAAAACACGCCATGCCTCTGTAAATGGGCCAACAGGAATCTTTTCCACCACAAAGATCGTCTAAAGGGTGTGGTATTCTATGATTCGCTGGGGAAGTGTGCCCTTGTATGCCCTGACCTCCCGAAGGTCAAACGGCTGGCCAAAGCGGTCTAAACCGCAATCTGCTCCCTGCCCATTACGGAACAACACAGGGATTTGTCCGCCTGAAATCGACAATGGCGGCGTCCCAATCATCTGAATCTTTCGCAGGAGTGCGCACTGCCGTGGCAGAAGAAATTGACAAGTACGAAGAAGATATAGACAAGCTCATCGACACCGGGAAAGAGAAGGGGTATCTCACCTTCGGTGAGGTCAACGACCTCCTCCCCGGAGATATTAACACCCCGGACGATCTCGATGACCTTCTCACCACCATCAACACTCAGGGCATCGACGTCCTCTCCGGCGACAAGTTCTCCGGCGACCGCGAAAAGTACGAGCCCGAGGCTGGCGAAGAGTCTGAAGACGTAGAGCTCGACCTCTCTCCCGGAACCCTCGAGAAGACGAACGACCCTGTCCGCATGTACCTCCGCGAGATGGGCACCGTTCCCCTGCTCACCCGCGAGGGCGAAGTCGAGATCGCCAAGCGCATCGAGCGCGGCCAGCTCCGCGTCATGAAGGCCATCTCGCGGTCGCCGATCGTCATCCGCGAGATCGTTGGGCTCGGCGAAGACCTGCGACGCGGCGTCCGCAACATCAAGGAAGTCGTCACCTTCGACGAAGAGGAGCTCACCGAAGAGATCCTGCAGGCGCGCGTACGCGCCACCGTCGGCCGCATCGACGTCATCCTCAAGCACCAGAAGAAGATTCACGCGCTCGAAGAGAAGCTCGCCGCGCCGCACGGCAAAGACGCCAAGGCCAAGGCCAAGGACGCCCGCAAGACTCGCTGGCTCATCGGTCGCGAACACGTCTACATCAACCGCATCGTACGCGAGCTGAAGTACACCAACGCAGAGAAGAAGCGCCTGCTCGACAAGGTCAACAAGACCGTCGATGCCATGCGCACCCTCGAACGCCAGATCAAAACACTCGAGACGAAGTTCGAGGCCTCGAAGTCCGAAGAGCTGCGCAAGGAGTACAAGCGCCAGCAGAAAAACTGCCGAATCGACCTCGAGCGCGTTGAAACCGACGCCGGCATCTCCATCGCCGACCTCAAGCGCACGCAGCGCGAGATGATCCAGGGCGATATGGACGCCGAGCGCGCGAAGCGCGAGCTCATCGAGGCTAACCTTCGTCTCGTCGTCTCGATCGCGAAGAAGTACACCAACCGCGGTCTCCAGTTCCTCGACCTCATTCAGGAGGGCAACATCGGCCTGATGAAGGCCGTCGACAAGTTCGAGTACCGTCGCGGTTACAAATTCTCGACCTACGCCACCTGGTGGATCCGTCAGGCCATCACACGCGCCATTGCGGATCAGGCCCGCACCATCCGTATCCCGGTGCACATGATCGAGACGATCAACAAGCTCATCCGCACCTCGCGTCAGCTGGTGCAGGAGCTTGGGCGCGAAGCTTCGTCCGAAGAGATCGCGAAACGCATGGACATCCCGGTCGCCAAGGTCCGCAAGGTCCTCAAGATCGCGCAGGAGCCCATCTCGCTCGAGACGCCCATCGGAGAAGAGGAAGATTCGCACCTTGGAGACTTCATCGAAGACCGCATGGCCGTCAGCCCCTCCGACGCGGTCATCTCGGTCAACCTGAAGGAGTACACTTCGCAGGTCCTCCGCACCCTGACTCCGCGCGAAGAGCGTGTGATCAAGATGCGCTTCGGCCTCGAAGACGGCTCAGAGCACACCCTCGAAGAAGTCGGCCAGTCCTTCCAGGTCACCCGCGAGCGCATCCGCCAGATAGAGGCGAAGGCACTCCGCAAGCTCCGTCACCCAAGCCGCAGCCGCAAGCTGAAGGCCTTCGTCGACGGCGTCAAAGATATGTAACCAACATCACTTAGAAACAGCAAAGAGGCCGCGAGCAATCGCGGCCTCTTTGTCTGTGACGGAGGCAAGTGGAATCGCTAGAAGGTTTCTCCGACCATCTCTTCGCTCTTTTTCCACAACGCCTCGGCGTTGGCGGGATCGAGCGCGTAGGCGCGGACACCTTCGCTGATGACGCTGATGGGCTGATCTACGGGGACAATCTTTCCGACGTGGCAGTTCTCACAGTACTTGCCGCCAACCTCATCGGCAGGCGCGACAACTGCTGCCCACACTGAGGTTGCGGATCCCTGCGGAATGGTCTTCCACTGGAAGGGGCCTCTGCCTTCCGCGGCGAGTTGCTCGTTGATCTGTGCGATCAGTTTTTCGATTCGGCCAGGCTCAGCGTAGCGGCCGAGTTCGGTCTGGATGCCTCCCGGATGGACGGCTGCAGCGCGCACGCCACGGCCACGATGGCGCTTGTCGAATTCAACCGCGAAGAGAATGTTCGCCGTCTTCGAGCGTCCGTAGGCCACGAAGGGCTCGTAGGGCGTGTCGCTCGAAGTTGGGGTCGTCGAGGTCGACGTTCGAGTAGCGATGGCCGGCAGAAGAGAGGTTGACGAGCCTGCCACCGTCGCGGATGAGCGGCGCAATGCGGTTGACGAAGACGAAGTGGCCCAGATGGTTGGTCCCGAACTGCGTCTCGAAGCCGTCGGCAGTGTGGCCGAATGGCGTTGCCATGACGCCTGCGTTGGCAATGACGACATCGAACAGCTCACCCTTCGAGAGAAGCTTGTCCGCCGCTGCGCGCACGCTCTTGAGGTTGCCAAGATCAAGCTCAATCAGTTCGAAGCCTCCGCCGTTTGCTGCGGCGTCCTTGCGAACCTGCGCGGTCGCGGCCTCTGCCTTCGCCAGATCGCGTGCTGCGCCAACGACATACGCGCCATGTGCCGCGAGAGATCGTGCGGTCTCGATACCAAGCCCGGCCGAGACACCGGTCACCAGAATTCGTTTGCCCTTCAGATTCACTCCCGACAGAACCTCTTCGGTGGTTGAGGTTGCACCAAATGCATTTGCTATAACGTTTGCCATCTCTGTCTCCTTCGATTGATTCGTTTGAGGCTGCGCGATGGCGCAACCTATTGACGGGCCGATGCCGTTGAAATAAAACGGAGAATGTCTCCGGAATAATAGATAATCGGAGACGTCCTCCGGTTGCAAAAAATGTAGCGATGGCGACAAAACAACCCAAACCCGCCCCCCGAAAGCCACGCGCCGATGCACAGCGAAACCGCGAGCGCATCCTCGAAGTGGCGAAAGACGCTTTCACCCGCGTCTAACGGCGAAATCAATCTGGACGACGTTGCCAGGCAGGCCGGGGTCGGCGCCGGCACTTTGTACCGCCACTTTCCGACGCGCGATGCGCTGCTTGAAGCTGTCTATCGCACCGAGGTCGAAAAACTTGCCGCCGCGGAGCGCAGATTTTCCGAGACCATGCCTCCCGTAGAGGCGTTGCGAGCCTGGATGCTGCTCTTCGTCGACTACATCGCGGCCAAGAAGATCATCGCTCCTGCACTAAACACGGTGGTCGGCGGACCATCGAAGTTGTTTGAAGCCACCGGCGCGCAGGTTAAGGGAGCAATTCACGCACTGGTGAAGCGCGCCATCAAGAGCGGCGACATTCGCGCAGATCTCGACCCAGTCGATCTGCTCCGCGCTCTGATCGGCGTCTCCAACGTGGCCTCGGGGCCTGACTGGACCCAAAGCGCAAAGCGGCTGGTCGAAATCCTCATCCTCGGTTCGCGTCCCGTCCGCTAGTCGGGCCTTGCTCATTCACACCGTTCGAATCGAGCATCGAATAGAGGAGCACCTATGACCGACCACAAAGTCTTCTCCATCCCCGACCTCGCCGCCACGCTGCCTGCAACCGCCGCGACGATGCTCACCGACATCCGGCTCACCGACGAGCAGGCGGCCAGTTGCCGCATCTTCCGCGTTTACCGCGCCGTCCCCGCTCACTATCACACCAGTTGCGACGAGTATCTGTACGTCCTCTCAGGCAGAGCCGAGATCGCCATCGGTAGCGATCCATCGAAGGAGGTCCGTCCCGGTCAGTTGATCTTCTTCAGGAAGAACACCATCCATGCGCTGCCGAAGATTCTGGAGGAGCCATTCACCGTGCTCGCCATCGACACTCCGCGCCGTCCGCCCGAGGACGTTCATTTCGTAAATCCCGCCGATGGAACACCGCAGAGTTTCATCCACACGCAATACTGAAACGGAACCGATTGCATTGCAACGATTGTCGCGGCGCGAAGCCTTCCTGCCTCCACCACACGTTTTCATCCGGCTTCTTTCGCTCATCTGCGATGATGGTAGAAACACCATCGGAGGACCTCCCCGCCTCATGAACCTCAACTCGCCGGAGCCCACCCCTCTTTCCCATTGGCTGCGCCGTCTCTGGCCCCTGTACTGCTTCCTTGCTGCGCTCGTTACCTTTGGCTACGCTCTCTACGACTCCTACCAGATCGACGGCGATGCCGTGGCCTACATGGACATCGGCGATCTCATCCGCGCGCACAACTGGCATGGCGTCATCAACGGCTACTGGAACCCCCTCTACCCCGCAGCCTTGTCTCTCGGCCATACCGTCTTCCACCCGACTCGCTACACCGAGTTGCATGCGTACTACATGGTCAACTTCGGCATCTTCCTGCTCGAGATGCTCGCCATCATCGCCTTCACCGACGCCCTCATTCGCTTCCGCGACCTGCGCGAAGCCGCGTCGCCCTCGGCCAACCCGCTCCCTTTCCTTCTCGACCGCTACACGCTGCGCTATCTCGGCATCGGCCTTCTCGTCATCTCAACCCAACGCGAACTCAGCATGGGCAAGGTGCGTCCTGACGCGCTTCTGCAGGCATTCCTGCTCTTTGGAATTGCTGCGCTGCTCCGGCATCTGGCTACTGGTTATCTGCGATACGCCGCTCTTATGGGTTTCGCGCTCGGCTTCGCTTATCTCAGCAAATCCTTCGCCTTCGTCTTCACCTTTGTCTGCATTCTCGCGCTGGTTGCCTTCCGTCTCTTCTGGCAACGCCACGCAGCCTCTAGAATCGCTGCTGCCGCAGTGCTTGTGCTGATCTGCTTCTCCATCGTCGCCGGGCCCTACATCGCTGCGCTCTCAAAACAAAAGGGCCGACTGGACTTCGGCGACTCCGGCTCGCTGAACTACGCATGGTTCGTCAGCGGCACGGAGAAGATGCACCTCGAGCAAAACCAGACGGCTCTCTTCGGCTCCTCCGAAGTACATCTCAAACACCCGGACCAGCAGCTCTTTCAAACTCCCCCTATCTATAGCTACGCACTGCTCCCCTACGGCACTTACCCTGACTGGTTCGACACCTCGTTCTGGAACGATCAGATCAAGCCGCACCTGAACCCCCGCCTTGAAATCCGCATTCTCCGGGACTGCATCATTCGCATCTTCCGCTACATGGCCAATCACCCTGAAGCATGGCTGCTCCTCATCCTGCTTCTCTTTGCGGGAGCCCGTTTCCGCCCGCGCTTCCGCACCACCACCAACGGCTTCTGGCTCGTGCCTGTCTTCCTCGGCCTGGCAATCCTCGGAATCTACGCGATCGTCAATATCGAGGACCGCTACATCACCGTCGGGTTCCTGACCCTGCTGCTTCCGCTCTTCGCTGCGCTGCGCATAGCACCGGCGGTGAACACCATTTCTGCGCGCACTGCAGCCTCTGCCGCCGTGGCTCTCCTTGCGCTGCTCGCCGTTGGAGAGTCGGCCCGCACTGTTGGTGAACTCCGCCGCAACCTCGTCTTCATCCATTACCCCACCGGCTGGTACGATCACGACTCGTTCCTCGCGGCCCACGCTCTCAATGACCTCGGCGTCGGCCCCGGAGACACCATCGCCTGCATCGGCACCCGCGCCTGCGTCTACGACCACTACTGGGCGCGTCTCGCCGGCGTTCGCATCCTCACCGAAATTTACGAGCCGGACACCCCGCTCTACCCGCAGCTCGCCGCCATGCCCAATCGCGAGCAGGCTTACGACATTGTGCGTCAACAAGGCGCCAAGGTCCTGGTCGGATACCTGGACCCCGGCAAGATGACCGGCAAAGACGCCGTCTCCGCGCGCTGGCGCGAACTCGGCCCAACGCCGTTCTACGCCCTGCCGCTTAATCTCCCCAACACAACAAGTTCACCAATACCAGATCCAACTCGCCCCTGAAGCTGCTCCTCCAACGCCTCAGAAACCCAGAGACCCACTTTGGTAGCATTCAATCAATGAGCGAGTTGTTGGTCACCCTTCTTATGCCCTGCCTCAACGAAGCAGAGACTCTGGCTTTTTGCGTCAGGCAGGCCGTCGCTGCACTCCGCGACAACAATATCGCCGGCGAGGTCGTCGTCGCCGACAACGGCAGCACTGACGGCTCCCAGCAGATCGCCATCGACGAAGGCGCGCGCGTCGTCCCCGTCCCCGTCCGCGGCTACGGAGCCGCACTGCTCGCCGGCATCGAAGCCGCCCGCGGCAAATACATCCTCATGGCCGATGCCGATGCCAGCTATGACTTTGGCCAACTACCCCGCTTCCTCACCAAACTCGAAGCAGGCAATGACCTCGTCATGGGCAATCGCTTCAGCGGCGAAATCAAGCCCGGAGCCATGCCCCCGCTGCATAGATATCTCGGCAACCCCGTCCTCAGCTATATCGGTCGCCTCTTCTTCAATATTCCCGCACGCGACTTCCACTGTGGGATACGAGCCTTCCGCCGCGACGCTATCCTGGGCCTCAACCTCCGCACCACCGGCATGGAGTTCGCCAGCGAGATGGTCGTCAAATCCTCGCTCGCCGGCCTCCGCCTTGCTGAAGTCCCAGCCACACTCGCTCCCGACGGCCGCAGCCGCCCGCCACACCTCCGCACGTGGCGTGACGGCTGGCGTCACCTTCGCTTCCTTCTGCTCTACAGCCCCCGCTGGCTCTTCTTCTACCCCGGGATCTTTACCTTTTTCGCCGGAGTCCTGCTCTCCATCTGGCTCCTGCCCGGCCCGCAAACCGTCGGCCGATGGACCTTCGATGTCGATACCCTCACTTACTCCCTCGGCCTCGTTCTTATCGGAGCCCACATCTCCGTCTTTGCCGTCAGCGCACGTGTCTTCGGAACCCAGGAAGGTTTTCTTCCACCCAACCCGAAGTTCCAGCGCATCTTTAAGTACATCAATCTCGAGGTTGGCCTGCTCTTCGGCGCAGCGCTTTTGCTGATAGGCCTCGGGATCCTCGTCTACGCCCTGCACATCTGGCGCGGCACGGGATTCGGCGATCTCTCCCCGCAACGTATGCTCCGGCTAACGTTGCCATCCGCCACCCTCGTAATGCTGGGCGTGGAGGCCATCTTCGGCAGCTTCTTCCTGAGCCTGCTGGGCATGAACCGGCGATAGGCAAAACCTGGAAAACCGTTTCTAAGCCTGCGCCGCCGCCACAAACCCGTCACAGCCACTAATCGGCGATACTTTCAAATGCAGCGCCGCATGCTTCGGATG
Organism: uncultured Acidobacteriaceae bacterium; assembly: GCA_963802695.1. Classification (GTDB taxonomy): domain Bacteria; phylum Acidobacteriota; class Terriglobia; order Terriglobales; family Acidobacteriaceae; genus Edaphobacter. Next base: position 316,776 of record CAWDJN010000014.1, read on the forward strand.
ACCACAATCATCCAGCACATCAGGATCAGCCTTCTTGCTCTTAATAATCGACACAAGCACTTGTGTCTTTGCATGATGCTCGCCAAAGTGGCCGCAAAGTCCGCACTGTCCGCTGTGAACTGCTTGCATAAGATCCTCCTGTTTTCCTGGCCTGTTTTTTATTGAGACTCCCCACTCCAGAACCGTGTTGCCTGCCCAAAAGTCTTCGCTAAAACCATACGCCCGACAAAATCTCATGTAAACCAAAGCCCTTCAGCCGTAAGGCATAGGGGAACCGCCGGCATTCCGAATCCGTATATCTCTTCACTGATTCATGAGGTAAGAGCGATGCTTCCAATCGATCCCATCTACACCATCGGCATGAACGACAACCAGCGCGGCTGGTTCTACGCAGAATACGAAGCCGCCCGCAAAGATGAAGTCATCGGCGTCCTTCTGGCCATCGTCCTCGGAGGCCTTGGCATCCACCAGTTCTATCTGCGTCGCGACGGCCTCGGAGTCCTCTATCTGCTGCTCTCCTGGACCACCATCCCCATGTTCGTCGCATGGGTCGAAGCCTTCTTCATGCCCGGACGAGTACGCCGCTACAACGCCATGCAGGCAGCCCACATCTCCGCCCAGATCCTCGCCACCACGGGCACATCCAGCTCACGCTGCAGTTCGTGCGGCCACTTTACCAACCCCACCGCCATGTTCTGCAACCACTGTGGAGCGTCCATCACTCCCACCGCGCTCACAACCCAAACCGCTTAGGCTACCTCCCACTTCACCGGTTGTTTTTCTAGTGATCGACCCATCGGCCAGAGTTACGAAGAGCCATCACAAAGTAAAAGGGCTCCGCATGGGAGCCCTTCTCGTTTCTTGCCTTTACTGATCTGCTCAGAGTGACCCGTCGCTTGTGGAGCTGTGCTTCACCGCAGCCTCGTATCCGGCAACAAAGCTCGAACGATACGAGTCGCGAGCTGCTGACTTCACCGGTGGATGAACATACAGGTGAGACTGCTTCGCGTCGATCGGGCGATGAACCGCCTTGTCCAGCTGGGCTGCTTCGATGCCATCGCGGTAGGCTGCTTGTTCCTGCTCCGTTCCCGGGGGCGGAGTGTTCCAGCTCTGGCTCTGCGCAGCAGGCGCCGGTTTGTCCTGAGCGGATGCGACAAAGGATGCGCCGCTCATAAGTGCCACTGCAATCAGTGGTGTTGCGATTCGAATTGTTGTTTTCATCATTTCCTCGTTACCTTGCAGGTTAAGATGCGCCTTTAAGGCCAGAGGGAAGTTACCATAACCCGTTAATTGCTGGCAATTGGAGCAACCACGCGGTTAACCCCGAAAGACGCAGGCAAAGACCTACATATTCGTGTGTCCGCCGCGCATCTCTTCATTGAACGTAGGCTTGATAAAGTCGAGCGCCGCCGCTACTTCAGCTACATACTCCGAGCGATGGCCCATCAGAGCCTCCGTCGGCGTCGCAAACTCCGTATCCGCCGCCAGCCGCACGATCCCTTCAGATGCCAACGCCGTGGCATTCTTCTTCAACTCCTCCACCGTCGTGTTCAGATACTGCGCGTCCATCGGATCCAGCAACCACACCGGCTGCCCGTCCCCGAGCACACCCGAAAGCCAGAACACCTTCGCCGCCAGATACTCCATCCGTTGCGCCTCTGTCGTGTCGTTGAAATTGAAGTGCTTCTTCCACGGGCTATAGAACCGTGTCGTCACCGGAACCGGCTGCCGGTTGCCGCTCTTCACCAACTCAAGCTGCCCCTGGTCCATCGTCTTCCGCACGGCGTTATAAATAAAGCCCTCGGCAAACGGCTGCTCAGGAGCTTTCACGATCTCCGCAAACGTCACCGTCATCGACGCAGCGATCTTCGCATGCAGCGGGCTTGGCTCGCCGTTCTCCAACCACACTTCGCCATGGACCAGGTAAGTATCCGCACCCGAGGTCGAACCATGAAACGGCCACGTGAACTTATCGAATCGCAACGGCAGTCCATGCAACGTGAGCAGGCAATCCGGCCGCGGATTCTTCAACCGCTTCGCCGTCGATGCCAGATAGGTCCCAACCTCTGCCAGCAAATCCGCACGGCTGAAATCAAACTTGTCGCTCAGCTCCAGCACCAGCGTGCGGGTCTTGTCCGCCACCAGTGCCAACTTAAACCGCGTCGTCGGATTCCCTGAAAAATCCTGCCCTACCTCGCTCGAAACCACAATCATCCCGGCCGCTGTTGCCGCCGCTTCGACCTGTCCTGCCAACACTGCCTGCGTTCCCGTTGCCATCTGCCTCATCCTTTTTGTCTCTGTGATCTCTCTCTATTTTACGGCCTCGACCACGATGAATCCCAGAATCTAAAGGTTGTCCTCTCCGCGAAATCTTTACCATAATTTCTCGTCGTTTTGACGATATAAAACACTGATATACCAAGGGTTAGATTCGGAAAAACACCCCAATTCCGGCACAAATTTCCCATCACGTACCCATTTATTCCACCATCCCCGACAGGCCGACCTCGACGAAAATCTAACTCCTTTACTCCCAAGGCGCCGATTCCCCATTCCACGGCCCCCTTGTTGGCCAGCCCACCTGCACCTACATCCGTGGCACGATCGCAAGCAAATCTGTACCCACGGAGTGGTCCTTTGTTCAATTGTTCTCGGATCCTCAGTCTCACGGCGTTCGTCCTCGGAGGTATTGTCTACGCCAACGCCTCCCCAATCCTTCTACTGGGCAGTTACGGCACGTCAGCCCCTAACCCCGGTGTCGGCAACTCAGCCACAATCTACGACCCCGTCGATTCCACCATGAATAACGGATCGATCTTTACCTTTGACATCAGCCCCGGCACCGCCTGGCATGCGGCCACCGGAAACTCCAGTTACGTCTCCTTCAACGCGGCATCTGGGCCGACCTCAAACACTACAGTCCCGAACGGCGACTACATCTACAAAACCATCTTCACCATCTCTCCCGAAGACGTCGCCAGCCTCGGGACCTTAACCGTCCTCGCCGATGACACAGTATCGGTACTCCTCAACGACCACCTCATCCTTCAGGCCGCAGGTTCCATGGGCCCGGGCAATCCTTATTCGCATTGTTCCAATGTAGGCCCAAACTGCGTCACCCCATTCACCTTTACCTTCTCCGGCCTTCAGGCAGGACTCAACCAGCTCGAGTTCGACGTCAAGCAGGTTAATGGCTCTGACGAAGGTCTCGACTTCTCCGGCTCCATCGCCGGCTCAGTCGGCGATCCACCATCCTCCGTTCCAGAGCCCTTTTCTCTGGCCCTCTTCGGAACCGGCATCCTGGGTCTGCTCGGGCTCTCCCGCCGTTACGTCCACGCTCAATAAGTTTCCAACCAAACAGCACCGGGAGTCCTAAACCGGCTCCCGGTCCATGTCATCCTTCGCGAAGCCGTTGCCTGTTCTTATCCGCGAACTCCCCAAAATCCGCGGTCGCATTCGGTCTCGGGATAAACTCATCCCACCGGAGACCTCTGCATGCGCCCCAGCTTCGCCCCGTTCGCGATCCTCGCCCTCACACTGTCCGTCACCCCGCTCCAATTCTCAAACTCTTTCCCCTGACGTTCTGCGCTACGTCAAAGTCAACGCCCCGCAAGTCCTCCTCACCCACGTCCGCATCATCGACGGCACCGGCACCGCACCCGTCGAAGACCAGTCCATCCTCATTGAGAACGGCAAGATCACCACTATCGCCGCAACCATCCCGGCTCCCGCGAACGCCACCGTCCTCGATCTGCACGGCCACACCGTCATCCCAGGTCTCGTCGGCATGCATGACCATCTCTACTACATCGCTCGCGCCGATGAGGCTGCCGACGGCTCCTCCGAACCACCCCTCATCGTTCCCCAGATGTCCTTCACCGCCCCACGCATGTACCTCGCCGCGGGTGTCACCACCATACGCACCGCCGGCAGCGTCGAGCCCTACGTCGACCTCAACCTCCACCGCGAGATCGACGCCGGCCACCTCGTCGGCCCCCACACCGACATCACCGCTCCATACCTCGAAGGCTCCAACAGCCCGTTCATCCAGATGCACAACCTCACCGGCCCCGACGACGCCCGCACCTTTGTCGATTACTGGGCCGCCCAGGGAGCCACCAGCTACAAGGCCTACATGAACATCACCCGCGCTGAGCTCAAGGCCGCCGTCGAGACCGCCCACAAGCACGGGCTCAAGATCACCGGCCACCTCTGCGCCGTCACCTATCCCGAAGCCGTCGAGGCCGGCATCGACGATCTCGAGCACGGTTTCTTCGTCAACACGCAGAACGATCCCGGCAAACAACCCGACCTCTGCCCCCGCACCGTCGGCAACCCAACACTCGCAGCCATGGACCCCGAAGGCGCTGATGCAACAGCCCTCATCAAACTCCTCGTCGACCACCACGTCGCGATTACGAGCACTCTGCCTGTCTTCGAGAGCGACGTCCCCCAGCATCTCCACCTGCAGAACCGCGTCCTCGAAGCCATGTCGCCACCCACACGTGAGGCCTACCTCTACACCCGCAACCTCGAACTATCCCGTCCCGCCAACCCCACCCGCGCCCTCATCTACGAGCACGGCGCCAAGCTCGAGCACAAGTTCGTAGCCGCTGGCGGCCTCCTCATCGCTGGCCTCGACCCAACCGGCGACGGCGGCACGCTCCCCGGCTTCGGCGACCAGCGCGAAGTCGAACTCCTCGTCGACTCGGACGGATTCACTCCGCTCGAAGCCATCAAAATCGCAACCCTCAACGGCGCAACCTACATGGGCAAGCAAGCCACCATCGGCAGCATCGCCCCTGGCAAAAACGCCGACCTCGTCATCCTCAACGGCAACCCCGCAGCCAACATCAACGACATAGAAAAAGTCGAGATCGTCTTCAAAGACGGCATCGGCTACGACTCCGCCAAACTCTTCGACTCCATCAAAGGCCGTTACGGCCAGTACTAGTGCGCAAATAGCAAATGGGACTCGTTTCAGGAAGCAAAGAAAGCTCCTGCGGACGAATCCCATTCATAGACTGCAGCGATACAGAGTCTTGCGGTTAGACTTGGGCGGTACCGCCGTCCACGAAGAGCTCGATGCCGTTGACGAAACTGGAATCGCTGGAGGCGAGGAAGAGGGCGACGGTCGCGATCTCCTCAGGGCGTCCGATCTCGCCGCGTGGAACCTGGGACTTGAAGAACTCCTTAGCGTCGGGTCCGAGGGGATCGAGGATCGGCGTGTCTATCGTGCCGGGACTGAGGATGTTCACTCGGATTCCGCGCTCCTTGAGCTCCAGGAGCCATGTACGAGCAAACGAGCGGACCGCAGCCTTACTGGCACTGTAGACGCCGAACGATGGAAAACCCTTGATGCTGGCAATGGAGCCATTGAGGAAGATAGAGCCGTTGTCGTTGATGAGAGGGAGCGCCTTCTGCACGGTGAAGAGTGTGCCGCGAACGTTGAGATCGAAGGTCTTGTCAAAGTGTTCCTCGGTAACCTCTTCAAGCTTTGCGAACTCACCGAATCCGGCGCTGGCGAAGAGGATGTCGATCTTGCCTTTTTCGCGCTTCACCGTGTCATAGAGACGATCGAGGTCGGCCAGGTTTGCAGCGTCGCCTTGCACGCCCGTGACATTTTTGCCGATAAGCTTCACGGCCTCATCGAGCTTGTCCTGGCGACGTCCAGTGATAAAGACATATGCTCCTTCTTCGACGAAGAGTTTGGCTGTGGCGAGAGCCATGCCGGAAGTGGCTGCGGTGATAACTGCGACTTTGCCTTTGAGCTTGCTCATATCTCAATCTCTTTTCTGTGTTAGGTTCGAATGTCTTCGGGGCTGCCGTGCTGAGCTCGCCTCACTCGGTTCTAGTGAGTAGATGGAGAAACGTCCGTGTAGGATTCAATAGTTCTGGATTAATGAACTATTGAACCTTTTGCATGAATTATCTAATCTTATGGATGTGCGCCCCTTACTCCATCCATCGCTTGAAGACATCACGGTAGAGGGAATTCTCCATGCCTTGTCCGACCCTGTACGGGTGGCGATCTATGCAGACATCGTTGCTCAGGAGTGCTCGCACAACTGCTCGATGTTTCTGAACGTTAGCGATAAGGCAATTCCGAAGTCCACACTCTCTCAACACTTCAGGGCACTGAGAGAGGCGGGGCTAATCCGTGGCGAGCGGCGCGGCGTGGAGATGTACAACACCTCACGTTGCGCGGAGGTCGAGGAACGCTTCCCCGGGCTGCTCCGGGCGATCGTCAACGCGCATACCATTCAATCGAAGGATGAAGCTAGAGCAAAGAAACTTGCTCGGAAAAGATCGTCCAGGCGCCCACCAAAGAACAGATCTCCTAAGGCTTCTTAGCCCCAGCCGCTCTATCCGCCGCAACCGCCTTCCGGAACTCCGCCATCACCGGCGCATCTTGCGAGTGGAGTCCATCCCCGTTACCGTTCCTTTCGTTATTTCTTCAGAGGACCAGGAGTTTCGATGCGCGGCAGCATCTCCGGGCGCGTCGCTGCGTTGTAAGCAAACCATGCTTCGAGCATGGCCCCCTGCATCACATCGCCCTTTTGCACGCGGTCATACAGGTCCATGTTGGAGTGGTGAGTACGCGTGCCATATTCCAGCGGATCCTGCATGAAGCCGATGCCGTTCAGACCAATCCACGAGAAGCTTGTGGAGTCCGTTCCGCCGGGCTCCGTGGTCGGGCCGGCGGTAAGTCCGGTTACAGCCACGATGCCGAGGTCCTTCACAGGCACGATCCACGACTGCAGGATCGCCGCAAGCTGCGCATTGCCCAGCGCCGATACGGCACGGAACTTACCGGAGCCCGAGTCGTCATTGAGGTACACATCCAGCTTGTCGTACTCCGGAGTCTTCTTCATGGTGTCGCGCGGAGCAAAGTGCTGCTGCACATAGGCCAGCGAACCGTAGAGTCCCTCTTCCTCGCCGCCCCACAGGGCAACGCGAACCGTGCGGGCCATCGGCTTGTGCAGCGTAGCCAGAATGCGCACCGCTTCCATCGCCACCGAGGAGCCGGTGCCATTGTCAGTTGCGCCGGTGCCGCCCTGCCAGCTATCGAAGTGCCCGCCGACCATTACGACTTCATCGGACTTGGTGGTGCCCGGAATCTCACCGACCACGTTGAAGCCCATCACGTCATCCTTCTGATACTCGGTATCGATGTCGAAGGTCAGCTTCGGCGTGGTGCCGTGTTGCAGCAGACGGCAGATGCGGTTGTACTGCTCCGGCGTAATGGCTGCCATGGGCGGCCCGACCGGATCCTTGGGATCCTGCGATCCGCCGTACGATGCAAAGATTGTGCCGCCGTCGCCGTTATAACCCGGCGTCAGAGCCACAGCCACTCCCTCTTCCTTCAGGAAGGTGTTGACCTTGTTGCGCAAAATGCGGCCGCTGGGCGCTGCGGTGGAAAGCGACGCAGGCGTGAACTCGCCAGGACGCGGAGCTGCGGCGCCCCCGCGGGCACCACCGCCAAAACCGCTGCGGGAGGGATCGGGAGTCTGCGTACGCGCTTCAATCTCGGCGTCAGTCAGGCGGTGCGACTCCGCCTCAGTATGCAGCGATAGCTCGCGCGGATCGAAGATCAGCACAATCTTGCCCTTCAGCTTGCCCCTGTACTTGTCAAAGTCCGCCTCAGAGTGCAGAGGAGCCAACACAGCCTCCGCCGTGACCGGGCCGTTGGTTCCCGGGGTCCATGCCAGCGGGAAACCGATCAGCGAAGCGTAGGCCGGAGTCTCCAGCGCACCGTAAAACTTCTTGATCTGCCATCCATAACCAAATGGTCCCCACTTCTCAAGGTGCACGTTCTGCAGCCCCCAGGCCTTCATCTGTTGCATGGCCCACTCAGCAGCCGCGCGATGGTTACGGCTGTTGTTCACTCGCGGACCATAAACCTCGGACATGTAGTAGAGGTTTTCCATAACCTGTGAGTGCTGAAAGGCCTCGCGCTTGATCTGTGTCAAGGCATCCAAATCAACTTTGTCGCCACCCTGTTCCTGCGCGGGTGCGGTCGAGATAAGCAACAGTGCAGCGCAGGTAGCGGCAGCCTGCCTGAAGCGGAGCAAATTCATAGATATTCTCGCTTTCAAGAACGAAATCCGGTTTAGAGAGGGCGAAGAAATGGCGTGCTACATCAGCGCAGCAGGCTGTCTGAGGGCATTTTAAAAATTTTGCAATGGCATCAAGCTATCGAATTCGGGTTCACAACGCAAACACAAAGTCGGATAAGTCTCAGAAGTGACTGTTGGTCGCTGACGAGAAGCGCACTTAGCAGGACCTATGAAGCGCAACTAGCGGGTTCAGCGTCTCGTCTTTGCTCGAAGTTGAATCAGCAAATCCTTCTGGAAGGTAGGATCGAGTTCTGACGAATGAAGCGCCTCGGAGTATTCAGTTTGTGCGGCTGTTACGTCACCTGTGGCGGCGAGTTCGTCACCCAGAATTACGTGCACCTCTGGATTATTCGGGTCGAGCTTCTCTGCGATACGCGCTTCTCGCATGGCGTTAGAGGGATCGTGTCGCGCTGCGAATTCTCTAGCGGCTTGGACATGTTCGAGTGCCGCCGCTGCGCCCCAAATCGAATTGCCCGTTATAGACGTACACGCCACGGTCGATCACTGCCGAGGGACGCATCGAGCCGAATTTGGCATAAGGATTCCCGTTTCCAGGTATATCGGCTCCAGCCACTACCCCATCACTTATTAAAACGGTACCCGATACGTTCGGGTCATTCGCCGAAGCGCATAGTATCGAGGCCCGTCCAAAATGCTGATCCTGTCGGTAGTACTCGGCAGTTGATTCCATAATCCCTGAAATCGACGGGACCTTGAGCAAAGTACGCAAAGTAGCAAGGTCCGGACGGGTGTGTTTCAAGGTAATATTTGACGGCTTTGAGTTGCTGGCCCCAGTCCGTATTGGAGTCGGAGAGGTACAGATGCGTCTTCGACGGTCCTCCCCACGCCTCATTCGCATAGGCCAACAGTCCTGGGCGTGCAGCAACGGCTGTGATCAACTGCCAGAGCGCGAGAGCAGCAAATCCGTAGGTGTACTTCGGATTTTTGGAAACCACATAATCGGCGCAGCCCCCGATCAGAATGTAAAGCATCGGGAACATCGGAAACAGGTGTCTGTACCCAATGCCGAGATCAGACGAGGACGACAACAGGAAGAGGAATATCGGGGGAATCGTCAAAAAGACGATCTCCCGGCGCATCCTCCAGCTGCCACTGAACACAACAACGATCGTTAAGCCGAGCAGAATCAAGAACGGAAGCGTGCTCTTGATGAGGAAGGCAGCTGGGAAATACCAGTGTGGAGCGCCCAAGTAGGTTCGTCCGAAGAGATAGCTCGGGAGATCGCCGGCTGAGATCTTCGTGTCTGCCAACCCGTAGATGTAGGCCTCGGGCAGGACGTGAAGCCTGCTCATTGTCGTCAATACCGAGCGACTCAACGGCGAAGCGAGCTTCTGCAAATACTGCTCGCTCGTCGGGTTTAGTTGGAGGGAGTCAGGTCGAGCGGCATAGCGGAAATGGTAGATTGTCCAAACGCATCCGACCCCGATCATCAATGCGACTGCGATGGCTGTGACAATTTGCCGAGCTGATACAGTCGCGACGCTCCGCACCGCATTCTTTGATTGCCAGTAGTCGATCACTGCAATCAAGCACAGCATGGGAACAATGAAGACCCCCGTAAATTTAGCCGTCATGGCCAGGCCGACCGCAGCCCCAACGGCGATCATTCTGGGCATCGAGGGAAACTTAACGTATCTGTAGAACGCGTATATCGCCGCAAGCATTGTGAGAGACGCCCCGATGTCCGTGGTCACGTACGCACCGTGAGCGAGAAAGTTTGGATCGAAGCTGAACAAGAACAGGGCGAAGAGAGCTGCTCTGTTGCCAAACATCTCCTTAGCGCAAAAGAAGAGCGTCGTGGCGAGGAGAACGGTGAGCAGCGAGGCCATGATACGTGCGGGTATCAGGGTTCGCTCGATGCCATTGGCAACCAGGAAACGCTGCCCAAGAACAAAGCCTTCCTTCTTGAACGGATCCCCCGTATAGGCCGGTTGCTTGATGTCTCTGTGCAACAGCGGAATAGCGTCCCACATCTTAACCAGTGGCGGAACCTCCGGGTTGTAACCGAAGTCTCCACGCTCCCAGATGAGCCAGCCTGAATAGAGATGTTGTGACTCGTCCCAGCTCACCGAATCAGTTTTCGCCGTGTGTACGCAACTGGCAAAAAGAGTGAGGATGGCTATCGCCATCAAAAGAGCTGTGATCCATGTTCCTGCGCGCCGACGTGCGTTCTGAGTCATTGGAAAAGTTGTCATGCTCGGTCGACTCCTGAGATGATGGCGCCTTCACAACGATAGTTTTCCCGACCCCACCCAAAGCCCAATCCGCTAGGGCTTCTTCGTCGCAGCCGCCTTATCCGCCGCGGCAACCGCCTTCCGGAACTCCGCCATCACCGGCACATCATGTGAGTGGAGACCATCCTTCTCTTCCTTCCTCCACGCCACAGGACCATCCGTCGCATCGGACCGACCGCCCTGATACACCACGAACGAATCCTCCACCCCACCTATCTCCGTCTGTGACGGCGATCCGGACGGAGGCCTTGGAACCTGGTTTGTACCCGGCGCACCCTGCGAATCTCCCGGTAAGCCTCCCACATTCGTCGGCGGCCCATGCTGAGCCCCAATCTGAATCCCATTGTCCGTCGGGTTGATGACTCCCGCACGGTTGTTCTGCCGCGCATCCGGAATCGTCTCATCCACCAGCCGGGTGTGCCCCTTGCGAATCACAATCACCAGGTCCGCCGCCTCTGGTCGCATCACCATCTCGTACCGGCCCCAGTTCGCCAGCGCCGTCTCCACATCCTTTTGTGCAATCTGGTTCGCTCGAGGATCCTCAATATCGATCCCAGCCTGCGTATCCACCAAAACCGCCACCGTATGGGCCGTCAGCACATAGGTTGGAAGCGTCTTTTCTTCTTTGCTCTTTCCCCACAACGGAGCAGCCAGTACCAAACCCGTAGCAATCAAACTAAGCCGTCGGACACTCATCTCATCCTCCTCAGCAATCGCATCCGCCAAACGCACCGATTCTATGCTCGCGCAGGAGGGCGGGCAAGGACCCCATTTTCTCGCCTCAATGAATCACTTATAAGCCACGACCAAATCGTCCATGCCAAGCGAATTCACCTTCTCAACCCGCGCAAATCCTGCCTCCTTCGACATGCTCTCCAACTCCGCGAACGTGTAAGCATCTCCTGAAGGTGTGGTCGCCAGCATCATCATGCTGAACGCTGCGGGCGTTGGCGGCGAGACCCGGTCAGGATTGGGTACAAATTCGACAATCGCCGCCCGCCCTCCCGGCTCGAGCGACGCACACACCTTGCGCATAAATGCCGTGCACGTTGGCACATCGAAGTGATGCAGAAAATTTGTAACCAGCGCAAGATCATAGCCGCCGCCAAACTCCACATCGAACGCGCTTCCCGGAATCAGGTGGTGCCTGTCCGCAACTCCCATCGCCTGCGCATTCTTCTCCGCGACCTCGAGCACGTTTTTCCAGTCGCACGCGTAGACCTGCGCTGCAGAGTTCTGTTTCGCCACGGCAATCCCATAGATCCCGTGGCCAGCGGCAATATCCAGAACCTTATGCACCTCGCCGCCCTTCTTCAATTCAGTCGCCATGATCTCCGCAGGCCGGAACATCAGCGGCATCATCGCCTTGGCGAACTTCACCCAATCCGGATTCTCCGGCAGCATATTGCCTTCGCCCAGAGCGGACCCTCCGCGACGCACCGCCTCCGTAAGGAGTGCATGGGCCTCCCGAACCCGCGGTGTAAGCAAAAACTCGATCGCGCCTCCGAGATACGCAGGAGACTTCTTGACAAGAAACAAAGCTGTGTCGGGCGCAAGAGCATAGTCCGTTCCTGTCTTCGTCAGAAAACCATGGATCGTGAGGAAATCGCACAACGTGCGTACGCCCCGCTCCGAAGCCTTACACCGCTTCGCAATCGCAGCGGGCAAAACATTGCCTTCAGCAATCGCAGTAAATATCTCCAGCTCGATCGCAGCCTTAATGGCTTCCGTCTGCTGATAAGCGTTGATCGCACTGAAGAGTCGCTCGGGAGTAAGTTGTTGGGGCGGAGCTGCAGTTGCCATAAGACTCCTTCTTGTCTCTGGTCTCAAAAATCTGGTTGTCTGAATGTCGAGAAATTCTATCCCAGCCAATCGCACCACGGCACTATCAATTCAATAATTTGTGCCACTTACTCCACCACGATCAGCACATCCCCGGCTCCCACTGTATCCCCAACCGCGACCCCAACCTTCCCCACCCGCCCAGCCTTTGAAGCCTTCAGCTCATTCTGCATCTTCATGGCCTCAATCACGACCACCCCCTGCCCCTCCGCAACCTCATCTCCAACCTCCACCAGCAGTCGCACCACCCGTCCGGGCATCGGAGCCTTCACCGGCCGCGGACCCGCCGCACCCGTGCCGCGCCCCCGCCGTCCCTGTAACGACCGCGGATCCTCCACCTCAAAACCATACCGGTGACCATCAATCACCACGCAATCACCATCCAAAATGCACCGATATTGCCGCCCTTCCACGATCAGCGACATCACGCCCGGCTCCAAAACCCTCACATCGACAGGTATCGCCCGCCCATCTACGACGCACTCCATCACCCCCGCACCCACACCCGAAGGCACTTCCACCTTACGCTTCTTCCCCTCAATCTCCAGCCAGACCGTCACAGTCGTAAACCCTCCCGCCGCCCTGCAACAGCCCACCTGCTCTCCTCCAAATCACTTCCTGCCACGGTCACCTCAACCTTCGCAGACGCCGCAAACAAAGCCGCTACCACCGTCACAATCTCTTCCGGAACCGCCTCCCCACCAACCGCACCACCCGAAGCTAACAGCCGTTCCAGATACCCCGTATCGATTCGCGCCGCACGAAAATCCTCATCCGTCAGAATCCGTCGAAACAACCCAAGATTCGTCTTGATCCCTCCAATCACGTACTCCCCAAGCGCCCGCAGCATCCGGTCGATCGCCATCTCCCGCGTCGGCGCAAACGCCACGAGCTTCGACAGCATCGGATCGTAGTCCAGCGGCACCCTCCACCCAACAAACACCGCGCAATCTTCCCGAATCCCTGGCCCTCCCGGCTGCACCAACCGCGTGATCACCCCGGGCGACGGAAAAAAATTGTTGTCCGGATCTTCTGCATAGATCCTGCACTCAATCGCGTGTCCCCGCAGCCGAACATCCTCCTGCCGGATCGGCAACTCCTCGCCCATCGCCACAAGAAGCTGCAGATGCACCAGGTCCAAGCCCGTCACCAGCTCCGTCACCGGATGCTCCACCTGCAGCCGCGTATTCATCTCCAGGAAGTAGAAGTTCTGCTCCGCATCAACCAGAAACTCCACCGTCCCCGCATTCACATAACCCGCCGACAGCGCCAGCCGCACCGCTGCCTCGCCCATCCGCGTTCGCAAGTCTTCTCCGACAACGGCTGAGGGAGCCTCTTCGATCACCTTCTGATGCCGCCGCTGCACTGAGCACTCGCGTTCCCCCAGATACACGCAGTTTCCATGCTCATCCGCCATCAACTGAATCTCAATATGCCGCGGCCGATCGATCAGCTTCTCGAGATACACCTCACCTGACCCGAAGCTTCTCTCCGCCTCACTACTCGCCGCTGCAAACGCGCCAGCCAGATCCTCCCGCTTCGTCACCGCACGCATGCCCTTGCCGCCGCCGCCCGCCGCGGCTTTCAACATCACCGGATACCCAATCGCAGCCGCCACACGCTCCGCCTCGGCGACGTCAGCCAGCCCGCGCACACTTCCGGGAACCCGTGGCATCTCCGCAGCATCCGCCGCCTGCCTTGCCCGCGTCTTCGACCCCAGCACCCGCATGGCACTCGCTGGCGGCCCGATAAACGTTACTCCGACCGCCGCACAAGCCTCAGCGAAGTCCGCATTCTCCGACAGGAACCCGTACCCAGGATGCACCGCATCCGCCCCCGCGCGCCGCGCCACCTCCAGAATCAAATCACCCCGCAGATAGCTCTCCACCGCAGGCGCCGGCCCCAAGCGGTAGGCCTCATCCGCATGCAGCACATGCAAAGCCCCCCGGTCCGCATCTGAATACACGGCAACCGTGGCTATCCCCATCTCACGGCAAGCGCGAATCACCCGCAGCGCAATCTCTCCGCGATTCGCAATCAGCACTTTTTTTATCGATCGTCGCAAGCGGCAATTCTATCGCAGCCGCAAACGAGCCGCCCACAACGAACGAGGCCTCCCGCTATGGGAGGCCTCCGGTCTTGCAAGCGGCACCAACTACTGCATCGTTACGCCGCCCTGCGTTGCCTTTTCCTTCTTCAGCTCATTGGCCTTGCGAGCGCCCATGGCCTTCTGGATCCATTCATCCACCTGCGCCATATCAGCCTTACGGGCAGCTTCGTCGCCGCACTCCAGGTCCGCTTTGCGCCGATACATCAGTTGCAGATACTGCATCGCGTCGTCGTACGTCGGATTCAGCTCGACTGCCTTATGCAGATACTGCAGGCCTTCATTCACCAGGTCCGTATTGGCCGCCTGCAGTTTCTGGCAAGCGCCCTTGCTCTTCTTCGGATTGCCGTCGCCTACGTCTGTAAGCCCATCGGCCGCGAGAATCGTAATGGCATTCTTGTAGGCCAGCGTCCAATCCACGAACCCAACGATGTAATAAGCCTCCGGATCGTTGGGAGCGATCGCAATGACCTTCTTCTCGTAATCTTTCGCAAGATCGAACTTCTTGATATTGCGATTGATCGAAGCCATCTGCTTCAACGCGGTAAGGTCGTTCGGATTCTTATCCAGAACAGCCTGAAAACCATCGAGTGCCTTCTGCGCAATCGCCAGGTTCTCCGGCGTATCAAGGTTGGGCACCACCTGGTACGAGTACGCCGTCGCCAGATAAAGCTTCGCGTCCTCATAGTTCGGGTCCAGCGCAATCGATTGCTGGAAGTGGTTCACAGCCTCTTCATAGCGCGCGTTCTTAAATGCCTGCACGCCTTTGGTCAGCTGGTCGCGAGCCTTCAGGCGATTACACCCGGTTGCGGTCATAAGAAGCAGCGCCAGCAGAGCGGCCGACACCGGAATCCGTACGTTGAATTTCATTGGGCGAATCGTCTCCTTCAAAATGGGCGCGAGTTTATCTTGCTTGGAAAGGCGAAGCTTTCGAATCTTAGTTCTCGGCTTTAGATTCGATTCTAATCGTACACGTTCTTAAATGCCTAGAGCACCTAGTTTCCGTGCTTTGAACATAACTTTCCGTTTTCGGTAGACGCATGGCCCGCGGAACAGGTTTCAGCCCGACCACTTTACTAGCAGATGGCAACTCTAGACAATACGCCCGTCCCGCATCTTGACGATTCTGTCCGCATAGGAGGCCGCGTCCGAGTCGTGCGTGATCATCAAAATGGTCTGACCCAGCCGCCGGTTCAGGTCCTTCATCAGCTTAAGGACAGCCCTCGAATTCTCACTGTCCAGATTGCCGGTCGGCTCATCGGCAAGCAAAATCGCCGGTGAATTCACAATTCCACGGGCAATTGCGACCCTCTGCTGCTGTCCTCCCGAAAGCGCCCGGGGCTTGTGCTTCATCCTGTCCGCAATCCCCAGAAGCCCCAGAACCTCTTCAAACTCCGGACTAAACCCCTCTGGACGCCCACCAATGTACTGCACAATGCGAATATTGTCTTCCGCCGTCAGTGTAGGCAACAGGTTGTACTTCTGAAACACGAACCCGACCGCTGTCTTCCGAAGCTCGGTTCTCTCTGAGTTCGTCATTCCCGCCAGGTCGCGCCCCTTGATCTTCACATGGCCGGAAGTCGCCGGCGTTAGCCCCCCGACAATATGAAAGAGGGTCGATTTGCCGGAGCCCGATGCCCCAACAATCGCGACAAACTCGCCCTGCTGGACCTCCAGGTCCACGCCCCGCAGAGCATGGACCGGCACATCCCCTACCTGGTAGGTCTTCGTCAGGCCGCTAATCTCAATAATCGTGGGCTCACTCATAGGAAAGAGCCTCCGTAACGTCCTGCTTCACCGCTTTCACCCCCGGAACAATGGCCCCCAGAATGGCCCCTGCTACCGCAATGCCCGTCGCGATCGGCCACCACGAGTAGACCGTCTCCTGCACCAGGCTCGCAGGTACTGAATGCTTCATCATCCACTGCGTCGCGTATGTCAGCGCAATGCCGACCGCCGAGCCGATCAATGCCAGCAACAGCGTCTCCCGAAAGAGAAGGTTCAGAATCAGGCCCGACGAGCCGCCCACCGCCTTCAGAATGCCAATCTCCCTCGTACGTTCCAGCACCGCCGTATACATCGCCATAAAGACGACAATGAATCCGACCACCACCGAAACCCCAATCACGACCCCGATGAAGTTTTTCAGCAACGAGACACTGCTGATTGAGAGCAGCGACGTGAACTCCTCCATCGTGTAAATCTGATAGCCCTTATATTTCACTCGCAGTGCGTCCACAACCGCCTGCGCCTTGTTAGGATCGTCCACCTTGAGAAAAACCTGGCTCAGCCGCCCGGGATTGCCCGTCAGCGCCTGCAGCACATGCAGCTTCACGCAGATACGCGCCAGCTTTCCACCCTCGAAGATCCCCGTTACCTTCCAGTCATGGTTCACCAGGTTCACGGTGTCGCCGACGTGCAGACCCTTCTGCTTCGCGTAGAACTCATCCACGATCATGTCGTCGTCGGAGACCGGAGGACCGCCCTGCAGAAATTTAAAGCCGCCATTCAGCTTGGTGAACTCGTCCACATTCAGGCCCGTCATTGAATCGAAACCCTGCAATGGCTGCACCATCGTCCCCATCGCAAAGGTTACGTGCGGCTCCTGCATTAGAATCGCCGGCAGCTTGTCGCTCATCGGAGCCGAACTCAGCCCGATCACCGAAGACCCCGGCGGTCGAACCAGAATATCCGCGCCAACCCCGCGTGCGCGTTCTGCGGTTCCATCAAGAGTGCCGTAGCTGACCCCGACCAGCGTCAGAATCATCGTCACTTCGACTGCTATGGCAAGCACGCTCAGCAGCGTCCGTACCGGCCTATGACCTAAATTGGCTAAAACTAGATTATTGAGCAAGACTTAATTCTAATTTAGATCGCACCAAATAGGGCGCGCGACCCGTCTAGGGAGGCGCGAAAGATATTTTTGAGGCGAAAGGCGAGGGGATGAAGTGGGCGTCATCTTCTCTGCGGCTTGGCATGAGACTCTAGCGGACTCTCTTTACGTAGCTTGCTTGCAACAGACTTTGAGAATCGCATCGTCGGCCACGAGAACATCGCCGGTCATGAATGCCTCATTCTCGAATCCCGTCCTCTCCCGAGCTTAACGGATCCGGACGCTCAAAATGACATTCGCCTTTCAATCGATGCAGTGACATTCGACGTCCTGCGGTTCAGTTGGCGTTCGCTTGCAGACCGACCGCTCGCAGGCACACGGCCCGCTGTGGCAGGTCGCGGTACGATTGCAACCACGGCACTCAAAGGAAACATCCAGACCATTGATTTTGTGTTCGTCAACGGAACGCCACTGCCTTCTAAGCAAGTGGCCGATGGGTATTACCGCTCAAAATCAGACAAGAAGACATTGCATTCGCAGATCATTGACACCTACAGTAACTACCAACGCTTCAACGCAACGGTAGTCATAGGCCCAGCCACGGTCATTCAACCGGCAACGCCGCCCCATCAGTGATTTAATCGAAACGGGCGTAGGGGGGCCATTTTCGGCGATACGAAAGACCTTTCCGTATTGGGGTCTCCTTCAATGACCCTCGGTACCCGGCGTCACCAAACCAATCCCAACAGCTCCCGCAGCCTGTCCCGCATCGATCACACCCGCAACCACGCCATAGTCCAGCCCTGTATCCGCCCTGACGAGCATCTGCCGCATCGGTCTCCGCGCCAGGGCCTCCACGAGCCTGAGCGCAACTCCGGCCTTCTCGACGCAGACGCCATCAATAAAATAGCGTTCCGCCGTCTCGCCCCGTTCCACCCGAACCAGCACTGGCCCCACTGCTCTCTCCCCGTCCGCTGTCGGGCCAGCATCTGGAATCACCGAGTTCAAGCCTTGCGGCATCACCGGAACAATCACCATAAAAATGATGAGCATCACCAGCAACACATCGATCAGCGGAGTCACATTGACTTCAGAGGAGAGGCTATTACGTCCAGAGCCTGCGTTCGTCGAGAATGCCATCGTCTTCATCTCCCAATCAGAAATTGGGTGAGCGAGCACTCCCTTCATCAGACACCGCAGGCCATAAAAAAGCTCCGGGCGGCTGGCCTTGGCCACACCGCCCGTAGGAGAGCTCAGATTGTCTTGCTTCCAGCGATCGACCTGCGGATGCGCTTACTGACCTGCTTCAACTCGCGGCGTGATCAAGCCGATGTTGTCCACACCCGCCTGATGACCGAAGTCGATGACCTCGGCAACCTTGCTGAAGTCCAGATCCTTATCGCCCTTCACGAACATGACCTTCTCCTGCCGGGTCGCGAAGATCTCCGACAGCTTCGGCTCAAGGTCGTTCTTGGCGAAGGTTGTTTCGTTGATCAGATAAGAAGGCGCAGCTGCACCATTGGACCGCACCTGAACCACAATGGTGCGATCGTTCGTCTGGTCTTCCTTGTGGTCCTTAGGAGGCTGCGGCACCAGGGTCTCCAGACCTCGGGGCGTCACCGGAACAATGACCATGAAGATGATCAACAGCACGAGAAGAACGTCGATAAGCGGGGTTACGTTGATATCCGAAACCGCTCCGCCAGTACTTCCTCCACCCATTCCCATAGCAAATCTCCTTGGTTACTCGCCGCCGCAATTCTTGCGTTCGGCCTTTACAAATGCCTTACTTCTTCGCTGGTGTCGAGCCGGTATCGTCCGTTCTCTCCGTCAGAAGACCAAGCTGGCTTACGCCGGCCGAACGGATTCCATCGACTGCGTCCATCACCTTGCCGTAGTTCGCGCGCTGGTCGGCCCGCATGAAGACTTCTTTGCTCAGCTTGTTCTCGAGCTTCGCAGAGATCTTCGGTCCCAGATCATCCAGCGTCACCTGATCGCCGCCCAGGAATGTCCTGCCATCCCTCGTCACCGCGACTACGACTGCGTCTTCCTTATTCGCGTCTTCCATGACCACGGCCGCGTCGGCCTTGGGCAGGTCCACGTTGACCTTGTTGTTCAGCATGGGGGTGATGACCATGAAGATGATCAGCAATACCAGCATCACGTCCACCATCGGTGTGACGTTGATATTGGAGTTGATCTTCTTGCCTTCCTCCCGCTTATTGATGCCCATAACGTATGCTCCGTCCGGTTTGCTTGATTTGCGCTCTCCCTGCAATTTCCTGTCCGGCCTCCGGATGCCGTTCGCTTGCGGCATCCGGAGAACCCGGTCAGATAGGTGATTCTCGCAGGGTACTTGGCTTACTTCCGAAGCAGAGCCTTACCGATGGCTCTGCTTGATGAAGTAGTCCACCAGTTCGCTGGAGCTGTTGTCCATCTCGACGTCGAACGCTTCCACCTTGCCGGTGAAGTAGTTGAACGTCATAACGGCCGGGATAGCCACCAGAAGTCCGAACGCCGTTGTTACGAGGGCCTCAGAGATACCGCCGGCAACTGCGCCGATACCGGAGGTCTTCTGGGTTGCAATCTGTTGGAACGCGTTCAAAATACCGACCACGGTGCCGAACAGGCCGATAAACGGCGCCGTCGAACCGATCGTCGCGAGACCGCCCAGACCCCTCTTCAGCTTCGCGTGAACGATAGCCTCAGAGCGCTCAAGCGCCCGCTTGGAACTCTCGATCTGCTCCTGTGTGATGCTTCCGCCTGAACCGAAGCTGCGGAACTCCTGCAGACCGGCCGTAACAACCTCGGCCAGGTGCGACTTCTTGGAGCGGTCAGCAACCTTGATCGCCTCGTCCAGACGGCCATCCTTCAGGGCACCAGCAACCTTGGGGGCAAACTCGCGGGACTGCTTGCGGGCAGCTGAAAAATAAAGGGCCCGGTCGATGATCACAGCGAGCGACCAGATCGACATGATGAAGAGAAGAATGACGACGCAACGCGCCAGCCAGCCCATGTTGGACCAGAGGCCCATCACACTGAAGCTGACCTGCGCCTCCTCGAAGTACATGGCGAGCGAGGCGGGAACGTGAGCGAAGACTGTTGCTAGATGAGCGAGAATCACTGGAATATTTCCTCCTGGTAGAACTCTAACTTGCTGATTTCTTGCCCGGGTATCCCCCAAAAGTTCGCACCCTGGAATGACCCCCGAGAAACGTTAAGTAGCGCGGGACCCTGGTCTAGCCGCCGCCAAAATTGAAGTTGACGGTAATCTGCGTATCCACCTCGGTGGCCTCGCCGTTCAACAGAAATGGCTTGTACCGCCAGTTCTGTACCGCTTCCGTAGCCGCCGTCCGCAGCATCTCAGGACCGCTAAGCACACTCAGGTTCTTGATCGTGCCGTCCTTCGAAATGATCGCGTGAAGAACCACAGCACCCGATACGTGAGCAGCCTTCGCAATCGGAGGATAGACCGGCGGAGCGCCCGAGATCTTCATACCGGAGATAACGCCGCTCGAAACGCGCTGCGGCCCTTTCGGGGGAGCAACCTTCACCACAGGCGTAGGCGCGTTACCAATGCCGCCCATCACGCCGCCCGGAACGCCGCTGCCGCTACCCATGCCAGACATACCGGCAACGCCAGCCATTGTCGGCGGTGGCGCTGCGTCTTCCTTCAGCATCTTGATGTCCTTCGGGATCTTTGTCGGCGCATGCAGGCCCTGATCGATCTCCGAAACCATCTTGATGGGCTTCACAATCTGTTGTGGAGGCGGTGGCGGTGGGGGTGGTGGGGGTGGTGGCGGCGCTGTCAGCATCGCGGTCATCGCCGTCTTCGGCAACGCCTCCGGATACAACAGCGGAATAAGAATCATCGTGAGCAGAATCGCGGCATTGAAACCAAAGGTCGCAATCATCCAATACTTGGATTTTGTCTTGATTCTGCCGCCGGATTCCATCAATGCATCTTCGAACATGGGAGCCTCTCTACGGTAAAGAAGAGCTATTTTTCTTTAGACACCACGACCATTTCAATTGTTCCCACTTCTTGTTCTTTTTATCCCCAGGCCTTGCCACACCAGCCAGACCCTACGCTTTGGCTTTTTTCCCCGCTGGGAGAGAAGCAATCTTGCCCCGCTTCACGCGCCAGTCCTGGTATGCCACCAACATCGGCGCCGCAACGGCAATCGATGAGTAGGTCCCAATCAGAATTCCAACCACCAGTGCGAACGAAAACCCGTGCAACACCTCACCGCCAAACAGATACAACGACAGCACGGTCAAAAACGTCAGGCCCGAGGAGATCACCGTCCGGCTCAGCGTCTGATTGATGCTCCGATTCACCACATCATGTAATGACTCTCGCCGCGATGTCGCAAGATTCTCGCGAATACGGTCGAAAACGACGATGGTGTCGTTCATCGAATAACCAATCAATGTGAGGATAGCTGCGATTACAGTAAGCGTAATCTCCTGGTTCGTCAAACTGAAAGCGCCCACAGTGATCAGCGTGTCGTGGAAGACCGCGACCACCGCCGCCACGCCGTAGATCAGTTCAAAACGGAACCACAGGTACACCAGCATGCCGATCAACGAGTAGACCGTCGCCCATGCCGCCTGCTTCTGCAGCTCCAGACCAGCCGTAGGTCCAACGATCTCAACCTGTTCGATCGTAAAGCCGGAGTCATGATAGTTCGCGGTCAGCGCTTCTCCACGCCCTGGCGTCCCTGATCATGCGCCTGGTCGGTCGCCGTCGTCTGCGGCAACGAGATGATCACCTTGTTTGCGGCATGGCCGCTCGGATCGCTGACCCGTTGGATTGTGAAATCC
Source organism: uncultured Acidobacteriaceae bacterium (assembly GCA_963802695.1). Classification (GTDB taxonomy): domain Bacteria; phylum Acidobacteriota; class Terriglobia; order Terriglobales; family Acidobacteriaceae; genus Edaphobacter. The sequence goes on from CAWDJN010000014.1 coordinate 338,760, forward strand.
TTCACCCCGGCTTTGTCCATCGCCTGCCGTAGGTGGTCTTCATTCGGCGCCTGATCGAAAGCCACGCGGATCTGCGTGCCGCCCTTGAAGTCAACGCCACGCGGGATGCCATGCCAGAACAGCATGCTCAGCACGCCGAGCGACAGAAAAAATCAGCGAAAACCCAAGGAAGTACCACTTCTTCCCAAGCCAATCGATATTCGTTGTACGAAACAGTTCCAGACTCACGCTTCAAACCCTCAGCGGCGGCCCCAGGGCCCCGCAATCTCTCAAAAAATCTAAATCGACAGCGCCGCGCCGCGTTGCTTGTTCTGCAGAACCGCGTCGAAGATCAGCCGCGACACAAACACCGCAGTAAACAGGTTGGCAAACAGACCGAACGCCAGCGTCACCGCAAATCCGCGCACCGGCCCCGTACCGAAAAGGAACAGGATCAGCGCCGACACAATCGTCGTAACGTGCGTATCGATAATCGTCGTCAACGCATGCTTGAATCCCTGATCCACTGCCGCTGCAGCCGTCTTGCCCGACCGCAGTTCTTCGCGGATGCGCTCAAAGATCAGCACATTCGAGTCCACGCCCATACCAATCGTCAGAATCACACCCGCAATGCCCGGCAGCGTCAGCGTCGATCCAGTGAATCCCATAAATCCAAGCAGAATCACAAGGTTCAAAAACAGCGCCAGATCGGCATTGATACCCGCTCCGCGGTAGTACACCAGCATGAAGATCATTACCGCGAGCATGCCGGCAATCGCCGCAACAATTCCCTGATGAATCGAAGCCGCGCCCAGGCTCGGCCCAACCGTGCGCGTCTCAAGGAACGAGATCGTCGCCGGCAGCGCGCCCGTGCGCAACATCAGGGACAGGTCGTTCGCCTGCTGCTGGGTAAAGCCGCCCGTAATCTCACCCGAGTCGCGGATCGCCGACTGGATACCCGCAACCTCGCGCACCTTGTTATCCAGCACAATTGCCATCGAACCCGGCGTCGAACTCGTGGCCGAGTGAGCCGACGTGTACTTGTAGAAGCGGTCTCCCGCCTCTGTCGTCAGGTTGAAACGAATATTCGGCCGGCCGTTCTGGTCCTGCGAAGGCTGTGCATCGCGGAAGTCCGTACCTTCCACTTCGCTCACCCGCTTCAACAACCACACCGACTCAGGCGCTCCCGACGTTGCCGACCCGCGCAACAGCATCGCATCGGCAGGAATCACACCATTATTCGCCGCGAGCGCGGCCTGGTCGTTCTCAAACGGACCGCCAATAACCTCATGAATCGACAGCTTGGCCGTTGACTGAATAATGTCTTCCACGCGGCCCGGATCGCTCACACCCGGCAGCTCCACCAGTATCTGGTTCGCTCCGAGTCCGTAAGGTGCAACGTGCGCCTCTGCCACACCCAGCTTGTCCACGCGATCGCGAATCGTCTCAATCGACGTATCCAGGGTGCGCTGCTCCAGGTCGCGAATCGCGCCCGGCTTCATCGTCAGAGTTATGCCGTCCGCGGTCGTCGCCACGTCATAATTCGAGTAGTCGTTCCCCTGCAGAATCGAACGAGCATCGCCCAGCTTCGCTGCCGGAACTCCAGAGACCATGATCGTCTCCGGATGAGCCTGGTCCGTCTTCCCGACGGTAGCGCCCGTGATCCCAGCCTTCTGGAAGTCGTCTTCGATCCGCTGCACATCCCGGTCGGTCGTCGAACCGACTGCTTCGGCAACATGGACTTCCAAAACCAGGTGAGTGCCGCCCTTGAGGTCGAGACCCAGATTAATGCGCCTTTTGATCGACTCCTTCAGCCCCCCGTGAGGAATCCCCACGATGCCGAAACAGAAGACCACCAATACTGCAACGATGAGTGCCAGTTTCCCGGCCAGATTCTTGCCCATGATCTCTATTGAAGGGTCCAGCCGCAGCGTTCAACCTCAAACTCCGCCGCCGTCATCCCTGCTCTGTCCTTATCCGTAATGAACGGTCCAATCTAAACTGCATTCAGCTCACAACTAACTGCTTCAGGCCCTCAGGCGGCCTGCTCATCCGTGGTCACCGCGGCGATCGAGCTCTTGACGAACTCCAGCTTCACGCCGTCCGGCTGAACCCGCAGCACCACAACATCATCCTTAACACTCAATATCGTTCCGCGAATCCCGCCATTGGTCGTAACGCGGTCGCCGGACTTCAACTGTCCCAGCATCTCCTGCCACTTTTTCTGCTTCCTCTGGTTCGGAGCGATCATCAAAAAGTACAGCACGATAAAAAACAAGATTGGCAGCGCCAGACTTCCAAGGTTCCCCAGTCCGCCCGCACCACTCTGCAACCACATTGCAAACATCCATCCGCTCCGTTCAACAACACAAATTCTTCACTGGCCAACCGGTCGTCTGCAGCAAGAATCGCACCGCAGCAACATTCCTGCGGACGCACTTGTCCATCACCGCGCAAAAAGAGGCCTAGCCACTAAGCATCGCGTAACCGAACGGCAGTGTCAAGGCGGCCACCCACCCTCAGTCCGCCGTTACCAGCCCCAAATCCGCCACGCCGCTCTCCAGCCCGTCCTGATCTCGGACCCGAATCCGCTGTAACTTCTTTCCAGAGCGGCGATTCACCAACTCCTGACGCGGCTCTCCCGGTTGAAACAAATACTGCTCCCCCCACTGCCGCATCGCCACCAACACTGGCAACAGCGCCTCACCCTTTGCCGTCAACACATATTCCTGATACGACGTGCCGTCAGCCGCTGGCCCCATAGACATCACGCCATCCGCCACCAGCTTCTTCAGCCGCGCACTCAACACATTCCGAGCCAACCCAAGGCTCCGCTGAAACTCGCTGAACCGCTGCACTCCAAGCATCGCCTCCCTGACAATCAGCAGAGTCCACCAATCCCCGATGCTATCCAGCGACCGCGCCACCGGACAACTGCTAGCATCCATACACTTCCGTCGCATCGGGCTCTCCCAGAAAAAAATCCCAAACCAGTTGCATCATTATACTAGATTCCCTCATCTCATTCCTGGTTGCAACATGAAACCAAAAGGAGCCGACACATGAAACTCGCAGGAAAGAAAGCGCTTATCACCGGAGGCAACAGCGGCATCGGCCTCGCCACCGCCCGTCTCTTGGTTAAGGAAGGCGCACAAGTCGCGATTACCGGCCGTAATCAGGAGACCCTCGACGCCGCGATCGCCGAGCTTGGCCGCAACGCCATCGCCTTCCAGGGAGACGTCTCCGACTCCAGGTCCCGCAAGGCCATCTTCCAGCAGATCGGCCAGAAGTTCGGCAAACTCGACATCGTCTTCGCGAACGCCGGTATTGCTGGCAGCACTCCCGCCGGGAGCACCGCCGAAGATCTCTTCGAAGAAGTCATCCGCGTCAACCTCACAAGCGTCTTCTTCACGGTGCAGGACGCGCTTCCGTTCCTCAACGACAACGCATCCGTCATCCTCAACGGCTCCGTCATCGGAACACTCGGCCAACCCGGTTATGCCGCCTACTCGGCCTCGAAAGCCGGAGTCCGCGCCCTGGCCCGCACCCTCGCCGCCGATCTCTCTCCGCGAGGCATTCGCGTCAACGTAGTCGCTCCCGGCGCAACCAAGACACCCATCTGGGGACGCGGCGGCAAGCGCTCGCCAGAGGAGGTTGGTGAACTAGCCAAAAAAGTCGCCGCACAAATCCCCCTCGGTCGCTGGGGTGAAGCCGACGAGATCGCCAAAGCCGTCCTCTTCCTTGCCTCCGACGATTCCTCTTACGTCCAGGCAGTCGAGCTCTTCGTCGACGGAGGTCTCACCGGAACCCCCTTCGGCGGCCCAGTCAACCGCGCGTAATTCAATCTGGCAACAAATCAGGTCGCCCATCCTTTTCGGTCTCGTCGAAAAGGATGGGCCGTCGCGCGAAACGAGACTGTCCTTCCACCTGTCACACTTGGCGAAGCCTGATACCCTCCCACCATGGCCCTCGCTGAAGACCTAGCCCTCATCGCCCGCCAGGAAGTCGAACTCCGTTTCCCCGCCTTCGACTACGACACCGCCTGGCACACTCGGCCAAACCCTCCGCGACCTCGCCGTCTCCCGCAATCAGGCATCGTCGTCGACATCCGCCGCTTCGGCTCAACCCCACCAGCAGCTCTTCTACACCGCACTCGCCGGCACCACGCCTGACAACCAGCGCTGGGTCCAGCGAAAGATCAACGTCGTCGCCCGCTTCCACCGCCCCTCCTACGCCATCGGCCTCCTCCTCGAGCAGATCCAACCGCACCTTCTCCGACCGCTACAACCTCCCCGACGCCGACTACGCCGCCCACGGAGGCTGCTTCCCCATCCACGTCAACGGAGCCGGCATCATCGGCGCCGTCACCGTCTCCGGCCTCCCTCAACGCGAAGACCACAACCTCGCAGTTGAAGCCATCTGCCTCACCCTCAACATCGACCCCAATACCCTTCGCCTCGTCTGAAACAAAAACTTTGCATTTCCGATATGGCTGACGAAGAAGTGTCATCCTGAGCGAAGCAGTTCGCGCACTTCGCGAACTGCGTAGTCGAAGGACCTGCGGTTGCTTTTTAGCTGTTGCCCTTGTCGTCGTTCTTTCCCGTGTCTCCAAGCCATCTTCCCGCCTCGGTGTGATACCGTTCCGCCATGCGTTTCATCCTCACCCTCCTCACAGCCGTTCTCCTTCCCGCCTGCGCTCTCGCTCAAACCGCACCTCCCGTCTCCCCCGAAACCCACGCCGCAATCACCAAACTCGTAGGCGAGATCATGGTCAACGGCCAGGCCTACGAATACGACCGCCAGCTGGCCGACACTATCGGCCCCCGCCTCACCGGCTCCGCCAACTACGTCCACGCCGTCGATTGGGCCCAGCAGCAGTTCAAATCCCTCGGCCTCGCCAACGTCCACACCGAATCCTTCCCCATGGCCGCACTCTGGGAGCCGGAAACACCCGCCACCGGCCAGATCCTCGAACCCCGCCCCCAGGCGCTCCACATCTACTCCGCCGGTTGGAGCCCCTCAACCCCCGACGCCGGCATCACCGGCAAGGTCGTCTACCTCTCCACACTGCTCCCAATAGAAAAACTCCAGGAGACCCAAGCCACCCTCACCGGCAACGTCGTCCTCATCGACAACGCCAGCTTCGGCGAACACCCGGGCATCGGCGACCTCATCAAAGCCTTCACCCTCCTCAACACACTCAAGCCCCAGGCGGTCCTCCTCACCGGCCAAACCAACGGAGGCGAAAACGCCACCAGCATTACCTTCGGCGGCCACCTCGCCAACTTCCCCGTAGCCCAGATCGGCCGCGAAGACTCCCTCCTCATCAAACGGCTCCTCGACAAATCCCCCGTTACCGTCCACTTCGCCTTCAAGAACCGCATCCGCCCAGCAACTGAAGTCAGCAACGTGATCGCCGAGATCCACGGCCGCGAAGAACCCAACTCCATCGTCATCGTCGGAGCCCACCTCGACTCCTGGCACCCCGCCACGGGCGCGCAAGACAACGGTACCGGCGTAGCCACCGTCCTTGAAACCGCGCGCGCCATCCAGTCCCTCAATCGCCCACCTCGCCGAACCCTCCGCTTCATCCTCTTCGGCGGCGAAGAGCAGGGCCTGGTCGGCTCAACCGCCTACGCCAGAAAACACGCCGCCGACATGGCCTCCATCGATGCCGTCCTCGTCGCCGACACTGGAGCTCAGCCGTCCAAAGGCTGGTATCTCATGGGCCGCGAAGACGAAAAACAAGCCCTCACCAACATCGAACCCCTCCTCGACGGTCTGGGCGCAGGAGCCACCAGCCCCGACACCGACTTCCTCTTCGAGACCGACCACGCCGGATTCGACGTCCAGGGCGTCCCCACCCTGGTCCTATGGAACTCCATCGACAAGTACTTCCGCCTGCACCACCAGGCCTCCGACAGCTTCGACTCCGTCGTCCAGGCCGACCTCAACCAGGGCGTAGCCGTCACCGCCGCCACCGCCTACGCCATCGCCGACTCCGCCCAGCCCTTCGCCCCCCACCTCGACACCGCCGGCGTCGAGGAGATGCTCAAAAAAGCCAAAGAACTAGACAACTACATGGCGCTGAAATCACTCGACTGGGTCCCCTAAGGGTGTCTATAGTCGTTGTCTTGAAGCGGCGCGGCCTCTGCTGTGCCATCACCTCTATCGAGGATGCAGCCATGCTGTTGATCGACGATACCCGTCACGAGATTCCTTGGGCTAACTCACGACTCTGCCTCTGCTTCAGCATCATTGCCCTGCTTCTCTCGGGAACAGCAGAAGCCCAGGCCCCCACTTCGCGCAATGATACAGATCGTGCCAACGCACTTCTGAAGGAAATGACAACCGAGGAGAAGATTGGCCAACTGAACCAGCCCTTCTACCTGAAGCTTCCCATTGCCGGTATGAAGGTCGATCCAGTGTCCTACGAAGACCGAGTGCGCCACGGCGAAGTCGGCTCCTTTCTCTTCCTCACCGACCCAAAGGAGATTAACCGTTTACAGAAGATCGCAATGACCGAGCAGCGCTTGCACATTCCAATCCTTTTTGGCTTCGATGTGATTCACGGCTTTGATACGGAATTTCCCGTACCTCTAGGTATGGCTGCCTCCTGGGATCCGGCAATGGCCGAACAAGCGCAGGGAATCGCTGCTGAAGAAGCGATCCATGCCGGGCTGCGTTGGAGCTTTGCACCAATGTTGGACATTGCAAGAGACCCGCGATGGGGCCGCATCTCGGAGGGAGCCGGAGAAGATCCCTACCTTGGCGCGGCAATGGCACGCGCTCAGGTACGAGGTTTTCAAGGAACACCCGAGAATCCCCGGCCCTTCATGGCAACCTTGAAGCATTTCGCGGGTTACGGAGCTGCGGAAGGCGGCAGGGACTACGACGCTGTTTACATTCCCGAAGAACGGATGCAAAACGTCTACCTCCCTCCGTTTCGTGCAGGAGTAGAAGCGGGCGCAGATACCGTCATGAGCGCATACATGGACCTGAACGACGTCCCCGCGAGCGGCAACGTACACCTTCTAAGGGATATTCTGCGAACCGAATTGGGGTTCAAGGGTTTCGTGGTGAGCGATGCCTTCGCCGTCGGAAGTTTGGTCACGCAAGGTTTCGCCCGCGACAGCACGGACGCGGCTCTCCGTGGCGCTACGGCTGGCGTGAATATGGATATGGGGAGCGCGACCTATTTGCAGCACATGAAATCTCTGCTCGACCAGGGACAACTCACACCTGCGCAACTCGATGATCTCGTCCGTCCCATACTCGCCGCGAAGTATCGGCTTGGGCTGTTTGAGAATCCTTATGCTGATGGCACCGACCAAACCCACGCCGACATGCTCGCCAGGCATCGCCAGACAGCAAGAACCGCAGCAACACGTTCTGTCGTCTTGCTGCGCAACGAAGGCAGCCTCCTGCCACTGGCGAAGACAACAAAGCGAATCGCCGTGATTGGACCGCTCGGCAACAGCCCAGGCGATATGAACGGGCCGTGGAGCCTGACCGCAAAAGCAGAAGATGCCGTCTCTGTCTTCGAAGGTATCCGCGCAAAACTTCCCGGCTCCCAGGTGGCCTATGCAGAGGGCGTGCAAATAGCCAAGGCATTCCCCTCCTCATTCGATGGGCTTATTGGTCCGAAGATAGAGACGCCCTGGACACCCGAAGAGGCGGATCGTCAGATGAAGAACGCGCTCCAACTGGCCGCGAAATCGGACGTGGTGATCATGGCACTTGGAGAGCTGACCATCATGGACTTCGAGTACTCCTCGCGTTCGTCGCTCAGCCTTCCCGGCAAACAGCAGGAGCTGCTCGAGAAGATACAAAAGCTCGGTAAACCCGTCGTCTTGCTGCTCTTCACCACCCGGCCGCTCGATCTTTCGTGGGCTTCAGAACACATTCCAGCGATTATGGATTGCTACTTTGGCGGCACGGAGACTGGGAACGCCGTTGCTGATCTCCTCGTGGGTGATGCGGTACCGGGCGGCAAGCTGCCGGTCACGTGGCCCCGCACTGCTGGGCAGATTCCAATCTATTACGCACATACGACCTCGCATAAGCCTTATGATTCGCCGGACTTTACTTCACGCTATTGGGATGCTCCAACCTCACCTCTCTATCCCTTCGGCTATGGGCTTAGCTATTCGACCTTCTCCATCTCCGATCTTCGCCTGAGCACTAAAACCGCTCCCCTGGACGGATCGATCACGGCAACCGTCACGGTTACAAATACTGGCGCCAGAGCAGCCGACGAAGTGGTGCAGCTTTATCTCCATCAGCGATTCGGTTCGGCATCGAGACCTGTTCGTGAGTTGAAGGGCTTCCGTCGTCTCACGCTGCAGCCCGGGCAAAAACAGGAGATCAGCTTCACGGTCGGCCCCGCGGAACGAACCTACTGGGCGGCCGCGAAGAATCGATGGGTTGTAGAGCCTTCCGACTTCGACGTATGGGTCCGCAACAGTTCGACAGCCACACTGCACGACAGCTTCTCGGTGCTGCAGTGAACAGCGAACTGAAGCGTTGGTTTGGAACGAGGACAGTCTCTCTCGACTCACTTTTTCTCCAGAGCCAACAGCCTTCTCGCTCGCTTCCACGCGGGCATCCATCAAACTCGAAGGACCATCGGCCGTGCGAGACGTCGCTTACGGTCTTCAGTTGAACACGGTACAGAGCCGGGCCCCACGAGCGGCGCATTCCTTCGTCGGTCATCTCGATTTTTTCCGACGTGAAGTGGAGCGCGGCTGCATCGTACTTCATCCGCACATCTTTCGACGCCTGTTTTTTCCGAACGAAAGGCAACCACACCGTTTTCATTTGACGGCACACGCGACGTCATGAACGAGAGCGCTACCAGTTGGCTTTTTGCCAGCGTGAACTCTTCGATTACTCGTACGAGGCCGGCTTTGCGATCTAGCGCCACCTCGCGCATCCACTGTTTTGCGCCAGCCTCTGGCAGATACGCCGTTGCCAGATTCATGGAGATCTTTGCAACGGTGTCGCCGGTTGCGTACTGAACCTCGCTGGCCGCGTAGGGCGAGCCATCGTGCTGCATTACTCCGCCGATTGTCGGCAGATTGTGAAAGGCCGACTGCATTGTCCAAATGGTGTAGCGCTCCGGGCTGAAGGTCTTCGCGGTGTATGCCTCCACACCGGGATCGATGATGACCGGCTCGCCGTCGTGAAAGACGATGAAGCTCCCGGAGTCGTTGTGTCCGTGGCTGCGCCCGTTGCTCGCCGCCTGCACCGCGAGATAAAAACCGTCGACCGTTCCCGCTTTTTCGCGCGCCGTCATCAGATGCAATGCTGGATACCAGGCATCGCGTCCCAGCGCGTCGGCCTTCGTCGCTGTACGAATATCCCGCACACACATCACGTAGAGAAGCGAGCGTGCGAGCGTCGGAAGCCCCGCTCCCAAGGCGGCCTCCAGCTTTTTCGCGTCGCCGACCGCGCCCATACTGTCTATCGCGGAGTGATACGCACCAAACTCAGACAGCACAGGCAGCTTTGCAGCGACTCCGTACTGATACACCAGCTCGGGGGTGGGAGCGTCTTCCATGTGCGCGTCACCATAATTCACAAACGCGTTGTCCGCGATATGCACGTCGGCGATGTACTGGCCCATTCGCTGCACAAACGGATGCGTCATCACATCCGCCGCCCCGTTCACCGCCGAGGAGAGCGTTCGCACGCAGTCGAAGTATGATCCCGGCGACCGCTGCCAGTACACCGGACCCTCTTCGCATCCACCATCGGGCGAGTAGTCGCTCAGGAACTCATCGAGGCTGCGGCAACTCTTTTCGATCGCGCGCTGACGGCGCTCGGAGTCCTCCTCAAGCAGCATGTTCGTCATCAGCCAGTTGGAGTTGATCCACGGATTCCAGTTGTTGAGGTGAATTCGCTTTGCCAGCACAACATTTGCTCCGACATCGATCCAGGCCTTCTCGTGCTCGCGTTCTGCCTGAAGTCCCATCCACGTGAAGTCATTGCGCACGAGGAGCGGATCGAGGATGCGCCGTTTCGCTTCGAGGCGAATGCGCGGAGCGATCAACGGCGAGACGGTGTTCAGCTGTTCGCCGAGCAGATAGTCGGTCCACGCCAGCGTCGATGCCGTCTCTGCGGCAAACAGGTCGACGATCGGCTCCGACACATCGGGCAGGCCCACCTTCGCCTTCTGCGCACCCAGGTGCGCCGGCGCTCCCCAGAACGTCTCCTCGCAGATCAGCCACAGGCCATTGGTAATTTCGTCGAGATAGCGGCCATCGCCCGCAGCGCATTCACCAAGTACCAGGTCGACAAGGCGGTGCCGCCGTCCGAACTGTGCCGACTCGTATCGGGTGCGATTGCCATTGCGCTTGAAGTCGAGCGCCGTCGTCGCCAGCAGCGAAGGCCAGTCCTTACCCTTCCACGCATCCGCGCGCTTCACCATCGCAGCACGCAGATCATCCGGCACCTGCATCCACGCCTCACGCTCCGTGGCACGCGGATAAGGATGCCATGAGCCGATGGGCACCAGCTTCGCCCGCAACAGCTCCGGCGTAAAGGTCGAACTCAACAGGCCCTTCGGGGGCCCGGCGAGCTCTTTTGATCCTGTCCCAATGCAAGCCCAAACGAAGGAGACAGATAACTTCCACCCATCAAAGCGGCTGAGCCGCGCAAAAGCTCACGACGATTCATCCCAACTACTATCTCATTTCCTCTTCGGATATCTCACTTCTTCTCGAGGGCCATCACTTCTCCGTTTGGGCGGGTCGCCCACATCCGCCACCGTACCACCGCTATCGGGTGCCCCATCTTCGCGACGGTCTATCGTCGATAAGGTGACCATTTTCGCGGCAGCGAAAACCCGATACTCTGAACTCACCCATGCCGTCAGGCCTCAAACGATATCAGAGAGAAGGCGACGATCTCACCTTCGATTGTTGCGGCGCGAACTCCACCTAGCCACCGCATCTCAAAGACGTCATTGCTCTATTGCTGCGCGTCGACCGCAATCGTCACAATTTCGAAGCCTCGGCTATGCGTGAGAGGACCTCGTCGTCATCGGCTATCTCTCTGTCCCAATTTCGGCTCAATCTCAAATCTCAGGCTCCGGAAACAACTGCATCGTTCTGGTCGTTTAGACACAATTGCACACACTGCACGTCGTCAGCGTTGCATAAATCCATCACGATCCCGTTGCCGGGCCTTCGTGGAAACGCTTCACATCCGGCACTCTGTTGGCTACGTCCTATGGTTCGCTGACCTCGAAGCCAATGCCGTGCTCTTCAAGGAAGAAGGACGGATTGTGCTTCGCACCACGGCCCACCTCAGTCGCGATAAAACCGCGCCGAAGATGGGGCACCCGATTGAGTGGTGCTGTTAGATATGGCCGCCACAGCCATCAAAAAACCCTGATTGCGGAGGCTCTGCGGGCATGCAAGCGTCCATCTAAAAAATTAGACAAACATACAAGATCAGCCGAATACTTTGACGTACTTAGGTGGGGAGGGGGAGCCATCGACTACTCCCGCCAATTCCATCCGCACCCTCTCCATCGTATCCAGATAAAACGCCAGATTATGCACCGAGTTCAGCGTCAGCCCCAGCGGCTCTCCCGCTACAAACAGATGCCGCAGATAAGCCCGCGTGTACCGTCGGCACACCATGCACCCGCACGTCTCATCGATCGGCCCCTGGTCCTCCGCATACTCCTTGCGCTTGATGTTCATCCGCACCACCGGTCCACCCGCCTCTTCACGCATGAACAACAGCCCATGCCGCCCCGCCCGCGTCGGCAGCACGCAGTCCATCATGTCGACGCCCATCTTCGCGTACTCTTCAATCTCATCCGGATACCCGACGCCCATCACATAACGCGGCTTATCCTTCGGCAAAAACTCGAGCGTCCGCGCAATCATCTCGCGCGTCACCTCGCGCGGCTCACCGACGGCCAGCCCGCCAATCGCATACCCCGGCAGCTCCATCTCCACCAGCCGCTCCGCCGACTCCTTCCGCAGATCCGCATACATCCCACCCTGCACAATCCCAAAGAGACTCTGCGTCTTGCCCTCGCATCCTCAGCGGCCTGCGACCACGGCACCAGATGTTTATGTGACTCAAAGTGATCTTTTGATCGCCGCGCCCAGGCGTGCGTCAGCCCCATCGACTCGCGCGTCCGCTCCCAGCTCGCCGGTGTCTCCACGCACTCATCGAAGACCATCGCAATATCGGCGCCCAGCGCAATCTGCACATCCATCGAGTGCTCCGGCGAGAAGAAGTGCTTGCTCCCATCCAGATGCGACCGAAACTCCACTCCATCCGCCGTCACCTTGCGCAGTTTGCTCAGACTGAACACCTGGAACCCGCCCGAGTCCGTCAGCATCGGCCGCTCCCAGCTCATAAAACGGTGCACGCCGCCCATCCGCCGCACCAGCTCATGCCCCGGCCGCAGATACAGGTGATACGTATTCGCCAGAATGATCTGCGCACCCTTGCCCGCCGGCGCCAATCCCCTCCAGCACGCCCTGCTCCACCGCCTTCACCGAGGCCACCGTCCCCACCGGCATAAACACCGGCGTCTCCACCACCCCATGCGGCAGCGTCAACCGTCCCCGGCGGCCACCGGCCTCCGCCGTCTTATGAACCTCAAATGAAAATGCCATCTCTCAAATTGTATGGCCCCTCCGCGCTGCGCCATGCCGCAATGAGCGCAAACGATTCCTGGATAGTTGATTCGCATTAATTCATTGGCCATTCAAACTCGGTTCACATAACCACTCATGTCGAAGGCCTAAGAATAGTGGCTCAAAGCATCTTCCCAACTTCTGAGGCCTTCAAAAATGATTCGGAAACTTCTCGCCCTCTCGATGTCCTTGACCCTTATTCTCAGCGGCTGCGGCCAGGGCATCGTCAGCACACCCTCCCGGCAATGGCAACGCCAACACCACGCCCCCGCCTGCGCCCCCGACTCCGACCACCGCACAGGCAGCCATCAAGCACGTCGTCGTCATCTTCGGCGAAAACATCTCCTTCGACCATTACTTCGGCACCTATCCCAACGCCCTCAACCTGCCTGGCGAGACGAAGTTCACCGCCGCTACCGGCACTCCCATTCCGAACAACTACGTGACCAACCCCGGCCTGCTGACGGCGAACCCGAACCTAAACGCCCTTAATCTGACCGGTGCGACGAATCCGTTCCGTCTTCCCGCCACAGCAGGCCCTCACCTCCGACCAGAGCCACGGCTACACCAGCGAACAGCAGGCCTACGACAACGGCAACATGGATCTCTTCCCGCTCTCGGTCGGCTCTGCTGACTCTGCTGCCCTCGCTGCGTCGAGCGGTGCCGCCGCCATCAGTCTCACCAAAGGCGAAACCATGGGCTACTTCGACGGCAACTCCGTAACGGCCCTGTGGAACTACGCACAGCACTATGCAATGAGCGACAACTCCTTCAGTACCAACTTCGGTCCTTCGACGCCTGGCGCCGTCAACCTCATCTCCGGCCAGACCAACGGTCTGGTGAATAACCTCAACCTCGGAAGCTCGGCGGTGGCCGACGGCAACGGCGGCCTCACCCTCATCAGCGACGCCGACCCCTACGCCGACGTCTGCTCCTCCACCAGCAAATACACCGCGATGACTGGCAAGAACGTTGGCGACCTGCTCAACGCTGCCAAGCTCACGTGGGGATGGTTTGAGGGTGGCTTTGACCTCACCGTTACCAACCCCAACGGCACGACTGGTTGCAAGCGGTCGACCGTCCTCTCCGTCTCCGGACAGACCGGTGCGGTTCCTGACTACGTTCCTCACCACCAGCCATTCCAGTACTACGCCAGCACCGCGAACCCGACTCACGCACGTCCCACAGCAGCGATCGGAACTACGGACGCAGCCAACCATCAGTACGATACGAACGACTTCACTGCTGCCTTGGCCGCAGGCAACCTGCCCGCAGTCACTTTCCTGAAAGCCCCAGCATTACAGGACGGACATCCCGGCAACTCCGACCCCATCGACGAGGGCGTCTTCGTCGCCACCACGATCAACGCGCTCGAGAAGTCTTCGTTCTGGTCCTCGACCGTTGTCATCATCGCCTACGACGACTCCGACGGCTGGTATGATCACGTCTCGAATCTCGTCAACGGCTCCGCCACCGCCGCCGACGCGGTCAACGGTACCGGTATCTGCATCAGCTCCACCTCTTCTCAAAACGCTCTGCCCGGCGCAGACGGCAAGCCTCATGCTCAAGGCCGTTGCGGCTATGGCCCGCGTCAGCCCTTATTGGTCATCTCACCCTGGGCGAAGAAGAACTATATCGATCACACCGTGACCGATCAGTCTTCCATTCTGCGCTTCATTGAGGACGTCTTCCTCAGCAGCCAACGCATCGGTAACGGCTCCTTCGATAGCGTCGCCGGTTCGCTGATGCCGATGTTCGACTTCTCAAACGCTGCTGCGCCTCCGAACCCAACTCCGGTCATTCTCAACCCCGCAAACGGCGTTGTCACCAGCGGCAACTAGCTCAGCCGATTCACAAAATCGTTACATTCCTCCTGTAATGTCGATGGCACGCATCCTCAACCCCGAACCTGGGATTCAGGATGCGTGCTTATTCTTTGCGACGCACTTTCTATGCGTAGCCGGAGTCGATCTCTTGCCCTCGTCCAGACGCAGGTTTCTCCAGCAAGCCTCTACTCTCGGCCTGCTCTACAGCTCATCGCGCGCCTTCTCCCAAATGAACATGGCCCATATGCAGATGGGTCAGAACCTACCAGTTCACTTCAACGAGACCAACAGCAAGTCCCTCATGCTTCACACGCTTGAGCTGACTCCCTTCGTCGACCCGCTCCCTCTTCCTCAAATCGCTTGCCCCAGTCTGCGCAACGGTAAGCGCATTCTCGCCGTGACCATGCAAGAGATTCACGCCAAAGTCCACCGCGACGTTCCTCCTACCCGCATGTGGAGCTACGGTCCCTCTGCCCTTGCTCCGCTCATCGAAGCCCGCAGCAACGAACCCCTCGAAATCACCTGGATCAACAACCTCCCCACCCAACACTTCCTCCCCATCGACCACTCCCTCCACGGCTGCGGCAAAGACATCCCTGAAGTCCGCACCGTCGCCCACCTCCACGGCGCCAAGGTTCCCTCCAACGATGACGGCTATCCCGAAGACTGGTTTCCCTCCGGCAAGAGCCGAACCTGTCACTATCCGCTCGAACAGGAGGCCGCCACCCTCTGGTATCACGATCACGCCATGGGTCTCAATCGCCTCAATAGCTACGCCGGACTCTTCGGCATGTTCCTTCTCCGCGACGAATTCGAAGATTCGCTCAACCTTCCCTCCGGTAAATACGAGATCCCCCTCATCCTCTATGACCGCGACTTCACCACCTCCGGCCAGCTTCTCTACGACACCTCCGGCGACCCCGAACACCCCTGGATCCCCGAGTTCAGCGCCGACGGCATTCTCATCAACGGAAAGCTTCGCCCCTTCTTCGAAGTAGAGCCGCGCCTGTACCGATTCCGCCTCCTCAACACGGCCAATAGCCGCTTCTTCAACCTCGCCCTCTCGAACGGTCAGCCCTTTACACAAATCGGTACTGACCAGGGCTTCCTCCCCGCCCCCGTCGACCTCAAGCTCGTCAGTCTCGCCCCAGCCGAACGCGCCGACATCCTCATCGACTTCTCCCAATCTGCCGGCCAAAACCTTCACCTCCGCACCGGAGCCTTCGACATACTCCAGTTCCGTGTAGCGAAGCAGTCGGCATCCAAACAAGCCATCTCGATTCCCAAAACCCTGCGCCCCATCCAGCGCATCCTCGAGTCCGAGTCAGTCAAAACCCGCACCATCACCCTGCACGAGTACAAAGACAAATACGGGATGTCGATGGTCATGCTCCTCAATCGCAAACACTGGCACGAGCCCACTACCGAGTTTCCCAAACTCAACTCCACCGAGATCTGGGAGTTCGTCAACCTCACGGAAGACACCCATCCCATGCACATGCACCTCGTGCGATTCCAGATTCTCGACCGCCGCTCATTCGACCCCGACCAGTACTTGAGGACCAATAAACCCCGCTTCACCGCCCCCGCCAATCCACCCGAGCCCCACGAATTAGGTTGGAAGGACACCGTCCAGTGTCCCGACGGCATGATCACCCGCATCATCGTCCGTTTCGACGGCTACCCCGGCAAATACCTCTACCACTGTCACATCCTCGAGCACGAAGCCAACGACATGATGCGCCCCTTCGAAGTCATCGCCTGACATTCGTCACAGATACAGCTCCTATGCTTTTACTCTTATCCAAGTTGGAGTAGCGTATCCACAAGGAGATCGCGCCATGCTAAGGAGAGACTTCCTTCGCCGCTCGGGCCGCACCCTCAGCGCAGCATTCCTCGCCACCAACCCCGTAGCCCGCGCCGCGCTCATCGATCCCGAACCCCTCCCTAAGAAACTGAACGCCAGTGATGAGGTCGTCCTCGGCCACACCGGAATTCGCACCAGCCGCCTCGCCATGGGCACCGGCACTATCGGCTACGGCGGAGCCTCCAACCAGACCCGCCTCGGCACATCGCCATTAACCAGACTTCTCGTCGATGGTTATCACGAAAACGGTCTCCGCTTCTTCGACTCCGCCGACTCCTATGGCAGCCATCCCTACGTCGCCGCCGCCCTCAAGCAGGTCCCGCGCGACAAAGTCACCGTCCTCACCAAGACCGACACACGCGATCCCGCCGGAGTCCGCGCCGACCTCGACCGCTACCGCAAAGAACTAGGCGTCGACTACATCGACATCGTCCTCATCCACTGCGTCACCGAATCCGACTGGACCACACGCTACCGTGGCGTCATGGACGTCCTCTCCGAAGCCAAACAAAAAGGAGTTATCCGTGCTCACGGCGTCTCCTGTCACACCATCGGAGCACTGCGCGCAGCTGCAGCATCTCCATGGGTGGAAGTCGACCTCGTCCGTCTCAACCCCATCGGCTCCCACATGGACGCCGACCCAGACACTGTCATCAGCGTCGTCAAACAAATGCGGACTCAAGGCAAAGGCATCGTTGGCATGAAGATCCTCGGTCAGGGAGATCTCCGCCACAAACCCTCCGAAGCCATTCGTTACGCTCTCTCGAACGGAGTTCTCGACGCCTTCACCATTGGCGCCGAATCGCAGAAGGAACAGAACGACCTTGTCCAACGAGTCGCCGCCGCCTGACTCTAATTCACATATAGTGTTTGAGCTCCGGCCAATCCGCCTGATAGGTCTTCTTACGGCCATGGCATAGATAGATAGAGCCATGCTCCCATGGCATCGTGTAAGGATCATCCCGCTTGCCGGCGACGACGCATGAGTTGTACACCGCCTTCATCTCGTCGAGGCTAGCGTCGTTGATCACGATCATCTCTTCTCCCGTGTATCCCCGCGGTCCCCATATCCAGTAATTTTGATGACCACTGATTGCCGCCGGCAATCCATACTTCGCCCCGAGAATATCGATCGCGCCTGCCTGCCCATAGTTGGAAGCAAGGATGCCTGTCCGCGCACGCTCCTCCTCAGGCAATGCCCTGTAGATGCCCGACAACTGCTTCACGAGATCTTCCCACCCGAAACGATCAGCAAAGAACTGCGGCAGCGGAGTAGCCGCGTGATTCTCGCTGTCCTTCGGCTTGAAGTGAAGCTTCTCCGCATAAGCCAACCACTGTTGAGGCCTCAGCACTGGGACAGAAAATGGAAAGAAAAGCCCAACGCCAATCACAAGGATGAGCGCATAGGTTCCCAGCAGCGCATTACGCCACGCGATCCTTCCCGCCCAGCCAACTAACGCAATTGCTCCAGCCGCAAAGAACACCGGGTATGCCGGAACAAGGTAATAGTCCTTAGCATGCAGCGCCATCATCAGCGCGACAAAGACAACGTAAAACACACCAAGGAAGCGATAGCTCCGCGTCGTCTTGGCAAAGAGGAGCCACAACACTCCCGAGCCCCACAAAAAAATATTCGCCGGCGTCAGCGTCAGTATCTGAGCCAGAAAAAACTGCACAGGCCCAAGCTTCACATCCTTATCTGAGTGCTGCACATCGCGAAGCCACTCCAGTGTCGGGAAATGATTCTCTACCTGCCAGAGAAAGTTCGGCAGCGCCACCAGAACAATCAGTCCCACCGCAACAACAAACCAGCGACTCGCAAGAATCCGCCGCTGCGGCGTCAGCAATAGCGCAACCAGCATCGCGATCAGGAAAAACGCAACCGAATCCTTATTCTCAAAGGCCATCCCGGCGCTAAGGCCAAACACAATCCACCAGTTGCGCACCTCATTCGCCGAATCCGACTGAACGATGCGAATCAGTGCCAGCACGCATAGCATCCAGAAGACGGGATCGAACGAGTTCATCGAAAGGTAGCCATCGATACCCAGATAGACTCCGCCCGCAATCACTCCAAGCATAGCCAGCGCCGCCGCTCTCCTCCCGCCGCCAAGAGCCCAGCAGAGCACCCCCGTTAGAAAGACCTTCGCCGCACCCGCCATCCCCGAGATCAACCGCAGCGACCACATCGTGTCATGCCCGAAGAGCATCTCGCTCACACGAGCCTGCAGCGCAGTCAGGGGAGGCTGATCGACATATCCAAACGCCAGCCGCCGGCCGCACACCAGGTAATACAGTTCATCGCGAAAGATGCCGTATCCGGCGTGTTGCGCAACAACGTTGCCCGCGATCTGAATCGCAAGCTTCAGCGCCGCAAAACCGAGGCAAAGCCAAAGCACGCCGCGCAAATCCATCTGTTGTATTGTTGGCTGTCGGGTTTCCATGCCACCTGCGACGTAGGAATTATTTTCGTGCTCTTGCGCATTATTAACTACGCGGACGAGCCATGAAAGTTCCGGCAACGAAATTACTTGATCAGCAGCGCCACCGCTTCAGCCACGCTGATGTTATCCGCCAGACGTTTGAACTCGCTGTGAACTACGTGCTCGTTCCTGCCGATCTCCTTAAACAGCAACGCCTTTCCTTCGATCGCTGTGTTGACCATCGCATCCTTCCACTCGCCGCCCGGCTCCATCTCGTGCGCAGTCGAAAAGCTGCTCCCTGCATGAATCGTCCCCAGAATTCCATAGCCCAGGCTCACATCCGCGGGAACCTTCCCTTCAATGCGATGCAGTTGCAGCGTCTTTTCATCCACGAGCACCGCACCCGACATCGAGTGCAGCACCTTCTCCTCCATCGTCTTCGGCTGATACGCCGGATCCGGCCTATACCCAATCCGCAGGTCCCCGCCATCCGGCATCGGCTCATCAAACAGAAACGCCTTTCCCAACAACACCAGCATCTGTTCGGCATGCTCTTCGTCGTTCTTCATCGCCTGTTCCCGCTTCTGAAAAACATCCGGATGCGCCGCAATGTCTTTCAGACGCGCCTTTTCCAGAGCCTGCCTCTCCGAGCTCAGTGGCTTGCCATCCTCAGCCAGAAGCAGCCGGACCTTCCCCATCGAAGTCTCCACCACCTGCTCCACCCAAAGATGCCCACCGGTTCGATCCGATCGCTCTTCCGAAAGGTACATGTACTTGAACCGATGCTCTGCCGGATCACTTTCATGCGCAAGCATCGTATCCACAATCTTCCGCGCGTTATCCGAGCTTTGAGCCTGCGTGCCCCCCGCCGCCACCAGCCATAGCACCGCCGTCAAACATCTTCCAGCCTGCATCCACAAACTCCCACTACCCTCTGAGACGTACCCTATCCCATAGGGACTCGACACGGCGTAAATTAATGCCGAAATCTCCAAGAAACACCGAAAAACCTCACGTAGACTAACCCTCAACCGCCCCCGCCAGCCATCTTATGCCCGACTCCACCCCAAACACGCCGCCGCTCGATGTCAAGGACACCAATCCCCTCCTCACCGAGCCCGAGTTCATCACCCCCGCCCTCACACCGCACCCACCCAAGGGCCGCCGAGCCGCCGCCACCTTCATCTTCTTCACCGTCACGCTCGACATGCTCGCCCTCGGCATGATCGCCCCCGTCCTCCCCCGCCTCATCGAAGGCTTCCTCCACGGCGACACCTCCGTCCGCGGCCAGAATGCTCGGCCTCTTCGGAACCGTCTTCGCCGTCATGCAGTTCTTCTGCTCTCCGATCATCGGCTCGCTCTCAGACCGCTACGGCCGCCGCCCCGTCGTCCTGCTCTCCAACTTCGGCCTCGGCCTCGACTACCTCGTCATGGCCTGGGCCCCTACACTCAACTGGCTCTTCCTTGGACGCATCATCTCCGGCCTCACCTCATCGTCCATCCCCACCGCCATGGCCTACATGGCCGACGTCACCCCACGCGAACGCCGCGCCGCCGCCTTCGGCATGTTGAACGCAGCTTTCGGAGCCGGCTTCGTCCTCGGCCCCGCTGTCGGTGGTCTCCTCGGCAACATCAACCCGCGCCTTCCCTTCTGGGTCGCTGGCGGCCTCTCGCTCATCAACGGACTTTACGGCCTCTTCGTCCTCCCCGAATCTCTCTCCAAAGAAAACCGCAGCCCGTTCTCCTGGGCCCGCGCCAATCCCGTCGGCTCTCTCACCCTGCTCCGTCACGGCGGCATGATCCCCATCGCCACGATCCTACTGCTCGGCTACATTGCCCAACAGGTTCTGATGAACGTCTACGTCATCTACGCCGACTACCGCTACGGCTGGACCAATCGCACTGTCGGTCTTTCCCTCGCGTTCGTAGGAATCTGCACCATCGTCTACGGAGGATTTCTCGTCAAACCCGTAGTCGCAAAGCTCGGCGAGCGCAGAACCATGACCTTTGGTCTCATCGGGGGAATCCTCGGCTACTCCATGATTGGGCTCTCCAAAACAGGCCTTCTCTTATGGCTCGGCATCCCCTTCCTCAACATGATGACCCTCACCTGGCCCGCCGCGCAAAGCCTTCTCTCCCGCATGACCAGCCCCTCCGAACAAGGCCAGCTCCAGGGAGCCATCAACAGCCTCCGAGGCATCGCCGGACTTCTCGGCCCCAGCTTCTTCACCTACATCTTCAGCGTCTCCATCGGCACCGGAGTCCACATCCCCGGCAGCCCCTTTTACACCGCCGCCGCCCTGCTCCTCATCTCCCTCGCCCTCACCCAGAGCGCAGCGCGAACCCCCGCTCCCGCCGCGCAAACCTAAATGCGCTAGGCCGATTTTTTCCTTTTGAAGGTCGTCATCCTGAACGCAGTGAAGGATCCCTGTATTTGTCTTTGCTCTTCTTTGTCGGGCGGCAAGACCTGGCAACTTTGATTTCGCTCTAATTTGTTTGCTCGATATATTGAAGCGCGTAAAATTCCGCCATCATGCGAATCGTCTCGGCAAGGTGGCACTCTGTCTTCGCGGTCATCTTCGCGTTCCTCCCATCGCAACTCCTCATCGCACAAGCCCCCACAACACCACCCACCGCACCCGACTGGGCCCAACCCGGCTCCCCCACCCACACTCAGGTAGCGCCACCACCCGACTTCCACCGCCCCACCAAAACCTTCAACACTCCCATCGGCATCTTCGAAGGCCAGTCCGACATAGGAGGCCCGCTCATCCCCGGCAGCGCCAGCTACGACGCAACAACAAAGCAGTACACCATCAACTCCGCCGGCTATAACGTCTGGTACACCCGCGACGAGTTCCGTTATCTCTGGAAGAAAATGTCCGGCGACGTCTCCCTCGCAGCCGACATCGCCTTCCCCGACCCCAACGGCTACGGCGACCGCAAAGCCTTCCTCATCATCCGCCAGAACCTCGACGACGATTCCAAAGAAGCCATCGTCGCGCTCCACGGAGCCGGCATGGTCCACCTCGCCCAGCGCCCCGAAAAGAACACCCGCATCACTGACCTGGAATTCCGCATCGCAGGCCGCGGCCGTCCCGGCGGCGCCAGCCCTGACTCGCTCGTCACCGTCATCCCCAAACGCATCGGCCTCGAAAAACGCGGCGACAACTTCGCCATCTTCATCAGCCTCGAAGGCGAACCCATGCATCAGTTCGGCCCACCCATCACCCTCCACCTCGACGAACCCTTTTACGCGGGCATAGGCTTCTGCTCGCACCTGCCCGACAAATCCGACACCGCCATCCTCTCCAACGTCGTCCTCGAAAACTCAGCCGGCAAAGTCCATTAGGCCGCAACCGAGCTCGCAAATGCTGAAATCGGCGTAGAGTCGAGACATGAGCAAAACCTATCAAGTCACGATCGATAATCCGCGATGCACGATGACCGAAGTTCCTGACGGAGACGCTCACTTCATCGACGTAAAACCCTTCCCGAACAAAATTGCGCTTCTCCGATACCTCTATACCTTGCAGGCCTCTCAAGAGACGCAAACCGCATGGGAATCGCAGCTCTCCAAAGGACAGGGCTTTCTCGTCTCCGTTTAGCAAGCTCCTCATCGGTTCTCAACGCTCTGCCGGGTGCCCCCATCCATGTCTTCTTATCGCATGAGTGGGCAACCGTGCGAAGCATGATCCACGTTTACCCGTCACCCCGGAGAACAGTTATTTCGACCGAAGGCGGCACTTCCGCTGCCGTAGTGGAGGTACCTGCTTTCTCTCTTGCGCGCCACCACCCGCACAAAATCACTGCCTTAGGAATTCCGGCAGTAGTACCATCTAAGCCATCCATACGTGCTTCTCAGCAAGAGGAACTGCCTCATGAAGAGCAGAGTCGGCGGGACATATCTATTTCTAGCCGTATCCCTCGCAGCAATTGCGCTCTGGAGAGCCCTGCCCGCCCACGGCGCTTCCGCACATTCGTCACTCAACTGGAACCGCCAAACAGCCGCACACTATCTCGACGACCGCGAAGTATGGTGGCAGCAATGGCCGCGAGCCCAGAAGGACCACGGCACCATCTGCATCTCCTGCCACACCAACGTGCCCTACGCGATGGCGCGCCCCAGCCTTCGCCGCCAATTGCACGAAAACGAAATCCCCACACCCGAGAAAACCATGATGGATAGCGTCGAAAAGCGCGTAACCAACTGGTCCGAGATGGTTCCCTTTTACTCCGACGAAAAAAACGGCCCCGGCAAAACTGCCGAAGCCCACTCAACCGAGGCAGTCCTCAACGCCATCATTCTGGCCAGCGTCGACATTCGCCAGGGACGTCTTCGTCCAGTCACGCGCACCGCATTCGACAACGCATGGGCGCTCCAGGAAGAGACCGGAGATCTCGCCGGCGGATGGAAGTGGCAGGACTTTCACTTCGGTCCATGGGAGGGTGCGGAGTCCGGCTACCAGGGCGCAGCGCTTCTTATGATCGAGGCCATAAACGCTCCCAACAAGTATGCACAAGAGCCCGGCGTACGGAAACATCTGGATCGACTGCAGGAATATCTGCGGCGACAGTACGCTGCACAGCCCGTCGTGAACCAGCTCTACATCCTATGGGCCTCCCAAAAGAAACCCGGATTGCTTACCCCCGCCGAGCGCGAGGAGTTACTCAAAACCATTCGCACTCATCAGGAAACAGATGGAGGATGGAGAACCTCAGCCCTCGACAAGCGCGAGCGAGTCGACCACTCCCCCGAACCAACCGACAGCGACGGCTACGCAACCGGTCTGACCGTACTCGCAATGGAGGAGTCCGGAACGCCGCGCACAGACTCAACCATGCAACGTGGACTTAAGTGGCTCACCGGTCATCAGCAGAGCGACGGCACATGGCGCGCCGCCTCAATCAACAAAAAGCGTGATCCCGAGAGCGATGCAGGTCCTTTCATGACCGATGCCGCAACCGCCTACGCAGTGCTCGCGCTCGAAAAAGCAAGGCCCTAGCCCTTTTTCGTCGCAGTTCTCTTCCCCGTCTTCAAAGATCCCACCAGTTGCTTCCAGTCCGCCTCAGTCTGGTCGGCATACGTCTCCGCAAACGCGACCACCGCCTCATCAAACCGAGTCGAAGTACCCAGATACCCGGCAATCATCGAGCAGTCCCCTGCGCGGGCATGTCCCCGCGCAAGCATCTCACCGCACACATACGCATACTCCAGCAATCCCGCGGCCTTCAGATTCTCCAGGTTGATCGAAGCCTTGTGGTCGTTCAGCTGCCGCACCAGATAATCCCGCCCCTCCATCGTCGTCCATCCCAGAAACGGATCCGACTGCAACTGCATCGCGCGCTCACCCTCGACCACCCGCCGCCCCTGATTCTCCCGCTCCTTCCGGGCCTTCACCGCAACATAAGGCGCATACCCGGAAGCCACCTCCTCCTTGATCTGCAAAAACAGAGGGTCCTTCGGGCCATTTCCCTCCATCAGCACAACATAATCCCGCAGCCCCACCGACCCCGTCCCCACCACCTTGAACGCCACATCCACCGGCCTGTACTGCGCCAGAAAATGCCGCCTCTCCGGCAGCAGGCTCTCCGTATACTTCGTCAACGACCCCAGCACCTTCGCCGCCATCTCTCCCGTAACGCGCGTCAGCGTCGGCGGGTTCGTCTTGAACACTCGCTCTGCAGTTTCGGGCGGACCCTCCTTCTTCGCCTTCCCCTTCGTCTTCACTCCGCCCACATCTTTTTTTGCAGCAACTGAGCCCTGCACCTCCGTCAACGTGAGCAGGGTATGCATCGGCGTCGCTCTCTCCGCCATCCGCAAAATCCCCTGCACCGGCAACACATCCCGCAGTCGGTGCACCTGGTACCGGGCCACTTCCAGCACCGGCATTCGCGCGAACGTTCCCATCGTCGTCCGGTATCGCTCCAGAAACATCGCCGCAGCCTCTCGGCAGGCAATGTTCTTACTCCCAGCCGAGCGCCCCGCCAGGATCAAGCTCGTCGCCATACGCTTCACATCCCACTCGAACGGAGCAACGATCGTCTCATCAAAATCGTTGATATCGAACACCAGCCGCCCATCCGGAGCAGCAAATGCCCCAAGGTTCCTGACATGCGCATCGCCACAAAGCTGGTTACAAATCCCTGTATTCCCGATCAACGACAGGTCATACGCCATCACTGGAACCGCCCCGCGAAAGTACGCAAACGGCGAAACCGCCATCAACTGCTTCTTCAGCGCCACCAGCTTCGGAATCCGTCCTCGCGTCGACGCATCCAGCAACGCCAGCGGGCTCTCTCGCCGGTCCTTCACCTTGCACGTCGCGTGGTCAGCCCGCTTGATCTGTTTGCGCCGCTCCTGCCCCATCGCGAACCGTTCCTTCGCATCCGGCAAACGCATCGTAGCCATAGAACCCTCCGGCGAAATATTCAGCCTACCAGCCTACGCCACTTCGCCGAGACCTCATCCCGCAACCGATTCCCACAACCTTGATGTATCCTTGCCGCACAAGACAGCCCACGCGAGGTCGTATGTCCCGCTCACTCAGCGCCGAACTCTCCAGGATCGAGCCCCTCATCGTGCTCGCCGTCACAGTCCTGGTCCTCTTCTTCGCGCGCGAGCTTCTGATCCCCCTCGCCTTCGCCCTCACACTCTCGTTTCTCCTCGCTCCCGTCGTCAGCCGTCTCGAAGATCGCAAGCTGCCCCGCGTCGTCTCAGTCGCGGTTACCGGCATCGTCGCCCTCATCATCGCCTGCGGAGTCGGATACGTCGTCGCCCGCCAACTCCTCGACGTTGCCCAAAACCTCCCCGCCTACCGCGAAAACATCCAGCGCAAGATGGCCTCTGTTCACTCTCCCACCGAGCAGGCCATCGAAAAAGCCTTCAAGTCGCTCGGAGATATCGCTGGCGACCTCGCTAAATCCTTCAGCACTGCCATTCCCTCCGGCGTCCCCACTCCCGCCGAAGCTCAGCCTGTCCGCATCGTCGACCCCAACCACAGTCAGATCCAAACTACCGCCGAGCTCCTCATGGGCTTCCTTCGACCCATTGGAACCATCGGCGTGGTCATCATCTTCACCATCTACCTCCTCATGAAACGCGAGGAGCTTCGACATCGCATCCTCCTCCTCGCCGGCATGGGTCGCATCAGCATCATGACCCAGGCCATCCAGGAAGCCGCAACCCGTATCAGTCAATATCTCCTCTTTCAGGTGGCCGTTAACGCCGCCTACGGCATCCTCTTCGGCCTCGGACTCTTCCTCATCGGCGTCCCCAACGCCACCCTCTGGGGAGTCCTCGCCGGAATCCTCCGCATCATTCCCTACGTCGGAACCGCCACCAGCCTCGTCCTTCCCCTCATCGTCTCCGTCGCGACCTCTCCGGACTGGTGGCCCCCCATCCTCATCCTCTTGCTCTTTCTTTGTCTCGAACTCACCTCCACCAACTTCGTCGAACCCTGGCTCTTCAGCACGCGCACCGGCATCTCTTCGCTCGCGCTCCTCGCCATGGCTATCTTCTGGGCGCTCCTCTGGGGATGGCCTGGCCTCATCCTCTCCACTCCGCTCACCGTTTGCATCGTCGTCATGGGGCGATACGTTCCCCAGATGTCGTTCCTCCATACCCTCCTCGGCACCGACGCCGAGCTCTCCCCCGAAGCTCTCTTCTACGAGCGCCTCCTCGCCATGGACCAGGGCGAAGCTCGAGCCGTAGCCAACCGCTTCCTCGACAACCACTCCATCGTCGAGCTCTACGACTCCGTCCTCATTCCCTCCCTCACCCTCGTCGAACAGGATCGCCACCAGGGCGTCCTCGACGACATCCGCTGCAACTTCTTCTTCCTTGCCATCAGCGAACTCGTCGCCGAGCTCACCGACTACCAATCCAAACAACCCCCCGCCCTCCCGCAAAACAACTTCAACGGTCTGCGGTCCGAGGAACCCGCCGACTTCGCCATCGTCTGCATCTCTGCCAACGATCAGGCCGACGAGCTCACCGCCCTCATGCTCGCCCAGCTCATGGAGCGCGCCAACCACCAGACCCTCCTCCTCTCCTCCTCTTTCGTCTCCAACGAAATCCTCGAAAACCTCGCCAAAGAACCCACCACCGTCGTCTTCATCTCCGCGCTTCCGCCCTTCGCCTTCTCCCAGGCCCGCACCATCTGCCAGAAGGTCCGCTCCCACCTTCCCCTCAATCGCATCGTCATCGGATTCTGGAACAACAGCGACGACCCCGACCAGACCATCGAGCGCTTCGGCAAAGGCCGCCCCAACGTAGTCGTCAACACCCTCGCCCAGGCCCTCGAGCAAGTCAACCACTGGCACGAGCAACCCTCCGGAGTCCACGCACTGCCCGCAAACCCACAGCGCCGAGCCACCGACTCAGACGAAGCCCGCATCTCCTAGCGACAGCACATCGTTTGCTTCGGCCGTTGCTCTTGCCTTTCTTGTTTGTCATCCCCGTAGGGGATCTGCTTTTGCTCGTTCGGTTGCCGTTGCTGTTGCTCTTGCCCGGCCAAAAAAATCTCTCACCCAATGTCGATTCCCCCAGCCCCCAATCGACGTACAAAATAGAAAGCCACTCAAGGAGACTCAAAAAATGCGTTGCATGATCCTCGTCAAAGCCACCAAAGATTCTGAAGCAGGTAACCTCCCCAGCACAGAACTCCTCACAAAAATGGGCAAGTTCAACGAAGAACTCGTCAAAGCAGGTGTAATGCTCGCCGGCGAAGGCCTGCACCCCACCTCCAAAGCCAAGCGCATCACCTTTACCGCATCCAGGCCCACCATCACCGACGGCCCCTTCGCCGAAACCAAAGAACTCGTCGCCGGCTTCTGGCTCTGGCAAGTCCGCTCCATCGAAGAGGCCGTCGAATGGCTAAAACGCAGCCCCTTCGGCCCCGGCGCCCAAGTCGAAATCCGCCCCGTCTTCGAAGCCGAAGACTTTGCGCCCCAAATGACTCCCGAACTCAAAGAGCAGGAAGAGCGCCTGCGCGACCAGCTCAACGAAAAGAAATCACCGAAGACTCTAAAAAAATCCTTCGATGCTTTGTCGATTCTCTAACCGTCCATTCGACGCCTCCATAGAGAACAGAAAAATCTGCTCCCAGCAAACTAAAGGAGAAATCATGCGTTTCTTATGCATCTACAAACCCGCCAAACTCGAAGGCGCCCCTCCCACCTGTGACGAGATGGAAAAAATGGGAAAACTCATCGAAGAGTCCTTCAAATCCGGGAGGCTCATCGCCACCGAAGGCTGCCTTCCCAGCGCTCTCGGCGCGCGCATCCGCATGACTGACGGCAAATTCACAGTAACCGACGGCCCCTTCACCGAAGCAAAAGAGCTCGTCGGAGGCTTCGCACTCATCAAGGCATCCTCCAAAGACGATGCCATCGACTTCACGAAGACATTCATGCAGATCGCAGGAGACGGCGAGGTCGAAATCCGCCAGATCTTCGAGCAGCCCGCGAAATAGCCGCATTCACATCCATCTCCAAACCGAAAGGACAAAGAAATGCGATTCATGGTCATCTTCAAAGCAAACGCAGACTCAGAAAAGGGTGCACTCCCCGACCCGCAGGGCATTGCCGAGATGAACAAGTTCACCGATGAGCTCGTAGAAGCCGGAGTCGTGCTAGGCTACGAAGGCCTCCACCCCTCTTCCAAAGGCGCTCGCGTTCACTTCTCCGGCAAGAACCGCACCGTCATCGACGGTCCCTTCGCCGAGAGCAAGGAACTCATCGCCGGCTTCTACCTATGGCAGGTCAAGTCCCTCGAAGAGGCCATTGAGTGGGTCAAGCGCGTCCCCAACTGCAGCCCCAACGGCGAAGGCGAAGTCGAGATCCGCCAGGTCTTCGAGCCAGATGACTTCGCATATGCCTTTTCCGAAGAAGGTATTCAGCAGGAAAAAAACCTCCGCGCTCAACTGGCGGCTAAGGCAGCAAACAGATAGCCCCACTTGCACTGACGTATCCAAAACTGGTGTGATCGGTAGCAGTGTCCGCTGCCGATCCACATCACGCCACGCACCGCACCATCGAAGCCGTCTGGCGCATCGAGTCCCCGCGTCTCATCGCCACCCTCACTCGCCTCACTCGCGACATCGCCCGCGCCGAAGACCTTGCCCAGGACGCCCTCGTCGCCGCACTCGAGCAGTGGCCCCAGTCCGGCATTCCCGACAACCCCGGCGCCTGGCTTATGGCCACAGCAAAACACCGCGCCATCGACCACATCCGCCGCAACACCCGCCTCGAAACCAAACTCGCCGAACTCGCCCCCGAGATCGCAGCAAAGGAGCAGGCCGTGCCCGACTACGTCACCGCAATCGACGACAACGTCGGCGACGACCTTCTCCGTCTCGTCTTCATCTCCTGTCACCCGATCCTCTCCACCGAAGCCCAGCTCGCCCTCACCCTCCGCATGCTCGGCGGCCTCACCACCGACGAGATCGCCCGCGCCTTCCTCGTCCCCGAACCCACCATCGCCCAGCGCATCGTCCGCGCCAAACGCACCCTCACCGAATCCCGCGTCCCCTTCGAAGTCCCCCGCGGCCCCGAGCTCGAAGCCCGCCTCGCCTCCGTCCTGAAAGTCATCTACCTCATCTTCAACGAAGGCTACTCCGCCACCGCCGGCGACGACTGGCTCCGCCCCACCCTCTGCGAAGAAGCCCTCCGCGTAGGCCGCATCCTCGCTAACCTCGTCCCCAACGAACCCGAAGCCCACGGCCTCGTAGCCCTCATGGAAATTCAGGCCTCCCGCGCCAAAGCCCGCACCACCCCCGCCGGCGAACCCATCCTCCTCCTCGATCAAAACCGTTCCCACTGGGATCAACTCCTCATCCACCGAGGACTAGCCGCCCTCGCCCAAGCCGAGCAGCTAACCAATAGCAGGAATGAAGTCGCCACCAGAAATGAAAAAGTCGTCATTTCCACCGGACACAGAGGGCAGTCGAGCAAGAACGGAGAAATGGTCGACAAAGAAAAATCTGTCATTCCGACCGGAGCGCAGCAAGCTCAAGAAACAGGTAGCAAAAAGGTCGTCATTTCGACCGGAGCGCAGCGAAGTGGAGAAACCCCCGCATTAATTCCAGGCCCTGCCTCCACTCCAACCCCCGGCCCCTACACCCTCCAGGCCGCCATCGCCGCCTGCCACGCCCGAGCCGCCACACCCGAAGCCACCGACTGGCCCCGCATCGCCGCCCTCTATACCACTCTCGCGCAGGTAACACCCTCACCCATCGTCGAACTCAACCGAGCCGTAGCCATCTCCATGGCCGAAAGCCCGCAGGCCGCACTCGACATCGTCGACACGCTCAACACCGAACCAGCCCTGAAGAACTACCACCTGCTCCCCAGCGTGCGCGGCGATCTACTCACCAAACTAAACCGCCACCACGAAGCCCGCACCGAATTCGAACGAGCCGCCACCCTCACCCGCAACACCCGCGAGCGTGACCTACTCCTCAAACGAGCGAGAGATTGCGTTGTCGCATTTGCATTTGTCTTTTGCTTTTGCCATTGCCTTAGCTTCTAGGTACCCCAAGGCTTTAGCCTTGGGTCTCTCAGGCCGCGCGCAATGCGAGTTTCCTCTCTGCCGAAGGCCGGAGTGAAGGCGCAGCCGCAACGACTGAATTGCCTTCTTCGATGCTGCCCACGCATCTTCCCCCGTAGGACACATCGACAACGGGTAAACTCACCTGACGCAGCAATGCCGTCAACGAACCGATACCTCGACGAAATCATCCTCTCCGGCGGCGAACCCTACACCCGCGCCGAAGCCATACTCGACATGCAGCGATTGGGCGCAACCCAGGGCATGATCGACCGCTGGCTACAGGGCTACGAGCACGCACAGCGCCTTCGCGAACGCAGGCAACGCATTACCTTCAAGCTCTATCTCTCACCTGACTGACCCAACCCACCCAACATCTCCCGCACCGTCTTCCCCAGAACCGGATGCATCCAATCCGGCGCAATCTCCGCCAAAGGTTCCAGCACAAACCGCCTCTCCCCCATCGCAGGATGAGGCAGAATCAACTCCTCTGACCACAGCACCCAATCCCCATACAACAACAGATCAAGATCAATCGCGCGAGGCCCCTTGGCAACCGCGCCCACCCGGTCCCGCCCCATAGCCCGCTCCGCCGCGAGCAGCTTCCTCATCAACTCCACCGGCCCCAGCTCCGTCTCCAGAACCAGCGCCCCATTCAAAAACCGAGGCTGCTCCCGATACCCCACCGGCTCCGTGTCGTAAAACGACGACACCGCCCGCACCTCACCCAGCTCTCCCACCCGCCGAACCGCCTCCCGCAGGTTCGCCTCCCGATCCCCAAACTCAGAATCCAGATTCGACCCCAGCGCAATCGCCGCAAGTGACCTCACTCCCGCACCACCCAGGCGGCCGCGAACTCCACCACGCAAATCACCACAACTTCACCACAAAAAACCATCCAAAAACCACGTTTTTACCACGCAAAATCACCCGGATTTACGACGCAATCGCAGGCTGAAGACGCCCAACCGCAGCCTCCGGCTCGCCCACTTCATCGTACCCATGCGCCAGCTCCCACGCCGACCGGTCACGCATAAGTCTTTGCACAAGAGCAGTATGCATCGCATGCCCTGCCCTCTCGGCCACCACCCGGCCCTGAATCCTACGCCCCGCCAGCGCCAGATCCCCAATCAAATCCAGCACCTTATGCCGCACAAACTCATCTGCAAACCGAAGTGGCCCATTTTCAACACGTTGCGAGCCAATAATAATCGCACACTCCGGCGATGCCCCCCGGATAAGCCCCATATTCCTCAACATTCGCTCATCCTCCTTAAACCCGAAAGTCCGCGCCGGAGCGATAAAATTCACATAATCCCCAGTCGCCAGGTCTCCGCTAAACATTTCATAACCAATGGGTTGCGGGAAGTCGATCGAGTACTGAATTCGATACCCGGACCCCGGATAGACCCCAATAAACTTGGATCCATCGCGTACTTCCACTTCCTTCAAAATCTTCAGATACTCCCGTTTCCGCCTCTGCTTCCTCAATCCAACCCGTTCAAATTCTTTGACATACGGCAATGCACTTCCATCCAGGATCGGAACCTCGAGATTGTCCACCTCGACGATCACATTATCGACGCCATACCCAATCAGCGCCGACAACAGGTGCTCAGTCGTTGAAATCAAAACACTTTGCCGCATCAGGCTCGTGGCATAGCTCACTTTAGCGACATTGCGTCCCACCGCCGCAATCTCAAAATTATCTAAGTCTGTGCGTCGAAAGACGATACCGGAGCCAGCTGGCGCAGGCACGAGTCGCATCGAAACAGGAGCACCGCTATGCAAGCCAATGCCGCTGAACTCTATCTCAGACCGGATTGTTCGCTCAAAATGAGCTTCCAAGGCCACGAAACCACGTCTCCAGTAAAGCCATCGTCAAGCGTACAATCTCAAAACGAGCTGGCAATGTGGCAAATTAGCCACAATCGCTTATCTGAGTGACTACTTTTTGCCGCCAAGTAACGGGAACTAATTCATTTCATTGCTATAACATCCGACTATGAACGCAAAAGAACTCTATAGCTCCGTCCTTGAAAAAAACGACTGGATTCGTCGCCGTCTCCGAGAATTCGTCGAGCACGAGTCACCAAGTGAAGATGTGTCAAGGGTTAACGCGACATCTGAGATTGTGGAACGATGGGCATCCGAACAGGGAATGCGCATTAAGCGTCACAAACAAAAAGAGTTTGGAGACATAATCGAGCTTCGATCTGGTCACAGTCGGAACCGGAAGCCGGTCCTCTTGCTCGGGCACGTCGATACGGTGTGGCCAGCTGGTACGTTGCAGAAGATGCCTTGGCGGGAGTCTGAGGGGCGCTATTGGGGGCCTGGAGTTCTCGACATGAAGGCTGGTGTTGTTATGGCGTTTGCGGCACTCAAGTCGCTGCAGGAATTGAAGTTAGAACGTCCTGTTACTTTGCTTTTGAATAGTGAGGAGGAGGTGGGGAGTCCGGTTTCGCGTGGAATTACGGAGAAAATTGCTTTGGAATCGGCGGCTGTTTTTGTTCTGGAGCCCGCTCAGGGGTTGGCTTACAAGACGGCTCGCAAGGGGGTAGGCCATTATAATGTGCATGTTACGGGAGTTGGAGCGCATAGTGGGGTGGACTTTGAGAAGGGCCATTCCGCAGTTCTTGAGCTGGCAAAACAGGTCCAAACCATCTCAAACTTCACGAATTTGGACCGGAAATTGACGGTAAATTGTGGTGTTTTTGCTGGTGGAACGCGGTCAAATGTGGTGCCTTCGGAAGCTCATGCTGAGATTGACGTCCGGATCGCCAAAGCGAGCGACGCGGCGTATGTGGATCGGCTGTTCCGGCGCCTGAAGGTCTCCGATCCACATTGCAAGCTAACGATTACCGGAGGCATCAACCGGCCGCCGATGGAACGCAAGCCGGGAACGGTTGCGCTGTTCAAGAAGGCGCGCGCTCTGGCGGCTGAACTCGGGTTTGTGCTCGAAGAGGCTTCTACGGGGGGCGGATCGGATGGGAACTTCACGGCGGCTCTCGGGGTGCCCACGCTGGACGGAATGGGTGCAGTTGGCGAAGGGGCTCATGCGGCGAATGAATCTGTCCTGATCGAGCATATCGTGCCACGCACGGCTTTGCTTGCGGCGATGATTGCCAGCGTGGAGTAGCTAAGGATGCCTGGCGACAGGTTCGAGTTGAACCTCGTCCAGCAGGGCAACCGTTCGGGCTATGGGGAGTCCGACTACGTTGAAGTAGCAGCCCTCGATGCGGGGGATCCAGCGTGCGGCCATTCCCTGAATGGCATAGGCACCGGCTTTGTCGAGGTGTTCCCCTGACGCGATGTATTGGGCGATATCGCGGTCGGTGAGCTGATTGAATGTCACCTGGGTGACTTCGACGTCTCGAGCTGTTTTGTTTGCAGCGACTGCGGCAAGACCGGTGAGGACGGCATGGGTGCGTCCGCTGAGTAGCTTCAGCATGCGCCGCGCATCGGCCGTGTCGGTTGGCTTACCGAGGATGTGGCCGTCGCTGACGACGCAGGTGTCTGCGCCGAGCACGATGAGCGGGTCTTCGGGAGTATCTTCCGCTTTGTAAGCCTTCCATACGGCCATGGCTTTCTCTTCGGCCAGGCGCTGGACGTAGGCAGCCGCGGCCTCGTCGGGAAGGCGGTCTTCGTTGAGGTTTGCGGCGGCTACGGTAAACTTGAGGCCCGCTTGTGCGAGAAGTTCGCGGCGGCGTGGCGAGGCTGAGGCAAGGATAAGCTTCACGTTCTCCAGAGTAGCGTTAGGACAGTACGTTCGCAAAGTCGTTGAGGCCACGTCTCCGGGAATCGCTTTAAACGGTACCTTCTTCAACCGTGATGTGCGCCTGCATGACGTGGGTCGCTTTGGGAGCGAGAGTAATTGCGTTCGCCGCAGCATTCACTGTCTCGACGGCGACAAACTCATGCCATTCGGTTGGGTCGAGATCTGCAATCTTCTGTGCCCCTGTCTCCCATGGGTTCCAGACGACGGTGGTGTCGGAGCCGGTCTTGGCTACGTGAATGCGGCGTTTGCCTGCGGTGTCGTGCACGATGCAGGGGCTCGTGGTGTTGAGGTAGACGCGGTCGGTTTGTTGGGTGATGGTGATGGGGCCTTGCTGCACCTTTGACTTGAAGTCGTCCACTTTGTCGAGATATGTGACGCCTTCCAGTCCGGTGACAGTGATCTCGTGAATATCAGTGACGGCGTAGTAAGTGTGGAGCGCCTCTTCGAAGACCAGCGGCGTGGGTGCGTCGTTAGCTACGGTGAGTTGCATCGTGAGAGTGCGCCCGATAGTGAGCTGGAAGGCCAGGCGGAAGTTGTCGAAGCCGAGGCTGCGGCTTAGTTCGGACGGCGCGAGCGTGAAGGTGAGATGCAGATCGTCGCCGGCCATCGCGGCGAAGGCGAGGGTCCATTCCTGAATACGCGCGAAGCCGTGTGACGGCCCCGGTTTGCCATCGTGACGATTCGCGAACCATGGGAACGCGATAGGTACACCGCCTCGAATGGGCTTGCCGGGAAGGAAGTCGCTCTTGCGGCTTAGGAAGAGGACGGGCTTTTGTCCGGCAGGTTGCCAAGCAGTGATGTGCGCGCCCTGAAGATAGACGGTTGCGGTTGCGTGCGGCGAAGTGATGGATGCGTAGGTAAGCCCGCTGGCGGTTGCGTGAAAGCTGAGGACGCCGGGGATGGCGAAGTGCTCGTTGAGCTGATTGAGATCCAAGATTGTTTTCTCCGCTGATGCCGACTTCCAGTGTATGCGGAAATGGGTTTGTTATTTCGTCGCCGGCTGCGGTGGAGCTTTCATGAGTTCAATGAAGAGTTTGTAGAAGCGAGGGAGATCGAGATCGGTCTGGACGTGGACGAGTTGGACATCGAGCGCTGGTTTGTTGGCTGCGGTCCAGGAGAGCGTGTCTCCATAGAAGGGCCCGCGAGTTATATCGACGTCGAGGTAGAGCTTTTGCTCCTTGGTAATGATGGTGGGATCGAGCCACGCTGCAGCGGCGAGTTCATCCCAGAGATAGTAGAACTCACTGGTGTAGGCGGCGAGATATTTTGCGGCGGGGTTGGGGGACTGCGCGATCTCTTCGAGCATGGCTTTGGTGAATTGTGTCTTGATGGAGATATCAACGGCAGTGAGATCGATGCGGGGCCAGTGCGCGTGGAGCGTTATGTGCGCGGCCTCGGGGTCGAACCAGAAATTGAATTCGTGGCGAGGATTGTTGGCGAACTCGGGATCAGTGCTCTGCGGGCTGAGGCTGCCGCCCATGATGACGATCCCCTGCGTGAGTTCGGCGAATTGCGGGTCGATGGAGATGGCTAGCGCAATGTTGGTGAGCGGGCCTGCGGCGTAGATGGTGATCTGATGCGGATGGGCGTGGACCTGACGGATGAGGAAGTGCGCGGCATCTTCGGTGGAGGGTTTGAGGGTGGGCTCGCCTTCTGTGAGCTTCGGGATGACGTAGGGGCCATGGTAGGGCTGGAGGCTGGTTCCGGCGGCGATGTCGCCCCACGCTCCGTACCAGGGGAAGGTTCCGTAGAGTTGCTGGAAGATTTTGGATTCCTGTTCGGTGCGGACGAGCGGAAAGATGGCTCCGGGAATGACTGGGACATCCGTGCGATGGATGAGTTCGAGCATGCGGAGAGTGTGCTGCACCTCTTCGGGCTCCCATGCGTTGCCGCTGACCATGGTGATGCCGAGGATGTCGGCCTGCGGGGATTGCAGAAGAACCATCATGGCCATCTGGTTGGAGCCGCCGGGGCCGGAACCGTCCTGGTCGATGATGACCATGCGGCGGGGCTGTGCGGCGGCGGACGCAACAGCGAGACAGATGAGAAGCAGGGAACTGGCTGGAGCTAATCTGCGAAGCATGATGGAGACAGAGTAGCAGCCGAGTTGCCACGACTAGAAAAAATGCAGGCTGCCTTTATGCTTAAGGGATGCTTCGACTTTTGACTCGTCTGCTGGTTTCGACTGCGATTTTGTTCTGCGGTGTGAATTGCGCTTCGGCAATTGAGGTGAGGGTTTCGGCGCAGGCGCTTGAACGCACGCTCCAGACGCAGCTATTCAATGGGCCGCAGGGGCGCTACTATCTGCGTGGCGATGCGAATTCAGCGTGCTATGTGTACGCTGAGTTGCCGCACGTGACCTTCGTAAACGAAAGAATTGTCGTGCGAGTGCATACGAAGGCGAAACTGGGAACGTCGGTTCATGGGACTTGTATTGGCGTTTCACTTACGACGAATACGGATGTTTCGCTGATTCCCGACGCGGAAGAAGAGAGCATTGGGTTTCGCGATGCGCGTATTGAACGGCTAACGGAGTCGAAGGAGTTGAACTTTCTGCTGGAACCGTTCTTGAAGAACAAGCTTCCGGCGCAGATGAAGGTGAATGCGGCGGTTCTGATGCGGCAACTGTTGAGCCGCTCGACCGAGACGACTGGTTACTCGCTGACGCTTAGTGCTCTGAAGCTTCACTCGCTGCTGGTGGAGGGCTCGTCGCTGGTAATGGACGCGGATGCGACGCTGAAGGTGGACTGAGCCTCACTGCGGTGGCGTTGCCGGATGCAACGGGTGTCTGGAGTCTGGGGTTTGATCGGCTGCGGGGCCGGCCGGCGTGGAGGAATCTGTGACGGGTTCGCCCGGGACGATCTCGACGGTTGCGTCTTTCGGAGCTTTGAAACGGCCGTCGGTGAGATAGGCGACGACGAGCCCGGCCGTGACCTCCGGAGTGAGAACGGCGAGTGGGAGAACATATTTTTTGGATTTCACGACGGACTCGACGACACCGTGGATTGGATGACTGCGCGGGATGGTGCCGGGGACCTGCGGGATCATGAAGGTGGAGAAGCTGAGTTCAGGATGGCGCGCGGCGTATTTGGTGAGAGAGCGCGCGACCTGCTTTGGGGTAGTGATGCCGACATCAACGAAGAAATTGCGGTGAATGCTGTGGGGGTAATAGACGTTCAGCAGCGTGCGGGAGAAATCGGCGCAGTTGTGAAAGAGCAGGTTGAAGTGGCCGACGTTTCTGCTGTCGTTGTAGCGGTTCATGAAGTCCCTGTCTTCTTCGGATGTCGTCTGGATCTGGAAGCCGTAGATCCTGCGGTCGTAGGACGCGCCGACGAGTTGTGTCCACTCGCCGTCGGGAGCCTCGCCGGCCTTCTTTCCGTCTGTCACGTCGGGTGCGTACATCAGCAGGTGAGCGCGCCGGTAGCGGTCTCGGAGGTTTGCTTCGAGGTCTCGGTCGACCGATGTGGGAACGTCTTCGACGTGTTCTACGGCATAGAGGTAGGGGACGAGCGGAATTGCGAGCCAGTCGTAACCGTCGATCTTGTGGTATCGGCTGATCACCGCACCGGGCTCGCCGGGACGGCATGGGCGCAGGCGGGTTGGCGACTCAGCGCAGACGTGGTTGAGATAGATCGCCGCGTGACCGGTCGGATTGAAGGCGCCAAATTGCGCGTACGGCTCCTCCATCAGCAAAGCTGCGTCGGCGTGCGCGCGGGGCCCGGTTATTGCTAGTAAGCCCAGAATGAAGATTGTCAAAGCAAGGAATTTTCTGTTCATACGTTTCCAACTACGTAGCAATAAGTTTTCCAGAAGAACGTCCTCTTGGATTAGGAACACTTATTTTCGCAGAGATGTTTCGCTCCTTCATCCGACTCTCTCAAACAATGGTCGGAACACGACAACCGACACCTGTGGTTTAGATGCAGATCACAGGTGTCGGTTGTCGATTGATTGAATTTACGGGGGTTAGAAGGAGATGCGCGCGCCGAACTGGAACTGACGCGGATCGTACGCAGAAGTGGGTGTGCCAGCTGCGGTGTAGAGAAGATTCACATCCAGCGTGTTGTTTTTGTTAATCACGTTGAAGATGTCAGCGGTGAGCTGCAAGCCGATGTCGTGCGAGAACGTGAAGGCACGCGCGAAGCGTATGTCGGTAAAGACGGTGTAGGGCTTCACCCCGACATTGCGGCCGAGGTTGCCTGCATAGTAGCTGCTCGCCGGGCCCGCAGTGAGGGGCGCGTCGATGTAGCAGGGCAGATTGAAGGCTCCCGTCGGGGAGTACTTCGAGAGCACCGGCAATGTGCCGCAGCCGGTCGGTCCGCTGTTCGGAGCAACTGCGTTGGGCCGGTCGGTAAGAGGGTTAAAGTCGAAGGTTGTGTCCTGACCGGTGAGTATGTTGAACGGGCGACCAGAGGAGACCTCGATGATCGGCGCGATTGTGAAGCCTGAGAACACTGCCGGGACGAAGCCTGACCCTCCGATGTTTCCGGTGTTGTAGACGCCGGAGAGGACGAAGCGATGACGCTGATCGAATGTGGAGGAGCTACGCTCAGCGTTGGGTGCGAAGTTGCTCTGCGGCGCGTCCGAGTTAGAGACGACGTCGGTTGAGTCGTCGATTGCGTGCGACCATGTGTAGCTGACGAGGAACTCGTAGTTCTGCGTAAACCGCTTCTTCAAATTGATGCTGAGGCCGTTGTAGTCCGATGTCCCGTTGGTGAGGTTGGGGGTCATGTCGCCGAAGGGGACCGGCAATCCTTTGCCGAGCCCATCGGCTGCCACAATCTGGCTTGCCAGAGCGACGCATGGACCGCCGCCGACGGCCGGGTTGGAGAGGAAGTTCGCGAGGGAGATATTAAGCCCGGAGGGACGGAAAAAATTAAGCAGCGCCGGAGTGACATATGGGCCTGTAGGACCCAGACCGCATGGATTCACTCCGCTGGCGGTCGCAACGGTCAGAGGATTCGAAGTGGCGCTTGCGGTGGCGGGCGGCGCAAGTCCGGCTTTCACAGCATTTACTGCATTGTGCCAATTCGCGATGAGAAGCTGCGGATTCACCGGGTTCACGTTGATCGGGCGATTGAGGTGGCGGCCGCCTGTTGAGTTGTAGGCGATGTTCAGCGACATGTTGTGACCGAGATCGCGCTCGATTCCAAATGAAACCTGCTCCACATAAGGCGTCAGGAAGTTGAGATCGGCAGGAAGTCCGGAAGGAAGGATGGGAAGGGGGAATCCTGCGGTCAGGAAGTTCTGATTGACGAAGAGCGAGTTCGAGTTGTTGGGATCGAAGCGTTGTTGGCTCGCAATGTAGTTGAAGCCGGCTGCGCTCGCCGCCAGGCAGTTTGCATTTCCCAGGGAACCTTGAAAAGTGTTCGTTGCATTCAGATTGAGCGGGCTCGTATTGGTGACCGGCGCTGTCACCGAACAGGGAGAGCCTCCTGCCAGAATTACGAGGGGAACGGTTGTCGAATTGAATGCCAGGGACTGGGCCTCGAGGTTTCCCGGTGCGCGGTCGTAGAACAGGCCATAGTTGGCACGAACCACGGTTTTGCCATCACCCTTGACGTCGTAAGCCACGCCGATACGCGGAGCAACGTTGGTGGGCTGAAGTCGAATCCCTTCGCGAATTCCATAGGCTCGTTCCGCCGCGTTCGTAGGGGCGTTGAGTGCCAGCTGGGTTGGGTATGCTTCGATGTCATAACGCACGCCGGCGTTAATGGTCAGTTTGCTCGTTGCGCGCCAGCTATCCTGCAGGAACGCACCCAGCACCTTCAGATCGTACTTAGTCTGCGTGTTGCCGATGCCCTGCGCGAACGACTGCGGAATTCCCAGACCGTATGCCTGTATCGCCGAGAATCCCGGAAGGCCAACGAGTGCCGAGGAGACATCGGTGCTGTTTAGCGCGCCGAAGCTGTAGTCGCCGCCGCCATAAAGCTGGCCCTGCAGAAGATTGATGGGGATATAACGCAGATCAATCCCGGTCTTGAACGTGTGCGGACCGTGGGTGTACGTGAAGTTGTCCTGAAGCTGGTTTTGGTCTTCGATACGATTGACGACCGAGAATGGTGTTTTGCCGAAGTAGGCAAATCCGGGGATATTGACTGCCGTGTTGGCGCCGCCGGGAGAATTGGTATTGGAGAAGAGGACCGGATGTCGCGCAAACTGGAAGCGCAGCTCGTTGACCTTGTTACTGCCAATCGCCCACGTATGTTGTGCCGCGATGGCCCAGTCATGCAGGCTCTGCGTCGCGGTACGGGAGAAGGAATTTTCGCCGAGGTTCTGGTTGGCTGCGCTCTCCTCAATACCACTCACGAAGCTCGGGCTGGCGCTGCCAAGGAGCGTGAGTTGCTGATTGCTCGTCAGCTTCTGGTCTATGCGAAGCGAATACACCTCGGTTCGTTCGGAGATGGGGAAGTTGCCGATAAGGCTGTTGAGCGGAACGAACGAACCTGGCAGCCCTTGTCCCGAGGTTACAAAGTTCTTTGCTCCGATGGTTGGCTGGAGAAACCCTGGATTCTGCCCTGTGGTCGCGATGGACGATCCGGAACCGACCAGTGCGATGTAGTTTTGGATTCCCGGAGTATTTGGCGGCAATAGTGGATTCTGCAGGAATGCCTGTTGCTGGGGAGTTCCCTGAATCGTCAGGGCACCAGTGGGAGCGCCAAAGAAACGGCTGACATCGATGCTGGTCAGGCCGAAGTTGTTTGCGCCGATGTCGGAGAAGCCGGTCTCCTGACGGCGCGTAATCTCAGCCGAAAAAAAGTAGAACGTCTTATTGGGAATGATCGCGCCGCCGATCGTCGCGCCCGCCTGCACGCGCGTGTAGGCAGGCTGGTAGACCGTTGAGAACGGATTCGTCGCCTGAATATAGCGGTTCCGCAGAAAGCCGTAGGCGCTGCCATGGGTCTTATCGGTGCCCGATCTGGTTACGATGTTCACCACGCCGCCTGACGCGCGGCCGTACTCGGCGGCGAAGCCATTCGTAATGATCTGGAACTCCTGAACGGCATCCTGCGATACCGTCGTTCGCGTGCCGCCGGAGATGTAGTCGCCTGCATCGGCACCGTCGATGTTGATCGAGTTCGATCGTGCGCGCACACCGCCGAAGTTCAGCCCCGAGGTTGGAATCGCTCCGATTGATGGGGCGGCATCGCGCGCAATCTGCGAGTTGGTCAGGGTGAAGCTGATGTAGTTGCGACCGTTGGTGGGCAGGTTGTCGATGCGGAGCTGGTCGATGGTGGTGGACTGCGAACTTCGCTGTGTCTCGACGATGTCGGCGCTGGCGTTGACGTTGACCGTCTCGCTTCCGCTGATTGCAAGGGTAGGTCGCAGCTCCGCACGCTCGCCTACGGTCAGGACAACATTCTTTTCAGTTAGCTTAGCGAAGCCCGGCGCGGTCACCGTGACCTCATAGGTTCCAGGTGGAAGAAGCAGAAGCTGAAAGCTGCCTTCTCCGTCGCTGGTCGTGGCGCGGGAGAAGCCCTTGGAGGGATCGTCAATCGTGATGCTTGCGTTGGGGACGACCGCGCCGCTGGGGTCGTGAATGGTGCCATGGAGCTCGGCCGTGGAGATGTTTTGGGCCCGAAGACTCACGGAAAAGAGGCATGTGAGCAGGAAAACTGCGGCGACGGCGAGAGCGAAGAGATGCCGCGAAGAACGAGTCAGCATGAATGGTGCTCCTGTGCAATCAACAGCGCCGCGTCACTTCGCGACGGTTAGACGGATAACTTTGACAACGCGAAGTTCTACATGAATGACCATTCAGTACGCAAGTGGAATGAGTTGCCCCCGGGTATACTGGCCGAGCTCCAGTCCTCGGTGAGTTATATCCATGCGTCCTGTTTTGTGAGGCTTGCTCGTCTCCGCGCCTGCAACGAAACTAAGTAAACTGGCACAACAAGCAAGCCGAGCAAGCCGGAGGAGAGATGTTTCTGCCCCATACGTATCTGACGGCTTTGCTGTTGATGATGTTGAGCATGATTTGCTGGGGAAGCTGGGCCAACGCGCAGAAGATCGACGCAGCGTGGCGCTTCGAGCTTTTTTATCTCGACTACACCCTGGGACTTCTTGCCGCGTCGGTTTTCTTTGGCCTGACATTGGGTCGCACGGACGCCACGTCTGCCGACAGCTTCTTTCTCAATCTCCACTCGTCCAGCACGCGGAGTATC
Source organism: uncultured Acidobacteriaceae bacterium (assembly GCA_963802695.1). Classification (GTDB taxonomy): domain Bacteria; phylum Acidobacteriota; class Terriglobia; order Terriglobales; family Acidobacteriaceae; genus Edaphobacter. The sequence goes on from CAWDJN010000014.1 coordinate 381,017, forward strand.
CTGGAGGCGTTTTTTGGCGGTGCGATCTTCAGTATCGGCAATATTCTGCTGGTTGCGGCGATCTCTGTGGCAGGCATGTCGGTGGCGTTCCCTGTTGGCGCTGGACTCGCGCTGGTCCTCGGAACTCTGCTGAATTATTTTGTGACTGCGACGGGAAATCCCGTGTTGCTGTTCGGCGGCATTGCCATGGTCGCGGTTGCGATCGGCCTTGACGCGCTGGCGTACCGGGATCTTGAGGGAGCGGGCAAATTCAATGTGAAGGGGATCATTCTTGCCGTGGCCGGTGGCATCGGAGTGGGGTTGTTCTATCCGTTCGTGGCGAAGTCGCTGAAAGGACCGGATCACCTTGTCCCTTATACGGTGAACTTTATCTTCGCCGTCGGCGCTCTGACGACAGCGCTGCCGATGAGCCACCTGTTAATGCGCAAGCCGGTGACGGGACCGCCGCTTACGCTACGCGATTACACCTCGGGCAACGCTCGTGTCCACGCATGGGGTGTCGCCGGCGGCTTGCTCTGGGGCCTAGGCACAATCGCCAACTTTGTCGCGTCATATGTCCCAACGATTGGCCCAGCAACCTCATTCGCCATGGGAGAAGGCAACACGATGATCTCGGCCTTGTGGGGAGTTTTTGTCTGGAAAGAGTTCAGCGGGCGCGACTGCGCGCGTGAAACTTTTGCTCGCACTGATGTTTCTGTTCTTTCTGCTCGGCCTGCTTTCGATCGCGCTGGCTCCGATCGTTGCTTGGGGACCACATTCAGTCAGTTCCGGGAGTCGTTAGTCGCGCGTTACGCCAATCTCAGTGCCCGCCGCAGTTCGCAGCCCCCACGCCATGCGAGGCGTATTGTGTGCCAATCCTACGCGTCCGTCCGGCCCCAGCAGAATGATGCCGCCATGTCCGCCCAGCCGCGTGTAGAGATAATCAATCGCTTCGTGCGCTGCCTCATCGGGACTTGCACCCGCAGCAACGCGATCCACTGCCCATTTCCCCAGTACGAGCTTCATGATCGGCTCGCCCCATCCGGTCAGAGAAACCGCGGCAGTGTGATTATCCGCGTAACACCCGCAGCCGATCAGCGATGAATCGCCGACACGGCCCGGAGCCTTGTTGAGAGTTCCGCCGGTGCTTGTCCCTGCAGCAAGATTTCCGCGAATATCCAGCGCCACCGCACCGACCGTATCGTGAGAATCGAGGCCGCCCGAGAAGGTCTCATCCGGCAATCCAGCACGTTCATCCGCCTGCGCCTTGTAGAGCCGCTCCTGCTCCCGCGGGATCACGAGTTCGCTGTTGTCGCAGAGCGCCATCCCATGCTGCCGAGCAAACCGCTCTGCCCCCGTCGCCACAAAATAGACATGCGGCGATTTATCCAGCACCAGTCGTGCCGCGCGAATCGGATTTCTCAGCCGCTCCACACACGCCACGCCGCCAGTGCGAAGATTCTCGCCATTCATCAGGAGCGCATCCATCTGCACGCGGCCATCCTGCGTCAGAAACGAGCCTCGCCCGGCATCGAAGGTCTCATCGTCTTCCATTACGGCGACCGCGGTCTCCACCGCGTCCACCGCGCTGGCGCCTTGCTCCAGAAGCGCATAGCCGGCCGCGAGAGCGTTGGCTATGCCAGCTTCGTGGTCAGCAACGGAGTCGTCGGGCATGGCCCAGGCGCCACCGTGAATTAACAGAACTGGTTGGGCAGTCATTGCATCTCAAGTTTACGGGATTCGTCTCATCCGCACGTAATTCGTGTCCGAAATGACAATGGACAGATCTGAGGAAGCAAATGGCAAAGACGATCGCAGAATTGTTGGTAGAAAGTCTGAAAAATGCCGGGGTCAGGCGCGTCTACGGCCTTCCGGGGGACTCGCTCAACGGCTTTACCGATGCGCTGCGCAGAGACGGCACCATCGAGTGGGTCCATGTGCGGAACGAAGAAGCCGCCGCATTCGCTGCGGGCGCCGACGCGCATCTCACGGGCTCGCTTGCAGTCTGCGCGGCAAGTTGCGGCCCAGGCAATCTCCACCTCATCAACGGCCTCTTCGACTGTCATCGCAGCCGCGTGCCGGTACTCGCCGTCGCCGCTCACATTCCCAGCGTCGAGATCGGAACCAACTACTTTCAGGAGACGCATCCGCAAAACCTCTTCAAAGAGTGCAGCGATTACTGCGAGATGGTCGGCATTCCCGAGCAGATGCCGCGCGTTCTCGACATCGCCATGCGCACCGCCATCAACCTCTCCGGCGTTGCCGTGATCGTGCTTCCCGGCGACGTCTTCCTGCACAACGCGACCGACGATCACAGCGGACCACCGATCAGAGTGGCCCAGCCCCTCATCCGACCCAATGACAATGAACTCCGCGAAGCGGCCGCTATCCTGAACGCAGCAAACAAGGTCACGATCCTTGGCGGCGCCGGCTGCAAGGATGCCCACGCCGAGCTAATCGCAACCGCCGAAGCCCTCAAATCCCCGATCGTCCATGCCCTTCGCGGCAAGGAATTCATTGAATTCGACAACCCCTTCGACGTCGGGCTCTCCGGTCTGATCGGCTTCAGTTCCGGCTATCACGCCATGGAGGACTGCGACGCTCTGCTGATGCTCGGGACGGACTTTCCCTACGTGCAGTTCTTCCCCAAGCGCGCCAAGGTCATTCAGATCGACATCCGCGGCCAACAGATCGGCCGGCGTACCAAGGTCGATCTCGGTCTCGTCGGATCCATCAAGGAGACGCTCTCGGCCTTGCTTCCCCTCCTAGAAACCAAGGCTGATCGAACCCACCTGGACGCGAAGGTCAACGACTACAAGAAGGTTCGAGCAGGATTGACAGAGCTGGCCAGCGCCGACGATAACAAAACTCCGATCCACCCGCAATACGTCGCCAAACTGATCGACGAACTCGCAGCTGACGACGCTGTCTTCACCTGCGACGTCGGCACACCCACCGTCTGGGCCGCTCGTTATCTCACTATGAACGGCAGACGGCGCCTCCTCGGTTCCTTCAATCACGGATCCATGGCCTGCGCGGTTCCGCAGGCGATCGGCGCGCAATCGGCCTTCCCCGGCCGCCAGGTTGTAACGCTTTCGGGAGACGGAGGCCTCGCCATGATGCTCGGCGATCTCCTCACCCTGCGTCAGCTCAAACTGCCAGTCAAGATGGTCGTGTTCAACAACGGCGCTCTGGCATTCGTCGAACTCGAGATGAAGGCGGCCGGCATCGTTACCTACGGGACCGAACTCGACAATCCCAGCTTCGCGGCCCTGGCTACTTCCATCGGCATTCACGGTGTTCGCGTCGACCAACCCAGCGGCCTCGAAGGCGCGCTGCGAACCGCCTTTGCGACACCGGGCCCGGCGTTGGTCGAAGTGATGGTGAACCGCCTAGAGCTCTCCATGCCGCCGCACATCAGCATCGAGCAGATGAAGGGCTTCTCACTCTACATGGCAAGAAGCGTCCTAAGCGGACGCGGCGACGAGATCATCGACCTCGCAAAGACAAATGTTATTCAGCGGATATTTTCCTAACGAGGCACTGCAGACCCGGCTGTGGCGGCCGCCAGCTTGCGCCGTTCCGTCTCCTGGTACGTGTACCGGATTCGGGTGATCACGGTGAGTGTCGAAAAAAGAGCCAGAACCCACAACGCGGGGGCCATCACGCCCCACTTATTGCATAGCGCACCCAGGATCACGCAGACAATGCGCTCCGGCCGTTCCATGAACCCAACCTTGCAGGTCCCGATCAGCGCTTCGGCCCGCGCCCGTGTATAGCTCACCATCACGCATGCGGTCATGACGAAGGCCACCAGACCCACGTAAAACAGCCGGTTGCCGCGTGCGTAGTAGATCAGCAGCCCGAAGAAGATGGCTACGTCAGAATAGCGGTCCATCACCGAATCGAAGAATGCCCCGAACACTGAAACCTGGTTGGTCTTCCGCGCGACGCGGCCGTCCACCATGTCGAAGACACCCGCGCCGATGATGATCAACCCGGCATACAGAAACATCCGGTTGGCGTTGTAGGCGCGCGCGAACCCGAAGAAACATGCGGCGATGATGTTGATCACCAGCCCGATAAACGTCAGCATGTTCGGGGAGATTCGCGTCAGGGCCAGGCCGTTCACGATCTTTTGCAGCAGCCAGCCGCTGCCCTTGCCGAATGCGCTTGTCCAGGTCAAAAACTTGTCCTCCGGGGAGAAAACCCCGCTTTTACCGCTTCCCCGTTTTTACCTACCTTGATACCACGTCAGCAGCCGGTGGCGCTAATCCTCGGCTGGGTCGTGAATCGTCAACAACTTCAGGATCTCCAGCTCCCGTTTGCCGTTCGGCGTAATCACGGTAGCTACATCACCCACCTGTTTGCCCAGCAGCGCCCGGCCAATCGGCGAGGTCGTCGAGATCAATCCCTTGGATACGTCCGACTCTTCGCTGGTTACAAGCTGGTACTTCAGTTCCTCATCTTTGCTCGAGTCAAAAACCGTTACGCGCGAACCGAAACCTACCTTGTCGTTGGGGATGTTCACCAGGTTCACCATGGCGAGTTCGCCCATCCGCTTCTTCAACTGGCCCAGCCGGGCATTCACAAATACCTGACGCTGCTTGGCCATGTGGTACTCGGCGTTTTCGCTCAGGTCGCCCAGCGCGACCGCCTTTTTGATCTCAGCAGGAAGTTCGGTGGTCAGCTCGTGTTCCAGCAATTTAATCTCTTCTGCGAGCCTTTTCATTACTTCTTCTGGCATTGGGGCCTTCCGGAGGGGTACTTTGGCGCACCCGCAGATGCTCGTGCGGACGCGCATTGGTATTGAAAATACGATTATACGATGGTAGGGCTTCAAAATCAGAGGCTGCGGGGCCCGTCCTTCGTCTGAGGCATCATCAGTGCCGTTCCCGCTCGTTCGCCCTTGCCTGGAGAAACGACTGTAGAATCAGTACCGCAGCGACCTGGTCGATGATTCCCTTCCGTCCCATCGCCGCATGACCAGCATCGTCCAGATGCCGGTGCGCCTCGGTGGTCGTCAACCGCTCGTCCCATAAATGTACCTTGATCCCGAACTCCGTTCGCAATTCCTCTGCAAATGCCTGTGCCTTCGCCGCTTGGGGGCTTTGATCGCCGGACATATACAGGGGATTCCCCACCACCGCCTCCTTTACCCCGTGCTTGCGTAAGACTCGCGCCACCGACTTCAAATCCGCTCTTCGCCCAGCCCGGTGCAGGGTAAACAGGGGCTGAGCGGTATAGCCCAGCGGGTCCGAGATGGCGAGCCCTATGCGCCGGTCCCCAACATCGAAACCGAGAATGCGAGGAACCAGAGCGCCTTCTCCCTGCGGGGACTGCTCGGGTTGCCCATCCGGATTGAAGGATTCTTCCGTCACGGTCTTGAGTGTAACGGTCGCACCGTAGAATAGTCGGGTCAAAGTATCTATCGGGGAGACGCCAACGTTGAAGTTTCTCGCAATCCTGTTGCTCACGCTCCTTATCGCGGCGGGCGTAGCAGGTTACCTCGTCTACGCGCCCTACGGCCCGTCCAATGAAACCTTTGTTGACATCCCTCCGGGCACCGGAGCGACCGGTGTCGCTACTCTTCTGCGCAAGAACGGCATCATCCGCAGCCGCTATGCATTTGCGCTCCTCCGCCTCAACCGTGACGGCACCTTCAAGGCCGGCGAGTACCGCTTCGATCACCCTGTTCCTCCCGGCGATGTCTACAACCGCCTCGTCCAAGGCGACGTTTTCACGCAGGCGCTCACCATCCCTGAGGGCTTCAACATCTTCGACATAGCCGCCGCCGTCGAAGCCGCGGGCTTCGCGAAACGCGATGACTTCCTCGCCGCCGAACGACAGCACATCGAACTGATCGCCGACCTGCTTCCTCCGGCCGTACACCCCGAGTCGCTCGAAGGCTACCTGTTTCCAGATACTTACCGGTTCTCGCGGCACGCGACATCCCTCCAGATGCTAACCGCCATGGTGCATCGCTTCCGCCAGGTCAGCTCGCAGCTTGGACTCAATCGCGGGAACACGGCCCAGACGGTGGTGATGGCTTCCCTAATTGAAAAAGAAGTTGGTCAGGACACTGAGCGTCCCCTCGTCGCCGGTGTGTTCGTGAACCGGCTCGCCCGCTCCATGCCGCTTGCTACCGACCCGACCGTGATCTATGCTGCGCTACTCGAAAACCGCTGGCGCGGCACGATTTACGCTTCTGACCTGCAATCCCCCAGCCCTTACAACACTTACAAACACACCGGGCTTCCGCCGGGTCCCATCTGCAACCCCGGCATAGCGGCCCTCCGTGCGGCGCTTCACCCCGCCCAGACCGACTACCTGTACTTCGTTAGCGATGCCGCCGGCCACACCCGCTTTTCGGTCGACCTGAAGCAGCACACGCAGCAGGTACAGGCCTACCGGCAGGCAGCGAAGCACTGATCTGCAAACACAGGCCGACGGCGGTACGGCTGCAAGGTTTGCGGAAACTCTCGGAACCGCGAAGGAACTCAAGGTCATCCAAAGCATATCGCTTTGTATCCAATAGTTAGGAAGAGGCCAGTAATCCGGCACTCGCCAACAGGACAGATATACTTGAAGTTTGTGCTAATGAGGACACGACAAGCCTTAGCGGCAGGGTTGGTTGCCCTGACTCCGGCCCTGACCGGTTGTTTGACCCACGTCCGAAGTGTCCCCAAAATTCGGCCCGCCGAAATCGTCTATGAGACCACCCTAGACAAGCTTCTCCAACAGGTTGACCAACGCTTTCAGGCTATCCAGACCTTCAACGCCTCCATTGAGTTGCAGGCCACCGAAGGCAAGGGGCCTCAGGGTAAGGTGATTGAACATCCTGCCTTTAGCGGCTACATCTTCATGCGCAAACCGGAAGACCTGCGCGTTCTGCTGCGCGTGCCTGTGCTCGGCTCTCAGGCCCTAAATCTGGTCAGCGACGGGAAAAAGTGGACCTTGTGGATCCCTCCCCGCAGCCTGGCGATGACGGGGACCAACGTGGAGCCCACCGGGTCTGAGCATGGCCTTGAAAGTCTGCGCCCCCCTGTCATTACCGACTCCCTGCTTATCCAGGGTCTTGGGCCCGACCAGATCGTCTCGCTTACGCAGGACAGCCGAGTTCTGCCTGACCCCAGGAACAAGAAGGACCTGATCGAAGAACCGGACTATGAGATCGCGATCCTCGCTCAGCCCGTGGGCAAGGTCGAACGGGCCATCCGGGTCATTCACATCGGCCGCAGCACGCTCCTGCCTTACCAACAGGATATCTACGGTGCTGACGGGGCTATCGTAACCCGCGCTTTTTATAGCAATTACCAGAAGTTCGGGGATATCTCGTACCCGATGAAGATCAAGATCGATCGACCGCGGGATCAGTACAGCCTTAGCATCACGATCCTGAAGCTGACCCTGAACCAGCCCCTGGAGAACGATCAGTTTGAGATAAAGATTCCGGATGGAGTTCCCATCAAGGTGATGAAGTAGTTTTGTGGGTTTTTTTTCGGGTGTGGTGGAGGGGCGTTTTTTCAGGGGGTTTTTGAGAAAACGGGTGTTTTTGTGATGGTTTTTTGTGGTGAAGTTGTGGTGGATTGCTGGTGGGGTGTGGTGGTTTGGTGGCTGTTTTTGGGGGGCGGAAAAAATGCCACTTTTTTGAAATATTTCTGTGGAAAAAGCGCGGGCACATCCGCGACAAAGGCAAAAGCGAAATGCGGGGGTCTCTCCACTACGCAATGGACGATGAGACTGTCCATTGCTCCGGTCGAGATGACGCCGTTTAACGGCGAGCGGGAAATGACAAGCAAAAGCCGCGGAATGACAGCAAAGGCTGAGGGATGACAAGCCAAGGGGAGATCGGTGGGAGGGGTTAGAGGCCGGCGCGCTGGGTGTGGGCGGCTATGGCTTCGTTGATCTCGAGGGCGAGGGCGAGGGCGTTGCGGCCTTCTGCGGCCGTGACCTGAGGGGTGGTGCGGGTTCTGACGCTGTTCAGGAAGCTGGCGATTTCGAGGCGGAGGGGTTCGGATTGTTCGACTGCGATTTTTTTGAGGGAGAGGCCAGCGGAGGGGTGCTGGCCGGGTTGCGGCGGCGGCGGCGAGCATTTGCTCCATCATCGCTATCTGGGCTGGGTTCGGGTTGGCGGGGATGAACTTTGAGGCGGCGGTGACGTCGATCATCAGCAGGTCTTGACGAGCGAAGTCGAGCGAGAGGTACTGGTGGGGCTGGAAGAAGCGGAGTTTGCGGACTCGCTCGGTGGAGACGCGGCTGGCGGTGAAGTTGGCGACGCAGCCGTTTTCGAATTCGAGGCGGACGTTGGCGATGTCGACTTTTTGCGAGAGGACGGGCAGGCCTACGGCTCGGACTTCGCGGACGGGCGAGGCTACGAATGATGAGGACGATGTCGAGGTCGTGGATCATGAGGTCGAGGACGACGTCGACGTCGAGTGAGCGCGGGGTGAAGATGCTGAGGCGGTGGGCCTCGAAGAACATGGGCTTGTTGAGGTGCTTGCGTGCTGCGGTGACAGCGGGATTGAAGCGCTCGAGGTGGCCGGGCTGGACGATGCGGTTGTGCTTTGCGGCGAGTTCAAGGATGTTGATCGGCGTCGGCGAGCGAGGCGGCGAGGGGTTTTTCGATGAGGAGGTCTAAACCTGCTGCCAAGAGCGGCGCTGCAGCGGAGGCGTGGTGGATTGTGGGGACGCAGACGGAGGCGGCATCGAGCGGACCTGCGGCGGCGAGGGCTGCTTCGATGGTGGGGAAGGCGGGAATGTTGAATTTTTGTGCGGCTTCGGCTGCGGTGGTGGGGTTGGAGTCGATGAGGGCGGCGAGTTGGATGGGCTCGCCGGCCTGCTCGAGTTCGCGGTAGACGCGTAGATGGTTGCGACCGAAGGCTCCGGCTCCGATGACGGCGACGCGGAGTGGTTGGGTGAGGGACACTACTTTTTATCGACCGGGCTTTCTACTGCAGTACGACAGCGGGCGTAGAGCTCGAGAAGTTGGGTGACGTGCTCATCGGGCTTGCTGGTGGCGGTGACGCCAAAGCCTGTGGAACCTGTGCCCTTGCTGCCTACGTTAGCGTGGGATGCGATGAACTTGAGCAGATCGAGCGCGACGTCCTGATTGCTGCGCGCTGCGTTGATGGATTCCATGAGTGGGGTACCTTTCATTTCTCTGTGGTGATGTTAATGGTCGCGGTGGGGTGGGCGCAAATGAGGGTTGTCCGATCAATTACCAAGTGGGGTATAGTGTGGGTTGTCCATACAAGCAAGGCAGCGGTCGAGTACGTCGAACGAATGCTTGTTGCCGCATGTAGGTCCAGGATCCCATGACAGAATCCTCCTTTCGCAAGCTGCTTTTGCGCTTTGCGCTCGTTCCGCTTTTCTCTATCTGTGTCTTTTTGGCTGTCCTTGGTTTCGAGATCCGCGAGATTGCGCTGCGTCGTCTTGCGGCTTCTCAGGCAACGTCGATTCTTCTGCAAAGCAATCATCTGCTGAACAGCATGTTCGACGAGGAGACGGGAATTCGCGGCTATCTGGCTTCTGGCGATCCGTTGCTTCTGCAACCGTATCGAGAGGGCTCGGATCGCTTCAACAAAGAGCTTTCCGAACTGAAGACGGTGGCCGCGCCGGACCGTGCTGCGGCAGAAAAAGTTGCGGAGATCTCAGAGGGGTACAAACGGTTTGACGCGATTAACCAGGAGTTGATTGCGGGTGGCGGCGCGGGAGGTGCGGTCACCGACCGGCTGCATCAGCAGAAGCAGGCGATGGACGCGTTACGCGGCAAGTTTGCGGATCTGAATCAAGAACAAAGCTCCATACGCGAAGTGAATCGCAGAGAGGTGACGAAGCTGATCGGGAGACTGCCGGCGATTGCGATCGGGGGCGGCGCGCTGATTGCAGTGGGGATTGTCTGGTATGGGATTACGCTCTTTCGCAGGATCACACGAGCGTTTGAACAACAGCTAAACGAGACAGAACTGCAACGCGACTCGATGCAGACGACGCTACAGAGTATTGGGGACGGCGTAGTGGTTTGCGACAGCGCCGGCCGCATTACGATGCTCAATGAGGCTGCGGAGGAATTGACGGGGTGGAGCAGGAGTGAGGCGACAGGGCGTCTGCTAAGTGAGGTGTTCAAGATCGTGAACGAGGAGACTCGTTTACCTGTCGAGAATCCTGCTGAGAAGGCGGCGCGGCTGAATCGAGTGATCAGCCTGGAAAATCACACGGTGCTTCTGCGGAGAGATGGAACGGAGGTGCCGATCGACGACAGCGGCGCACCGATTCGGAATCGCGATGGAAGCCAGTCGGGCAGCGTCCTCGTGTTTCGCAGCGTTGCTGAACAACGACAGACGCTGAACCTCATCAAAAAGAGCCAGGAACGGTTGAACTCGATCTACAACACCAGCCTTGAATACGTTGGGATTCTGAACGTGGAAGGAAAGGTGCTGGATTGCAACCAGGCGTCGCTTGAATTTGCGGAGAACACGCGCGAGGACGTTGTGGGGAAGTATTTCTGGGACTGTCCCTGGTTCATCTATACGCCGGGGATGCCAGAGCTGGTGCGGGGAGCGATTGAACGAGCTGCAGCGGGCGAGGCGGCTCGCACAGAGCTGGCTCTGGTTCGGCCGTCAGGGGAGACGGTGAACTTCGATTTTTCGTTGAGGCCGGTGTTCGATTCCGAGGGCAAGGTTGTTTACCTGGTTCCGGAGGGGCGCGACATCAGCGAATTGAAGCGGGCAGAATTTGCGTTGATGCAGAGTGAGAAGCTGGCGGCGGTGGGACGGTTGGCGTCCTCGATTGCACACGAGATCAACAATCCACTGGAGGCGGTGACGAATCTGCTTTATCTGGCGCGAAATCTGCCGTCGTCGCCAGAGGTTGATGAGTATCTGAACCAGGCGGACCGTGAGCTTCGACGCGTTTCAGTGATTGCGAGCCAGACGCTGCGTTTTCACCGGCAGTCGTCGAACCCCGAGCCGATTGAAGCGGAGGAATTGTTTTCTACGGTGCTCAGCATTTATGAGGGCCGGATTCGGAGCGCCGATATCTCTGTTGAGGTCAGCTATCGAGCGGAGCTGCCGATTGTGTGTTTCGCCGGCGATGTGAGGCAGGTGCTGAACAACCTTGTTGGGAACGCGATTGACGCGATGAACAACGGTGGGGGACGACTGCTGCTTCGGTCTCATGTTTCGCGGGATTGGGAGACGGACCGCAGAGGCATTGTGTTCACAGTTGCGGATAACGGCTCAGGCATTAGCGCGACAGATATGAAACGGGTCTTCGAACCGTTCTTTACTACCAAGGGCTTTGGAGGAACGGGGCTTGGATTGTGGGTGAGTAAAGAAGTGGTGTCGCGACATGCGGGAACGCTGAAGGCGCGAAGCTCGCAGGGACCTGAGCGCTGGGGAACTGTGTTTCGATTTTTTCTTCCGTTTGAGAATGCTCGTGAAAGTGAATCTGGATTGACGCAGGCGACGCAGGACGCTATGCTCGGCGGGTAAAGGTATTGCCTATGACGGTCTCTGTCTAAATTTCCTCTCGGCTGTTGCCACGGTTGTTTTCGTGGCTGCGGGTGACGTGTGTTTTTCCCACCATGAGGAGTTAGACATGAGCTTGAAGGATGCAGGATGGGCGCGCTATGCGCCTGAGACAACCCCTGACAATTTAACCGGACGCGTTGCACTGGTTCATCGGGACCGGTTCGTCGTTTGGACGGATGACGGCGACGTGACGGCTACGACGAGTGGACATCTTCGACATAGCGAGCAGGAGCAACCTTGTATTGGTGATTGGGTGACGCTGCGGGATGGGTGCGTGATCTCCGCGGTGCTGCCCAGGCGGACGAAGCTTTCGCGGAAGGAGCCGGGGAGGCGGGCGAGCGAACAGGTGTTGGCTGCAAATATCGATGTGCTGTTTGTGGTGAGCGGATTGGATGGGGATTACAACCCGAGGCGGCTGGAGCGGTACCTGGTGCTTGCACATGAGAGCGGGGCCCGGCCGGTGGTTTTGCTGAACAAGGCGGATCTGAGGGGGGATCTCGAGGATGTGGTCCGACTGACGGAGAGGAGGGCGCCTGGGGTTCCGGTGCTTGCGCTGAGCGCTTTGCGGGAGTGGGGGATGGATGCGATTCGGAGCCAGATTGGAAGGGGGGAGACGGCGGCTTTGATTGGGTCGTCGGGTGTGGGGAAGTCGGCGATTGTGAATGCTCTGCTGGGCGAGATGCGGCAGCGGACTTCGGAGGTGCGTGAGTCGGATAGTAGGGGGAGGCATACGACGACGCATCGGGAGTTGATTCGGATGCCGGGGGATTGGTTGTTGATGGATCTGCCGGGAGTTCGGGAGCTGCAGTTGTGGGGGGACGGGCTTGATGAGGGATTGGGGGATGCGTTTGCGGAGATTGCGGAGTTGGCGGAGGGGTGCCGGTTCAGGGATTGCTCGCATGAGGGTGAGCCGGGGTGTGCGGTTAGGGAAGGTGAGGTGGATCCGCTGCGGCTTGAGAGTTATTTCAAGTTGAAGAAGGAGGTTCGGTTTTTGGAACGGCAGGCGGATGCTCGGCTGGCGAAGGAGACGAGGCAGAAGTGGAAGGCGATTCAGAAGGAGGTGAGGCGGCATCCGAAGAGGGGGTGAGGGGGGAGCTGGCTTGGGTTGGGAGGAGCAAAAGCAAGGGCAAAAGCAGATCCTCCGCCTTCGGCGAAGGATGACAACCAAAAAGCAAAGACAACGGCAAAGGCAAAGACAACGACAACGGCAAAAGCAAAGGAAAATACGGGGATTCTTCGCTCCGCTCAGAATGACGACGAAAAACTGGGCGACGGGAAATCATCGCCAAGGATGAAGGCAGCCCGCGCAGTCGGGTGGCGGGTTCTGAACGCAAGCGGGTTTGCGGTAGCGGGTTTGCGGTAGCGGGTTTGCGGTAGCGGGTTTCCTGTGGTGGGTTGGATGTGATACAAAGCTGTCGCTATGAAAATGAATAGTCGTTCAGTGTTGCGGTCTCGGCGTTTGGGCTTTGCGTTGGCTGCGGGCGTTGCTTGTGGGTTGCTTGCGGGGTGTTCGGGTCCAGGTTTGGATTCGCTGCAGCAGTTGCAGAAGGCGCAGGCGGCGAATGCCGGGAATTTTTCGAACACGATCTTTCTGGGGGACTCGCTGACGGCGGGGTATCAGAGTGGATCGCTGCTGGATACGCAGCAGGTGCATGGGTGGGCTCCGGTGCTGGCGAAGCAGGCGGGGTTCAATATTGTTCAGCCGCTGATTGCGTTTCCGGGAGCGCCGAATGTGTTGCAACTCGTTTCGGTGGGCCCTCCTCCTACGATTACGCCATACTGCGGGCCGACGCCGCCAAACTGCGTATCTACGACGGGGCGGGATAACTTTGCGACGCAGGTGACGGACCTGGCGGTTCCGGGAGCGGCGGTGAACGATGTGGCGAATACGGTGCCGCTGGTGAATCCGGCGCCGGGCCAGCAGCAGTTGAATCAGCTGGTGCTTGGGTATCCCGGGCTTGGGTACGGGTTGGCGTTGAGCCAGTTGCAGCAGGCGATCAAGGCACAGCCTACGACGATCTTTTTGTGGATTGGGAATAACGATGCGCTGATTGCGGACATCACGGGCATGCCTAGCAGCATGACTTCGGTTGCGAACTTTACGACGCAGTACACGGCGCTGATCTTGCAGTTGACGGCGATGACTCCGGCGCACCTGGTGATTGGGAATATTCCGGATGTGACGCAGGTGCCTTATCTGACGCCGGCGTCGTTGGTGCTGGCGGAAGCTTCGCAGCAGTCGGGACTGCCGACTTCGGTGTTGAGCGGGATTCTGGGGATTGTGCCGGGGGACTATGTGAATCCGACGGGGACGGCGCAGGTTCTGCCGATTCTGATGCAGCAACAGAAGGGGCCGATTACGGATGCGGGGGTGTTGTCGGCTGCTGAAGCGTTGGTTGTGCAGGCGCAGGTGACGGCGTTCAACCAGGTGATTGCGGCGCAGGCGCAGGCAGCGGGTGCGACGCTGGTGGATATCAATGCGCTGTTCAAGCAGGTGACGGCTTCAGGGCTGACGATCAATGGGTATACGGGGACTACGGCTTTTCTGGGCGGGTTCTTTTCGCTGGATGGGATTCATCCGACGAATACCGGGTATGCGGTGGTGGCAAATACGTATATCGATACGATGAACTCGAAGAATGGGACGAAGATTCCGGATGTGAATCTGGGGGCGGTGGCGGCGGCGGATCCTTTGTGGCCGCCGAATCTGGCTGCCGCATGCGTTGCGTGGGGCGACTATGCCGGCTGGTGCTGGGAAGGGTGTGGAGGATTTGTTTAAGCGGTAGCGGGCTTGCCTGTTTGAGTTATTCGGTGAGTCTAAGAGACAACGACAACAGCAAAGGCGAAATGCGGGGGTCTCTCCACTGCGCAACGGACGATGAAACTGTCCGTTGCTCCGGTCGAGATGACAATCTGTTTGTTATTTGGAAGTCGTCTCAAGACAACCGCAACGACAACGACGAAAGCAACAGCAAAACGGACGATGAAACTGTCCGTTGCTCCGGTCGAGATGACAATCTGTTTGTTATTTGGAAGTCGTCTCAAGACAATCGCAACGACAACGACGAAAGCAACGGCAAAACGGACGATGAGACCGTCGGTTGCTTCGGTCGAGATGACGATGTTTTGGTGGGTGGTGGGAGCTAAGATTTTGTTTCGGTGAAGGGTGCTATCGGTTTGCCCCAGTCTTCGCTTAGGTCTTTCCAGGTTGGGTTCTGGGCAACTATGAGTCGGACCTTCTTGATTCGAGACCAGCGCTTCAGTTGTTTTTCTCTTGCGATTGCGGCTGAGATCTCGGTAAAGCGCTCGAAGTAGACGAGCTTATCGATTTTGTATTTCGTGCTGAAGCTATTTGGAAACCGACCTTCTTTGTGTTGAAGCGTTCGAATTTCGATCTCTGAGGTTACGCCAATGTAGAGTTTCTGAAAGCTGCTGGAGAGGATGTAGACATAGGCTTGCTCGACCATCGTTTGATTGTGTCATCGAGTAAAGGGCAAGAACAACGGCAAAGGCGAAATGCGGGGGTCTCTCCACTACGCAACGGACGATGAAACCGTCCATTGCTCCGGTCGAGATGACGCATCTTAGAGGACGCTGCTTAACAGCAGCTGCGCTTAGTAGTTGTCGTTGCCGGGTTGGAGGTTTTCGAAGCGGGTGTAGTCGGCGAGGTAGGCTAGGTGGACGCTGCCGGTGGGGCCGTTGCGTTGTTTGGCGATGATGATCTCGGCTTTGCCTTTCAGGTCTTCGTTTTCGCGGTCGTAGTACTCTTCGCGGTGAATGAAGCAGACTACGTCGGCGTCCTGCTCGATGGAGCCTGATTCGCGGAGGTCGCTGAGGAGAGGTTTTTTGTCGCCGCCGCGCTGCTCGCTGGCTCGGGAGAGCTGGGAGAGGGCTACTACGGGGACCTTCATCTCCTTGGCGAGGGCTTTGAGGCCTCGGGAGATCGCGGAGACTTCTTGTGTGCGGTTTTCGAAGGACTTGGAGCCGGTGTTGGTGCCGGTCATGAGCTGGAGGTAGTCGATGACGATGAGGTCGAGCTTGCCTTGCTGCTGTTGTTTGAGGCGGCGGGCTTTGGCGCGCATCTCGGCGAGGGTGATGCCGGGGGTGTCGTCGATGAAGATTTTGGACTCCATCAGTTTTTCGAGGCCGTTGATGAGTTTTGTGCGGTCGTCGCGCATGAGCATGCCGGTCTGGATGGCCTTGGAGTTGACGAGGGCCTGAGAGGCGAGCATGCGGCGGAGTAGGCTGGCCTTGGACATTTCGAGCGAGAAGACGGCTACGACTTTCTCTCCACGGACGGCGGCGTTTTCGGCGATGTTGATGGCCCAGGCGGTCTTGCCCATGGAGGGGCGAGCGGCGATGATGATGAGCTCGGAGTCCTGAAGGCCGCTGGTCATGCGGTCGAAGTCGATGTAGTGGGTGGCGAGGCCGGTGACTTCGCGGCCCTGCTCGTAGAGGGCGTCGATGGAGCCGAAGGAGTCCTTGACGATGGCGGAGATGTCGGAGAAGCCGCCGGTGATGGCGTCGTCGGAGATTTCGTTGAGACGGTGGCCGACTTTGTTGAGGACGTCGAGAGCGACCTGGCTTTGATCACCGGCTTCGTTGAGCGCCGATGTCGCAGACGGTCATGAGCTGGCGCATGAGGCTCTTGTCCTTGACGATGCGGACGTAGCTCTCGATGCTGAGCTTGCGTGGGAGGCCTTCGCTGAGAGAGGCGAGATAGGCTACGCCTCCGATGGAGTCGAGTTCTTTGCGTTTGCGGAGTTCTTCGGTGACGGTGACGATGTCGACGGCGTGGCCGACTTCGGCGAGGTGAAGCATCGCGGTGTAGATGCGGCGATGGGAGTCGAGGGAGAAGTCGTCGGCACGGAGGAGCATGGTGGCGTCGACGATGGCGAGGGAGTCGACAAGCATGCCGCCGAGGATGGTGGTTTCGGCGTGGAGGGATGCGGGCCGCTGGTCGTCTTCTCGAACTAGGTAGGGGGTTGCCATGGTGGAGATTGCAGGTTAGTCGATTCGGTGGAGCGGAAAAACGGGCAGTAATTCGGAAAACCCAGTTCAGCTCTCTTGATTTTAGAGCGTTGAATTTTGGATGCGCCGAGGCTGGATATAAGCTGGTATCTCCGGAGATTCCTAAAAATGGGTGCAGAGAAGAGTCTGAGTATTCCGACGGTTGCGCAGCGGGATAGAGCTTCGTTTGAGGTGCTGCGTGTTTGGATTGCGGAGCAGGGGCAGCATGTGAGCATACGGAGCGGGGCGTGGGAGGATCCGTTTGCCTGGGGGATTGTGCTGGCGGATCTGGCTCGGCATATTGCGCATGCGCATGAGTTGCAGAATGAGGGTGTGGATACGGCGGCTTTTTTGCAGCGACTGCTGGAGGGGTTTCAGGCGGAGATTGATAATCCTACGGATGAGCCTGAGGGTGAAGTTACTCAGTAGGTGGGGTTCGGGGCTGAAAGGCTTTGGATAGTGGGGCGACCATTGAGGCAACGCAGGTCCTTCGACTTCGCCACTCGCACGATGCGCGAGTGGCTTCGCTCAGGATGACACCTTCGTTGGAGTGGGTGCGTGGGTAGAACAAGCAACAGCAAAGGAAACAGCAGATCCCCTTCGGGGATGACAAGCAAAGAAAAGCAACGGCAGCGGCAACCGCAGGTCCTTCGACTGCGCAGTTCGCAAAGTGCGCGAACTACTTCGCTCAGGATGACACTTTTTGTGGTGGGCCGAGATTCAAGACAACCACACTACTTGGGTTTGTAGTCCTGGAATAGCTCGGGGAATTGTTCTTTCAGGGCGGCTACTTTGGGGACGTCGCAGATCTGGATGTAGGGGTTGTTGGGGTTCTTTTCGGCGTAGTCCTGGTGGTAGTCTTCGCCGTCGTAGAAGGCTTTGAGTGGGGTGACCTCGGTGACGATCTTTTTGGGGAAGACGTGGGCTGCGTCTAGTTGCGCGATGTAGTCGGTGGCGATTTTTTGCTGCTCGGGTGTGGTGTAGAAGATGACGGAGCGGTAAGAGGTGCCGACGTCGGGGCCCTGGCGGTTGAGCTGGGTGGGGTCGTGGACTACGGAGAAGAAGACGCGGAGGAGCGTGCCGTAGGAGATGCGGGTGGGGTCGAAGACGATCTTTACGGATTCGGCGTGGCCGGTGGATTCGGAGGAGACCTGGTCGTAGGTGGCGGTGGCGGCGGAGCCTCCGGAGTAGCCAGCGGTGGTGGCGGTGACGCCCTTGATGCGCTGGAAGGTGGTCTGGACTCCCCAGAAGCAGCCCCCGGCGAAGACCGCGGTTTCAGTGTGGGCGGTGGGGTGCTGCTCGTCGACGGTTGGTGCGGGGATGGGTTCTTTGCGGGTGGCTTCTGCTCCCATTACCATTCTCCTTGCGCCTGTCATGACGACGACGGCGATGATTAGGATGCTGAGGATTGTGACTGCGATTCTTGTAGCGGACGACATCGGGTGCTCCTGACGGTTCTGCTAACTATACGAAGCATTTGATGTAGTTGGATGGGTGTTGGTTACAGCGTTGTCAGGCGGTGAGTTGTCGGGCCTGGATTTCGATGTAGACGTGGATGAGGCTTACAGCGGCAGGGGTTACGCCCGCAATGCGGCTGGCCTGGCCTAGTGTGGTGGGGCGGACTCGGGTGAGGGTTTGCTTCATCTCGGTAGAGAGGCCGCTGATGGTGGTGTAGTCGAACCAGGCGGGGATGGTGCGTTGCTCGGCTTTGCGCATCTTTTCGATGGAGCGGCGCTGCTGGTCGAGGTAGCCGGAGTATTTGAGCTCGGTTTCGACTGTTTTCATTTCGTTGCGAACCCAGGCTGGGAGCTTTTTGTTGGGGGCGGCTTCGATGGCTTCCGTCCATGGTTGCAACGTGGGATCTGCGTTCGCGATGCGGTTGCGGAGCATCGGGACGAGGGTTTCGATGGAGACTTCGGGGCGCTTGAGGAATTGGGCGATGGTCTGGCCGGTGAGGTTGGCGGCTTCGCCGTCGAGTTGGGCGAGGAGTTCGGCCGGAAGTTCTTCGGCGCGGATGCGGGTCGTGGTGAGGAGGGTTTCGAAGGCGGCGGCTCGGGATTGCTTGGCTTCGTAGGCGACCCATGCAGTGTCGTCGATGAGGCCGAGGCGGCGGCCGTGCGGGGTGAGGCGGCGGTCGGCGTTGTCGATGCGGAGGTGGAGGCGGAACTCGGCGCGTGAGGTGAACATGCGGTAGGGCTCGTTGGTGCCCTTGCTGATGAGGTCGTCGATGAGGGTGCCGGTGTAGGCTTCGGTTCGGTCGAGGGTGAAGGGCTCTTTGTTCTGGACGGCGAGGGCTGCGTTGATTCCTGCCATGAGGCCCTGGCAGGCGGCTTCTTCGTAGCCGCTGGTGCCGTTGATCTGGCCGGCGAGGTAGAGGCCGGCGATGGATTTGACGCGGAGGGTGCGGTCGAGCTCGGTGGGGTCGATGGCGTCGTACTCGATGGCGTAGCCGGGGCGGAGCATTTCTGCGTTTTCGAGGCCGGGGATGGAGTGGACCATGGCGGCCTGGACTTCCATGGGGAGCGAGGTGCTCATGCCGTTGATGTAGACCTCGTGGGTGTTGAGGCCTTCGGGCTCGAGGAAGAACTGGTGGCGGGTTTTGTCGGGGAAGCGGACGATCTTGTCTTCGATGGATGGGCAGTAGCGCGGGCCGATGGCGTCGATCTGGCCGGTGTACATGGGCGAGCGGTGGACGTTGTCGCGGATGAGGCGGAGGGTCTCGGCGGTGGTGTGGGCGATGTGGCAGTTGATCTGGCGGAGCGGGATCTCGCGGGTGCGGAAGCTGAAGGGGGTGGGGTCTTCGTCGCCGGGTTGGACTTCGAAGCGCGACCAGTCGATGGTGCGGCCGTCGAGGCGTGGCGGGGTGCCGGTTTTCAGGCGGCACTCGCGGAGGCCGAGGCGCTTGAGGGCTTCGCCGAGGAGGACGGAGGCGGGTTCGCCGGAGCGGCCGGCGGTGTATTGCTGTTCGCCGCAGTGGATGAGGCCGTTGAGGAAGGTTCCGGTGGTGACGATGGTGGCGGCGGCGTGGATGGTGCGGCCGTCGCGGAGTTTGAGGCCGCGGACGACTCTGAGGGCAGGCGAATCGAAATGCAGGTCCTTCGACTCCGCTCCGCTCCGCTCAGGATGACACTTTTCGTGGGGCGTCTCTACGATGAGGTCGACTACTTCGGCTTGCTTGATGAAGAGGTTGGGTTGGGCCTCGAGGACTTCGCGCATTTTGACGCGGTAGAGGGCCTTGTCGCACTGGGCTCGCGGGGACCAGACGGCCGGGCCGCGGGAGGTGTTGAGGAGGCGGAACTGGATGCCTGTGGCGTCGGCTACTTCGCCCATGACTCCGCCGAGGGCGTCTACTTCTCGGACTAGATGGCCTTTGGCGATGCCGCCAATGGCCGGGTTGCAGGACATCTGGGCGATGAGGTCGAGGTTGAGGGTGAAGATGGCGGTGCGGAGGCCCATGCGCGCGGAGGCCATCGCGGCTTCGCAACCTGCATGGCCGGCGCCTACGACGACTACGTCGAATTGTTCGGTGAAGCTCACTTCTCTATTTTAGGCGTTCGTCTGTTTCGCGGGGATTGAGTCTTTACAATTCGCGATGCACCAAGAACAATTAGCCCATGCGCTTATCTCGTTTCGTTCTTTCGTTCGCGCTCGCGTGCGCCTCGCTGTCACTCCCTGTTTATGGGCAACAAGTTCCTGCGGCTTTGACGACGGATCCTCCGGCGGATAAGGCTTATCCGGCGGCGATGGAGACGTTTCAGATTCCCAGCCATGGTGCGATGCTGAATGCTCTGGCTTATGTTGCGGAGGGTGCGGGGCCGCATCCGGTGGTGATTCTGCTGCATGGGTTTCCGGGGAATGAGAAGAATCTTGATCTGGCACAGGCGATTCGGCGGGATGGGTGGGATGTGGTTTATTTCGACTATCGCGGGTCGTGGGGGTCGCCGGGGGATTTCTCGTTTGCGCATTCGATTGAGGACACGCAGGCGGCGGTGGCTTATCTGCGCGATACGGGGAATGCGAAGAAGCTGCGGGCTGATCCGAAGTACATCGTTTTGATTGGGCACAGTATGGGTGGGTTTATGGCTCGGTATGTGGGAGCGAACGATGCGGGGGTCAAGGCTGTGGGGTTGATTTCGGCGGCTGATATGGGCGTCGACAAGATGCAGGGGTTGAAGCCGGAGTATGAGAAGCAGGCGGTTGCGGGTTTGGCTGCGCACCTGGCGGATGAGGGGATGGCTCCGCTGGCGGGATGTACTCCGGAGAGCCTGGCGAAGGAGGTTGTGGCGAATGCGGTGGCCTGGAATGTGCCGAAGCTTGCACCGAAGCTGGTGGGGCGTCCGGTGCTGGTGATTACTTCAGATGATGGGTTGGCGGCTTCGAACGATGCGTTTGTGGAGGCTTTGAAGACAGCGGGTGGCAAGGCTACTGCTGTGCATCTGGCTACGGATCATTCTTATTCGGATAAGAGAGTGGCGCTGACGGAGCAGGTGCTGGAGTTTTTGGAGTATTTGCGGCGTGGCGCGAAGCCGTGACAGGTAAGGGCAAAAGCAAAGACAAAATGCGGGGGTCTCTCCACTACGCAACAGACGATGGGACTGTCTGTTGCTCCGGTCGAGATGACGCAGTTTTTCGTTAGGGCGAAAGTGTAAGAGCAACTGCAATGACGGATGCGATTCTTCCCGTTCAACTCGTGCTAGGCAGGCAGACTGTTGCGCTGAGGATGATGACTCTTATTTTTGCGCGTGCGGAACAGGAGGCACCTAGAACTCGAGGCGGAGGCCTAGCTGGATTTGGCGCTCGGGGGATTGGCCTGTGGCGGCGGCGGTGTAGGTGCCGAAGGGACGGACGTTGAGGCCTTCGGCGGCGACTGTGGCGGCGTTCTGGAAGATGAGTGGGGTGATGCCGTTGGTTTCGGTTCCGACGAGGAAGGCGCGCTGCATGATGGCGGAGTAATTGACGCGGTTGGTGAGGTTGAAGGCTTCGGCGGTGGCTTGGAGGCGGATTTTTTCGGTGAGGGGGATGGCGCGGATGAGGCGGAGGTCGATTCGGGCGGTGTCGGGCAGGCGGAGGGTGTTGCGGCCTACGGTGGGGAGATAGACGGCTCCGCCGGAGCCGTTGATGCTCTCGTGGCCGCCTGTCAGGCGGGTGCCACCGAAGATGTCGAGGCTGTAGGGACGGCCGCTGGATTCGATGAAGAGAGGTGAGAGGGTCCATCCATTGGCGGCGATGCGGAGCCAGTGGGTTTCTGTGTGGAGGGTGGGTTGCCAGATTGCGCTGGCGAGGATTTTGTGGGGGAAGTTGAGGTCGGAGAGGCCGCGGTCGTAGCGGATGTTGAAGGGGTCGAGCTGGGCGTTGGTGCGCGGGGTAGCTCCGCCCTGGCCGAAGTCGATGGCTTTGGACCAGGTCCAACTGGTACGGAACTCGAGCCCGTTGCGGAGACGGCGGCGGGCTTCAAGGACGAGGGCGTTGTAGGTTGCGTCGGCGTTGGAGGTGATGGCGGTGACAGGGCCGAAGCTGGTGTTGATGCGCTGGGAATAGAAGGGCAGGACGAAGGTTTCTGTGTCCTGGACGCCGGTTGCGCCGGTGCCTCCCTGGAACTGGAAGGTCTTGGTGGCGGTGGCAGGGGCGATGTTGATGTCGACGGAGTTGGGGAGCTGGCGGTCGAGGTTCATGAGATAAGTTGCGCTGGCTACTATGCCGGCGGGAATTTCGCGTTCGATGGTGAAACTGCCCTGCTGGACCATCGGAAGCCGGAATCTACGATCGAAGACTGCGGCGGAGGTGGTGGTTGTAACGGCGGAGGGTGGTGTGGTGAGGAAGGTGCAGACGTATCCGAAGCCCTGGTTGGCGACCTGCGGACAATTTGTAACTGTCGTGGGTGTAATTAGAACGTGGCGTGTGGATGTGGGGAGGGCGGTGTCGACGAGGGCGCTGCGAATGGTGGCTCCGGGGAGACGGCCGTAGAAGAGGCCGTAGCCGATGCGGATGAGGCCGCGGCCGACGCCGAAGGGCTGCCATGAAGCGCCGATTCGGGGGCCGAAGTTGTTGCGGTCTTCGGGGAAGACGCTGGTTGCGCCTGTTGTGCCGAAGGCTGCGTCGAGTGCGGCGTTGGGTTGCTGGGGGAGCGGAAGGAACTCGTACTCGTAGCGTAGGCCAGCGGTGAGGGTGAGGTTGGGGTTGATGCGCCAGTCGTCCTGTAGGAAGCCGGCCCACTCCTGCGTGTTGAAGATGGATTGCTGCTGGCCGAAGCTTTGGGTGAAGGAGCGGAAGCAGAAGTCGTGGATGGGTGAGGTGATGGAGGGGCAGCCGCCGTTGGGGTATGCGTTGACGCTGAAGGTGTAGTCGGTGATCCAGTCGACGAGGCCTCCGGCGTGGCCTGCGGTGGTGTTGCTGTCGTAGTGGAAGGCGCCCTGGGTGTTGGCGAGGGCGTTGATGTTGTCGTGGACGAAGCTGACGTCGATGCCGGTTTGGATTTGATGGCGGCCATGCGTCCAGGTGACGAGGTCGGCTAGTTCGAGTTTGTTTTCGTCGGGGAAGGCGTTGCGGCCGAGTGAAGATGAGGTGCCGAAGGTGAATCCGTCGGGGCCGATGGCGACCTCAGGGGCTGTGCCGCCGGGGCCGATTGCGGGTTCCTGCGGGAGGGGTTGCGGGGCTTGTTCGTACTGGAGATCGCGGCCGTATTGAGCGCGGAGTTCGTTGGTGAGGGACGGTTTGATGAGCCATGTCCATCGTCCGAGGAGGGAGTCGAGGGTGGCGTCGCTGCTGCCGAGGCTGGCTCGGCCAACGTCGACGACGGAAGCGGAGCGGGAGCCGGAAGGAGCGCTGGAGCGGGCTCGGTTGTATTGAAGACTGAGGCGATGTTGGGATGCTGCCTGCCAGTCGAATTTGGCGAAGTTGATTGTTTGGTTCTGGCTGCGGGGGATTGTGCCGGTGAGGCTGTTGAGATAGTTGAGGGCGGAGTTGATCTTTGAAGCGGAGACGCCACGATTTGCGAGGAGAGCGGTCTGGATTGGAGTCAGGGCGAAGAAGTTCGGGTCCTGCGGGGTGGAGATGGCGGGGAAGTTGCGGGCCTGCTGGTCGTAAGCGTAGAAGAAGAAGAGTTTGTCGCGGAGAATGGGACCGCCGGCGCTGCCTCCGAACTGCTGGCGGAGGTCGTTGGGTTTGACTAAGCCGGTGGTGACGACGCCGTTGCTGTAGCTGGTGGCGATGGAGAAGGGATTGGTGGCACCGAGGGCGCTGGATCGGACGAGATAGAAGGCGGTGCCGTGGAGATCGTTGGTGCCGGATTTAGAGACGGTGGTGATGATGCCTCCGGCGGCGTGTCCGTAGAGCGCGGAGTAGTTCTGGCTGCTGACGCGGAACTCGCGGACGGCTTCTTTGGAGAAGGTGTAGGCCATGCCGGAGTGGCGGCCGTAGCCGCC
Source organism: uncultured Acidobacteriaceae bacterium (assembly GCA_963802695.1). Classification (GTDB taxonomy): domain Bacteria; phylum Acidobacteriota; class Terriglobia; order Terriglobales; family Acidobacteriaceae; genus Edaphobacter. The sequence continues at coordinate 404,961 of CAWDJN010000014.1, forward strand.
TCCTCCTGCGGCGCTGGTGATGGCGATGTGGGTGGAGGAGCCGGTTTCAGCGGCGTCTTCGAGGTCGGCTCCGGTCTCGATGCCGGTGCCGCGAGGGACTGAGGCGAAGCTCTGGTCGTCATTGGCTCCGTCGATGCTGGTGCTGTTTTGCGTGGAGGCAAGGCCGCGAAAGCTGAGGAGGGCTTCGGAGTCTTCGGATTGAGAGTCTGGGTTGGCGGTTGGGGTAAGGAGAGCGAAGGATTGCCAGCGTTGTGCGTTTGCGGGGAGGAGGTTGATCTCGTTGGAGGTGATGACGCTAGTTGTGGCAGAGGAGGTTTCGCCTACGTTGATGGCGACTGCAGGCTCAGCAACTACGTTGACGGTGGTGGAGACGGTTCCGAGGCGGAGTCGGGCCTCGACGGTGGTGGTAGCGCCGACTTCGACTACGACAGGCGCGAGGGTGAGACGGGCGAAGAGGGCATAGTCGACGGCGACGGTGTAGTCTCCTGCGGGGAGGTTGGGGACGAGGAACTCTCCCCTGGTTTGGGTGGTGGCTCGGCGGGTGGTGCCGTCGGCGGCGTTGCGGACTTCGACTGCGGCGCCGGAGAGGGCAGCTCCGCTGGTGTCGACGACGAAGCCTGAGATGGCTCCGGTCACGGCGGTCTGTGCTCGCGCGGAGGTGGGGATGGTCGCAGCGGCGCAGCACCACAGCAGGGATGTGCGAAGGAGCTGGATGACGGCCGCGCTTGTCTTTACGCTGTTACTGCGGACGCGGTTGCAACGGAACGACATGCGTTCTCCCCGATGAAGTGAACTGCTCTACAAGACAACCGCGGGAAGATCGAGACTACAGGCCGATTGCATCTGACTGCTCGGGCGAACCTCTCTGCTACCCACTGGAGACGATACCGAAGATGATACGGGATTGGCGTCGGGAAGCTTGTTAACGAAAGGAGGGCGGCGGCCGAAGCCACCGCCCCTTAGAAAGCCTGATGAAAGGTTAGAAGTTGAGACGGGCCGCGATTTCGATCTGACGTGGCGTAAAGAGGAAGCCGCTGTTGTTCGAGTTCTGGACCGTCTGGAAGGCTGTTGTGCCAGCCTGGCCGCCCTGGAAGGTTGCCGTGCCTGCGCCTGAGGCGGAGGTCAGCTTGTAGCCAAGGCTGCTGATGCTGTCGATGTTCTGGTGGTTTGCCATGTTGAAGAAGTTGGCTAAGAGTTGGAGATTCACGCCCTCGGTGATCGGAATCTGCTTTTGCACGCGGATATCGTCGACGATACGGCGCGGGTAAGTGTAGGTGTTGCGCCCGATTTGAGGAATGAAGGTTGCACCGGAGGCACCGTTCCAGTCACTGAGGATGGCGTTGCCGGCGAAGCCGCTCACGGTGAGCGAGTACGGCAGGCCATTGCCCATCTGGAAGGAGTTAGAGAGGCTCCAATCGTTGGTGATGTAGCGAGTGAAGTTGCCGGCGCTTGAGTTAGGAATGTTTACGATCGCCCAGGCGACGAACCGGTTGCCGATGTTGTAGTTTGAGTTTCCGTAGTTGACGTGAGCATTGCCGTACGGGTCGTACCAGTTGAGTCGCCGTGCCCTGTGTATTGGCGTTCTGCGCGTAGTCGAGCGCGTGCGCCCAGGTGTAGTTGGCGTCCCAGTGGATGAGCTTGAGGTTGTTGTTCTGAACCTCCATGACAAGTGCGTTGTAGCTGGAGTTGATGTTGCTGGTGAACTCAGTGATGGACTGGAAGTGTGATGCCGCAGTTCCGAACAGGTTCGTGTTGCCGTAGCTGGTGTAAGTGGGAACAGAGAAGACGGAGCCTGCCGGCAGTGGTCCTTTGCCTGTCGGGTCGGAGACGGTGATGTTGGTGTTGACCGTCGTGGGGTTCAGGTTGAGGTTGAGGAAGTTGGGCAGCTCGCGGCCGAGTGAGCCGAGGTAGCTGACCTGGAAGACGGTTCCGCGGCCAATCTCCTGCTGGATCTGAAGGTCGAACTCGTGGACCATGGGATTCTGCAGGTTGGGGGCGAAGAAGTATGAGTTGGGCGTGGATGATGCAGCTCCGGTGCCGGTAAAGATGTTGGCAAACTGGGGCGCACCAGCGGTGTTGGCCTTGAAGGTGGTGGTGTACTGACCGTTGGGGCTGCCGGTGTTGAGGAGAACGTTCTCAATGTTGCCGTTGGTGATGCGGCCGTAGTACATGCCGTATCCGCCGCGGACAACGGTCTTACCGCCGCCGTAAGCATCCCACGCGAAGCCGATGCGCGGACCGATGTTGTTCTTATCGGAAGGATGGTTGGTGATCTGGGTATAGGGGACGAAGGTGCCAACGGGTGATGTGAGGTTGGAGAGCGGCGAAGGATAGGACTGGTAGTCGTAGCGAACGCCGAGCTCGATCGAGAGACGCGGGCGGATCTTCCAGTTGTCCTGGGCGAAGAAGCCATAGTCCATGGTGGAGATGGCGAAGAGCGGGCTGCCGAAGCCCTGGAAGAAGTTTGCGTAACAGGGAAAGGTTCCAACGGCCGAGGTAGTGGCTGTTGCGGCGTCGAGAGCGCTGCTGTTACAGGTGTTGGCGTGGTTGTTCGTCTTGTTGAGGAGATCGTTGAGGTAGTTGCTGATGTAGTTGTACGAGAAGTCGCCATTGCTCTCGTAGGTATTGTTCATGAGGTCGTTGTTATGGACCGTGTCGACCCCGAACTTGAAGCTGTGATTACCGTGGGTGTAGTAGAGGATGTCGCCGATCTGCCACTTGCGCTCGTCGGGATAGGCGAGGCGGTAGGAGTAGTAGGGCGAACCGAGGTTGAACGCGACTGAGGTATTGACGTTGATGTAGGGTACGTTGCCGCCGTTGCCGATGAGGTTGGCCTTGGTGTAGGCGCTATAGGGCTGCTGAGTCTCGTAGTCGAGTTCGCGGCTGTACTGATAGAGCAGTTCGTTGCTCAAATGCGTGTTGAGGAGGGTGGAGAGCTTGGCCACGCCGTAGTCGAGCTTGACGAAGTCGTTGCCCCAGGCGTCGACCGAATAGGTATTGGTGGGCGAGGTCTGAACGCCGCCGGGCGAGTCCCAGCGCAGGCGGTGGTAGAGCACGCTGACGTGGTTCTTCTGGTTGACCTGCCAGTCGAGCTTGGGGGTGTTGATCTCCTGGTAGCCAGTGCGTGGCACATTACCGAGATCAGTGTTGAGATTGAGTACGCCGTTGACGTAGTTGGTGGCGGCGGTTGCATAGCTGGTGCCCTGGCGCGCTGCGAGCGTGCAGGTCTCGGCGTCGAGGGTGTAGTTGGGATTGGAGGTGGCGTTACCGGTGAGATAGCCCGTCGTCAGATTGCATGTGGCGTTCGTGGGAACTGCCGTATCGGGCATGGTGAAGAAGGTGCTGGCAGTGGCCGGGATGGCGGTGCCGGGGAAGATGTGCGAGTGCTGGTCGTAGGTGTAGAAGAAGAAAAGCTTGTCCTTGATGATTGGACCGCCGACGGAGAAGCCGTAGATTTTGCGAAGGTCCTTGGGCTTGAGGTGGGTTGTGGTGTAGCTGGTGGGGCAGGGGATTTCCCGAGGTGAAGACCGGCGTGGTGATCTTGGCGTAGTTGTTGTAAGCGTTCCAGTTGCTCTCGCGGTCGTAGAAGTAGGCGTCGCCGTGGAAGCTGTTGCCACCGCTCTTGGTGACCGAGTTGATGACGCCGCCTGCAGCGCGTCCGTACTGGGCCGAGTAAACGCCAGTGTTGACGGCAAACTCGCGCACGGAGCTGCCAGCGGTGGAGTAGGCCTCTCGGGTACGTCCACGCTCTTCGGAGAAGAAGGCCTGATTGTCGTCGGCGCCGTCGATGACGACGTTGTTGAGAAGCGGACTGATACCGCGGACTGCGACGAGGCCGTATCCGTTGGCGTCCGAAACGACGCCGGGGGTGGTCATGGCGAGCGAGGACCAGCGACGGTTGTTGATGGGGATGTTGTTGAGGGCTGACAGATTAAGGTTGGAAGAGAAGTCGGGCGAGTCGAAGTTCAGGACTGGGGAGTTCGCGGTAACCTCGACGACCTGACTGGCTGAGCCGGTGGCAAGGTGCGGAATCAACGTGGTGATCTGGCTGACCTGCACAATGACGCTGTTTGCGCGATAGTCCCTGAAGCCATTGGCGATGATCGTCACGGTATAGGTTCCGGGCTCGACCAGGGGCGCCTTGAAGTAGCCACTCTCGTCAGCAGCGAGGTGAATCTCTGCGTTCGTGGCATTGTTATGAATTGTCACTGCTGCTTTGGATACGACAGCATCGGTCGAATCGAAGATTGTGCCGTCAATTGCACCCTGGGTTGTCGATTGCGCCAGTAGAGGATTCGCGACCAGGCAAACTGCGGCTAAAACCAATCGCGTCATTATCTTATTCATCGTCAGGCTCCTAAAGAATTCGTATGCAGCCCCGGGCGCGTGTCAATCAGCGTCCTGGTTTCTGGGCTTTTTTGGGCTTGAGGCAAGGATGGCATACCGCGATTAACAAACGGTTAAACGGCGGTTACACTTCCAGATCAATCGTATCGAGCCAACCCCGAAAATCACCGCGTCGCAGCCCTCGTGATTGCCTAGGGTCCATGCGCTTTCGGGGTTGTACGAGTGGAAACAGTCTAGCGCACATCCTTGTACACTAGATATTGAAAAATGTTCATTGACGAAGCACGAATTCGGATCAAGGCCGGTGACGGTGGCGACGGTTGCATGGCCTTCCGGCGGGAGAAGTTTGTGCCCAAGGGAGGCCCGTCGGGTGGCGACGGCGGGCATGGCGGAGACATCCTGATGTCGTCGTCGTTGAGCCACAACACTTTGGTCCACTTTCGCTTCAACCCGGAGTACAAGGCGCAGCGCGGCGGGCATGGGCTTGGGTCGAACTGTTCGGGACAGGCCGGCGAGCCAAGTACTCTCAAGGTTCCGGTAGGCACGTTGCTGTACGACGACCAGACGGGCGAGTTGATTCATGACTTTGCACGGCCGAACGAGACCATCGTCATTGCGAGGGGCGGACGGGGAGGTCGCGGTAATCAGCACTTTGCGACGAGCACACACCAGGCTCCGCGAGAACATGAGTTGGGACGGGCGGGGGAAGAGCGACACTACCGGCTGGAGCTAAGGCTGTTGGCTGATGCCGGGTTGGTTGGATACCCCAATGTGGGGAAGTCGACGCTGATCTCGCGGCTCTCGGCGGCGAAACCGAAGATTGCAAACTATGCGTTCACGACGCTTGAGCCAAACCTTGGTGTTGTGCAGGTTGGCGACTACCCGCATACGGAGTCGTTTACGGTTGCCGACCTTCCGGGGTTGATTGAGGGCGCACATCTTGGACATGGGCTCGGGATTCAGTTTCTGAAACACATTGAGCGGACGAGCGTGATAGTGCATCTGGTGGATGTGTCGGATGCGAGTGACCGGCCCGATCCCGTTGCTGATTTTAAGGTGATTACGGAAGAGCTGAAGAGCTTTGATCCGGCGCTGGCCGCGAAACCAACGATCCTGGTTGCTGCGAAGGCGGATGTGGCGAATCCGGAGAAGTTGAAGAAGCTGAAGGCGATGGCGAAGCGTCGTAAGCTGCCATTTTTTGTGATCTCGGCAGTGACGGGAGAGGGGATTGAGCCTCTTAAGTATGCGATTGCTGAGATGGTTGCGGAGCATCGGCCGATCGAAGTGGAGCCGAAGACGCCTCCGGCTTTGAAGCCGAAGCCTGCTTACCCGCCTCCTGCACCCAATGCTCGCGGACGCGCGCGTTAGCGTCTCTTGCTATGTGGTCTTGAGACGCGTAACCTTTAATTGGCCCAGGAGGTTACTGGGACAGGTGGTATCCGGCCAAAGTCGGTCTTGGTTGACTGACACGCGGTGGAACTGCACTGGAGATTAGGATGAGTTTGACTACGTTCTCACTGGAACGAGGTGCCGCGCGTGTTGGGCGTGACGGTGCTCTTCCCGCCAAAGTAACTGTCCCCTCTTTATTGGAAAAGAAGTTGTTGCGGCAGCCTATTTCTGCCGTGACGGCGTATGACTACGCGAGTGCCCGGCTGGTGGATGAGGCTGGGCTGGATGTCGTGCTGGTGGGCGATTCGCTCGCGATGGTGATGCAGGGCCACGAGAATACGCTGGCCGTCACGATGGACGAGATGCTGGTGTATACGCGCGGCGTCCGGCGAGCTGTGCGGCGGGCTTTGCTGGTGGCCGATATGCCTTTTGGAAGCTACCAGACTGACGATAGCCAAGGCGTCGCGAATGCCGTCCGTTTTGTGAAGGAGGCGGGCGCAGAGGCGGTGAAGCTGGAAGGCGGCCGCGAACGGAAGGACCTGGTGCGACGGATTGTCGATGCAGAGATTCCGGTGATGGGGCATGTCGGGCTGACTCCGCAGAGCGTCCATCGCATGGGTGGATACAAGGTGCAGGGCAAGACGATGGAGGCGATCGACGAGCTGCGCACGGATGCGATGGCGCTGGAAGAGGCGGGATGTTTTGCCTTGGTGCTGGAGGGAGTGCCGCGCGAGCTTGCCAGGATTGTGACCGAGGAGCTGCAGATTCCTACGATTGGAATTGGAGCGGGACCGGACTGCGACGGGCAGATTCTGGTTTTGCACGACATGATGACGATGACGTTCTCGCCCCCGGCCAAATTTGTCAGGCGGTATGCCGATGTGGGGAGCGTGATGCGCGGGGCTCTAGAAGAGTACAAACGCGATGTTGAAGCACGAACGTTTCCGTCGGATGCGGAGAGCTACCACCTTTCGCAGGAGATGCGCGAGTTGATGGCGGTTCCCGCGGGGGTGCGGTGAGTTTTCGGTCATGCAAATTGTAACGAGCATTGTGGAGATGCAGCGCGTCTGCCGGGAGATTCGGGCGGCGGGTCGTGTGCTTGGCTTTGTGCCGACGATGGGCGCTCTGCATGAAGGGCACTTGTCTCTTGTGCGGCAGGCGCGGGGCGAATGCGATGCGGTGGCGGCGTCGATTTTTGTGAATCCGCTGCAGTTTGGTCCGGGTGAAGATTTCGCGCGGTATCCACGGACGTTCGAGGAAGATTGCAGATCTCTCAAAGCTGAGGGAGTTGAGGTGTTGTTCGCTCCTGACGCGGCTGAGATGTATCCGGAGGGCGCCGTAACAAAGGTAACCGTGGCGGGAGTCGGCGACCGGTTGGACGGAGCTTCGCGGCCGGGACACTTTACCGGTGTGGCGACGGTTGTGGCGAAGCTGTTCCATGTGGTGGGCCCGAACAAGGCGTACTTTGGGCAGAAGGATGCGGCGCAACTTGCGGTGCTGCGGCAGATGGTGCGGGATCTGAACTTCGATGTGGAGCTGGTGGGCTGCGCGATCGTGCGGGATGCGGACGGTCTGGCGCTTAGCAGCAGGAATAAATATCTTGGCGCGACGGAGAGGGTGCAGGCACTGGCTTTGCACCGGTGCTTGTTGCGGATACAGGAAAAAATCGCCGATGGGGAGCGCGACAGCAAATCTGTGATGCAGAGTGGGTTGGAGGTACTCAACGCCACGGCTGGAGTGCGGGTGGATTATCTGGCCATCGTCGATGCGAATACGTTGCTGCCCGTGGCAACGGCGGAACCGGGCGCGCTGGTCGCGGTGGCGGCTTACGTTGGGAACACGCGGCTGATCGATAACTTTCTCGTGGACTGAGTTCGTTCTCGCGACTTGGCGATTTTGTTCGGGTCTATTCCGGAAGGTGGTTTCGGCCGATACAATTACAAGAATGCCTGGGAGTTGTTTGGCATCCGAAGACCTCGACTCGGAAGTGACACGAAAGTACTATAGCTGGACTGGAATTGGGGAGTGTATTGGGCTGGCCCTTTAGTAACATGGGTCTGCGTGGTCCCTGGCGACGACTGCACTTCCTGCATCTGAACAGGAAAAAGAGCCGACCGCCTATTGAGACCGGACGGGCTCCTAGTTGAAAGAGACGGATTTAGAATGCCGGGTACTTCAATCCATGAACTCGCGATCGAGGAGATAGCGCGGCTGTCGCGACGAGGCTTTCAACGACTGACGCTTCCGGAATCTCTGGAGAGCGGCTTTGAACAGTCGACCGCTGTTCAACGCGCCGCCCGGCTGTGGATTGAAGGCCTGATCGCAATTGCCCTGTTTAATATCTACGTCATCGCGGACTATTACATTCGCGGGGGTGTTTCGTGGTTTCCACTACAGGTTCGGCTGTGCCTGGTTACGCCGATCGCTTTGCTGATCAACGTCAGCATGCGGTGGAGTCCGAACAAGATCTATCGCGAAGCGGGAATTGCAGTGGTGAGTTGCCTGATCGGTGTGACTCATCTCTATCTTGAAAGCAACACCAATGCGACTTCGTCGGCTTACGCACAGGTTGGGCTGATTGTTACCGTCATCTTCGTCAATGTTGTGATGCGGCTGCAGTTCACGTATGCGTTGGGCGCCTCTGTGACGCTGATGGCGAGCGATCTGCTGTTTCTACACTACGATCACTTCCTGAATACTTCGGAAAAGCTGTTGGGACTTACGTTGGCTGTCTGCGCCACCTTGATGACGGTGATTGCCAACTATAGTGTTGGCCGCGAGGAGCGCCTGGGTTATCTGATGCGGCTGCGCAGCGAGATCCAGAGCAGAGAGCTCTCTTTCCTGAATGACGAGTTGCAGAAGATATCGTGCATCGACAGCCTTACCGGCTTGGCCAACCGACATGCTTATGACTTGCAGTTTGCGAAGTTGTGGAGTGAGGCAGCCAAGGCGGAGAGCTGCCTCTCCGCTATTGTGATCGACATCGATCACTTCAAAGCCACGAACGATAGTCGCGGACACCTCTATGGGGACCGTGTGCTGGTTCGTGTGGCGTCGCTGTTGCTGCAGAGCCTGCGATGCAAGGACGACTTTGCCGCGCGATTTGGCGGGGAAGAGTTTGTTGTGCTGTTGCCGGGCACGCCGCGTGAAGGTGCGGTGATCGTTGCCGAACGCATCCGCAAACTGGTTGAAGTTGCTGGATCGCCTGCTTTGCCTGAACCGGGGAGCCATCCGCGCCTGTCTACGGTGAGTTGCGGGGTGGCGACATGCTGGCCAAGCGATTCCAACTGCCAGGAGGATCTTCTGGAGTCTGCGGACAGGGCACTCTACGAGGCCAAGTCGAGAGGCCGCAACCAGGTTTGCTGGGGCGAGCTAACGGACGCGCAGAGAAAACGGCCGACAGGCGAGCGGCGAGTGCTGCGCGAGTTGGCAAGTGGAGACTCCAGCGCGTGGGCCAGGTTCGATTGAGCTTCGCGGCTTGGCTCTGAACTAAATTCATTCCGACTGCGTATCTGACTGGGCAATCTCACAACCACGCCAGGCTGCCAGCCTTTGATCTCTTGTGCTTCATCAGAAGATGACCGGCCTTCGGCGGGATGTGGTAAATTGCCGCTACTGCGAAAAAGCATGGCATTGATCTCTCCGGAGGGCACATTCCTTGGCACTCAAGATTACAGGTCTGTCCAAAACTTACCCAAATGGCGTTAGAGCACTCAAAGATCTGACACTAACCATCGGCAACAACATGTTCGGCCTGCTGGGGCCGAATGGCGCGGGCAAGAGCACGCTGATGCGCACGGTTGCCACACTGCAGGATCCGGATTCGGGTGAGGTTTGGCTCGATGACATGAATGTTCTTAAGGAGAAAGAGGCTGTTCGCAAAGTCCTGGGATATCTGCCGCAGGAGTTCGGCGTTTATCCGAAGCTGAGCGCGCTGGATATGCTGCATCACCTCGCCATCTTAAAGGGCATTACGAACAAGACGGAGCGGACGCAGATGGTGGAGGCGCTTTTGCAACAGACGAATCTGTGGAACTCGCGCAAGAAGGCGCTGAGTACTTATTCGGGAGGAATGAAGCAGAGGTTCGGCATTGCGCAGGCGCTGCTGGCTAATCCGAAGCTGATCATCGTCGATGAGCCAACGGCCGGTCTCGATCCGGCGGAGCGCAATCGCTTTCTGAACTTGTTGAGTTCGATCGGGAGCAATGTGACGGTAATTCTTTCTACGCACATCGTTGATGATGTGCGCGAACTGTGCCCGCGGATGGCGATTATTTCGAATGGCGAGCTGCTTCTGGAAGGCGCACCGAATGAGGCGCTGGAGTCGCTGCGCGGCAAGATCTGGTCGAAGGTTGCTGCGACGGACGATGAACTTCGTGAACTTGAAAGTAGCTTCAATGTCGTCTCGACCCATCTGATCGGCGGCCTGCACGAGGTCCGCGTTTACTCCGAATCCGATCCGGGCGAAGGTTTTCGTCAGGTGGAGTCGGGGCTTGAAGATGTCTACTTCCTCAACCTGGCCAGCCAGGCCAAAAACTAACCCAGCACAGGAGACGATGAAATGGCCATGTTCTGGGAGTTTTTCACCTTCGAACTTAAGTATCGTTTCAAGAGCCTTTCTACCTATATCTACTTTCTGATTTGGTTCACGTTTAATTTTCTTTGCGTTGCGAGCGAGAGCTTTGGGCCGATCGGCAATACGAACGGCAAGATTCTGTTGAACGGGCCATATGCGAATATCTACAACGATATCGGCATCAGTTTTTTTGGCGTTATCGTGATCGCTGCCATCTTCGGCACGTCGATTTTGCGTGACTTTCAGCGCGATACGATTCAGATTCTGTTCACCAAACCGGTGTCGAAGTTTGCGTATCTTGGAGGTCGGTGGGCGGGCTCTTTTGTTACGACCGTGTTTGCCTTTTCCGGACTGTTGTTTGGGGAATTCTTCGGAACGTTCGCTCCATGGGCCGATCACTCGCGCATCGGAGCGAATCATCTTTCGTGGTATCTGCAGCCATTCTTTTCCATCGTTGTCTTCCAGATTTTCTTTCTCGGGTCCCTCTTTTTTCTTGTGGCTGCTCTGTCGCGAAAGATCTTCATCGTGTATCTGCAGGGCGCGGCGATCTTCATGCTGTATTTGATTGGCATTAATGCATTCAGCGCATCGCGCTCGCTGGAGCACTTCTGGTCGGGCATCCTCGATCCCGTTGGGTTTCTTTACAACGACGCCATTACCCGCTACTGGACGGTGGTGGAGCGCAACTCGCAGCTCTTTTCCTGGTCGGCTCATGCGGCCTCCGGAGTTTTTCTCTACAATCGGCTGCTTTGGGGCTCCGTCGGGGTGCTTGCGCTGCTTACAGTCTGGAAATTGTTCCCGATGTCGGTTGAGGCACTGACAGCAGTTTCAAGCAGCAAACGCGCGGCGCTGGCGCGTCAGCAGGAGCTGTCGGAGGTGAAGGCGCCGCGTAGTCTCGTGGCTGCTCGGCTGCCGGTTATTCATCAGGTCTTTGGGCCTTCGACTACGTTTACGCAACTGATCTCGCTGACGCGTCTACGGGTGTCCAATATTTTGCGTGAGGTTCCGTTCTGGGGGATCCTGATTCTGATGGCTGGAATCGCCATCAACAATGGACATTTCGCTGGGCGCGTGGCCGATCGCAACGTTTGGCCGGTCACCTATCTCATGCTTCAGTCCGTCGAGGGCGGAGCGGCACTCTTCTTCTATATTGTTGCGACGCTCTATGCGGCTGAGCTGATCTGGCGTGAACGGGATACTCAGTTCTCCGGGATTCATGACGCATTGCCGATTGGCGAGACGACTGATTGGCTCTCGAAGCTGTTTGCACTCTGCTTTGTCGAGTTCGTTTTGCTCACGGTGACCGCTCTCTGCGGCATTTTGATGCAGACCATCGCCGGCTATTACCACTACGAATTGCTGCAGTACGCGAAGGAACTCTACCTGGTTACGTTTCCACAGGTCCTTGTCTTTGTACTGCTGGCGCTCTTTGTGCAGACAGTGGTTTCGAACAAGTTCATCGGCCACGGAATCATCATCGGTATCTTTGTTCTATCGCCAATCCTCTACAACTTCGGCTGGGAGAACACGCTTTACCTGGTCGGGAGCACGCCGCCGTACACCTACTCCGACATGAATGGCTATGGGCACTTTGCGCCGGCGCTCTTCTGGGCGAATCTTTACTGGCTCGCGATTGCGGGTGTTCTGGCGGTTGTTTCGATTGCTTTGGCGCGGCGTGGCTCTGACGATGCCTGGTCCGCGCGATTGCTTCTTGCGAAGCGACGGGCACCACGGTTGGTTCCGGCTGCTTCGCTGTTGTTACTTGTCGCGATTGGCAGCGGGGTCTGGTATTACTACAACGCTCATATTCTGAACGAATACCTTACTGCTAAGGATCGGCGGCATATTCAGGCTGACTATGAGCGCAATTTCAAGAAGTACGAGAACCTTGCGCAGGCGAAGGTGATTGCTGTCGATTGCAACATCAATATCTATCCTGAGCGGCGTTCGTTCGACGGCAACGGCCACTACGTGCTGCAGAACAAGACATCGGAACCGATCAGTCAGATCCACATCACCAACCAAAGGCAATCCGTCTCGAAGGTTCATTTTGACCGGCCATTTCATCTTGTCTCCGCCAGTCCTCGCGACCTGTATGACATCTATGAGCTGGAAACCCCGCTGGCCCCCGGTGAAAAGATTGATGTGACTTTTGATTTGGGGTATACGAGTCGCGGATTCAGGGATGGCAACGAACGGCCTGAATTTGCCTACTCCGGCACCTTCTTCGATTCGAATTACTTTCCGACGATCGGATATGACAACGGCGTTGAGATTGATGATCCGCGGCGGCGCCATGAAGAGAAGCTACCGGAACAGGAGCTGTTGCCGCGACGAGGCGACCCTGCCGGAACGGTGACCAATCTGTTTACAGCGACCTCGGACTGGATTACGTACCACACGACCGTCAGCACATCCGATGTCGACTCGGAGGGGAAGCCGCAGATCGCCATTTCCCCGGGCTATCTGACGCGCGAATGGCATGACAAGGGACGGCACTACTTCACCTACGATATGGGGGATGTGAAGACGCTGGATTTCTTTGCCTTCATCTCGGCCCGCTATGACGTGAAACGCGAGGTGTACCAAGGGGTCGAGAATCCGATTGCGATTGAGGTCTACCACATCCCTGCTCATGCGTACGATGTGGACGATATGATCGCCGCCTCGAAGGCAGGCCTTGCCTACTACGAAAAGAACTACAGTCCGTTTCAGTTCAAGCAATATCGCATCCTGGAGTTTCCGCGTTATCGTACGTTCGCGCAGTCTTTTCCAAACACGGTTCCGTTCTCTGAGGGCATAGGTTTTATTGGCCGCGTCGAGAAGCCAACTGACATTGACTTTACTTATTTCGTCACGGCGCATGAGTTGGGACATCAGTGGTGGGGGCATCAGCTGATTGGCGCTCGCGTTGAGGGCTCGAACATGATGTCGGAGACGCTGGCGGAGTACTCCGCGCTGATGGTGATGCAGGAAAAGTATGGTGCGGACAATATGCATCGCTTTTTGAAGCATGAGCTGGACCAATACCTTCGCGGGCGAGCGGGAGAGATTCGCAAAGAACGGCCTCTTGTTCTGGTGCAGAACGAGCCTTACGTGTGGTACCAGAAGGGCGGGCAGGTGATGTACACGCTCGCGGACTACATTGGCGAGGATAAGGTCGATCTTGCGCTGCACAACTTTCTGATGCGATATCGCTACGCGAATGCGAATGACTCGCAGAGCGGACCATACCCGGACACGCGGCAGTTCGTAGATGCTTTGCGGGCGCAGACTCCGGCTGACCTGCAGTACTACATCACGGATGCGTTTGAGTCGATCGTTCTCTATGACAACCAAGCGTTGAGCGCTACTGTGACGCAGATGCCTGATAAGAAATACAAAGTGACACTTACAGTTCAAGCGCGCAAGATGAAGGCCGACGGAAATGGCGCCGAGGAGCCAATGAGGTTGAACGACTTTATCGACATTGGAGTCTTCGTTGGCAAGAAGGATGAGGAAAAGCCGCTCTATTTGAAGAAGGAGAGGATTACGCAGGCGAAGCAGACCTTCGAGATTGTCGTCGACCGGATGCCTACGCGGGCGGGAATTGATCCTTATAACAAGCTCATCGATCGAATTCCAGACGACAATATGATCGATGTTGAAAAGCGGTGAGATGACTTAACCTGCGCCGAGAGCCCTGGGCAGTCTTGAGAGGACGTATTCTCGTTATCTCGAGAGGTTAGTGACGCTACGCGAGTTTGCCAGGACTGATCCCTGAGACATGTAGCTGCAGGCCTGCCGACGAAGTTTCTGGTCAAGTCTGGACTACGCTTAGGGAAAGAAGCATAATGTCGTGGTCAAGAAGGCAGGCGCAACGTTGCGTTTGACGCGCGGGTTGGATCGAGCGCAGCTGACTTCCAATTCTGGCCGTTGGTGGAATTGCGGACGGGAAATTGAACATGGAGGAAAGAGCCATGGAATATAAGGTTAAGCGCATTTCGACAGCTGGGATTGCTGAGGCCATCTCGAAGGCTGAACTCTATCGCTCGCTCAACGAACCGGAAGAGGCAGAGTCGATCTGTCGCGATATCCTGGCCATCGAACCGCAGCATCAGCTCGCATTGCGTTTACTTGGTCTCGCCCTTACAGATCAGTTCACCGGCGACGGGTCTGATCGTTACCGGGAAACCGAAGAGATCTTCCGGCAACTGAAGGATCCGTACGAGCGCCTCTACTACACTGGGATTCTGCACGAGCGACGCGCAAAAGCCCAGCTCAACGCTGGGCAGTTACCTCGCTCACTGGTAGCGCTTTTCGACCATGCTCTGCACCATTTTGCGGAGGCTGAGAAAATCCGCCCGGCAGGGAACGACGATGCCATCCTTCGCTGGAATCGCTGCGTGCGGCTGCTTCAAAATCCAGCCTATGAATGGGGAGAATTGGAACAGGAATTGGTTCCCTTCGATGTCCAGGACGCTCGGCCGAGATAGCAAATCTCACCGGTATTGGGAGAAATGAGTTTCAGTTAGAGGATGCGGAACAGCCGCTTCAGGGGATCGAAGTAACGGTCCACCACGCGCTCTTTGAGCGGGATTATCGCGTTCTCTGTAATCGTGATCGACTCGGGGCAGACCTGCCGGCAACAAGTCGTGATGTTGCAGTAACCGATGTTGTGCTTGTGCCTCAAATCGCTGACCCGGTCTTCGGTGTCAAGCGGATGCATTTCGAGTGCGGCAGCATAGACGAGCAGACGCGGACCGATAAATTCGTCGTGCTTGTGGTGTTCCCGCAGAACGTGGCACACGTCCTGGCAGAGAAAACACTCGATGCACTTGCGAAACTCCTGCACGCGCTCGACGTCGGCCTGCTGGATGCGCCATGTTCCATCGGCCGCGTCGGGTGGGCGGGGCTTGAATTGCTTGATCGTCTTCTTGGCCTGGAAATTCCACGAAACATCCGTGACCAGATCGCGTATGACCGGAAACGCATGCATTGGCTCCACGATGACCGGCATATTCAGGTCGATGGCACTTAGCCGGGTCATGCACATGAGCCTGGGCATGCCGTTGATTTCGGCAGAGCACGATCCACACTTGCCGGCCTTGCAGTTCCATCTCACCGCCAGGTCGGGTGCTTGCTGCGCCTGGATGCGGTGCACCGCGTCCAGAACAACCATGCCCTCCTCCACGGGTGTTGTGTAATCCTGGAATGCGCCGCCCGCGGGGTCTCCGCGCCAGATGCGAAATGTCGCTGGTGTGGCCATCTCTTTCGTCTCCCGCTACTTCATCTCTTCAATCACTTTCTTCAACTCATCCGGCATCGGCGTAAGTGCGCGCTTCTCGACTTGCATCTCACCGTCTGCGCTGCGACTGATGACGATGTTGTACTTTCCCCACTCCGAGTCCTTGTTGGGGAAGTCTTCGCGGAACTGCGCGCCGCGGCTTTCTTTTCGCAGCAGCGCAGCACGGGTAATTGCTTCAGACACGATCATCATGTTTCCGATATCGATCGTCGTGTGCCAGCCGTTGTTGTACTCGCGATTGCCTGCTATGCCTGTTCGCTCTGCTCGCGCGCGTAATTGCCCGATCGCGTCGAGCGCCTGTTGCATTTCACTCTCGACTCGCACGATCCCGACGAGGTCCTGCATGGTTTCCTGCAGATCGTATTGAATCTGATATGGGTTCTCGCCGGCAGGGCCACGGTCAAAGGGAGCGAGGGCCGCTGTTGCGGTGGTCTGAAGCTCCGCCTCGTCGATCGTTACTGGGCCGTTGGCATTGGCGAATTCTGCGGCAAAGCGCCCCGCGCGCCTTCCGAATACGACGAGATCAGACAGGGAATTCCCGCCCAGCCGATTCGCGCCATGCAATCCTGCTGCCGCCTCCCCCGCGGCGAAAAGCCCGGGCACATTGGACATCTGCGAATCGCCATCGACGCGAATTCCGCCCATCATGTAGTGAGTCGTTGGACCGACTTCCATCGGCTCTTTCGTGATGTCAAGATCGGCAAGCTGCTTGAATTGGTGATACATGCTGGGGAGCTTGCGTTTGATATGCTCCTCTGATTTCGGCATGCGCTCCTTGATCCAGGAAATATCGAGGAAGACACCGCCGTGCGGCGAGCCCCGGCCTGCCTTGACTTCGCGATTGATGCACCGCGCAACATGATCCCTGGTGAGCAGTTCAGGCGGACGGCGCGCATTCTTATCGCCTTGCGTATACCGCCAGCCTTCTTCTTCAGAGTCCGCAGTCTGCTCCTTATACAGGTCAGGGATGTCGTCGAACATGAATCGGCGGCCTTCGCTGTTGCGCAAGACGCCGCCTTCGCCGCGGACACCTTCGGTTACGAGAATGCCGCTCACGCTGATCGGCCAGACCATGCCGGTGGGGTGAAACTGAACGAATTCCATGTCCTGGAGTTCGGCTCCGGCGCGATACGCCAATGCAAGGCCGTCGCCTGTGTATTCCCAACTGTTGCTGGTCACCTTGAAGGCACGCCCGATTCCGCCGGTGGCCAGCACCACTGCCTTCGCCTCCCACAACTGGAAGCGGCCCTTCTCGCGGTCGTATCCGCAAGCTCCTGCAATGCGATTTCCGTCGAGCAGCAGGCTGAGTACCGTGCACTCCATGTGGACTTCCATCCCAGTATGGATGCCGTGGTCCTGGAGTGTGCGTATCATCTCCAGGCCGGTGCGGTCGCCGACGTGGGCCAGCCGGGGGTATCGGTGTCCGCCGAAGTTTCGTTGAAGAATCTTGCCGTCCGCCGTGCGATCGAAAAGCGCGCCCCATGCCTCGAGTTCGCAGACGCATTCCGGAGCTTCTTTAGCGTGGAGTTCGGCCATGCGCCAGTTGTTGAGGTACTGACCGCCACGCATCGTATCGGCGAAATGAACCCGCCAGTTATCGCGATCGTCGACATTGGCCAGTGCTGCCGCGATGCCTCCTTCGGCCATTACGGTATGCGCTTTGCCGAGTAGCGATTTGCAGACCACGCCCACCTTCGCACCCGCGGCTCCAGCTTCGATGGCGGCGCGCAGGCCTGCTCCGCCAGCTCCAATCACGAGTACGTCGTAGGAGAACCGCTGGAATTCCGGCATCTAGAGAATTCTCCAGTCATGCCAGATGCCCATCGAACAGAGACGGACGTAAATATCGGAAAAAGCAACCCAAAGAAGGCTCGCCCATGCCCACTTCTTATGCCCCGCGTTCAGTCGGCTCACGAAGTTGTAGATCTTGTGCCGAACGGGGTGATCCGAGATCTGGTCAAATGTTCCGCCGATCAGGTGTCGGAATGCATGACACCCGAATACGTATCCGGCCAGGAGCACGACATTCACGACCAGAACGAGGCTCCCAATCCCGATCCCAAATCCGTCAGGAAAAAAGAAAGACCTCAACGCGTCGTAGACCAGAAAGCCCCAGACAATGTACGAGAGCCTCAGAAAGTAGCGATGAAAATTCTGCATAATGAGCGGAAAGGTTCTTTCCCCCAAATAACTTTTCCGGGGCTCACTCACCGCACATGCCGGAGGATCGGCCCAGAACGATTTGTAATACGCGCCGCGGTAGTAGTAGCAGGTCACACGGAACAGGCCTGGAATCCAGAGAATGAACAGCGCCGGAGAAAAGGGCAGAAAGTTCGGATACCAACTCGGTTTCGGGCCAAACAAGGCGTGTGGCGAGCTGCCGAAAAGCTCGGGTGAATAAAACGGTGAGATATACGGACCATAGGTGTAATGGCTGTTCTGAAACGCCGCCCAGTTGGCATAGACGAGAAACGCGCCGAAACCCAAGAGGACTGCCGTCGGAGAAAGCCACCAGGCGTCGCGCCGCGATGTTTGGCCAAACTTGCCGTCTTTCCAGACTATGTCGGGAGCTGACACAAGTCCCTCCACGGCGGAGGGCATTCGCAGACTGCGCCCTTCCCGCCCCGATGGCATCGGATTGTATAGCAAGAACTCTACCGTCAACCACCTGCCATGTGAGTCAGCCGTAGACTCGCCATATGGCCGACCCCCGCAGCTGCCCCTTCGGGACGACCCGTCGTTCTTGTCGTGGATGACGAAAAGATAATCGCCAGCACCTTGGCAGTGATTCTGACCTATGCAGGATTTGAGGCCCATGCGCTATTTAGCGGACAGGAGGCGATTGAAGCGTTGGACACAGTTCAGCCAGACTTACTGCTCACCGATGTCGATATGACTGGGATGACTGGAATCGAAGCTGCGATTATCACCCGGGTCAGGTTACCTACCTGCAAAATTCTTCTCTTCTCGGGCCAAGCAGCGACGGCCGATTTGCTAGAAAAGTTGCGGACCTCATCGTTCGAGCCAGTCCAGAGACATCCCTAGGAAAATAGAGTCTTTGCGATCGGAAGAGTTTTGAGCGTAGATGGAATGATGCATTTTCGCTTGCTAGAGGAGGGTAGTCGTGGATAAACGAAATTCTTGCGCAGTGCGGATTTTCACCGTTACGTTCTCGCTTTCGTTACTTTTGACAGCGTGTAACAAGTCAGAACCAACGCTCGACCGGGCAGCGAGACCGTCTCCACAGTTAGCCAGGATATCGGTGCCCAGTTTCCAACCTTCCGTTGTTGATGAAACAACCCCTCCTAATCCGCCCATTGCTGGAATGGTTTGGATTCCGGGAGGGGAGTTTTCAATGGGAGCTGCGGATCCGCCCGACATGAATATGGTCGGCATGAACGCCACAGAGGACTCGCGACCGATTCACCGGGTTTTCGTAGATGGATATTACATTGATAAGACCGACGTCACTAATGCTCAGTTTTCGAAGTTCATCCAGGCCACCGGCTACGTAACTGTGGCTGAGCGCAAGCCTCGTGCGGAGGAGTTTCCCGCAGTTCCCCCGGAGAATCTAATTGCGGGCTCCGTGGTCTTCACCGCTCCCGATCATCCCGTCGCACTTACTGATGCCAATCAATGGTGGAGGTTCGTGCCTGGGGCCGACTGGCGGCATCCGACGGGGCCGAAGAGCAATATCAAAGGCAAAGATAACTATCCTGTCGTTCAAGTGGCCTATGAGGATGCAGAAGCTTATGCATCATGGGCCGGTAAGCGACTACCGACCGAGGCCGAATGGGAGTTTGCCGCGCGCGGCGGCCTTACGGGTCAACCCTTTGTCTGGGGCAATGAATTTCGTCCAAAAGGAAAGTGGATGGCAAACACTCATCAAGGACATTTTCCCAACTCCGATACAGGGGAGGATGGGTATGTGGGCCTTGCTCCCGTCGCCAGTTATCCTCCCAATGGATATGGGCTGTATGACATGGCAGGGAACGTCTGGCAGTGGACGAGCGATTGGTACAGCCCCATTTACTATCGACAGTTGGCAGAATCGGATAAAATCACCCGCAATCCGCACGGTCCCGACTCCTCCTTCGATCCAGCCGAACCAGGCGTGCCGAAGAAGGTCCATCGAGGGGGCTCGTTTCTTTGCACCGATCAATACTGCTCGCGTTACATGGTCGGTACGCGAGGCAAAGGCGAAGTAAGTACCGGAACAAACCACCTAGGCTTTCGTTGCGTCAGAAAAAGTGGGTAGTGCATTCTTCGAGGCGGTTGGGATTTCATCCACTCGACTTCGGAATGGGTCAGGCGATCGAAGTAGACAACCAATCGTGGCTTGGCTTGTCTGTAACACTATGTGGGCGCATATCTCGTTGTAGACAAGATACTTAACAACTGATTTCTGGAATGCCTGGGATCTGGCGGGAAGTGGGTCTACTTGCCTATGCAGAACTTGCTGAAGATCAGGCTGAGGATGTCGTCGGTGGTTGTAGTTCCGGTTAAAGCGTCGAGGGCGTGGAGGGCTTCGTAGAGGTCGAGGAGGAGCATTTCGTGGGGGATGGTTGCTGCGACGCCTTGTTCTGCTCGTTGGAGGGAGGCGAGGGCGGTTGTAACTGCTTGCTGCTGACGGAGATTGGTGAGGAGTGCGGTTTCCTGGGTGGGGGCTTGTTTTGTCAGGATGGAGAGGATTGTCTGGCGCAGTTCGGGTATGCCGGCACCGGTATGAGCGGAGGTTTTGAGAGCTGGATGAGGGTAGTGGGTTGTGGGGGATAGATCTATCTTGCTGATGACAATAAGGTTCGGGCGGTCATGGAGCGACTGGATGGTGGCGTCGTCTTCCTCGTGAGGGGGTTCCGTGGCGTCGAGGACGAGGAGGACGATGTCGGCTTCGGCCATGGCTTCGCGGGACTTGGCTATGCCGATGGATTCGGCTTCGTCGGTAGAGTCGCGGAGGCCTGCTGTATCAATGAGTTGGACGGGGATGCCTTCGAGGGAGACGTGCTCGGTGACGAGGTCGCGGGTGGTTCCGGGGGTGGCTGTGACGATTGCGCGGTCGCGTTCGACTAGACGGTTGAAGAGGGAGGATTTGCCGGCGTTGGGGCGGCCTACGATGGCGAGGGTGAAGCCGCTGCGGATGATTCGACCGTAGGAAAATGTTTGTTCTAAGGCAGTTAGCGGGGTTTGGATGGATTGGATCTGGGCCGTGATTTCGGCGGCGGGGATCACTTCAAGGTCGTCTTCGGCGAAGTCGATGCCGGCTTCGAGTGTGGCGATCAGGGTTGTAAGTTGTTGTTTTATTGGGGTTATTTGGCGGGACAGGGAACCGCCTAGTTGTTGGGCTGCCAGGCGGGCCTGATGGAGGGTGGTGGCGTCGATGAGGTCGCTAACTGCTTCGGCTTGAGTGAGATCGAGGCGGCCGGAGAGGAAGGCTCGCTGGGTGAATTCGCCGGGTTCGGCGAGGCGGGCTCCGGCGCTAAGGCATTGACGGACAAGGAGATCGAGGAGGACCGGAGAGCCGTGGGCGGCGATCTCCACGATGTCTTCGGAGGTGTAGGAGTGGGGTTTCTGGAAGTATGTGACTACGGCCTCGTCGAGAGTTTGGCCGGTGTTGTCGAGGATTTCGGCGAAGCGGGCCTGGGCGGGGGCTAGTGGATGTCTCAGTTTTAAAAGGGGTTCGGCGATGGCTCGGGCGTTGGGGCCTGAGAGGCGGACGATGCCGATGCCTCCGCGGCCGGGCGGGGTGGAGATGGCTACGATGGTGTCTTGTGAGTCGAGCACTCTCTCAAATGTAATTCGCTGATTTTTTTCTGGCGTGGTGAAGGGGCATTTTTACAGGGGGTTTTGCGAAAAAGTGTGTGCTGGGAGATGGTTTTTTGTGGTGAAGTTGTGGTGATTGGGTGGTGAAACGTGGTGAATTGCACTACCTTTCGAGGCGCGCTAAAAAATTCCACGTTTTGAAGATTTATTTTTTCGCAGGCGGGGTTTTGAGGAACTCCTATGACACAGCCTCCGTACCATCATCCATCAGGGGGTCATCCCATGAGCCGCCTCACTCTCTTCACCGTCTCGTTGTTGATCATCGTAGCCATCGGTTCGCAGCCCCGGTTCAGCGCGGGCTCGCATAAGTCCATGTGCGTTTGTGTCCCCACTCGGGCGGGATTACTCGTGAAGTCAGCGATTGCGAAGACGCAAGCACGAGTGCGGTCCGTGGAGCTATCTACCTCCAGAGCGACCGTTACCCAGTAACGGGAGTCGACGCGACCGCCATCCCTTTGGAGTTCTCATAGATGGGTCCACTCGATCCCGGCTCTCGCCACCGGAGAGTAATGCACCGATGTTTGGCTACGGATGCGTTGCTGACGATGGGGAGTTGAAGATTCGCCTCTGCGATGGACACGGGCGGGAGCGGATCGCTACGTGATTGCCCCCATCTCAGAATCGAGATATGGGCACCCGAATTAATGGAGGATTTAGATGTGCGCCACCCGCCGCTCGAAAAAATGTCACTGTTTTGAGATTTATTTTTCAGGACTTCGGGGTAGTTTTGTGGATTAGTCGGAAGGCCGTTTCGATGAAGCTTTAGATCGAGGCAGCTCGCTCCACTTTGCAGTTCATTGGCCAAGGCGCGCGAGAGTCTCGCGCAACGGAGCGCTCGATGCGCGTATCAGGCCACCGAATGGCGTGGTCATCTCCACGATCAGAAAGAATCCTGCCGCTACGGCGCATGCGTAAATGAACAGGCTTGCCACAACCATCAAGTTGCGAGGAGCGAAGATGCCAAAACTGAAGAACACGATCGTTGCCCAGGTGATCTCAACGAGCATCAATGGAATCGAGGTGGAACTGCGTATTTTCGAGGCAGCTAACCAACGCATTTCTCCCAACTCGATCATTAAACTGAGCGCCTCTGCTTTCTCGGCTCGTTGAACGTCATTCTCCGGTGTCAATTCCTGAATCTTGTCAAATATGAGTTCGCCTCCAGCCCTCGGTTTCAGGTCGGGGGCTTGGAGACGTTCTTTCGGCCAACCTTGATTCAGCATGTCTACGAGGCTGCTGCGCAGGACCGCTCGAGCATCGGCGGCAGCCGGCCCGTAGCGGAAGAGGGTGCGATCAAGCAGGGCTAACTTAGAGGCCATCACAGATACTTCTCTCTCCTGCTGGTCAAATGCGCTTTTTCCCGACGAGAGCTGGAGGCTTAGAAGAAGAGCAAACATGGATGTCAGCAATGACGCACCGACCTTCACATGCGTGATGGAATCCGGAGTCAGATAGTGCTCCGGAAGGCGGCGGCTCAGAGCCATTCCGAGCAGTGCGCCGCCAAAGACAATCAAGAGAACAACGAGACTGATGCTGATAGAGTTCATTCTTCAAGAAACCCTTTGGACTGTGAGGGTCTTTCAACGGCACGATTAGCCGCTCAGCACCATCTTCACACGCAATTCTTCGACAGCCCTCTGTGCCTCCTCGCTGAGGTTGGACTTGCCGACCTGGATGATCACCTTGTTAATCTTGCCGGTGAACTTGTTATCGCCCACCTTGTAGTCGTCGCTGACGGCGGTATAGAGGTTCTCGCCCACGTCCGTTGTTTCCGCGCCAAACGCGTTCGGATGAGTGTGCTCGATCCGCCCCGTGGCGACCTTT
This sequence comes from uncultured Acidobacteriaceae bacterium, assembly GCA_963802695.1. GTDB lineage: Bacteria > Acidobacteriota > Terriglobia > Terriglobales > Acidobacteriaceae > Edaphobacter. Next base: position 428,204 of record CAWDJN010000014.1, read on the forward strand.
TCACCGTTGACGAAGATCGAACCATTGCCTCCCGCGCCGGGCCTGCCTCCGTCGTAAGCAAACTCGAAGCGGAGCGTCACCTTGCCGGCAGGAAGGCGAGCGGGGCCAATGATCTTGTAGATCTCGCGACCGAGAAAGTTGTAGGCGAACCTGGGTGCGCCGTTCTTGAGGTAGAGGCTCCAGCCGCCCATCTCCCCGCCCTGGGCGATGACCACTCCTTCAGCGCCCGCCTCAGGGATTTCGATGTCGGCCGTAACCACGAAGGAGCGGTTCTTGATGTTGATGAAGCCATTCTCCGGTATTCCCTTCATCCCTTCATAGACCGTCATCTCGGTGCGGCCTTCCATCAGATCCGGACGGCCCGCCAGGGCGGCGTTGAAGCGCTCCCAGGCGCGGTCGTCGAGCGGAAGCACGTTGTACTTGACGGCCTCCTCCAGGAAGACTCCTTTTAGCTTTTCAAGCTTGTCGGGGTATATCGCGGCAAGGTCATGCGCGCAACTGAAATCTTTCTCTACGTCGTAAAGCTCCCACTTGTCGTTTTCAAATGTAGCCCGCGGCTTAGCCTCCCACGGCGGGCGGTGCACCGTGGTGGCGAACCAGCCATCCTGGTAGATGCCCCGGTTGCCTGCCATCTCGAAGTATTGCGTGGTGTGGCGCGACTTGGCCTCGGCGTTATTAAGAGTGTCGAGCATGCTCACGCCTTCGATGGGTTTCTGTTGGACGCCATAGACGACGTCTGGCTCGGGCAGCCCTACTGCCTCTAACACCGTCGGGGCGATATCAATCATGTGGTACCACTGGGAACGCAGGCCGCCCTTCTCCTCGATGCCTTTCGGCCAATGGACAACGATGGGTTGGCAGATGCCGCCGTAGGAGGCCACCTGGTGGCCCCAGGCAAAGGGCGTGGCACCGGCGAAGGCCCAACCGTTGGGATACAAGATGTGGGATTGGGGTCCGCCGAATTTGTCGAGGTTCTTCAGCGCTATGTCGAGGGGCTCCGGCAGTCCGTTGAACACGGATAACTCATTGAAGGCGCCGATGGGGCCGCCCTGAAAAACCGAGCCATTGTCGCCGGTGATGTAGAAGACCAGCGTGTTGTCCATTTCGCCCAGGTCTTCGATCGCGTCGAGGAATCGTCCGATTTCGTAGTCGGTCACCTCGGCAAAAGCGGCATAGATTTCCATGTACCGGGCAAAGACCTTTTTCTCATCGGCCGTCAACTGGTCCCATTCCTGAATCCCGGGCGGCTTGGGCGCGAGTTCGGTGCCCGGTGGCACGACTCCCATTTTGAGCTGGCGGGCCAGCGTCTCCTTCCGCACCTGGTCCCAGCCCTGGTCGAACTTGCCCTTGTAACGGTCGCGCCACGTCTCGGGCACCTGGAACGGGCCGTGGGTGCCGATGGCGGAGTAGTAGACGAAAAATGGCTTGTCCGGCGCAAGCGAACACTGGGAGCGCACCCACTCGATGCCTTTGTCGGTGATGTCGGTGCTGGCATAGTAATCGGCGTCGGGGTGCATATCCACCCTGTTCATGTTGTCGTAAATGACCGGATGAAACAGGTCAGCCTCGCCAGCCATGAAGCCGTAGAATCGCTCAAACCCGCTATTCATCGGCCAGCGGTCGAACGGTCCGACAACGCTGGCTTCCCAAGGCCCCAGCTCGTGACATTTGCCGAACATCGCGGTGTTATAGCCGTTGAGCCGCAAGATCTCGGGCAGCATCGTAACGCTGGCGGGACGCATCGCGGTGTATCCCGGGAACGCGGTGGCAATTTCGGAGATCACGCCGAAGTTTGTGCTATGGCTGTTGCGGCCGGTAAGCAGCGCCATGCGACTGGGCGAACATAACGGGGGGACTTTGAAATTGTTGTAGCGCAGCCCGGTCTCGGCGAGCCGGTCCAGCGTCGGCATCTGGATCGGGCCTCCGAACGTCGATGCATCTCCGAAGCCAAAGTTGTCGAGAAGAATGACCACCACGTTGGGCGCGCCTTTCGGCGCTTTCACCTGGAACCGTGGAGGGGCTTGTGCATTCTGTACATTGAGCTCGGTGATTGGCGGATACTGAGGCTCGGGGACGGGCAGCACCGTACGGTCCATGATCTTCTCCTGATCGATGATGCTGTTTATATGCGGTGGGTTCGTGTCAGACTACTGGCAAAAGTGATAGACACTTGTGCTTGATCCGAAGGCGCTTCATGTAATCCGAGAATGGTTTGCAGAAGGGTTTTGAGCTTGCGTTGACTTTCGACGGGCTAGTTCTTAGAGTCTAGTAATCATCCAGCGCAGTGCAGGCCATGAAGGTGCAACCCTAAGCGATTTTTTTCGAAAGGGGATTGACCATGAGACGCACGATAGTTGGCACGAAGTGTCCTAGATCGGTGGAAGGCTCACCGGATACAAAATCCTACAAAAGACTACTTTTCGTGATTGTCGGCGTTCTTGCGCTGATGATCTCGCCGGCGCTGTACGGGCAGGCTACAGGAAGTTTGTCGGGCAATGTGCTCGATAAATCCGGATCGGGTGTGCCGGGAGCAACCGTTGTCGCTACGTCTCAGGGGACGGGCCTGGCTCGAGACGTGAAGACGGATAATGCAGGGCACTATCTGCTCCCTTTACTTCCTGTCGGGACCTACACGGTGCACGTCGATGCTTCGGGCTTTCAAAGCGCCGAAACCAAGGATCTGCGCCTGCAGGTTGATGAAGCCCGCGAACTCAATTTTTCGCTCGTGCCCCCTACAGTGGTGACTACGGTGGCTGTTTCCGCCGGAGATGCAGTGATGGTTGAGACGGCGAATCCTTCTCTCGGCCAGGTCATCACGTCGCAGCAGGTGGCGCAACTGCCCTTGAATGGCCGGGATTTCGTTCAACTTGCGACGCTGACTGCAGGCGCAACGGCAGAGACGAACCCGAACAGCTTTTTTACTTCCGCCGCGAGCAGTGAGGTGGCCGCACGCGGTCCGCTTTCGCTGTCGGTCGGCGGCTCCCGTCCCAACAGTACGGACTGGCTGCTGGATGGCGTCGACAATAACGAACTGACTGGAGGCGGTATCGGCATTTACTCGTCGATCGATGACATTCAGGAGTTCAAGGTTTTGACTTATACGTACTCCGCAGAGTACGGGACTCGTGCAGGACCGGCGGTGCTGGTCACGACAAAATCCGGTACGAACAACTTTCACGGGACTCTCTACGAGTTTCTGCGCAATACGAGTCTCGATGCGAAGAGCTACTTTTCGAGCTCCGTAGAGAAATTCAACCTGAACGATTTTGGAGGCTCGGTCGGCGGACCCATTTTCAAGAACAAGCTCTTTTTCTTCGTGGATGGCGAACAGAAATATCAGCGCCACGGCATTACGTTTACGGGCCTGGTGCCTTCACTGGCGATGCGCACGGGCGATTTTTCTGCAGACGCTTTTGGCGATCCTGTTTCCGGCCTGGCGATCGTTAACCCGAACATGATTGGGGCGTCTACGAGTCCGACCGCGGCGACGAATGTGTATTTTCAGTGCAATGGCGCGGGGAATCCTCTGCCTTCGAATCCCGATGGCAGCCAGCCTCATGGGATTCCCTGTAACAAGATTCCATCGGGCCTGATCAACAACATTGGACAGGCCATGATGAATTTGTATCCTGCGCCGAACGCGAACAATGCGAGTGCCGGCTACAACTTCGTCAATTCTCCTGTGCGCGCTCTGAACGACACCAGGTTCGATACGCGGCTGGACTACACGCTATCGGACAAGGACAGTATGTTCGGCCGTTTCAGCTACGACCAGGCGTTTTCGTATGTGCCGGGCGGCTCGACTCCGCCAGCCTTTGCGTCAGCGAACGCTTTCGGCACTAATCAGCACATCATTAACCATGCGCGCAACCTGGCTCTGGGTGAGACGCATGTGTTCTCGCCCAACCTGGTGAACCAGGCCACCTTTGGTTACAACCGCATCTTCGACTACATCACTTCGCAAGGCACGGGGACCTGCGCGTCCGCCACCATCGTGCCGGGCGGCATTCCTAACGCGAACCTTGGATGCTCGGGCGCCGTCTGCACGCCGGGCGCTTATAGCTGCGGACTGGTTTCGACAATCGTTGCGGGTGGCTATTGGGCGATCGGCGATCGCGGGTACTCTCCTTTCCAGGGTGGAACGAATATCTTCTCTTTCAGAGACTCGCTGGAACTGATTCGTCATAAGCACGACGTCAGGATGGGGCTCGACTTTCGACGCAATCAGATGAATGTGGGCACCGAGGCTTTTCAGGATGGCTTCTGGATCATCGGCAACGGGGGCAATTTTACCGGCCTCAACAGTGTGGGCATCGGCGGGAATCCTGAAGCTGATTATTTGCTTGGCATTACTGGCCTGGCGATTCATGACCAGACGTTTGATGGACCCGTCACCGGCCGCCGCTGGACGATCTGGCGTCCTTTCGTCGAGGACAATTGGAGGGTCACACCTTCTCTCACGCTGAATCTTGGGCTGGCTTGGGATATGACGACTCCGATCACCGAAGCCCACGGACGGCTGGCCAACTACGTTCCCGCAACTGGACAGCTTCTGGTTGCCAATCAAAATGGCGTGAGTGGGTCGGCGGGGGTCAACATGGACTGGACAGCCCTTGAACCGCGCGTCGGGGCGAGCTGGAAGGTCTTCGGCAGCGACAAGACAGTGCTTCGCGGCGGTTACGCCCTCTTCCACGATTCGGCCTGGAGCCAAGGGTGCTCAGGGTCTGTGGCAGAACCCGCCCTTTCTGGGCGAATCCGACGCTTTCGCATCCGCAGGCTGCGCGTTTGCAACCTCGTACTGCGCCAAAGTGCTCGGACAAGAACCCTCCGGCATCAGTCTCTCCAGCGGATTTCAGGCTATTCCTTCGCCGCCTACCGCCGGCACATTTACAGGCTCGTTCTATACCCAGCCCACAGACTTCAAGCTGGGCCGGGTCCAGCAATTCAACGTGAACGTGGAGCGCCAGCTGGTCGGCAACATTGTACTGACTGCCGGCTATGCGGGTTCCCGCGGCTCGCACATCCTGGTGGCGGGTAATAACCTCAACACTTCGAGTCCGGAGGCGTGCGGCGTGGTAACGGGCTATACGCTCGGCTGCCTTCCGGTGGTGCGCCTTACGTGCCGCCCTATAACACGTTCGATACTATTTCGCTGTTCGGCGATGTGGGCAATACAAGTTATGACTCGCTTCAAATCAAGGCAGAGACCAAGACATCAAAGAACGGACTCTACGCTCTGTTTGCTTACACCTACTCTCATACGTATGACAACGGGTTATCCGATGGCTTGGGTTCTCTGTTGAGCGCGCCCTTTTTCCCTCTTCCGAACTGGCAAACGCTGGATTGGGCTTTATCGCAGATCAACCTCAATAACAGCTTCACGGGCAGCGTCATTTACGATCTGCCGTTCGGCCAGGGAAAGCAGTTCGGCAGCGATTGGGGCAACGTGACCAACACGCTTCTTGGCGGCTTCCAATTGACTCTTATCGAAAGAATCTCTTCGGGGTTTCCGGTTCCATTGATCGACAGCAATAATCAGTCCGGCTCGTTCTTCCAGAACGGCGGCAATGGAAACAATTGGAACCGGCCCAACCAGGTCGCGGGTTGCGACACTCACAACGCGAACCACGGCCAACTGCAATGGATCAATGCGTCCTGCTTTGCTGCGCCGCCCATCGGCCAGTTGGGAAATGCGTCGCGCGTCCCAGCGATCGGGCCTGATTTCGTCAACACGGACTTTTCCGTCATCAAACAGTTTGCGCTGCCTCGAGAGATGGGATTGAATTTCCGCGCCGAGTTCTTCAACCTCTTCAATCACACGCAGTTCGGTCTGCCGGTGAACGATGTGAGCGCTCTCGGATTCGGCTCGGTAAATTCCACCGTGAACAATCCCCGCCTTGTGCAGTTCGGCCTCAAACTATCTTTCTGAGGATCAAAGGCCGGGATTTCGTTTTCGGGCATTCGGCTTTCTGCTCCTTCGGATATGCTCGAGATGCGGAATGACAAGCAGAAGGATGGCCAAGGCAAGATCGTGTTGAAGCTCGCTGGGATGTGCTTGTTGCTATTTTCGTGTTTGCCTGTTGATGGGCAGACTTCGGTTGGACATTCCTCTGGCGATGCGCAAACGGTCAACGATAAGGACCCTAAGGCAATCGTTGAGGTAGGCGCGGCGACGAGCTGGAATTTCAGTGGAGGCGCGGCGACTTTCGCGCCGAATCTTGCGGCGGAGATTACGCCTATCGAGAACTGGCTGGAGCTCGAGGCGGGTGTATCGCCGTTCTACACCCGCAACTCTACGGAGTGGGACACGGATCTGCTTTTTAAGAAACCGTGGACCTTATCGCGAAAGGTGGAGTTCATGCTGGGAGTCGGGCCGGAGTGGGTTCATCTCAGGCAGAATGGCAAGACGACCAACTCTGTCGCGGGAGAGGTGGCGGGGGATTTCATGTTCTGGCCGAACGGGAAGCACCGTTTTGGCTGGTACCTGGAGCCGGCTTATGACTACAGCTTTGCGAAGGGACATCAGCAATCGATTGGGATGAGCGGCGGTCTGCTGATTGGCATTTGGTAAGGAATCGCGGTTACAAGGTGAAGTTTTAATCGGATGGGCCTGCGTGGACTGCGCTGGTGCAGTCCACGCGCTAGAGTTTTGATCCGCCGTCTACCGGGATGCTTGCTCCTGTGATCCAGCGGGCTTTGTCGGAGGCGAGAAAGGCGACCACGTCGGCGATGTCTTCGGGTTTGCCGATGCGCTTGAGTGCCTGCATTTCGAGGGTGACCTTGCGGCCTGCTTCAGTCTTGGTGAAGTTCGACATGTCGGTGTCGATTACGCCGGGTGCGACGGCGTTGACGCGAATGCCGCGGGGGCCGAGGATCGCAGCCCAGTTTTTGACGAGCGTTTCGAGTGCTCCTTTGGTGGAGGCATAGGCGAGGATGGACGGGTTTTCCAAGTCGGGCTCGCCAACTACGGAACGAGCTACGACGGATGTGATGAAGATGATGTTTGAGCCTTCGCCAAGTACGGGCATGAGTTGCTGAACGAGGAAGAATGGGCCTCGGACGTTGGTTGCGAAGAGGTTGTCGTAATCCTCTACGGTGTAGTCGGCGATGCGTGCGGCTTTGCTGACGCCGGCGTTGGAGACGAGGATGTCGAGGCGATCTCCGACAATGGAGCGCACCTTTTGGGCGAGTTGGGCGGCACCGTCCGGAGTTGCGAGGTCGGCGGAGATTGCAGTGGCACGACTGCCTTTGGTTTGGATTTCACCGACGAGAGATTCGGCTTCCTGAGTGGAATGGCCGTAGTGGACGAGGACATGGGCTCCGGCTTCTGCCAGCGCGAGTGCGGTGGCACGGCCGATTCCTCTGGATGCTCCGGTAACGAGCGCGGTTTTGTTTCGGAGTGTAGTCATTTCGCTCTCTCTCACGTCTCTCAGAATTTCAAGTTTTCAGTTAATAGATGCACCCAGTGTGGAGTTTGCTGTACCGGCCATCAAAAAGAGCCGGCGGTTTGGAGTCGCCGGCTCTAGATTGAACGGTGGTGGGCTTAGGCGTTCGTACCGCCGTCGACGGTAAGGTTTGCTCCGGTGATGTAGGAGGCTTCGGGGCTGGCGACGAAGGCTACGAGCGCGGCGACCTCATCGACGGTTCCGTAGCGGTTCAGGGCTGTGTTGGCCTTCTGAGGCGCGGCCCAGTCGCCGGCGGCGGGGTTGAGGTCAGTGTCGATGGGACCGGGTTGGACGTTGTTGACGGTGATGCCGCGGTCGCCGACCTCTCGGGAGAGGCCCTGGGTGAACATCTTCACGGCTCCCTTGGTGGCCGCGTAGGCGACGAGCCCGGGCGTGAGGTTACGCTCGCCGACGCAGGAACCGATGTTAATGATGCGGCCGTTGTCGCTGAGATGCTTGAGCGCTGCCTGTGTGGCGACCATGACGCCGCGGAAGTTGAGGTCGATCATGTGATCCATCTCCTCGAGCGTGGTGTCCTCGAATTTCTTGGGGATAGCGGTGCCGGCGTTGTTGACGAGGACATCGAGATGGCCGAGGGTTGCTACGGTTTTTTCGACGGCGGCATTGATGGCCTTGGTGTCGGCGGCGTCGGCCTGAATGGCGATGGCTTTCCCGCCGGCGCTTTCGATGGCTTTGACTACGGCGGAGGCGGCGGTGGCGTCCTTGGCGTAGGTGATGGCGACGCTGGCACCGTCGGCGGCAAGACGTTTCGCGATGGCGGCGCCAATGCCGCGGGAACCGCCGGTAACGAGTGCAACTTTATTAGCTAATTTAGACATGAAATCTCCTTGGGTGCTTGAATGGTGGCTTCGCTTTATTGATTTTATCGGCTTCGATCCTGTTTCGGCGTTTAGACGCGTACGTGATGCGATTGTGGCAGGCGGATTCCTGTGCTGCAGAGAAAGTAGTGAATGTTGCGCCAATAGAAACGAGGTTCGCCTCTTCATCGAACATCTAGAGAAGCCTTTCACTCTCTGTTCTCAGTTCAATCCACGACCCAGCCAGGACTGATTATGATTTCTCTGGCTTATCTGGCAGGATTTCTACTTTGATTGGTGCTGCCTTCTTTTTCGTTAGTGTTGTGTTGAATTGCGTGAGGTCGACGTTTACCACGGTGTCGAATGCCTTCTGTTGGGTGTCGAGGCGGCCAGCGAGTTCTGTTTCGACGACGTAGGCTTGAGCGGTAGGGGCGGTGTCTCCCGACATGACGCTGCGGGCGAGGGCGGCGATGTAGTTGTTCAGTCGAATGGGGAAGTTGAGGGGATCCTGATCGCTGCGGTTCTTGACCTGGTAGACCGTCTCTTCAATCACCGTGAATTTGGCGAGGAGTGCGTCCGCCTGCGGTTTCAATTGAGGGTCAGCTTTGACCCTGTCGTTCACCTGGTTTCTGATCTGGCGAATCTGGCTGACGATTGTGTCCGCTTGTGAGAGTTGGGTCTGAAGCTTCAAGGCGAGATCAAACTGCTTCTGCAGATCTTCCTGCGAGACGTTGACTCGCGGGTCTTTGTCGACGGTGAGATCGCGCTCCTGGGTGACACCGTTTGCGGTCAAGCGAACGTGGTAGCTGCCGGGAACGGCCATCGGGCCCATCTTTGCATTGCCGCCCCAGAGAATCATTCCGGGAAAGGCATAGGCTCCGGGGTAGCGCAGATTCCACACAAAGCGGTTGATTCCAGCGGTTGTTGTGGGCGGCTTTGGACCGGCGCGGCGCTCGTCCTGATCGTCGTCGCTGTCTGATGGCTTCTTGCCGGCGGGTGCGCTGTTGAAGGTTGCGATTACTTTCTTGTTGGAGTCCAGCAGTTCGATTGTGACCTTATCGGCAGGCTTGGCGAGGTAGTAGTCGACGACGGCGTCGTCTACGTTGCGGATTGCGAGGCTTGGAGTAAACAAGTATGCGGGTTGGTTCTTTGTATCCGACGTCGTTTGCCGGAGCCAGTCGATGTTGTCGAGGATGTAGAACGACCGGCCGTGGGTCGCGATGACGAGGTCGTTTTTCTGCACTTCGATATCGGCTACCTGTGTGTCGGGCAGATTGAATGCGAGCGAGGTCCAGTGGGCACCGTCGTCGTCGGAGACGTAGATGGAGTGCTCGGTTCCGGCGTAGAGGAGGCCGGGGCGTACTCGATCCTCGCGGACTACGCGCACGAAGTCGTTGGCGGGAATGCCGGTGATGATCTTCGTCCAGTGTTGTCCGTAGTCTTCGGTCTTGTAGATGTATGGGGCGACGTCGTCCATCTGATAGCGATTGGCGGCGAGATATGCGGTGCCCGGTTTGTGCCACGACGCATCGATCATGCCGATGCGGCTGTAGTGCGGCAGACCCTCGGGCGTGATCTTCGTCCAGTTCTTGCCGGCGTCGCGTGTGATGTAGGCGAGGCCGTCGTCGGAGCCGGTCCAGATGGTTCCCTTCTCGAGGCGGGAGGGCGCGATGGTGAAGATGGTGCCGTAGATTTCGGGGCCGTTCTGATCTTTTGTGATGGGACCGCCGGAGTCACCGAGGGTTTTGGGATCGGCGAGCGTTAGGTCGGGGCTGATGATCTCCCAGCTCTTGCCGCCGTTTGTGGTTTTGAAGAGATGTTGCGATGAGGTGTAGATGGTGTCGGGCGAGAGCGGGTCGTAGACGATGGGGAAGGTCCACTGCCACCGCTCCTTCAACGTTGAGGCGGATTGACCCGAGAAGAAGAACGGGTAGGGCTGCATGTCCTGTTCCTGACCGTCTCTGCGGTCGTAGCGCGTGAGCATCGCACCCTGACTGCCTGCGTAGAAGATATTCGGATCTTTTGGATCGGGTGCGATGTAACCGCTCTCGCCGCCTCCGACTGCGTACATCCATTCGCCCTGCGGCTGCATTGGATTATGGAAGTTGCGGCCGAGTTTGCTGGCCACGCAGACGGTGGTGTTGTCCTGCTGGGCGCCGCAGACCTGGTAGGGAACGTCGGCAGTTGTTGCGATGTGATAGAGCTGGGCTGTCGGATAGTTTTCTGCGGTCCAGCTTTCGGCGTAGTCTACCGAGACTGTGCCGCCGCCGTCGTTGGCTTCGACCATACGTTTGTTGTTATTGGGGTCGATCCAGAGATCGTGGTTGTCGCCGTGGGGTTGTTTGATCGACTTGAAGGTTTTGCCTCCGTCGCTTGAACGGTAGAAGCGGACGTTGGTGATGTAGATGACGTCTTTGTCCTTGGGGTCGGCAGTCAGGCGCGTGTAGTAGAAGGAGCGCTGGCGCACGTTGCGATCGTCGTTGACCTTGGCCCATGTCGCTCCGCCGTCTTCGGAGCGGAAGATGCCGCCGTTCTCGTTTTCGACCATCGCGTAGATGCGGTTGGAGTCGGCGGAGACGGCGACGCCGATCTTGCCGACGATGCCTTCTGGTAGACCGGGATTGCGCGTGATGTCTTTCCAGGTGTCGCCACCGTCGATTGACTTGTAGAGATGACTGCCGGGGCCGCCGCTCGACAGCGACCATGGCGTGCGCTGCACATCCCACGTGGTTGCAAAGATGATCTTGTTGTTGCGTGGGTCGATGGAGATGTCTTCGGCGCCGGAGTGGTCGTTCTCGTAGAGGATTTTCTTCCAGGTAGTGCCGCCGTCGGTGGAGCGGTAGACACCGCGGTCGGCGCTGGGGCCGTAGGGATGGCCTAATGCGGCTACGTAGAGGAGGTTGGGATCGGTTGCGTCGACGCGGATTCTTGCGATTGCCTGCGTCGACTCGAGGCCGATGTGCGTCCAGGTTTTGCCGCCATCGGTTGTTTTGTAGATGCCGTCGCCCTGCATGACATTGCCGCGTAGTTCGCTCTCGCCCATGCCGACGTAGACGATGTCGGGGTTCGATGGCGCTACTGCGAGCGCGCCTACGGAGGAGCTATGAATCTTGCCGTCGGTGACAGGCTTCCAGGTGGTGCCGCCGTCCACTGTCTTCCAGACGCCGCCGCCGACTGCGCCGAAGTAGTACTCGTTCGGGCGTGACGAGCTGCCCGCAACTGTGAGCGAGCGGCCTCCGCGATCGGGTCCGATGTTTCGCCATGTCTGCGGTCCCAACTGAGGTGCAGCAGGTGCGGGTTGCGCGAGAGCGAAGTTTGCCGAGATGCCTAGAGCCGCGAGGACGAGTGCGAAACCGCCGAGAACCTTTTGCATGGGACCCTTTCGTGAGACACACTGCCACTGGCGGCTAGTCGTTGTGGACCAGAGCCTTGAGCAGGGAATGTAGTTGGGACGAGCTTTCGCTGATTTTCTCTCTTCTTTGGCTCAAACACAACAGAGTAGTGATTTCGCCGGCGTTGAGATGCCCACTTTGGTTTTGACATCCGCAAAAAAGGTTTTTTGGGGATAGAATTGCTGCGTTGGATTCGAAGAATATTTTGTGAGGTGAGGATGACTGCGATTTCGAGGATTGGTGTGTTGGGGTGTTTGCTGGCCGGATGTGCTGGTGTGGCTTCGGCGCAAGGTGGGTATTTTGATAACTGGCCTGCGGGGGTTTCGCCAACCGAAGTGGGGAAGAAGGTGGCGGAGCACTTTTTGACTGCCCCGACGCAGTACACGAAGACCGTTTTCTATGCAGAGGCAGGGACTTGGTATGGGGCGCTGCAGTTCGCGGAGCTGACGCATGATGATGCTCTGCGGCAGAAGCTGGTGGAGCGGCTGGATCCGATGCTGCCGGGTGGTGCGACGCCGGAACGGGTTCCTCATGCGCATCATGTGGATGCGGCGATCTTTGGCATTGTGCCGCTGGAGGTTGGGCGGCAGTTGAAGGACAAGAAGTATGTCGAGTTTGGGCAGACGTTTGCCGATGACCAGTGGAAGAGTCCGCAGCCGGATGGGTTGTCGGATGAGACGCGGTACTGGATCGACGATATGTATATGTTGACGATGCTGCAGCTGGAGGCTTATCGGGCAACAGGGGACAAGAAGTATCTGGATAGGGATGCGAAGGAGATGGTTTCGTATCTGGATAAGTTGCAGCAGCCGAATGGGTTGTTTTATCACGCGCCGGATGTGAAGTACTTCTGGGGGCGTGGGGATGGATGGGTTGCAGCGGGGATGGCGGAGATGTTGTCGACGCTGCCGGAGGATCATCCGGACCGTGCGCGGATTATGCAGGGGTACAAGCTGATGATGAGCGCGCTGCTGAAGTATCAGGGCAAGGATGGGATGTGGCGGCAGCTGATCGACCATGATGAGGCGTGGCCGGAGAGCTCGAGCTCGGGGATGTTCAGCTTTGCGATGATTACCGGGGTGAAGCATGGGTGGCTGGATGCGGCGACTTATGGGCCTGCTGCCCGGAAGGCCTGGATTGCGGTGGTGGGGTATGTGGACCAGAACAATGATGTGACGCAGGTGTGCGAGGGGACGAATAAAAAGGACGATCTGGCTTATTATCTTGCGCGAAAGAGAAAGACGGGCGATTTTCATGGGCAGGCTCCGGTGCTGTGGAGTGCGGATGCGCTGCTGCGGGAGGGCGTGAAGTAGAAGTATTTTTTTGAAGAACTAAAGGCTGTTGATAGAAGCTTTGCCTCAGCAAAAGCGCAGGGAATGCGCGTGGCATCTCATGAACCGTGTCTCTTGTTTGTTATTGTGGAGATGCGGGGGTGCCTCTTTTCATGAGAATCCTGGCTAACCTGAATCGTGGGCTGGCGCTCTTGTGTGTCCTGTGTGGTGGCAGGATGGCCTTTGGGTGCGACCAGCTGCCTGCAGGTCAGTCAATGTGGATTCGCCTTAGCGCCCCTGTTTCGACTTATACGGCGCAAGTGGGCGATGCCGTTCATGCAGTCCTTACCCAGGATCTGGTTTGCGAGAACGAAGTTGTGCTGCCGATGGGCGCGGCTGTCGAGGGCATCGTTCGTAGTAAGCGCAAGGTGGGTTGGGGCATTCGACATGAGACCGCCGCGCTTGAGCTCGAATTTCATCGCGCCGTTGCGAGACCCGGAGCAGATGTCGCGCTGACTGCTCGCGTGGAAGAGGTGGAAAATGCCCGCGAGGTTGTGCGAAAGGGCGTGATTCAGGGGGTGCGCAGCTCGGACACGTTTCAGGGGCGCATCAACAGCCGCCTGATTCACCTGCCAACGTGGAATCCCTACTCGGATCCGGTGTTGATTGGATTCAAGGCAATCTTTCCGATTTTTCCTGAGCCGGAGATTTATTACCCGGCAGGTACGGATCTTCGCCTGAAGACTACGACGGAGGTCTCACCGCCGCCATCGACGGATGGCACTGCGCAGGAGTCTTCTTTGGCGGTGGAGTCGCAGTCGGATCGGATTGACGAGTTGGTAGGGCAGCTTCCGTGGCGCGTGACTACGGAGAAGAACGTCGATGCCGACCTGCTGAATATTGTTTTCCTCGGATCGCAGGAGGAGGTGAAGGCGGCCTTTCGCGTGGCGGGATGGCACAATGCCGATCCCGTTTCCAGACGCACCGTGATGAAGAATATGTATGCGCTGCTGAACAACAGCGGCTATGCGGACGAGCCCATGACGACGTTCCTTTTGAACGGCAAGCCGGAGGACATGGACTGGCAGAGAAGCCTGAACAGCTATGACCACCGGGACCATCTTCGTATCTGGCAGTGGACACAGGAGGGGACGACTGATTCGGTGTGGATCAGTTCGTCGACTCACGATACGCGGGCTGCGCTGACGGTGAAGTATCGGGGGTTCGTGCATCACATTACGCCTGACATCGATCAGGAGCGATCGACGGTGATACGCGATTTGAACTTTGCGGGTTGTGTGCGATCGGTCAGCTACATCTGGCGTCCGGAGATGCCGATGAGAACTCGCAATGCGACAGGGGACAGGATGCGAACGGACGGCGATGTGGCGGTTGTGGCTTTGCAACACTGCCAACCGGTGGATCCGCAACTCGAGCCTGACTCAAAGGGCGCGAAGCTTTAAGCCGGGCAATCATGCCTTCCGGTATATCCGGCGGCAGATCCTGACATTCAAGAATGACATCTGGCGCGCCAACATTATCTATGGCGCCTATGATGTCGGCCGGATGACGGTGACGGCGCTGCGGCAACAACGACTTCCGGAAGATAGCGAGTAACCGCTAGACGGCTCGCCCGCGGAAGAAATAGTAGAGCTCGATGATGAGGATGATGACTACGGTGAGCTCGAGGAGAAAGGCCCGGCTCTGGTTGAATTGGTCGACCATGAAGCGGTAGAGCTCTTCCGCGGTGCGAACTTTCTGGGTGACGAGGTCGCGGTAGTCGGGGACGCCTACCTTCGAGGCAGCTAGTTTGTAGAAGCGAGCGGCGAACATGTCTGAGAGGAATTTGATGGCGTTGTCGGTGTGTTCGGTGAGCTCGTCGACGTCGAGCAGAACGGCTTGGAGTTGCGTGGCTGAGCGAGCAAGGCGCCAGCGGGAGAGGAAGCCGGTGCCCTTGTCGAGCAGAGGGTAGACGCGGTCGAGCTCGCGGGTAAGGAGATCGTCGTAGTGGCGGAAGTCGAGGAGCTGGGAGTTGGCGTATTCGAGCAACTGGATGGCGGTCTCGGCGCCGGAGGTGGTGTCGTAGAGGAAGGCTGCGTTCCAGCCGATGACGGCGAGGTCGTCGGCGTAGTAGGAGATGCGGGATTGAAGGACTTCGTGGCACTCGGATTCGGCTAGTTTTCCGGTGTCGCCGCGAACGATCTGTGTGATTTGCAGGCCGTTCTGCTGGATGAGATCGGGAATGGTGCGAGCGGGGGTGATCTCGCGGATGTGGAAGATGAGGTAGTCTTCGCTGAGCCATTTTTCGTAGGGCTTGATGAGGGCAGGTGCGGCTCGGGCGAGACGGGTGCGGACGATCTGGGTGGCCTGTGCGGCGAAGTCGATCTCCCAGACCCAGCGGCTGGCGAGGCCGATGAGTTTGTCCCAGGTGCCGGTGTAGGCGAGCTGGTAGATGACGCTGAGGACTCCGTAGTCGTAGTACTTGATGGTGCCGTGGAGCTGCTCGCCGGACTCGAGGATGAGAGGGTCGAGGGCTTCTACGACGGGCGGGCGCTGGTAACGGATGTTGCCCTGGGCGGGGTGTTTAAGAGGTTCGACGGTGCGGGCCTGGAGGAGAGTGCGGAGCTGATCGAGGCGGATGGCCTCCGAGACGTCGAATTGAAGGAGGACCAGCACCGAACCCTGGAGGGTTGCATCGAGTGTGGTGGGCTCGGGCATGGTGGAAACAATCTTAATTGAGATGCGACAGATCGAGGTCGGCGGGTTCTCCATTTCGGTGGAGACAGGCGATTCGACGAAGGATCCGGCTTAGGGATGAGCGTGGAGGTTTACGCGCTGGTCGACTTCATGCTGGACCTTGTTGAGGTCGTGGTTGAGGAGAGTTCCGCGGTCGACCTGGAGTTCGCCGGCTACGTAGACGCGCTCAAGGTCGGGTTGGCTGGTGACGAAGACGAGCGTCGCGTAGGGATCGAAGATGTGGCCGAAGCGCGTGGGATCGATGACGAGGAAGTCGGCCTGTTTGCCGGGTTCGAGCGAGCCCAGCTTGTCGGCGACGCCGAGAACGTCGGCACTGCCCAGGGTATGGAGGCGGAGGACATCGTAGGGGCTCATGATGGCGGCGTTTTCGTACTTGTCGCGGATGGCATAGAGGCCGGTGCGGAGGTTTTCGAAGGGGTCGGCGAGGTCGGCGGAGGCTTCGCCGTCGACGCCCATGCCGACACGGATGCCGGCTTTGAGGTATTGCGGGATGTCTGCTGTGCCGGAGGCGAGGCGGCCGTTGGAGAGCGGGTTCCAGCTCATGGAGGCGTGGGCCTTCGCGGTGGCGGCGAGAATGGCGGGGTCGGTGTGGATGAAGTGGCCGAAGATGAGCTTGTCAGTGACGAGGCCGCCGTCGGTGAACCATTTGAATTGCTCGCGGTCGGCGACCTGCGTCTCGGGCTGCTCGAGGTAGTGGCTCTGGTTGCCGACGTTGAATTTTTGCATGAGGGCAGCTTCGAGTGGAGCCTGTTGAGGTGTGCCGTCGAAGGAGGTGCCTCCGTTGATCATGACGGAAAGGAGCTTAGCGCTGGGGTGAGTGCGGGTGTAGGTGAGGAAGGTGCCGAGTTCGTTTGTGGCGATCTCGGTTGTGTAGGTGGCGCTTGAGCGGCCGGGCTCCCAGCCGTGGACGAAGCGGATGCCGGAGTCGGATTCGGCGCGGTAGGTTTGTTCGTTGAAGGACTCGCTCTGGTCGCGGGTGTGGCCGCCGTAGTTGAAGCTGTAGGCGGCGGTGATTCCGTGACGGAGATGGTCGAGCGCACCTTCGAGGGTGAACCAGTAGAGGTCTTCGGCGGTGGCCTGGGTGACGGCGTGGCCATAGAGGGCGTCGATCCAGCCGAGCAGCGTCTGGTCGGAGGCGAGGCCGCGGTAAGCGCTCTGCCAGAGATGACTGTGTGCGGAGATGAAGCCAGGGATGATCCAGTGGCCGTGCGCGTCGTAGATGGTTGTGGCGTGGAGCGATGCGGGTGGATCGCCAGCGGCTACGGTTTGGAGGGTTCCGTCGTTCGCGACGACGAGGTAGCCGTGGAACGGAGTGCGCTGGGTGTCCGCCATAGAGAAGATGTAGGCGTTGCGGACGATGAGTTTTGCGGGTGGCTGCGCGTTTAGGGGAAAGGAGAACGCGATGAGGAGGGTGACAAGAAGCGAGCAGGGAAGCAGACTTTTCGTCGTCATACTTCTTCTTACGCTGAGTTTGTGTGCAATTACAAGGAGATTCGGGGATTGAAGGCGATTTGCAGGAGTCTGCGGGTGAGGTAGAGTGGTTCGAAGTTCACTGAAGGAGTCCAGGATGAAACAGACGATCTTTGCCCTAACGCTTGTGTGCAGTGTGGCGCTCGCACAGCAGCCTGCTCCGGCACCCGCACCGGCGCCAGCTCCAGCACAGAAGCCGCTGATCGGCTCCATTGCGTCTCGACCCGATTGGCCCAAGGCCAAGCCGGAGGATGTGCATTCGGTGGAGGCGATTTTGGCCTCGCTCTATAGCTCCATCTCGGGCCCCAAGGGACAGCCTCGCGACTGGAACCGCATGCGCTCGCTGTTTACACCAGACGCCGCGCTGATTCCGACGCGAATCGATCGCGGGACCGGCGCTGCGGATACAGTGGTGCTCTCACTGGACGACTACATCCAGCGCAGCGGGCCGACGATGAGCGCGAACGGTTTTTATGAGCACGCGATCCACAACGAGGGGGAGCTATTCGGCAACATCGTGCACGTGTGGAGCACCTACGAGTCGCGCCACGACCCGGCTGACCCGCAGCCGTTTGCGCGAGGGATCAACAGCATTCAATTGCTGAAGAGCGGTGATCGTTACTACATCGTCACCGTTTACTGGGACAGCGAGCGACCGGATAATCCGATTCCGGCGAAGTATCTGCCCAAGTAGGCGTCGGCAACGAGTTGGGATGAGAACGTCCCGACCTTCACGTTCGGACGGGGATGGGTGCGGCGTCTTTGGTCTCGGGGACGGTGAACCAGAGGAGAAGAAAGGCTGCAAGGGCTACGGCGGCGAGGCCCAGGAAAGACGCCGAGAATCCATAGCGATGGGCGAGAACTCCGCCGAAGGCGTTGCTGGCGGAGGCGCCGA
Organism: uncultured Acidobacteriaceae bacterium; assembly: GCA_963802695.1. GTDB lineage: Bacteria > Acidobacteriota > Terriglobia > Terriglobales > Acidobacteriaceae > Edaphobacter. The sequence goes on from CAWDJN010000014.1 coordinate 446,252, forward strand.
GTCCGACGACGGTGCCTAATACTCCCTGCGCGAGATTGAAGCGGCCGGTGCTGCGCATGAGGTCGGCGACGACGAGGATGGAGACTACGACGAAGATGGCGTTGGCGATTCCATCGAGGATTTGGATTCCGATGAGCGCCCACGTGGCGTGGGTGAGGGTGTAGAGAACTCCACGAATGGGAAGGACGCCGAAGCCGACGAGCAGGAGTGGCTTTCGTCCGCGTGCGCCTGCGGTTCTGCCGAGCCAGGAGGCGCTTCCGGCGATGACAAGTTGCGTGACGATGATGCAGGCCGACATGAAGGGCGCGCTAAGCTTTGCGTTTCCGCGGGCGAGCATCTCGCCGAGTTCGGGGAGCATGGCGGCGTTGGCGAGGTGGAAGAGGAAACAGCAGACGAGGAAGAGCGCAAAGGTCCTGTTGGTGAGGAGAACGCTCCACCAGCTTTCGGGCGCGGCGTCTTGGCCGTCGGTTGGCCGCTCGCCGCGAGCGCGGTTGTTGTCGATGTCGGCGGAGTTGATTTTGCTTAGAACGAGAAAGGCCGGGATCGTGAGTGCAGCTGTCACGAAGAAGATGCTGCGCACGCCGGCGAGATAACTTATGCCCGCCAGCATCAGCGCGGTGATGACGTTGCCTGCGGAGTTGAAGCCCTGGTTGCGGCCGAACTGGCGGTCGAATCCTGACGGGCCGACGATGCCGAGAGTGATGGCGGCGAGAGCGGGTCCGATGATGGCTCCTGCAATACCGATGAGGACTTGCGCCGGGCGCGACTCCGCTCCATTTGGTCGTGAAGGCGAGGAGCAGCGCGCCGCTGGTGAGGATGGCGAGCGAGAAAACGATGAGCGCTCGCTTGCTGTGGGAGCGGTCGATGACTCCCCCGGCGAATGGGCCCGCGGCGACGGTGACGAGGCCTCCGAGGGTGAGTGCAAAGCCGGTGTCGCGGGGGTTCCAGTGGTTGGCGGCGAGGTAAGCGGCGAGAAAAGGACCGACTCCGGTCTGAACGTCGGCGACGAGGAAGTTAAGCCATTCGAGCGGGCGGATGCTTTTGGACGATGGGCCGGGTTTGGAGCCAGGCGCGATGGTTGTTTGGCCCGCAGCGGTCATTCCGGCACCTCTCGATCAAGGGATGCGGTCGAAGGGAGTGGATTTGCATTTCGCCTGGTGATGGCGTTTTGATTGGGCGAATATTCGGGTGACTATCAACAAGCCTCAAGCCGGCCATAGAGGCTAGCATCGTGACTCGGGGAACCCGGCGTCCTGCTTACACGTATGAAGAAGGGTCACCCCGCTATTGCAAATCTTCCGGAGATTCAATAATGCGAGCGAGATTCATGACAGCTTTGGTTGCTCTCATCGTTAGCGCCGCTATCGATATGCCCGCGCAAACGCCCGCCGCCACAGTGAAAGACCTCAATACCAACTTCGTTGGCAAATGGACCGGCCAGCTGGAATACCGCGATTTTGTGAGCAATGCGCAAACCTTTCTTCCCACCTGGCTCACAATTACAGAGACGCCGGATCAGAAGTCCCTTCACTTCGAATACGTCTACGACGACGGCCCAACCAAAACAGTCCGGGAGTTGATGACCGTTACACTCGATCCGGCAACTGCGAAGATGGCTTTTAGCTCAGACCGCGATCACAGTAGCGACGTCTACAGCGTTCAGGGTCTCGAAGAGTTCTCCAAGCTAGGCCGCGGTACCCTGACCCTTACTGGGCCTGGCAAGGAGAACGACAAGCCAGTTGATGTCCGCATCACTCTGACTTTGCGGCGCAACCTTTATATCTTCCGCAAAGAGACTCGGCACCAGGGCGAAGACTTTAAATTCCGCGATGCCTACACCTTCACCCGCGCGGAACCTCCCTCAGGGCAGTGAAGTTCTTCTGCGCTCATGCAAAAGGAAAAGGCCGGCGGAGATGCCGGCCCTTCACTCGAAGCTTCGAACCGATTAACTCAACGTTTCCATCAGCTTGTTGATGGTGCGGTTGAGGTCCTTGTCGGCGCGGCGCTGTTCGTCGATCTTGGCGATGGAGTGCATGACCGTGGTGTGGTGTTTGCCTCCGAACTGGCGGCCGATCTCCGGTAGCGAGGCCTCGGTGAGCTGTTTCGCGAGATACATGGCGATCTGGCGCGGGACGACGATCTGGCGGGAGTTGTTCTTCTGCTTGAGTTCGGCGACGCGCATGCCGAACTGCTCGGCGACGGTGCGCTGGATGGTCTCGATGGTGATCTTGCGGACCTGCGTGTCGATGAACTGCTTCAGGCACTGCTGCGCGACGGAGAGGGTGATCTCGACGCCGTGCATGCTGCACCAGGCGATGAGACGGACGAGCGCACCCTCGAGCTCGCGCACGTTGGTGCGGACGTTCGACGCAATGAACATCGCTACATCGACGGGCAGGGAAGTCTGCTCGCTCTCGGCCTTCTTCTGGAGAATGGCGACCTTGGTCTCGAGATCAGGTGGCTGGATGTCGGCGATGAGGCCCCACTCGAAACGCGAACGGAGACGGTCTTCGAAGTCGGCGAGCTCTTTGGGCGGGCGGTCGCTGGCGATGACGATCTGCTTCATCGACTCGTGCAGCGCGTTGAAAGTGTGGAAGAACTCCTCCTGGGTGCGCTCCTTGCCGGCGAGAAACTGGATGTCGTCGATAAGCAGGACGTCGACGTTGCGGAACTTATCGCGGAAGCCGGTCATCTTGTCGTAGCGGACGGAGTTGATCATCTCGTTGGTGAACTTCTCACCGCTGACATAGCTGATGGAGGCGTGCGGCTGGCGACGCTTCACGTCGTGGCCGATGGCGTGCATCAGATGGGTCTTGCCCATCCCGACGCCGCCGTAGAGGAAGAGCGGGTTGTAGGCCTTGGAGGGCCGCTCGGCGACGGCCTGCGCGGCGGCCATGGCGAACTGATTGCCGCTGCCGATGACAAAGGCATCGAACTGGTAGCGGGGGTTCAGTTGGCTGGCGGCGCTCCAGTCGAAGCGGGCCTGCTCGGGCGCGGGGCCGGAGATGGACTGCGACGGGCTGCCGAGACGCGGCTGGCGCGGCGCGCTCTGGCTGTGGCTGGGCACGGGCGCGAAGCCGCCGTCCTCGCGGACCTTCGAGTTGCGGGGGTCCTGCTCGGGCGTGGTAAAGGTGACTGCCTCGACGTCGAGGCCGAGGTTGTCGATGGCCTCCTGGATCAGGTCGGCGTAGCGGTCGCCGATGTGCTGGAAGTCGGCCGAAGGGATGCGCACAAAGAGCTTTTTGCCTTCGAGGTGGGAGAACCGCGTTGGCTTCAACCAGGTCTCATAGGACTGGCGATTGATCTTCTTCTCGAGCGCCGCGAGGATGCGGACCCAGTAGTTCAATACGGCGGTGGCCGTCGGAACGAATGACATTCTTTAGTTTCCTTGTCTCGTTTCCTGTTTCAACCCAGACAGCGCACTTGGGAAATTCGCGTCGTAAAACGCGAGAAGCAAATAGGAGTCTCTTCCTGCCGAGTTTAGGCAAGAGGAAAAATCCGGAGTTGCCAGAAGTCTCTTCGTAGATGCCTATCGACGATCAGGCGAAGAGGAGTTGTTCAATCGAATGCAGAGTGCGGGGCAGCTGGACCTCAAAGAAAAACGTCTTACTAAACGGGTTCGATAGTAGCACGGAAAAGACGCCGTTTTTACATGCCAATCTTCAAAAAATTTAAGTTGCACCATTCGTTGTGAAAGAAAGAAAACGGACGCGCTTTCGGTACGAAAAAGTTGGCGCTCCAATGATTTTATCTCTATTCGAGTTTGAGATCTTGTGGTATCGGAGGCGTGAAGCGATACGCCATCGCGATCCTGTTCCACGCATTGATGGAGGCGACTGCAGAGGTGAGAAAGGCGAGCTCGCTGGTGCTGAACTCCCTGGTCACGCTGGCGTAGGCTTCGTCGCTAACTCCTGCCGTTGTGAGGCCGGTCAGGGCTTCGGTCCAGGCGAGTGCGGCATTCTCGCGCGGCGTGAAGATGCCTGCATCGCGCCACACCGTCACCAGCCCAAGCTTCGCTTCGGAGACACCTAACCTGCGAGCAGCGTTGAGATGAAACTGCGTGCAGAAGGCGCAACCGTTCTGCTGCGAGGCGCGAATCTTGATCAGCTCGATCAATCCGGGATCGAGACCGGAGTCGGTAACTGCTTTGCTTATGGCACGTAGTGCTGATACAACCGCTTCGGCTGTTTTGCCGAACTGTTCTATCTCCATTCTTGCGTTCATTTTCCCTCCGGCTGCCATCACAGATGTTCAGCCTGCACCAAAAGACGCAGGCAGGAGAAGCTGTGAAAATCGCGCAAACTCAGGTATACTCAGAGATTGCTGCTATAGCTAAAAGTTTGAGCGGGAGTCTGCTCCTGCATTAGGAGTTTTTGTCATGCCGAAGCGTACCTTTCAACCCAACCGCCGCCACCGCGCGAAGACCCACGGCTTCCTTTCGAGGATGAAGACCAAGGCCGGCGCCGCAGTGTTGAGCCGCCGCCGCGCAAAGGGCCGTCACAAGATCGCCGTCAGCGCCGGTTACCGCGACTAGTTCGCGCGCCTATGGCTTCGGGATCGAATTTCGAAGCGCAACAAAAGCCCATCTCGCTGGAAACGGCCTGTTCTTCTCTTGAAGAGCTCTGGTCGCCGCGAGTTGTTGGGCAGGTGAACAACCAATACATCAAGGTGGCGAAAGTCCAGGGAGAATTTCCCTGGCACAGCCATGAGCACGAGGACGAGATGTTCCTGGTGCTGCGTGGTTTGCTGCGCATCGGCCGGTCAGAGGCCGATGGCGGACCTGTATCGGTAGGGCCGGGCGAGTTCTTCGTTGTGCCGCGTGGGATACGCCATAATACGTCGGCCGCTGAAGAGACTTGGCTTGCGCTGATCGAGACCGTCACGACGCAACATACGGGCTCGGAAGTGACGCCGATGACCCGGTCTATTGCTGAACAACTTGGTGCCGAACAGCTCGGCTCGCCGACCGCGGAAAACGATAAATAAATTTTCGTTGGGACTGCAGGCAGTGTCTCAGACATAAGCTGATTACTTTGTGCAATCTGCACTTTTTCCCCGAAAAACAAGCCATTTTGGTGGCGGAAAAAGATGGGCAACCCTGTAAGTCGACATGGACTCGAACTTACTATCAGCACCGTGAACGATGAGGCGCCTGATCATTAGGAGAGGTAAACCATGAATCAGCAAAATCAGCCGAATCAGCCACAACAGGGCAATAAGCCCGGACAGCCCAACCCCGATGCCGAACAAGCCCGGACAGGGTTCGCAACAGAGCGGCACCAGCGGACAGCATGATCAGTCCACCAATAAGAAATAGCCAACTCAACCAACCAACAGTAAGGTTTCGACTTGTGGAAGGCCCGCTGAACTTCGCGGGCTTTCTGCTGTTTCTGATTTCAGTATTTCTTGCATTTTTTGCGCAGGGGTTAACATTGAAAATGCGTCGCTCTCTTCGAGCAACGCTCTCTTCGAGCGAAGAGAGTGGCGCATCCTGTGTATGACCTCGCGAGCTTCTATCTTCCGACTTAGAAAACACGCCGACTACCAACGCGTCTACAAGGCGAGCCGCAAACAGTTTGCCAAGCAGATGGCGTACTTCTTCATGCTGCGCGCACCGCTGGGTCCTGATGGCAAGCCGCTGCGCAATGTTGAAGCAGAGAGTCCGCGTGTGGGTCTCACGGTGGGCAAGGTGATGGGCAAAGCCGTGGAGCGTAATCGCATCAAGCGGAGGATGCGCGAGGCGGTGCGAAAGAATCTTTCCGCGCTCCACAGCCCTGTGGATGTGGTGCTGCATCCACGGCGCAGCGTGATGGAGCTGGAGTTTGCGGCGCTGGAGCGCGAGGTGGGCCAGGTCTTCCGGATGATCCAGAGCGCGGCGGAAAAACAGCAGCTAACGCAAAGCGGGCGTGGGCCGGGTACTGTCAGGTCAAACGATGCCTCCTGACTCGATTCCAGACCCTGAGCCGGGGCTGGCGGTTCGCGCGGCCTATGGGCTATACAAGCGAGTGATTTCGCCAGTCCTGCATGCCTTCAGCCCCAGTCAATGCCTCTATCTGCCTACCTGCTCGGAGTATGCCTATGTTGCGCTGGTGCGGTTCGGGGTGTGGAAGGGCGGTTGGCTGGCTTTGCGGCGAGTGGCAAGGTGCCATCCGTTTGCGAAAGGCGGGCTTGACCCTGTACCGCTGGAAAAGTCTATTGGGGGAAAACCCACGGGAAACTCCGGCTAGGCGGCGTTCGTCTACCTTCGGGCTGACCATTTATCATAGGAACAGCGCGTAAAACCCAGCGCAGCATCAGCCTGAGCCTCAGGAAAGAATAGGAAGTCCCTTTTGGCAGAGTTCACCAACCCAAATCAGCAAGGCGGGGGCGATAACCGCTCGCTGCTCGTCATGATGGTCGTTCTTGTGGCCGTCTTCTTCGGCCTGCAGTACTTTCGCACAAAGAACAATCCGCAGACGGTCTCGCCCAACGCGGCTCCAACTGCCGCGCAGAGGGCGCCTGCTCAACCTGGCGCTCCTGCAGCCGCCAGCGTTCCCGCAGCAGCCCAGACGGCTTCGGCTGCAGCGGCCTCCACTGCTCCGGCGGTTCAGGCAGCGGCGGAGTCGACGACTACGGTCGAAAATGAGCTCTACAAAATTACGTTTACCAACCGCGGCGCGGCGGTTACGAGCTGGATTCTGAAGAAGTACAAGGACGCCGACGGCAAGCCGCTGAATCTGGTGCATACGCAGGCGGCCGAACAGTTCGGCTATCCGCTGTCGCTCTATACCTACGACGCTTCGCTGACGCCGACGCTGAACAAGGCGCTCTATGTGCCATCGGCCACGGGTACGGTGACAGCACCCGCGACCTTGACCTTCAAATACTCGGCCGGCGGCGTCGACGTTGAGAAGACGTTCTCGTTCGACGAGACCTACGTCCTGCACGCGGACGTTCAGGTAACACGCAACGGCACGCCTGTCCGCGCACTTCTGAACTGGCCCGGCGGCTTTGGCGACCAGGACAACGCGGCAGCATACGCAAGCGCACAGGTCGATCTGGCTCGCAACGCGAAGGAAGAGCACCTGGCAGCGAAGAAGGTCTCGGGCGGCGATACGCTGAACGGGCCGTTTGACTGGGCAGGCACGAGCGACAACTACTTTGCGGCAATATTCCTGCCGGACGCGCCCGCGACTGCAACGGTGGCTGTGCTGCACAACCAGCTGGATGTGGCGAAGACGATTCGCCGCAGCGGAATTGGCGCCGGCTCTTCGTCGAAGGGTGCTGTTGAGGTGCCGATTCTTGGCCTCGCCCTGGGCGATACGACGGGTCACACCCAGACGCGCATCTTCGCGGGACCGAAAGCAGTCAACGTTCTTCGCGCGATCCACGCTACCGGCAACACCATCTCACTTGAGCCGCTGCTGGACTTCGGGTTCTTCGGCCCGATCGGCAAATATCTCTTCCTGGCGCTGCAGTTCATCCATTCGTCGATCGCCAGCTGGCCGGGCGCGTGGGGTTGGGCCATCATCATCCTCACCATACTGGTCAACATTGTGCTGCTGCCGCTCCGCATCAAGTCCATGCAGAGCGGGCTGAAGATGCAGCGCATTCAGCCGCAGATGAACGCCATCAAGGAGAAGTACAAAAAGTACAAGGCGACTGATCCGAAGCGCAATGAGATGAACGTCGAGATCATGAAGCTGCAGAAGGATAACGGCGTCAGCATGTTCGGCGGATGCATCCCGACGCTGATTCAGTTTCCGCTGCTGATTGCGTTCTTCAGCATGCTGCCCAAGGTTGTGGAGCTGCGGCAGGCGCACTGGTTCTGGCTGCCCGATCTCTCGGCCCACGACCCGTACTACATCCTGCCTATCATCATGGTTGTGAGCCAGTTCCTGGTGCAGTTCTATACGCCTTCGCCGGGTGTCGATCCGCAACAGCAGAAGATGATGGCGTTTATGATGCCGGCAGTCACGGGCTACTTCGTTTTGAGCTACGCCTCCGGCCTGGGCCTGTACTGGGCGGTTGGAAACTTCATCAATATCATCCAGCAACAGATCATGAACCGTTCGAGTATTGGACGCGAGATGCGAGACCTCGCCGCCAAGCGGGCGCGCCGAAAGGCAGGAGTTGCGGCCCCGACGATTCAGGGAAAACGATAGGTTCCACAGCGCGTCTTTTACGCCAGTGAGATAGTCTATTCATACGTGATATCTAAAGTTGCTCAGAACTTGTTACGTAAGTAAGCCAGAAACAAAGGTAGTTACCACCAAGATGACGAATGTTTTGCAAGACACGGACCAAGCAGCAAAGAAGATCACAGACTTCCTGAATATCCTGAGCCGGTCGGGTGGCCTGCATCTCGAGCCCCACATTCTTGCCTGCAACGGCCAAGTGCAACCCGACTCCAGCGACCCCGCCGGGGCAATACCGGTTGCTCAAAATACCTCCTCTTCCCACTCTGACGCACCCCCCGAAATTACAGTTGAACTAAGCGGTCGCGACACTCCGCTGCTGCTGGCACGCAATGGTGAGCTGCTGCACGCTATCGAGCACATCGCAGCCAAGATTCTGCGGCTGGAGCCGGAGGAGCACGACCGAATCAGCTTCGACGCCGGTGGCTTCAAGGCTACTCGGAACCGTGAGTTGGACATGATGGCCGAGATGGCGATCCAGAAGGTCCGCAGCACCGGCCGGCCGTTCTCGTTTTCGCCGATGAGCTCAAGGGAGCGCCGCATCCTTCATATGGCGCTGGCGAAGTCGGGCCTGCCGACAGCCTCGTCGGGCATTGGCCCCGGGCGGTTTGTGGTTGTCTATCCTGAAGGGCTTGAACCTGTTGCGCCGCAGTCTCCCTCGGCCGAAGACCGGACCCGCGCAATCCGCAGCAGCTTCCGCCGGCGTTAGGCGTGAGGCGGACGCGGTACCGCGATCCCTGAAGCGATTCCTGATGCGCTCCGTAGAAGGCCGTTCGGATCCCACCCTCTGGCGGTGTCTTTGGCCGGCGGTTTCGGCTGAGCTTCCACTGTACCGTCCAGATACTTTCTCCACTCTTCTGACTCGGCGACCCGTTTAATCACGGCATTGCGTTCTACAAGAATCTCGAGAAGCCGCCGCCGCGCCAGAAACTGCCCCAGCATGCCCCATGGTGCGGAGAACTGAATCTCATCGCGCACCCGGGTGCCGTCATCCATCGTGGCGAAGTGATGTTCATGTTCGAAGCGCCGAAAGGATCCGGCGACCATTACATCCCGAAAGTAACTGTATGGCCGCACTAGCTTCGATCCGCGAGGTGTGATGTCGCCATCGCCCGAGATGGCGCCCTCGAAAGGTTACGGTCTGCCCTTCGCCGATCAGCCCGGCGGTTACGCCTTCGATCGCGTGCTCCCTCGAACTGCTGGCCGATGCAACATGAAGATCGATATTGAGCGACAGGAGAAAGCAACGCTCGACAGGGGCATTAATCCATGTCTCAAACCGAATCATTTCCATAAAGAGCCCAACTGCGAAAACCATGTCCCATGCTGCTGGGAATAGCTTACGCCAGTAATAAAATCTTTCCAGCAATACCCTTTTCCGCTGCGGCCTGAGCCTGTCCGGCATCCGCCAGGTGAACCATGCGGTCGATCGGAATGACGAAACGGCCCGCAGCCGCATCTTCGGCAAAGTTGCGCAGCAACCCCGCATCAGGCTTCGCCCGCACTGCCTCGATCTTCACCGTCGGGTGCAGGTTGGCGTTGGCCGGAGGACCCAGCACCGAGGCGAAAACTCCGCCCTGCTTCACCTTGCCGAGCAGCTTTTGTGCGGTCTCGCCGCCCACTGTGTCGGCCACGGCGTCAACGAATCCCAGCTTTGCAAGCGCCGAGTCGTCGTCGAGAGCGAGGACCTGATCCGCTCCGAGCGTCTCCGCCTCTTTGATTTGCGATTTTCTGACCCCGGCGATGACTATCGCGCCGGCCTTCTTCGCCGTCCACACCGCCGAGCGGCCGACGCTTCCCACTGCACCCGAGATGAGCACGGTCTGTCCCGACTGAATCTTCGTGCCTTGCGAGATGAGCTGTGCTCCCGTGGTCGTCACCAGCGGCAGCGCGGCAGCCTTCACCAGATCGAGCTTCTCCGGTACGTGCGCGGCATCGGCTGCGGCGACCACCGCAAGCTCCGCATAGGCCTTGTTCCCGAGCGCCATCACCTTGTCGCCGGGCTGAAATCCGCTCACCTTGCTTCCTACGGCGCGCACTATTCCGGCGATGTCCCTGCCAAGAATCGCAGGCAGTTCGAGCGGAAAGAAGCTCTTCATCGCACCGCTGCGTAACTTGTAATCGATGGGGTTGACGCTGGTCGCGGCTACGCGCACCAGCAGCTCATCTGGAGCCTCGACGGGATCAGGGACATCCTCATACTTCAATTTGTCGGGCCCGCCATACTCGTGAAGCACGACAGCCTTCATCCCAGACACCTCGAACCTGACGCGACACAGGTATCCCGTCCGCACTACCTGCGTAAAGAGTTGGATGTATGCAAAGGACTGCGGGTTGTGTGCGGAAGTTGATACCCTACTCCCCTACAGCGCCTTACGAATTATGAGCAGCGGGTTCTTGCGGCAGATACTTCGGCCACTCATTGTTGTTCTCCGCCACTCGCTTAAGCATCGCCAGCCGCCGCCGGAGCTTTTTCGAGAGATACGGCACGAGCACAAGCCGCGCCACCACTTTGCCAAGGATCCCGAGCGGCATCGTGAACCGGATCTTTTCGTTGAGCACCGTACGCTCATTCATCTCGTAGAAGTAATGATCGTGCTGGTATCTCTTGAAGCGGCCACGTTCCATCGTGTCCTGAAAGAAGGAGGGCCGTTCGTACTTGGTGATAAGACTTTCATGCATCTGCGGGAGACCGAACTTCCACCCCGCCCACATCAGCTTGTCGTTCTCCACGACAAGACCGCTCGTTTTGCCCTCGATGGGCTTCATCCCGAGCGCCTTTCCGACCAGCTCAACGTTGGTGCAGAGCAGAAAACATCTCTCGATCGGAGCGCTGATGAAGATGCTGTCGCTTATCGTAAACATGGGACCCCTGTAGACAAATTGTACTGGTCACCAGAACGCCATCTCAACCCGAGAGGGCGTCACCACACCTGTCTCTATCCACAGTTGCTGCTGCACTTGCAGCAGATGACCTTACTTTACCGCGTGTCGGCACAAAATTCGATGAAAATTTGCGAACACCGATTCAGCTCCGACTCATTTCGGGAACTCTCAGAGAGTCGCCGAGCGTTTCTCCGTTAACGATTTCGCCCGCTCCATAAATGCCGTAAGCGAAACACTACCCTCATCGCCCTTGCCGCGAGTCCGCACGCTCACCGCCTCGCTCGCCGCTTCCTTGTCGCCCATCACCAGGACGAACGGCACCTTCTGCAGCGTGAACTCGCGGATCTTCGCGTTCATCTTCTCGTTGCGCGCATCGAGCTCCACGCGCAGCCCGGCCGCCTCGAGCTTCGCCTTCACCGCGCTCGCATACTCGAGGTGCTTCTCCGAGATCGGCACCAGCCCGACCTGCACCGGAGCCAGCCACAGCGGAAACGCGCCGGCGTAGTGCTCGATCAGCACGCCAAAGAATCGCTCCACGACTCCGAACAGCGCGCGGTGCACCATCACCGGCTGATGCATCTCGCCGTCTTCGCCCTTGTACTCCAGCTCGAACCGCGCCGGCAGGTTGAAGTCGAACTGCACCGTCGAGAGCTGCCACAGCCGGCCCAGCACGTCCACCAGCTTGATGTCGATCTTCGGCCCGTAGAACGCCGCCTCGCCGGGAATCTCCTGGAACGGAATTCCCTTTCGCCCAAGCACCTTCTTCAGCGACCCGGCCGCCGACTCCCAGTGCTCCGCGAGCCGACGTAGCTCTTCGATCCTTCGGGTCCCACGTCGAAAGCTCGACCTTGAACTCCGTAGAACCCGAAGGTCTTCAGCACGCTCTCGGCAAACTCGATGCACGCGGCAATCTCGCTCTCAATCTGCCCCGGCGTGCAGAAGATATGCGCGTCGTCCTGCGTAAATCCGCGCACCCGCAGCAGCCCGTGCATCGTGCCCGACCGTTCGTACCGATACACATTCCCCAGTTCCGCATAACGCTGCGGCAGATCGCGATAGCTCTTCGGCGAGTTCTTGTAGATCAGGATGTGGCCCGGGACAGTTCATCGGCTTCAGCCGGTACTCCGCGTCGTCCAGCTCCATCGGCGGATACATATTCTGCGAGTAAAAGCCCTCGTGCCCGCTGATCTTCCACAGCTCCCGCCGCATGATGTGCGGGGTAAACACCATTTCGTAACCGCGACGGATACATTCTTCGCGCATCCAGTCTTCCATCGTCTTGCGGATCAGCCCGCCCTTCGGATGCCAGAAGATCAGCCCCGCGCCCGCGACCTCCTGGATCGAAAACAGGTCGAGCTGCTTGCCCAGCACGCGATGGTCGCGCGCCTTGATCTCCTCCAGCCGCTTGAAGTGCGCGTCCAGGTCCTTCGCGTTGAAGAACGCCGTCCCATAGATCCGCTGCAGCTGCTGGTTCTTCTCATCGCCCAGCCAGTACGCGCCCGCAATCGACGTCACCTTGAACGCCTTCACCCGCCCGGTCGAAGGCACATGCGGCCCGCGGCAGAAGTCCGTGAACCCGCCGTTGTTGTACAGCGAAATCTCCTCGCCCGGCTTCGTGAACTTCTCGATGAAGTGCACCTTCATGAACTCGCCGTGTTCGCGCGTAGTCCTTCAGCCCCATCTCGCGCGACTCTTCCACGCGCACAAACTTCTCGTCGCGCGCCACCACCTCGGCCATGCGCTTCTCAATCGCGGCCAGGTCCTCCTCGCGTAAACGGCGTCTCGCGATAGACGTCGTAGAAGAATCCCGTATCCGTCGCCGGCCCATGCCCCAGCTTCGTCTCCGGAAACAGCTCCAGAATCGCCGTCGCCATCACGTGCGCGGCCGAGTGCCGCACCACCTTCAGCGCCGCCTCGTCGCTCTCCTTCAGCAGCTCCAGCGCAACATCCTCAGTCAGCGGCGCCGCCAGATCGACCAGCCGCTCCCCACGTCTCCGCCGCGCCATACATCGCAGCCTCTGAGTCCTCCTCCGAACCGGCAGTCTCGCCCGCCAGCCACCGGCGTCAGCGGACGAATCCGCGCCACCACCACTGCTGCCGCAAGCCGCGGCGAGATGCTCATCGCCACATCGAGCGCTGTCGTACCGCGCGCAACCTCGCGCACCGAACCATCCGGAAGCTGAATCTTGATCTGCTCACTCATAGTGTCATCTACCAGCATATTTGCTTTGCCCCCGCCACACCAATCTTCGTCCCACGTTCGTTGCACCCATGCTCCCAGCCCTTGGTATTTCGCTCGGGCATGCGGCGCGACATACTTGTTGAAATCTGGCGCCGCGCAGAGAGAAAAGGCGAAGACGAATGAGAAGCAGGCAAGGAGAAAGTAGTCTCTATGCATCTATCTCGGCGATCGAAGCTCTCCTCAACCGTTCGCTGTCCCCTCTGCGGACAGGGTTTTCTAATCTTCGCGCATAGCGACGTGCACACCGTGGATACGCTGAGCATCCGCGTTATTGAACACGCTCTGCGCAGCCACCACACTCGCCGGGACAAAGACAACGTCCATCCCGAGCGAACCTTTCACATTCCCAGCTGGTCCGGAGCGCACCCCTACCTCGCCTCCGCCTCGCTCAATAGCCTTCTCGATAGTGTGGTTTAGGGGCGATCTGACGCTCTCCGGGGGACGAAAAGGCTCTCTCAAGATTCATGAATCCACATGGTTCAATGGTCATCTAAGCCCGTGTGCCCGTGTTCAACGCGGCCCCCACAGGAGAGACCATGTCCACACTCTTGAAGATCGATGTCAGCCCGCGCGGCGACTACTCCATCTCCCGTAAACTCGGCAATCATTTCGCCACCGAGTGGCAATCAAACCACGTCGGCGGCAAGATCGTTACCCGCGACCTTGCTACGACCAAACTTCCCTATGTGGATTTGCCCTGGATCGCCGGCGCCTTCAGCGCTCCCGACACCCACACCGCCGAGCACAAGGCCGCGCTTAAAATCTCCGACGAGCTGATTGCCGAGCTAATGGCAGCCGACGAGATCCTCATCTCGACCCCGATGTATAACTTCAACGTCCCCGCGGCCCTGAAGGCCTGGATTGACCACATCGTCCGCCTCAACAAGACATTCTCCTTCGGCGCCGAGGGCCTCAAGGGTCTCGCAGCCGGCAAAAAGCTCACGATCATCATCGCCAGCGGCAGCGAGTACACCTCGGGTTCGCCAATGGAGGCCTATAACGTCGAAGGTCCGTACTTCAAGGTTATCTTCGGCTTCATCGGCATTACCGACATCACCATCGTCCACGCCGGTGGCACCAATAAGGTAGCCCAGGGCGCAGTCACCGAAACGGTCTTCCTCGAACCGTTCATCCACCAGGTCGATCTTGCGGCTTCCAAGTAACTCTCTACGCCGCCGGGAAACAGAGACGGCGGGCAGCTGCCTGGCTGTCCGCTGTTTTTTTCTTGTGAGCGTTAAAAAAGAAAGGCCGCGCCATCCCGGCAGCGGCCCTGTGCTTGTTACCGCACGGTAAACCTATGCAATTTGAGAGATACTCTTCACTTGCCGTTCAACGGGCATGTGTTTCTTCAGCCAGACGTTTGCCCTCCACCGTCCGACAAACGGCGCAGCGGCGATCATTGCAAACGAAACAGCCAACGCGATGTGCATTCAACATCTCCTTTCTCCCCAGGGTCTTACGGCGTCCTTCAGGGTTGAACCGGCAGCTATACTGCAAAATGTTGCATGTTGCTCCTGTTGATTCCTTACTATCCCCCCGCCGAACCAGCCTCGATATCCCACCTTCGTGTTATGTCCCGAACTGAAGTGTTATTGATACCGTTTCAGCCCCAATTCCGGACGATCCGCTCCTTTCGCTTTAGCGTTGCGCCCGGTCAGCCCCAACCCGCTCCAGCCGGACACATCGCCTAAAATAACCCCATGTCCTACAACGCCGCGGTCGACCATCTATACGCCCTGGGCCACGAGCTCGCCCCGGCGGTCTCCGGCGCCCCCCGCCGCAAATTCGACCTCGTCCATATGCGCATCCTGGCGACCGCGCTCGGCGAGCCGCAGACCGCCTTTCCCGCGATCCTGATCGCCGGAACCAACGGCAAGGGCTCCACTGCCGCCACGCTCGCGAGCATCCTCACTGCAGCCGGCTACCGCACTGGCCTCTACACATCGCCGCATCTTATCCGAGTCAACGAGCGCATCCAGATCGATG
This sequence comes from uncultured Acidobacteriaceae bacterium, assembly GCA_963802695.1. Classification (GTDB taxonomy): domain Bacteria; phylum Acidobacteriota; class Terriglobia; order Terriglobales; family Acidobacteriaceae; genus Edaphobacter. Next base: position 461,543 of record CAWDJN010000014.1, read on the forward strand.
GCGCCGAGATCTCCGATGACGAGTTCGCCCGGCTCTACTTCCAGGTGGACGACACCGCCCGCAGCCTCGTCGAAACCGGCGACCTGCCCCACCCCCCGAGCTTCTTCGAGGTCCTCACCGCCCTCGCCTTCCTCTACTTCGCCGGAAACTCCCCCGATGCCAGGCCCGTCGACATCGCAGTCCTGGAAGTAGGCCTCGGCGGGAGGCTCGACGCCACCAACATCGTCGAACCCATCCTCTCCGTCATCACGGACATCGCCCTCGACCACCAGGACTACCTCGGCGACACCATCGCCGAGATCACCCGCGAAAAGGCCGGCATCCTCCGCCCCAACGGCACCCTCATCACCCTCCCCCAGCACCCCGAGGCCAACCAGGCAATCGGCGAAGCCGCCGCAACCCTCAACCTCACCGCCATCAACGCCGCCGACTACATCCCCCCGCCTACCCCGGGCTCGCTGCGGACGTTTCGGCGCCACAACAGCGAATCCGCTCCCCGGCAACCACTACACCATCACCCTCGACGGCGAACCCCTCCGGATCGATTCACCCCTCTCCGGCCAGCATCAGCAGCGCAATATCGCTCTCGCAATCGCCTCGGCGGTGACATTACGTAACAGAGACAGTTACAACCTGGCCCAAAACAATCCCAAACGTAACCAAAACAGTTACAATATCACCAACTCTGCAATAGAAACAGGCATCCGCAACACAAAATGGCCCGGCCGCCTCGAACTCATCCGCTCGCCCCAGGGCCCGGCCATCCTCCTGGACGTAGCCCACAACCCCGCAGGCGCCTGGACCCTCCGCGCCGCCATCGCCCAGCTTCCCGAGTCGCAGCCCCGCACCCTCCTCTTCAGCTGCCTTCGCGACAAAAAGCTAACCGAGATGGCACAGATCCTCTTCCCGCTCTTCGACTCAAGCAGCGACCGTCCCCACGACCACATCCTCTTCGCCCCAATCGAAAATCCCCGCGCCACGCCGATCGACGATCTCCTGGCCGCTGCCCGCGCCCTCGATGTCCCCGCCGAGGCCGCACCCGATGTCGCCGCCGCGCTCGAACAAGCCCGCGCTATCACCCCATCCAACGGCCTCATCATCGCGACCGGCTCCATCTACCTCGTCGGCGAGATTCGCCGGCTAGCAGGGCAAGGATGAACGACTCCCCCATGGCGAACAACTCCACCCGGGCAGCAGACAGCATCCCGCCGTCCTCGGCAAGCAAGCCAACCGCAGAAGGCATCCTCTCCGTCTCCGAACCAGACGTTCCGCCCTCCATTACGCACTCCAAACAGCCCCCATTCGCCCTCCGCTGGCTCTCCTACCTGCTTCTGGTCCCCCTCGTCGGCCTCGCCACCGGGTTCTTCGGCAGCATCTCGCTCCTCTGCGGCCTGTGGGACAAGTCCGGCCGCCAGCAGCACTTCATCGCCCGCCTCTGGGCCCGCACTCTGCTGCTCATCAGCATGTCGCCGGTCAAGGTCATCGGCGCCGAAAAGCTCCACGTCCACGAGACCGCCGTCTACGCCTCCAACCACCTCAGCTACATGGACACCCCGGTCCTCTTCGCCTGGCTGCCCTTCCAGTTCCGCATCCTCGCCAAACAATCCCTCTGGAAGATCCCGTTCATCGGCTGGTACCTCAACCACTCCGGCCAGGTTCCCGTCGATACCAACAGCCCCCGCTCCCTCATCGCCAGCCTCAACCGCGGCGTCGCCACCCTCAAACACGGCATGCCGCTCGTCCTCTTTCCCGAAGGAGGCCGCGCCGCCACCGGCCAGCTCCAATCCATGATGTCCGGATGCGCCTACATGGCCATCAAGGCCCAGGTCCCGCTCGTCCCGCTCACCCTCATCGGCACCTACGAGCTGCTCCCCATCCACGTCTACGCCCTGCACCCGCGCCCCCTCGCCATCGTCGTTGGCGACCCCATCCCGACCGCCGGCCTCACCACCCGCGACGCCGACGCCCTCACCCAGCGCCTCTACGAGTCCATCTCCGACACCTACATGCAGTACCATCCGACCCACGGATCGACGCTGATAAACACGGATAAGACAAAACCAAAAGGCTGCTCTTAAAACCCGCGTCTTGTCCCAGTTTTTTTATCCGTCTTAAAGTCTTTCATCCGCGCCTATCCGTGCAAATCCGCGGTCGCCAATCCCGATCACGGCCGCCCACCGAATCTCATTTCGCAGCCCTTCCAGATCATCCTTAGTCAGCCGAGCCTTCAGTTGCTCGAAATAAACCAGCGGGGCGAAGTGGGGACTATGTATCTCGTCCCCCAGCAACGTCCGATACCCTTCAATGCTGTGCGCCGACAGCCGCAACCCCACCAGATCGATCCCGGAAAGCCACTCATCCGAAGGCGGAATCATCCGCGGAGGCCAGCCCGCGCTTCGAAACCCCGAGCTCTCCAGCGGGACATGAGGTATCGGGTCCTTCGCCTGGACATAGGCATAAACCGGATGAGACACGGGATCGGCGGCCTTCTCGTTGCAGAATCGCGGAGAAGCAAACGTATAGGGCGTCATCACCGTCTGCGTACCCGTCCAGATCTGCGGCAGTATCCCCGCAACCGCGCCGCCAAGCGAATGGCCAGTAAAGTAAAGCGGTAATTTGTCACTCGTGACGCTAGCCAGGAGATCCGGCAGTGCTTTCATCGATTCCTGGTAGAACCCCGCATGATAGCCATGATCCTTCACCACCAACATGCGCTCATCCACATCGATCAACACATCGTTGAGCACCGGCGCGGTCCCGCGCACAACAATCACCGTAAAATCCGGCAGATAAAACACGACAAAAACGTAGTTCCCCAAATGCGCGATCCCGGCGTTCACGACACCCGTGGCCTCCAGCCCCGGCCTCGCCCACAGCCTCACTCCGATTCCCACCAGATAGCAACAGGCTTCCGACAGCCCAAAGCTCGCATCATCCCCATTCAACGCCGCCAGTGCACGGCTCGGAACAATCAGATAGCGGTCGCGATTCTTCAGCGCGTACCCAGGCACACACAGATAAGCGATCTCGCTCAGGCAAGCCATGATGTAGGCCTTCGTATCGAGGCACGCATCATCGCCCCAGTCGATCGCCTTGCTATCGATCATCCGCTGAACTTCCCCCAGCGGCGTCGCCTCGATATACCCCTTGATCTTGTCGTTATCCGGAGCCTTCATAGCCCAGCATCCTACCAGCTCAAAGCGTCCGAATCTGCCCCGAGATGGCAAACGACTCAACGAACCCGGTAGAATTGCCCCCACTCTCTCCGGGAAAACACCCAAATGCGCCCTTGTCTCTTCACTGGCATCCTAGTCGCTACACTGCTCTCCGCCGCGCAACCTGCCCGACCCCAAGCTGTCGCGCCACCAGACTCGCCCGTAGGCCACTGGGTCGCCGAACATCCCTCCAAGGGAGGCATCGGCTCCTGGTGGGACTTCCGCTCCGACGGCACATTGACCACCTACGTCGGCGCCATCGTCACATCACCCATCACCCGCTCCGGAGACACCTTCACCTCACCCGGCCCCACCACGGACTCACCTCCCGTCACAGTTAAGTACCGCGTCGATGGTGACACCCTTCACCTCACGTCGCCCAGCGCTCCCGACCAGATCTTTACCCGCATAGGCCTGGCACAATCCGCGACCGATCCTCTCCTCGGCAAATGGAAAGTCAATCCTCCCACAACCCCCACCACCGATCCCGACACCATCGCCCAACGAAAAGCAATGGCCAACGCCATCCTCGTCTTCTCCCCGGACAACACCGAAAGCATCCGGATTCCGTTCACCTCCTATCAAGGCAGTTGGGACGCAGCCGCCCACACCTTCCAACTGCAAAATCGCAACGGCAGCTTCAGCTTCCAGCGCGCGGGCACAAAACTCATCCTCGGACAGCCGCCCGACAACAAGAAGACCGACACTTATCTCCCCGATCCCATCCTGTAAACGAGCTAGGCCAGCCCTCTCCCCCAAAACGAACCGGCCTACTTGGCCGGAGCTGCAGCTTTACGATGATCCACGACCTGATAACCCTGAGGAGGCTGAAAGAAAGCAGGGTCCGGCTCCGATGTACTGATCTCCGTCACCGTGAAGATCTGCCGTCCAAGCTGTGGCGTATCCAGCACAGAGGTTAGATTGATCCCCAACTCAGGCGAGAACCGATACTGCCGCACCGTCGACATCGGAAGATCGTTTCCCATCACCCCTGAATTCAGCGTCGTCGTATCGCGATACTCATGCACCGGAAGGCCCGCGAAAGACGCGCCACCCAGATCCTCATGCGTAAAAGTTCCCTTGTTATCTTTCAGCGGCGCGGACTTGAGCCGTGTAGGATCGAACCGCCCGTTCACCGCGAAGGTGCTCAACGTCAATAGCTCGCATATCTTTTGCCGCACGTTGCATTGATACAGCGTGCGCGTCACCGGATCGCCAATCTGAATCCAGCTCATCTGCGACGGAAAATTGCTCCCTTTGGGCGATAGCAGCCAGCGCTCCTCGTAGATACGCCCTACGCTGTCCCGCTTGAGCGGTCTGCTGTTCACCACGGTATACGTGCCGCCATTGTTCATAGGGCGCGTCCATTCGGTTGCAAGAGTCAGGCTGAAAGGCGCATGGGCAATCAATGGCACGAAGATACTTTGGAGAATCTCCTGGCCGCCGCCATCCGTAGCCGCCGTGCTCGCATCGTCCTGCGCCTGAGCCACGCGACCACTGGCAGCCAGCAAGATCGCAACCGCAAAAAAAATGAGCCACTTGTTAGGTTCGCGAAGGAAGTCCAAACGCATACACACCTCACAGAAGCGCCTGCAAGACAGTTCCTCGAATCAACCCAAGATACAACAGTCCCAACAACGATGGCGGTCAGAGTAAAAATCTAAATCTTCTGTGTCTTCCAGCGCCCCCGCCGAAACAACAAGATGCTAACCCCGGCAATCACGCATTCCGAGATCACAATCGCGAGAAACACCCCGTGCGCCGCAATCCCACGTGGAACGCAAGCCACCACGCCAGCGGGATCTGAAACAGCCAGAAGCCGAAGAAGTTCACAATCGTCGGCGTCACCGTATCGCCCGCGCCATTGAAGGCTTGCAGCATCACCATTCCATACGCATAGCCGATATTGCCGTAACTCAGCGTCCGCAGAGCCGCCGCTGCAATCGTCACCACCTCGGGATCGCTTACAAACAACCGCACCGTCGGCGTCGCAAAGAACAAAAAGAAGACGCCAATGCTCCCCAGAAACAGCATGTTGTAAATGCCTGTGCGCCAAACCGCCTGCTCCGACCGGTCCGGCCGTTTCGCCCCCAGATTCTGCCCCACCAGAGTCGCCGCAGCATTGCTCAATCCCCACGAAGGCAGAATGATGAAGATCAAAATCCGCACGGCCACCGTGTATCCCGCCAGCGCCGCCGCACCATAAACCGAGATGATCCGCACCATCGCGATCCAGCTCGTATTCGCAATCGCGAACTGCAGAATCCCCGTAATCGAAACCCGCACCAGCCGCCAAAGCACATCGAAGTGCACGCGAATCTGTCTGGCCAGAATATGGATCCGCTCTGTCCCCTTCATCAGCCGGTAAAACTGGTACATCACGCCGATGCTGCGTCCCGTCAGCGTCGCCACCGCCGCGCCCTCCACCCCAAGCTTCGGAAACGGTCCCCATCCAAAGATCAAACACGGATCGAGAATCAGATTGATGATGTTCGAAACCCACAGCAACCGCATGGCAATCGCAGCATCACCGGCGCCACGAAAGATCGCGTTGTTCAAAAAGAGCAGCACCACCGCGCCGCATCCACCCAACGCAATTCGCGCATAACCCGATCCCGTAGCCACAACCGCCGGCGAAGCCCCCATCAGTTCCAGCAGCCGCGGCGCAAAGATGAAAGCACGGAATCCCAATCCCCAGCGAGATCAGCACCCCAAGAAAGATCGCCTGCACGCCCGCGATCGCCGCATCCTCCGGATCTTTTTCCCCAATCCGCCGGGCCACCATCGCCGTCGTCGACATCGACAGCCCGATCCCCACCGCAAACACCAGCATCAGCAGCGACTCCGTCAGCCCCACCGTCGCCACTGCATCCGGACCCAGCTTGCCCACCCAAAACACATCCACCACCGCAAACAGCGACTCCAGCACCATCTCCAGCACCATCGGAATCGCCAGCAGCAGAATCGCGCGGTTCAGGCTTCCCGTCGTGTAGTCCTGGTGCGACCCGCGCAGAGACTCCCGCACCGACGCCCACAGCGACGGCTGAACCACGCTCACCGATTCGGTCGGACTTTCCATCGGGAAACCTCGTCCTCAAGAATGACACGCGGCAACTCAACCCCATCGCATCGCACATATGTAGAACGCTACTTATGTGGAAGGATTTTCAAAACCATCCACCGACGGCATATCATAAAGCTTAGCAATGAAGCCCCGCGTCGCCATCCCCCTTCCCACCAGCACCAACGCCGACTACAACCAGCGTTCCTGGCCCCAGTACGCCGCAGCCGTCGAGCGCAGCGGCGGCCAGCCCGTCGAAATCCCCCTCAACGCCACGCCCGTCGAGATCGCCAACCTCATCAACACCTGCCAGGCCGTCCTTCTCCCCGGCTCTCCCGCCGACGTCAATCCCCAGAAATACGGCCAGGATCCCATCCCCGAGACCGCCCCTGCCGATCTCCCACGCGAAAACGTCGACGAGCTCCTCCTCCAGGACGCCCACAACCTCTACAAGCCCATCTTCGCCATCTGCTTCGGCATCCAGATGCTCAACGTCTGGCGCGGCGGCACACTCGTGCAAGACCTCAACATTCTCCCCGTCAATCACTCCGCCGGCAAACAGGTTGCCATCGCCCACACCGCCGCCGTCGCCCCCGAATCGCTCCTCGGCACCCTCCTCACCCCTGAAGAAGCCCCGGCGCAAGAGAACTTCTCGCGCCTCCCCATCAATTCCAGCCACCATCAGGCGATCGGGATCGCCGGCGACGGCCTCCGCATCTCCGCCCGCTGCCCCCAGGACGCCGTTATCGAAGCCGTCGAAGGAGGCCAGGCCACCGAGGGCGCTACCGCCCACTTCGTCCTCGGTGTCCAGTGGCACCCCGAGCGCAGTTACGATCTCAGCCCTGCCTCTCGAGCCCTCTTCGACCGCTTCATCGCCGAAGCCAAAGCCTGGCAACCCCGCGCCATCCACACGTCCGTAGCAACCTCCTGAAAACATTTCCCGCGCTACGAACCCTCAGCCTGGGAATCGCGATTGCTCCGTCCTCTCCGCTCAGAGAGAGCATCCAGAATGCCCCGCGACTTCTCTTCATTGCGCCGCGAGGACAAAGAATACAAGGAAGACGAACCAGGCACCGGCTTCCACGCTGGCGGGTTTTCGTCACGTTGCGCCGATCGGCGTCGGCACACAACATCCAGGCACGGAACCCAGGCCCACATCAAGGCGAAGATCCCAACAGTAATAACGATGCTCAACATAGCGTCAGACATGACATCCTCCTTGATTTCAGTTCCAGGCTCCGCCTAAAACTCCGGCAATTCTCAATGCGTAATCCGTCACAAAGAGGGGACATAGGATCACTCCGCACACGATCCCGGAGGAACATGCCGCACGCCATCGCCTGAGCGAGGCATGTCCCGTCCGTCCCGGCTCGACAGAGCGTCCAGAAAATCGCGTGATTTATCCGCAAGACGCCGCGAAGTAAGCGAAGCGACCGAAACTTTGTCTCCCTCCGCCTCGTTATCTTTCTTCTTCGCGGACGATCGCTCTTGCGACCGCCATCCCGGGGGGCAGATTACGTTGATAAACGGCACCCAGGAAAACATCAGAGCGATGATTCCAATCGTGATGATGACGTGAATCGTGTCGTTTGACATGACATCCTCCTGTGCCTCATCCAGAGGCTGCCGGAGCTGCCGGCATTAAGGAATGCGAAATTCCCTCGCCAGAAGGGGACACGCCACTCAAAAAAATTCTCAAATTTTAACCGTCACGGAGGCCCCGAACCCCGCGCAGAGATGGACTTCCAAACCCAAACCACCATCTAACCCCTCATGAGCATGCAAAAGGTGAAACTAGGTTCCGCAGGCGCAGTCGTCTCCCGCATGGGTCTCGGTTGCATGGGCATGAGCGAGTTCTACGGTGAGCGCGACGACGGAGAGTCCGCCGCCACCATCCTCCGCGCACTCGATCTCGGCATCAACTTCCTCGACACCGCCGACGTCTACGGCTTTGGCGACAACGAAATCCTCGTCGGCAAAACCATCAAACCCCGCCGCGGCGAGGTCTTCCTCGCCACCAAATTCGCCAACCTCCGCAAAAAAGACGACCCCGCCTATTGGGGCGTATCCGGCCGGCCCGAGTACGTCCGCGCCGCCTGCGATGCCTCCCTCAAACGCCTCGGCCTCGACCACATCGACCTCTACTACCAGCACCGCGTCGACCCCCATACTCCCATCGAAGACACCGTCGGCGCCATGGCCGACCTCGTCAAAGTCGGCAAGGTCAAATACTTAGGCCTATCCGAAGCCTCCCCCGCCACCATCCGGCGCGCCCACAAAATTCATCCCATCACCGCTCTGCAAACCGAATACTCCCTCTGGGAGCGGCACGTCGAAGCCGAGATTATCCCCACCATCCGCCAGCTAGGTATAGGCTTCGTCCCCTACTCGCCCCTCGGCCGCGGCTTCCTTACCGGCAAGATCAAAGACACCACCAAGCTCGACTCAAAGGACTTCCGCGCCACCCGCTACCCGCGCTTCCAGGGAGAGAACTTCGACCGCAACATGGTCCTCGTCGAGCGAGTCGAAGCCATCGCCCAACGCAAAGGCGCAACCGCAGGTCAGTTAGCCCTCGCCTGGGTCCTCTCCAAAGGTGAAGACTTCGTCCCCATCCCCGGCACCAAGCACCGCAAATACCTCGACGAAAACGCCGCCGCAATCAACATCACCCTCACACCCGCCGAGATCGCCGAACTGGAAGCCGCCATCCCCCAAAACCAGATCGCAGGCGACCGCTACAACGCCGGCGGCCTCCAAACCATCGACCGCTAGGTCGCACAGTTAGACACTTATCTAACTATCCCAAGAGCTGACCGGCTGGCACCTTTTACTGCATTTGCATTTGCCTTTCTTGCTTGTCATCCCCGAAGGGGATCTGTGTTGCCGTTGTCGTCGCTTTTGCCGTTGTCGTTGCCGTCTGCCTTTGCTTTTCCCTTTGCCTTCCGCAACGCGGGAGGATCTGCTGTTGCATTTGCTTTTCTTGCTTGTCATCCCCGTAGGGGATCTGCTGTTGCTGTTGTCGTTGCTTGTTGCCGTTGTCGTTGTCGTTGCTTTTGCCTTTGCCTTTGCCTTTGCCTTCCGCAATGCGGGAGGATCTGCTGTTGCATTTGCTTTTCTTGCTTGTCATCCCCGTAGGGGATCTGCTGTTGCCGTTGTCGTTGCATGTTGCCGTTGCCGTTGCCGTTGCTTCGTTGCCGTTGCCGTTGCCGTTGCCGTTGTCGTTGCTTGTTGCCCTTGCCCTTGCATCTAGGTACCCCAAGGCTTTAGCCTTGGGTCTCTCATCCCCACAAAGAAAGAGGGGCTTCAGCCCCTGGGGTATGTTCTCCTCACTCAGCTACATGCCCACCCTCTCAGAACCCGCAATCGCAGCTCTTCTAACCCCGTACCTCACCCCACCCCCCACCATCCTCCCCCAGCTCTCCGCCTACCTGGACCTCCTCCTAAAATGGAACGCCCGCACCAATCTCACCGCCATCCGCGACCCCGAAGAGATCGTCCGTCGCCACTTCGGTGAAAGCCTCTTCGCCGCCCGCCACATCCCCCCTGAAGCCAAGACCCTCCTCGACTTCGGCTCCGGAGCCGGCTTCCCCGGCCTCCCCATCGCCCTCCTCCACCCCGAAATCCAAGTCACCCTCGCCGAGTCCCAGAACAAAAAATCCACCTTCCTCCGCGAAGCCGTCCGCACCCTCGCGCTATCCAACGTCGAAATCTGGCCGAACCGGGTCGAAACCATGCCCCCCAATCGTCGATTCAACGTCGTAGCCCTCCGAGCAGTCGACGACATGGCCACCGCCCTCCCTGCCGCAAGATCCCGCATCGCCCCCGGAGGTCAGCTCCTCCTCCTCACCACCGCAACCCAAGCTCCGGACAACGGAACCACGACCCCGCTGCCAAACTCCCAAACCGGCATCCTCTATCGGGAGATTGCCACAAACATTTAGCAGTCCAGCCCTTCTGATCCCTCGCCACGAATCGCCATTCCCATTTTGAAAAAAACTCCCATTTTTCTTGAGAAAATCGCTTGTGGAGCAGTGGAACCTTTGTTATAAACACCCTTGCCCCTGGAATTGCAGGGGAACTCCCCACGTAATACACCACCGCTTCACACGGGGAAATCTCTGTGTCGCGAACCAAGGGAGTTATCAAGGCCATGTCCCCATCGAAGAACGTCTCCACAGCAGCCGAGCCCCTACGCTCCGCCGACACCGCCCCCGAAGACAAACAGTATCGCTACACTTCGGATACTTACCAGAAGGTCCTCGACTATCATGTTGCCGAGATCCTTCTCAGCACCATCGTGCTAGCGATCATCGCCCTTCTCCGCATCCACCACTAAACCCAGGTTTTCTTCGTTAATGGCCGGATATCCTCCGGCCGTTGCCATTTAACCGGCGATACCGCCCACAACGTTCCACGTGGAACATCTCCCATCTCTCGAACCTCAACGTTCCACGTGGAACAAAAGATTTCCACACCGCACCCTTCAAAACCTCCCGAAACTCGCAGTATTTTGCGCATTCCACACGTTCTCCACAGCTCGCGCCACTTCTGCACAACCCCATCCTTATTGCCATCAATCCCCCCGCCCGATACCCTTCTTCTACGCCGATGATCACCACTCACCCCGTCAACAAACCCAATCCAGTACAAGGGCCACCCCCCCAATCTTCCAAGGTCATCGCCGTCGTCAACCAGAAAGGCGGAGTCGGCAAAACCACGACCGCCATCAACCTGGCCGCGGCCCTTGCCCTCGAAGGCCTCCAAACCCTCCTTATCGACTGCGATCCCCAGGCAAACTCCACCGGAGGCCTCGGCCACGCCCGCGAGCGCGACGGAGAAACCGCCCGTCTCAGCATCTACGACATCCTCCTCGGCACCGCCACAATCGCCGAAGCCACCCTCTCCACCGAGATCCCCACCCTCAAGCTCGTTCCCAGCAGCAAAAACCTCATCGGCGCCACCATCGAGCTCATCAACCTCGAAGGCCGCGAATTCAAGCTCCGCGAGGCCATCGCCCCCATCCGAGCCGACTACCCTTTCATCCTCCTCGACTGTCCCCCGGCCCTCGACCTCCTCACCCTCAACGCCCTCGTCGCCGCCGACGGCCTCCTCGTCCCCATGCAGGCCGAATACTTTGCCCTCGAAGGCATCTCCGAGCTCATGTCCACGCTCGACCGGGTCACCCAGAGCTTCAACCCCACTCTCTCCCTCGAAGGCGTCCTCCTCACCATGTACGACGACCGCACTAACCTGGCCCTTCAGGTCACCGAAAACCTCAAATCCTTCTTCGACGACAAGCTCCTCAAAACCTCCATCCCCCGAAATGTCCGTCTCGCCGAAGCCCCCAGCCACGGAAAGCCCGTCTCCCTCTACGACGCCAAGTCCCGAGGAGCCGAAGCCTATCGCGAACTAGCCCTCGAGATACTCCAGCGCAACAACCTCGAAAGCCCCGAAGCCAAGCGCCGCCAGGCCGCGGCAGCGGCAGCAGCAAGCGCGCTCAAGTCCTTCCAGATCCCCGAGAAAAAGAAGTCCCGCTTCTGGCAATCCAGCAAAGAAACCTAGCAAACCGAAGCACCCGTCGGCCGAAGGCCGAACCAAGAAATCGAGCATTACCCAAACCGGTATACACGCCACGAAGTGGCCGCCCCACGCGCAGTGGGCCCGGCCGGCAGGCCAAAAGCATTTCAAGAACAAGAAAGAAAACCATGTCCACAGCCACAGACCCAAAACGCCGAGCACTAGGAAAAGGCTTGGAATCCCTCCTGCCGTCCCGGCCTACCCCAGCAGTCGCGCCCACAATCACCGCAGTAGCCGAAACCACCGGCAAGCCGCTGGAAATCCCGCTGGACCACATCGAGCGCAACCCATACCAGACCCGAACCCAGTTCGACGAGGAAAAGCTAACCGAGCTAGCCCACTCCATCACCGCCTCCGGAGTAGTCCAGCCCATCGTAGTCCGCGGGATCACCCCGGCAAAGGGCGAGGTCAAATACCAGCTCATCACTGGAGAACGCCGCTGGTTAGCCAGCCGAAAAGCCGGCAAGACCACCATCCCCGCAATAGTCCGCCAAGTGTCTGATGAGCAGACACTTGAGATGACCATCGTCGAAAACCTCCAGCGCGCCGACCTCAACCCAATGGAGCAAGCCCGTGCCTATCAACGACTTAGCAATGACTTCAAGCTCACCCAGGAGCAGATGGCGCAGCGCACCGGAAAAGAGCGCGCCAGCGTAGCTAACTTCCTCCGTTTGTTACGTTTACCAGAACCGGTCCAGAAAAAAGTAGAGTCCGGCGACCTGACCTTCGGCCACGCGCGCACCCTCCTCGCCTTAGACTCAGCAGAATCAATCACTTCCGCTGCCCAGAAGGTCCTTGCCCTCAATCTCTCTGTCCGCCAGACCGAAAGCTACGTCCAGGGTCTTATTAACCCGGAAGCCAAACAATCCAAAGAAGTTAAGCCAACCCAACCGGAAGACCCCAACGTCCGCGAAGCCCAGGATCGCCTCCGCCGCCATCTCGGCCTCAAGGTCAAAATCGAAGACAAGAAGGGCAAAGGCCGCGTTATCATCGAATACTCCGGACTGGAAGACTTCGACGCCATCCTCACCGCCCTGGGCGGCGAATAACCGATCTCATCATCCCGAAACAAAGACACCAGGAGACCGCAGAATGCGCATCACCCGCACGAAACTCTATTTGTTCCTCGCGTCGTTACAAATTGCAGCCTTCTCTGCCACCGCGCAAACTGCACCCCCGCGCACCCTCCTCCGCGCAGGTCACGTCCTCGACGTAAAGACCGGCGCCGAGCCCGCCGCCCAGACCATCATCATCACCGGCGACCGCATCACCGCCATCGCGTCCACCGCCTCGACACCCAAACAGCCAGGCGACATCGAAATCGACCTCACCAAATACACCGTCATGCCCGGCCTCATCGACGTGCACACCCACCTCACCATGGCCAACAACTTCGATCCCTACTTCGAGCTCACCATGACTCCCGCCAAAGAAGCCATCATCGGAGTCGAGAACGCCAAGGTCACCCTCGAGGCCGGCTTCACCACCGTCCGCAACGTCGGCGCCAACGACTACACCGACGTAGCCCTCCGCGACGAGATCAACGCCGGCCACATCCCCGGCCCGCACATGCAGGCCAGCGGCCCACCCATCGGCATCACCGGCGGCCACATGGACGAGAATTTGTTACCGTACGAGTACCATATTCACGGCGAAGGCGTAGCCGACGGCGTTCCCGGCGTCCAGCACCAGGTCCGCGAGAACATCAAGTACGGCGCCGACCTCATCAAGATCGCCTCGACCGGCGGCGTCCTCTCCAAAGGCGACGACCCGCAGGCCAGCCAGTTCACCAAAGAAGAACTAGCAGCCATCGTCGCCGACGCCCACCGTCTCGGCCGCAAAGTCGCCTCGCACGCCCACGGAGCCCAGGGCATCCTCTGGGCCGCCGAAGCCGGCGTCGACTCCATCGAGCACGGCACCTGGATCAACGACGACTGCATCGCCGCCATGAAGCAGCACGGCACCTACTTCGTCCCCACTGCCTACCTCATCGACTGGGTGCAGGCAAACGGCCACCTCCCCGCCATCTACCAGCAAAAGATGAAGGACGTCAGCGCCGTCGAAAAGGCCAACGCCATCCACGCCATCAAGGCCGGAGTCAAAGTCGCGCTCGGCACCGACGCCGCCGTCTACCCGCACGGCCTCAACGCCCACGAGCTCGACGTCTACGTCAACCAATTCGGCATGTCGCCGCTAGCCGCCATCCAGACCGGCACCCTCAACGCCGCCGACCTCATGGGCTGGACCGATCGCGTAGGCGCCATCGAACCCGGCAAGTGGGCCGACATCATCGCCATCGAAGGCGACCCGCTCAAGGACGTCAAAATCCTCCAACACGTCCCCTTCGTCATGAAGTCCGGCGTCGTCTACAAAAACGAAGCCACCAAGTAATAAGCCACGCAAAAGAAAGCACAGCGAAGCGCCATCAGTTCTTATCAGCCTTTATCCCTCTGATCACTGTTACGCCTTCGCTGTGCATGGTCCACTCACCGAGATGAAAGCCACACCCTTCGAATTCCGCTTCCGTTTCCTAATCCTCGCCACGGTCTATTTCCTCGGCTTCGCCGCGCCGTGGGACTACTGGCTCCATTGGGACTCCATCCGCACCTGGCAGCTCCTCGCATCATGGCCTGCGCGCAAGTGGCTGGCTCAGCTTCAGCAACGCAACCATCGCCGTGCTTCTCTTCGGCATCCTCTGCGCCTTTGTCGCGGCGTTCCTGCGCACCTGGGGCACAGCCTACCTCAGCCCCTCTGTCGTGCAGGACGGCGCCATGCACGGCGAAGGCGTCATCGCAGCGGGCCCCTATCGCTACGTCCGCAACCCTCTCTACCTTGGCACCTTCATCCACACGTTCGCACTCGCACTCCTCATGCCTCCCACCGGAGCCATCTTCTGCATCGTGGCAGTCTTCCTCTTCCAGCTTCGCCTCATCGCCGGTGAAGAATCTTTCCTCACCACAAAGCTAGGCGAGCCCTATCCGGCCTACTGCGCCAAAGTCCCCCGCCTCCTCCCATCCCTCACCCCACGCACCGCACCCTCCACCCAACAACCCAACTGGCCCATCGCCTTCCTCGGCGAAATCTACATGTGGGGCGTAGTCCTAACCTTCGCCGTCATGGGCTGGCGCTACAACTCCATGCTCCTCATCAAGGGCATCCTCATATCCCTGGGCCTCTCCCTCATCGTCCGAGCCTTCTTACCCAAAAAATAACTCGCCGATCTACAAATCAATCAGAGGGCTGTCAACGGTCAAGATCGGTGTCATCAGTCGTAAATCACTGTTACGCCTTCCTCATCCTGGCCCAAAAACAACAAACCCGCTGCACCCCAACGAAGCAGGGGCAGCAGCGGGCTCATCATTTCCTTTTCACACCTCGACCAGACAGCTTCGAGGCGAAGAGCGGGGGAGGGTCTACGCAAGGCAACAAGACTGCATCAATCCACGCAGTCGTCGTCACCTGAAAAAAACTACTTCTTCGGCGGAGCGATCGTGTCCTTCGCAACCTTGGCCACGCGGAACTTCACCACGGTCTTGGCCTTGATCTTGATCGTCTCACCGGTCTGCGGGTTGCGACCCAGGCGCGCCTTGCGCTCCGCCTTCACCAGCTTGCCGATGCCTGGAATGGTGAACTCACCATTCTTCTTGGTCTCCTTCACCGCTGTCTCGGCGAGAAGTTCCAGACCTGCAGCGGCCTGCTTGTTGGTGATCTCGAGCTTCTCCGCCATGTGGCGAACCAGCGCAGTCTTTGTCATTCCCTTTGCCATTTGTATTGCTCCTTCTACGTTCAAATTATGATTTCGTGGTCCGCTCGCCTCGCCTGCCTGAATATTGTGTGCTGCCCGCATCCTGTTTCATATGCGAAATCACCAATGTTCATGCGGGTGCGGAGAACCGTACCGCATTTCACCTTCATCCTTTCTGAGAAGTTTGTCAATGCTATTCGTTCGGTTTCCACAGGTTTTTTCCGGTTTTTTCCGGTTTTTGTCCACATCTCGTCACATTTGCTGTGAAAATACCCAGAAAATACGCCTTTTTCGATGCCCATCCCCGGCACGGATACTTCCGAGCAGCCGACCATATCGATCACAAAATGCGCGTTTATCAGAATCGGATGTGCGTATTGAAGCGCATTGCTTGGCGGGCTGTCGTTCCACCAGAAGGCAAGCGGACCAGCAGTGAACTGGCTTTTAGCCGGTTCGCGAAACCTAATCTTCGAACGCGAACACCCGGTTCCAGTCGTTCTTCATATCCACCACAGTCCAGCCCCGCGCCGCGGCTTCAGTCAGCCGTATCCGCTCTTATCAGCCTTTATCACTCGTATCACTGTTACGCCTTCATCACGCCAACCCGTACAAACCAGGTAATAGTAGGCTCATCGCTGCCCACCCAAAAGATTAATCTTCCCCGCCCACTAAAACTTGCATCCGACTGACGAAACGCGGAATCCGACCCTTAGCGCTGGCAAGACAACCCTTTCATAACGCTTCGATTTTGCCTCAACGAAAAACAAGGAGAACAAACTATGCCTTACATCACAGTGAAAGACGGTACTTCGATCTACTACAAAGACTGGGGCAAAGGACAGGTCCTCTGGTTTCACCACGGCTGGCCCCTCTCCGCAGACGACTGGGACACACAGATGATGTTCTTCCTCCAGCACGGCTATCGCGTCATCGCTCACGACCGCCGCGGACACGGCCGCTCAACCCAGACCGACACCGGCAACGAGATGGATACCTACGCCGCCGATGTCGCCGAGCTGGTCGCAAAGCTCGACGTCAAAGACGCCATCCACATCGGCCACTCGACCGGAGGCGGCGAAGTCACCCGCTACGTCGCAAAGTACGGCAAAGGCCGCGTCGCAAAGGCCGTGCTCATCAGCTCCGTTCCCCCCGTCATGGTCAAGTCCGACAAGAACCCGGGCGGAACCCCCATCGAGGTCTTCGACCAGATCCGCCAGGGCACCGGCTTCAACCGTCCCCAGTTCTACATAGACATCACCCTGCCCTTCTACGGCTACAACCGCCCAGGAGCCGTCATCTCTCAGGGGGTTCGCGACAACTGGTGGCGTCAGGCAATGATGGGTGGCATCAAGGCCCACTACGACTGCGTCAAGGCATTCTCCGAGACCGACTTCACCGAAGACCTCAAGGCGATTGACGTGCCCACGTTCGTGATGCACGGCGAGGATGACCAGATCGTCCCCTTCGCCGATGCCGGCCCCCTCTCAGCCAAGCTGCTCAAGAACTCCAAATCGAAGTTCTATCCCGGCTACCCCCACGGCATGCCAACAACGCACGCCGACGTCATCAACGCCGACCTGCTCGCCTTCATCAAGTCCTGATAGCTGCAGTCTCACGAATCACCACTGCAGCGTCATCTCGACCGAAGCCACGGACAGTTTCATCGTCCGTGGCGCAGTGGAGAAGCCTGCCCTGAGCGAAGTCGAACGGGACCCCCGCATTTGCAGTTGCTCTTGCCTTTCTTGCCTGTCATCCGCCGTCGCCGATCGCTGCGTCATCTATCGCTTGTCATCCGCCGTCGCCGATCACTCCGTCATCTATCGCTTGTCATCCCCCGTCGCCGATCGCTGCGTCATCTATCGCTTGTCATCCCCGTCGCCGATCACTCCGTCATCTATCGCTTGCTCATCGCGCCGTCGCCGATCACTCCGTCATCTATCGCTTGTCATCCCCCGTCGCCGATCGCTGCGTCACCTATCGCTTGTCATCCCCCGTCGCCGATCGCTGCGTCATCTATCGCTTGTCATCCGCCGTCGCCGATCACTCCGTCATCTATCGCTTGTCATCCGCCGTCGCCGATCGCTGCGTCATCTATCGCTTGTCATCCGCCGTCGCCGATCGCTCCGTCATCTATCGCTTGTCATCCGCCGTCGCCGATCGCTGCGTCATCTATCGCTTGTCATCCGCCGTCGCCGATCGCTGCGTCATCTCGACCGGAGCAACGGACAGTCTTATCGTCCGTTGCGTAGTGGAGAGACCCCCGCATTTCGCTTTTGCCTTTGCCTTTACCGGCGGATATCTCCAAATTTCCACAGAATTATTTTCAAAAAGTGACATTTTTTCAGCGCCCAAAACCCACCATCAAAAAACCACATCCGCACCAGCAATCCACCACAACTTCACCACAAAAAACCATCACAAAAACACTCGTTTTCTCAAAAACCCCCTGTAAAAACGCCCCTCCACCAGCGCCCGAAAAAAGCGCATTAAAAGTGACACAAAACCCAACACCCACCCAAAGCGGTAAGCTTGGTTTGTGACCCGAGGTGAACGATGCAGATTGGGGTAGACAGTTTTGCGGCGTTGGTTCCTGACCCCATAACGGGCACAACGATCACCGCCCAGGAACGAATCGCCCAACTGCTCGACGAAATCACCGCAGCCGACCAGGCCGGCCTCGACGTCTACGGCCTCGGCGAGCACCATCGCACCGAGTACCTCGACTCCGCCCCTGCAGTCATCCTCGCCGCAGCAGCAGCGCGCACAACGAAGATCCGCCTCAGCAGCGCAGTCACAGTCCTCAGCGCCGCAGATCCCGTCCGCGTCTTCCAGGAGTTCGCCACACTCGACCTCATCTCCGGCGGCCGCGCAGAAATCGTCGCGGGCCGCGGCTCCTTCATCGAATCCTTCCCTCTCTTCGGCCTCAAGCTCGAAGACTACGACGATCTCTTCGCCGAAAAGCTCGACCTCCTCCTCGCCCTGCGCGAACACACGCATGTTCATTGGTCCGGCAAGCATCGAGCCCCACTCACCGGCCAGGGCGTCTTTCCGCGTCCACTGCAAAACCCGCTGCCCGTCTGGCTCGGCGTCGGTGGAACACCGCAGTCGTTCATTCGCGCAGGCACTCTCGGCCTTCCGCTCATGGTTGCAATCATCGGAGGCGAACCGCATCGTTTCCGCCCACTCATCGATCTCTATCGCGAAGCCGGAGCGCGCGCAGGCCACGCACCCGAATCACTCAAAGTCGGCATCCACGCATTAGGCTACGTCGCCGACACCGACGAACAAGCCGCGAACGACTTCTTTCCCGGCTACGCGCAGGCCTTCACAAAAATCGGCAAAGAACGCGGATGGCCTCCAGTCACGCGTAATCAATTCGACGCTCTGCGCAGGCCCAGCGGCGCGCTGATCGTAAGCGATCCGGAGAATGCCGCGGAAAAAGTCCTGCGCATCAATGAGGATCTTGGCGGCGTCTCACGACTCAGCTTCCAGATGAGCGTCGCAGGGCTGACGCATGACAAACTCATCCACGCAACAGAACTCCTCGGCAACCGCGTAGCTCCCATCATCCGCAAGGCGTTGCCTGCACCTGCGCGATCGACCTGAGCGTTTGCTTACTTCGCCCGCGGCACCATCACCTGTTGATAGACCCGCTCCAGCGGCTCTGCAGTGACACTTATCCTGCCGCGATATGGATTATCCAGAACGGCAATCTGAAAGATAATGAGGCCCAGCAGCGCGGAGAACAAGACTGTCATTGCGACATGCATTTTGAAACTCGGCATGTGAAAGAACCATGTTAACGCGATGCAAATCAGGGTACCGACGATGACCAATGACCACAGCGGTCCCGGCATCTCCTCCGTCACGCTATTGAGCCGCGCTCTTCGGCTTTCGGTCAGCTCGTTGAATGCGCGGTAGGCCTCCGTCGCCAATATCTTCTGTCTCTCGGTTGTGGGTTCGAACGACATGAAGTGTTCCTGGAAGTCATTCAGTGTGTCGGTAGCATTGTTAGGAACGATGCCGCGTTGTTGCATCGGCCAGCCCACGTCGATCACGGCACGCGTGTATTTGCGCAGATCGTCCTGCATGATACTGCGCACCGGTTCAGGATAAGCGCCCACATCGCGATAGAGCGCGCCGAGAGCAGTCGCCTCATGGCTGACCTTTTCTTGCACGTCGACGTAGGTAGCCCACGCCCCAATTGCAAGCAGACCGAGCGCTACCCCAAAGATGACGGCCATCCCGGCGAGATAAAAACCAACAATATCGTTGTGCGAATGATTGACGTGGAAACGCTGTACCCACCCACGCGTCAACCAAAGGCCTATCAGCCCAATGGCGACGAACAGCCCTATCGTGAGAACGCCAAATAACCAATTGGGAATATCGTAGACCCAGTACATTGCCATACACGCTCCGTAGGGGCCCAAGGTAAACAGCCTATCACTGCAGGCCCGGCATCGTCGTGGCTTGTGAGACTGGGTCGATGCTGACGGGCGCGCACTAAAACAAGGGCTTCTTCGGCTTCCCTACCAGCGGCTCATTCAGCATCGCAATCACAGGCGCCGCGACCTTGAACCGCTCCACGACTTCCTTCACCAACGAAGTCTTCGTCGCCGTCTCTCCCGGCAACCGCGCAGAGAGGCCCCACTGCCGGTTCTTCAACAGATCAATCGCTGGATGATCCTCCGGAAATCCCTTCGGCGCACGCGTCAGCGATGCACCATCAAACTCCGTCATGAGCGACCGCAGCTTCTTCGCCTTCATCAACGCACGAAACTCCTGATGATGTTCTGCGAGATAACGCCGAATCGCCAGCAACTGCTCTCGCTCCGGCATATAAACTCCAGCCGCGACGAACACCTCCTCGGGGCTAACGTGAAAATAAAATCCTCCACCCGAAGTCTTCTCCAGCCCATCCCTCACCCACCACGCTGAAACATGCGTCTTATAAGGCTGTTTGTTTTTGCTGAAACGAATGTCGCGATAGATCCGCATCATGATCTTCTGCGGCGGTCTCACATGCATCGGCGCGAAATCAACCATGGCCTCGTTAATTTCGCCGATCAGCGCAAGCATCGGAGCTTTCAACTCGCGTTCGTAAACTGCTTTGCGCGCGTCAAACCAGATGCGGTCGTTGTTACGCTTCAAACCTCGCAGAAACTTGATCGCGTCATTGGAAAAGTGCGTCGCCATTCCCTAATCGTAAATCGAAGGTGTCCGCTACCAGCTGATGTAAACGCCTTTTCTTATCCACTGCGGGCTGTCGATCTGCTGCATCATGAAGTCGGCGACATCGGCGCGAGAGATTTTGCTCCCATTCGGCGGTAGAGCTTCGCCGTCGATGCGGTAGTGGCCGCGCGCCGGACCGTTGGTGAGCATCGGCGGCATCACCATCGTCCAATCGAGATCGCTATGGGAGAGTGTTGCGTACTGCGAGATCTGTTCCGCCACAGGCCACTTGAGAAAAGTGTTGTACACAATCTTCTGGACGATCCAGCGACGCCATGCAGGCTGCTTGTCGAGGGAGTCGGGCAGGGCTCCGGCTGAGCCGAGGACGATGATGCGGCGGACGCCGGCCTGGCGCATGGCGTCCACGATGAAGGGAACTACGCGGGGAAGAACGTTCTCGTTGCGAAGCGGAGAATGTGCTCCAACGGCAGACAGAACGACATCAGCCCCCTCGACGGTCTCGAGAACGGGAGCGTGATCAAACGCACTCCCATGCACTACTTTTACGCTGCTCCTCAGAGCGAAATTCGCCGGCGTACGGACAAGAGCCGTGACGTGGTGGCCGGCGGCGAGACAGCGTTCTGTCAGGAGTTTTCCAGTGGCTCCGCTGGCCCCGAAGATCGCAATGTTCATGCAGGCTCCTTTCGCGTTGGGACTGATTATCCTCCCGGATGAGACGAGGGTGTGGGAAAAGTGGTTGGCGTAAGTTCATCATTATGTTTCATTTGGTGAATATTCCCACGGTTCGTACCAGGTCTTCTTTGAGGGTGGTGCAACAGGAGTGTGAAGAAGTCGGATAAGAGGGTGCTTCCAACGGAAGATGTGCGGAGTCTTCCGAAGTGTCCGCACAGACCAGCCTGGTTTTCTAAAACGGGAAAGGATGCCAAGTCGTGGAATCAGAGGGGTATGAGAGGGATATCCACTTTTCAAGCGACAACGGCTACTACGACTAGTATTTGTATTCTTTTTTATCTTCTTCTTAGAAGCAGTAGCGGCTGGCGTTGGTACCAGGTTGGCGTAGTCCGGCTCTCACACACAGCGGACCTGCTTTCCACAGCGAAATCTTTGGCGCTCAGGGTGGTTTCGACCCTAGAATCAAGCAGACGGCCCAATGGCAGGATGCACCGCTTGTTATTTCGGTGTAAAGTTTGGCCAGCGAGAAGTGAATTGATTTCCGGAGAGAACCGACCGTGACGAGTGCGACCCAGGAGCCCCAGATGCCCGAGACAGCAGCAGCCCCAACCGGCAACCTCGAGATCACCGTATCGCGCGCGGAGTTGCTGCGGGAGCTGACCGCCGCGCAGAGCGTGGTGGAGCGAAAGACAACGATTCCGATTCTTTCAAACTTTTTGTTTGAGGCCAGTGACGATAAGCTCACGATTACCGCTACGGATCTCGACCAGAGCCTGCGAACAAGCTGCGCGGCGAAGGTGAAGAAGCCGGGCGCATGCACGATTCCGGCGCGAAAACTGTACGACTACATCAAGCTTCTGCCGGAAGGCGATATCTCGATCAAGCTGATGGACAACCACTGGGTGCAGATCCGCGCGGGCCGATCGAACACCAAGATGGTCGGGATGGCCAGGGCGAACTTTCCGCAGGTGCCGGAGTTCCCCGCCAGTGGCGCGGTGAAGATCTCGGTCGCTTCGCTGCGGAACATGGTCTCAAAGACGATCTTTGCGATCTCGAACGAGGAGTCTCGCTACACGCTGAACGGCGCGCTGATGGTGCTCAAGGCCGAGTCGATGGCGATGGTGGCCACCGATGGTCACCGGCTGGCGCACATCGAAAAGCTCGGCGAGACACTCGACGGAGTCTCAGGCGAGAAGAAGACGCTGATTCCGCGCAAGGCCCTGAGTGAGCTCTCGGGTCTGCTGTCGAACACCGATGCCGAGACGCTCGACTTTGCCGACGACGACCAGACGCTCTTCTTCCGCGTAGGCGGACGCGTGCTGACCAGCCGCAAGCTGACGGGACAGTTCCCCAACTACGAAGCCGTGCTGCCGCGCGACAACAACAAGTTTGTCATCGTCCGCTCGGAGGATCTGATGGGTTCGATCCAGCGCGTGGCTCAGTTTGCCGATGAGCGGTCGGGCGCGATCAAGATTCGGTTGGAGCAGAACGAGTTGAAGCTTTCGTCTTCGTCAACGGATGCCGGCGAGTCGGAGGACACGATCGAGACGCCGTACAACTACGATCCTCTGGTGGTTGGGTTCAACAGCACGTACCTGATCGACTTTTTGAAGGCGATCGGAAACACCGGCGAGGTTCGGCTGGAGTTCAAGGACGCGCAGTCGGCCGGGCAGATGCGGCCCGAAGATGCGCAACGAGGATGTGAAGTACCGCTACATCCTCATGCCAATGCGTATCTGACAGATTTTGTAGAAGTAAGGAAATATCGATGGAAAGGCCCGGCTTCATGCCGGGCTTTTTGTTTTGTGTAGCTTGGCGGGAAAATCGGTTAGTACTTGACATCGCACACTGTTTGTCATACAGTGTGCTGAGTACAGTATGACGACTGAAATTCAAAACGATTTATTCGATTCCCTTCGGCTGGAGTTGCGGCGAGGATGCCTGATTCTGGCGGTTTTGGCCCAGCTGGGTGTGGAGCACTACGGCTACACACTGAGGAAAGCTCTCGCGGATCAGGGGCTGGAGATTGAAGAGAGCACGCTGTATCCGCTCTTGCGTCGGCTGGAGACTCAGGGTCTGCTGACGAGCGAATGGCGGGAAGAAGAGAAGCGGAATAAGCGGTTCTACCGGCTCTCGGTAGAGGGCGCGGCAATTCTCGACAAACTGCTGGCGGAGTGGAACGGGATCAACGAATCACTGCACAGGATTCTGAAAAACGAGAAAGAGAGGTAACGATATGGACCTGCTCGAACGTTATTTACAGGCTGTTGGACAGTATTTGCCGGGGAAGGGGAAAGGAGACACGCTGGCGGAGTTGCGTGCGAATCTGCTGGCGGAGATGGAGGGCCGCGAGGAAGAGCTGGGGCGGCCTCTGAATGAAGGTGAGATGTCGGCGGTGCTGGAACGGCATGGCCGACCAGTGATCGTGGCTTCGCGTTATCTGCCGCAACACTATCTGATTGGGCCGGGGCTGTTCCCGATCTATTGGTACACGCTGCTAAGGAGTTTTCCCCTCGTCGTATTGGCCTATACGGTAGCGCAGGGTTCGTTCCTTCTCTTCGGCGGCGGCGGTGCTGCGCAAATCGGGACAGCGATTGCGAAGTTCCCCTATGTTGCGTTCACGTTCTGGGGATGGATGACCCTCGGATTTGCGGCGTTCGAGTTCGCGCAGGGAAGGTATATCGAACAGATTAAGTGGGACAAGGGGTGGGATCCGCGAACGCTGCCGGAGCGGGTAACCGGGAAGGAACCATCGTTATCGAACAAAGTCGCGGACTTGGTGATGAATGCGCTGGGACTCATGTGGTTGTTGGCGGTTCCGAACCATCCATATCTTGTGCTGGGGCCGGGCGCGTCGCTGGATAAGTTGTCGCTGACGCTGACTCCGGACTGGCACGTGTTCTATTGGCAGATTGTGGGTCTTTTGGCGGTGATGCTCGTGCTGAAGGCCGTCGCGCTGTTTGCCTCAGCGAGAGTGCGGAACGGGTTGAAGCTGACCTGCCAGGGCATCGGGATTCTCATCCTCGTGGTGATGGTACAGGCCAGGACTTATTTCGTTCCTTTGCATGAGGGGAGCAATCTGCCCACCCTGACGAACCTGGCTCAAGTGAACTACTCGGTCAATCTGGGGTTCAAGGTTGCGTTGGGAATTTCAGTTGTAAAGTTTCTGTGGGATTTGTGGCAGTCGCTAACGGAGTCTCGAAATAAGGCCGCCGGGTATGTCCGGGTATTTTGAGGCTCCTTCGGTTTTCGGCAGTCTTTAGGCGTGTTCGAGGCTCGCATGGACGCGCTGGAGGATGGCCGCAGACTCTTCGAGCGCCTTCTGTTCGGCCTGGTTGAGATGGAGTTCGATCACCGATTCGACTCCGCCGCGGCCGACGATGCACGGGGTGCTAAGGGCCACTTCGCGAAGCCCGTATTGCCCCGTCATGAGAGTGGAGACGGTAAGGACGGAGCGCTCATCGCGGAGGATGGCTTCGCAGATTCGCATCACGCACGAAGCGACGGCAAAGCAGGTGTTGCCTTTCAGATAAGCGACTACGGGACCCGCAGCGCGTACGGCGATGAGAAGATCTTCGTGAGAGGGCAAGGCATCGGCTCCCGGGTATTCGGCGAGAGGAAGGCCGGCAACCTGGGCAGTGCTCCAGACGGCAACTGAAGAGTCGCCGTGCTCTCCAATGACGGCGGCATGAACGGAGCGCGGGTCCACGTCGAGGTGCTCGCCGAGAATATGGCGAAGACGCTCGGAGTCGAGGAGCGTGCCCGAGCCGATGACGCGGCCTGCCGGGAGGCCCGACTCCTTTTGGACAATGTAAGTGAGAACGTCGAGGGGGCTAGTCGCGATGATGATGACGCCATCGAAGCCTTTGGCCATGAGCTGCTTCACGCAATCGCGAACGCGCACGGCGTTGCCGGCCAGCATGTCGAGACGCGAGCCCTGGAATTTGGTGGGAGGGCCGACCGTGAGGATGACGATGGAGCTCTCCGCGGCATCCTCATAGGTGCCGGCGAAGATTTTTATTGGCGAGCCAAGGGGGACAGCCTGCTGGAGATCCATGGCTTCGCCCTGAACGTGTTCCGCAGTGTTGCTGATCAGAACGATCTCGCGGGCAAGACGAGTGTTAAGGATCGCATAGGCGCAGGACGTTCCGACGTGGCCGCAGCCGATGATTGCAACGCGGGTACGAATCGGGGGCACAGAGTCTCCTTTACCGACCTTAAGGGCCCTAGGAGCTTTTTTCTATCACGGCTTCGGGGTGCTGCGCGTACTCGGACCAGGAGCCGTCATAGAGCGAGATATTCTTGGCGCCCGCAAGTTCAAGCCCGAGAGCAACCACAGCCGCGGTGATTCCGGAGCCGCAGGTTGTGGTGATCGGTTGGGCGAGGTCGACGTGCTTTGAAGCGAAGATGGAACGGAGCTGGTCGGGAGATTTGAAGCGACCGCTCTCGACGAGGTCGGTGTAGGGAGTGCTGGTGGCTCCCGGCATATGACCGGAGGGGATGGGGCGAGGTTCAGGGGCTGATCCGAAAAAGCGGCCGTTGGAGCGGGCGTCGAGGATCTGGGAGTGTTGCGCGATGAGTTGCTGTATCTGCCCGAAGTCCTTGACCGCTTCGTGATTGAGTTGGGCATGGAAGGTTGCGGGAGCGCGGTGGACTTCGCCGGATTCTGTAGGAAACCCCGCCGCGATCCAGGTAGCAAGATCCGCGTTGAGGAGATAAACATCTTTGGCGCCGAAGGTGCGGAAGATCCAGAGAGCGCGAGGGGCGGAGAAGACTCCCTGCTGCTCGTAGATGACGATGGTTGCGGTGTCGGAGATACCGAGGGCGGACATGCTCTGCGAGAAGACTTCGGCGGTAGGCAGCATATGGGGGAGCGTCGTGTTGCGGTCGGAGTTCTCGTTGATGTCGAAAAAGAGCGCACCTGGAATGTGCTGGGCGAGATAGCCGGCGCGGGTATCGACGGGAGAGTTTCCGCCCACGGGCGGAAGTGTGGCGTCGAGGATGACGGTGTTGGGATCCTTCAGGCGGGAGGCGAGCCAGGCGGGTTCGACAAGGACGGTCATAGCAGTAGATTACTTGGCCAAAGAGGATTTTCAGAGAATTCTGGACCCTCCCCGTCGAGCCTGTGGGAAGCGGTTTAGGGCTGGGTCTTATGTCCTTACAAATAAAGTGGCGTCGGAAACTGAGGTCCAGACCTATCAGGTTTGATTCGAATACTTTGCGTACTTTTTCGGTGGAGGGAGTCAAACCACGAAATTCGCAAATCCTACTGGCGAAGCTCTACTTCGGTAGCACCTTGGCCGCCCTGGTTGTGTGGTGGTTCGGTGACGGCAGTGACGTGGGGATGATTGCGGAGAAATTCGCGGAGGGTACGGCGAAGGACTCCCATGCCGGTGCCATGGACGATCCGGATGCGCGGCAGACCTGCGAGAAAAGCCCGGTCAAGGAAGCGCTCAACCTCATCATGGGCCTCGTCGGCAGTGCGGCCTATGACGTTGATCTCGGAAGGAACGTTTTCGGTGTCACTGTTTGTGGTGGAGACGGTGATGCCGCCACGTTTGCGCGCGGCCTCAAGTGGCGTGACGACTTTGACCGATTCGACCTCCGCGATGTCGTCGATGGCGGCCCGCATCTTCATGGGGCCGATGGACACTTCGTAGGTTTTGGGATCAATGACGCGTTCCACGCGGGCCTGGCGTCCGAGGGACTTCAGCTTGACGAGGTCACCGGGCTTGATGTTCTTGGGGATGTGGGGCTGGGCGTGGGGGTCGTTCTTGTCCGCTCCGGTGGTGTGGGCAAGGACGGTCGAGTTGAACTGGCTGGAGAACTCCCGGCGGAGGGCGGCGATGCGAACGTCGGAGTCGCGCGCGATTTTCTTGGCCAGGGCTTTGTCGTCGATGGCTTTGACGGTCTCGCGAAGCTGGTAGGCGAAGTCTTCGATGAGTGAGTTGAGTTTGGCTTCGAGCTCTTTCGTGCGGGCTTTTTGTTCGACGCGGCCTTCAACTTCAAGGCGAGCGCGTTCGCGGGAGAGTTCGCGCTCGCGTTGCTGCAGGGTCTCGCGCTCGATGGATGCGGCGGTGAGCTGTTCGTGGAGCTGGTCGAGGAAGGCGCCGATGTCGGCTGCCTGCGTTGTGAGCTGTGCGCGGGCGGCGGCTATGATCTCGGGTTGAAGTCCAAGGCGCGCGGCAATATTGAGACCGGCGGAGGCTCCGGGAACGCCGAGGCGAAGCTCATAGGTTGGAGTGAGGGTGGCCTGATCGAAACCTACCGCGGCGTTGAGGACACCGGCGTGGTTCGCCGCGTAGACCTTGAGCGAGGTGAGGTGCGTGGTGATGCAGGTCCAGGCGCGGACGTCGAGGAAGTGTTGCGCGATGGCCACGGCGAGGGCTGCGCCTTCTTCGGGGTCGGTGGCGGACCCGAGCTCGTCAAGAAGGACGAGCGAGTCGGATGTGGCTTCGCGGGAGATGCGGTCGAGGTTGACGACGTGGGCGGAGAAGCTGGAGAGATTGCGCTCGATGGATTGCGCGTCGCCGATGTCGGCATAAACGCTTGAGAAGAGCGGGAGGGTGGCCTCTTCGGCAGGGATCGGCAGACCGGATTGCGCCATGATGGCGAGGAGGCCCAGGGTTTTGAGGGAGACGGTTTTGCCGCCGGTGTTGGGGCCGCTGATGATGAGTTGCCTGGTTTCAGGTGGAAGGGCGATGGTCAGGGGTACGGGGGTTTTGGGGGATTCGTTTGCGGCGCGCGATTCGGCGGCCATGCGGAGTTGAAGGAGAGGGTGGCGGGCGGCGGTGAGAGCGAGTTCTGGCGTGAAGCTCGGGCGCACGCACTCGAGGTCGTTAGCGAAGCGGGCTCGGGCGAAGTGAGATTCGACTTCAGCGAGGATGGCGGCGCCAAGTTGAATGGCTTCGGCGTTTTCGCCAAGGGCGCGAGTCATGGCAACGAGGATGCGGTGAATCTCGGATTGTTCTTCGTCGAGGAGACGAACGAGCTCGTTGTTCTGTTCGATAGTGTCGAGAGGTTCGACGAAGACGGTTGCGCCTGAGGATGATGAGCCGTGGATGACGCCGGGAACCTTGCGTTTGAACTCGGCTTTGACGGGAATGACGAAGCGGTCGCCACGAATGGTGATGAGATCATCCTGTGTGTTGCCGCCTTCGGTGAGCGAACGGAGGGATTTGCGCAGGCTCTCTTCTATTGCCCGATGCTGACGCTCCATCGCGCGGCGGATACGGCGGAGCTCGTGTGAGGCGTCGTCGTTGAGGGAGCCATCGGGTTCGATCTTGCCCCGGAGGAGGCGCAGGAGCGGGGTGAGGTCGTGGTGCAGGAGACCGGAGGAGAGTTCCGCGATGCTTGGCCAATCGTAGCGGGTCGTTCCGGGCGGCGGATTGAGGAGATTGCGCCAGGCGGCAACGTGTTCTACGACGTCGAGTAGGTGAAGGATTTCGAGGGACTCCAGGGCGGAACCTTCGATGCGGGCTTTTTCTAGAAGGGTGGTCGGATCAAAGAGGCCGGAGAAGCTGAAGCTGCCGCCCCGGGAGAGCATCGTGCGGATTTCTGCTGTGCGTTCTTGTTGCTGGTCGATCCATGTGAGTTCGGAGGAGGGTTCGAGGGCGAGAACCCAGGCTCGGCCGAGCGGGGAGGACGTGCGGGAGGCGATGTGGTCGCGGAGACGTGGCCACTCAAGCGCCTGGGCGCTGGATTCGGCAAGCGGTAAGGGGATGGACGGGAGTAATGCTGGTACATTCACGTCTTTTATCGTACCCTCGCAGGGAACCGCCTATGAGGAACGTGCGTAGCAATTGGAGCGCAGGTTCCGGCGCCTTGGGATGTCTGGAGGTGTGAGATGGTCTGTCAGGCTTGTGGGACTCCGGTTGTTGAAAGTGTTCATTATTGTTCGAAGTGCGGCGCGCAGGTGATTCCTCAGATGCAACAGCCGCCGCAACCGCCGATGTACGCGGCCTATCCGCAGCCTCCTGTGCCGATGTATGTGCCGCGAGTGCAGCGAAATCTGCAGGTTCTGGGGATCTTGTGGTGTGTGCTCGGGGTTTACCGGATTGCGAGCGGACTGTTCGCCATCACCTTTCTGCGGGCGCTGTCGACCCACAACTTCGGCAATGATGCCTGGGTGTTCGGCAGGCATTGGGGAGGGCCGTGGGGCTCGCCCTGGATGGGGAATCTCTGGCCATTGATCGTGACCACGACGGTTCTGATGGCCGCGCTGGCTCTGTTTGCCGGATACGGGTTGCTGCAGCGGAGGCCCTGGGGCAGGACGGTCGCTATCATCGCGGCGATTCTGGCCTTGCTCAAGATTCCGTTTGGAACAGCGCTCGCCATCTATACGCTATGGGTTTTGGCGCCTTCGACCTCCGGGATGGAGTACGACGCGATTGCAGACCGAACCTGAGGCGCAGCTGCGGACTGGGTAAACTAGAGCAATGAACTTTCCTGCTACTCGTTTGCGACGCCTGCGCCGTACGGAGGCGATGCGGTCGCTCGTTCGCGAAACCCACCTGCATCCCGGAGCGCTGATCTATCCATTGTTTATCTGCCCCGGCGAAGGTGTTCGGCGGGAGATCGGGTCGATGCCCGGCGTATTTAATCTTTCGATCGATGAGGCAGTGAAGGAAGCGGAGGCTTGCGCTGCGCTTGGAATCGGCGGCCTCCTGCTGTTTGGACTTCCGGAGGAGAAGGACGAGCTGGCGACTGGCGCGTGGGCGGATTATGGAATTGTGCAGACAGCGCTCAAGCAGTTCAAGAAGAATGGCCGGTTGGACCCACTCGTAATGATTGCGGATGTCTGTCTGTGCGAGTACACGTCTCACGGGCACTGCGGCGTCGTAGCGCGGGATGGCGATCACTATGAGATTGATAACGATCCAAGTGTCTTGCTGCTGGCGAAGACGGCCGCGTCGCTGGCGAAGGCAGGCGCGGATGTTGTGGCTCCGAGCGACATGATGGACGGGCGTGTGGCAGCGATTCGCACCGCGCTGGATGAGGCAAAGCTGGAGCAGACGCCGGTGATGAGCTACGCATCGAAGTTTGCTTCGGCGTTCTATGGGCCGTTTCGCGAGGCGGCCGATTCGGCTCCGCAGTTTGGCGATCGTCGCAGCTACCAGATGGACGGCGCGAACCTGCGCGAGGCGATGCGGGAGATTGATCAGGACATTGCCGAGGGCGCGGACATGGTGCTGATGAAGCCGGCGATGCCCTATCTCGATGTGATTCGCGCGGCGCGGGAGCGGTATGACGTGCCGATGGGGGCGTACCAGGTCTCGGGTGAGTATTCGATGCTCCAAGCTGCATTTGCGAAGGGCTGGCTGGAGCCCGAGAGGGCGATGATGGAGTCGCTCGTGGGGATTCGACGCGCAGGGGCGGACTTTATCGTCACCTATTTTGCGAAAGACGCCGCGAAGGTGTTGGGTTAGGCATGGCGCGGGTCGCAATCGTCGGCGTAGGAGCGATCGGCGGGGTAACAGCTGCGCTTTTACAACAGGCCGGCCATGAACTGCTGTTGTGTACCCGAAGGCCCATGTCCGAGCTCTTGGTCGAGACGCCGGAAAGCGATGTTCACATCAACGCAACCTTTGTGAGTGATCCCGCCGATGCCAGAGAAGTGGATTGGGTGATGGTCGCGACAAAGGCCTATGACGTCCCGGCTGCTGCAGCGTGGCTCGAAGGGCTTCGCGCTGGCGGAGCTCCCGTTGCAGTGTTGCAGAATGGCGTGGAACATCGCGAGCGCTTTGCGCCGTATGTAGCGACGGAAAAGATTCTCCCGGTGATGGTGGACTGTCCGGCAGAGCGGCAGGCTCCGAACAAGGTTCGGCAGCGGGGTGTGATGCACCTGAAGGCGCCGGACGGTGCGCTGGGCCGCTCCTTTGTAGAGTTGTTTGCCGGAACTGCGGCCGATGCGTCAGTGGTTCCCGATTTTCAGAGCGTCGTCTGGCGCAAGCTTTGTTACAACTCCGCCGGTGTGCTGTCAGCTCTCACGATGCAGCCGGCCGGAGTCGTGCGCAGCGAAGCTATGGGTGTCGCGGCGCTTGAACTCATTCGCGAGTGTGCCGCCGTTGGCCGAGCCGAAGGAGCGCAACTGGAAGAAGGGATTGCCGAGACGATTCTGGCGGCCCAGCGAGCTGCTCCAGCGGATGGAGTGAACTCCATGCTGGCCGACCGGCAGGCGGGCCGTCCAGTGGAGATTGATGCGCGAAACGGCGTAATTGTGCGGCTGGGTCGCAAGCACGGGATTCCAACGCCCGCAAACAACATGGCGGTTGCTTTGATCGAAGCGATGGTGGCTGGAAGCCCCGGCGAATCGAAAAAGTGACTCGCGAATCGAATAAGATGGTAAGTGCTGGCTTTTTACGTCCCCCTTACATGGAGTGTTCCCTTGGCAGATACGATTTTTGATGTAGTTGTGGTCGGCGGCGGCCCCGCCGGATATACCTGCGCCATCCGCGCTTCGCAGTATGGCCTGAAGGCCGCGTTGATCGACGCGAACGACCGTTTAGGCGGAACCTGCCTCCTCTGGGGCTGCATCCCCACCAAGGCGATGCTGTTCTCCGCCGAACTGTGGGACCACCTGAAGCATGCCGAACGCTACGGCATCGACGGCGTCACGCCGACGCTGAACTGGAAGGGCGTGCTCGCCCGCAAGGACGACGTGATATCGCGCCATGTCAAAGGCCTCGACTTCCTCATGAAGAAGAACAAGATCACCACCTTCAAGGGCTTCGGCAAGCTGACCGGTGCGGCGAAGGACGGAGTCTTCACCATCGACGTCAAACTGGCCGATGGAAAGTCGGAGACCGTGAAGGCAAAGAAGGTCGTGCTCGCGACGGGCTCCGATGCCCGGGTGCTCCCGGGCTACAAACCGGACGACACGATCCTGACGAACTACGAGATCCTCAAGATCGCCGAAGCACCGAAGTCGCTGGTAGTGATTGGCTCGGGCGCGGTAGGTGTTGAGTTCGCCTCGATCTTCAAGAGCTTTGGCGCTGACGTTACTGTTCTCGAAGTGCTTCCGCGCGTCGTTCCAGTGGAAGACGAAGAGATCAGCAAGGAACTGTTGCGCCAGTTCAAGAAGCGCGGTATTGACGTGAGCTTGTCGATCAAAGACACCAAGGTCGAGAAGAACAAAGATGGCGCTCTTGTCACCTGGATCGATTCGAACGGCAAGCCCCAGTCCAAGCAGGCCGAGAAGGTCCTGATGGCCGTCGGTCGTGCGCCCCGCACCGAGGGCATCGGCCTCGAGACAACGAAGATCAAGCCAGACCGCGGCTTCGTGATGACGAACGAGTGGATGGAGACAACCGAACCTGGTATCTACGCGATCGGCGATATCGTCGGCGGAATGCCGCAACTGGCGCATGTCGGCGCGATGGCTGGTCTAGTCGTCGCTGCAAAGATGGCCGGCAAGTACGCCAAGCCAGTGAACCGCGCGCGTATTCCGGGCTGCACCTACTGCGATCCGCAGATTGCCAGCGTCGGCCTGACAGAGGCGCAGGCGAAGGAGAAGGGCTACCAGGTAAAGGTCGGCAAGTTCCCGTTCGTCGGCAACTCGAAGGCGACGATCCTCGATGCGCACGACGGCTTCGTCAAGGTCGTCTCCGATGCGAAGTACGGCGAGATTCTCGGCGTCCACATCATCGGGCCGTACGCAACGGAGATCATCGCGGAAGCTGTCACAGCGATCGAACTCGAAGCGACCATCGAGGAGATGATGTTCACGATTCACGCACACCCCACCGTTGCCGAAGCGCTGCTCGATGGCTTCTCGAGCGTCGAAGGCATGGCAGTAAACGTTTAAACGGCAGGATTACAAAAGCGGCCGGGCTTCACTGCTCGGCTGCTTTCGCCTTTACGGAACCGATGCACATTAACCTACTCCATCTCGGCAGAGTTCCTTACGGGGAGGCGATGGCCATCCAGCAGCAGGTTGTCGCCGCACGCAAACAGGACCTCATCGGCGATACGCTGCTTCTGCTGGAGCATCCGCCGGTGTTGACCCTGGGTCGAAATTCGCATCGCTCCAACATTCTGATTAGCGATGAACAGCTCGCACAACGCGGGGTGGAACTGCACGAGGTCAATCGTGGCGGGGACGTAACCTACCACGGCCCCGGCCAACTGGTTGGCTATCCGATTCTCGATCTGCGCGGCGATCTCCCCGGAAAAAAGGGGCCGTACCTTGGCCCGGTAGACTACGTTCGCATGCTCGAAGAGGCCCTCATCCGCACCTGCGCCGATTTCGGCGTGATGGCCCAGCGTATCTGCAAACTCACCGGCGTCTGGACTATGGCCGGCGGAAGCATTCGCGAAAAGAAGATCGCCGCCATCGGGGTCCATGTCTCTCAGGGCATTACCTCTCATGGCTTTGCGCTGAACGTGACCACCGACCTGCGCGACTTCGACTGGATCGTTCCCTGCGGCATCACCGACCGGGGAGTAACGAGCCTCGAACTCGAAGCCAACTCCGACCGTCAGCCGACGATGGAGTCGGCGATGAACGCCACGGCACGAAACTTCGGGCGCGTCTTCGAGCGGCAAATGCTGTGGTGTGAATCCATTGATCAGTTACTTGCAGCCCGCGTATGACGCAATAGCGCGCCGTTCGCTTACCGGACGCTCTGGGCGAGAAAGCTCTCCACAGCCGTATAATCCCAGAGGGTAGGTTCCACGGCGCACCCGGCTGAATAAGCTGGTTTTAGCCTTCCGGATCTGGAATTTTGAGGGAGAAGAAGTTCATGCCGACCGACGTAGTCATGCCCCAGATGGGCGAATCCATCACCGAAGGAACCATCACCAAATGGCTCAAGAAGCCAGGTGACAACATCCAGCGCGACGAGCCGCTCTTTGAGATCTCCACCGACAAGGTGGACGCCGAAATTCCATCGCCTGTCGCCGGAACCCTCAAGGAGATCAAGATCGGTGAGGGAACGACCGTCCAGATCAACACCGTCGTCGCCGTCATCGAGGGCGCAGGTTCGGGTTCTGCCCCGGCCGCCGCCGCTCCCAAAGCGGAGACAGCCGCCACCCCGGCAGTCGACAGCGTAACTCCCGCAGCGGTGGATGAGCCCGCTGCAACCCAGGGCAATCCCGCCGAGGCAGACTCCGTTGCGGCCGGAACAAAGATCGAAGCCAGCGGCGGAACCGAGGTCCTCATGCCCCAGATGGGCGAGTCCATCACCGAGGGCACCATCACCAAGTGGCTCAAGAAGGTTGGCGACACCGTCCAGCGCGACGAGCCCATCTTTGAAATCTCAACCGACAAGGTCGACGCCGAAATTCCGTCCCCGGTCGCCGGAGTCCTCTCCGAGATCAAGGTGCCCGAAGGCTCGACCGTTCAGATCAACACCGTCGTCGCCGTCATCGGCGGAACCGCAGGAAAGCCTGCCGCGGCCGCTGCTCCCGCAAAGGCCGCTCCAGCCGCCGCCCCCACTCCGTCAGCCCCTGCTGCTCCCGCCGCGGTTGCGGCCTCCGAAGGCGAGCGCGTTCGTTCCTCACCGCTGGTGCGCAAGATCGCAAAGGACAACAACGTCGATCTGACCCAGGTCCCGGGCACGGGCGCTTCAGGACGAATCACGAAATCGGACATCGTAGGCCATCTGGAACAGGGCGCGAAGCCCGCCGCTGCACCTCCTGCACCTGCTGCTCCCGCACCCGTTGCCGCGAAGCCCGCGCCCGCACCAACCTCCGCACCGCTTCCTGGCGAGCTCGTCCCCATGTCGAAGATGCGCGCCATCATCGCAAAGCGCATGGTCGAGTCCAAGCAGACCAGCCCGCACGTCCACACCGTCTTCAAAGTGGACATGACCCGCATCGTCAAGCTGCGCGAAAAAGAAAAGTCGAAGTATGAGCAGCGCAACGGCGTCAAGCTGACCTACATGCCGTTCATCACCCGCGCTGCCATTGTCGCTCTGCGCAAGCATCCCATCGTCAACGGGTCAGTCGAAGGCGATGCCATCCGCTACAACAAGAACATCAACATCGGCATTGCAGTGGCTTTGGATTGGGGCCTCATCGTTCCGGTCATCAAGCAGGCCGAAGAGAAGAACTTCCTGGGCATCGCCCGCGCCATCGTCGACGTTGCCGAGCGCGCCCGCAACAAGAAGCTCGCTCCAGACGAGATCTCCGGCGGCACCTTCACCCTCACCAACTCCGGCATCTTCGGCGAGCAGTTCGGCACCCCGATCATCAACCAGCCGCAGAGCGCCATCCTCGGCATCGGCGGCCTTAACAAGGAGCCAGAAGTCATCACCGACAAAGACGGCAACGACTTCATCGGCATCCGCTCTATCCAGCGCTTCACCCTCGGCTTCGATCATCGCATCGTCGACGGAGCCGACGCAGGCAAGTTCATGAGCGACTTCAAAGCCTATCTCGAAAACTGGAACGAAGACATCGGCTAACTCTCAAACGGAAGCTGCATCCACAAAACGGCGGTCTCTTCGGAGGCCGCTGTTGTTTTGCATGGCTGGAACAGGGCTAAAGAAGAGTCTTCGCCCTCAAGACCATATCCACCGCTTCATCAGCCGTCGCCCCTACAGCTGAAAGATGCCCCATCTTCCGCCCCTTCCGCGGGCGATGCTTCTCATACAAATGAAGTCGCACGCCAGGCACAGCCAGAGCCGCATCGAAGTCCGGCACTTTCGCCGAACCATCTGACTCCAGCCACACTTCACCGAGCAGATTAACAATGGCCGTAGGCTGCACAACCTCCACACCGCCAAGCGGCAGATCGCACACCGCTCGCACGAGCTGCTCAAACTGGCTCGTCACGCACGCACGCTCACTCGCGTGATAGCTGTTGTGCGGCCGCGGGGCGAGTTCATTCACCAGCAGCTCTCCATCCTTCGTGCAGAACATTTCAACCGCTAGAATCCCCTCGAGTTGAAATGTATCGGCAATCGCGGCTGCGATCTCCCGCGCACCCTGCTCCATCTCGGCCGGAATCGGCGCCGGAATCACACTCCACGCCAGAATCTGTTCCTCATGATGATTCAAGGCTGGCGGATAAACCTTCACCTCGCCATTCGGAGCCCGCGCCACCAGCACCGAGATCTCCCGCTCCAGGTCAACCGCCTTCTCAGCGACACCCGCCCGCTCGCCCAAAGCCTCCCATGCGGCTCGAATCTCATCTTCAACTACAGCGCCTTTGCGAAACCCAACCTTGCCCTGCCCGCGTCCGTCGTACCCGCCAGTAGCACTCTTACAGAAGCACCGTCCCCCCAGAGCCGCTACGGCCTCTCGCAGTTCATCAAGAGACCGCACCGCACGATACTCCCCAACGGGAAACCCATTTCGCCGCAGCCAATCCTTCTGCTCGATCCGGTCTTGAATCACCGCCAGCATCGCCCCACTCGGCCGCACCGGCGCATAACTCGCAGCGGCCTCCATGCTTCCAGGCGAAATCTGTTCAATCTCCAGCGTCACCACGTCGCATCCGCGCGCAAGATTCGCCGCCTCCCGCGAATCATCCCATCCCGCCTCAATGCACCCATCCACGACAAACCGCGCCGGGCAAGCAGGATCAGGATCAAGCACCAAAATGCGATATCCCATGCCACGAGCAGCCATCGCCGTCATTCGGCCCAACTGCCCGCCGCCAAAGATCCCGATCGTCGCCCCCGGCAGAATCGGCTTTGTCTGCGAAGAACCAGAGTTCACGCGCCAACCTCTTCTTCGCCCACCACCTGCTCCAGAACCTCATCCCGCCGCGTCTCGCGCCAGGCTATCAATCTCGTCTGCAGAGCAGCATCAGTAGTCGCCAGTATCCCGACAGCGAGCAGCCCGGCATTCATCGCGCCAGCCCCGCCAATCGCCAGCGTCCCCACTGGAATGCCCTTCGGCATCTGCACGATACTCAGAAGCGAATCCATCCCCTGCAGCGCAGTCGCCGGAATCGGCACACCCAGCACAGGCACCACTGTCTTCGCCGCAATCATTCCAGGCAGATGCGCTGCCCCGCCAGCTCCTGCAATAATCACGCGCAATCCGCGCCCCGCCGCAGTCTCTGCGTACTCAAACAACAGATCCGGAGTCCGGTGCGCCGAGACCACCCGCACCTCATGCGCAATCCCAAATTCCTTCAGCACCTCGACGGCGCCACGCATCACCGCATAATCATTGCGGCTACCCATCACAACTCCAACCAAAATATTCCCCGGCGACACGGCGTCCATGGCCCGATTATACGGTCTCTTCCGCAGACGCCGCGCCGGCTGGGCACATCACGAACGGTTCGCCCACAAACTTGCATTCAGGCACATCACGACCCCATCGATCACGGTACTAAGCCCCTCGCTGAACTTGTCCGCATCCGCAATATGCTTCTCCGTCACTGCATCCGCAATATTGATCGCCGCCCCAACAATCTCCACCGCCGCCTTCTTCTTCTGTTCACCGTTCTTTGCGCCAAACAGACCCTCCGTCCCCTGCACCACACCAGGGATCAACGTAATCGTCCGCAGAAATATCTTCAAAAAATTCATATCCTCTCCTCCTCCTACCGCCGCAAATAATCAATTGCCAAATGGAAGATCGTCAGCACGCCGCTCATCGCCCCAACAAAGCCCTTTACGCGCTGAACACTTCGCTCATGCTTCTCGACGCGTTCCTCAAGCTGCGTCAATCTTCCCGGTTGGCCAATTCCAAGCAATGATTCCATCTGATTCTTAAGCACACTCAAATCTGCCAACACCTGTCCTTCAAACTCCGTCATCTCACCCAACCTCCTTTCCCTTGGTTAGCTCACCGGCAGATCGGTAAACACCGCACTCGAAAACCGCGAATACAGCGGAGGCGTCGAACCGTCGTACATCCGCACGAAGTAGCGCTCTACCTGAGCCTCGCGTGGAATCGAAAAACTTCGCACGGGACTCCGCAGCACCAGGTCCTGATCGACTCCCGGTCCAAACTCCCCATCACGCCGCCGCACCTCGAAACCGCCGCCCGCAGCCGGAATCGTTCCAGCATCCACCTGCAGCGCGGTCGCCGTTGCCGCAACCACCTGCAACTGCTGCAGGTTCGCAAGCCCACATCTCCAACTTCCTAAACCGCAAACGAGCCCTCTCCCTCGAAGGCCTCGACCGCGTCCTCGCCTCGCAAAACATCACCATCGACCAGCTCCTCCCCCTCGAAATTCAAGCCACCCACTCCACCCAACCCCCGTTCTTCCGGCTCCAGCCCAGCGACCCCACCGAAACCATCCCCGTAGTCTCACCCTCCGCCGCCATGGACGATCCCCACATCGTCCCATCCGCCATCATCGAGACCATCCACGTCTCCGCCTCCCGCCTCAACAGCAATCACGCCAACCGAGTCCGCTCCTCCACCTCCCGCGCCAACTGGCAGCGCTTCCTTGCCATCCGCGCCGACGCCCAGCAATCCGCCGCAATGGAGCCCTTCATCACCCCCGGAGCGATCGCCGTCCTCGACCGCGCCTACAACTCCCTCGCCCCCTACCGAGCCAACCAGCCCAACCTCTACGCCGTCCGCTGCGGAGCCGCCCTCTTCCTCCGCTTCGTCGACTTCGACGAGGGCCGCCTCATCCTGCGCCCCTGGTCCCGAGACTTCCCCATCCAGCTCTTACCCCTCGCCACCCACGAATCCCCAGCCGACTACATCGTAGGCCGAGTCTGCCTCCTCTTCTCAGAACTCTGATCGCTGTGATTTCCGCGTCGTCATCTTGAGTGAAACAGCCTGCCCTGAGCGAGGCCCAACGGGAAGGATCCCCACGGTCGCTATTGCTTTTCTTGCTTGTCATCCCCGAAGGGGATCTGCTTTTGTCTTTGCAGTTGTCAAACCCTATTCCGCAAACATCCACCAAAGCCAGCCAGTGCCAGCAAGCAGCTGCGACAACGAAATACTCAAAGGCCATAACTCCCCGCCGCAGCTTGCGCACCGTGGAAATATGCAAACCGCGACAAGTATCGTAGTCACCAACCCAATCACCACCAACGCTATGCCAAATTCAATCGCGCCCTCATGCAACCGCATCGTCCACGGACTCTCAGCCTTCTCCCGCATTGTCAATAGAAACCCGATCATTCCCAGCCCGAAGCTCGTCATCCCGAGCATTCACTTGCACGCCGGGTTATTTGCTTTCGCAAACGTCAGAAAACTAATGCTCGCCGCAGGCACGGAAAGACTTCCCTTCTTCGTCACCGCGCCCGCGAGCGTCGGAACGTCCCCATGAGCGGTAAGCGCCAACTCGCTGCCATTCAGTAAAACGCTCTTGCTCATAAGATCGTTCGCCGTGAGTGTATAGCGCATCGCTTCCGCGGGGAGAGTCAGCGTCTGCGAATCAGTGCGGCTCAGATTCAGCGCAAGCAGCGTCACTCCGCCGCTGTGCCCCTTCATGCACTGGGCATAGAGATGCACATCCTTCGCAGCAGCCGCGCCGGCATCCAGAACCGTCGTCCCCATCGTGTTGTGCCACAGCACCGCCGCCCAATAGTTAGGACGTGGGACAAGAGTGTTCGCATCGATCAACCCATAGTCACTCGCATCCAGCGTATTGTGCATTACCACCTGCACTCCGAGCTTCGCCAGTCGCCCAAGCTGATCCAGATAGCGAAACGAATCGATATAAGTCGCGGCCCACCGATCTCCTCCGCATGCTGTCTGCCCTGTCTCCGTCAGCCACATCGTCTTCCCAGGCGCATAAGTATCGCGAAGCCCCGCATAAAACGCCTCAACCGTCGCCGTCCGCCCAAGCCAATCCTCTGTCAGCGCAGCATCCGGACTCGTCCCAGCCTTCATTGCCGCGCCACATCGCTCAGACACCGTGCCGTAAAAATGGTACGAGAACGCATCCACAGGATTCGGACCCATCGAAGCAAGCAGTTCTTTCGAAGGCAGCAGCTTCATCCCGGTACCACCAGGAACCAGGTCAATACCCTCGCCTATTGACCCCGGTCCAAGAAGAATCGCCTTCGGTGCAGCCTTCCGGAAGAACGGTTGAAACACCGCAAAGTCTCGCCCATATGCGGTCGCGTCATAGCCGGCGGGAACCCCTCCCGCAGCCGCGAACGTCGGCTCATTCATAAACTCAGCCGCCGCAATCGACCCGCCAATGGACTCCGTATAGTCAAGAAACTTCTTTCCTTCGACAGGAGTCCACACGCCCGCCTTATCGCGTACTCCGACGCCTGTCGAAAACGATGTCACAATCTCGGCGTCCACAGCTTTGGAAAAATCAACCACACCCTTCCACTGTGCCCGCGTCAACACCCCGCCGAAACCTGGCGGAGGCATCGCCGGAGCAGGAGCATCCGAATCCTGAAAATACACCGTATTCGCCCATGTCCCCGAGACCCGCACATAGGCCGGACCAAGCGCCGCTGCCAGCTTACGCAGCCGTGGATTCGACAAATCCACTGGTTTCAGCTGCTCAAACAGGCTGGGGTCAATGCCGGCCGGCGCGCCGCTCTTCGGCTCCGTCGCAACAGCCTTACTGCCATACGGCTTCCAGAAACGCCCACCGATCACTTCAACCATCTCGATGTTGTACGACTGAAAACGTGGATCAACCGAACCCACCTTCGGCATAGTCGAAGGGTTCTGTTGAGCCGAAATCGACAAAGTAGTAGCGGCTAGAAGGAGCGAAAGAATTTTTTTCATGGCAGACCACTTTAGCACCGCAATCTATCTGCCGTTCGCGAGTCATCTCTCTGGCCACACATTCCCTCCCGGCCACAAAAAAATGCCCACCCCATAAGGGTGGGCTTGGAGTCCGAGCGCTACATTCAACTTGTCTAGTACCTCGTCGTCGTGACAACCCGATCCTCTGGCTCAGTCACCACGCGATCCTCTACGCTTCGTGTTCCCAACTTTTCATCTGCAATGACATCCCGGCGAGTTACGCCTTCGGTCTTCTCTCCCGCGGCTTCGCCCGACGAAGAAATATCAGACGCCCCCGTCTCCTTCAGCGCCTTCTTGGCCGCGTCAATCTGTTCCGAAGTATCGCAATGTACCGAAAGCAGCGTTCCTCCGCCCTTCACCGCGCCTTCGTACCGCTTCGCTTCATACTCCGGAATCCCCATCCCTACCAAAGCTCCAACCAATCCGCCAACCGCACCGCCAACACCGATGCCTGCCAGCGCAGCCATAATTGGCCCCGCCGCAATCAGCGGCCCAACTCCAGGAATCGCCAGCGCGCCAATGCCTGCCAGCACTCCCAACGTACCGCCAACCACTCCGCCTGCCGTCACTCCGGTCGCCGCACCCTCCGGAGCCTTCGTGCTCTTCTCATGCGCGAATGCTCGCGTACTCTCGTCATCCGGCAGCAACACCGAAATCGCCGAATTGCTGAATCCCCGTGCAAGCAGGTGATCCACTGCTGCCTCCGCAGTAGCTGCGGTTGCATAAATCCCAAAGACTGCTGTGTTTTTGCTGGACATTGATTCACTCCTCTGCCACCTTTCGGTGGCCCATCGAATTGGCGTGCGTAATCCTTTATCCTTCCGCCCCTTTAGCAGGAAACGGACTTCGAGCTTGAGCCCAGCGTGCATAAGGGTTCCTTGCCTGACCTATTTAACCGTCAACTCGTTCGTAATCTTGTCTGCCGAAACCACACTCGCAGCCAGCTCCGCCACCTTCGCCTTTTCGTCCTCAGACTTCACCGGACCCTTCAGCGTCACCACGCCATTCACCGTGATCACCTTGACGTTGTGCGCATAGGTCGAAAGGTCTTTATCCGACACGATCTCTTTTCGTACCTTAGCCGTAATGTCGCGATCCGCCTTCGCATTGCTCTGCTTATCAGCTGTCTGTGTATCGCCTTTGTTGTTTGCGGTATTGTCCGGCATCTGGGCCGTCGCAACACCCATACTCATCCAGAGACACGCCACCGTTAACGCGGCCGAAGCCACGCCATTCCTGCGCAATAAATTCATATCGAAATCACCTTGCCGAACAGGACCTTCTTCGGTCCCTCGGGATCGGCCGAACCATCTTCCGAACGGCCCATCTACATTCAAATCTGATGTAGATGTCCTCCGCAGAGTTGTCTCTTTCACTCAAACCCGTCACGAGGCTCTAGCAATTTTGCTAACTGCGTTTACTCCGCCGATAGCCTATCTTTTCCTCACTGCGTCCAGAAGACCCAGGCGGGGTGTGTGATGACAGATAAAACCTCACGTCAAGATGACTCCATCCACCTCATTCCTTCACCTCATCTGCATTCGTGGCGATTCTTCGGTCTCATTCATAAGGCCAATTCAGCCACCCTCATCCGTGCCGCAATTGCTGCCGCAATAGCCTGGGTTCCCCCGGCCATCCTCTCAGCGTTTCGCGGGACGCATGTCTTCCTGTCCTTCCTCACCGATTACGCAGCCCTCACCCGATTCCTCATCATCATTCCAATACTGGTCCTCGGCGACCAACCCCTGCACGCCCGTTACCAACTCGTCGCCCATCACTTCGAGACCACAATGATTCGCGGCGACGAGCAGGACAAATTCAACTCACGATGGAAGTCTCACGAAACCCTCAGAGACACCATCATCGTCCGAGCGATCTTGATTCTCGCCTCCGTCGCCATGGCCGCGTGGCTCAGCGATTATCTTCACCCCGAGGGAACTGAATTTCTCGACTGGTCCAGA
This sequence comes from uncultured Acidobacteriaceae bacterium, assembly GCA_963802695.1. Taxonomy (GTDB): domain Bacteria; phylum Acidobacteriota; class Terriglobia; order Terriglobales; family Acidobacteriaceae; genus Edaphobacter. Next base: position 504,614 of record CAWDJN010000014.1, read on the forward strand.
GGAGGCGGTGGCTTCCGCTCCTTCTCCATAGCCGCCACCTGGGAAATCTTTGTCAGCTACCCGATCCTCGCTTACTTCACCCTGCACTGGATCTGGAAGCAAATCATCTGGTCACGATTTCTGCGATCGACGACGCACTTCCATCTTCGTCTCATCGCCGTTCACCCCGACCATCTCGGAGGACTAGGCTTCCTCGAAGCCTCCCTGCTCGCCCAACTCCCCTTCAGCTTCTGTCTCGGCATCGGCCTCGCCGGAGCCATCGCGAACCGCGTCTTTCACGAAGGCCAAAAGGTCATTGTCTATAAATTTCTGGCGCCGGTTCTCATCGCAGTCGCCCTGCTCATATCGATAGCGCCCTATTTCCTCTTCACGCCGACCCTCATACAGATGAGGCGCAAAGGCATGCTGAAGTATGGAGCCCTCGCCAGTGCGGTAGGCGAGAAGTTTGAACACAAGTGGCTCGAACACGAGGACAAACTCGACGACGACACTCTGACAACTTCCGAATTCGCTCCCACCCGCAATCTCTTCGGCATAGTCGATTACATCGACGACATTCGCGTCGTCCCCGTGTCTTTAATCAACGTCTACCTCTTCATAATCGCCGCGCTGATCCCATGTATTCCCGTAGCCATCGCCGCCATCCCATTCAGCGTGCTCATAAAGCTGGTCATGAAGCTCCTCGCCTAACCTTGCTAAACTTGTAGATAATGCTCTCCAGGCTCTACGCAAAGTGGATGTACGCATGGGAAACCGCGCTCACCACACGCGACACCAACCGCATCGTCCGCCCCCTCGAATGGGGATTCGACTGGCTCGAAGACTTCGCCCCATTGGCCGTAGCCGCCGCCCCGCACCTAAGCGACTACGAAAGAATGACCGCCATCAACGCCGACATCGTAGCCCGCGCCGACGAGTTCTACTCCTACACCACCCCCACCGACTTCCGCCTCGAGCGCCGCCACCCCCAGCTCTTCCCCACCAACGTCCGTCCCGAAACCCTCGAGCAAGCCGCCGAAATCCGCCGCCAGGCCGAAACCGGCGAGCTCGAAGAAGCCGACTTCCTCCGCTTCACCTCACCCATCCGCACCCGTTACCCCGAAAACGATCAGGTCAACGCCCGCTGGTACCCCGCCCATCCCGAAACACAACGCGGCAAACCCAAGCAGGCCATGATCGTCATGCCCCAATGGAACGCCGACGCCTTCTCCCACAACGCTCTCTGCACCCTCTTCAACAACTTCGGCGTCTCCGCGCTCCGCCTATCCAAGCCCTACCACGACATCCGCCGTCCAGCCGAGCTCGAGCGCTCCGACTACGCCGTCAGCGCCAACGTAGGCCGCACCACCGAAGCCTGCCGCCAGGCCGTAGTCGACATACGCTCCTGCATCGACTGGCTCCAATCCCAGGGCTACGAACAGTTCGGAGTCCTCGGCACCTCCCTCGGCAGTTGTTACGCCTTCATCGCCGCCGCCTTCGACCCGCGCCTCCAGGTCTGCGCCTTCAACCACGCCTCCACCTGGTTCGGCGACGTCGTCTGGACAGGCCAATCCACCCGCCACATCCGCGCAGCCTTCGAGCAAGCCGGCCTCACGCAGGATCAGGTCCGCGAAATCTTCTCCATCGTCAGCCCCATGTCCTACATGGACCGCTTCGCCGCCAAAAACCCCGAAAAACCTCGTCGCTCCCTCGTCATCCACGCCACCTACGACCTCACCTTCCCCCTCGACTACTCCTTCGACGTCCACAAAAACTTCGACGCCCTTAAAGTCGACTACGTCGCCAAAACTCTGCCCTGCGGCCACTACACCACCGGCGAATTCCCCTTCAAATACCTGGACGGCTGGTACCTCGGCCACTTCATCTACACCGAATTCAAACGCCTCGCCCAACAATCAGCGCCGTTAAATCGGTAACCCAAGCTGGCCATTGGAGCGGCGCTCCCGGAAGTCGTCATTCTGAACGCAGCGAAGAACGCCTGTATTGGTCCTTGCCGTTGCTTGCCCTCTATTGACCCTCCCAAAAAGTGTCATCCTGAGCGAAGCGGTTCGCGTTCTTGCGAACCGCGTAGTCGAAGGACCTGCGGTTGTCTTTGCTCTTCAACCTCTAATCTTCCGCCTCCTCAATTCCCGTCCGCATAGCAATCAAACAAGGCGCAATCAAAATCAGAACAACCCCAACTCCCATCATCCACTGCGGCATCTCAAATCTCCCCTCGCCGAATCCGACTATACCGAGAAGACCTGCAAAACAATGTCAACGGAAGAGCCGCCCTTAGTACCTTCCGGTGCGCCAATTCCCAAATGCGGAATTTCCACACCAACCCAAAAATAAAGTTCAAAAAAGTGACAAATTTTCAGCGCCAAAAAACCACCATCCAACCCACCACATAAAACCATCTATCCACCACAAACTCACCACAAAAAACCATCACAAAAAACCAACTTTTCCCAAAACCCCCTCGAAAAACGCAGCAAAACCACAAATCCTGCCGCAGAAAAAAAATCACCAAAACAGTGACATAAAATAGCTCCATGCCCATCGACCTGAATGCCCCGCTGGCCACCAGCGACCCAGAAATCGCCACCCAGATCTCCAATGAAATCAAGCGCCAGCACGAAGGCCTCGAGATGATCGCCTCGGAAAACTTCGTCAGCCGGGCCGTCCTCGAAGCCGCAGGCACAGTCTTCACCAACAAATACGCCGAAGGCTATCCCGGCAAGCGCTACTACGGCGGCTGCGAGTACGCCGACATCGTTGAAGACCTCGCCAGAACCCGCGCCAAACGCCTGTTTAACGCAGATCACGTCAACGTCCAGCCTCACTCCGGCTCCCAGGCAAATGCCGCCGCCTACATGACCCTCCTCAATCCAGGCGACACCATCCTAGGCCTCGATCTCGCTCATGGCGGACACCTTACGCACGGCCACAAGCTCAACTTCTCAGGCAAGCTCTACAAAATCATCGGCTATCAGGTCCGCAAAGACACCGAAACCATTGACTACGACGAGCTCGAAGCCACCGCACAACGCGAAAAACCCAGGGTAATCGTAGGCGGAGGCAGCGCATACCCGCGCCAGTTCGACTTTCCGCGCATGCGCGCCATCGCCGACAAAGTCGGCGCCTACCTCATGATCGACATGGCGCACTTCGCAGGCCTCGTCGCCGGAGGTGTTCATCCGTCGCCAGTTCCTCACGCGCATGTCGTGACGACGACGACGCATAAAACGCTGCGTGGGCCGCGGGCGGGGCTCATTCTCTGCCAGCAGGAGTTTGCAGCAGGCATCGATCGCAGCGTCTTTCCTGGTCAACAAGGCGGTCCCCTCATGCACATCGTTGCGGCGAAGGCTGTAGCCTTCAACGAGGCGTTACAACCGGAGTTCGCGACTTACGCTCAGCAGGTTGTGACCAACGCGAAAGTTCTGGCCGAAGCGATCGCTGCCGAAGGCTACCGAATCGTTTCTGGAGGAACCGACACTCACGTTATGCTGATCGACGTCTTCCAAAAGGGAATGCTGGGATCCGAGGCTGAATACGCGCTAGGAGAGGCGGGAATTACGGTGAACAAGAACGCGATTCCGTACGATACCAACCCGCCGATGAAGCCAAGCGGCATTCGAATCGGAACGCCTGCGTTGACGACTCGCGGGATGAAGGAGCCGGAGATGCGCGTCATTGCGGGCTGGATCGTCCAGTCGCTTGAGCATCGGTCGGATGCTGCGAAACTCCGGCAGATTCGCGGTCAGGTGACGGAACTCGCTGAGAAGTTTCCTCTGTACGACTGGCTGCGCAAGCCATAATCGCCGAGAAATGCAATTGTATGTGTTGATCACTTGATTGCGCATTTGTTTTTTCGCGTAGCGATGTTGGTGCGCCACCCATTGCCAGCGCGCAGTCTGCGAGTATAGTTCTCCATTGACGGGGTGAGCGCGGCGCCGCGCCTGTCCTGGATTCCGACCGAGAGGAGAACGCGCTGTGGCGATGCAGATCCTGACGTGGCTAATCGCCATTCCCCTGCTCGGCGTGGTGACGGGCATGCGCTCCCTCACGGCACTCGCGGTGCTTTGCTGGTTTGTGCATGCGGGCTATCTCCCGCTCGACGACACCTGGGCCGCGTGGGTGGGGAAACTGTCGACAACCGTCATCGTTACCGTTCTGGCGATTGCAGAGTTGATCGCGGACAAGCTTCCGAAGACGCCTAACCGGACTGCGGTGGGGCCGCTGCTGGCCAGAGTTGTGATCGGCGGGTTAGTTGGTGCGATAGTTGCGGCCGGTCTTGAAGGATCTGATGTCGAGGGCATCATTCTCGGGGTCGGCGGCGCTTTGATTGGTGCTTTTGGCGGTTTTCTTATTCGTCGCGAACTCGTGGAGCGAACAGGAGGCAAGGACTGGCCTGTCGCGTTGGTTGAGGATGCGAGCGCTATTCTCGGAGCGATTTTTGCGATGGGTGTGATCACGGGCTAAACTCCGATTTCGATCGACGGCACCCGGCTGGTCTGTTATTTACATTGTTAGCACTACGCGGAATTGGGTGTTGCCGCTCATCATTCGTGCGTAGGCTTCGGCGGCTTTTTCGAGTGGGTAGGTTTCGATCATGGGACGGACGCCGGTCAGTTCGGCAAAGCGCAGGGTGTCCTCGGAATCAGTTGGTATTCCTGATGCCCAGCCTTGAATCGTGCGGCTTCCATTGATGAGTCGTATCGGTGTAACTTCTATGGGATCGAAGGACGCCATTTTTGACAGGCAAGTTGGGGCACGGTCGAAGACAAAATTCACAAAAACTATGGTTTAACTGCGTCTAACCAGAGTAGGATGTCCAGTACTGCGGGCCCAGGAAGAAGCCGTTGGGCAGCAATCGGCCCCGACGCAGCGGCTCGTTCAGCTTGGCGTGAGGACGTGTGGGAGGTTGGCGTGACTAAGAGCATTCTGCGAATTGTGCTTACGATTCTTATGTATGCGGGAGTTGCGGTCTTCCTGTTTCCCTACTTCACCGGCCGGATTTTGTCGGGCGTTCCGATGATGATTATTGGGGCGGGGTGTACGGTGGTTTGCGGGCTGCTGCGGTGTTATCTGACCGAGGGGGATTGCTCGCGGCTTCCGCATCATGGGCGGGATTGGTAGGCGGGGGAACCGCCAATTGTCTAGGCTGTTGGTGTGGGGACGACTGATTTCAGCCAGGATTCCATAACTTCGTGACTTACGACTCCGGCTTGTTGGCGGATGAGTTTGCCGGCGTGGAAGACGGCGAAGTTGGGGATTCCGCGGACGTTATAGCGGGCGGCGAGGTTCTGGTTCTGGTCGGTATCGACCTTGAGGACTACGGCTTGGCCCGCCATGTCTTTGGCGGTGCGGGCTACCTCGGGGGCGGCTGCTTTGCAGGGGCCGCACCAGTCGGCCCAGAAGTCTACGAGGACCGGGACACGAGAGCCCTGGACGATCTCGTCGAAGACGGTGGCGTCAACCTGGAGGGGTTCGTCGAGGGGTGGGAGGGGGTTTTTGCAGGCACCGCAACGTCCGGTGTCGGCGAGGTGGTTGGCGGCGATACGGTTTTTCTGACCGCAGGTCTTGCAAGCTCGGATCGCAGGCATCGGAGTGGCTCCTGTCGATTAGATTGCTGTTGCTGATTCTGGTTGCATCAGTCTAAGCGCGGCGTCGATAGCGGATGGCGAACTCGTAGCCGGGGTTCGGTGGGAAGAGCCGGGCGACGAGGCGGAGGCGGTCGGCGAGGGCCTGCGGGGCGAGCAGCGGGTATTCGCGCTCGCGGAGTTCGGAGTAGTCGAAGTCGACCGAGAGCGAGAGCTGGTAGATGGCGACGGCGTCGGAGAAGGCGGATTCGAGGAAGGTGTTGCGGGCCTTCTCGTCGATGACGGGTTTGCCGTCGATTTTTTCCTGGGTGCCGTTGTTGGAGAGGGCGAGGTTGCGGCTCTCCCAGGCGTCGAGGCTGGTTTCGCCGCGGACGTCGGCGAGAGCGTGGCCCCAGACGAGCTGGTCGAAGGCTTCGGGGACGCCGATGACGTCGACGAAGGCGTGGGCGATGTTGATGAAGAACTCGAAGGCGAGGGCGAAGCGGTCGCCGAGAAGGCGCGTGGAGATGAAGATGCCTTCGGTGTCGTTGTGGGTGACGTTGCGGTGGCAGATGGCCTGGTCGCCGAGTTCGGGGGTGTAGGCGGGGGCGACGAGGGTGGCCTCACCGCCTGCGGCGGTCGCTGAGGGCCAGCGGGACGAAGTAGTAGGTCTTGCGGGCGAGGGCTCCGGCGATGGCGATGGGAACGGCCTGGACCATGCGCTCGAGATCGCGCGCTTCGAGATTGTGCTCGCCGAAGGAGGCGTAGCGGATGCCGTTGGGCGCGTAACGCACGTCTGCTTCGTGGATAACCTGGACTGCCTGGACGAGCTCGCTCTGAACACCTTCTGCCATAAAGCAGTATTCTACTGGTATGGCGCACGCATCGCAGCAAAGAAGCTCGACCACGGCCCGCGGCTTTGGCTCGGGCTATCTGTTTGGCGTTCCACTTGGTGACCTGGGTTGGTTTACGAGCCTGCTGATGAGCTTTGCGATTGGATTTGCGGCATTCTTTGCGGCGACGTTTTTCGCGATCTTCGGGGTGCTGATTTACAACACGGCGATGCATCATTCGGTTGATTTTGCGGTGACATACAGCCGAGTTGGCCTGCCGGTGGGTGCGGTGGTGCTGGTGCTGGCGCTAGGGTATCTGGGGACCCTGTGGGTGAAGCGGCAGCTGCGTCGCGGGTAGGGCGGCCCTGCGTCTTCCCGATGCGTGAAAACGTCTGAAAGGTGATATCTGCTATTCTTCGCTTTCACCAAATAGCTCAAAATTCACCACCCATTTCTGGAGGATCACCGCGTATGTCACTTGCTCGTGCCTTTGTGCGCTGGGGCTGCTGTGCGGCCGCAGTTGCCGCCCTTGTTGTTCCCGCTTTTTCCGCCGACAAGAAGTCGAAAGATGTTCCTGCTGCTGATGGGATGTCGACCCCTTCCTACTATGGTCCACAACCAGCGACAGAAAACGTCGATCTGACAATGTATTCGCGGATACGGGATGAGGGGTTCAAGCACTCGCATGTGATGGAGTTTGGCGGAGCGCTGTCGGATGGGATTGGGCCGCGGCTTACGGGTTCGCCGAATATGAAGAAAGCGAATGAATGGACGCGCGATACGTTGACGAAGATTGGGCTGGAGAATGCGCACCTCGAAGACTGGGGCGACTTCGGAATGGGGTGGCAGCAGATCAATACGTGGGCGAGGATGGTGTCGCCCGATCCGGAGCCGTTGTGGATGCAAGCCGCGCCGTGGTCGCCTTCGACCAATGGACCGGTGACGGGCGAGGCGGTCTACATGGACCTCCAGGACGTAAAGGACCTCGACAAGTTCAAGGGCAAACTCCAGGGAAAGATCGTGCTGCTGGGTGCGATGCGGGCGACTCCGGATATTACGGAGCCGCTGTTCCATCGCTACACGACGGAAGAACTGGCGGAGATGGAGTCATATCCGACGGGTGAAGGACGGGGAGGCAATCCGGATTTTGCAAGGCTTCTGGCTGATCGGGCTCGTCTGACCGCGATTCGTACAGCTGCACTGAAGATGATGGTCGAGGAAAAGGTCGCGGCGATTATTACGCCGAGCCGCGATGGGAGAAATGGCGGCGGGACAGGAATCATCTTTGACGACAATGGGGCGAATATTGTGCGTGGTGCTCAGAACAAAGAGAACGCCGTCACGATTCCTAATGCGGTGATGATGATCGAGCATTACAACCGGCTGGGGCGGTTGTTGCAGAACCATGTGCCGGTGACACTCGAAGTGAACATAGACGCGAAGTTTACTGGCGATCACGAGCACGGCTTCGATACGGTGGCGGAGATTCCCGGCACCGATCCGAAGCTGAAGGACCAGGTGGTGATGGTCGGTGGGCATCTTGATAGCTGGATCTCGGGCACCGGCGCGACGGATAACGGCGCTGGGTCGATCATGGCGATGGAGGCGATGCGCATTTTGAAAGCAGTCGGGTTCAAGCCGAAACGGACGATCCGGATTGCGCTGTGGTCGGGCGAAGAACAGGGGCTCTGCGGCTCGCGCGGGTATGTCCACAACCACTTTGGCGGTCCTGAGGGTGCGCCGCTGCCGGTATGCGGTGCGGCGACGGGTGGCCCCGGTCAGGCTCAGGCGCCTCAGCCCCCGATTAAGACGACGAAGGAGTGGGAGACGCTGGACGCCTACTACAACCTCGACAACGGAACCGGCAAGGTGCGCGGCGTGTACACGCAGGAGAACTATGCGGTGGCGCCTATCTTCCGGCAGTGGATTGCGCCGCTGGCGGACCTGGGCGTGACGGCGATCAGTTATCGCAATACGGGGGGGACGGACCATCTGTCGTTCGATGCGGTGGGCCTGCCGGGCTTCCAGTTCATCCAGGACCCGATGGATTATGAGACGCGGACACACCACTCCGATATGGATACGGTCGACCGGCTGCATCCTCTCGATCTGGAGCAGGGAGCGGTCCTCGAGGCGATCTTTCTCTACAACACCAGCGAGCGTGAGGCGATGATGCCGCGCAAGCCGTTCCCGCACCCTGAGCTTGAACACCAAAGCACTCAACCGATACCAGGAATCTACCCGAACGCGGTTCCTCCGGCGAAGTAGGCTGCCTTCCGGCTGAAAAAAGCAGACCCCTCATCACGGAGGGGTTTGTTTTTGCTCGCTGCTTCCTGCTCCTGCTGCGATCAGGGCGAGGGGTGCCCCTCCCCCCTGATTTTGCGCAAAGTATTCATAAAAAAAGACTTTAGTTCTGTACTTACGCTGTGGCCTCTCCGTATAGTCTTGATAACACAGGGTGTTTTCCCTCAAAGTATTCTTTCTAAACGAGAAAGACCCCGAGGTTGTCCCGGGGCTTCTTTGTTTTCGATCTATATATACAGTATAGCGGGTTGAGGGTAACTAACATTCCACCTGGATGTTGATGAAAGGTAATGGGTTAGGTTGATCCGGGGCTTGACATGCGTTTTTTGGGCGGAAAACGTGAAAAATAAATTCGGGTGGGTCAGGCAGGCTGATTCGAGGGGTGACAAACCCCACGATACCCTACGGACTTCGTCCTTCAGGGATCATGGGGCACCCTGGCTTGTTTTGCGTCGGAAGCAGTTAGGGGCGTGGTCGTTGACGATGCCGCAGGCCTGCATCCAGGCGTAGACGATGACGGGGCCGACGAACTTGAAGCCGCGTTTTCTGAGCGCTGCTGAGATCTCTTCAGAAAGCGGAGTTTTTGCGGGCACTGGCCCGTGGTTTTGAATGGGTTTGTTGCCTGCCATCTTCCAGATGTAAGTGGAGAAGTCTTCGCCGCCATCCGCCATGGCGAGATAGATGCGTGCGCCGTTGATTGTTGCTTCGATCTTTGCGCGGGAGCGGATGATGCCTTCGTTTTGCAGAAGGCGAGCGATGTCGGTTTCGCCCATGCGCGCGACCTTCTTCGGATCGAAGTTGTGGAAGGCTGTGCGGAAGGCTTCGCGTTTGCGCAGGATGGTCATCCATGAGAGGCCAGCCTGAAATCCATCGAGCATCAACGCTTCCCACATTGCGCGGCTGTCGTGCTCGGGCACTCCCCACTCCTTGTCGTGGTAGGCGACCATGAGCGGATCTGCTCCTACCCATGAGCACCGATGAACTTCAGCAGTCTTGTTCGTCATAAAAGTCTGGCTCTTTTTGGGAGAGTGGACTGAGTCGGAAGCGGGCTCAGGGCTTGCAATCAGTTGCCGTGCGACCAGTCCCGTGCGCGATCGAAAAATTTGCGGTCGCGCCACACGCCGGGGGCCCAGTCGTCGCCGATGAGCGCGAACTGTTGGCGCGAGACATTTACGTCACGATATTTGTAAGCCATAAAGGCCAGCTCGTTTTTCGTGCGACGGTCGACGCCGTATTGCGTTGCGAGTGCCTGGTATCCATGCTGAATGCGCTGCCAGTCCATCTGCTTGATGGGGAAGTCTCCGTCGCCGCGCCTGATAAGAACCGTCGCGATCTGGAAGTACAACAGATCACCAGCATCTCCTCCGACGCGGTCGGCGGATGATTTTGCGAACGCTGCCGCGTCTCCGGGATGCCCGTCCCATTTGGGCAGAAGGTAGTTAGCGAATTGGAGATAGAGGTAGTAGTAACCGGGCTCAAACTGAATACCGCGCTCGAAGTTGTCCTTGATCCGCTTCGCATCCCAGTTCTGCGCCAAGCCAACCGTCATCATCTCGGAGTACCACTGCGGACACATATTGCGCATATTGGCGGAGCCTTCGAGCACGACCTGCGCCTCCTTGGTGCGCTCGTCAAACAGCCGCCAACCCTCTGGAGTTACGGTGTCGGCCATACCGTTGCCGCGCGCGACCCACGCCCAGCGATGAAGGCTGGTGGCGAGTGCGATGCGAGGCGTGATCGATTCCGGATGGACTTTCATCCAGTGCTCGAGATGTGCGAGATGGTCGAGCGTGTCTTTGTCCGTTTGTTGTGGGGCGTCGAGCGCGGTGTAGAAGAGCCGAAGTCTCCATTCGCCGCCCGGGATGCGGGATTTTGAGGCACGGTAGTCGTTTGCCATGCGCTCCAGGTCGTCGAATTTTTCCGCGATGAGGTCGGACTCGATGCCTCGTTCCCATCGCCCGATGCGGGGATCATCCTCGTTGACGGAAGGGCTGTTGTTGATCGGAGGAGTTTGGGCAGAGGCGAGACGCGGAACGGTGAGAAGCAGGGAAGGAGCAAAGAGAAGGGCTCGCGTAAGTCGAACAAGGGACATAGCCGGCTCCATTGGTGCAACCAGAGTAATGGTCCAACCGATTGAAGGCAAGCGGTTTGCAGAGCAATCCGCTTCACGTCTTTTATAGCGACGCGCTGACCAGCCGCCCTGCCGAACCCAGCATCTTCAATTTATCGGTACGACCGGCGAAGTAGCGCGCGTTGATCTCGGTTGAGCCGAGGTCTTCGATCTTGTGGAACGCCGTGAGTTCGGCGGCAATCTCCGATGGCGTAAAGAAGAGCTGGAAGGGTTCGCCAGCGAGCTGAACGCGCGAGGCAAGTGAGTCGTGGGCCAGCTTTTCTAAGAATGGGAGTGCGGAGCGGGGTTGACCGTAGTCCAGAACTACTCCAGATCCCGCAGGCTGCGAGGCGATAAAGCCGAGGGTCGAGCGGAAGGCTTCGCGCGTGAGGTAGGGCACGACTCCAAGCCAGGCGAAGAAAGTGGGACTTGTGGAATCGAAGCCGGAAGCGCGGAGTTGGTCGGGCAGCGCCTGGCTTTCGAAGTCGACTGGAGCATAGGTGAGGTTTTCTGGAGCTGGAAGACTACCCGCTGCAAGCAGCTCACGCTTCCATTGCTGCGTCGCGGGATGGTCGACCTCGAAGACGCGAAGCTGTGAGTAGGGATTGCGGTGGGCGAAGGTGTCTAGGCCCGCCCCAAGGAGAACGTACTGGGTGACGCCCTGGGCGACCGCGGTGGCCAGCATGTCCTCGGCATAGCGGCTACGCGCGACGAGAAAAGCCCGCAGGCCAACCGAGAAGGGACGGTCAGGACGAGTGGGCGTGCGGCGCAACTCTTCGGAGTAGGTATGCGCCAAGGATGGGAACTGCGATGGGATCGTCAAGAACATGCGGCGCAGCGTCGTAGAGCTGGTGAGCGGCGCGGCGCAGGGCTACGCGGAGGGCGGTTCGGGAGGGAGTTGCGGCCTGCATGTGGTTGTTAGACCGTCATCCACGTGAGCGCCCGCGCGAGGTACTGCTTCATCTCCTTGCGCGGCACGATGGCGTCGAGGAAGCCGTGCTCCAGGAGGAACTCAGAGCGCTGAAATCCCTCGGGAAGTTTCTGGCGGATGGTCTGCTCGATCACGCGAGGACCGGCAAAGCCGATCAGTGCATTTGGTTCTGCGATGTTCAGGTCTCCAAGCATCGCGAAGCTTGCGGTGACACCGCCTGTGGTGGGGTCCGTCATAACGGAGATGTAAGGGATTTTTGCGTCGTCCATGCGCGCGAGACCGGCGGAGATCTTCGCCAGCTGCATGAGAGACGCAATGCCTTCCATCATGCGGGCGCCGCCCGAGGCCGAGACGATGATCAGGGGATTTCGCGTGGCCAACGAACGATCGACGGCGCGCGCGATCGTTTCGCCCACTACCGCGCCCATACTGCCGCCGATGAAGTTGTACTCCATCACGCTGAGGATGACTTGGTGTGGACCAATCCTGCCGATGGCGTTGATGATTGCGTCGTTCAGGCCGGTCTTCCGCTGGGCTTCAGCGAGGCGTTTTTTGTACGGCTTCAGGTCGGTGAACTGCAGAGGATCGGTTGAACGCAGGTCGAGGTCAACCAGCTCGTAACCGGGCTCCAGCAGGTTTTCGATTCGGGTACGCGCGTCGATGCGAAAGTGGTGGCCGCAGTGAGGGCAAACCTGTTGATTAGCTTCCAACTCGGCTTTGAAGAGGATCTTCCCGCAGTCAGGACAACGGATCCACAGTCCCTCGGTCCGGACAGTCTTCTCCGAGTCGTTGACGATCTCATGGTCTTCGCGTTTGAACCAGCTCATGCCTGCTCGCCCTTCCCAAGGTGCCTTGACCATTGTAGCGGCAGACGAAGAAGGACGATGGAAAGAAAGCTGACAACTTATCTGTTTGCATAGAGATGATGCTGGAAGCGACGGCTGATGATTGCGCGCGAAGGCTTTGCGCGTCATACTAAACTTGATTCACTGGTGTTTTCGGCGACTTTCTCGCTTCCGCTCTCAGATATTTTCAGTCGCCAGATGGATTTGTGAGAGTCCGGGCCCCGGTTGTTCCCTAGAAATAAAAAAACATCATCAGTCGGCTCCGCCACGAGAGGAGCTGGCCTGAGGTGTCATTACCCCTTATTTGTTGGTTGGCATCCAAGAGGACATGATGTCTACGTCTCCGAGCCCGTCACCTGGCCCTTCGCAGAAACCGGAACGCTTCGCTCTGTACTCGAGAAAGTTCGAGGCAATTTGCGAGATGCATGGCATTAAGACCGGATCTCGCGAAGATCTCGAAGGCTTTCTCGACAAGCTTGAATCGGACAGGCACTTCGCGATGGATTTCTGGGGCCTGACGGGAAAACTGAGCGCACGTGGGGGCGGCGAGCTCTCCGATGACCATATGCTTGCTCTGGTTGTCGAAGGTGTCACCGGCAAGCCGTTGCCCGGCGGAAGCGATCCCGCTGTGGATCCCGCTGTCGCGCTTTTACGCGCGATGCTTGCGGGAGAAGATGTTCAACGCCCAGAGTCATCAACACCTCCCGCTCCTTTGCGGCCAGCCACGGTTGAGCCGATCGATGGAGCCAGATCCCGGATCGCCTCGATCGAGGAACAACGGAAACGGTTCTCTGTCGGCCTCGCCTCGATGCCGCAGCCTGCCGAGCCTGAAGCGATCCCACCTCCGTTGCCGTCGCAACTGCACCTGGCTCTCCAAAGCCTGGAGCTCGTCAGCAGGAGCCTCGACGACCACCTCCATAAGATTGAGCATCGGCTGTTGGGGCTCGAAGTCAAGGTCAAGAAACAAGCCGCGCGAGCCGACCTGCCAGTCCCCATACTCCGGGATACGACTCAGAAGCCTCCAGAGACAGCAAGGATTTCGCTAAGTCCGGCCGCTTTGACCGGAGAGGAACGTCGCATCTTCGAAACCTTTCCCTCACAGCGTGACGTGAACTGGAAGAAAAACGTGACGATTGGAGTGGTTCTTCTCAGCCTGTGGGCGGCGGCGTTTACCTGGAAGTACTACAGCGGATTCATACACGAGAAGATCCATGAAATTGTGCAGGAAGATCTCGAAACACCGGCAGGTTCCATCTGGCATCGAGACACACGACCCCCGGCCCTCCTGCCGCCGCCGGCGCGACCAGCGATTGCTTCAACAGGGCCTCAACCCTCCGAAGTAGCCTTGAGTCCTCCGGTGGAAGCCTCACAACCGGCACCCACACCGAAGGAACCGTCCGTTCATGCCCCGGTGAGGAGCGAGCAAGCTTCTATAAATACGGCTGGTGCGATCAGGGTGGCTCCCGCCGAGATGGAACGGCGCCTCATTGCCTCTCGTGTTCCTATTTATCCGGAGGAGGCGAGGCTTGAACGGGTGGAGGGAACGGTAGTGGCTCAGGCCCTTATCTCGAGGTTCGGCGCCGTTACTCGCGTGCATGTGGTTTCCGGAGACCCACGTCTGATCAGCGCGGCTACGGCGGCCATGTATCAGCGTCACTACAGACCGTATTTGCTTAATGGAACACCGGTAGAGGTTTCTACCATCATCTCGATTAATTTCAAGCTCAACTGATAGCGGATTCTGAACCTGGCGCAGGCTGAAGTCTGTCGCGAGGGGAGATGACTGAAGAGGTGCCTGACCCGTTAGTTGCATGGTCCGGTTCAGCCTGAAGCACTAAACTTGATTCGCTGTTTCCGTTATCTTTCGATTGCCTGTTGGTCTGCGCTACCCTAACGGGTTTGGAGACTGCCATTTCCCTCTATAAGAAATTACGAGGCACGAGGCATCCCGAATCCCCGCACCATGACAAGCTGGCCGCAGACTCTCCGGTTGGCATCAAAGAGGAGATGATATTGGCGACCGCGAGCGGTGTAAAAAAACCGGAACGCTTCGAACTCTACGTCGAAAAACTTCGCTCCATCTGCGAGATGCACGGCATTGAAACGGGCTCACGCGACAATCTCTACCTCTTTCTGCAAAGGCTGGAAGAAGACCGACGCTTCAGCATGGACTTCTGGGGTCTTGCCGGCAAGCTCAGCGATCGCGAAGGGGGCGAGCTTTCCGACGAACAGATGGTCGTTGTTGTAGTCGCTGGAGTCACTGGCGCCGAGACGCTGGATGAAAACGATACGAGATTCAGAGATGCCCTGCATGAGTTGCGGGCTCTGCTATCCGGCGTGGATCTTCATCAGACGGAGCCCCTGACCACAGCACGCGCCGTTGCCTCCATGCAGCGCGATCATCTCCGGCCCAGACGGTCTTCCTTCGCTCCTTCGCTTGTTCCCCAGGAGCCTGTAAATGGCGGAACAGCTGAATCCGGTTCTCTCCAGAAGCAACTCGAACAGACGATTCAGCGGCTGGAGTTGGTTAATCGTCAACTGGTTCAGAGTCTCGAATATCTCGATGAGCGGTTTCGCCGTCTGGAGGCGCAATTTGAGGTGTCGCCCCCACCCGCCACCGCGCAGTACGAATCACTTGTGGCACCGCCGGAGACAGGGGAGCAGCGTCTCCCGCCGGTCAAACAAGCAAACGTCTCTCGTGATGAACCAGATTTGCGCCAAGCTGCTCCGTCCGCATCGGCGGAGGAGGAGCTGATACTTCATCCGGAGCCAATGCAGATAGCCGAAGTACCTCTGCGCGAAGAGACGAGAGACCTCCTTCACGTGCAGGATGCAAAGCCGAGGCTTGTGCTTGAGCCCGTTGCTCCGCCGACCGAAGCGCCTCTCGCGCCGACCATGCCAAACAAGGGCCATTCCGGGCCATTGTTTGAGCTCTATACTCCCGAGTCCAGAAGCAACGGCAAGAAAGTTGCAGTTGGTTTCGCAGTTGTGCTGCTTCTTGCGGGATCGGGCTTCGCGTGGATCCGCTATAGCACACAGATTCGACAGATGACGGCGAGCCTGGTCCAACGGATTCATCCGACGGAGACCACACCTGCCGCAACGCAGAATCCGACCGAACCTGCTGACGCCACGCCGGATGGCACCGCGAGCCCGACTGCACAACCGCCAGACGAGCAAACTAGTGCTCCGGTCGCCACCACTTCTGGGCCTCCCGTCGCCACCTCTGCGTCGCAACTGGCGTCTCTTACGGAGCAGGCTCACAAAAGCGTCCCGGATCGTGCGAGCGCCAACGCTGCTCAGGATGCGTTCGCGACTTCGAACTCGTCTGCAGTCAGGATTCCGGGGGCCGTTATGGAGAAGAACCTGATCGTATCGAGCGTTCCTGTTTATCCTCAGATCGCCAAGGCCTCGCGGGTCCAGGGATCAGTCGTCGTGCAGGCTCTCATTACGAAGACCGGCGTCGTAAGCCGCGTTCATGTCGTTCAGGGCGACACGCGCCTCCGCACTGCAGCCATTGACGCCATCTATCGGCAGCGGTACCGGCCTTACGTTGTGAATGGAGTTCCGGTGGATGTCGTCACAAGCATCACGATGAACTTCACTCCGGCGCAATAGCCTTAGAGGCTCACGACAGCGTCAGGCGGAGAGTTGTCACACTCGCTGCGGGGAACATATGCACCAGGCGGCCACCCGCGGGCTGATTCGTTGCGGCCTGCCGCGGATGCACCGCATTCGGATGATCGAAGTCGTTATGAGCGTGCACATCCGTTTCGGTCAGAACCGTTCCGGCGGCGCTGGCGATTGTGGCTCCATGAATCACGACCTCCGTCGTAAGAGCCTGATCGAGGTGTGGGTTCACCACCGTCAAGGTAATCTCTTTGCCATTGCCTGCGGTCGCTACGGATGCGGAACCGCTGAGACCTGCGAGCGCCCTCGAAGCATCGAGCGAACCGCGATAGCTGTTCCCGCCCGCAGGAGTCGACGCATTCGCCATCCCGTTGCGAATGACAGGCGCGGTGAATTCTGCGCGCACTGCCTGTGCTCCCTTGTGTGGCAGATACATCTGGAACACATGAAATGTCGGAGTGACCGTGAACTTGTCTCCCTTTGCCAGCATCAGCGAGTGGATGCAGTTAATCGACTGCGCTACATTCGCGACGGCTACTTTATCTGCGTGTCGTTGGAAGATGTCGAGCGTGATGCCAGTCAGCAGCGCATCCCGCATTGTGGACTGTTGCGACAGGTTGTACTCCGGCCCAATCTCAGTTCCTTTGCCGTACCACGCGCCCCACTCATCGACCACTAACTTTACGCGAGGCTGGCTTTCTTCGATGCGCATCGCGCGCCAGTGATCGGTGACGACGCGTTCCATAATGCTGCCGCGTGTCAGGAGATCGTAGAACTCGTCGTTGGTGAAGTTCAATGCATCGCCTTGCGCAAACTTCGTCGCGCTGCCCGACGTGTAGTAGTGCACCGACAAACCCCATAGATGACGCCGCTCTGGATTCGCATAAAGCGCTTTAAATAAACGCGTCGTCCAATCCACATCATCGCCGTTCGGGCCGACTGCAACGAAACGCAGCGGCGTCTTGCTGTAGCTCGGTGTCCAGGCTGTGTAGCGGCGGAACTCCGTCGCGTACTCCTCCGGGCTCATATTGCCGCCGCAGCCCCAGCTCTCATTTCCGACGCCCCACAGGTCCACGTCAAATGGCGCCGGATCGCCGTTCGCAGCACGCTCGGCAGCCAATGTGTTTGGCACAGCCTTCGCAGCCGAGTTCGATGGCACATCGCCAGCCGGAGCATTGCAATACTCAATCTCCTGGTAAAAATCGCGCGCCGGCAAAGACCGCAGATCCGCGGCAAGATATGGTTTGCATCCGATGGCACTGCAGGTTCGCATGAATTCGTGCAATCCGTAACGGTTGGAGTCCTGCTGACCCCAGAATCCTGTCCGTGCAGGCCGTTTCGCTGCGGGGCCAATCCCGTCGCGCCAGTCGTAGCTGTCGGCAAAGCACCCACCGGGCCAACGCAGTAGCGGAGCCTGCACCGCGCGCATCGCGTCGATAAACGCCTTGCGAATTCCACCCTCATTAGGAATCGACGAACCCTCGCCAACCCACACGCCATCGTAGATCACTCCGCCAAGATGCTCGATGAAGTGTCCATAGATCTCCGGCGAGATGGTCCCGATCGTCTCGGATGGAAGAATGTCGATCCGCGCATCCGCCTGAGTGCTCTGCGCAAGCAGTTTGCTGCCGCGAAGCGAGAGAGCCGACGCTGCAAGGGTGGACGTTTTCAGAAAAGAGCGTCGTGAGGTCGGCTGCACTGGCATTATGAAAATATTCTCCGATTGAAAAAAGGAAACGATATCGTGTCGCAGGCCTAAGCGCAAGAGGCTCGGCGCGATCAGTGGCCGCAATGATAAGGATGCCCGGCCAAAATCGTCAGCGCGCGATACACCTGCTCGGCCAGAACAACGCGCGCCAGCTGATGCGGCAGCGTCATGCGGCCTAATGAAAGAAGGACATTGCCGCGTTCGCGCCCCGTCTTTGACCACCCGTCTGCGGGCCCAATCGCCAGCACCACACGCTGAGCGCCCTCGTCTCGAACCCGTCCCAAAAGCGCCGCAAACTCTTGTGAACTGTACTGTTTGCCGCGGCTATCAAGCAGAATCGCATACGCTGCTACGCGGCCCGGTTGCCGGTCGAGCCACTCGAGCAGTACTGCTTCGGAGTCGAATAGCTGCGTCTCGCAGGCAGCGTACCGCGACGACCGCTCCACGTAGTCGTCCAGCAGGCGGTCGGTGGCGTCAGTCTTGTTCCGTGTCCGGCGAGGCGCAACCGCAGCAAGCGTAATCTTCATTCGGCACCGGAGGTTCTATCGTCGCGCAACTCCCGCTCAGAAACCTCATCTGCCAGATTTCCGCGGCGTGCTCTTTTTTGCGGCAGCTTTGCGCACAGACTTTTTCTCGGCCGTCTTCGTTTTGGCTGGGGCCTTCTTCACTGCTGCCTTTTGCGTGACTGTTTTCTTCGCTACAGCCTTCTTCGCAACGGTTTTGGCCGGTGTTTTCTCGGCTACAGTTTTCTTCGCTCGCGTGGAAGTGATGGCAGCCTTCAGCTCTGCGTTCAGATCCGCGACGCTCAGGGTTGTAGCGGACTTGCGCAGCCGCTCGAGGCCATAGAATGCGCGCTTCTCGGCGGAGAACACATGGACGATGAAGTCCACGTAGTCCATCAGAATCCATTCGGCCTGCCGACGCCCTTCGACCGAGTTGGGATACACCCCAAACTCGCGTTTTAGCCGCAGCTCGATCTCGTCGGTGATTGCGACGTTCTGCCGTTCATTGGTTCCGTTACAGATCAGGAAGTAATCGGTGAGGCCGCTCTCGGCCGGGTCGAGCGCGAGGATGCGAATATCTTCAGCCTTTTTGTCCTCGCACGCAGCAGCGGCGGCGAGCAGGAGTTGGTTGCTTTCAATCGACGGCATGCGCCTCCTTGAAGCTCCATGGTAGCGGGTTGTGCGGTCCGAAGCCAGCCGCAACCGATTTCTTTGTTCGTCATTTGGCTGATGAGTGGAGAAAGCTGCGTTTGCTGGCTCAATGACAGGCGAAGCGCGGCGCTCACTTCTTTTCAAAGTGAAGCATCAACCGCCCATTCGAAAGCGTCAACTCATCCACCGTAATGAAATATTCCGCGAACGCCTGACGAAAAGCGCTTTCTGTAATGTGGCTATAGATCGAGTCGCGGCCACGCAGCAGCTCGCGGAACTTCGGGTCTGCAGGCGGGACCCATTCGAGGATGAGGTATCGCGTTGTCAATCCGCTCGCGAGCGCGGCAATCCGATCCAAAGGAATCTGGCTCCGCAGCAGCAGGTGATGCAGGACGGCCAGCATCATCACCATGTCGAAGTGTCCGGCGCACCGGCTCAAAAACGACGAGTACTCCCGGTTCTCCCAGCCTGTCGCGGGAGTGGGATGTGCCAGGTCGACGCACAGAGGAAGAATGTTTTTCCCGCTGCCTTTCAGGCTCGCGCACAACCTGTCCACGGCCTGTAAGTCGGTGTCGATCGAAATTACTTCAGCGCCTGCGTCCGCAGCCAGCTGCGAATAGACCCCCGTGTTGCATCCCACGTCGAGCACACGCGAAGGCCGAGCCGTTTCAAGCGCGTGCGTTACGAAGGCACGCTTCCGCGCATGGTCTTCGTCAGTGTAGTGGGTCGCTGTCTCGGCATAATCCGACCATACGGACGAGTGGTGCGCCGGGGTCACTGCTCGCATCTGCGACAGCAGACCGTTCAGCGTCTTCAGAAGAATGTGTCTGGCAAGTTCGGGATCGTCCACCGAACGCGAAGCCACTCCCTCCGCCTGGAGCTTTTTATTTTTTGCGAGCAGCGAAGGCAGCGTGACGAGCGAAAGCGCCGGCTGCCGCGACCGTCCCCACCACGAAAGCGCACCGTACACCTCCTCCGGCTCATATCCATCGCGCTTGGTCAGCAGAGCCTGCAACGGCCAGCCGAGCCGCGAGTACGCCAGCATTGGCAGCAGGAACATCCGCACAAACTGCCCATACGCGAGCCAGATCGGTCGCCGTGGATCCATCTTTTCAATCGACAGCACATCGATGAAGATCGGTTCGGTTCCTTGAAACAGCACATTCAACGGCGTTGCGTCCTTCAGCAGCCATCCTTGGTGAACCAGGTCGGTGCACAGGGTCAGCGTAAGCTCAGCCGCAGCCAGCCACAGCCCTGGCGCCCACTCCCACGGATACGACTGAAATGAGACTCGGGGATGCCGCAGCACCAGCGCCTCGCCATCTGTCGTGGACACCACTTCGCTGCCCACAAGGCGTCCCTGCGCAACCATCTCCGAGGCCACCGGCAGAGCCAGAAACTCCAGAATGTCCGCGTCGAAGGGAGGACGGACGGTCCGATACACACCATCTCTGCGAATTTCAACGCTACCTGCGGGATCGCGAAAAGTGGGTAGCGACGGCATGGTCAATAGTTCGGGCATGGGGCCTTAAGATGTCGCGGATACGGTTGGGTTGCGCTGCTGTTGTTTCAGCAGTGGGGAGACGGGGAGGGCAGTCGTAGAGCGTTGCTTAGATACAGACACGGGTTGCCGGAGAAAAGTTTCGACACCCGAACAAATATCCCGCAATGCGCGAAAATGCGGGATTCCATGCCCAACTCAGCAATATAGGCGATGCACCTTGATGTAGGCAGCAACTGTCGGTTCCAGCACATCCGAGGCACGGGTGCCCCTTATCGAGCCGTTCTCGTAGATCGGTTGCCGCAACATCTTCATGGACCGTCTGGAGGAGATGCACCCGCTTCTGTTGCCAGGCAGTCAGTCCCAGCGCAGACAGATCGTCCAGAGAAAAGCCTGGCCGGCTCACCACAATCCACTCTGCCAGCTCCAACATTCGTTCCGGGTCATGCCAACGCCGCAGATTCAGAAAGCTATCTGCGCCAACAAGGTTGAACAGGTGCGCCCGCGGCATTCTCACACTCAGTTTGGTGAGCGCATCGACCGTGAAGTTTGGTGCTCCATCCCGTCGTGGAGAGTCCACTTCCGAGGGAATAAAGCGCGGATCTGCTTTGCAGGCAAGCTCCACCATGGCCAGCCTGTCGGCGAAAGGTGCGGGAGTTGCGTCAGATTTCAAAGGTTGATGTCCTACGGGGGCAAACAACACATGGTCCAGGGCAAAGGCATCGGCAGCAGCCCTGGCGATGGCGATATGGCCACGATGCGGAGGATCGAAGCTGCCGCCAAAGAGAGCTACGCGCATAGATCTTCTCTCGCCGCTCTGGTTCACTATGGAAAGTGGATGACGAAGCCCGTGCTGACCTGTTTGATCGGATAGTTGTGGCTGTAGGTGCCAAATGGGTCGAGGCCACCGTATCCGAACTCGACCAGGCGGAAGTCCAACACTGGGAGGAGCTTGATGTCGAGTCCCGCCAGCCCCTCGTATTCGAAGTTGTTATAAATCGTCACCGCGCCCCCGCTGCTTTGGAGCCCGTAGTCGCTTCGTCCCAACCCTGCCGAGACCTGAAGATACGGCTTCAATGGCGCAATCGGAGTATGGAAGGAAGCGCGTACTCCGCCCAGCACTGAGTAAATCCGCGCCCCCGAGGCATTAAAATTTAAATAGGCGCCGCGCTTTGTCGTAACGATGCTGCCACGTGCGTCGACCCCCAGCCTCACCGGCCCCCATGTCTTGAAGTCGTAGTAAACGCCTCCCGTCCCGCCCAGCGGACTCACCGAGTTCGATCGCTGATCACCCGGCGCACTCGACAACGGCGGCAGCGGCGACGAGCCGATGTTGCTCAGTTCATCGGCGGTAAACATCCCGTAAACGCCGACCTGAGCGGAAGCTGAGACACAACTGATAAGGGCAATGGCGGCAAGAAAGAAAACTGCTTTGCGGAAATTCATGTGGATTTAGTTTACTAGTTCAGACGCTTTCAAAGTGTTTACGTATGCCGGATTTGTGACTGTCACTCATCCGCGCAGCTTACTCATCTCGTCCAGAATCCGGTCGGCCATCGCTCTCTTGTTCATCATGGGAATCTCCACTGCGACGGCCTGCGTCAAGAAAAACCCGGCGTTCTGGTCCGCGTCAAATCCAATCCCATCGACGCTGACATCATTCACAACCACCGCATCCACGCCCTTGCGCGCGAGCTTTAGCCGCCCGTTCGCCAGAGCATCTTCCGTCTCGGCAGCAAACCCGACGACCATCGTCCCCGCTACGCGCTTCTCCACGACCTCGCGCAGAATATCCTCCGTTGCTTCGAGCTCCAGCAGCACAGCGCGCGCGGCCTCGCGTTTGATCTTCTGCGCTGCGACGCTTCGAACGCGAAAATCACTCACTGCAGCGGCCATTACGACAACTGTTGCCTCACGTAGCCTCTGCATCACCGCTTTGCGCATCTCGTCCGCCGTCACTACTCGCATTACTTCCACGCCTTCAGGGGCCTCCAGGCTCGTGGGTGCGCTGACGAGAATTACCCTCGCCCCCCTGCAGCGCGCGGCCTCGGCGACGGCATATCCCATCCGGCCGCTGGACCGGTTTCCGATAAACCGCACCGGATCGATCGCCTCGCGTGTGCCGCCCGCCGTCACCAGCACAACCTCACCTGCGTAGTCCTGGTACAGCGCGGCATGAGGCGCGATGTTTTCCTCCAGGACGTTATGTGAGACTCCCGCGGAGGCATCCGCCAGGATCTTCTCCACTGCAGCCACAATCGCCGCCGGCTCTGCCAGCCGGCCCCCTCCGACCATTCCGCAAGCCAGATAGCCGCTCCCAGGTTCAATCACCTTTACCCCGCGCGACCTAAGCGTCTCCACATTCGCGCGTGTTGCCGGATGGTCCCACATATTCACGTTCATCGCCGGAGCCACGACAATCGGAGCCGTCGTTGCGAGCGCCATCGTCGAAAGAAAATCGTCCGCGAGCCCATGGGCCAGCTTCGCGAGCATGTCTGCCGTCGCTGGAGCCACGATCAGCAGCTTGGTGGTTTGCGCCTCATAGATATGTTCGATGGAAGACTCTCCGCCTTCTGAGACAGCTCCCGCATCCGCACCCCAGAGCGAAGTGATCACTTTGTGGCCTGAGATTGCTGAAAAGGTCAGCGGCCGCACAAACTCCTCTGCTGCCCGCGTCATCACGACGTGCGGATCGTATCCCGCATCCTGCAGGAGGCGCACGAGCTCAACCGACTTGTAAGCCGCGATCCCTCCGCAAACTCCCACCGTAACTTTCGTGCGTGCCGCACTCATAGCGAACCTCCGCCACATTAAATGGTCTCACATGCGCCTTCTTTTCAGCGGTTTCACGATTCCGGGGCAACTCGCGCCTCTGCAGGCTGCCGGTCAACGACAAGTTAGGATAGAAACCGTGAAGACATGGGTGGAGATCTCGAGGCGCCGCCTCATCGCAAACTACAAGTTGCTCCAGGAAGCTGCGGGCCCTGAAACGGCGGTGCTTGCTGTAGTCAAAGCAAACGCTTATGGGCACACCTCTGAGATTTGCGGCGTCACTCTGGCCCATGCCGGGGCATGCTGGCTGGGTGTAGCCGACGCTCAGGAAGCGGTCGCCCTACGCAAAGCGCTCATCCCGACTGGTATTCAATCCCGCATAGTCGTTATGTCTCCTCCCTCAAGAGAGGAAATGCTCCTCTTTTTCGAGCACGACCTTACTCCCGTCGTCTGGCTTCCTGAGCACATCCGAACTCTTTCAGCTGTAGCTAAATCCTCTAACGGTCCTCTGCCTATCCCGATTCACCTTGAAATCGACACCGGAATGTCGCGTCAGGGCATTGCTCCGGGTCCTGGTCTCGACTCAGTGCTTACTGCCATTAGAGAAAATCCCCGAGTCTATCTCGAGGGCGTTCTCACTCATTTCGCGTGTGCCGAGGTTCCCAAGTCGCCTCAAACCCAATCGCAACGTCGGCTTTTCGAGCAAGCTATCGCTTCTATCCGATCGTCCGGCCTGCCTTTCCACTGGCTGCACGCTGGAAGCTCCTCTACGCTCGACACCGCGGATGCTGAACAAAATCTTGCGTGGCTCACAAAACTCGCGGTGGAGGCTAAGGCTCGCCCTATGGTGCGGTCCGGGATCGCACTCTATGGCTACTGTTTGCCACTCGATCAAACGCATGCTGTCGCCAATCCAAAGATTCAGTCCGAATTGCAACCAGTTCTTACGTGGAAGACACGCATCCTGGCCCTTCGCGATATTTCCGCTGGAGACACCGTCGGGTACAACGCTACCTTTACCGCAGAACGGGCAATGCGGCTGGCTCTGCTTCCGATCGGCTACGCTGACGGCCTGCGGCGCGAGCTATCTTCGACCAACGTGCGCTCTGGAGGATGGGTCATGGTACGTGGGGGGCGCGCGCCTATTGTTGGGCGGATCTCAATGAATCTCACTACCGTTGATGTGACGCATATTTCCGCGGCCTGCGCGGGTGACGAGGTTACTGTTCTTGGCGATGGTGTCACTGCTGACGATCATGCTCGTTTTGCAGGAACTATCTCATACGAGATACTTTGCGGGGTTCGGGCTCCCGCTCAACTTATTGATGACTAAGCGCGACACGCTACAATCCGAGCAGCATGATTGCTCACCTGCGCGGACGCCTTCTTTCCAAAAACCCTAATCAAGCCATCGTGGAATGTGGTGGTGTTGGGTATGACGTGACGATTAGTGTGGCTACTTTCTCTGCGCTTGGGCTGGAGGGTGCTGAGGTAGGCCTTTATATTCATACACATGTGCGGGAGGATCAGCTGGCTCTGTTTGGGTTTGCTGACCGGCAGGAGAAGCGGTTGTTTGAGAAGCTGCTTACGATTTCAGGGATTGGGCCCAAGCTGGCGATTACAGTGCTGAGCGGTATTGATTCCGGGCGACTTGTGAGCGCAATTCGGGCTGGGGATCATGCTACGTTGACGCGGATTCCGGGGATTGGGAAGAAGACTGCGGAACGGGTGGTTTTGGAGCTTAAGGACAAGCTGGACGATCTGGCCACGGCGATTCCGGCTGGGGGTGGGGGTGTGCAAGTGCATGGTGCTGCTGGGGATGATGCGCTTTCTGCGCTGGTGAACCTGGGGTATCCACGGCCGGTGGCGCAGAAGGCTATTGAGACGGCGGTGGCCAAGAATCCGGAGGTGGGGAAGGATTTTGAGACGCTTTTCCGGGCGGCTTTGGCGGCTATTCGGTAGCAGTTTTTTTGTCGGTGGTGGAGGGGCGTTTTTGCTGGGGGTTTTGGGATTTTCTGTCGAAAAATCGTGGTTTTTGGATGGTAATTTGTGGTGAGTTTGTGGTGGGAACGTGGTTTTTGGGTGGTTGTTTTTGGCGGCTAATTTTGTGCCGCTTTTTGAAAATAAATCTGTGGGAAATTTGTGGGTTGCGACGGCTCAAAAAGTACAAAGACGAAATGCGGGGATCCTTCACTGCGTTCAGGATGACGGCTTCGGAGGGATAGGGTTCAGGATGACGGCTTCGGAGGGATAGGGTTCAGGATGGCGGCTTCGAAGGGAAAGGGGTCAGGATGACGGCTTCGAAGGGATAGGGTTCAGGATGACGGCTTCGAAGGGAAAGGGTTCAGGATGACGGCTTCGGAGGGATAGGGTTCAGGATGGCGGCTTCGAAGGGAAAGGGGTCAGGATGGCGGCTTCGAAGGGAAAGGGTTCAGGATGATGGCTTGTGAGGAAGGGATTGAGTAATTCCTTCTGGGTTTGGGGAACCCAGTTTGGTGGCGCGGTTAGATGTGGTCCACTCGCTTAAATTTTCTCAGTTATGCGACGCGGTTGGGGCGTTTCAGCCAGGCGGCTTGCGGGTTTTGATGGCTGGGTTCGGATTCGTGATTGTCGGCGGGTTGGGATTGTTTTCGGGGCGCGGTTATGGTGAGGACGGGACAAGGGGCTTCGACGATGAGGCGGTAGGTGGCGTCGCGGGGGCCGTGGGAGACGAAGGCTGGAGCGTGGTGGACTCCGAGCACGATCATGCAGGCGCACTCCTTGATTGCATACTGGATGACGGCTTCGGGGAAGTCGGCTCCGTAGATGGTTCGGCAGACAGGCGGAGAGATGACTGCTCCGCTGGAGACGGCGACGTGACGGAGGGCTTCGGTCATGACCTGCGAGATGACCTGGCTTTGGGCTCCTGCGTCCCTGGTCATTGGCAGGACGGTGAGGCAGTGAAGGGGCGATTGAGTGTCGTTGCATAGGGACGCGGCGTAGCGCACGACGTGGATGGTGGTGGGGTGGAAGTCGGTGGCGAAGACGATGGGCCGGGTGAGGTAGTTGCCGGGCTTGTGGACTTTCGGGCCGACGGTCATGACGGGGCATGAGGCCTTGCGCAGGATGGTCTCGGCTGTGGAACCGAAGACGAGGCGCTCGAGGCCGCGGGCGGCGTTGGTTCCGAGGACGAGCAGGTCGGTCTTCTGTTTCTCGGCGGTTTCGAGGATGGTGGAGACGGCGAGGCCTCCGGCGATTTCGCTCTCGCAAAGGACGCCGCTCTGGCGTGCGGTCTGGCGGAGATGGTTGAGGGAGTGTTCGGCCTCCTGATACAAGACCTCGAACCCGAGGGGCTGACCGGTCTGCTGGGGAGGCACGGTTTCGTTGTACTCGAAGACGTGCAGGATGGAGAGACTGGCGGCGAGGGTCTTGCAGAGATCGATGGCCGTTTCAAAGGCTATCTCTGACGCTTCGGAGAAGTCGGTCGCGAGTAGCACTGTTTTGAAAGAGGGCTGAGCGAAATTAGTGGGGGTTTGCATTGTGGACTGGCTCCTTGTAACTGCCTGGGGCTGCCGGTTGTCTTAGCAGGGGAGGGGGATTGGTTTCTGGCAGGTGGCGTGGATGAGAGCGCCCGGGGGCATGGTTGCGGGTGCTGGATCATGCATGCGTGATGCGGTTTGCCGGGGGCGAATGCAGATCTGGCCGTGGGGATTGCAAGACAGCTCGTAGCGCTGTGCGCAACGGGAACACAGCCAGAAGAACTCCATGCCTGAGGGGCGATTGACGGCGATGAGTTCTCCGCAGGCTCCGGAGCGACGGCTTATGGAACAGGCTGGATTCGCGCAGCAGGTGATCATGGTGCACCTCCGAGGCGTTGACCTCTGAGGTTGAATCTATTTGGTCTGGAGAGATTTGGATGTGACGCAGGTCACGTGTGGGCGGGCTATGCGACGAGTGATTCGAGTTTTTCCGGAGCGAGGATGAGGATGGAGACGCCACGAATCTCGATGAGCTTTTCTTTTTTGAAGCGGTTGAGGGCGCGGGTGACGGTTTCGCGGGTGGCGCCGATCATGCTGGCGAGCTCTTCGTGGGTGAGGCGCATGTTGAACTTGAGTTGAGGGCTTCCGCAGGAGGCGGCGCGTGCCCATTCGAGCATGACGTCGGCGAGGCGGCCGGGAACAGAGGCCGAGAGCGCGAGACGGCGAGCATCGAAGAATGCTGTTTTGTACTCTTCAGAGAGGGCCTTTGCGGAGTGGAGGCCGGCTTCTCCGTGTTTTTCGAGGAAGGCGAGGAAGTCGGCGCGAGGGATGGTTTTAGTCTGCGTGGGTTCTATGGTTTCGGCGGTGACTTCGTGGCGCGACCCTGAGATGGTTGCGCTGAGGCCCAGGACATCGCCGGGCATGGCGATTTTGAGGATGAGGGTCCTTCCCTCCTTTGAGGTGCAGGAGAGTTTGACCTGGCCGCTGCAGACGACGATGACGCTGGCGCCGGGCTCGTCTTCGCGAAACAGGGTTGAACTGGTGGGGACTTCAGCCTGAGTGCCGAGAGCACTGAAGTCACGGAGGGCGTGGTCGTTGAGATTGCAGAACATTCGCAGTGGGCGAAGTTCGCAGTGGAGGCAATCGCGCAGGCTTGGACGTGTGGAGGCGGGGGCCATGGTTGTGCCGCATCTCTGCCGAGGAGGTGGCTAGAGTATAGCGCGGCACAACAATGTTGGGTTCGAGGCGCGTTCAGCAGATGGTCATGACGGGACAACGCGCCTGGGCGATGAGGTCCGGTGCGACACCGCCTTCAAAATGGGGCAGCCAGAAAGAGGCTTTGTGCGCGCCGAGGACGATGAGATCGGCATTGACTCTGTCGGCTAGTCCGAGGATCGCGGTGGCCGCGTCGCCGTGTTCGACGATGAACTCCGGGTTGCACCAGTCGTAGGAGGTCTCGGGAACGAGTTGGCGGAGGGCTTCCTGAAACCGTCCCTCGGCGAGTTGCTTCGCGGTGAAAGCGGGTGGAACGCCCTGGACGAAGCAGAGAAAGAGGTGCGCACCGCTGTCCTCGGCGAAGGAGAGGGCAAAGATTGCGGCCTTGGCGGCGGTGGCCGAGAAGTCGGTTGCGTAGATGATTTTCTGGAAGAAGAGCGGCTTGTCCTCGGGTGTAGCCGCGTTCGGGCCGATGGTCATGACAGGACAGGGCGCGTTGCGGATGAGGCCTTCGGCGGTGGAACCGAGGATCACGCGGCCGAAGCCCGTGTGCGAAGCGGTTCCGGCGATGATGAGATCGACTTTGTCTTTTTTGGCTATGTCGATGAGGTCTTTGGCGGGGGTGTGTCCTTCATGAGTGATGGCTGTTGCCTTGATTCCGGAGCCGGCGACGTGGTCGAGGACTGTTTGCAGGGCTTCGTCGCTGATGCGCCGCTTCATAGGCGCGGGATATCCAAAGGTGGCTTCGTCGTAGGAGGAGACCACTGATGGATCGAAGATATGGGCGACTTCCACGGTGGAGTGGAAGCGCTTCGCGAGAGCTTTGGCGTAGGCGGCGGCCTTTTCGGATGGGGAGGAGAAGTCGGTGGCGAAGAGGATCTTTTCGAGATTCAGGGAGACGGGATTTTCAATGGTGGGCATGCGGCACCTCATGAGTTGATTGAAGCGAATGTGGCGGGTGGCGTCCGTGACGCAGGTCACAGGTGTTGGGGTGGCAAAGAGGGGCGGGCTTGACATATTCCTATATAGGCATGTATTGTTTCCGTCATGGCTAGAGCGAGCACCACTTCGGACGCCTTCAACGCGGTTGCTGAGCCCCGCCGGCGAGAGATTTTGAGCTATCTGGCCGGGGCGGAGCGGCCCGTTGGAGAGATTGTGGCAGCGCTCGGGCTCCCGCAGCCTTCCATCTCCAAGCACCTGCGTGTGCTGCACGATGTGGGGCTGGTTCGGATGCGATGTCAGGGCCGGCAAAAGCTGTACCGGACCAACGCCGAGGCGATACGGCCACTTCATGAGTGGGCGGGTACCTTTGAGCGCTACTGGCAGCATCAGTTGAATCGAGTGAAGGAACTCGCGGAGGCGAAGGTGCGGCAAGTCTCAACCGATTCGAATATCCCAAACCCGAATATTAAGGAGAAGCGATGATTGCTACCGAACAGACCCTCGAAAACCTGACGCTGACGATTAGCCAGGAGATTCATGTCCAGGCGCCTCTTGATGTAACCTTTGCCGCGCTGCTCGAGCAATTGGGGCCCGGCAATGAAACGCCCGGACGGCAAGTCTCTCAACATGAAGATCGAAGCTTGGCCGGGTGGGAGATGGTATCGCGATATGGGCGACGGCAACGGGCACTTCTGGGCCAATGTCAAAGCGATCATGCGGCCAACGCTGCTTGAGTTTGTTGGTCCGCTGTTTGCGTCGTTTCCGTTCGTCTCCAATGTGCAATATCGGCTGAGTGAAGTGGACGGTGGAACTTTGATTGCGTTCAAGCACACCGCGCTTGGCTTCGTTCCAGAGGAGCACAAGGCGGGGATGAACAAAGGCTGGGCCTCGATGCACGACCGCGTTCGCAGGCATGCTGAGGGCCGCTAACGATTGCCTCGGGGTCAAGTAGACGCACGTGAGGAGGAAGCCCATGTGTCCAGTGTGCGTAGCAACCGCAGCGCTGCTTGCCGGCAAAGTCACGACTGCGAGCGGAGTCGCGGCGATCGCTATCAGGAGATTCGGTGTGAAGAACGCCGCAGCCGATAGCGCCCTTTCAACACCGTCGAGGCTGTCTCGAACGAAGAACGGCGCGGGAGAGATCGTGCCGGATGCAGATCAAAGGAGAGATGAAGATGTCAACGAGCATGATTGAGAAACCGCAGATCGTGTCGCGAGAGGAATGGCTTGCGGCTCGCGAGAGACTCCTGGCCGATGAGAAACGGCTTACGCGCGAGCGCGATGCGTTGGCCGCCAAGCGCAGGCGGATGCCGTGGCTGGCCGTGGAGAAGGAGTATCGCGTTTGAAGGACCGAAGGGCAAAGTGAGCCTGCTCGACCTGTTCGAAGGCCGCCGTCAGCTGATTGTCTACCGCGCCTTTTTCGAGCCGGGCGTGTTCGGCTGGCCTGACCATGCGTGCCGCGGCTGCTCGCTGGGAGCCGACCAGGTGTCTCACCTGTCGCATCTGAACGCCCGCGATACGACTCTTGTTTATGCCTCGCGCGCGCCGCAGGCCGACATAGAACGCCTGAAGAAGCGTATGGACTGGACGATTCCGTGGTACACCATCACGGACAGCTTCGATGCTGACTTCGGCGTGGATGAGTGGCACGGTCACAACGCGTTCATCCGCGAAGGCGACCAAGTGTTTCGCACATACTTCATCAACAGCCGCGGCGACGAAGCGATGGGGAGCGTCTGGAGCTACCTCGACATGACCGCGCTCGGACGGCAGGAGAACTGGGAGGACTCGCCCGAGGGCTACCCTCAGACCAAACCATATGAGTGGTGGAACTGGCATGACGAATACTCTGCCGCTGGGTCGCCCAATCCCCAGTGGGTCTCGGTGTTGGAGAACGCAAAGGAGACGTTGAACCTCAACGACACCGGATCCCTGCTCGGGCTAGCCGACCTCCCGAAGGATCGAACACAGAAATCTGAGCGACCGAAGAGTTCCGCTGGTTCTTGCTGCTCGGGCGAGAGTAACGCGTAACCGCCACATGCAAGCCGCATGACTGATGCGGGTGCTGCGCAATTCGACGAGAACTTTTCACTTTGTCGAGCGTATCTTTCTGGGATTGAGGAGGAGAGATGCAATCAATGAAACGACAAGTCCTGTCGAACGGTAACGCCATGGTTGTCGCGGCGGGTTTACTGCTCGGGGTTGCGACGTTTGCTTATGGAGTTGACGGAACGAACGCGAATGCAGCGCGCCACGTTAGAGGCAGAACTGTCTTTTCAGAAGAGTCGCCCAAAGTAGAGCTAAGCGTCCGGAAAGGGTATCGATTCATCGGCACTCAACAAGTCAACCTTTATGGGGTTGCAGAGGCGGAGCAGTATGTCTTTGCAAGGCAGGGCCGCGACAATACTGTAGAGAGCTTCTATTGGATACAGTTTGAGCATTTCCTGCCGTCCAACGACCGAACCTACAAATACAGTTCAAAAAATACAACGCAAATAGGTGATCTCCAGTTCGTCTACAACGTGGGAAGCTGGCCTGATTATGCGGCCGAAATGGCGGGAAATCCTGCCTCGGATGGTGCGGCCGTTGAGCGTTTGTTTGAGAAACGACACCTTTCGTTCCCGCACAGGGCTGCGCACGTGCGTATGTTTCATTCACCGTCAGCCGACCACCGAAGCGAGTTAATGATCATCTACGGCGAATTTTTGCCGCAAAATAGTGCTGTCCCTGTTCGCGAAAAAGGGCTTGATTTAGGTATGGAATCGCCGGGTTCGGCACAGATGCTCCTTGAACACGCGCGCCAAGGACTTGACATTCAAACGCGGTGAGAAACTCTGTCTCGACCTTCCGTATATCCAGCACGCGATTCCGGAACGTTCGGTTGAGAGTGTCTGGCGAAGATCGGGTCGCGGTTATTCAGAAACTATGACAGATCGGTCACGAGAAGTCGGCTTGGATGACAAGCCATCAAACTGACAGCTTTGCATCCCCTTCAAGCACTCGCTGCTCCAGCTTCGGCGGCGTGCCTGGCTGCCACAGCCTCGCCCGATGCGATACACGGTAACGCAGCGGACCGCCGTCGGGGGTCGCCGCGCGCGCGATCGGGCGGACGATGCAGATAAATTCGGTATCGATCGCGTCAGAGCCGGCTGTGACCACTGCATAGCCGTGCCCAGCCATGTCGACGAATTCCAAGTGCGGCGCGACATCGGGATTGGTCGCCGCCCGCGCCTTCGCGATGTCGCCGCTCGCCGCATATTCGAGCGCCGCGCGCACGCCGTGCTTGATCGTCAGGTTGATCGTCGCTTCGGGTGCGGCACCCGGCGCCTTGCGCACGAACAGCGGAAGCAGCGGGGTGTCCTTCATGTATTCGGCCGCTTCGGCGAGACCCGGGGCGGAGATCGAACCGGTGATGAAGCTCAGCCCGACCGGGTCGAACCCGGCTGGCGGCAATTTGGGGGCGGCATAGCCGGCCCAGAAGCTGTGGCGGTCGCCCGAGATGATGGTGAACCCCGACACTTTGTGGTCGCGGACGGTGTCATAGATTTCGGCACGCTCGCTGAACGCCCCGCTGAAATCACCGCCGCCGAAGGTGCCGAAATCCTTGCCCGGCCATTTGTCCTTCACCAGCCCGGCGGGCAGGTTCTGCGGATCGGTCCGCATATCGAGCGTGCCGTTTGTCGCGCCCCAGATCTTCCAGGTCGCGGTCGACCGCGTCAGCCGCTCCTTGAGCCACGCTTTCTGCTCGCGGCCGAGCACGGTGTAGGCGGGCTCGTCCTTGCGAAAATTGGGCGCGCTCTTGTCGCCGATGGTGATGGTCGCGGGGGGATTGCCGCCGGCATAGTCCTTGCCCGCATCAATGATCTCCATCAACTCCTGTGGAACCACCGGGAAGCTAGAGTCGAACACGTCCGTTTCGGGCCGATCCCCGGGATTGCGCATCGCGTAGCTGTGGAAGTCGGTGAGGATCAGATCGACATGCTTGCCGTAACGCAGCGCGCGATAGGCGGTCATGCTGCCGACGGCGGTGCGGTTGTTGGCCTCGGCGCCGAACCCGTGATCGTCGAGCGTGTCGATCGGCGCGCTCGTCACCGCCGGCGGGCCGAACTGGTCGAGCCCGGGGCCCGAGGCCTTGCGGACGCGCGAGGGGATATATTCCCACCACGCCTGATTGGCGGCGACGCGCAGCGGCTGCGCAGGCTCGATCTTGGTGCCGTATCTGATGAAGCTCTGCCAGCCTAGCCACGAGAATTCGTGGTTGTCGCCGATGCACACGAACGGAAAATGCGCGCGCGCGTCCTGGATGTCGGGATCGTCGATATGCGCGCGATAGACATGGCGATAGCCGGCGAGGTTGGTAGGCACATGGAAATTGCCCACCTTGCGGCCGTCAGGAATGCGACCAAGGTCGTAGACGGTGCGCGAATAGCGGTGCGACACCTCGTCGGGATATTCGACGACTTCGTAGATGAAGTCGCCCAGATGGAGCACGAAGCCCAGCTTGCGCTCGGCCGGCGCGTGCTCGTCCTCCCAGATCATCCGGCGAAAGGCGTTCTGCGCGCCTTCGTTGACGCTGTTGCACGACACGAAGGCGAAGCGAACGGGGCGTGGGTCGCTGGCACGCGGGGCGGTGATCGTGCGCCCGATTCGGCTGCCGGCGCCGCTGTCGTCGGTGAAGCGGTACCAATAGGTCGTCGCCGGCAAGAGGCCGCCGACCAGAGCGCGGCACGTCCAGTCGGCCGCCGCCAGCACCGGCGCGCGCGCCTTGGCAACGACGCTGCGGAAATCCGCATCTAGCGCTACTTCCACCGTCAGTGTCTGCCGCTCGCCCTGGTCGAAGGGCCGTCGGGTCCACAAGACGACGCTGTGATCGTCCGGATCGCCAGATGCGACTCCCTGGGGGAAAGACGCACGGTCCTCCCGCCATACGACTCGCGACGGCACGGCAGCCGATCGCGTCGCCCACACGCCAATGATTCCCAGAGAAGCAGCGCTCGCCAGAAATTGCCGTCGATCCATCTCACGCTCCCTATTGAGGGCTATAGTTTCATAACGGCCACTGGTTCAAAACTGGACTCACGCTAGCAGTCGCAAAAATCGCGTGTAAAGCTATTCGTGACGAACGCTCTATAGCGGGGACGAAGAACGGCGAATGCTCCCATCGCGCGCCGCAACCGGGATACTACGGGGCGATACTATGGGGACATGAAGGCCCCGGGATCGTTTTTGCGATCTCGGGGCCATTGGTCTGCGGGCGGCCCGTAAGCCGAATTCTGTTTTAGATGATCATTCCTCTACGCGACGCATTGCTGCGGCGCTTTAGCAACCTACCCGCAAGTTTCGGCTGCTGCACTTGCGTGCAGCCTTGCTCTCCGCCTTGGCGCACCGGGCCGGTACGCTTCTGCCGCCTGGAGAGGCGCGGCAGAATTCCTGCCTATTTGGTCTTGCTCCGTGTGGGGTTTACCGTGCCGCGTCTGTTACCAGCCGCGCGGTGCGCTCTTACCGCACCTTTTCACCCTTACCTCAAGAACTTGCAGATTTGCCGAGGCAAATCAATAACTTGAGGCGGTATATTCTCTGTTGCACTGGCCGTCCAGCCGCCTTGACGCGGCCGTCCCGGACGTTATCCGGCACACTGCCCTGCGGAGTTCGGACTTTCCTCCCCCGCCCGAAACCTTGCGGCCCGGGCGGCAGCGATCATCCGGCCGCCTGCAGGATTAAGTGTATCCCACTCGGGCGAACAAAACGCCGTCTAATTGCGTAGAAGAGAAGAGGTTGAGCCTCGCTTTCGGGGGCTTCGGCTGGTAGTCTCAAGCGTATCCGGAAAAATGATTTGGGGCACAGTGGTTTGGGAAGAGACCAATGGAGTTCAAAGAAGCGGTAAAGATCGCGCTGCAATCGCTATGGGCGAATAAGTTGCGTTCGGTGTTGACGCTGCTGGGCGTCGTCATCGGCGTAACCAGCGTGATTGCGGTCGTGACGCTGGTGAATGGCGCGAATAACTATGTTACGACCAAGTTCTCGAGATATGGGGCGGATGTGTTCACCGTTTCGAGGATGCCGCAGATCATTACCAGCTCCGAGGATTATCAGCGATTTCAGAAGCGCAAGAACATCCTGTTCACCGACTATGAGTACGTAAGAGACAACTGCAAGCTGTGTGTGGGAATTGGCGCCCAGCAGGCGACGACTTCCAAGGTTGTGCGGGGGACGGAGTCGACGACCGACACGAGCATTCGTGGCTATACGTCAGAGATGCCTGCGCTGCAAAATTTGAATATTGAGCAGGGGCGTGGGTTTACGGACAATGATGAGGAACATGCCTCGCGTGTCGCGATTATTGGAACGGACATTCAGGACCACTTGTTCGCGGGGATCAACCCGATTGGGCAGGAACTGCGGGTCGACGGGATGCCTTACACCGTCATTGGAATCAGCGAGAAGCAGGGCAGCACCTTTGGCGCGAGCCAGGATAACTGGGTCGCTGTACCGCTGACGGCTTTTCAGAAGACGTACGGGACGGCCAAGAGCGTGACGATTTACGTTAAGGCCGGATCGGCAGGCCAGGTTCTGGACAATGCTGCCGATGAGGTGCGGGTATTGGTGCGGTCGCGGAGGCATGACGGCCCCGGCATGCCGGACGACTTCGAACTGGATGAGAACAATACGCTGGTCGGTTTTTTCAGCATGATCACGGGATATTTCGGAGCTGTGGCAGGCGGGATTGCGGTGATTTCCCTGGTTGTCGGAGGAATCGTCATCATGAACATCATGCTGGTCAGCGTGACGGAGCGTACGCGTGAGATCGGCATACGCAAGGCCCTGGGAGCGCGGCCAAAGGATATTCTGCTGCAGTTTCTGATCGAGTCGGGAACGATGGCGCTGGTGGGTGGTTTCTTTGGGGTTCTGGGCGGAATTATCGTGGCGCAGGTGGTGACGATTGTGGCCGGGTTTCCATCGACCGTCGCTTTCTGGAGTGTGCTTGTGGGATTGCTGATGGCGACTTCGACTGGTGTGTTTTTTGGTGTCTATCCGGCGCGCAAGGCTGCGATGCTGGATCCGATTGAGGCTTTGAGAGCGGACTAGAACTGCGAGGAGTCAGCAAGAGCAGGGAGCCAGGGTTTAAGGAAGGTTGTTTATGCGGATCGCCGATACAAAAGAGACCATCAAGATGGCGCTGGATACGCTGCGGACCAATAAGCTGCGCAGCGGGTTGACGATTCTCGGCATTGTGATCGGCGTGATGACGGTGATCATCATCTCGTCCGTCGTGAACGGGCTGAACAGTAATGTTTCGGGCCTGGTGGAGTCGCTGGGGACGAATGTGATCTGGGTATTCCGGTTTCCTGTGATCGGGGTGCGGCCGACGACGGAGATGCTGACGCGGAAACAGCTGACCTACGATGACGCGATGGCGATGAAGGATCTGCCGCATGTGGTGGCAGTGACGCCGGGATTGCAGTGGCGGGACAACAGCGGGCAGCCGGGTGCGGTATCGGTGAAATTTGGCACCAAGAAGATGGAAGGCACGATGCTGGAGGGGGACACGGCGAGCGTGAAGGACGTGTATGACCTCAACATCAAGGAAGGGCGGTTCTTCGAGGATAGCGATGTCGAGCGGGCGGCGAATGTTGTGGTGCTGGGGAGCGATACCGCGGAAGGGCTGTTCGGCACGATGAATGCGATAGGTCAGGATGTGACGATCGCAGGCATGGTGTTTACCGTGGTGGGAGTGATGGATCAGCAGAAACAGGCGTTTGGTGGAGGGAAGAATCCGCAGGACAACAAAGCATTCTTTCCCGTGACGACGTTTCACAAGATCCATCCGGAGGTGCTGGATTACTGGATCAGCCTGAAGTTCGACGACCAGAAGAACAAGCAACTGGTGCAGGACGAACTGACGGAGTTGTTGCGCCGCCGAAGGAAGGTTGCGAACGAGGCTCCGGACAACTTTGCCATCTTTGGCACCGATTCGCTGACGCGGCTTTGGGATCAGATCACCTTTGGGCTGTTTGCGCTGATGCTCTCGCTGTCTGCGGTGGGGCTGCTGGTGGGTGGAGTGGGCGTGATGAACATCATGCTGGTAAGCGTGACGGAGCGAACGCGCGAGATAGGGGTGAGGAAGGCGATTGGCGCGTCGAAGCAGGTGATTCTGTCGCAGTTCACACTGGAGGCGATCACGTTGTGTGCTGTGGGAGGGGTGATGGGGGTGACGTTCGGGAGCCTTGTTGCGCTTCTTATACGGTTGGTATTCCCTTCGCTGCTGTCTCCGTTGTGGGTTGCTCTGGCGTTCGCCAGTTCGTGCGGGATTGGATTGGTGTTTGGAATCTATCCGGCATGGAAGGCAGCGAATCTGAATCCGATCGAAGCGTTGCGGTATGAGTGAGTTGTTAGTTGCAGGTTGTTAGTTGAGGCCGGCATTCATGAGTTGGTCACTGCCAACCTGCAACGGTCAACCTGCAACTGCTTCTGCGAACCTGCAACTGCTTTTGTAGACTGGGTGGATGCTTGCGATTGTGATTGAGGGAGCGACGGCGCTGTTGGCGCTGGCTGGATTGGCTTATCTGGTGCTGGCGCTTTGGGG
Organism: uncultured Acidobacteriaceae bacterium; assembly: GCA_963802695.1. Lineage (GTDB taxonomy): Bacteria > Acidobacteriota > Terriglobia > Terriglobales > Acidobacteriaceae > Edaphobacter. The sequence continues at coordinate 542,165 of CAWDJN010000014.1, forward strand.
GGCGCGGAGCTTCGCACATTATTGGCGGCGGAAGAAGTTTGTGGGGGAGTTTGCGCCGGATGTGACTCTGCTGAAGCCGGTGAAGGGCGTGGATCCGCGGATGTTTGCCGGGTTTGAGAGCCATTGCAGGCAGGAGTATGCGGGAAAGTTTGAGATTGTGTTTGGGGTGAGCAGTCTGGATGACCCAGCTGTGGGGGAGATTGAGCGGCTGCGGGCGGAGTTTCCGGAGTGTGCGATCCGGTTGGTGGAATGTCGCGAGCGGCTGGGGACTTCGGGCAAGGTGAGCAACCTGGTGCAGATGCTGCGTGAGGCTCGGTATGAGCACGTGATTATCAATGACAGCGATATTTATGTTTCGCCGAGGTATCTGTCGCGGGTGATGCAGTGTTTTTCGGATGAGAACGGTGGGGATGGTGACTTGTCCTTATATTGGAAAGACTGCGGAGAAGCGGCCTGGGATGACGTTGTGGGCTCGGCTGGAGGCGCTGGGGATTTCTACGGATTTTCTGCCGGGAGTTCTGGCGGCGCGGTGGCTGGAGGGTGGGATTCGGTTTGGGCTGGGGTCGACGCTGGCGACTACGAAGAGTGCGCTGGCGAAGGCCGGGGGTCTGGAGCCGTTGGTGGAGTATCTGGCGGATGACTACGAGATGGGTGCTCGAATCTGGAAGGCTGGTTATCGTGTGGAGCTTTGTGCCGAGGTGGTCGAGACTACGGTGCCGGCTTATAAGTTTGGCGGGTTTCGGGATCACCAGTTGCGGTGGGCGCGGTCGACTCGGGATTCGCGCAAGTGGGGATACCTTGGGTTGGGGATTACGTATGCGTTGCCCTGGGCGATGATGACTTGTGTGGCGAGCGGGTTTGCGCTTTGGAGTTTTTCGTTGCTGAGTGTGGTGGCGCTGGCTCGGGTGGCGGTGGCGTTGTCGGTTGGTGTGGGAGTGCTGGGTGATGGACAGGTGCTGCGGGATTTGTGGCTGCTGCCGGTGCGGGATTTCTTTGGGTTGTGGTTCTGGGCGTGGAGCTTTGCGGAAGATACGGTGGTCTGGCGGGGGGAGTTGTTCCGGCTGCGGGATGGGCGGATTACTCCGGTGGGATGAGGCGCGTCACCTACCGGTGGGAATGCGGTTTTAGGTTTGGGTGAGAGAGAACAAACGAGCAGCTGCAAAATATGAATCCACCCATCGCAGAGTCTGTGCGATGGGTGGGTTGCCCGTTGCTTTTTTCTAGTGGGAGAGAGGCGGGCAATGGCAAAGAAAGAATGAAGGCGAGCTCGTGGTGCTTTCGGGCGTTAGTTTGCGACGAACGCGCCTGCGAGGACGGACTGGTTCTCAACGCAGCTCTGGAGGGCAAGGCACTCCGAGATTCGCCTGAGCAGGTCGGAAGGGTGGATGGGCTTGGTGAGAGTTGTGAAGTCGTGACCGGAGCGGCGCGCTTCTTCGAGCAGATCGACGGTGGCGGCTTGTCCAGAGAAGAGCAGTACCTTGCATTGCGGCAGCATGTCGGACAACGAGACGGCTAGATCGATGCCGGTCATTCCCGGCATGACGACGTCCGAGATGAGGAGTTGGGGAGCGATTTTGAGGGCGAGTGCGAGTGCGCTGGGGCCGTCGTACGCGGCGAAGGTTTCGAAGCCGCTCTTCGAGAGGATGATGGAGAGGGTGTCGGCGATGACCTTCTCGTCATCAACTATGAGAATTATGGGACGGGTCTTTAGGGATGAAACGTCGGTTTTCGAGACTTCAGCCAGAGGAACTACGTCGAACTTGATTTTAGGAGTCATGGGGCCAACCTCGATTTCCACAGTAACCCTGTTTGATAGATGCGGGTTAACTCTTTTGTATCTGTCGGTTGTAGACAGGTTTAGTTGCTGCCGAAGAAAGCGTTACTTATTTTTGCGCAAGGCATCTTGATAGATTCCGGTTGCATCAAATTATTACTGCGTCAGGGGTTCGTTAGTTTTAGTTCAGGTTAAGAGGAGATTCGGCGTGGAAGAGACTGAAATCGATGTGCCGATGAAGTTTGAGTCCGTTCTCCAGGCCAATGTTCCGAAGGGACGGGACGGAAAGCACAAGAAGATCATTACTCAACTGTTGAGCGATATCGCACAACTGGGTCCTGCGCAGGCGCTGAAGGTTCCGCTGGATAAGCTTCCGGATACGAAGCAGAATGTTCGCTCGGCTTTGAGCAGAGCCGCGGCCCAGAATGGGCTTAGCCTGGCGACGTCGAGCAATGACGAGTTTCTGTACGTATGGAAGACGGAGAAGTAGAAGCTGTTTCGGCGTGGAGTAACCGCCAAATCGGCAGACCAAAGTTCAATTGCTGCCGATGGCGCACCGCGATGGGCAGCAGACGTCTCCGGTCTGAGGAATCAGTGAATTCCCACTCAATTTGTACCGACAGCTCCGAGAATTGAGAGGTCGTACGATGATCGAGAAATATCTCAATTTTGCTCACCGTAAAAACAATGACTCTTCGTTCGACTCCATTTGTCCGAGATGCTTTCGAACGATCTCCACGCGGAAGACTGAGGAGGACCTGGCGCAGGATGAGCGTGGTCATCTATGCGCTGGCGATAGCTTAGGTCAGAGAATTCAGGCAGACCGCGCCCGTTCAAGTAATTCTCCTGCTTAGCGCCATACGACAATTTGGGTCGAAAGAATCGAAGAGTGGCCATCTCTCAGTAGGGATTGGGTTGGTTGCTGAGGATTTCTTTGCCTCCGCTTTGGGTAATGAGGTAGACGCTGCCAGGGAGTGACGGGGTGGGCTGGCTTAGGTCTTGCCAGAGAAAGATGCGGCGGGATTGTGTCCATTTGAGGTTGAGAGAGACGGCGTCCTCGAAGATGCGGGGGGCGTCCGGGAAGAAGCTGCCGTACCAGAGGTTGGAGCTGCGGCCTTCGAAGATGTGGATGGGTTCGGATTCGGCATTGGGGCGGTGGAGGTAGAAGCCGAGGGTGCTGGCGGCTTCGTATTCGCCGTGGATGATGATGAGGTCGGAGGGTTTTAGCTCGGGGGCGATGGCCTGGGCGAGTTGGCGTGAGGTTAAGACGGGAGAGAAGATTTGGAGGCCGATGTGGGCGGCGATGAGAAAGGCGAAGGTGGCAGCGATGAGCCAGAGATTTGCGGCGTGGGGTTTGTAGTTGCGGCGGAGGAGCCAGTTGGCGAGGGTTCCGGTGAAGAGTGCGATGGCGGTGATGAGGAGTGGGGTGCGGAAGGCGGACATGGCTTGGGCGTTGAGGTCGAGGAAATGGCCGAAGGAGAGGGCGTAGTCGCTGGGGTTCTGGTGGAGGAGGGAGGCGAGGTCGGTGTTGGGTGCGGGTGGTGGCGCGTGGAAGGCGAGGAACGCAGTGGCTAGTGCGGCGAGGGAGCCGAGCGTGAGGAGCGCGACCGAGATCCGCTGGCCTGAGCGGGTGAGGGGGTTGGGGACGGTGAAGGATTCGGCTTCGGCGGCTTCGTTGTTGAGCCAAGCGGCGATGAGGAGGATGAGGGGTGGGATGGATGGGAGGACGTAGTACTCCTGCCGGGTGGAGAGAGAGAAGAACAGGAGCGGGATTAATGCCCAGATACCGAGTAAGAGGCGGATGTTTTCTTCTGGAGTTAGGGTTCGGATGGAGACTTTCGGGCGGAGGGATTTGCGAAGGGGGACGGTGCGGATGACTTGGAGGAGATAGGCGCTGAAGGGGAGGAGCCAGATGAGGAGAAGGCCCCAAAAGAGGATGAGGGGGACGGTGTCGTAGTCACGGGGGACACGGAGGTTGAGGTAGCGGAGGAGATGCTCGTTGACGAAGTAGAACCAGAGCCAGCCGTGAACGTTGCCGTCGGTGGGGAGCGGGACGGACCAGTGTCCGTGGCTGAATGTGAGATTGCCGGGATGGCCTTGGGTGGGGTTGGCGAGGGCGATGAGGATGTGCCAGGGGGTGGCGATTAGTAGAAAGACTGCCGTGCTCGAGATGGGGTGGAGTTGTTTGATTCGGGTTAGGACTGCTTTGAAGTTGCGACGGGTTAGGGCTAGATGCGCGAGGACTATGAGGAGGGGGAAAAGGACGCCGATGAGGCCTTTGGTTAGGACGTTTAGGGCGCAGGCGGCGGCGAAGGCGTAGCAGAGAAGAGGGTTGGCCGGGTGAGAATTTGTCTCTCCCACCTTTCGCGATAAGGCTGCGGAGGATGGGGCACCAGGGGATTTGGGGCTGGGTGAGGAGAGGGGATCGTGCTGCGCACGATGGCCCGCCTTAGCGACGATGAGACCGTCGCGAAGATGGGGCACCCGGTTTTGTGGCTTATCCGACTTTTCGGTGAGCCAGTAGCAGTAGAGGGCTACGGTGAGCCAGAGGCAGACGATGGCGTCGGGGATAATGATTCGGGTGAAGATGAAGATGCCGAAGCTGGAGAGGAGGAGAAGTCCGGCGTAGAGCCCCGCGCGAGTGCTTGCAAACGCTCGGCGGGCGAAGGATTCGAGGATGAATGCCAGAGCCAGGACGGTGAGGGCGAGCGGGAGGCGTGCGGAGGCGGTGTGGATGCCGAGGACGCGGAAGCTGGCGGCCATGGACCAATAGAGGAGTGGGGCTTTTTCGAGGTAGCGAATGCCGTTGGCGTAGAGGGTGACCCAGTCGTGGCGAAGGAGCATCTCGCGGGAGACTTCTGCGTGAACGGAGTCGGCGTCGTCAAGCAGTGGCGGGGTGAGGAGGGTAAAGCTGGCGTAGAGGGCGAGCCATAGAGCGAAGAGGATGAGGCGATTGCGGCGCGTCTCGTCGGATGTTGGGGTCACGGGAACAGTGTATGAGACGACCGCGGATTGCACGGATTTGGACGGAGAAAGGCTTAACACGGATTTACACCGATGACACGGATCAAGACGGATAAGACCAAAAACAGAAAATGAACGAGGATGGTTTGTCGTAGGCTGATGGATGATGCGTGATCTTGTTCAAGTGAGTGGGGCTAGCGGTCCTGCTACCGAGCTGATTTTTGGGGATTGGTATCCGGCTATGCGGTCGGGGGAGTTGCGTGCGGGGAAGACCGCGACGGCTTTGTTGCTTGGGGTGCCGTTACTGGTGGGACGGAAGAAGGATGGGAAGCTGTTTGCGATGCGTGATCTTTGTCCGCACCGGGGGATTCCGTTGTCGGCGGGGTGGTTCGATGGCGAGACGGTGACTTGTAAATACCATGGGTGGCGGTTTGAGCCTTGTTCGGGGCAGTGCGTGGAGATTCCTTCGCTGACGAGTCACGAGACGCTGGAGCCTGGGAAGATTTATGCGGGGGCTTATCCGTGCGAGGAGCGGGATGGGTATGCATGGGTGTATCTGCCGGAGGCGGGGACCGGACGCGTGATGGGTGAGTTGCCTGCGGTGCCAGAGGTGCCTAAGTTTTCGGGGCGGTTTCGGACGGCGCATCTTACGGCGGAGCTGCCTTGCAATGTGGATCATGGGATTATCGGGTTGATGGATCCGGCGCATGGGCCGTTTGTGCATCAGGCATGGTGGTGGCGGTCGGCGGCGAGTATTCATGAGAAGACGAAACACTTTGAGCCGATCGAGGATGTCGCGAATAAGGGGCGGAATGCGGGGTTTCGGATGTCTTCGCATGCGCCTAGCGCGAACTCGGCGCCTTATAAGTTGCTGGGGGTTTATGGGGAAAAGATAACGACGGAGATTGATTTCGTGCTGCCGAACCGGCGGTATGAGACGATTCGCGCGGGGGAAAAGTGGTTTTCGAGTTTGACTACGGTGACGCCGGTGACAGCTTCGACCTGCAGGATTGATGTTTGTGCGGCCTGGAATGTTTTTTACTGGGTTCCATTTGTAACTCCGATCGCTACATTTTTTGGGGCTCGGTTTGTGAGGCAGGATCAGGAGACGATGGTGGAGCAGGCGCAGGGGCTAAGGTTCAATCCGGGGCTGATGCTGATTGATGATGCGGATAAGCCGGCGAAGTGGTATTTCGCGCTGAAGCAGGCGCGGCTGAAGGGCACGGGTGAGCATCCGTTGAGTGGGCCGGTGGAGTTGCATTGGCGAAGTTGAGGCTGGGTGGCCCCTCCCCGGTAAAAGTGTGCAAAGTATTCGGAGGATGAGGGTTAAGTCTGGACTCTTGGGGTTGCTTGCTCCAAGAGTTATGCAGGGGTGGGTAAAGAGAAAATGCGGGTCCTTCGACTGCGCGGCTCGCAAAGTGCGCGAGCCGCTCCGCTCAGGATGACACTTTTTTGATGGGTGAGTGGGAACAGCGACTGCTTTCTGAGCCTACTTCTGCTGTTGCCTTTTAGTTGTCATCCTTTCGCAGGATCGAATTGGAGAGTGCCTTCTTTGAGGGCGATGCCGGTTTGCTGGATGGCTCGGGCGGTTTGGAGATACCAGAAGAGGCGGTCCGCAGCGGATTCGGGGGTGAGACCTCCGGAGCGGATGTTGGAGAGGCAGTTGCGGTCGGCGTCGGTGCGGCTGGGATGCGGGGACCAGGTGAGGTATGCGCCGAGCGAGTCGGGTGAGGAGAGGCCGGGGCGCTCGCCGATGAGGATGAGGCTGCAGCGTGCGTTTTGGGCTTGGCCGATGGGGTCTGCGATGGCTACGCGGGCTTGCTCTACCAGGGTGATGGGGGCGATGGTCCAGTTCGCGGCGAGGAGTTGTGGGAGGAGGTGGGTGAGGACGGGGATGGCGTTACGCTCGACGGCTAGAGCGGAGAGGCCGTCGGCTATGACGATGGCCAGATCGCCGTTGGTTGGGTGGAGTTGGGTGAGGGATTCGGAGTGAAGGGTGCGGCCGAGGTTGGGATGGCGGAGGTAAGCGATGCGGTCCGGCGCGTTGGTGCGGAGTTGCAGGATTGGGATGCTCTTCTCGGAGAGGATGGGGAGTTCGGTTTGGAGCCGGTGAGTGAAGGAGTGGAGATCGAGGGTCGCGTGGACGGCGTCACGGGCTTGAGCATGGGCTAGCTGGAAGTTGAGGACTTCGGTGGTGGCGATGCTGTTGCCAGTGGTGGGGAGCGAGACGCGCGCGGGGGTGTGGTTGCGGAGATCGAGTTCGTTAGGCATTGCGAATTGGCCTTAGTTAGGTACTAGAGGAGAAACCGCAGGTTCCTTCGACAAGCTCAGGACAGGCGCTTCGACTACGGTTGACGCAAAACGCGTCAACCTTCGCTCAGGATGACACATCTCTCTTCTGCCAGCATTTCTCTAGCGATATTCATTTCTATGTACTTGCCTCTGCACTCCATCTCACCTCGCTTCAGCTCGACTTTGAGAAGAGGAGCTGTGAGGGGAGGGTTAGTTGGTCGCGGGTGTTGGTTTCGAGCCAGGCTTCGAATTCGGGGGCGGGGCGGAGGTTGAGGGTGGAGCGGAGGTAGAGGGCGTCGTGGAAGGAGGTGCTCTGGTAGTTGGAGCATGACGTCGTCGGCTCCGGGGACTCCCATGATGTAGTTGATGCCGGCGGCTCCGAGCAGGGTTAGGAGTGTGTCCATGTCGTCCTGGTCGGCTTCGGCGTGGTTGGTGTAGCAGACGTCGCAGCCCATGGGGAGGCCGAGGAGTTTGCCGCAGAAGTGGTCTTCGAGTCCGGCGCGGAGGATTTGCTTGCCGTCGTAGAGATATTCGGGGCCGATGAAGCCGACGACGGTGTTGACGAGCATGGGAGAAAAGTGGCGGGCGACGGCGTAGGCGCGGGCTTCGCAGGTTTGCTGGTCGACTCCGTGGTGGGCGTTGGCGGAGAGCGCGCTGCCCTGGCCGGTTTCGAAGTACATGACGTTGTTGCCTACGGTGCCGCGATGGAGTCGAGAGTGCGGCCTGGTGGGCTTCGCGAAGGAGAGAGAGGTTGATGCCGAAGGAGGTGTTGGCCTGTTCGGTGCCGGCGATCGATTGGAAGACGAGGTCGACGGGTGCGCCTTGATTGAGGGCGGCGAGTTGGGTGGTGATGTGGGCGAGGACGCAGCTTTGCGTGGGGATGGAATAGCGTTGGCGGATGTTGTCGATGAGATGGAGAAGCGTGACGGTGGTGGCGACGTTGTCGGATGCGGGGTTGATGCCGATGACGGCGTCGCCGGAGCCGAGGAGGAGGCCGTCGATGATGGCGGCGGCGATACCGATGGGATCGTCGGTGGGGTGGTTGGGCTGGAGGCGGGTGGAGAGGCGGCCGGGGAGGCCTACGGTTGTGCGGAAGCGGGTGACTACGTGGATTTTTCGGGCTGCGGCGATGAGGTCCTGCACGCGCATGAGCTTGGAGACGGCGGCGGCCATTTCGGGCGTCAGGCCGGGGGCTAGTGCGGCGAGGGATTCGGTGGTGGCTTCGTGGGAGAGGAGATGGTCGCGGAGTTCGCCTACGGTCAGGGATGCGATGGGAGCGAAGGCCTGGGGTTCGTGGGTGTCGAAGATGAGGCGGGTGACTTCGTCGGTCTCGTAGGGGATGAGGGGTTCTTCGAGGAAGGTGCGAAGAGGCAGATCGGCGAGAGTCATTTGGGCGGCTACGCGCTCGACGGCAGTGCTGGCGGCGATGCCGGCTAGCTCGTCTCCGGAGCGGGCGGGGGTGGCTTTGGCGAGGAGGTCTTTGAGGGTGTCGAAGCGGTAGGTGACACCGTCGATGGTATGGCGCAGGAGCATGAGGGTCTCGGTGATGGGAGTCTATCAATGATGGGTGAAGGGGGAGTTGGACGGCTGAGTTGAGGGTGACGTGCCCCTCCCGGCGAAAAGTGTGCAAAGTATTCGAATGATTTGAGTTAAGTCTGGACTTAGGGTGTAGGTTGCTCCGGGAGTTGTGCAAGGACGGGGAACAAAAACGGGCTCTTCGCGCGCGTTGTAGAAAGGCGATGACTTGCTGCTTAACCCAAGGTTAAAGCGGCTTGGCTAGTAGTTCTGGGAGTTCCGCGCGTTTTGTGGCGGAGGTAGTCTCCGTGGATACAGAGGTCTCCGTGCGAGCCGGTTCCCGGTTCACGATGTCGGCTATGGGCCATGGCACGCGCTCGATTTGTCTCACGAATCAAAGGAGAAAGCTGTTTGTGAGGGACACAACGACGAACGAAGGAGCACGATCATGAAGACCAAAATTGCATTCTGCGCGATGCTGCTGTGCATCACGTCCGTGATTGCCGCGGGCCAGACGGTTTCAGTGAACTACAACCATAGCCAGAGTTTCGCCGGGTATCACACCTATGCCTGGGGCGGTAACAATCAGAATCAGGTCCAAAACTCGATCCTTGCCCAGGTGGCGCAACAGGATATCGATGCGGCCTTGCAAGCCAAGGGTCTGCAAAAGGTGACGGAAGATAAGAATCCGGATCTGATCCTCACTGCCAGCGGCGGCGGGAAAGAGGAGACTTCCTATACCGCAATGGGCATGCGCGGGTTTGGCGGTGGAATGGGCACCATTAGCCCGCAGCAAAACGTTGTCGGGACGCTGATTGTCGATCTGTACGACGCCAAGACGAAGTCTCTGGTTTGGCGCGGGATTGCCCAGGACACGTTGAGTAATAACGGCGATAAGAATCAGAAGATAGTGCAGAGTGCCGTCTCGAAGATGTTCAAGCAGTGGCCGAAGAGCTAGATTGTTGCGCTCACTACTGATGGAGGGGCGATGAGAGATAGGTCGCTGCTTGTGGTGTCTTCATCGCTTGAACTGATAATGGGATTGGTAGCGATCGCGGCTCCAAGTCTTCTTGCCAGGTTGCTCTTCTCGGCCGTTCTGACACCCGGCGGGGAGGCGATCGGCAGGGTTTGCGGGTTCGGCCTTGTTTCGCTGGCGATTGCTTGCTGGCCGCGCGATGGAAAGGACCAGAGGCAGGCCATCCGAGGCTTATTTCTGTATAACGTTCTGGCGTTTTGTTACCTGGGGTACCTGAGAATTGTTGGCGAGTTCAGTAGCTTTTTGCTTCTGCCGGCCTGTATTGTCCATGGACTACTGACGCTGCTGTTTGTCCGTCCGGTGTACGAAGGAGCCATCAGGCAAAGGTCCGACAATTTGATCTGAGGCGAGGGAGAGTTGAACGTCTATGCATGCTTTGGTGGTGGGGTCTCTGGCGTTCGTGCTGATCTTCACGGGAGCGCTGGCTGGTATGGCGATTCGGGGGAGAGTGCCACCGGAACATTTGGTGCCGGAGGCAAAAGATACGGTGAGACTGGCGATTGGCCTTGTTGTCACGATGACTGGGCTTGTGCTTGGGATGCTCGTCTCATCGGCGAAGACCTTTTATGACGGGGAAAAAAACCAAGTAGCACTGCTTGGTTCGCAGATCGTGCTTCTGACTGATTTGATGGTGGCCTACGGTCCGGAGACCGACCCAATTCGTATTGAGGCGCGCAAGTTTCTCGAGGACGGCATCGACCGACTTTGGCCTAAAAAGAGTTCGGAGGTAAGCCAGCTTAGACCGGAGAACACCAACTCCTACTTTTATGAACAGTTGCAACTGCTTACGCCGAAGAATGATGTACAGCGGGTCATCAAGGGCGAGCTTCTGTCAACTTCTCTCACGCTGAGAGAGACTTATTGGTTGATGTATCTGCAGTCAGTGCAAACATCCATGCCGAAGCCGCTGCTGGCGGTCGTGATCTCATGGCTGGTTGCGATTTTCGTCAGTTTCGGTCTCTTCGCACCGCGCAACTACACTGTGATGGCGACGCTGATCGTCTGTGCGCTGGCTGCTTCGGCTGCAATCTTCATCATCTCGTCGATGTATTCGCCGTTCAAGGGAGTTTTGAAGATTTCTCCTGTTTCGGCCCAAGCAGCGCTGAGCCAGATGACAAAAGAACAATGAACGACCGCGGCTCTTTGGCTATGAATTGCCCAGGTCCGCGGCGCTGTTTTATTGACTAAGCGGTTGATAGTTGGAGTTGGTGGTGGTGACCACTAGCTTTTTGGCTGTGGCATTGAGGACTGACTGCGCGACGTAGTTGGTGGAGTCGGGCAGGCTAGCGAACTGGACCGCGAGAGTGACGGTGTCCTGAGGATTGTCCATGTAGGTGTTGACGTTCAGCTTGACGATTTTTTTCGTGGCGCTGCTAAAGGTGAGGGTCATCTGGTCACCGGGCTGGGCATAGTCCTTGAAGACCATGTTTGTTGTGCCGGAGTCCGGGGAGGGATTGAGTGACATTTTGCCGGCCCCGAAGGCCTGTTGCATCTTTTGCGGATTTGGTGGGACGTACAGGGCGAGCAGGGTCTGGACCTGGCCCATGTAATCCTTCATTTCAGTTGTCTTTTTTTCGATGATTCTTTGTTTCATTCTGCCGCCGCTGGGCGGTGGCGGCGGCGGACTCATTGGAGTCTTCTGCACGGTCCCATCAGGGCCGTATTGGCACAGGAATTGTGATGGAGGCTTTGCGTCACCGTTGAGCGTGAGCTGCCTGGTTTCGGTCCATTGGTACTTGTGGAGCTTCTGCTGGTTTTCGGCCACGGATTGCTTCACTGCTGCGAGTTTTTGTTGCAGTTCGGGGCTTGGCTGGGCGATTGCGGTTGCAGGAAGTATGGAAGCCAGCAGCGCAGAGGCGATGAGCAGTGCTGTTTTTCCGCCGATTAGAGGCGAGGGGTTTGCGGTGGGCTGCGAAGGAATGGCGGCTTGAGATGGATTCATTGAGCGCTCCTGATGACGTGTGCTATGGGGGCAGAGAGCAAGCGGGCGACAGACGAATGTCCCGTGGAGTGTCGTTCTGTTGGGATTATGGGCCCTGCGGAGCCTGAGCGAAGCTAGCAATACTAGCAGGTGGATGTTGAAAGTTAGAAGGCGGAGACGCCTTCTTCGATGACGATCTGGTCGACGGCGATGTTCATGGCTTTGCCTAGTTTTTTGAAGTCCTCTTTCCACTCGGCGGTCCAGTAGTTGGTATCGCTGCGGCGAAGGAGGTCGTTCCAGATGTTCTGGGCCTGCCAGAGATTTACTTCGAAGGGCATGTTTTGGATGGTTTCGGCGATGAGGAGCGCGGTGGCGAGGGCTCCTGCGGCGGAGGGATCGCCTGCGACGGAGGCCTCGAGGCGAACCATGGCTCGCTTCATGCGCTGGCCTGCGGTGAAGCCGAGTAGCTGGGTGTCGAGGGGGACCTGATCGGCTTCGGCGCGGTGGAGGAGAGACTCGATGGCGTTGGGGTCGAAGGAGTCGGCTTCAATGGCTCGGCGGAGAGCGGCGTTAATGGCGAAGCGTGCGGCGGAGGCTAGTGCGGGAGGTGCAGCCATGCCGCTCTCGGTGAGGAAGTGGAGGAGAGAGGCGTGGTCTTCGTAGATCTTGCGGAGGGACTCTTCCATCTCGGTGATGGTCTGGTTGAGGATGGTGTTGAGGATGCGGTGCTGCTCGTCGGCGAAGAGCGAGGTGAGGGAGTAGGACATGTCGCCGAAGAAGCGGTCGATGAGGCGGATGACTTCTGGGAGATTGGCGCGGCGGATGGCAACGCCGATCTCGGTGGTGAAGTGGTTGAAGGCTTCGACCTCGGCGGGGTCCTGGGCGTTGTAGCGCTTGACGGCAGCGGAGAGATTCTGGTCGCCGAGGTGAAGGACGGCGAAGCAGATGTCCTCTGCTTCTTCGGTGATGCGGGAGTAGATGAGGGCTCGACCGACGGCTACGCGGCCACGGCCGGAGCTGAAGGTCTCCTGGCCTTCGCGATGGACATCGAAGCAGAAGAGCTCGCCGTGCTCGGGGTAGGTGCGGAAGATGGAGCTGATGGCGTAGTGGGCGCCGACCTGCTCGAGGCCGATCTGCATGCTGTTGATGTAACGGCGGTAGACTTCGGCGCCGTCGCCGATTTCGGGGATGTTGCTCTTTGCCGTGGCGAGGATGTTGAGGAAGTTGGCTTCGAGGGCGAGGCCGGGCTCGCCGAAGAGCTTTCGGGCGAGCTGGAGGACGCGGCCGGCGTAGGCGATGATCTGAACGGTCTCGATGCCGGAGACTTCGTCGAAGAACCAGCCGCATGAGGTGTACATGAGCTGAGTGTGGCGCTCGAGCTCCATGAGTTCGAGGACGGTGACGCGCTCGAGCTCGGAGAGGGTGCGGGACGCGTGCTTGTCGAAGAATTTGACGATGGAGGCGGGTGAGCGATCGAGGATGACGTGGATGTAGTCTTCGCGGGCGGCCCAGAGGTCTTTGAGGAAGTGCTGGGCGAGCTGTTCGGCAAGAGGGGCGGAGGCGTCGCGGAGGTAGTCGAGTGCTTCACGGAGAGGTGCGCGCCAAGCCTGGTTCCAGCCGGGCTTGCCGCCGTTGCAGCCGCAGTCGGAGCGCCAGCGTTCGACGCCGTGGGTGCAGCTCCATGAGGTGTCTTCGGCGATTTCGGCTTCCCATTTTGGCGGAAATTTTTCGAGGAACTCGGCGTAGTTGGTGAGGCTGGCCTGCTGGTTTTCTTCGATGGTGTGCATGGCGTAGGAGAGGGCCATCTCGCCGTGCTTGTGATGGTGTCCGTAGGATTCGCCGTCGGTCGCGATGTGGGAGATCTGGGCGGTTTCGGGGTCTCCTGGTGAAGGCGGATGGAAGACGGCGAGGAGACGGTTGGCGAAGTCGACGCCGCTATTGAGGAGGCCTTCGAAGGCGACGGCTCGCGAGGCTGGGCCGTCGTAGAAGAAGACCGCGATGGAGCGGCCTTCGTCGAGACGAACGAGGTAGGGGTGAGTGGGGTCGACGGAGGCGTCGGGGGTTTCGATCCAGGGGATTTCGGTTTGCGGCTCGGATGGAGAAGACGACGGAAGAAGACGAACGCGGGCACATTGTGAGGGAGCAAGGAGGGTGAATTTGATGCCCTCCTGCGCGAGGAGGTCGAGGACGGTGCGATTGACGGCGGTTTCTGAGAGCCACATGCCTTCGGGTTTGCGGCCGAAGCGATGCTGGAAGTCGGCGATGCCCCAGCGAATCTGGGTGAGGGCGTCGCGGGTGTTGGCGAGTGGCATGATGAGGTGGTTGTAGACCTGGGCGAGGGCCGAGCCATGCCCGCTGTAGCGGCCTGCGCTGAATTTGTCGGCGTCGAGGATCATGCGGTAGGTTCGGGGGGCTTTCTCCTGGAGCCAACTGAGGAGGGTCGGGCCGAAGTTGTAGCTCATCCGGGCATAGTTGTTCATGATGCGGACGATCTCGTCGTCCTGATTGGTGATTCGGGAGGCTCCGTTGGGCGCGTAGCACTCGGCGGTGATGCGGTCGTTCCAGTCGTGATAGGGAGCGGCGGAGTCCTGGACCTCGACGGTTTCGAGCCAGGGGTTTTCGCGCGGGGGCTGGTAGAAATGGCCGTGGACGCAGACGAAGCGGGGGGCTTCGGCTGAGGCTTGCGGCTTAGGGGATTTTGCTGTGGCGCGAGGTTTGGCCATAACTCTTGAGTTAGAGGGTATCGCGTGCTGAGGGGTTGGGTGTTGTGGGCCCTATCGATTTATTGAGAATGCAGTACGGCGAAAGCCGATCCCTCGCTACAAAATGACGGCCCCTTTTCCCCTGGTGGCGAGCGCTTTATCGAAGGTGACGAGCGCGGCACCGGTTTCAAGCGCAAATGCAGCGAGGTAGGAGTCGGCCCAATCTTTTGGCGAAGCAGAGGGATGCCGGGAAAGATGACGAAAGGAGTTCTCCAGTGTTCGGGGTTCGGCGAGAAATTGGGCCCCTCCGTCCTTTAGAAATCGATCGTAAACGTGCCACGCCTGGCGCTGGGTAAGCGTCTCGGTCGCCATGACGGCCTTTGTGGTCAGGAGCCGCAGGAGTCCTAGTTGCGTGAAACGGCAGAAGACTAACTCTTCGTCCTCGAGCGATTCGTACCAGCGCCTGGCCTGCGCGTGGTGTGAGTGAGCGGACGAGGCGAGGGCGAGCCAGACATTGATATCAGGGAAAACCAAGGGTGTCATAGATGCGCTCGTTATCGATGTCTAAGGTAGCCGGGCGTTTCGATTTGATGAGAGGAAGTCTGAGCCTGCGCTTCTGCGGGCTTTTGTCTTCGGAGAGGATGACCTCGACGCCACGCATGACCATTGCCTTGACGGTCGTTCCTTCTGAAGCCGCTCGACTCTTGAGGAGACGGTATTTTGTGTCCGGTATGTCAACGGTGGTTCTCATGATGATGAGGCTACCATATTTATGGCTGGTTAGCTTTTTGCGCGTGGTAGAAGAAAGTGGTCGAGGGTGGCGGTGAGGGTGATCGAGAGGATGTAGGCGGCGATGTTCTTGATGGAGAAGTAACGGCCGAGGAGTATGCGGCCGGCGAGGGTAAGGCGGAAGGCGTCGATGGGTGGGATGTGGATTAGGCGGGACAGTTCCACGAGGGTAGCGATCGTGATGGCTAGTGCGGCGAGGATTTGGGGGCGGAGTTTCGGCAGGAGAGCGGCGAGGAACCAGTAGAGGGCTGCGGCCCAGAGGGTTGAGCCGAGGTATTTGTAGAGGAAAAAAGGGAGATGGAGCGGGAGGAAGCGGACAGTCAGGCCGATGGGGATGGTGATTATGAGAAGAAGAGCGCAGAGGGTGCGACGATGAGTTCTTGGATTCATCTTTCGGGTGTTGCCGTTCCCAGCTAGGTTTTTGGCTTGGCGAGGTCGCAGGCTCGCCACATGTACCAGCTTGCGACGGAGGACCAGGGTTGCCATTTTTTTGCGCGGCGGTGCATTTCGTCGGGTTTGGGTAAGTCCATGGGGGTGACTTTGTCGGTGGGCTTTAGCTTGCCGAAGGTGAGGGCGAAGCCTTTGCGGACTCCGTAGTCGTCGACGGGGAGGACGTTGGGGCGGCCGAGGCGGAAGATGAGGAGCATCTCTACGGTCCAACGGCCTATGCCACGGACTTGAACGAGGTGTTCGATGATGGCTTCGTCGGACATGCGGCGGATGTGTTTGAGATCGGGGACGGTGCCGTCGATGGTTTTGGCGGCTAGATCGCGGAGGGCGAGCATCTTGTTTTTGGAGAGGCCGGCGGCGCGGAGCTGCTCGTTGGGGCAGTCGAGGAGCTGCTGCGGAGTGGGATGGGTTCCGGTGCCTGCGGCTTCGAGCGTCATAACGGGGGCGAAGGATTCGATCATGCGGCGATGGATGGTGGCGGCGGCTTTGCCATGGAGTTGCTGGTAGATGATGGATTCGACGAGGGCTTCGAAGGGGGATTGGCCGCTGGCGACGCGCAGGGTGCAGGGACCGGCGCGTTCGATGAGCTTGCCTAGCTTGGGATCGTTGGTTGAGAGTTCGCGTGTAGCGAGATCGCGGTCGTAGCCTGGGGCGCGTAGTTTGCTGGAAGAACGCGGCATATGTTTTGACGGTATCGCAGGAGTTGGAGAATGTCTTGCGAGAGAAGGATAATTCGGACTAGATTGGTTTGCATTTACAAAAGCGATACCCCTCGGGCAGGGTAGATATTGTGGTGATTCGAACCGGAGAGAAAGCGGTGCACGAGATGTTGTGCAGGTTTTTTTGTGAGCGGTTCGATAATCGGATGTTGCAGGTGAAAAAACAGTTGCGAGGAGAAGGCGCCTAGTTTCGTGCGGCTTTTCCGCTGCTATACTCGTAGTTTCTGAGAGTAGAAATTTGGGCCCAACCCAATGCGGAAGCCCCAACCGCCGGCCACGGAATTGCTCGGCATAAACATGCAGGACGAACCAACCAATCGGAAGCAACTTCTCAACCCTTAGCTGAAGGCAAAGCAGAGGAAGCAGGAACCGACTCATGGCGCAAGTTTTTGACCGCAGTTCGAACGCGCTGGCACGATTCAGCCTGGTATTGACGGGCGTAATCGTCATCGCGCTCGGCGTAACGCTCGACCAGTTGCAGCGATCGCCGTGGGTGACGCGGCAGGGACAGCGGCCGGATCAGCCAGTACCGTTCAGCCATAAGCACCATGTGGAGGGGCTTGGCCTGCAGTGCCAGTACTGCCACACGCAGGTGGAGAAGGCGGCGTATGCGGGGATTCCGCCGACGAAGACTTGTATCAATTGCCATGCGCAGATTTGGACGAATGCCGATCTGCTGGAGCCGGTGCGGCAGAGCTGGGCGACGGGGGCTTCGATTCAGTGGATTCGGGTGCATGACCTTCCGGACTATGTTTATTTCAACCACGAGATTCATGTGAATAAGGGCATCGGGTGCGCGAGCTGCCATGGGCGCGTGGATGAGATGCCGTTGATGTATCAGCAGAACACGCTGCAGATGGAGTGGTGTCTGAACTGCCATCGCAATCCTGCGGTGAACCTGCGGCCGACGAGCGAGATCTACAACATGGCGTGGGCTGGGCCTTCGACCGATAAGCCGGTGTGGTGCACGAGCACCGACAAGGGCGGAGCGACGGCGCAGAATGTGAGCTGCACGACGACTGATCCTTCGGGCAAGGGCCCTGAGGTGGCGATGATGCAGAGCCCGGCTGAGTCGCATGGCACGACGTCGAGCGATGTGGCTCCGCTGGGAATCACGATGCCGGCGAGCTACACGAAGTTTACGGACCAGATGGAGTTGGGCAAGTACCTCACTTCGCAGTACCACATTCGTAATCCGGAGCAGTTGTCGAGCTGCGAGACGTGCCACCGATGATGAAAACCGGATTCAATACGGCGGGGATTGGAACAGACGAGACGATGGCTGAGACAAGAGCAGAACAACCCGTGGTGGTGACCGAGATCAAGCCGGCGAAGATGACGCTGGCTGAGGTCCAGGCGAAGCTCGACGGCAAGACAGGACGGCGCTTCTGGAAGAATCTGGATGAGCTGGCCGACACGCCGGCGTTCCATGAGCTGATGCGGGAGGAGTTTCCGCGGCAGTCGGGCTCGAACGAGTGGGTCGATTCGGTTAGCCGGCGCGGCTTTTTGAAGGTGATGGGCGCTTCGCTGACGCTGGCCGGGCTGGCGGGTTGCACGAAGCAGCCGGATGAGCCGATCTTTCCTTATGTGAAGCAGCCAGAGGATCTGGTGCTGGGCAAGCCGATGTACTTTGCTACGGCCTATCCGTTCCCGACCGGTGCGATCCCGGTGCTGGTGAAGTCGGATTCGTTCCGGCCAATTAAGGTGGATGGGAATCCGGAGCATCCGGTATCGAAGGGCAAGTCGGATGCGTTTACGCAGGCGACGCTGCTGGGTCTTTATGACCCTGACCGTTCGCAGCATGTGCTGCGGCGGGGGGAGACCGCGGCCTGGGGAGATTTTCAGCAGGAGTTCATTTCGGCAGCGAAGAAACTGAACGGTGGGCAGGGCCTTTACTTCCTGAGCGAGACGATTACTTCGCCTACGTTGGCGGCCCAGTGGAAGCAGGTGCAGGCGGCTTATCCCAACGCGAAGATGGTGCAGTGGGAGCCGGTGAATCAGGACTCCTCGCGCGCGGCTTCGAAGGCTGCGTTCGGCAGCTACACGGATGCTCAGTACAAGCTCGAAGATGCGGATGTGATTCTGTCGCTTGACGCGGATTTTCTGGGTGGAATTGCGCATCCGGGGTTCTTGCCGCTGGCTGCGGGGTATGCGGAGCGGCGCCGGTACGAAGAAGGCAAGACGATGAACCGGATGTACGTCGTCGAGACGATGCCTACGGTTACGGGGTTCAAGGCGGATCATCGGCTGGCGTTGAAGCCGAGTGAGATTTCTGGATTTGCGACCTCGCTGGCAAATGGTTCCACTCCTGCCGGTGCGAGTGCGGAGGCGCAGAAGTTTTTTGCGGTTTTGAGCGCGGACCTG
Organism: uncultured Acidobacteriaceae bacterium; assembly: GCA_963802695.1. GTDB lineage: Bacteria > Acidobacteriota > Terriglobia > Terriglobales > Acidobacteriaceae > Edaphobacter. Next base: position 560,691 of record CAWDJN010000014.1, read on the forward strand.
AAGCAGAGTGGCGGCCGGTGTGTCGTGATTCCGGGGGAGCAGGCTTCGCCGGCGGTGCATGCTGCGGCTTATGCGCTGAACTCTGCGCTGGGCGCGGTTGGCAAGACGGTCATCTATACCGACACAGTGAACCCGATGCCGAGCGAGCAGGTTGCGGATCTGAAGTCTCTGGTCGCAGATATGAACGCGGGCAAGGTGCAGTGGCTGGTGATTCTTGGTGTGAATCCGATTTATTCGGCGCCGAGCGATCTGCACTTCCAGGATGCGTTTGCGAAGGTCCCGGTGACGGTGCACCTGGGTGAGTATGTGGATGAGACTGGTTCGATTGCGAACTGGCACATCAACAAGGCGCACTATCTCGAGAGTTGGTCCGATGCGCGCGCGTATGACGGGACGATCTCGATTATTCAGCCGATGATTGCTCCGATGTATGGCGGGGTTTCGGCGCACGATGTGTTGCAGACTCTACTTGAGAATGCGCAGCTATCGTCGTATGACGTCGTCCTTGCCAATGCGAAGACCTACATCAAGGGTGACTTTGCTGCGGGCTGGCGCAAGGCGCTGCATGATGGCTGGGTAGAGGGAACGGCGTTTACCGCGAAGGCTGGTGGTGCGGGCAAGAGCGCTGTTGGTTCGTTCCCGGCTGCTGCGGCTTCGAATGGTCTTGAGGTTTCGTTCCGGCCTGATCCTTCTCTTTACGACGGGCGCTTTGCCAATGTTGGCTGGCTGCAGGAGTTGCCGAAACAGGTGACTAACCTGAGCTGGGACAATGCGGCGATCATGAGCCTTAATACGATGGCGGATCTGAAGCTTGAACAAAACGATCCGGTGAAGCTGTCGTTCAACGGCCGTGAGTGCATTGCACCGGCGTTGATGGTGCCTGGTCATCCGGATGGCGTGATTACGGCTCACCTGGGATTTGGCCGCGGAGTGCAGGCTGGCCGCGTAGCTCAGGGCGTGGGCTTTGATGCGTACCAGATTCGGACATCAGATGGGCCGCTGACGATCTCGGGTGTAACTGCTGTCAAGGTTCCGGGGGAGTATGACCTTTGCATCACGAAGGTGCACAACATCGAGCACCGCGGAGCCTTTGCGCAGCATGATCTGGAGAAGCCGCTTTCGGACAAGGAAGGCGTTTATTCGCTGGCCGGGCATGAGGCGATGGAGCGGTCGATCATCCGCTATGCCACGGTCGAAGAGGTAAAGAAGAATCCGAACTTCGCGCATGAAGGTGGCGCGAGCGGAACGCTGATCGATAAGGTTGGGTATTCGCCGCAAGGTGAGAAGGTGCCGCATGACAACTCCTTCTTCCCGGATGCGTGGAAGTATGACAAGACGGATCCGTCGACGCTGAAGATTCAGAATTCGTGGGGCATGGCGATCGACCTGAACAGCTGCGTGGGTTGCAATGCGTGCATCGTGAGCTGCTATGCGGAGAACAACATTCCGGTGGTGGGACGCGAGCAAGTGAAGGTTGGCCGCAACATGCAGTGGCTGCGGATCGATACGTACTTCGAGGGCGATCTGCATGCTCCGAAGGCGCACTTCCAGCCGATGGCTTGCCAGCACTGCGAGAATGCGGGTTGCGAGCAAGTTTGCCCGGTGGGCGCGACGGTGCATACGCCCGAAGGCATCAACACGATGGTGTACAACCGTTGCGTGGGCACGAGGTACTGCTCGAACAACTGCCCGTATAAGGTTCGGCGGTTCAACTTCCTGCTGTACTCGGACTACGACACGGAGAGCCTGAAGTTCATGCGCAATCCTGATGTCAGCGTGCGTTCGCGCGGCGTGATGGAGAAGTGCAGCTACTGCGTCCAGCGCATTGAGGCGGCGAAGATCACGGCCGATAAGGAAAACCGCGAGATTCGCGATGGCGAGATTGTGACGGCGTGCCAGCAGGCTTGCCCGACCAGCGCGATTACGTTCGGCAACATCAACGACAAGGCGAGCAAGGTGGCGAAGATCAAGGCTGAGGAACGCGACTACCAGGTGCTCGCGGACCTCAACTTCCGTCCGCGCACGACCTACACGGCCGGAGTCATCAATCCGAATCCGGAGTTGGCATAAATGGCGACCAAAGGACCAATTGAACCGATCGTCGATCCAATGATCGACCCGCGCACCGGCGAGTACGCGGTCATTGCGCCGGGCCATAACTTCAGGTCGGTGACGCAGAAGATTGCGGGCATCGTTTTGACGTCGAATACGCCGCTGGGGTGGTTCTTCGGCCTGGTGGTGGCGGCGGGCGTTGCGATGGGCCTGGTGATCGGCTGCACGTGGCTGTTCCTGAAGGGCGTCGGCATCTGGGGCGTTACGATTCCGGGCGCATGGGGCTTCGCGATCATCAACTTTGTGTGGTGGATCGGTATCGGCCACGCGGGCACGCTGATTTCGGCGATTCTTCTGCTGTTCAAACAGACGTGGCGCAACTCGATCAATCGCTTTGCTGAGGCGATGACGATCTTCGCGGTTTGCTGCGCGGGTCTGTTTCCGCTGATTCACGTGGGACGGCCTTGGCTGGCGTACTGGCTGTTTCCTTACCCGAACACGATGAATGTGTGGCCGCAGTTCCGCAGTCCGCTGGCGTGGGACGTGTTTGCGGTTTCGACGTATGCATCGATCTCGGTGATCTTCTGGTACATGGGGATGATTCCCGACTTCGGAACGCTGCGCGACCGGGCGAAGATGCCGGCGGCGAAGTACTTCTATGGGTTGCTGAGCTTGGGATGGCGCGGATCGACGCGGCACTGGATCCGGTATGAGTCGGCTTCGCTGCTGCTGGCGGGACTTTCTACACCTCTGGTGCTCTCGGTGCACACGGTCATCAGCTTCGACTTCGCGGTGGCGGCACTGGCGGGTTGGCATACGACGATCTTCCCGCCCTACTTCGTTGCGGGCGCTATCTACTCCGGATTCGCGATGGTGATCACGCTGGCGATTCCGATTCGGAAGTTCTATCACCTGGAAGATTTCGTCACGCTGCGTCACCTGGACAACATGGCGAAGGTGATGCTGGGAACGGGACTCATCGTGGGTTATGGGTACGGCATGGAGGTCTTCATGGCGTGGTACTCGGCCAGCCACTGGGAGTTCTTCATGATGTGGAACCGTATGTTCGGGCCGATGGGCTGGGCGTACTGGATCCTGATCCTGACCAACCTGGCGATTCCGCTGACGACGCTGTGGTCGCGCAAGCTGCGGGTGAATGTGGCTTACCTGTTCGTGCTCTCGTTCATCATCAATACGGGCATGTGGTTTGAGCGATTCGTCATTGTTGTGACGAGTCTTTACCGCGAGTACCTGCCGTCGAGCTGGGGCACGTACCGCGCGACGAAGTGGGACTACATGATTTACGTCGGAACGCTGGGCATGTTCACGTTCCTGTTCTTCCTGTTTGTCCGCTTCCTGCCGATGATTCCGATGTCGGAGATCCGGATGATGCTGCCGCAGACGAAGGTGAAGCCGCGGCGGACCGGATGCCGAGACTGTTGCGAAGGAGACTGCCTGATGCCGCCGCGCGAGGGAATTTACGGATTGCTGGCTGAGTTCAACACGCCCGGCGAGCTGGTGCATGCGACCGAAGAGGCTCGTGCCGCGGGCTATCGCCGGATGGAGTGCTACACGCCGTATCCGGTGGAAGAGGCCGCGGAGGCGCTCGACTTCCACAAGACGCGAGTGCCGCTGGTGTGCCTGCTGGGCGGAGTGATGGGCGTGACGACGGCGTTTCTGATGGAGACGTGGGTGAATGTGTGGGCGTATCCGCTGAACATCGCAGGCCGGCCGCTGTGGTCGTGGCCGGCGTTTATTATCCCGGCGTATGAGTGGACGATTTTGTTTGCCGGGTTCTCGGCTTGCTTCGGGATGATTGCGCTTGAATGGGTTGCCGCAGCCGTATCATCCGCTGTTCAATGCGCCGAACTTCAGAAACGGCGCGACGACCGACAAGTTCTTTCTGTGCCTGGAGGCGACGGATCCTCTGTTTTCTCCTGACGGAACGCGGGCGTTTCTTGAGCAGTTCGCCGCGGTCTCCGTGGTGGAGGTGGACCACTAATGCGAACTGCAGGGAACAGGGATCAGGGAGTAGGGAGTAGCGTGCGAAAGATCAATCAATTCGCGGCGGTTGGTGCGATGGCGGCTATGTTAGTTTTGGCCGGCTGCCGGCAGGACATGCAGGACCAGCCGAAGTTCTTTCCGCAGCGCGGCACGGATTTTTATGCGGACGGACGCTCGGTACGTCCGCAGGTGGAAAATACGGTGGCGCGCGGGCAATTGCGCGAGGATGCCTATTTCTACGACTGGCCTGGTGAATGGAAAAGAAGGCGATGGCCTGCCATTCCCTGCGACGATGGCAGTCCTTCAGCGCGGACAGGAACGGTACAACGTTTACTGCACGCCATGCCATTCCCGCGTGGGTAATGGGATTGGGATGATCGTCCAGCGCGGATATATGAAGGCTGGAAGTTTTCATACGACGCGGTTGGAGACGGCTCCGCTGGGTCACTTCTTCCAGGTGATCTCGAATGGTTACGGTGCGATGCCGGACTATGCATCGCAGATCACGCCTGAAGATCGCTGGGCAATTGTCGCTTATATCAAGGCGCTGCAGTTGAGCCAGAAGGCGACGCAGGCAGACGTGCCGGCCGGCCAGGAGGTTCAGCCCCTGGCAACGATCGCCGAAAAACAAGGATTGCCTGCATCATTTGCCGACGAGTGGACGCTGCCACCGACTGCGGTAACCGGCACTCCTGATGGCGGGCTGTATGTTCTTCCCACGACTGGGGCGGCTGGAACCGCGAACGGAACTGCCGCGCCAGCACACTCGGGCCCAACGACTCCGTCCGGGACGCCCGGACAAACTGTACCGAAGCAGTAACCTCGGAAGCTTCCGAACGAAGGCTTGAAACACATGTCATCTGGACACGAACATAACGGAGCGGCGGGCAGGCACGACGAGCCACGCGTGCTTCCTGCCTCGCTTGCGGCGCCGACGGTTGTCTCCGCGTGGCGTACGCGCGCGCTGATCGTCTTCGCGGTCGCTGCGATCCTTTCGGTCTTCTTTGCGTTCACGCATGAGGGCAGGAACCATATTCTTCGCGCCTATCTGCTGGGCTACATGATCAGCTTCAGTTTTGCCGGCGGTGGGTTGGCGTTGCTGATGCTGCAGTATGTCTCGGGCGGCAAGTGGGGATTGCTGTTGCGCCGTCCGCTCGAGGCGATGAGCAGGACGATCTGGGTTGTTGGCTTGTTCTTCGTGCCGATCTTCTTCTTCTGGAAGCACCTGTATCAGTGGGCAGCGTTCCCAACAGCGGGGGCAGTGGCGCAGGCGCTTGAGAATCATGCGGTCACGCTCGAACAGGCGCTGACGCTGAATGCAAAGCGCGCCATGCTGAACCCGACTGCGGTCATTGTGCAGACGGTGGTCATCTTTGCGATCCTTTGGCTGTTTCAATATCTCCTGAACAAGTGGTCGCTTCAGCGTGACGCCGATCCGGAGCGCGGGACCGAGCCAAGCTACGATCGCTGGCGGATTAAGTTTGAGAATCTCTCCGGGCCAGGAGTTCTGATTTATGTGATTCTCCTGACGGCAGGAGCGATCGACTGGATCAAGTCGCTGGACATTACGTGGTACTCGTCGATCTGGGGGCTGCAGTTCCTGGTTGGGCAGGGGTATGCAGTGCTGGCGTTGGGAATTCTGACGGTGATTCTGCTGTCTAGATACGAGCCGATGAAGACGATGCTGCGCAAGACGGAGCAGCACGATCTGGGCAAGCTGGCGTTCGCGTTTGTGATGCTCAACATCTATCTCTGCTTTGCGGAGTTCCTGATTATCTGGTCGGGAAATGTTCCGGACGAGATTCCCTGGTACTTGAATCGCATTCATGGCGGCTGGTGGGTAATCTGCTCGGCGGACTTCATCTGCCACTGGCTGATTCCCTTCTGCCTGCTGCTCTCACGCGATCTGAAGCGGAACAAAGAGAAGATGATCTGGCTGACGTCCTTCATGATCTTCGCGCGATGCCTGGATATGTTCTGGCTGATCGAACCGAACTTTGCCGATGCTGCTGGGAATCTGCACATCGCCGGCAATATTGGAATTCTTGCTTACGTCACTGTGCCCGTAGCTGTGCTCTCGCTGTGGGCTTGGTTTTACCTGAGAGAACTCGAAGCGCGTCCGTTGATTGCAATCAACGATCCACACGTGGAAGAGATGCTGGAGCCCGAACATGCCCACTAACGATCACGACTTGAATCAACCGCCGGCACACGACCCGCATGTACGTGACGACCAACATCCGGGGTACGAGATTACGGACGTCAATGCCAACGGCATTGTCGTGTTCCTGGCTGGACTGTTTGGTTCCGTGTGCGTCTTCTTCCTGTTGTGCTATGGGCTCGGGATTTTGATCAATGGCGGCATCAAGAAACAAGACGGGCCGGAGACGAAGTGGAACCAGGTTGCGGGTGCGACGAACGGCAAGCGTCAGGATCTGGTGAGCAATCCTGTGATGCAGCAAAAGGAACTGACGCAGATGACGTCAGTGTTCCCAGAGCCTCGTTTGGATATTGACGATGGCAATCAGGCGACAGCTGACCTGCACGCACGCGAGGATCTTCTGCTGAATAACTACAGCAGTTCGCCTTCCGAGCCTGGAGCGATTCGGATTCCAATCTCTCAAGCGATGGAGATTATTGCGCAGCGTGGGTTGCCGGTGAATTCGCAGGCGGCAGGTACGGCGGTTGCGATGACTGGTGATGAGAAGCCTACGGTTCAGGCTCCGTTGACCTCTGGATTTGCACGTACGGGGTATGAACTGGAAACGATCGAAGCTCGCGAACAGAAGATGAACTACGGCAAGGCCCAGGCGGAGAACAAAGCGGAGCTTGCTCCGGCAAAATAACCGATAAACGGACCGGATTTAAGATAGAGAAGAGACGGCATGAGGAAGCGGCAGACAATGCGAAGGGGTTGGCAGGCGGCGGTTCTTTGCTGCGCGCTGCTGAGTGCTCCGTTGTTGGCGCAGGTCTCGAGCTATGGCGATAAGCAAAGCGGAGAGAACGCCGGGGATCAACTGCCGCAGGTGCTGCAGAAGGTTGGAGTTTCGCAGCATTTGAATCAGCAGTTGCCGCTGGATGCCTCGTTTGTGGACGAGACCGGCAAGCCGGTGAAGCTGGGAGACTACTTCGGCAAGAAGCCCGCAATTCTTTCGCTGGTGTACTACACCTGCCCGATGCTCTGTTCGGAAGAGTTGGACGGGCTGACAAGTTCGCTTGAGATGGTGAAGCTGACGCCGGGCAGGGACTTCGATGTGGTGATTGTCAGCATCGATCCGAGCGATACGCCGGAGCAGGCGGCGAAGTCGAAGGCGCTGTATGTGAAACGCTACGGGCGTCCGGAGACGGCTGCGGGTTGGCATTTCCTTACCGGGCAGCGTCCGGCGATCGATGCGGTAACGAATGCAGTTGGATTCGGGTATGTGCGTGTTCCCGGGCCGGATGGGAAGCTGTCGCAGTTTGCGCATGCCAGCTCGATAGAGATTGTGACGCCGGAAGGCAAATTAGCCCAGTACTACCTTGGTGTGGAGTACTCGCCGAAGGACATACTGCTGGGGTTGATTGATGCGTCCGGTAATAAGATTGGCTCGCCGGTGGCGAACATCCTGACTTACTGCTACCACTACGATCCACAGACAAATAAGCAGTCTCTGAGGGTTGCGCGGGTGGTGCAGTTTGGCGGGATGATCACGGTGGCGTGGCTCGGCGGTTTTATGTTTCTAATGTTCCGGAGAGATGTTGCGCGCGAACATGACCTGACGAAGAAAGAAATGGATAAAGGGTAACGATGCATATCAGTCCAGTGTTGTGGCAATTTCTGGTGAAGTGGCTCAATAACTCCGCGCTGTTTCCGCGCGAGGCTTCTACCATTGCGCCTTACGCCGATGCGCTGTATTTCTTTCTTCTGCTGCTCACGGTGGTTGGGCTGACGTTGGTGTGCACCCTCGTCTTCGGTTTCTCGATTCGCTACCGCAAGGAGAGGAATCCAGTTGCGGAGCACGTCGAAGGGTCGACCCTGCTTGAAGCGACATGGACGATTATTCCGCTAGCGCTATTTCTGATCGTATTTGTCTGGGGCGCTCTGCTGTACTTCCGTATCTACAATCCGCCGACTAACGCGATGAATATTTATGTTGTCGGCAAGCAGTGGATGTGGAAGGCGGAGCATCCGGGCGGGCAGCATGAGATCAATGCGCTGCATGTTCCGACCGGGCGCAATGTGCAACTGACGATGATCTCGCAGGATGTGTTCCACAGCTTCTCGATTCCCGACTTCCGGGTGAAGCGTGAAGTGATTCCGGGACGCTACTCTACGGTTTGGTTCAACGCAACGACGCCGGGAACGTATCACATTTTTTGCACTCAGTACTGCGGAACGAACCATTCGGTAATGATTGGCGAAGTAACGGCGATGAGCCCGGACGACTACGAGAAGTGGACGCAGACATCGACGAGCGGCACGTCGCTGGCACAGAACGGGGAGCGCCTGTTTGCCAGCATGGGTTGCAATGCCTGCCACTCGGGCAGTGCGGCGGCTCGCGGGCCAAATCTGGCTGGAGTGTACGGATCGAAGCTGCAATTGACGAGTGGGTCCGAGGTATTGGTGAACGATGCCTACTTGCGCGACTCGATTCTGAACCCCTCACAGCACATTACGGCGGGATATGCGCCCATTATGCCGACCTATCAGGGACAGATTAGTGAAGATGGCCTAATCGACCTGGTGGAGTACATCAAAGGATTGAAGACCAACTATCGTGTTCAGCAAACGCTGACCACGTCACAGTCGAACCAAGCGGCGCCGACAACGCCGGGGGTGGTGAAGCCATGAGTGCAACACATACGATCGTCAATCTGCCGGATCAGCGCACGGCTTCGATGCCGAAGCGGACCTACATCAATAATGAAGATGGTCTGTTGAGCTGGTTGCTTACGGGCGACCATAAGCGCATTGCGATGCTGTATCTGATTTCGATTACATTCTTCTTTTTTATAGGCGGTGCGTTTGCTGGTCTGATTCGTCTGGAGCTTTTGACGCCGCAGCCCGATCTCGTTGCGGCAGACACCTATAACAAGTTCTTTTCCATGCACGGCATCATCATGGTCTTCCTGTTTCTGGTGCCGTCGGTTCCTGCGACGCTGGGAAATTTCTTGATTCCCATCATGATTGGCACAAAGGACCTGGCCTTCCCAAAGATCAATCTGCTCAGCTGGTATCTCTACTGGCTCGGCGGCCTCGTTATCCTTGGTGCGATGGTGCTGGGTGGCGTCGATACCGGTTGGACTTTCACGACTCCGCTTTCGACGCACTATTTGAACACTCATGTAATAACCGCAGCGATGGGAGTCTTCATTCTGGGCTTCTCGTCGATCTTTACTGGACTGAACTTTATCGTCACGATTCATCGGATGCGGGCACCCGGGATGACCTGGTTTCGCATGCCCCTATTTGTCTGGTCGCACTATGCTGCCTCGATCCTGATGGTGCTGGGAACGCCGGTTCTGGCAATTACGCTTGTGTTGGTGGCCCTCGAGCGGTTGTTCGGGATTGGCGTCTTTGATCCGACTAAAGGCGGAGATCCGCTCCTGTTCCAACATCTCTTCTGGTTCTACTCGCATCCTGCGGTGTACATCATGATTCTTCCGGGGATGGGCGTGATCTCGGAGGTCATCAGCACGTTCAGCCGCAAACGGGTCTTCGGGTATACGGCGGTTGCCTTCTCGTCAGTGGCGATTGCGCTATTCGGGTTCTTTGTGTGGGCGCACCATATGTTCATTATGGGCGTCTCCAACTACTCGGCGCTGGTGTTCTCGTTGCTGACGATGCTCGTAGCTGTACCGTCGGCGATCAAGATCTTCAACTGGTCGTTTACGCTGCAAAAGGGGTCAATCACGTTTGAGACGCCGATGCTGTATGCATTCGGATTCCTGGGCCTGTTCACGATCGGCGGTATGACGGGCGTCTTTCTTGGTGCGCTCGGTATGGACATTCACCTTACGGAGACGTACTTCATCGTCGCGCACTTCCACTTCGTGATGGTGGGCGGAATGCTGATGGCGTTCCTGGCGGGTATTCACTTCTGGTGGCCGAAGATGACTGGGAGGATGTATTCGGAGTCGCTCTCGAAGCTCGCTGCGGTGACGACCTTCATCGGATTCAATCTGACATTCCTGCCGCAGTTTATTCTTGGCTATCTTGGGATGCCGCGGCGGTACCATGCGTATCCTCCGGAGTTCCAGGTACTGAATGTGCTCTCGACGGCCGGAGCCACAGTGCTGGGTGTGGGCTACATGCTCCCTCTGATTTATCTGGCCTGGTCGCTGAAATATGGCGCGATTGCGGGCAACAATCCCTGGCAGGCAACTGGCCTTGAGTGGCAGATCCAGTCGCCGCCGCTGACCGAAAACTTTATTGAGACGCCGATCGTAGACCATGAGGCTTATGACTACGAGTGGCTCGAACACAAGACTGCACACGAGGTGACGACCGTTGGATAATGCGATCGTAGCAACGCATCCCCATACGCATGAGACTGCGGTTCCCGCGGAGCACGAGCATGTTGCGCTGCCGCAACACCGCCATCACTTCGAGACGCAGGAGCAGCAGCGTGAAGCTGGCACGTTTGGCATGTGGCTGTTCCTGCTGACTGAAATCATGTTCTTCGGCGGGTTATTCTTCGCCTACCTGCTCTATCGCAACTGGTACAACCCCGCTTTTGTCGCCGCGTCGAACCAGTTGAGCATTCCGCTGGGCACTGCCAATACCGCCATCCTGATCTTCCTCGGGATTCTTTATGGCGCTGGGAGTGTGGGCGGCGGAGGTCAAGAAAGAAGAACCTGCTGGTGACTCTTTCTGGTGCTTGACGACGCTGTTCGGCCTCGCCTTCCTTGGCGTGAAGTATTTCGAGTACAAGGAGAAATGGGAGCTTGCACCATATTCCCGGTGCGAGTTTTGATGTCTCACAATTTATTAATCCTCATGCGTACGGCTTAAAAGAAGAACCGCTTGGCCCCTGACATGGCGCAGAAGACGCAGGTATTCTTCTTCCTCTACTTTGCGATGACGGGCATGCACGCGCTGCACATGATCATTGGCATCGTTCTTCTGTTCTGGCTTACGTGGAGGGCCAATCGAGGAGAATTCAGTGCCGGTTACGTCGCGCCGATTGAAAACTTCGGGTTGTACTGGCATTTCGTCGATATTGTGTGGCTGTTCCTGTTTCCGTTGCTGTACCTCATCAACCGACACCCCGTGTAGACCGTGATTGCGGCTCTATCAGTTGGAAGGAAAAGAGTATGTCCGAATTTCATGATCCGTCGAATGTAGTTAATCCAGAGCACGCCGACCATCACATCATTTCACCGGTTGTGTATGGGATTGTATTCGCGACGCTGCTGGTTGGTACGGGCATAACTGTCATCGCCGCCAAGATTGACCTGGGAATATTCAATCCTATTGTGGCCCTGGGGATCGCGTGCACGAAGGCTGTCATCGTGATTCTGTTTTTCATGCACGTCAAATATCAGTCGAAGCTGGTGAAGTTGACGGTTACCGCAGGTTTCTTCACGTTCCTTGTTCTGATTACGATGACGTTGACGGATTACATCAGCCGGGCCTGGGGTCTTTGGTCTTGACGATTATGTTTTGACGGGAATGCGGCCTGAGGGCCGCATTTTTTGTTGACGTCGAATCGCTCTGGAATGGCACCGTAGACTTAATGGATGGCGAAGACGCCCGGTCCAGGTTCTGCTGAACTCGACAGCTTGTTAAAGGACGCGCGGATAACAGTGCGGCGGGGTGGGGTCCCTAATTCTGACGGCAAATGCGTTGTCTACTGGATGCAGCGGGCTCAGCGCGGAGTCGACAACCATGCAGTCGATCTTGCGGTACAGGTGGCGAATCTGCTGGGGATGCCATTGGTGGTGTACTTTGCCGCGATCTCCAACTTTCCTCATGCAAACCTTCGGCACTATAGCTTCCTGAATCAGGGCCTGCCGGACATTGAGTCCGATCTAGCTGCACGGAATATTTCGTTTGTGATGCGACGAGCTCCGCATGAGTCGCATGAGCGGTTGCTCGCGGATGTTGGCGCGGCATTTCTGGTGGGTGATGAGAACCCGATGCGGGAACCAGAGCGGTGGCGCAGAGAGTTGGCTATGCGTATCACGATTCCATTCTGGACCGTTGATGCGGATGTTGTGGTGCCGTCGAAGTTGATTGGGAAAGCGCAATATGGGGCTTACACGATTCGCCCGCGGCTCTACCGGCTTCTGCCGGACTATCTGCACGGGTACGAAAATCTAAAGGCAGAGCATGAGTGGAAGAGGCCGCGAGGGTTCCAAGCCGACACAGTGCGCGAAGATATAACGCGCGGTTGGAAGGGCCTTGATCGCAGCGTTGGTCCAGTCGAAACGTGGAAGGGCGGGACGCATGCGGGGTTGAAGCGCGTAAAGCTATTTACCGGTAAGTTGCTTGAGAGCTATGACTCCGAGCGGAATCATCCCGAGACGGATGGGACTTCTTGCCTGTCTCCTTATCTGCACTTCGGACAGGTGGGGCCGATGACTGTTGCGCTGGCGGTCGATGCTGCGGCTAAGGCGAACCCGAAGCTTCGGGCGGCGCGGGACAGCTACTTTAATGAACTGATTGTGTGGCGGGAGCTCGCAGTGAACTTTGTTCGCTATACGCCGAACTACGACTCTGTCGAATGCGCCGAGGCGTGGGCGAAGACGACGATTGCCGAGCATGCGCTCGATGAGCGGGAACGAATCTATACGCTAACTCAGCTTGAACATGCGCAGACCCATGACGATCTCTGGAATGCTGGTCAGATTCAGATGGTTCGCTTTGGGTGGATGCATAACTTCATTCGGATGTACTGGGCGAAGAAGATTCTGGAGTGGACCCCTGATGTTGCGACCGCGGTCAAGTACGCAATTCATCTGAATGACAAGTATCTTCTGGATGGTCGCGACCCGAACGGATATGCGGGGGTGGCATGGGCGATTCTGGGTAAGTTCGATAGAGCGTGGGGTGAGCGGCCGATCTTTGGCAAGATTCGGTATATGTCGAGGGCGTCGACGGGGAGGAAGTTCGATTCGAAGCAGTACATCGAACAGATGGGCCTTCTGCCGGCGCAGGAGTCGTTGCGATTCTAGAGAGAGATCGCGGGTAGCCATTTATACAACTAGCGAAAGATTGTGGGACGCAGCGGCGAATGGTAGATTGAGGACGTTCCCCGGTTTTTTCCGGCGGAACACGCTGAGAGATGGCCGCAGAGTAACACCAACGATTCTCCAAGAGTGTTGATGAGAGATTTCTCATCCCGTTCTGGAACCATCCGTCGTTCTTCTCCCGCTCTAGCGTTGACTCGTCCGATGGCAGCTAAGAGCATCAGGTTAGCTGTCCGAACGATTCGGATTGCACGCTATGGGCCCGATGGAACTTCCACAACCCGCGCTGCCTTCACTGCCAATCCTGCGTTGTGGCCTGCGTCGCTTTATTGTGATCGGTTTGTGGGTCATTCTTGTAGCGCCTTTCGCAGCAGCTGGCCAACTGACTGAGAATCCCATAGCCCAGAAGAGTGCGACCTCTTCCCGACCATCCTCCGCCGTCTCAGTGCACTCAACGACTGCGCGCCGATTTCTTGCGGGTCGCATGCTGATTGGGAATACCTCGGCGGCGCGTGCAATGAACGAAGCTCGTCAGCAACATGCGACGATGATGGCTGCGGGGGCGGCGTCTTCCCCTTCGAACCTGAACGCAACGTGGCAACCGATTGGGCCGAACCAGATCGCCAGCGCTGCTTATGGGAACGTCACGGGACGGGTTACTTCGATCGCGATTGATCCCGCGGATGCAAGCGGAAATACGGTGTACGTGGGAACAACCGGAGGCGGAGTCTGGAAATCGACGAACGCAACGGGTCCAGCGGCGAATGTAATCTTCGCCCCGCTTACCGATACGCTGCCTGTCTTCAACGCGAATGCGGGGGCTTCGGCAGTTCCATCGCTGAGCATCGGGGCGATCAGTGTGCAGTCGGGTGTGGTGTTGGCGGGCACGGGTGATCCGAACGACGCGACGGATTCATTTTATGGCGGCGGGATACTGCGTTCTGCGGATGGTGGAGTTACCTGGACGCTGATTCAGAATTCGCACGATGGCCTGGCGGGTAATCATTCGTTTATCGGGCTTGGATTTGCCGGATTTGCGTGGAGCAGCTCGACGCCGGGGCTAGTTGTCGCTGCCGTCTCGCAATCGGCGGAAGGCATACTGGTCAATGCTGTGGACCAGACGAACAGCGTGATGGGGCTTTACTACTCGACGGACTCCGGTGTTACGTGGCAGATGTCCACGATCATGGATGGCAGCCAGACTGTGCAGGCGCCGCTGCCTTCCGGTGGGGATCTGGGCGGAAGAGCGGCGACCGCAGTGGTTTGGAACCCGATGCGGCAGCGCTTCTACGCTGCGATTCGCTATCACGGATATTACGAGTCGGCCGACGGCATGACGTGGACGCGCCTGACGCATCAGCCTGGGGCGGGTTTGACGACGACTGCTTGCCCGACAGCGCCACTCACGATTGGCAGTGCGTCTTGTCCAATCTTTCGTGGGGCACTTGCTGTTCAAGCGACGACGGGCGACCTATTCGCGCTGACGGTCGACAGCAATAATGTCGATCAGGGGCTGTGGCAGGATGTTTGTGCACTGTCTGGCACAAACTGCAGCAGCGCGACTGTTACGTTCAGCACGCAATTGCCATCTTCGGCAATGGAGATCGGCAACGGAAGCAGCGTGATTCCGCAGGCCGACTACAATCTGGCGCTGGCGGCGGCGCCGGCGGTGACGGGCGGTTCGACACAGGACACGCTGTTGTATGCGGGTGTGTTGGATCTCTATCGCTGCTCTCTGGCTTCGGGATGTGTGCTTCGCAACACGACCAATGCGTCGAATGGATGCTCTGCGCCTGCACAGGTTGCGCCTGCACAGCACGCAATTGCGACACTGGCAACGTCGACGCTGCCGATCATCTACCTTGGTAACGATGGAGGGCTTTGGCGTTCCACGGATGGGGTCAACGAGCAGGCTGCACCGTGCTCAGCAAACGATGCGACGCACTTTCAAAATCTCAACGGCGGACTTGGCTCGCTTGCGGAAGTCGTCAGCTTTGCGCAGCATCCCACGGATGCGAGCACTCTACTTGTGAGTCTAGGCGCGAACGGGACGGCTTCTGTCTCGAGCGCCTCTTCCATTGCGGCGCCGTGGCCGCAACTTTCAACCGGCGAAGGTGGCACGGTGGCGATTGACCCGGCAAATCCTTCACATTGGTATATCTCGACGGGCGCGGGTGTCAGCATTCGTCAGTGCGGCGGCGGCTCAACCTGCACCGCCGCGAATTTTTCCGGTACCCCTACGATCGGGTCTACACAGGTTGCCGGAGATGATTCGCTAATCGACGCTCCCTGGGTGCTTGATCCAGCACTCTCCTCCGACATAATTATCGGCACCTGCCGGGTGTGGCGCGGGCCTGCGGATAACGGCGGGCTGTGGTCCTCGTCGAATGCGATCAGCAAGCTTCTTGGTGGCCCGCAGAATGCTTCCTGCGCGACCACGAATCCAGTGGTGCGTTCGCTTGCTGCGTCCGGCCCAGCAAGCAACGTGGCAGCCGTGCAGAACGCTGGGTCGGAGGTTCTTTACGCCGGCATGGCGGGATCGCTCGATGGCGGGGGAAGCTTTGGAGGCCATCTCTTTTCCATCACTACGGGCAATACAGCGACGAACACGACAGCCTGGAACGATGTTGCATTATCACCTGTGACGAGTGGGCAAGGGACTGGATTTAATCCTGGCGGCTTTGATGTTTCGTCGGTCGCTCCGGATCCGCATGATTCGACTGGCGCGACGATCTATGTCACGGTAATGGGCTTTGCGGGGAATGGAGTGAATGCGGCGCACCTCTATCGTTCGACGGATGCGGGCGCACATTGGTCCAATGTCAGCAGCAACTTGCCGAATGCTCCGGCGAACGGCGTTGTCGTAGATCCGAATGACGCCAATACCGTTTACGTCGCTCTCGATACAGGAGTCTATGTCACGACTCAGATAACGACGTGTGCCGCGGCTAACTGCTGGAGTGTTTATGGGACTGGCCTGCCAAACGCGCCGGTCGTGGAACTGGTGGCCGCGCAAACAATGCCTACAGGGGATGGTCGTGCGGGTGAATTGCGCGCTGCAACCTATGGGCGAGGCGTCTGGCAGATTCCACTGCTTACGGCCTCGACTGCCGCTCAGCCTGCGATAAGTCTAAGCCCTGGGTCACTGAGCTACGCAACCCAAGCGGTGGCGACGGCGAGCTCACCACAAACCATCACGGTTACAAATACCGGAAGCGCAGCGTTGTCCGTCAGCTCGATTATGGCGACGGGGGACTTTAGTGAGACCGATAACTGCATTACAGTCTCGATTGCAGTGAACTCAACCTGCACAATTCAAGTCCGCTTTTTACCGACGACGACGGGGAGCCGCAACGGCTTGCTTACCGTCTATGGAAATGTCGCGGGCGGTCAGGCGACGGCGGTTCTCTCGGGAACCGGAAGCGCTGCTGCGGCTGTTGTTCTGAATCCAATTACGCTAACCTTCCCTTCCACGGCAATCAGTGTCACCAGTCAGGCTCAAAACATCACGATTTCAAATACCAGCGGAACTTCTGTCGGGCTTCAGACTCCCACTGTTAGCGGCGCTGACTTTGTAATCGCTGCGAATACATGTGCTTCGACCCTTGGTGCCAGCACCGGGTGCACGGTCTCGATAGCGTTTACTCCCGCGGCATCCGGAGTGCGCAGTGGAACCTTCAGCATCACGGACGACGCAGGAACTCAGACTGCTTCTCTAAGCGGAATTGGGACTTCACCTGCTACCGATGCTCTCGCGCCTCTGGCACTTACCTTTCCGGCTCAACAGTTGAATACAACGAGCGGTGCCGAGCAGATTACGCTGACAAACTCCGGTGATACGCCATTGACACTGATTGCCGCGCAAATCACGAGCGGGGACTTCGGTGTGATCAATGCTTGTGGCAATTCGTTGAATGCACACTCTACTTGTTCGCTGAACGTTGTCTTTCAACCGAAGAGCGTCGGCGCGATCAGCGGGGTGTTGACTGTCTCGGATCAATATCGCAGCCAGACGATTGCACTGAGCGGAACAGGGGTCGCTCCGCCCGGCGTCTCTCTCTCCCCTGTTTCGACTATCACGTTTCCTCCAGTTGGAGTGGGCGTCACCAGCGGTGCGCAGACGGTGACGCTGACGAACAACGGCGGAGTTCCCCTGCTCGTACAGAGCATTGGAATCACAGGGGACTTCGTTGTTCTGCCCGGAAGCAACTCCTGCGGAAGTAATGTTGCGGTGAATTCGGCGTGTACCCTGCAGATTGCTTTTGCGCCAACTGCCGGCGGTCCGCGCACCGGTGCGTTAACTGTTACGGACAACGCTTCCAACTCTCCTCAGACGCTTACACTCACAGGCACGGGTGTTGATTTCACCCTGAATCCGAATGGCGGGACGAGCCTTACCATTATGAGCGGCCAGAACGCCGTGTATCCTTTGCTACTCAGTTCTGCAGCGAATGTCTCCGGCACGGCGAGCTTTTCCTGTACGGGTGTGCCGGCCAATGCTACCTGCACGGTCACGCCCTCGAACGTAACACTTGGCAACACGACCACGGTTTCAGTGACTGTCCTCACAGGTGTTACGGCGACGTCTTCAGCTTTTCGGCGGCATCCGAGGCGACCTAGCATGATCTGGCTCGCGATGTTGGTCCCGATAAGCTTGTCAGGTCTGCGGAAGGTGCGACCTCGCTACTTAGTCACTTTCGTTGTGATTACGTGTCTCGCGGCTGCAACAGGATGCGGCGTTGGTCGCACCATCCCTCTGGAGACTGGGTCAAATCCTAATCCGCCGTCGAACCCTGTAACGCCTTCGGGCACATATACGATTGTTGCTTCGGCTGCCAGCGGTGGTTTGACTCGAACCGTCAACCTTACGTTGATCGTTCAATAACTTCTTTTATGCGTTGCACATATGTTCGGCTCAGACGGTGCGGCCTGCGCTGACTCCGGAGGCCCAGGCCCACTGAAAGTTGTAGCCACCCAGCCATCCAGTTACGTCGACTACTTCGCCGATGAAGTAAAGGCCTGGAACCTTGCGGCTCTGCATGGTCCGTGCGTCTAGTTCTGCGGTATCCACTCCGCCGGCTGTTACCTCGGCTTTGGCATAACCTTCGGTTCCTGCGGGCGTGATCTTCCACGCGTGCAGTTGTTGTTCCATGGCGATGAGAGAGGCATTGGTCCAGTTCGCGGGTGGATAAAGTGTGAGCCAACGCTCGGCGAAGCGGGCTGGAAGGACGGCACGCAAGGCCACAGTTGCAGCGGCGATGTCGCGTTTTGCTTTAGAAGCGAATAGGGGTTTCAACACTTCGGTGTTCGGTGCGAGATCAAGTGAAATTTCCTGGCCGGGTTGCCAGTATGACGATATCTGGAGGATCGCTGGGCCGCTCAGGCCTCGATGCGTCACCAGCATCTTTTCGCGGAAGCTCCCGCGTCTTCGCTGAACACCGGCCTCTGCAACCACCTCAGTGGAAACCCCAGACAAATCGCACCATTGATCGCGGTCTTCCGGATTGAAGACGAGCGGCACGAGCGCTGGTCGGCACTCTACAATGCGAAGGCCGAATTGTTCTGCGAGATTGTAACCGAGTCCGGTTGCGCCCATCTTCGGAATCGACAGCCCGCCGGTGGCGACGACGACCGCCTCCGCTTCGAAGGTAGTCTGCGGAGTATCAACGCGAAATCTGCCGTCGCGCACAACGGAAAGTATTCGCGTCCCGGTTATCAATGTGACTCGCGCTTCGGCACATTCACGCTCCAGCATGGTGACGATGTCGAGCGCGGAGCGATCGCAGAAGAGCTGGCCGAGGGTCTTTTCGTGATAACGGATTCCATGGCGCTCGACCATGGCGATGATGTCAGCAGGGGTGAAGCGCGCCAGGGCAGACTTTGCGAAGTGAGGATTTTCGGAGAGAAAGTTTTCTGCGCGAGCATGGATGTTCGTGAAGTTGCACCGGCCGCCCCCGGAGATGAGGATCTTCTTTCCGGTGCGTTCTGCATGTTCCAGGAGAACGACTCGCCGTCCGCGGCGTCCAGCTTCGAGGGCGCAGATCATCCCGGCCGCTCCAGCTCCCAGGATGACGACATCAACCTTTTGTACGGGCACTCATTAGTCCATTCTTAGGGGATTTCGTTCGGGAAATTGCTTCATTCTAAGTTTAGGCGCACGTGCATTTACGATGCCATTTCCGCCTTCCTGTGTAGGGACTACTCCTTTTGTGTCATAGACCTGCACCGTTCTGAGTTCTACACCTTAGAAGCGAATCAAGGAGAGAAATGCCATGCACATTCGTCAACGGCTGTGCCCAATTCTTAGTGTAACTATCACGCTCGCTGTCGCCGTTGGATTAGAGGGTTGCAATGTTTCTCCTTCAGCTGCGCCTACGCCGTCTTCTCCGCAGGTGTTCAGCGCCCGTATCTCTGGCGGAATTCAGCCAATCAGCAACGGGAGCATTCAGCTCTACACTCCAGGCACCAATGGATATGGTTCTGCTTCGACACCCCTGTTGAACCAGCCGGTCACGACTGATGCCAATGGGTTCTTCTCGCTAACAGGTGACTTTTCGTGCCCGTCGGCCACATCCCCTGTCTACCTCGTTGCGACCGGCGGCAATCCCGGGCTGGCTCCCGGTACAAATAACAATGCGATCGCGTTGATGGGACTGCTGGGTCAATGCGGCAGTCTTACGCCGACCAGCTTCTTCAACATCGGAGAGCGCAGCACGGTTGCTGCTGTGTGGGCTCTTGCGCCTTTCATGGTGGACTACGCGCACATCGGAACAAGTCACGGGAATGCCCAAGGTTTGCTTAATGCGTTTGCAGCCGCGCAGAACCTTGTCGATATTCATACGGGTCAAGCTCCCGGAACTGCGCCCGCAATCGCGAACATTCCGACTGCGGAGATCAACACTCTGGCCGACATTCTCACCTCTTGCGTGAACTCCGATGGCAGCACTACGGGGACTTCAGGGTGCGGACGGCTATTCGCTGCGGCCACACCTGCGGGTGGGGTCGCGCCAGGCGATACGGCCGCTGCTGCTCTGAATATTGCGCGTAACCCCGGACACAACACTGGTGCTCTCTTCAGTTGCCTTCCATCCAGTGGCGCATATCAACCGACCTTGGCTTCTGCTCCTACAGACTGGACATTGGCGATTAGCTACGTTTCGTCTGTCTTCAACACGCCGAGCGACCTTGCCATTGATTCTCAGGGGAATGCTTGGGTGCTGAGTGGGATTTCCAATTCGAGTAAACTCAGCATTTTAAATACAAGCGGGATTACGGCGACCTTTTCGCAGTCCGGTGTCGCGCTTGGGCGTCTCGCGCTCGATCCCTTTGACGATCCGTGGCTGACCAACAATGCCAACTCCAACGTTCTTGAACTCACTAGCTCCGGGGCGCATGCTTCGGCGAATCCCTTTAGCGGAGCGGGAGTTCAGGGGCCTGGTGCGCTGGCGTTCGACGGGTCTGGTAACGTTTGGGTCGTCAATAACGGGCCGACGGTGAGTAAGATGAGTGCGAATGGAGCGCCGCTTTCGCCGGTGGCTGGCTACAACACGGGTGGGCCGAGTGGGCCACCTGCATTGGCGCTGGATACCTCGGGAAATGTGTGGATCGCGAATAGCAGCGGCGATAGTATTTCGGTGCTGAGCAGCAGTGGTGCTCCTCTTCCCGGCTCACCTTATTCGGGGGCGGGGATCAGCGGACCATTTGCGTTGGCGATTGATTCGACTGGCGGAGCGTGGGTTGCAAACCGGACTGGAAGCAGTTTGAGTCGGTTGGCATTTGATGGGTCGCCGATTGCGGGTAGTCCTTATTTTGGGGCTGGTTTGAATGCGCCGATCGACATTGCGCTGGATGGTCTTGATAATGTGTGGCTTGCGAACTCTGGCAGCAGCAGTGTGTCGGAGTTTCTGAGCAACGGACGGGCGCAATCTGGCGCTCCGGGCTATGGAAGTCAAGCACTTATGAGCCCTTTTCGGGTTGTGATTGATGGGTCGGGGAATGTTTGGGTGGCAAATTTGGGGTCGGCTATGGTTGGGACAGGGACGATCAC
Organism: uncultured Acidobacteriaceae bacterium; assembly: GCA_963802695.1. Taxonomy (GTDB): domain Bacteria; phylum Acidobacteriota; class Terriglobia; order Terriglobales; family Acidobacteriaceae; genus Edaphobacter. The sequence continues at coordinate 581,968 of CAWDJN010000014.1, forward strand.
GCAAATTGTTGGTGTAGCAGCACCTGTGGTCACCCCTGCCTCGGTTGCGGTGCAGAATAATGCGCTGGATCAGCGGCCTTAGTGGTGTTTTTTTGATGGTTAAATGCTGGTGAGTTGCTGGTGAAATCGTGGTCGCATGATGGTTATGCGACCATTGATTTATGGCGATGAGAGTGGAGGAGCGGGGACCGCGGGTGGTTGCGGCGGAGCCCTTTGGTCCGGCGGCGGGGGTGACGCGACGGGCATCGGATCGGCTGCGGGCGGGTCATCTTTGGGTGTACCGGTCGGATGTGGAGACACTGGTGCCTCCGGTGGGAGCGGAGGAGATTGCGGGCGGGTCGCTGGTGACGGTGATGGATGGCCGGGGGATTCCGCTGGGGACTGGTCTCTATAGTTCGGCTTCGCAGATTGCGGTGAGGATAGTGTCGGCGGAGGTGGGGCTGACGCGTGGAGCTTATTTGGAGCAGTTGCGCGAGAGGCTTTTGTCGGCGCTGGCGTTGCGGGATGAGATTGCGCCTCGGTCGGAGGAGAACGATGCTTGCCGGCTGGTGTTTTCGGAGGCGGATGATCTGCCGGGGATTGTTGCGGACCGCTACAGCGATCTTGTGATTTTGCAGTTGCTGACGCAGGGGACCGCGCAGGATGATGTTCGCCGGGTGTTGGGTGAGGTGATTCGGGAGAGGTTGGGGCCGAAGACGATTGTGGAGCGGCCTGATCCGAAGATTCGGGAGTTGGAGGAGTTGGGTCTGCCTCCTGCTAGTGGATTGATTTATTCGGAGGAGGATTCGCCGAAGCTCAAGACTGTGTTCACGATTAATGGGCTTCGCTTCAACTACGACGCGAGCGCGGGACAGAAGACGGGAGCGTTTCTGGATCAGCGGTTGAACTATGCGGCTGCGGCGCGTTATGCGCGGGGGGCGGCTCTGGATGTTTGTACTTATCAGGGCGGGTTTGCGCTGCATATGGCGCAGCGTTGTGAGCGGGTGACTGGAGTTGATGCGAGCCGGAGTGCGTTGGAGGTTGCTGATCGGAATCTGGCGTTGAATGCGGGGCTTTCTGCTGCGGTGGATTGGATTGAAGCGGATGCGTTCGAGCTTGCTGCGGGAGTATGAGGCGAGTGGGGAGCGGTATGACACGATCGTGCTCGATCCGCCGGCGTTTGCGAAGTCGAAGCGGGCGGCGGAGGGGGCGATGCGTGGGTACAAGGAGTTGAACCTGCGGGCGATGAAGATGCTCACGGCGGGTGGGACGCTGGTGACTTGTTCCTGCTCGCACCATGTGGGGTTGGGAGAGTTTACGGAGGTGGTTGCGGCTGCTGCTTCGGATGCGGGGCGGCGAGTGCAGTTGATGGAGGTGCGTGGGGCGGCTCCGGATCATCCTGCGGTGCTGACTTTGCCGGAGACTAGTTATTTGAAGTGTCTGGTTTGCCGGGTTGGGTGATCCGGCCCGTACCCGGTGATTCATTTCGGCGTTCCTCAGCGGTCTTTGCCAGAGAAAAAGTTTTCCCTTCCAGGATGAGGCGGGATGCCTGTCGCGAAGAGAAAGTGAGTGTCCGTGCGGGTCGAAATGCGCACGTTAAGATTGCCCATTCTGGTTGCAATAGTTTGCACGTAAGTGTTGATCTATCAATGGAAAGATTTCATTGAAATGTTAATGGATTCTGGCGAAATGACACAGTAGTATCTTGCCCATGACCTTCAACCTTTTTTCACTTCGGCCGATTGCCGTTCTTGTTGCGTTCTTTTCTATGTTGCTGTCGATGTCTGGAACGGCGATGGCTGCTCCGGGTACTTCGGTAGTGATCTCGCAGGTGTACGGTGGGGGCGGAAACTCTGGAGCCACGTACACGAATGACTTTATAGAGATCTTCAATCCGACGCAGGGACCTGTGTCGTTGACCGGGTGGAGCGTACAGTACGCGAGCAGCACCGGAAGCTCCTGGCAGACGACGCCGTTGCCGTCGATTTCGCTGCAGCCGGGTGAATACGCATTGATTCAGGAGTCGCAGGGTGCGGCGGGTACGACTGCGCTGCCCACGCCGGACGCGACGGGAACGATTGCGCTTAGTGCGACAGCAGGCAAGGTTGCGCTGGTCAGCAGCACAACGGCTCTCTCGGGTGCGTGCCCGACGAGCGACCCGAATTTGCAGGATCTCGTTGGTTTCGGCACGGCTGCCAACTGCTCGCTGGGCTCGCCGACCGCTACGCTGTCGAACACGACGGCCGCAATTCGCACCAATGCCTGCACGGACACGAACAACAACAACGCGGACTTCAAGGTGGCGGCTCCTGTGCCACACAACACGGCGAGCACGTTGACGGCTTGTACGGCTTCGCCGATCAGCGCGCCACCGTCGGTGACCGGTCTGGCTACTCCGGCTTCGGCTTTCGCGGGCGATCCGATTCTGCTGACTGCGACTGTTGATTCCGGGAACGCTGCCGGCGAGCACAGGCATCCAGGTGAGCGTAGACCTCAGCGCGATCGGCGGCTCGGCGACGCAGAGCTTCTTTGACGATGGCACGCATGGTGACGTGACTGCGGGAGACAATATCTTCTCGTTCCAGGTGACGACCGCGACGACCGGTACGTTCTCGCTGCCGGTGACGGTGATGGATTCGCAGTTGCGTTCGGGCTCAGGTTCGATTGCGCTAACAGTGCTGACGCCGCCGCAGTTCGTGACGATTGGGACGATTCAGGCGAACAAGCCTTCGACTTATGCGACGCAGACGGTGATGACGAGCGGCATCGTTATTGGCGTGAAGTCGAGTGGGTTTTACCTCGAGGCGAAGAATGCGGATACGAATCCGGCGACGCCAGAGGGAATTCTGGTCTATACGGGCTCGACCGTGCTGCCCTCGTTCGTGCAGGTGGGCGCTGAGGTCCAGGTGACGGGCACGGTCAATACGTATCCGACTACGGGGCTGATCAGGGGAACCGAGATCGACGGGCCGCAGACGTTTACGCTGCTGTCGACGGGCAATCCGCTGCCTGCGCCGGTCGCAGATCACGGCGGCGATGGATTCGCCTTCAGGTCCGATCACACAGTTCTCTCGGTTTGAGGGAATGCGGGTCGCGATCGATTCGGTGACGACGACGAGCGGTACGGATGCTTCGCTGAACGAGCCAACGGAGACGAATACTTCGAATGGCCTCTTCTACGGAGTGGTGACGGGCGTGCCGCGGCCATTCCGCGAGCCGGGAATTGGCGTGACCGATACACGTGTTCGGGCCGGTGCCTGCGGGCGTGCCGATCTGGGATGCGAATCCGGAGTTGCTGGAGTTCGACAGCAAGTCGTTCGGTGCACCGGCGATCGACCTGACGAGCAATGCGACGTTGACGGGTGTCGCGGGCGTGATGGATATGTCGTCCGGGACGCCGGAGATCATGATCGACAAGGCAACGCGTCCGACGGTGACCGGGCTGATGACTCCGATGCCGGTTCCAGCGCAGGCGGCGAATGAGTTTACGGTGGCGAGCTTCAATATGGAGCGGTTCTACAACGATGCTCGTCGATGCGGACAATCCCGGGAGCAGCGTGGTGAAGGTGACGACGGAGGCGTATCAGCGGCGGCTGACCAAGGGCTCGCTGGCGATCCGGAACATTCTGAACTTCCCGGACATTCTCGGTGTTCAGGAGATCGAGAACTGAACGTGCTGACGGACCTGACGAACAAGATCAGCTCGGATGCAACGGCGGCGGGACAGGCCGATCCGGTGTATGTACCGTATCTCTTCCTGGCGACCGATGGCACGGGTATCAACACAGGCATGCTGGTGAAGAGCACGCGGGTGACGACGGTGAAGGCCGAGCAGTTTGGGCTGAACACGACGTTCACGAACGCGGTTGGCAGCCAGGCGGTGCTGAATGACCGGACTCCGCTCGTACTGCATGTGGGGATCAAGCGTGGCGGCGGGCAGCCGGATTATCCGGTGACGGTGATCTCGGTGCATCAGCGCTCGTTGATCAATGTGGATGATCCGACGAGCACGGGCGCCACGGTGCGGTTGAAGCGCGAGGCGCAGGCCGAGTACCTGGCGACACTGATCCAGGGGTACCAGGCGGCGGGCGAGCATGTGGTTACGGTCGGCGACTACAACTCGTTCGAGTTCTCGGATGGGTTTGTGGATGCGCTGGGCGTGGTTACGGGCAATCCGGTAAGTTCGACGCAGGTGATTACGCCGCGGGTTGCGGGACTTGCGAGTCCTCCATTGGTGGATCTGGTGACATTGTTGCCCGCTGCTGAGAGGCAGAGCTATGTGGAGACCGGCAGCGCGCAGGTGCTGGACCATGTCGTGGTGACCAGCGACTTGGTTCCGACCGAGACTCGTCTGGTGTATGCGCATATCGATTCGGACTTCCCGCTGGTGAACCTGAACGATGCGACGTCACCGACACGGATCAGCGATCACGACCCTGCGGTGGCTTACTTCGTGGTTCCACCGGCTCCGATCGTCGAAGGTACGGTGCAATTGGTGACGACCTCTGTGCTGAGCAAGGTTTCCGGCGGCTACCAGGCGGTGGTAACGGTGAAAAACAGCGGAACTGGAACGGCGCAGGCGGTGCAGTTGACCGGAGCGACGCTGGGCGGTGCAAGCGGCTCGGTGATTCCGCAGACGATCGGCAATATTGCGCCGGGCGGCTCAGCTTCGGTGGTGGTGACCTTCCCTGCTACGGCGGGGGTATCGGGCGCTGCCTCGGTGGCAAGGGCTCTCGGGTACGTATACCGGCGCGACGTTTGGAGGCAACTTACGAGTGAGGCTGCCCTAGTCGCTCGGCTATTCGCTTCTAGTTTTACGATTTGAGTCATAACAAAATTTGGGATCCTAAGGAAATCGACCATGATGAAAAAGGCTGTACGCACCCTCTCGATGTTTGCTTCTGTTTGCCCTGGCGGCGACTTTGCTGCTCTCCTCTCGGACGTTTGCCGACACGATCGGGCTGAGTCTGAACGCTCCGGCACAGTCGGGAACGGCGGGATCGACGGTTTCGTTCGTTGCGACGGTGTCGGCGCCTGACACGAATGGCGAGTACGGTGTTCCTGAATGGAGACAGCTTCGACGTGTCTTCTCCGCTGACCCTGGACGACAGCGGATTCTTGAACGATTTTTCCCGTTGAGCCTGGATCCAGGGCATAGTTTCTCGGGGACCCTGTTTTCGATTGCGCTGCCTTCGAATTTAGCCGCGGGTTCGTATACAGGTTCGTTCGAGATTCTGGGAGGCGCGGATATGCTGCGTTGGACACGCTGGGCACGGTCGATTTGCAGGTGAACGTCGCTTCAAAGGCCAGCACGGTTCCGGAGCCGGAGAGTCTGGTGTTGCTGGTGACCGGATTGCCCGGAATGGCAGTTGCTGGTGCAGAGAAGGTGGCGACGGTCTTCGCATAACAACGCTTAGTCGTCCGGTTTTGAAGGTGCTGCAGAAAGGGTTCCGGAGAAAATCCGGAGCCCTTTTTTGTGGAGTCAAGTTGGCCTCTGCAGGAGCAAATATGAGTACGTGATGGATATACTTCAATTCAGCTAAGAGATTAAAGGAGTGTGCCTGGATGTTGAGGAATCGCTTGTGGATTGGTGTGTGTGGAGTGGCTTTGCTGGTCTCTTCGGGGTGGGCGCAGGAGAAGAAGGCTGACGACAAGAAGAAGGATGAGAAGGTGGTGGTGAAGGGGACTCCTGCTGCGGCGGAGGCGGAGTTGCCGGGGGATTCGACGACGGATGGTTCGGTGACGGTGGGTGGGCAGGCGATTGCGTATAAGGCGGTGGCGGGGACGTTGACGGTGGGGTCGACGGATGGGCAGGACGCGATGATCGGGCTGGATGGCAAGATGCTGCCGGGGACGGGCGAGAAGCCGGTGGATCCGGAGAAGCCGGATGAGGCTCCGGCTACGGCGCGGATGTTTTATGTGGCGTATTTCAAGAAAGACGCGGGACCGGGGCGGCCGGTGATGTTTTTGTATAACGGCGGGCCGGGGTCGGCGACGATGTGGCTGCATATGGGGTCGTTTGGGCCGCGGCGGGTGGTGACGACGGATGCGCAGCATGATGAGGGTGCGCCGTACAAGATCGTGAATAACGATTTCAGTTTGCTGGATGTGACTGATCTGGTGTTTATCGATGCTCCGGGGACGGGGTTCAGCCGGATTATGGGTAAGGATAAGGACAAGGCTTTCTGGGGGGTGGACCAGGATGCGCATGCGTTTGAGCGGTTCATCCGGCGGTTTCTGACGAAGTATGACCGGTGGAATTCGCCGAAGTATCTGTTTGGGGAGAGCTATGGAACTCCGCGGAGCGCGGTGCTGAGCGCGGCTTTGCACAATGTCGATCTGAACGGGATTGTGCTGCTCTCGCAGATTCTGAGCTTCGATAACAGCATTGATTCGCCGAAGTGGAATCCGGGCGTTGATCAGGCGTATGCGCTGGGGTTGCCGACGTTCGCCGCGACTGCGTTTTATCATCACAAACTGCCGACGCAGCCGGCGGCGCTGGAGCCGTTTCTGGCTGAGGTGGAGCAGTACGCGCTGGGCGATTACATGAGCGCGCTGTTGCAGGGGTCGGAGCTGCCGGCGGCGAAGAAGCAGGCGGTGGCGGAGAAGTTGCATCAGTATACGGGGCTGCCGGTGGATTATCTGCTGCGAGCGAATCTGCGGGTGAGTGGCCCGGCGTTCAGCAAGCAACTGCAACTGACGGATGACACGACGACGGGCAGGTTGGATTCGCGGTACAAAGGGCCGGATCTTGATCCGCTGAGTTCGGATGCGGAGTATGACCCGCAGAGCAATGCGATCTCGTCGGCCTATACGTCGGCGATCAACGACTATCTGCGCAAGGATCTGAAGTATGGGACCGATCTGACGTACAAGCCGGGTGCGTATGAGGATGCGGAGTTCGAGTGGGATCTGCGGCATCAGGCTCCGGGAGGGTCTCCGGCGGCTCAGCAGGAGGGTGGGACGAATGTGATGCCGGATCTGGCGTTCACGATGAAGTCGAACCCGAAGATGAAGGTGATGCTGGCGGGAGGGTACTACGATCTGGCGACGCCGTTCTTCGAGGGGATGTACGAGATGCATCACCTGCCGATTCCGGATAAGCTGCAGGCGAATATCAGCTACCACTACTATCCAAGCGGGCACATGGTTTATGTGAATGAGGATGTGCTGAAGCAGTTCCATGCGGACGTGGCGGCGTTTATCCGGGGGACCGACGGCGGAAAATAGGGTGGGGAACGGTTTTTTCCGGCAGAGAAAGGGTCGCGTAATGGCGGCCCTTTTTGTTTTCGGGGATAATACCCATTTATTTTCAACTAGATACTCTAAACATAAGATGTGAGCGTAATGCGCGCATATTTTATGCAACTTTTTCCATCATGTTGCGTCATAATAAGTGCAGGGTGCCGAATGCCCCTGAAAATTTCAGATTTGATGTGAAGGAGGTAGTTTTATGGCGACAATGACCCGGTTTGTTCCGATGCGTACTCCGTTTGAGGATGTGGCTGGATTGCAGAAGCGTCTGAACTCGATCTTCAATGACTTTGCTGGGGAGAGTTCGATTTCGAATGCCGGCTTTGTTCCGGCGGTGGATGTCTATGAGGATGCCGATAAGTTGGTTTTGAAGCTCGAAATCCCTGGCGTGAAGCCGGAGGATGTCGATATCAAGCTTGAGAACCAGACGCTGGTGATTAAAGGCGAGCGCAAGTTCGAGTCGAACGAGAAGGCGGAGAACTTCCACCGGATCGAGCGGCGGTTTGGGACTTTTGTGCGCAGCTTTACTCTGCCCCAGACGGTCGACAGCAACAGCGTCTCTGCTACGGCGGATGCTGGCGTGCTGACGATTTCTCTGGCGAAGAAGGCCGAGGCTCAGCCGAAGCAGATCAAGGTGCAGGTTGGCTCCAGCAAGCAGGTTGAAGCGCAGCCGGCCAAGTAAGGTTGGGCTTGAAGCGTGAGCGGGGGGAGGGCTTTGGCCCTCCCCATTTTTTTTGGTGATGTTAGACGGGGCAACGGCGAAAACAACAGCAACGACAAAGACAAAATGCGGGGGTCTCTCCACTACGCAACAGACGATGACACTGTCTGTTGCTCCGGTCGAGATGACGGGAGTTTTCAATGATGTTGAAATTGGAAAGAGCAAGCAAGAGCGAAGGCAAAGACAAAATGCGGGGGTCCCATTCGACTTCGCTCAGGGCAGGCTTCTCCACTACGCAACAGACGATGACACTGTCTGTTGCTCCGGTCGAGATGACGGGAGTTTTCAATGATGTTGAAATTGGAAAGAGCAAGCAAGAGCGAAGGCAAAGACAAAATGCGGGGGTCCCATTCGACTTCGCTCAGGGCAGGCTTCTCCACTACGCAACAGACGATGACACTGTCTGTTGCTCCGGTCGAGACGACGGGAGTTTTCAATGATGTTGAGATTGGCAAGAGCAAGCAAGAGCGAAGGCAACGGCAACCCACAATTGTACGGGCAACCCACCCAGCTCTTTGGATTGCAGGGTGTTTGAGGGCTAGGGGCGCTGGCCGTGGTTGGTGGGGGTGATGGGCGTGGCGGTGGGGGTGGCTATGCCGATGAATTCGGTGATGGAGTTGTAGGTGAAGTTGGTGAGCCATGCGTTGCCGGAGGCGTCGATGGCGAGGCCGCGTGGGTTGCTGAGGCCTGCGGCCTGATAGCCCGTAGTGGGGGAGATGGCTTTGCCGTTGCTGGTGAAGGCGGAGAGTGAGTTGCCGTCGCGGTTGGCGACCCAGACGCGGTTTCCGCCGTCGATGGCGATCTGGGCGGGGCCCTGGAGGCCTCCGCCGGTGTAGCCGGTGAGCGAGGAGAGAATGGTGCCGGTCTTATCGGATACGCCGATGGCGTTGTTCTTGTTGCTGACGTACCAGACGTTGTCGGCGGAGTCGATGGCTAGCGGCGTGAGTTCTGAGCCCGAGGCGACGGTGGTGAATTCAGATACTGGCGAGAGAGGTCCGGAGAGATTGAAGCGATAGAGGCTGCGGGGTTGGCCGATGGTCCACGCGGTGCCGGCGCTGTTGATGGCTATGCCGGAGTCATAGGCGCTGGTGACGAATTCTTTGATGCCGGATCCGCTGGGCGCGAGGACCGTGGTGCGGTTGGAGCCGGAGAGCCAGAGGTTCTGGTTCAAGTCGAACGCTGGGAAAAAGCAGGCTGAGGAGCAGGTGTAGGGTTTGCTGGTGAGCGCGATGCCGGTGGGGGAGAACTTCGAGACGGTGGAGGTTCCGGGGGGGCCGAAGTTGGTGATCCATGCGTTGTCGGAGGAGTCGATGGCTATGGCGTAGGGGAGGTTGAGGCCTCCGCCGGTGATACCGGAGAGGATGTTGCCGGTGGGACCGAGGACGGTGAGCTGCGAGTTTGCGTAGTCGGGGATCCAGATGTTGCCGATGGAGTCGATGGCGGGGAAGTAGGGGCCGGCCATGTTGTCGGCGTAGAAGGTAAGGGCGAGGGACCAGTCGTTGGGTGCGGCGGTCAGTGCGGGTTGGAAGGGAGCGGTCATGAGGCTGGCGGCAAAGAGGGCTTCGGCGTTGGCTCCGGGGTTGTGGGCAATGTTGAGAATCGCGGTGAGGGTGTTGGTGGGTAGGGTTCCGTCAAGGGCAGGCGCGGCGGAGAAGAGAGGGGCGCAGTCGGCGGCGCCGTCGGAGTTTACGCAGGTGACGAGGAGGTTGGCGAGGGAGTTGATTTCGGCTTGCGGGACGTCGCCGTTGCCCTCGACGCTTTGGCTGAAGGCGATGCCGCTGCCCAGGTCGACGAGGTTGGTGATGGTGAGGAAGGCGTTGGCGATCCCGTGGAGGGCTCCGGGAGTTGCGGCAGAGCTGACGTGGGTGCCGTCGGTCATGAATCCGGAGAGCGCATAGGCCGCGGCTACGGTGGAGACCTCGTTGATGTAGACGAAGGGGACGGTGCCGGCGAAGTTTGTCTGTCCTTCGGGGCAGGCTCCGATGGCGGCCATGAGGACGAGGGCGGGGTTGGTCTGGCCCTGAGGCAGGCCGGGGTTGCCGCCGGTTGCGAGGATGTAGACCTGCTGTCCCTGGGTGCAGGTATAGTCTCCGGAGATACTGAAGCCGCCATTCGAGTCGGTGAGGACGTAGTTGCCGGTGGCGTCGGTGAAGACGCCGGGCTGAGTGGGGTTCAGCATGGAAGTGCTGGGGGTTCCATAGCCGCTGGAACTGGCGCCGAAGAGATAAATGTGGGCTCCGGTGACGGGTTGCTGGCCGCCGTGGACGTTGCCGAGGATCGGGGAGCCTGGGGTGGTCGAAGGGCCGGGAGAGGTTGGAGTCGTGACGACGGTGGTTGCGGTCGCAGGCGGTTGCTGGAGCGCTCCGCAGCCTGCCAGAAGGGCGAAGCTGGAGAGTGTGGCCAGGCAGAGAGCGAAGGGGCGGAGCAAAAGGACTCCTGAGGGCGGCAAGTGATGCAAGAGTAACAGTTAGCTTTAGCTGAAACGATACGACTTTCGCGTCAGGGGCGATGGCGGAAGACGGGCACGGCGACGGCGATCAGGAGGGGTTCGGCGAACCAGAGAGAGTGGTTGGCAAAGCGGGGTCCGGCCCACGCGCCGAAGACGGCTCCTGCGAAAAAGCAGAGGCAGATAAGGCCGAGTGCACATGCCTCGGAGCGACCTCTTTCACGGGTCTCGGGGGTGCCGTGAGAATCGAAGGCGTCGTGGAGGCCTTCGGCGACATCGCGGAGATTGCCGGTGATGAAAGTGGAGTTGAAGGCGAAGCGATCGACGCGGCGGAAGCTGGCGGTCTGGAAGGCGGCAACGTAGGCGAGGATGCCTGTGAATGCTATCTCAGGGAAGCTGCCGGGGAGCCAGCCAAAGAGAAAGATGGCCACGATCTCCAGTCCCAGGCCAAGCTGCGCGGAACGGCTGCCAAGGTGCGTGCGCAGATATCTCGAGGTCAAGACGCCGGCGAAGAAGCCGACGAGAGGCATGAAATGAGGGATGATCTCGTTCCAGTCACGACCGATGAAGGCGATGGCGAGGAAGATGACGTTGCCGCTCATGGCGTTAACGAAGACATGGCCGTGGTTGAGGAAGGCGATGGCGTCGAGCATACCGCCGGTGGCGGCAAGGAGCATGGCGCTTGAGAGGGCGTTGGGTTCGGCAGCGTCCATAGTGGAAGGGGGGACTCGTCTGAGAGTATCGTGAAAGCGGGTTCGGAACGCAGTTTTGGCTGGGGCGGCGAGTGGGTTTCTTGCGGCCCTCCGGGTTTTGGCGGGTTGGAATGGGGCTTACGTTTAAATATGAGTGAGTTGTTGTCATATTTATGCATCGTGCTGCTTCTTCATGCGTCAAATGAGGGTTACGACTGGCAATTCAGTAAGGAGAGACCGGAATGGCGATCAAGTGGGATAAATTGACGGTGAAATCGCAGGAGGCGGTCCAGGCTGCCAGCGGACATGCCGCGGAGAATGGCAATCCTGAGGTGCTGCCACTGCACCTGATGGCGGCTTTGCTGGAGGACCGCGAGGGAGTGGTGATCCCGGTGCTCGAGAAGGTGGGGGTGCCGGTGGAGCAGTTGCTTTCGGGGGTGAACGCGGCGATTGCGAAGCTGCCGAAGGTGCAGGGCGGGGCTCAGCCGGGGATGAGCGCTGCTCTGCAGAAGGTTCTGGAACAGGGGTTCAAAGAGGCGGAGAGCTTTAAGGATGACTACGTATCGACGGAGCACCTTCTGCTGGCTCTGTCGCGAGCGAAGGGCGATGCGGTGCAGACCGCGCTGGCGGCGTTCGGGCGCGACTCATGAGGCGATTCTGAAGGCGCTGAGCGCAGTGCGCGGTTCGCAGCGTGTGACCGACCAGAATCCTGAGGGCAAGTTTCAGGCGCTGGAGAAGTATGCCAAGGACCTGACGGATCTGGCGCGTCGCGGGAAGCTTGATCCAGTGATCGGGCGCGATGAAGAGATTCGCCGTGTCGTTCAGGTGCTGTCGCGGCGGACAAAGAATAATCCGGTGCTGATCGGCGAGCCGGGCGTGGGTAAGACGGCGATTGTGGAGGGGCTGGCGCGGAGGATTTTCCTTGGCGATGTGCCGGAGATTCTGAAGAACAAGCGCGTCTGCTCGCTGGATCTGGGCGCGATGATTGCGGGCGCGAAGTTTCGTGGCGAGTTTGAGGATCGGTTGAAGGCGGTGCTGAAGGAGATCGAGGAGTCGAACGGCGAGATTATTTTGTTCATCGATGAGTTACATACTCTGGTTGGCGCGGGGGCTGCCGAGGGATCGCTGGATGCGAGCAACATGCTGAAGCCGGCGCTGGCGCGGGGTGCGCTGCGTGCGATTGGCGCTACGACACTGAATGAATATCGCAAGTACATTGAAAAGGATGCGGCGCTGGAACGGCGATTCCAGATTGTGTTTGTTGGCGAGCCGAATGTTGAAGACACGGTTGCAATTCTGCGTGGGCTGAAGGAGAAGTACGAGGCGCACCACAAGGTCCGGATTAAGGATTCGGCGATTGTGGCGGCGGCGACGCTCTCGCATCGCTACATCAGCGATCGGTTTTTGCCGGATAAGGCGATCGATCTTGTGGATGAGGCGGCTGCTGCGCTGGCGATCCAGATTGGATCCGTGCCGGTGGAGATTGATGATCTTGAGCGGAGGGCGACCTCGCTGGAGATCGAACGGGCGGCGTTGAAACGGGAGAAAGACGCGACTTCGAAGGAACGTCTGGAGGCTGTGGAACGCGAGCTTGCTGAGATCAAGGAGAAATCGGCGGCTCTGCGGGCGCGCTGGCAGAAGGAGCGCGGCGCGATTGGCAGGATTGCGGAGTTGAAAGAGAAGCTGGAGGCGTTGCGGTTTCAGATGCAGGAGGAGACGCGCAAGGGCAATCTGCAGCGTGCCGCGGAGCTGCAGTATGGGGAGATTCCGAAGCTGGAGATTGAGCTGCGTGATTTGACCGCTGAACAGGATGCGGCGGTCCGCGAGGCGGCGGACGAGATGAAGAGCGGTGTTGCTCGGAAGCCGACGCGGATGCTGAAGGAAGAGGTCGATGAGGAGGATATCGCCGCGATCGTTTCGAAGTGGACGGGGATTCCCGTTTCGAAGATGCTCGAAGGCGAGATGCAGAAGCTGGTGCAGATGGAGGATCGTCTGCGCGAGCGCGTGATTGGGCAGGACGAGGCTCTGAGTGCAGTCGCGAATGCGATTCGCCGCTCGCGCGCGGGGCTGAGCGATCCGAAGCGGCCAATTGGTTCGTTTATCTTCCTGGGGCCTACAGGTGTCGGTAAGACTGAGACTGCGCGTGCGCTCGCCGAATTTCTTTTTGATGATGAGGCGGCCATGGTTCGTATCGATATGAGCGAGTACATGGAGAAGCATGCGGTGGCGCGGTTGATTGGTGCGCCTCCGGGATATGTTGGCTACGACGAGGGCGGTCAGTTGACCGAGGCTGTGCGGCGTCGGCCGTACGCGGTTGTGCTGTTCGACGAGATCGAGAAGGCGCATCCGGATGTGTTCAATGTGTTGCTGCAGGTTCTCGATGATGGGCGGCTGACGGACTCGAAGGGCAGGACGGTGGACTTCAAGAACACGGTTCTGATTATGACTTCGAATGTCGGCGCTGCGCAGTTGTCGACCGCCTGGGCTCAGGGCGAGGAGGGCTTTGAAGAGGCGAAGGCCCGCGTGATGGATGAACTGCGCAAGCACTTCAAGCCGGAGTTCCTCAATCGCGTGGATGATCTAGTGGTCTTCCGTCCGCTGGGCGATGAGCAGTTGGCCCACATCGTCGATTTGCGGCTGAAGGACCTGGAGATCATGCTGGCGGATCGAAAGATTACGCTTGAGATGACCGACAGCGCGCGACAGGCGATCTTCAAAGCGGGCTATGACCGGGCATACGGAGCGCGACCTTTGAAGCGGGCGATCCAGCGGCTAGTGCAGGATCCGCTTGCAGTGAAGATCCTTGACGGCAGCGTGCTGCATGGTGATCACGTTGTTGTGACGGCTGGCAAGAAGGGTCTCGAGTTTGAAGTGGCAGGACGCGAGGCTGTCGTGGCATAACCGTTTTCGATCGAGAGAGAGATGGAGGGCGAAAAATTTCGTCCTCCATTTTTTTGCGCGAGCTATATCCTTCGTAATCTTGCGTTTGAAAATTTTGTCATCGCGCGCGTGTATCATTCGGCTAGACGGAAGCAATTCGAAGCAGAGGAAGTGCGTTCGATTCAAATGACACAAGGAATGCCTGGGACCATCACCTGGAAGGAGCGGATCAGCGCCCATTTTGCGATTGCGCGTCTGGACCATTCCATCAAGAATTTGTTTGTTTTGCCGGGGATCATCATTCCGCTGAGCGTCGACCCCACGCTGATGAACAGGGCGTTGGTATGGAGACTGCTGCTGGCGTTTGTCTCGATCACCCTGGTGGCGTGCAGCAACTACGTGCTCAACGAGGTGCTGGATGCGCCGTTTGACCGGTTGCATCCGACGAAGAAGAACCGTGCAGCTGCGCGTGGGCATGTAGTGACGAGCGTCGCGTATGTGCAGTGGATTCTGATGATGGTAGCGGGAGTTGCCATCGGTCTTGTTGTCGGGAAATTGTTTGCACTGACTGCAGCGTTTCTCTGGGTGATGGGATGTTTTTATAACATTCCTCCGGCGCGGACGAAGGATGTTCCCTATCTGGATGTGCTGACGGAGTCGATCAACAATCCGCTGCGAATGCTGCTGGGGTGGTACGCGGTAACTAGCGTGTTGATACCTCCTGTGTCTCTGCTGGTGTCGTACTGGATGATCGGGTGCTACTTCATGGCGCTGAAGCGGTTCAGCGAGCTCTCGGAGATTGGCGACCGGTCGGTTGCCGGGGCTTACCGGGCGTCGTTCAAGCGATATACGCCGGAGTCGTTACTAGTGTCTGTGGTGTTTTACGCTTCGACTGCGATGTTGTTTTTTGGGGCGTTCATCATTCGTTACCGGGTTGAATTGATTCTGGCGTTCCCTCTGGTGGCAGTGGTGATGGCGATCTATTTCAAACTTGCGTTCAAGCCGGCGAGCTCCGTGCAGAACCCGGAAAAACTGTATCGCGAGCCGGCGCTGATGGGCGCGTTTACTGGAACGGTGGTGGTGATGGTGCTGCTCTTGTTCATCCGTCTACCGCGGCTGGAGAACTTCTTCCGGCCTACGCTTCCGCAGTCTTCCTCGGCTCTTGTATGTGTAGAATGACTCCACGATGACGACCAGGCTCGATGAGGCGCCGGTGGGTGCGAGGGATGAGGCTGGAACAGGAATCGCAGGACTTCCCTGGCTGGGATGGGTGATTCTGCTGCTGACGGCGGTGATGTCGGTGACCTGGTCACTGAACAAACTGCTCTGGCAGGATGAGATATTCAGCTTTCAAACAGACCGGGTTGCGACGCTGGGCGAGGTGATACGGATCCAGCGGATGTATCCGATATCGCTCGAGGCTCCGCTTTACCATGTGCTGTCCCATGCGGCGATGGGGGTGTTTGGGCCGACGGCGTTTGCGTTGCGGCTGCCTTCGCTGACCGGCTTTCTGCTGATGCAGTTCTGCCTGTATTTCTTTGTGCGCAATCTGGCTGGACGTCGCGCGGGGTTATTGGCGATGGCGATTCCGGCGCTGACCTGGACGATGTATTATTCGGCCGAAGGAAGACCGTATGGCGTACTGTTGGGATCGTATGCGATGGCGGCGTTGTGCTGGCAGATGGCCTCGAGAAGGGGCGATGAGGGTTTGCCGAGACCTTGGCCTCTCGTTGGGCTTGCGGTTGCGCTGATCGTCACGCTAAACGTTCACTTTTACGGAATCCTGTTGCTCGTTCCGATCTGCGGAGCGGAACTGGTGCGAACGATTACGCGGCGGAGATTGGACGGGCCGATGCTGGCCGCAATTGGAGTGGGGATGGCCTCGCTGGCTGCGACAGTGCCGTACATCAAAGCTTCGAGCGAGTTCAAAAAGCACTATTACGCCGCAGAGATATCGGCGCACATGATGACGCAGCCTTACCGTCAGATGATATTGGATTACACCACGTACCCGAAGGTCGTGCAGAGCGCGATGATGCTGCTGATCCTGCTTGCCGGAGCAACGGTCGCGTGGGCATGCGTGCGCGCATTACAGCGTGGTACGGTTGCCGTGCCTGCGGCTGAAGGTTCCCTGATCATGCTTCTGGTGCTGATGCCGGTGTTCGCTTTTGTGCTGGGGCGGGTGGTCACCCACGCTCTCGAGGTGCGGCACTCGATAGGAGCCATTGTTGGGATTAGTACGCTGATCGCGATTGCGGCGGCTGCGATGTTGCGGCGAACGACTGTGTTCTACGGTGTGATGACAGCGATGCTGTTGGGTATCGTGGTGGCGAATGGGGTCAGGATACGGGAGGCCGCGGCGGCCAGCCGGCAGACGATGGCGGAGCTGACCCTGTCGCCGGAGTTGAAAGCGGCTGTGGATGCTTCGGCGGACCGCAACATCTACTTTCAGGATCTCGGCAAGTGGGAAGTTGCGAGTTTGTATGAGCCGGATCCGGATCTTCGTTCGCGGTTGGTGCTCGTTTATTCGCTCGATGAGGAGATGAGCCGTCAGCAGCATGACACGATGTATCTGACGGCAGTGCATACGAAGAAATTCAGCGATCAGCCGATAAGTTCTTATGACGACCTGCGAAGAGTGCCGGGCGACCACATATTTGCGACGGGCCACTCCGGTTGGAGTTGGACGGATGACGCGTTCCGGCAGGAAGCCTCTCACGTGGAACCGATGGGACAGGCCTTTGGCGATGATCTGGTGAAGGTGCGGTTTCAATAGCTGCTGTTTGTGACAAAGAGTTTGAAGAGAGAGCGGGGCCCAGCTTAGGCCCCGGGTGTTGATGTGCGGAAGAGAGCCGTAATTATCGGGGCGGGGCCGGCTGGATTGACCGCTGGGCTGGAGTTGCTCCGCCGCACCGATGTGGTGCCGATTATTCTGGAGGCGAGTCAGGAGATCGGCGGGATCTCGCGGACGATCAAATACAAGGGCTACCGGATGGATATTGGAGGCCACCGGTTCTTCTCCAAGAGCGACCGAGTCATGCAGTGGTGGGTCGACCTGATGCCGCCGGATGTCGGTGATGCGGGGTCGGAGACCGGGGATGCGCCGGAGATCAGTTATCAGGGCAAAAAGCGCGTGGTTGCTGTGCCCGCGCATCTTGAACAGGAGCCAGTGCTTCGCGGCGCCGGACCGATCGATCCGCATGCCGCAGAGGAGACGGAGGTTGAAGAACCAGAGGAGGCCGACGTGCTGGTGGAAGTGGCGCCGCATGATCCTGATCTGGTGATGCTGATTCGCCCGCGCAAGAGCAGGATCTACTATCTCCGCAAGTTCTTTGATTATCCGATTACTCTGACGGCGACGACGCTGAAGAATCTTGGCCTGGTGAGAACGTTCAAGGTTGGCACGAGCTATCTGAAATCGCACATGAGTCAGATTGCACCTGAGAGGAGCCTTGAGGACTTTCTGATTAACCGTTTTGGCCGGCAACTCTATCTGACGTTCTTCAAGAGCTATACCGAGAAGGTGTGGGGAACGCCGTGCAACGAGATCTCGGCAGAGTGGGGAGCGCAGCGAATCAAGGGACTAAGTCTGACAACTGCGGTGAAGCATTTTCTGAAGAAGGCATTCAGCGGCAAGCCCAAGGGCTCGGGCGATCTCGCGCAGAAGGGCACGGATACGAGTCTGATTGAGCGATTCATGTATCCGAAGTTCGGGCCGGGACAGTTGTGGGAACATGTGGCGGACCAGATTCGCGACCGCGGCGGTGAGATCCACATGGGGTGGAAGGTCGTCCGGATTCACTGCTCGGAAGAGGGCGGTGCGAAGCAAGTGGTTTCGGTAGATGCGGTGAACGACAGTGGCGAGCGGCGGACATTTGCCGGAGACTACTTCTTCTCCACCATGCCGATGCGCGAATTGGTTGAGGCGATGGACGCGCCGGTGCCGGAGAATGTGCGCGAGGTGAGTGAGGGGCTGCAGTATCGCGACTTCATTACAGTGGGGTTGTTAGCGGACCGGCTCAAGGTGAAAGAGCCAGATGGCGGACTCTTGAAGGATACGTGGATTTATGTGCAGGAGCCGGATGTGTTACTTGGACGGTTACAAATATTCAATAACTGGAGTCCCTATCTTGTGGCCGACCCTACGAAGGTATGGATTGGGCTTGAATATTTCTGCTATGACACGGACGACCTGTGGAAGATGCCGGACGAGGAGTTGAAAAAGTTCGCCATCGCGGAGGTAGCAAAGATCGGAATTCTCAACGCGGAGGATGTCTCGGATGGTCATGTAGTTCGCGTGCCGAAGACCTATCCGGCTTACTTCGGGACCTATAACCGGTTCGACGAGCTGCGCGATTTCACCGACGGATTTGAAAATCTGTTCCTGGTGGGCAGGAATGGAATGCACAAGTACAACAATCAGGACCACAGCATGCTTACCGCGATGACGGTGGTCGATGGTATCGTCGCCGGGCATGTGGACAAGGCCGCGTTGTGGGAGATCAACACGGAGCAGGAGTATCACGAGGAAAAGAAGTAGTGGCTTCGGCGTGAACCGTATGGGGTTGAGCGCAGGGCGCGCGGATCACCCGAAGAAGAAAGGAGCGCGCGATGAGCGACGGACGCGAAGAGCGCAAGGAGCAAGAGGAGCGGCGGAAGTGGGAAGAGGAGCGCAAGGATCCTCGCCGCGATCCAGATGGTCGCGAACGCACATGGGAGAAAGATGGCAGGCCGGAGCGGCGAGATTCGTGACTGAGATCAGCTGACTTCAGGCTGCGACAGTGCCCTGATGAAAGAAGAGCTGCCAGCGATCATCCCGGAAGATCCATAGCGACGAGCGATGAGACACAGTCATCGCAGTGGAGGTGCGGTATGTTGCCAGAGCAACGTGCTCGGCCAGCTGTTCAACGTAAAAATAGTGGATGGTCGCCGCTCGAGCTTCGCTACGGAGCAGAACTTCGATGGTCTGCTGCCGGTTGAAGACGCGACCGGAGGCGCAGAACTCTTTGAACTCTTCGGCAAAGAGAGGGACCAGCGTGGTGCGGTCCGCCTCCCGGTCTGGGTGGAGAAGACGCTCCTCAAGCGAGTAAAGATGATCCTGTAGTCCAGGGTTTTTCATGCAGGCTCCAACTGTTATACGAACAGACCTTCGCAGGGTTTCAGTAGAGATGCAGAAGGATTTTACCGCGTTGCTGGCCTGGAGGGCCTCCGCGCCAGGGCAACCCGTGGTATCTGTTGCAGGTCGTTGAGAAAGGACACGTCATGCCAATCGCGGAGCAACCCGGCAATCTCGTCCCGCTGGCCCTGACCTATCTCGAGCGCCAGCAGGCCATTTGGTTTGAGTGCGTTGCGCGCTTCGGGGATGAGGCGGCGGTAGATGTCTAGCCCGGTTTCGCCAGCGAAGAGCGCAGTGGCTGGTTCGTAGTCGCGGACCTCCGGTGAGAGGCTGGCTCGGTCTGTCTCGGCCACGTAGGGTGGGTTGCTGACGATGGCGTCGAAACGTTCCAGTTTGGGTTCTAGTGTGGACAAAAGGTCGGAGACGACGAAGCGTATGCGGTCGACGACGTGGTGCGTCTCTGCGTTTTTTCTTGCGACGGCGATGGCGTCGACCGAGATATCGACCGCGGTGATGACGGCGTGGGGGAGATGGTAAGCGAGCGTGACTGCGAGTATGCCTGATCCTGTACCGACATCGAGAATCTCCAGTGGTCGATCTCGCGGGAGCAACTGCAACACCGCCTCCACCAGATGTTCAGTCTCCGGGCGGGGAATCAGGACAGCGGAGGTGACGCGGAAGTCGAGGCCGTAGAACTCCTGCTTGCCGAGGATGTATTGAATGGGTTCGTTGGCGAGTCGGCGGTGGATGTTCTGCGAGAAGATAAATTTCTCTTTTTCAGTGAATTCACGGTCAGGGTTCGCCAAAAGCTGCGCATGGCTGATGCCGAGTTGACCGAGCAGAAGAATTTCCGCGTCGCGCCTGGCATTGCCGCGAAGGTGCGGATCCGCTGCCAGTTGCGCGGCGGCAGCAGTAAGAGCTTGTCGGAGATTCATCAGTTAGCGGTGCTCAAGAATGAGAATGTTGCCATCAGGGTCCTTGATGGTCAGCGTCTCTCCATTCTTCACAGCATCGACCCCTTCTTTGTGAAGGTATCGCGCGGCCCTGCTTAGGTTGGCGGCCTCCAGTGTCAGTCGAGCCTTTGTGCCGAGCGAAGCGGCAGCCACAATCTCAACCTCCTCGCCCGACCCTCCGGGCATGTGCAGATCCATTTGGTCGCGCGCGATCGGCTTGAAGAGGAGCTGGTTGATGTAAAAATCACGAGCTGCGGCGGGATCTTTCATCGCGAGCGCAACGGCGATCAGCTTGTCGGCAACACGGTCGGCGCCGAGATGTTTGCCCTGATCGTTGGAGTGGAGCGAGCCCGGCATGTACTGGGTGTACTCGATGTTCTGCGGCCCGCTGGGCTGCTCGGGACCTGCGAGTGTAAACAGCAGGTTACCCGCTCCGGCCTTGCGCACGGCTGTCGGAGTCAGCCCACGCGTGACGTAGTCATCGTGGATGGCGTTGAGGTCCACACCTTCGAAACAAAGATGCAGAAAGCCGACGGCAGGGTCGCGCTCGGTCGTAGGGTAAAGCTCGATGAACTGGTTGTCGTTGATCTTGATGAACGACTCGTAGGGCACATCATTCTTGCGCAGATCGAAAGCCTGCTCAAAGCCGAGCTTTTCGTAGAAGGCGACAGAGGCGGCGAGATCATGCACCCGAATGGCAACATGCGCGATGCCGTTGAGGGGCGGAGGAGGAGTGCCATCCGTTTGCGCATCCGTTCGTTTAGCTACGAGATGAAGAACGGCAAGCAGAGCGAAGAGCAGTGCAGCGTAATATCCACGGCGAGGTTGCCTGATCATGGGTGAATCCCTTTAGGAACGCTAATGTGGATTCTCGCCGACAAAGGCCTTTACTGCCAAGGGCTATCGATCAGTTGGAGAGGGAGGGGTTGGCAAAAGTACTGCCAAGCGATACCGGGGCGGTCGCCTCGGTACCACGCTTCTTTCCGCGACCGACCCGCATGTGGAGGAACGGGCTCTCATAGAAGCGATACGAGAGGCCGGCAATGACGATGGTACTGGCGAGAAAGAGTGCCAGTCGAACAGCCAGCGAGCGGATACCGAGGAGGCCAAAGAAGTTCAGCAGACAAGGGTGGAACATGTACATCCCGAAGGCATACTTCTTCCCTCCTGTTGCGAAGATCTTCGAGCCCAGGATGCGGGCGATCATCGAGGTAGGTTGCAGCGCCCAGGCAATGACCGCAGCACACGTCAGCGCGACGAGTTGGTAGCCCACAACCGAACCAAGCGGGGCCGTGAACACAAGACCGTGCCACATCCAAAGCACGCAGACAAGCGAAAGGGGGATCAGAGACTTCAGAAGGATAGGTGTAAGGATCGTTTTTTCCCGACCTTCTAGTGCAAGCAGTCCGCCAAGGCACATGCATCCGGCCACTGCCGGCAGGGAGCGCACCGCATATTCCTCTGGGAATCCCGGATAAAGCAGGACAGCGTGCGAGAGGACCGAGAGCACGATGCCCGCGCTGCAGAGAAGGCGTATCTGGCGATTTGAATTGCATCGCCACAGCAAAAGCGGCCATATCAGATAGAACTGGTCCTGCACCGCGATCGTCCACAGATGGTACGTGTGAAGGACGCTGCTGGTATGTCCGGCGTAGGAGACGAAGATATTCTGCGAGAACAGGGCGAATACCCACAGATAGCTCGGTAGTTTTCCAGTCTCAATCCAGGTGGCAAATGTAAGCAGGCCGAGATAGCCAAAATACAGCGGGAAGATGCGGAGTACGCGCCGTAGAAGAAAGTTTCGGTAACGATTCTCCGTATTGCGTGCGTCGAGAATGACCGTGGTCAGCAGGGTGCCGGAGAGGACAAAGAACAGCGGCGGACCGATGCCGTTGTCATGTTGCATGCCGAGGAGGTGAAGAAAGAAAGACGCGTGTAAGCCGCTCGTAATGTGGTGCAGAATAACCAGCGCCACTGCGACCAACCGAACGCCGTCGAGCGCCGGGATATGGTTAGATCGCTTGCTGCTAGTTGCCAAATAATTGCTCAACGCATGGCCCATTGCCACAAGAACATGGCAGTCTTTCCGTACTTCGAGGTACTACCTCGAACTTAATTAGAGAACTCTAATCGAGCACTCACACAAAAGTATCAGCCCATTGATTTGACATTTTGAAGTCGTTTTTCGCGGACGCAAAGAGAGGTACCTAAAGGGTAAAGTCCTCGCTCCTCTATGACCTCACGCCGCCGCCGTTTCAGCCTTCAACTTCTCTGCCGTATAGTGAGCGATCAGCGCATCGATCGTGGGCTGCAGCATGCCCTCCATCACCATGGCGAGCTGGTGGTTCGTCAGCCCGATACGGTGATCCGTAAGGCGGTTCTGCGGGAAGTTGTACGTGCGAATCTTCTCCGAGCGGTCGCCCGAGCCGATCTGCTGCTTGCGATCCTTTGCCTGCTCCTGGTGGATACGCTCGGCCTCGACCTCATAGAGCCGCGCCCGCAACACGCGCATCGCCTTCTCGCGGTTTTTGATCTGCGACTTCTCATCCTGGCAACTCACGACGGTGTTCGTCGGCAGATGGGTGATGCGCACGGCCGAATAAGTTGTGTTGACCGACTGTCCGCCCGGGCCCGACGAGCAGAATGTGTCGATGCGCAGATCCTTCGCCTCAACCTTGATGTCGACCTCTTCCGCCTCCGGCAAAACCGCAACCGTAATAGCCGAAGTATGCACGCGACCCTGCGTTTCGGTTGCCGGAACGCGCTGCACGCGGTGAACACCGGACTCGTACTTCAACTGCGAGTAGACGTTGTCCCCTTCGATGATGGCCGTGACGTCCTTCAGGCCATGGCCGATGCCGGACTCGGTCTGCGATAAAATCTCGACCTTCCACTTGTGCTGTTCTGCAAAGCGCATATACATGCGGAAGACCTCGGCGACAAAAAGCGCGGCCTCGTCGCCGCCGGTACCGGCACGCAACTCGAGGATGACGTTTTTCTCGTCGTTCGGGATCCTTCGGGAGCAGAAGCACCTTAAGTTCCTCTTCAATCGGCCCGAGACGCGGTTCGAGCGTGTTGAGCTCTTCCTGGGCCATCGCCTTCACGTCGGGATCCGGATCAGCGAGCATAGCCTTGGCTTCGGCGATGCCCTCCTTGATCTTGCGGTACTCGCGAAACTTCTCGACGGTTGGCTCCATCGTGCGGTGCTGCTTCGCAACGGCCTGGAACTTCTTCTGGTCCTGGACCAGCGTGGGGTCGGACATCTGGCGGCCGAGGTCTTCGTAACGGGCTTCGAGTTGGTCGAGGCGGTCGAACATGACGTGTCTCCTGAAGGGCAGGGTAAAAGGAATCGGATGCGAGGGGTCAGCGAGGATGGGCGCAGCTAGGCAAAGTCGTGACGCGCCGGGGAGGCGGCCACGCGGGCGGAAAACACCGGATTTGCCACTGCGTTCATACCTTATCTGATGTTACCGCGGACCTTGAGGATGCGGAATGCATCTTTTAGTGGAGAATCTTGTTTAGGATCGTCCTGGGCTGTCTCGCGGATAGGTTTGGTGCGCAATGGCTTTGTTTTCTTCAGTCGCGGAGCTGGCGGAGGAGCTTGCCGGGGAGCCGGGAAAGCTCAGGAAACGCGCGGCCATCGCGGCTGCCGTCTCCCGCGTACACGCCGATGCACCGGAGGGCGACGACGCTGGGTTGTTTGCACTCTACCTTGCCGGAACGCCCTTCGCGGAGGCGGACTCACGCAAGCTGAACGCAGGCGGCGCACTTCTCAGCAAAGCCCTGCTCGCGGCAAGTGGGGCGACCGACATCGCCCTGACCGCTGCCTATAGAAAACACGGAGACATGGGCGCCGCCGCCTTCGACCTTCTGACCGACTCGCCCGGCGCAGCAACAAAATCAGAGCTTACCCTGGCCGAAGTCGCTGATATCTTCGCCAACATGGCGGCCGCGAAGACGACGGCGATCCGGGCGTCTCTGGTGGAGAACCTGCTCCGACGCGCAACCCCTCTCGAAGCGAAGTATCTCCTGAAGCTCATGCTCGGCGACATGCGCAT
Source organism: uncultured Acidobacteriaceae bacterium (assembly GCA_963802695.1). Lineage (GTDB taxonomy): Bacteria > Acidobacteriota > Terriglobia > Terriglobales > Acidobacteriaceae > Edaphobacter. The sequence continues at coordinate 606,067 of CAWDJN010000014.1, forward strand.
TGGCGTAAAGCAGAGCCTCGTCGAAGAGGCCATCGCGGTCGCTGCGAACGCTCCGGTCGAGGCTGTGCGAAGAGCCGTGATGCTTGAGGCCGATCTCGCCGGCGCCGTCAAGCGTGCATTCGCCGGCACACTGGCTGAGGCCCGCATGCGGCTCTTTCATCCGCTCGGATTTATGCTGGCCTCGCCCGTGGATACGCCAGAGGAAGCAGTCGATCGGTTCACTGAAAAATCCGCAAAGCCATCAGCGGTGAAGGAGAAGAGGCGGAAGAAAATCAGTAACGCGATCGCCGTCGACCCTGTAGACGACCCCCCGCAAGCGCCGGAAGATCCTAAAGCCCATACGGTCGAAGCGTTCCTTGAAGATAAGTACGACGGGATGCGCGCGCAGGTGCACTGTGGAGACGCAGATGCGCCAAGCCGCGTAGCGATTTACTCGCGCAACCGCGACGATGTCACCGAAAGCTTTCCGGAGCTGGAGGAGGCCTTCGCGAAAGTGCGTCCTGATCAGGATGGGGCACTGATCTTCGATGGCGAGATTCTCGGCTGGGATTTCGAGCAAGCCCGTGCATTGCCTTTCGCGGTCCTTGGCCAGCGAATCGGCCGCAAGCGCGTCTCGAACGCATGGCGGCAGCAGGTGCCGGTCATCTTCATGGCGTTCGACCTGATGTACGCAGGCGGCGAGTTGCTTTTGGAGTTGCCGCTGCGCGAGCGGCGCAACCGCTTGGAAACGGTTATCGAAAATCTAGTCGAGCGTACCACCGCGCCGATCACCATCGATGAGCGCGCCCGCGATGCACAGACAGTATTGTTCGCCGCCCCGGAAAGCGAAGGACTCGAGCGCCTGATGATCTCGCCGACGCGCCTCGTTGAGAGCACCGAAGACATTGACCGCGCCTATGCCGAAGCACGTGCACGCGCAAACGAGGGCGTCATGCTAAAGGCCGCCGACTCCATCTATCAGCCGGGCCGCCGTGGCATCGCGTGGGTTAAGATGAAGCGCGAACTCGCCACGCTCGACGTTGTCGTTACCGGAGCGGAGTTCGGCCACGGCAAACGCGCGGGCATTCTGAGCGACTACACCTTCGCCGTGCGCGGCGCAGACGGCGAACTACTCAACGTCGGCAAAGCCTACTCCGGCCTGACCGACGCCGAGATCGCCGAGATGAGCGCATGGATGATGGACCACACCCTCGAAGACCGCGGCTTCTTCCGCACCGTCGAACCGCTGATGGTGCTCGAGGTCGCTTTCAACAACATCATGCGCAGTGGGCGCCACGCCAGCGGCTTCGCTCTGCGCTTTCCACGAATCCTGCGCATCCGCACCGACAAGCCGGTCGGCGAGATCGACACCGTAGAACGCGTCGAAGAGATCTATCAGTCGCAGGTGGACAAACCAGTAGAGGCGTAAGCGCTGCCCGGACCCCGTTGGCAAATAGCCCACGCGCAGCTACCATTGCGAGAGTCCACCTTACAGAAATCCTCAAGGAGCTTCGTCCGATGAGTTCTCTCCGTACTCTTGCACTCTTGGTGATCTCTCTTGCTCTCGTACCGTCGCCATCTTTACACGCGCAGAGTGGCACACCCGAGGCGCAAGCCATCCGCGCCGTCCTCGACAGACAGGTCGCCGACTGGAACCGCGGCGACCTGGACTCCTTCGCCACCGGATACAAGAACTCGCCCGACATTCTCTTCATGGGCGCAAAGATCTCCCGCGGCTATGACCAGATGGTCGAGACCTATCGCAAAGGTTATTCCACAAGGGACAAGATGGGCACGCTCAGCTTCACCGGGCTAGAGGTGCAACCGCTCGATGAACACTTCGCCACCGTAACGGGAAACTACCATCTCGAACGGACAACAGCCGGCGGCGGTAATGCGGACGGATATTTTCTCCTTGTTGTTGAGAAGACGCCCGGCGGGTGGAAGATCGTGCGCGACGCCACCACCAATCTACCGAAGAAGACCGAAAAATAATCTTCTGTAACCAGATGAACCGCTGCGTCGCGCTCGAACATCAGAAAACATACAAGGAGCGTGTATGGAATATCGTCAGCTTGGTAAATCAGGCCTGAAGGTACCGGAACTCTGTTTCGGCGCAGGCACATTCGGCGGCAACACTGAATTCTTCAAGGCGTGGGGCGCAACCGACGACGTCAACGAAGCGAGAAAGATCGTCGACATCTGCATGGACGCCGGTATGAACATGTTCGACACCGCCGACATCTACTCGGATGGCCAGAGCGAAATCGTCCTCGGCAAGGCGCTCGCCCACCTCAAGCGCGAAGACGTGCTCATCTCCACGAAGGCCACATTTCGTCTCGGCAAAGGTCCGAATGATGTGGGGTCCTCGCGCTATCACCTCATCCAGGCCGCCAACGCATCGCTGAAACGCCTCGGCACCGACTACATCGACATCTACCACCTGCACGCATTCGATGCGACTTCGCCGGTCGAAGAAACCCTGCGCGCACTTGACGACCTGATCACCGAAGGCAAAGTGCGCTATATCGCCTGTTCGAATTTCTCCGGCTGGCATCTCATGAAATCTCTCAGCGTTAGCGACCGTTACGGATGGTCACGCTACGTCGGCCACCAGGCTTACTACTCGCTCGTCGGACGCGACTTCGAGTGGGAGTTGATGCCGCTCGGGCTCGATCAGGGGGTAGGAACGCTCGTCTGGTCGCCGCTCGGCTGGGGACGCCTCACCGGAAAGATTCGCCGCGGCTCGCCAATCCCTTCCGAAAGCCGCCTGCACAAGACATCTGCGGAAGGTCCGCAGGTTCCGGAGGAACATCTCTACAAGGTCGTCGACGCTATCGATGAGGTGGCCAAAGAGACGGGCAAGACCGTGCCGCAGATCGCATTCAACTGGTTGCTCCATCGCCCGACGGTCTCGACGATCATCGTCGGCGCAAGAAACGAGCAGCAGTTGAAGCAGAACCTCGGCGCCATCGGATGGAAGTTAACCAAGGCGCAGATCGCGAAGCTCGACGCAGCCAGCGAGGTTCCGCTGGCCTATCCCTACTGGCACCAGCGTCAGTTTGAAGAGCGCAACCCCAAGCCGGTGTAAGCAACAAAGAGCCCATCCTTTGCACTGGGCGAAGGATGGGCTAAACCTGGTTGGGACCTTCGAATTTTGTGTCGCTAGTGCGGCAGCATGAAGCCGCGGTTAGGGTCGTAGGTAAATTTCATAAGCCCGTCGCGGTAATCGATGTTGATTGTCAGATGGGCCAAGGCGGTATATCCGATAAGCCCGGATACCTCCATATTCAACACTAACAAGCTGATGGGCGGTGTGACTCGCCGCTCTTATCCGCGATTTAGAACTTCACAAGAATAGCGCCGGTCATCCGATTCTCGCTGTTGCGAAGGTCTGGATTCCAGCCGGGGACGAGAGAGCCGAGAGCTCCAGCGTTTCCTCCCGGCGGTGTGACACCTCCGGGTCCAGCGAAGTACGGGACGTTCGAAGCGCGATGGTTATATTCAATCCGGTACGTAATGTACTGGCTCGGCAAGTAGTCAAACGTCAGCGAAGTGTCCCACGCCTTGAACGGGTCGCCCGGATTCTCGGTGAAGTACGGCGTGCCAGAGGCCGCAGTCGCTCCATTGATCGGTGGCAGCAGCACAAGATAGCGCCCTGGATTATTGATGCGCCCTCCGCCGATGGTCATCGCATACTTGTTGCGATCAAACCACAAGCGGTTATAGACCATGAAGCCGAGGAAGCTCTGTTTCGGACCTTCCTTGGTATCGCCATGGCAGCTGACGCCGCCGCCGCTCTCGCAACCTGCGTCACCGGTGAGTGTGGCTGCGGCCATACTGATAAAGTGCGTGGTGCCTTGGTAGTACTTGTACTGGATGCTGTCGTCGGTGTGGTAGCGAGTGCGCGACGGGTATGCCCAGAGCGTCCTCGCCGTAGCCGTACTGGTTGCCGAGAATCTCCAGCCTGCCGTTGGGCCTCCACAGAATCTGTCCGCCGAGTCCAGGCCGATTGTTGAACCTGCCGTAGGACTGCCAGCCGTTGATGAACCATGGCTCGATCTTCAACTTGGCCGTTGGATACCACTGCACGCGCACACCGTTGAAGAACCAGGGTGTGTTCGAGGAGACGTACGACGGCTGATATGCCCAGTTGTCGAACTGGTAAAAAGAGAACAAGCCAACATACGAAAGGAAGATGCCGGCATCAACGTTGAGGCCGTGCTGCACGTTGAAGTGGTAGCCGGCGTTGGCCTCACCAACATAACGATAGGCATCGGCAAGGTCCCACTGTCCGCGCGCGGGGCTGGCATCGTTGCGCGGCGTGGCCGTGGCGTAAAGACCGATCTGGGTCAAGACGCGGGCGCGTACATTGCCGTAGTGGAAGTCGCCGCCGATTCCAAGGTCAGTCAGTGTGACCTCGCTGGACCGAAAGACCTCGCTCGATCCGACGATGGTGTCGTCCTGCGGATGGTGGAAGTCATAGGTGTAACTCACATCCGAACGAATCTCCGGCGTGAAGAACTTGGTCGCATACGGAGTATCCACTGTGCGTGCGTTGCCGTTGAGCCAGGTGAAGTCGGCAAAGGCGAACGGCTCTGAGTGCGGGCTGGAGGGATCGGTAATTTCCGGCTGCGCTTCGGCGAGGCTCGGCGCGGCAACTGAGGCCTTTCCCGTTGTGAGGTGATGAGTCTCCGGCTGGGCCGAGTTAGCCTGCTTCAGTTCCATCAGTTCCTTCTGGATCTCTTCCAACTTGTCCTGCAACTGCTGGATCTTCAGGTCCTGGCCGGTCTGAGTCCCTTCCACCGCTTGCTGCAAATTGGGTGTCTGCGTCTGAGCCTGCAAATCTCCTGCGCACAACGAAACCCCCACCACAAAAGCGACCGCCCTGACAGCACATGGCGGAACCCGTAAATGCATCTTCATTGTTTTCACTTCTGTTCTCCATTCCTTCCAGCTTCCTAGGCTGGCGCAACGAGCCGCCAAGCCACAAGACGCTGATACTTTGAGCCTAACCAGGGAGCCATAACGAGTCCGTCAAGAACTCATAACGAAACCATAAAGGCGAGGAATGCCGCACGACGATTGACCTGGCTACGGAAGAATCCCGCGCGGATGGCCCTCTGACGCTCTTCGACCTGCACCTCTTATTCGCTTTGATCCCGGTGTGCCGTACTTGGGTGCGGTCGTCGGAGAATATTTATTGTTCAGCGTCCAGGCGCAGACAGAGGGCTGCAGAAAGAGTGCAGCCAGTTCCTCTGAGTGGAGCTGCTACAAATCCTGATTCATTTAAGAGGAGCGGCCCTCCATCACATGAGGAAGAGAGGGCCGGATCCGATTCAACTTTGAATTGAGCGTCTTGTGACGTTGCGCAGAGCGCCTACTGCGCGGGTTTAGCTGCCGGAGCTGCCGCCTTCGGTTTCCAGAATGAGTCCGACTTCACCCATTCGTCCGGCGGATAGCTCTCCTTCGGGTTGAATTGGAACAGGTTGCTCTGCTGCGACTCAATGCATGCCGCTTCCAACTCAGCCATCCTCTTCATTCCGGCCTCACCAATCGTGTCGCCCAGCTTTTTGTCGTCGGCGAACCGGGTGTCCATCTCAGCAAGAGACTTCATCGGAATGAAGACCAGATAGACTCCGCCGTTGTTCTGGCCGAACTCGCTCTGAAAGGTGGCCCATTGCGCATTCGGGACCGCCTTCTCATAGCCGTCGTGGTACATCTTCACCATCTCTTCCCACTCTTTCGTGTGGCCCGGTTTTACGTTGAAGTGAATGATCTCAAAGTAACGGAACTTTGAAATATCCACTGAAGAACGAAGACTCAAATCATCGCGGTAGAGATATACGCCCGAATCGTATTCGGTGAGCAGATCCCCATCCGCGATTGCTGCACGGTCCAGGCCTCCGGAGAGCGCCGCGTTCTTCGCCGTCGCCAGATTGTCCTTCTCCATCGCCTCGAACGAGGGATAGCCTACAAAGAAAAGAGCCCGTGATGGACCTGAGAGCGAGTCCGCCCCGAAGTAGTGTGTGGGCCATTTGGCCGCCGCCATCGCGCGAACAAACGCGCTCTCCGTCTTCTCGTGCATGCTGCCGCCGCGTCCCGGCTTCAGATACTCCCGTTGGATAAGCAGTACCTTAGGCGGCGGCATTACCCCACTCATCCCATCCTGAGCAGACGCAAACATGGAACCCAGGAAGAGAAGACACAATCCTGCAGACAAAGCTTGCTTTTTCATTGATAGCCTCCTTGGCTGGACTTCTTGTTTCATTAACAGAAAGAAAATCCCAGCGAACCCGTCGGCGTTCGCCAGAACACACTCGGACAAAGAACTGCGAAATCGGGGGAGATAGGGCCGAGGAATCACTTGAGCGGGGGAGCCTCGAACCAGAAAGCGGTTCGACGCTGCAATTGGCTGATTCCTGAAACGCAATGAGCTTCCGCTTTGCAGCGGGCAATGTCAAGAAGAGATTTACGTGTGTTCAGCGAGCCGCTAGTGGCCGGCGGAGGGATCAACGTGCTTCGGAGGCCTCGGAATGAAAAACAGCAGCGGGATCATGCAAGCGCAGAAGATGCTCATGTACTGAATGACGTCGAGATAGCCTAGCATCGCCGCCTGCCGGTGCAGCTGGTTGTAGATATAAGCCTGCGCCGCATGCGAACCGTTCCCCACCATCGGGTTTCCGCTGCTGTGACCGCCGAACATCCCCTTTAGCTTCGACACCTGATTCACAAACCCAGGATTCCCCGTCGTCAGGTTGCGGATCATGTTGTTCTCATGCGTCGCAGTTCGCCGTGTCAGCACCGTCGCCATAAACGCCGTGCCGCAAGACCCGCCAATGTTACGCGCAAGATTCGTCAACCCCGAAACGTCATTGTTCTCCGACTGCTTCACGCCGATGTAAGAGATGGTGTTAATCGGAATGAACAGAAACGCCAGTCCCGAAGCCTGGAAGCAACGCAGAAACACCAGCCGTCCATAACTGATGTTCAGGTCCATCGTGTGCATCGTGACCAGTGCCACCGTCAGCGACACGAAGCCATACCCAATCAGCTTGCGAGGATCCACGCGTCCTACCAGGAACCCCACAATCGGCATCATGCACATCATCATCAGGCCTGCTGGAGAAAGCACCAGGCCCGCAAGCTCCGCGGTGTACCCAAGCAGTGTCTGCACGAACTGAGGAATCAACACCGTCGTCCCATACAACGCGAAGCCAAGCACAAACATCAGCAGAAAGCTGATGGAAAAGTTACGTCGCTTGAACAACGTGAGGTTCAGGATCGGACGATGCCCTATGCGAAGCTGTCTCAACTCCCACCAGATCATCGTGACAAATGCGATTACCATCGCCACGGCAAAGAACGTAATCAGGTGCGATGAGAACCAGTCATCCTCCTGGCCTTTGTCCAGCACAAACTCCAGCGAACCGAACGTCAAAGCCAACAGACCAAATCCAAGCAGGTCGAGCTTGATGCCACCCTTCTGCGAGATTGCCACCTGCTTCTTCACCCACGGCGGATCTTCCACAATGCGCGAAGTCAGAAATAGCGAAAGCAGACACACCGGGACATTCAGGAAAAAGATCCATCGCCAGTCAAACCGGTCAGTAATGTAGCCGCCCAGCGTAGGCCCGATCGCCGGCGCGCACACCACCGCCAGCCCATACATCGCAAACGCCTGCCCGCGCTTTGCGGGCGGAAACGTATCCGCAAGAATCGCCTGCTCCGAGGGAGCCAGCCCACCACCGCCAATCCCCTGCAATATCCGGCAGAACACCAGCAGAGGCAGAGTCGGCGCCAGTCCGCACATCGCCGAACTGATCCCGAACAGCGCCACGCAGATCATGTAGAACTTCTTGCGCCCAATGAACGTCGTCATGTAGGCGCCGGCCGGCAGAATAATCGCGTTCGCAACCAGGTACGCCGTCAACACCCAAGTAGCTTCATCCTGCGTCGCGCCCAGCCCACCCGCAATGTGCGGCAGCGCCACGTTGGCAATCGACGAGTCCAGCACTTCCATGAACGTCGCCAGCGTAACCGTCATCGCAACGATCCACGGATTGATCCGCGGCCGCCAAGGCTGCTCAACGGTGGCTTGCTTCGCAGAGGCCTCGGGAAGTTGGGTGCCGGGGAGTTCGAGTGTAGTCGCTGCCATGAGTTCTTAATTCGATTGTAGGGATACAGCCCGGGATTCAGAGAGTTCGCGACAAATCCGCTCTCTAAATGGCGGCTCTGTTGCAGATACGGGCACCCCCCCGAGCACTTCAAAGCCCATAACTGCGCAACCTCTGGCTTCACAGAGAAAAAATCCGCCTCAAATTCGCGATACGCTAGCCATAATGGTTACTTCGGCTCTCCGCAATCAAGCACTTTGCACGTTGGCGCTTCTAACCTGTTCTGCTGCGACGCTTTTCGCCCAAACAACGCCGCCGAACCCGCCCCCAATAAAGCCCGCAGTCACCGAACCCACCGCCCAGGATCTCCTCCGCGGCTCCTACGGCCCCTACCGCGCCAACAACGACCTCCTCTATTACCACCTCGACCTCCGCGTCGACCCGGAGAAGAAGTTCATCTCCGGAACCAACACCATCCGCTTCAAAATGCTCGAAGACGGCACCCGCATCCAACTCGAGCTCTATCCGACCCTCCAGATCGACAAAGTCACCCTTGGCCCAACCGTCCTGAAGTACGACCGCGACGGCGGCACCTTCTACGTCGACTTCCCCACGACCCTCATCAAAGGCCACACCTACTCCATCGACGTTCAATACTCCGGCAACCCGCCCGAGACCGGCCGCTTCGGCTGCTTCACCTTCAAGACCGATCCCTCCGGCCACCCCTGGATCAACACCGCCTGCGAAGGCGACGGCGCCTACATCTGGTGGCCCAACAAAGAACAGTGGCGCGACGAAGCCCCAGGAAGGCATGCACATCACCGTCGCCGTCCCCAATGGCCTCATGGACGTCTCCAACGGAAAGTTCCTCGGCAAAAAAGATCTCGGCGACGGCTACACCCGCTGGGACTGGCAGGTCCACTACCCGATCAACAACTACGACGTCTCGCTCAACATCGGCAACTACGTCCACTTCAGCGACAAGTTCCAGGGCCTCTCGCTCGACTACTACGTGCTCCCCGAGCACCTCGAAGGCGCCAAACGCCAGTTCGCCCAGGGCCAGGCATGATCGAAGGCCTACTACCACTACTTCGGCGAGTATCCCTTCAAAAAAGACGGCTACAAGCTGGTCGAAGTCCCCTACGCCGGCATGGAGCACCAGAGCGCCGTCACCTACGGCAACCACTTCGCCAACGGCTATCTCGACCGCGACTGGACCGGCGTCGGCATCAGTCCGCGCTTCGACTTCATCATCATCCACGAGAGCGGACACGAGTGGTTCGGCAACGCCATCACCGCCGCCGACAAATCCGACATGTGGATTCACGAGGGCTGGACCACCTACCTCGAAAGCCTCTACGTCGAGTACACCTACGGCCACGACGACGCAATCAAATACATCAACGCCTACAAGTCCAAGGTCAAAGACGACCGCCCCATCATCACCACTCGCGGCACCAACAAAGAGCCCTCGCAAGACCAGTACTTCAAGGGCATTCTCTTCATCAACACCCTCCGCAGCATCGTCAACGACGACGCCAAATGGTGGCCTATGGTCCGCGGTCTCTACCAGAAATTCAAATACCAGAACATCATGACCGAGGACATCATCTCCTACTTCAACCAGCAAACCGGCATGGACCTAACCCCCGTCTTTCGACCAGTACCTCTGGCACACCGCCATCCCGACGCTCGAACTCAAATTCGACGAGCCCGGCTCCGTCCAGTACCGCTGGGTGGCTGACGAAAAGGACTTCGCCATGCCCATCCGCGTCGGTACCAAAGACAACTGGCAGACCATCCACCCCACGACCGAGTGGCAAACCATGCAAACCCCGCTCACCAAAGACCAGTTCGACGTCGCCACTGACCTCTACTACATCAACGTCAGCAAAACCTGACGCGCGGGCGGTCACTTCTTCTTAGTAGGCTTAGACTTCAAAGTCTTCGCATACTCGTAGCTCATCTTGAAATACGGCTGAAGCTCCTTCGTCTTCTTCAGCAGAGAGTCAGGCACTTCCACGTACTCCTTCATCGGCGACCCATATGCTTCAAAGATCTTTGTCTTATATTTTTTGAGAAACGCCTCCCGCTTGTCCTCGGGAAGCCTGATCGCCAATACCTGCGACTGATGGAGAAGCGTAAACATGTTGCCGTTCAACGAAGTGTAGGGATTCTTGTCACCTTTTCGCTCGACCTCAGGAGTAGTCGCGACGAGCTTCTCATAGAGTTCTATAGTAGGAGATGACGCCGCGCCCTTCTTGTCTGTGCTCATATTCCCATCCTTTGGATTTGGAATGCACAATAGAATACGACGTCTCACGATGGACTGTCTTAGCGCGAGAGGAAAAAATCCTCTCGAAAGAAGTGGAAAGAGAGAAACACAATGCATCCCGATCTTGAAAAGCTGATTGTGCTGCAGAGCCACGATGTCGAAGCCAAGCGTCTGCGCGACGAGATCGCCGCGCTGCCCAAGCAAGTCGCTGCGCTCGAAGGAAAGGCCAAAGCCACCGAAGGCCAGCGCGCTGTAGTGCTCGACCTCATCGCCAAAGAAGAAGCTCTGCGCCGCCGCCAGGAGTCCGACATCAAGGACCATCAGGCCAAGATCGCCCGCATCCGCAAACAGCTCGACCTCGCGACCACCACAGTACAGGTCACCGCATTCGAGCACGAAATCTCCTTCGCGCAATCCGAGATCAGCCGCCTCGAAGACGCAGAGCTCGAAAGCATGGAGCGCAGCGAAGCCCTCGACGCTCAAAAAGCCCTGGCCGACGAAGCCCTCACCAACGCCAAAGCCACACTCGAGCGCGAACGCGCCAGCGCAACCGAAACCATTGAGCAGGACAAGCAACTTCTCGCCGCGGTCGAAGAAAAACGCAAGGCCGAGCGAGCCGAAATCGACGAAGCCGCACTCTCCGTATACGACCGCATCTCCAAAGCCAAGGGCACCGCAGTCGCCGAAGCCCTGAACCAGAAGTGCATGGCTTGCCAGATGATGCTTCGCCCACAGCGCTGGAACGACCTGCGCGACCGCGACAACGACTCGACCATGATGACCTGCGAGAGCTGCGGACGCCTTCTCTACTACGATCCCGCCCGCGACTCTCCGCAACGCAAGACCGTCCCCGTCGAGAGCATCGCCGCCTCCATCATCCGCTCACTCTGAACCAATCCCCGCAACCAGGAAATCCGTGAAAAGAATCTGTGTAGATATGGATGAGGTGATGGCCGACGCGCTCGGCGAGCATCTCCAGCGCTACAACCAGCACTTCAACGAGCAGATCACCATCGAAGATCTCCACGGCAAGTGGCTCTGGGAGGTCGTCTCCTCCGACCGTCACGATGTCCTCGAAGCCACGCTCCGCTCCGAAGATTTCTTCGATGTCCTCGCCGTCATGCCGGAATCGCAACGAGTCCTGCGCCGCCTCCAGATGAACTACGAAGTCTTCATCGCCACCGCAGCCATGGAGGTCCCCAGCTCCTTCCATCAAAAGTATCGCTGGCTAGAAAAACACTTTCCCTTCATCCCCGCCTCGCACATCGTCTACTGCGGCGACAAGAGCATCCTCCGCGCCGACTACCTGATCGACGACAACCCACGCCAGCTCCGCCGCTTTCAAGGCGAAGGCATTCTCTACACCTCACCTCACAACATGAATGTCAAAGGCTTCAAACGAGTCAACGACTGGCTGGAGATTGAGCAGCTGTTTCTCGGCTAGGCAACAACGCATTCTGCCCCATCCCAAAGGCACATCATGCCAGAGATCACAATCCGCTTATTCCAGCACGGCGATGCAGCCTCTTTCCGCGAGCTGAACGAAGCCTGGATCTCAAAGTTCTTCCGCCTCGAGGAGCAGGACAGCATCCAGCTCGCACAACCGGAAAATATTCTCCGCGACGGCGGCCAAATCATCATGGCGGTAGCCGGTGAAGACAGAATCGGTTGCTGCGCTCTCGTCTTCATAAAACCCGGAGTCTTCGAAGTCGCAAAGATGGCCGTCTCAGAGACCTATCAGGGCCGCGGAGTCGGCCGCAAGATACTCGAGCACACCATCGCCCAGGCAAAGGCTCTTGGAGCGCACACTCTCGAACTCGTCACTAACTCGAAACTTGGTAACGCAATTCATCTCTATGAGTCGTTTGGATTCCGTCATCTCCCACCAGAGCGCGTCGAACCTTCACCATACGCCCGCGCCAACGTCTTCATGGAACTGCATCTTCCGCCGAGTCCCGCAACTCAAGCGTAAAGCGACGACTCAAACCGCTGCAGAGCCTCTTCCGACCACGCGTGGCTCGTCTTCTTCCAGCGGTCCCCTGCCTCCTCGCGAAAATTCGGAAAGTCCATCCGGCAATAGCCGCAGCGCCTCTCGAAGTCGTACAAAGCCTGCGCCGTTCCATCCAGATACAGCACCGCCTGCCACCCATCGCGCGACCACTCAACCGACGCAATGCGCTGTGGCTCCGGCCGCTCCTTCTCCGCATCGCTCTTCGCAAGCGCAGCGACGTTGTAGATCAGCATCGCATCCATAATGGCGTGCTCATGCTTCTCCTGCGAGCGGTCGCAGGCATAAAAATACCCCGCGACGCCTTCATCTTCAAAGACAACGGTCCAGGGAACCCTGGTGGAATCAGAGGAAAGAAACGCGCGGCCCGGGATAAACGAAAGCGACTGCATATCTCTCACGATACACTCGAAAGATGGGTCGCCGCTCCTCCAGAATTCACAGCCAGCCACTGAACGCATGAAGCTTCCCCGCATTAAGATCGGCCGGCCCCAGCGCCTCGCTGCGCTCCTCCTTCTCTTCTTCCTGGCAGAGTGCCTCTGGGTCGTCAGCCGCCAGCAACTCTCCCAGCAGGACTACCGCTACGCCGAGTGCGGCCGCCAGATGTGGGAGCGTCCCTCGCCCCTCGCCGGCTACTTCACCACCTGCGGCAACCTCCAGGGCGACGGAACGTTTGCCTATCGTCTCGCTGGGTTCCCTCTCACCGTCCAGCGTCTCGCCATGCTTGGCGCCGACAAGCTCCGCAGTCCCGAAAATCGCGTCTACGCCCAAGGCACGCTCCACGGCTCCACCTGGGAGGCGCGCCACGAGCTCTTCAGTGTCAAATATCTCCTCCATCTGCCCTTCGTCTTCTTCGCCATCTGGCTCGGCGCAGGACTCTGGTGGGTCGCCCGTCGTCTCTTCGGCAACGAAGGCGGCTTCTTCGCCCTCGGCCTCTATTGCTTCTGCCCCGCCATCATTCAATCTGCCGTTACTCCAAACAACGATGTCCTGGCCATGTGGGGTTTCTATGGTCTCGTCTACACCGCTATGGGAGTCGCTCACGCCATGCAGGGTCCGCGCCGCAAGTGGAGACCGCGCATCGCTCTTCTCACGGTAGCCCTCGGCCTCACCGCCGCCGCGCATATCCTCGCCGCAACCCTCGGCTTTCTCATGGCCCTCATCTGGATGCTCTACCTCGCCGAGCGCCGCCGCAGTTATGTCATGCAGATCCTCATCTTCTCGGCGCTAGGCGCGCTTATCATCCTCTTCGCCTTTTACGCCTTCCGCCCCGAGCCCTTCAGCTACGTCTTCACCGGTGGCAGCGCCCGCTTCTGGTTCTCGCTCCAAGGCCCACGCCACTTCTTCCTCAACCTGTCCAACGCACCCATCGTCGTAGCGACGCTCGTAGCCCTGCTCCTCTACGTCGCAGTGCGCCCATGCCGCTACTTTGGCAACACTGCCCCGCTCGTCATGACGCTGCTCCTCTTCCCGCTCGTCACCACCCAGACCATCTCCGAACCCTGGCTCTGGGCCCTTCCCTTCCTCTTCACCTTCATCGGCGGAGTCTTCGCCGACGCCCTCGAAACCCGCCAGCGCAAACTCTTCCTCACCCTCACGGGAGGCATCCTTCTCACCCAGGCACTCCTCTGCCTCGCCACGCTGCCCCAAATCGCGCTCTGAAATCCACGCCACCAAAAAGGTGTCATCCTGAGCGAAGCAGTTCGCGTAGTTTGCGAACTGCGCAGTCGAAGGACCTGCGGTCGCACTTGCTTTTTCCGTTGCTCGTTCTTTTGAGCTTGTCATTCCGTAGCGCAACGGAAACCTGCGTTTTGCTCGCCCCAGCCCGCATCCCGTTCGCCACCCACACAATCACACTCTCCGGCGAATTCTCCCCAAATTCCTGCATAATAGGTCGTCACCACTTCGGAAACCCGCACCACGAAGGATGATTCGCCAGTCATGAAGAAAGCTCCCCTCCTCAGCACACTCGTAGCCGCCTGTATCGTTGCCGCTCTCCTTTTCGCCTGGGGATGCCATCGCCACCGCAAATCCAAATCCCGCCCCAACACCGACGCCTACTCCACCAACCTCCATCAGATGGTCGAGAAGAAAGCCCTCCCGCCCGAAAAGGTCGACACCACCAAAGCCCCGAACCTCCGCTGGCCCGACTTCTCCGACTACGAGTCCTGGGTCCAGACCTTCTACGACGATCGCAACTACGAAGTAGCCTGGACCCGCGACGGCGCCCCCACTCCCACAGCCCTCGCATTCATCCAGCAGTTCAACGATGCCGCCGCGAAGGGCCTCATCCCCGAAGACTACGACGCCCCCCGCTGGCCCGCGCGCATCCAAGCCCTCAACGACAAATCCGCCGACGCCATCTCGCTCTTCGACGTCGCCATGACCGTCAACGTCATGCGCTACATCTCCGATCTTCGCATCGGCCGCGTTAATCCGCAGCACTTCAACTTCGACATCAACGTCGCCGACAAGAAATACGACCTCGCCGAATTCGTCTCCGACAACGTAGTCGACTCCACCGACGTCCCCACTCTCATCACCAGCGTCGAACCCGACTCCGACGACTACCGCAAAACCGAGCAAGCTCTCGCCCACTACCTCAAGCTCGCGAAACAACAAGCCGACAATCCCACCGACCCGCTCCCCACCGTCGCCAAACCCATCACCGTAGGCCAAACGTACCCCGCGCTCGAAGCTCTCCTCCTCCGCCTCCAGCTCGAAGACGACGCCTCATCCGACACCGCTCTCACCGCAGGCATCTACAACGCCGACCTCGCCGCCGCCGTCAAGCACTACCAGCATCGCCACGGCTACACCGAAGACGGCAAACTAACTCCACAGACCATCAAGTCCCTCAACGTCCCCATGACCGACCGCGTCGCCCAACTGCAGGACTCGCTCGAGCGCTGGCGCTGGCTTCCGGACCCGTACCTCCATGCCCGCCTCATGGTGAATCTGCCCGAGTTCGTCCTCCGCGGCTACGACCCCGACCACAAACTCGACTTCACCATGCGCGTCGTCGTCGGCAAAGTCATGGGCCAGCACGAAACCCCGGTCTTCACTCACATGATGAAGTACCTCGTCTTCCGTCCCTACTGGAACGTCCCCGTTGACATCGCCCGCAAAGAGCTGGTCCCCCACATCACATCCAACCACGGCTACCTCGCCAGCAAGAACTTCGAAGTCACCGACGCCAAGGGCACCGTCCTCGCTGACTACACCGCCAAGCAAGTCGCTCAGGGCGGAGTCATGGTCCGCGAAAAACCCGGCCCCAAAAACTCCCTGGGCCTCGTCAAATTCATCTTTCCCAACCAATACGACATCTACCTCCACTCCACCCCGGCGGTTTCCCTCTTCGAGCAGACCCGCCGCGACTTCTCCCACGGCTGCATCCGCGTCCAGAAACCCGCCGACCTCGCCGTATGGGTCCTCCAGGGCCAGGGCGGAGACTGGGACCTCGCCAAAGTTCAGGACGCCATGAACAACGGCCCCAACAACCGCACCGTCAGCCTCAAAAACCCGCTCCCCATCGTCATCTTCTACCTCACCGCGCGCGTCGACGACGACAATCAGGTCGATTTCTTCGACGACATCTACGGCTACGACGCCTCCATGCAAAAGGTCTTCGCCAAGGGCCCACCCTACCCCGTCAAACCCTACCCCTCCGCCCCCAAACCCAAACCCGGAGACACTGTCTAGCCCACGCGATACACTGCTGTCGTGAAAAACACAGACTTCAACCCCAAAGTCGACGCCTACATCGCGAAGGCTCAACCCTTCGCGCAGCCGATCCTCACTCACATCCGCGAGCTCGCGCACAAGGCGTCGCCCGATGTCGAGGAAGCGATCAAGTGGAGCATGCCCTTCTTCACCCTCCGCGGAGTTGTCATCGGTCACATGGCCGCGTTCAAGCAACACTGTTCCGTCAGCTTCTGGGGCCCAGAGATGAACGCAATCCTCAACGAAGCCGGACTCCACTCCGAAGACGGCATGGGCTCTCTCGGAAAAATCACCAGCCTCAAAGATCTCCCGCCCGACAAGCAGCTCCTCGGCTACTACCGCCATGCCGCCAGCCTCATCCTCAACGGAGAGCGCACGAAATCCCTCGTCCGCACCGCCAAATCCGTAAAGCCCGCCCCGCAAATTCCCGCGGAGCTCACCGCCGCGCTAAAAAAGAACAAAGCCGCCGCCAAAGTCTTCACCGCCTTCAGTCCCTCTTGCCAGCGCGAATACGCCGACTGGATCACCGAAGCCAAGCGCCCCGAGACCAAAGAAAAACGCATCATCCAGGCCGTCGAGTGGATCGCCGAAGGCAAGCAACGCAACTGGAAGTATCAGAACTGCTGACGCCGTCGCCATCCTAAGCGCATAATTCTTTCTTCGAGTTCGTACATCAAATCGACTATGCGCCTCTTCCTAGGCATTCCGCTGGCCCCTGTCACAATCGAAGAGCTCTCCAAACTAACAACCCATCTCCGCGCCAAAGAAGACAACCTCCGATGGGCCGCACCAGAAACCTGGCACGTCACCCTCCAGTTTCTCGGCAGCACCAACCAGCAACAATACAACTGCCTTATCCCGCGCCTCCGCGAAATCCATCTGCCCCACATTCCCATCCGCCTCGAATCGACCGGCATCTTTGATCGGGCGGGAATCTTCTTCGCTGACGTCAAACCCGCGCCCGCCCTGCTTGTTCTCCAGCAAGCCGCCCTGGCCGCCACCGCCCCATGCGGCTTCATTCCCGAAACACGCCCGTATCATCCCCACATCACACTCGCCCGCGCTAAAGATAAAGATGCAACATCAGCCCTCCAACGCTTGAAATCCCGCCTCGAGCGCGAGCCGAAGTTCACCCTATTCATGGCCAACGAGTTTCTCCTCTACGAAAGCTTCACCGAACCCACCGGCTCTCGCTACGAGATTCGCGAGCGCTTCCGCCTCGGCCCGCCCCTAAGCGGCTGAGTGGCTAAGCCTTCTCGCATAATCCAGAAACACCAGCGCCGCCGGCGAATACCCGCTCGGATCCGCCTGCGTAAAATCCCCCGTCATCGGATCCATCTGCTGGCGGAACTCCCCATGCCGCATAATCGCCTCGCACCACTGCGTCATCATGTGGTTCATCTCCGCCTGCTTGCCGTAGTACGGCATCCATCGCGGAGCGCGCAGCGCCGTCAGCGCCTGGCTCGCCCCGCCCCAGCTATTACGAGGAATCGGCCGTACAAACGCGGGATCATCCATCGCCACCGAAGTCAGCGGATAAGGCGCCCAGAACGCCTTTGGATTATGAATCTGCTTCGTCCACACTGCATCGAAGATCGCTTTATCCTTCGCGTCATACCGCTTCAGCACATGCTCTCCAAGCACGCGACTGTTCACATCCGACCGCACGCGCACAAAATTATTCTGCGTATCCAGGTCATAGAACGAAGCATCCTTTGGGTCATAAAGATGCTCAATAATCAGCTCGCGAATCGTCTCCGCATCTTCATGCCATCGGCTAGCCTCATCGCCTTTCCCAAGCGCCGTAGCCATATGCGCCAGCGCCATCCGCGCACCAAAAACCGTAGCCGAAAGATCCGGACAAAGCCGAGGCATGCCCGCAATCGGCGGACACTTCCTCGCATCCGCATCCGGACAACGGTTCGGAATCCCCGCCCACCGCGGGCTATTGTCATGCCCGGTATCATACGTGCAGAAACCCTCCACCAGCCCCGTATTCCGCGTATCCCGATACTCCCGCAGCCACGCATCCCACCGGCTGCAAGCCGTATAAGCCGTCACCAGCAGCTCATCATCATCCAGAATCTGCGCCAGTTCCCAGGCCGTCGCTGCAATCGGCACCACCATCTGGATCTGCCCAAACCCAACCTCCGTCATCTTGATCGCAGACGGAATCTGTCCCGCCGAATCCGCCCCGACCGGCTTCTGCAGCGCAAAAAATGCCATGTGATTATTGCGTGCAATCTGCAACGGCGTCGGCCCACCCTCTTTCGTCGCAACAAACTGCGCCAGTGTCCCATACACCAGCCCCTCATTCGGTCCGCACTCCTGCCAGATGCCTGGATAAACCGCACCTTCAATCAGCACCGGCTCCGGATAACGAGGAACTGTCCGCACATTTCCGGCCAGCACCGCCAGTGCAGCATCCCACGTCTTCTGCCACCGCGCATCGCCATTGGGAAAAGCCGGCCGCGGCGGTGCCACCGGCTCCGCTTCACACATGGCAGGCAGCAAAGTAGCGCCCGCTGCCATCCCCGCCAAACGCAAAAAATCCCGCCGGCCTGTCCTCAACCCCACCCTCGCCTCTCCATCACGCCAAATCATCAACATGAGTTTAGCCCCAACAAGGAAACGGCTGTTGCCGCTGCTTTTCTTGGTTGTCATCCCCGAAGGGATCTGCTGTCGCCGGGTGCCCCATCCTTCGCGTCTTTTGCGAAGGGTGGGATCTCGTACTCCTCAGCCAGCCATCTTGTCGTTGCCTTATTCGTTCGTTTCTCATACCCCACCGTGAACGAAGACGATAGACTTACCCCCAAATGCAAGCGAACGCAAAGCCAGCCCCCCAGCCGGATGAACAGCTGGACCCCATCTCATTCCGGCGCAAGCTCATGAACTGGTACAAAAGCCACGCTCGCGAGCTCCCCTGGCGCAACGTCAACGACCCCTATCGCACCTGGCTCTCCGAGATCATGCTCCAGCAGACCCGCGTAGCCGCCGTCATCGACCACTACCAGGCCTTCCTGCGCCGTTTCCCCACCTTACTCTCCCTCGCCCTCGCCACGGAATCCGAAGTCCTCGCCAACTGGTCCGGTCTCGGCTACTACCGCCGAGCCCGCATGCTCCACAAAGCCGCCCAGTTCGTCGTCCGCGAACTCAACGGCGAGCTCCCCAAAACCGCCGCGGAACTCCGCACCCTCCCCGGCATCGGCGAGTACACCTCCGCCGCCATCGCCAGCATTGCCTTCGGCGAAAGCGTCGCCGTGGTCGATGGCAACGTCGAGCGCGTCCTCCTCCGCATCACTGGCCGTCCCGAATCGAAATCCGCCGAAGGCCGCGCCTACATTCAGAAAAGAGCCGCAGCACTCGTCCCCCGCCGTTCCCGCCTCGAAGGCTACAACGCCCCCGGCGATCACAACCAGGCCATGATGGAGCTCGGCGCCACCATCTGTCTCCCGCGCGCGCCTCTCTGCCTCCACTGTCCTGTCTTCGCCATGTGCAAGACCCGCGGCGAACACCTCACCAGCCCGCGCGCCGTCCAGCTCAGCCGTCAATCCGCCTATCTTCTCAGCATCCGCAAACGCGGCATACAAACCGAAGTCCTCC
The DNA here is from genome assembly GCA_963802695.1 of uncultured Acidobacteriaceae bacterium. Taxonomy (GTDB): domain Bacteria; phylum Acidobacteriota; class Terriglobia; order Terriglobales; family Acidobacteriaceae; genus Edaphobacter. Next base: position 625,772 of record CAWDJN010000014.1, read on the forward strand.
TCGAGCAACGCGCCAAGGACGCCTCCCTCATGCCTGGCATGTACGAGCTTCCACCCATCCCCCTCGACGCCGTCCAGGGCCGCGAGCCCATGCTCCGCCTCCGCCACGCCATCACCAACACCAACTACTACGTCCAGATCTTCGCCGCCCATGGCCCCGAAGACAGCGGACTCCGCCGCGCCATCCCCGCCTCCAACAAAAACCTCATCTGGTCCCTCACAACCCGCCTCCACTCGCTGCCGCTCACCGGCCTCACCCGCAAAGCCCTCCAGCGCCTGGACGTCATGCCCGTCACCCTGCCCAAACTCCCCACAGAGCTCGCCACTGCCGCCAGCCCCTAACTAGCCACCACCGCCAGCCACTAACTAGCCAGCACCGCCAGCCACTAAGTCAAATCCGACCCTCGCCGCTGCTTTTTGCTTTTGCGCACCTACGCCAAAGAAGTGTCATCCTGAGCGCAGCGCGTAGCGCGAAGTCGAAGGACCTGCGGTTGCTTTTGCCGTTGCCCTTTTTGCTTGTCATTCGCAGCTTTTGCTTGTCATTCCGCAGCGCAGCGGAGGAATCTGCTGCTGCTTTTGCTTTTCTGGCTTGTTGCACCCAAAGGTGATTCTGCCTCACCGTGGCACAGCAGCCGCTGTGCCAGCTCAATCAAAAACGAAGAGTTAACGTGAACGGACTAACCTCATCGACCCTTACTGCATTCGCTCCGCGCTCTTCTTTGCCATCCCCGTTGGCAGCATCGGCGGAGGAATACTCCGCACCTTGCCATTCCCCGGGCCAAGAGCCCGCGATCCCGTACCCAACTGCAGCACCAGCGGATTCTGCAAAGTCACGATCACCGCCTGCGCCGCGGTCTTACCCGTGCAGACGTAGCTGTGAATCGTGTTCGCGTCAAAATAAATCGCATCGCCCGCCTCTACCCGGTGGATCGCGTCCCCGTGCCGTACATCCAGCGTCCCCGAGAGCAGATAGAGAAACTCGCAGCCCGCATGTTGGTGGGCGCGAGGCACACGCCCCTCCTTCATGGGTAGAAACTCGGCATAGTAAGGATCGAGCTGTCGGTCCGGAACCAGGTACCCCAGACTCTCAAAGAAGTACGCCGGGTCGTCTGCTCCCGTCTGCGGCAGACGCACGCGTTCATCCCGCCGGTGCATCCGGAACAGCGTCTGCGGCTCCGGATCAAAGAAGTAGCTCAGGTCCTTCGAAAACACCATGGCAATCCGGGCGAGATTCCTCAGCGTAGGCACCACGCGCCCCGTCTCCAGCTGAGACAAAAAGCTCGCAGACAGTCCCGTATGCCGGCCCAGCTCCACCAGCCCCATCGACTTCTTCAGTCGAAGCTGCTTAATTCGTTCGCCAATCCGCTTTTCAGCGATGAACGATTCGGCGGCCTCGCCATCAACATGCAGGCCGCGGTGACCATTCCCTCCATTGCCTGACAGAACATCTTCCGGGGAGGGGGGAAGGGAAGAGTCTATTACGGTCGTAGAGATGATATTTTTGCTCATAGAATAGTTGTGCTGCACCAACAGATGTTTAAACAGGGTCAAACGTTGTACGCAACACCCTCTTTTCTGGATTGGATGCCCGTTCCCACCTGCCAATTAGCCCGTAGTCTTTCAAAATTCACACTAGCGCCACTCCGCGACCCCCCATGACCATCCCCGGACCATCCCCAGCCGTATCATCAAACTATCAATGAAGTTCCTCCCCACCCCCAACCATCTGTGCGCCCAGCAATGGCTTCCCGCCGCCGCCGCGATCCTCACAGCCTGCGCAATCGGCTGCGCCAGCCCTGCCCCCCCGCAAACTCCCTCGCTCAACCTCCCCGAGCCCATCAAAGACCTCACCGCCCAGCGCATCGGCAACACCGTCGAGCTCCACTGGACCACCCCCACCCAAACCACCTCCCGAATCCCCGTCAAAGGCCCCATGACGGCCGAAATATGCCGCGCCACCGGCCCCACCGCTCCCTGCGCCCAGACCCTTCGCGTCCCGGCCCAGCCCGGCCCCTCTACCGCCTCCGATGTACTCACCAACCTCTCCGAATCCACCACCCTCCTCACCTACCGCATCCAGCTCCTCAACGCCCACGACCGCTCCGCCGGCCCATCCAACGACGCCTTCGCCGCCGCCGGCTCCGCACCGCCCCCCATCCAGCAACTCCGCGCCACTCCCACCCCTGAAGGCATCCAGATCACCTGGACCCCCGCCCAATCCGCCGCTGCCGTCGAACTCATCCGCATCTCCCTCAACCCCGACGGCACCCCCCTCCAACCCGCTCCCAAGCCATCCAAACCCTCTGCCAACCCTCTCGCCAAGAAAACTCCGCCAAAGCCCGAACCCGACCCCCTCCAGCCCCCCGCCCCAACCGAAACCAAACTCCGCACCCCCGCCTCCGCCACCGACCCCGGCGGCACACTCGACCACACCGCCCAGAAAAACTCCACCTACAGCTACACCGCCCAGCGAGTCCGCACCGTCACCCTCGAAGGCCACACCCTCGAGCTCCGCAGCCCAATCTCGTCTCCAGTCCAAATCACCCTCCGCGACATCTTCCCTCCACACACCCCAACCGGCCTCGAAGCCGTCCCCGGCGGCCTCACGCCCTCCGACCGCTCCATCGATCTCTCCTGGATTCCCGACTCCGACGCCGACCTCGCCGGATATTTTGTGTATCGTCAAGATGTTGACTCCTCCGGCGCGGTCGCGGCTACAGTGACCCGTCTCAACCAAACCCCGGTCGTAGGTCCTGCCTACCGCGACCAAACCGCCAAGCCCGGCCGCCGGTACGCCTATCGTGTCTCTGCTGTCGACGCAGCAGGCAACGAGAGCCCGCCCAGCGAGCCCGTGCAAGAGACCCTCAGGGAGCAATAACAAATGCGTTACTGCAAATACTTGTCCTCCGAAAGCGGCGCCACCCTTGCGCGCTATGCCCTCGTCGAAAAGCGCAACGGAGTCCTCTGGGCGACCCTCCCCATGCAGGCCCCCCAGGAAGATCTCTCCGCCCGCGTCCTTGGCGGCCTTCCCGTCCCCACCACTGCCGTCAACTTCGAGCCCACTCCCGCTCTCCGATCTCCAGCTCCTCCCGCCCGTCACTCCATCCAAAATCCTCTGCGTAGGCCGCAACTACCGCGACCACGCCGCCGAACTCGGCAACGAAGTCCCCAAAGAGCCCCTCCTCTTCCTCAAACCCTTCTCCTCTCTCCTCGCCCCACGCGGCACCGTCGTCATGCCATCCATCTCCAACCGCGTCGACTACGAAGGCGAGCTAGGCATCGTCATCGGCCGCCGCTGCCACAAGATCGGCCCCGACGAAGACGTCCGCCCCTACATTCGCGGCTACGTCTGCGTCAACGACGTCACCGCCCGCGACATCCAAAAATCCGACGGCCAGTGGACCCGCGGCAAGGGCTTCGACACCTTCTGCCCCGTAGGCCCCATCGTCTCCGACGAGATCGACCCCGCCGGCGGCCAACCCGTCACCGTCATCACCCGCCTCAACGGAGCCGTCAAGCAGCAAGGTTCCACCCGGGACTTCATCTTCCCCATCGCCGAGCTCCTCCGCTACATCACCCAGACCATGACCCTCGAACCCGGCGACCTCATCCCCACCGGAACCCCCGCAGGAGTAGGAGCCGTTAAGCCCGGCGACCGCATCCAAGTAGAAATAGACGGCCTGGGAATCCTCGAAAACCAGTTCGCAGCCGAGTAAAAACCGACCGCGCATCACACGGACAAAAACGGATAAAAAAACAAAAAAATAAAAAAGACAAAAATAAAAAGACAAAAAAGATCAGGCCAAGAAATATAAGAAAGGCTAAAAGCAGCGAGTCCGCCATCTCAATCCGCTTTTATCAGTCTTTATCCTTTTTATCCGTGTTACGCCTTCATCCGTCTAATCCGCGAAAATCCGCGGTCGCCCAGGACTTGATAAAATAGCACTAACAGCGAAGGAGCAATCCCATGGCATCTTTTCTCGAACAGCTTCGCGGCATGACCACCGTCGTCTCCGACACCGGCGACTTCAACGCGATCAAGCAGTTCCACCCCCAGGACGCCACCACCAACCCGTCCCTCATCGCCGCCGCCTCCGAAAAGCCCGAGTACCAGCCTGTCGTCGACGGCGTCCTCAAGCAGCTCCGCAAGGAAGCAGGTCCCAACGTCTCCGACGCCGACCTCGCCAAGCAGGCCTTTATGCATCTCGAAGTCGCCTTCGGCCTCCAGATCCTCGACATCATTCCCGGCCGCGTCTCCACCGAAGTCGACGCCCGCCTCTCCTACGACACCGACAAGTCCGTCGCCCAGGCCCGCGAGATCATCGCCATGTACGACAAGGCCGGCATCTCCCGCGACCGTGTCCTCGTCAAGCTAGCCAGCACTTGGGAAGGCATCCGCGCCGCCGAGATCCTCGAGAAAGAGGGAATCCACTGCAACATGACCCTCCTCTTCGGCATCCATCAGGCCGTCGCCGCCGCCGAAGCCAAGGCCACTCTCATCTCGCCCTTCGTCGGACGCATTCTCGACTGGTACAAAAAGAACGAGCCCAACGGCAACCACGAAGGCGCCAACGATCCCGGCGTTCAGTCCGTAACGAAGATCTACAACTACTACAAGAAATTCGGTTACAAGACCGTCGTCATGGGCGCGAGCTTCCGCAACACCAGCGAAATTAAAGAACTAGCCGGCTGCGACCTCCTCACCATCGCTCCCAAGCTCCTTGAAGAGCTGGCCACCACCGAAGGCACGCTCACCCGCAAGCTCGACCCCGCCAACGCGCAGAAGCTCACCATCGAGAAGCTCACCATCGACAAGGCCACCTTCGACAAGATGCACGCCGCCGACCGCATGGCCAACGACAAGCTGAAGGAAGGCATCGAGGGCTTCTCCAAAGCCATCGAAGACCTCGAGCAACTTCTCACCAAACGCCTCGCCGAAATCAGCGAACCCGCCGGCGCAGCCCGCTAATCATCTAAAAATCATCCTTGCAAACCCGGCGGCCCGCAAAGGCCGCCGAGTTCTTTTGGTATCAGAATCAGAACGAGGGGCCCACAAAGGGCCCCTCGTTCTGCGTAGTCATCGTGATTGTCGTTGTCGTTGCTGTTGCTGTTGCTGTTGCTTTCTTTCTTTGCGTTGCTGTTGCTGTTGCCTTTGTCTTTGCTGTTGCTGTTGCTTTGCTCTTTGCTGTTGCTGTTGCTGTTGCTGTTGCCTTTTGTCTTTGCTGTTGCTGTTGCCGTTGTCGTTGCCTGTTCCTTTTGTTTGTCATTCCGCAGCGCAGCGGAGGAATCTGCGGTTGTCGTTGCCGTTGTTTGTTCTCTTGCGCACCAACCTCAAAGAAGTGTCATCCTGAGCGAAGCGCGCAGCGCGAAGTCGAAGGACCTGCGGTTGCTGTTGCCGTCGGCTTTTTCTGTCTGTCATTCCGCAGCACACCGAAGGAATCTCCGGCTACTCTCCACAATCCGTCCTGAAACCTTCTGCAACCTCACAAAAATCCTATCCCACCCCCAAGCAACCTTTTCCCCAAAACCCCATATTTTAACTCACACCCACCAAAACAACGCCACCCAAATCAATCCCTCTCTAACTACACCAGAGGTGAAACCCAATGCGTAGTTTCAAAATCCTTGCAGCATCTGCAGTCGCCAGTCTGTGTTTCTTCGTAGCAACTCCTCCCCAATCCCCGGCCCAGGTCACAGTAGGCATCGGCATAGCCCCCGAGTGCCCATACGGCTACTACGCCGTCCCGCCCTATAACTGCGCTCCCTACGGCTACTACGGCCCCGAGTGGTTCTCCAGCGGAGTCTTCATCGGAGCCGGCCCCTGGTTCCACGGCCCCGAGCACTTCAGCGGTTCCGTCGACTACAACTACCACCCCGAGCACGGCTATCACGGCTCCTACCCCGCACGTGGCGAAAAACCCCGCGAAGGCTGGAACGGACACGCAGAAAACTTCCATGCCACCGCACACCACGATGGCCACGGTCACGAAGTCAAGTAATTTGCCCCTCTCGAACTGACCTCTCCCGGTCTGCACAAACAAAGGGAGGGACCAAATCATCGGCCCTCCCTCTTTTTTTCGCCTCAAATCCACGCAGCTAAGTCAGCACCACGATCTTTCCGCCCGCCTTGTTCTCCTCCATCGCAAGATGCGCCTCAACAATCTCATCTAGCCGGAACGTTCGGCCGATCTGCACATGCAACTTTCCCGACGCAACCTGCCCCGCCAGATCGTTCAGCGGCGTCATGTCTTCCCTCACCCAGGTTCACAAAGGGAATATAGCTCCGCTGCACCTTTCGCTGCCAGTGGAATCACCACGAAAATATATTTCCCACAACCCGGTCCTTGCTGTTGCCTTTCCCTGTTCCCTGTTCCCTGTTCCCTGTTCCCTGTTCCCTGTTCCCTGTTCCCTGTTCCCTGTTCCCTGCCCTGTCCCTAGTCCCTGCCCTACTGCCCCCCAGCCACAGCAATCTTCCCTGAATCCCCTACACCCGCCTTCATATTCAAACCCACCTTCGGCAAAAACTCCGGCCGCTGTTTCAACGCATACATCCTCTGGTCCGCCACCCGCAGCAGAGTAATCGAGTCCTCCGCATCATCCGGATAAACCGCCATCCCCAGACTCGCCGTCACCACCATCGACTGCCCCTCGACCAGTACAGGCTCCTCCAGCGCACTCTGCACGAGCTCCATAAAGTGATCGAGACTCTGGTCCACTCCCAGGTCCGAAGCCACAACGATGAACTCATCGCCACCCAGCCGGGCCAGCGTATCCTCCTCGCGCACGCTCCTCCGCAGATGACTCGCCACCTCGCGCAGCACCTGGTCTCCCGCCTGGTGTCCCATTGTGTCGTTGATCGCCTTGAAGCCGTTCAGATCCAGAATCAGCAGAGCCAGCCGTCCCCGCATCCTGTCCGCACGCTCAATCGCAGCCGACAGCCGGTCCGCAAACAGTCTCCGGTTCGGCAGACCCGTCAACTCGTCATGCAGCGCCAGCCACTCGTTGCTCGAAACCTGTTCCTCCAGCATCACCAGAATCATGCCGATCGAGATCAGCGACTTCTGCATGTTCCACACGTGCGAAGCAATGTCGGCGTACTCCCGGTACCTCACAATCCAAGGATGCATCAGCAGGCAAATCGCCCAGATCGTAAAGCCCGTCACAATCGCCAGCTTGCCCGTGCTGTTGCGCGCCAGCCGCCGCTCGAAGTTCACAGCTGCAATCGTATAAACCGCGCACAGACTCCAGTAAACCGCCTCGCGAAACTCGCCATGCCGCACCAGAAATCCCAGCGCCAGCCATCCGCACGCGTGCAGCAACGCGAACTTCCAGTTGTGCTTGATGTAGAGGGAACTCGAAACCCCCGCCACCAGCCCCGTCGCAATGCAGACAAAGAACACTGGCGGCGAATACAGATGCATCCCGTACAGCGTCGTCAACGCCAGCAGCGGAATCGAGTTCACCCACAGATAAAATAGCTCCGATGTGCTCGACCCCGGATACCCCGCCGACGCCCACACGAATACCACCCCTGCCAGCAGATAGCAGTCCATCACAATCACGTGCAGTGTCCATGGAGGTGGACCGTCTGTCGGGTAGAACGTATGCGCTACCGCTTCCACCAGCGTGAAGAACAATCCCAGTAGCCAGATGTCCGCCCGCCCCTGAGGATGACGCCTGCGCAGAAGTAGCAGGATGACTATCAGGATCGTAAGGGCCAGCAAATCGGGCAGAAACGAATAATTCATCAGGCTCCATGCACCCATCGCTTGGATTGGCCTCGCAAACGAGGCTCGACGGTGCATCGCTCACCTGGCGGCTTGAACATACTGGGAGAAGCCGCCCCCGTTCAACAAATCAACAGATTCCTACGTTAGTTGGCGCCTTACGCCGGCCCGCGTTCAGCGACATTCCTGCAATGTTGAAGGATATCAGCCTGCACCCCCTGCACGCATGTCTTTTCACGCGATTCACGCAATTTTGTCCACGTCTCGCAATTTACAAAAAGAGTGCAATCCAGAAGGATATTCTCGTCGTACCCTTAAACGCTCTCCGTCATTTCTAACCTTGGACCCAACACCTGATACCCGATACCCGGAAACCCAAAAAGAGTTCTGCTACTTCACTCCCGATCGAAGAAAAAAAATTCTCAAAAAGTGGCAGAGACTCCGCGCCGAAATCACACCACCCAAAAACCACGTTCCCACCACAACGTCACCACAATGCACCAGCAAATCACCACGGGTTTTTGACAGAAAATCGCAAAACCCCCTGCAAAAACGCCTCTTCACCACCCCGAAAAAAAACTACAAAATATACCGCGAAAGATCCTGATCCTTCACAATCGAAGCCACTTGCTGCCGCACATACTCCGGGTCCACCACAATTACCTTCTCCACCCCATTCACCGTCTGCCGCTCAATCACAGGCAAAGGCGGCGAAGGCTTCTGCGGCTCCGACGTAAGTGGTGCAGATGCATGCACTTCCCCAACCACACCCTCCTCCGTAATCTCCGCCCGCGGACTCTTGAACAGATCCGGCGCCTGAAAACTAATCTCATCCAGCACCCGCTCCAGAATCGTATGCAGCCGCCGAGCCCCAATGTTTTCAGTAGTTTCATTCACCTTGAAAGCAAACTGCGCCATCTCCGCAATCGCCTCCTTCGTAAACTCCAGCTTCAACCCCTCAGTCTCCAAAAGCGCCGTAGACTGCTTCACCAGCGACGATTTAGGCTCCGTCAAAATCCGGATAAAGTCGTTCACTGTCAATGAGTTAAGCTCCACCCGAATCGGAAACCGGCCCTGCAACTCCGGTATCAGATCGCTGGGTTTAGAAACATGAAACGCCCCCGCCGCAATAAACAAAATATGGTCGGTCGAAACCATCCCATACTTCGTGCTAACTGTAGTCCCTTCAACAATTGGCAGAATATCCCGCTGCACGCCCTCACGCGAAACATCCGGCCCATGCCCACCCTCACGACCCGCAATCTTATCGATTTCATCCAGGAAAACCATCCCCGAATCTTCAACCCGCTCCACCGCCAGCCGAGTCACCTGATCCATATCGATCAGCCGGTTCTCCTCCTCCTGCACCAGGTAGTCGAAAGCCTCTGCTACCTTCATCTTGCGCTTCTTAGTCCGCTGTCCAAACAACCCCGGCAGCATGTCCTTCAGGTTGATGTCCATCTCCTCAGAACCCTGGTTCGAAATCACCTCAAAACTAGGCTGATTCCTATCCCGGACATCCAACTCCACCACCCGGTCATCCAGCTTCCCCTCGCGAAACTGCTGCCTCAGCTTCTCCCGGGTCCTCTGCTCCCGCTCTCCCACCTTCTCTTCCGAACCATCCACCGGAGTCGCAGCAGGCAACTGAATCAGATTGCTACCAGGCTCCTGAACAGGAGTTCCAGGCGTAGGCGGCAACAACAAATCGATCAGCCGATCCTCCGCCGCAAGCTCCGCCTTATCCTCAACCTCTTCCATCTTCTCTTCGCGAACCATGTCGATCGCAATCTCCACCAGATCGCGCACAATCGACTCCACATCACGGCCCACGTACCCGACTTCAGTAAACTTCGAAGCCTCCACCTTCAAAAACGGTGAGTTCGTCAGCTTGGCCAGCCTGCGCGCAATCTCAGTCTTTCCCACGCCAGTTGGCCCGATCATGATGATGTTCTTCGGCATGATCTCTTCCGCCAACTCCGGCGAAAGCTTCTGCCGCCGCATGCGATTCCGCAGCGCAATCGCCACCGCCCGCTTCGCTGCATGCTGCCCCACCACATACTTATCCAACTCCGCGACAATCTCTCGCGGAGTCATCTCATCCAGTGCCAGCGCCTGATCCTCAGCCGCCCCAGGTAGAAAAATTGCCATTACCTTACCCCTTGTCGCAATCGCTGCGACGAAACCTTCTACGAAGATGAGATGTTATTTGTTCGCCGTTGCTTCAGACTTCAGCTCTTCCACCGTCATCTGGTCGTTCGTATAAATACAGATCTGCCCCGCGATCTTCAAGCTCTTCACCGCAATCTCACGCGCGTTCAGGTCCGTGTTCTCGATCAGCGCCCGCGCACTCGCCAGCGCATAACTTCCTCCACTCCCAATTGCAGTAATCCCTTCATCCGGGTCAATCACGTCGCCATTGCCCGACAGCAGAAACGTCTGCTTAGAATCCGCGACAATCAGCAGAGCCTCAAGTTGCCGCAGCATCTTGTCCGTGCGCCAATCCTTCGCAAGCTCCACTGCGGCGCGCCCCAAATTCCCCGCATACTGTTCGAGTTTCACCTCGAACCGCGCAAACAGGCTGAAAGCATCCGCCGTCGAACCGGCAAATCCCGCCAGCACCTTGTCCTGATAAAGCCGCCGAATCTTCTTCGCCGTGCCCTTCATCACCGTGTTGCCAACCGACACCTGCCCATCGGCCGCCATCACCACCAAATCGCCCCGGCGTACGCAGATCACCGTAGTCGACCGAACGCGCCGCCCCTCAGCCAGATCCAGCGGGTGAGCAAACCCAGTAACTTCCGTGGCAGCAGCTTTACGAATCATCGAGGACTTGGGAGAGCGAGTGGAGGGAACCTTCATGGGCAACCTCCAGTATATCGCCAAACCAACTCCGGGTTACTCCCGCAGCACCCCCGTGTCCACAACCGCACGCCTTCGACTATCCTTTTTGGCAGAGGCCTGTGTACTCGCTGAATCCAATTCATCTGCCGCTCTACCTCCGCTCTCCGCGCGTTGTCGCCGCAGCCTGTGCCGCCGTCGTGGCGTCGGCAGGCGCCGCCATCTACTTCCTTACGCGCCGCAAACCCTCCGCCGAGGAGCTGGAACGCGAACGCCGCGACCTTCTTGCCCGCTCCGGACGCATCACCGATGGCACCATCATGGACACTATGGTCGCCCAGGCCCGCAACGAGCCCGATCCATCCGCAAACCACAGCGACAACGCAACCCCCGCCCCAAACATCATCATCTACAACTACCGCATCGCCGGCGTCACCTACGAGTGCGCCCAGGACGTCAGCACCCTCGCCGAGTACGTCCATGACATCCGCACCGACCTCCCCATCCAGGTTCGCTACGCTCCACACAACCCCGGCAACAGCATCGTCGTCGCTGAATCCTGGAGCGGCCTGCGCCTCAAGTCCTCCCACCCCTACGAATCACTCGACCGCGGATAGCTACGGATCAAAGCGGATAAAGCCACCTGAAGCTCAAAAAGAAGTGTCATCCTGAGCGAAGCAGTTCGCTTACTTTGCGAACCGCGCAGTCGAAGGACCTGCATTTTCATCCCAGAGACAATAAGTTTCCCGTTTTTTTATCCGTGTTCCTCCGCGCTAATCCGCGGTCGCCAAGCCGATTGAACCCCACCCCGGCGCAGACTACACTCAAGACATGCACATGGTCGCGAGCCCGAACAGCAAGATCCAGCGCGTGCTCCAGTTTTCCATGGTGCTCACCGCGGCTTACGTCGCTGCGACCTTTATCTTTGGCCTCCGCGCCCACTCTCTAGCCCTCATTTCAGAAGCCGGTCACAACCTAAGCGACCTCTTTGCCATCCTTCTCTCCTTCGTCGCCGTCTACTTTCAGGCGCGCCCGGCCACCGACGAGAAAACCTTCGGCTATCAGCGAGCCGGGGTCCTCGCCGCCTTCCTCAACGCCGTCACCCTCGTCGTCCTCTCCGCATGGATCGCCATCGAAGCCCTCCATCGTCTCGCCGCGCCCGTCGCCGTCCAGCCCCGTGTCATGATGGTCGTCGCCGCAGCCGGCGTCCTCATGAACGGCACCGTGGCAACGCTCCTCTGGCGTTTCTCCCGCGACGTCAACATCCGCAGCGTGTACCTCCATATGCTCGGCGACACGCTCTCGACCGCCGCAGTCATCGCCGGCGGCGCAGCCATACTCTTCACCGGCATCAGCTGGATCGACCCTATCTTGTCCATCCTCATCGCCGGCATGATTCTGTGGAGCTCCATCAGCATCATCCGCGAGACTCTCAACATCCTCCTCGAGGGAACCCCGCGCAACATGCGGCTCACTGAGATTCGCAACGCCATGGCCTCAGTCGAAGGCGTCCTGGACGTCCACGACCTACACGTCTGGAGCCTGGGCTCAAGCTCCCACGCTCTCGCCAGCCACGTCACTATCGCCGAGATGCCCATGTCCGAGTGCGGCGACATCCTGACCGGAATCAACTGCGCCCTCCGCGACCGCTTCCACATCACCCACACCACCATCCAGTTCGAGACAACGGGCTGCGAAACCACCCACGGCTGCAGCGCCCCACCCGATCTGGAAGCAGTAGGCGCGCACACCCACCACCACGGCCACGACCACTCCCACTAACGTGGGGTGCCCCCGTGCGCCATTTGGCGTTTGGAACATGCTAAAATGGCGAGCATGACAGTTTCGGCTATCGCCGAAGTTCTTGGCGGCAAGAAAGTGCTGAAGAAGAAGGTCGGCACCGCAGCTCAACTGGTGACGCTCATCCGTGAAGGCCTGCCCGCCGGCATTCTTCCCAACATAGCTGCTGAGCTTTCCATGGACCGCAGCGCCGTCGCCAAAGTAGTCGGCATCTCCGGCAGGACCCTCAGCCGCCGCATTGCCTCCCACTCCCGACTCTCCGCCGAAGAGTCCGATCGTATGGTTCGCCTCGCCCGCGTCCTTGCACTGGCAAACGATACTCTGGGCGATCGAGCCAAAGCCTCCCGCTGGCTGCAGACTCCAAACCGTGCCCTTCAGGGCAGCACACCATTCGAGCTTCTCGACACCGATGCAGGCGTGAAATCGGTCGAAACCATCCTCGGTCGCATCGCCTACGGCGTCTATAGCTGATGCAGGGGAATATTTTTCGCTGTTATTACTGATCCTCGCCCGACGATTTCATGACGGTAAAGAGAAGCCCACTACACCTCTGGAGAATCTCCAAATCCCGCTTCGCCTCGTCTGCCTTTACCGGCGAAGGAGCCCGGCTCTTCCCCGGACGCTGGAATCCCGCAGGCGTCCGCATGGTCTACACCTCTCCATCGCTGTCCCTGGCAGCCATCGAGTTCTTCGTCCACCTCGACCCCAGCGTAGCCCCCGACGACCTCGTCTCCACCAAAGCTACGCTCCCACTTGACGAAGCCAAGCTCGCTCGCCTCGACCTCGGAGATCTTCCCGCCAATTGGCGCGAAACTGACAATCCCATGCTCCAGGCCATCGGAGTCAACTGGATCAACGCGCAAACCTCAGTTGCCCTGGAAGTCCCCTCCGTCGCCGTCGAAGGCGAGTGGAACGTCCTGTTAAACCCCACTCATCCAGACTTTGCGAAGATAAAGCTCGCCCCACCCGAGCCCTTCCGCTTCGACAAGCGAATGTTCAAATCGGTCCCTTAAAGAAGCGGGGAGCAGGCCCAGGCCTGCTCCCAACTCTCTTAGACCAAGCTTAGACCAAAGTCGCATCCAGCGTAATCTCTGCCGCCTTCAACACACGCGACACCGGACACCCGACCTCGGCATTATGCGCCAGCTCGTCGAACTTCGCCTTGTCGATTCCTGGAATCTTCGCCTTGGTCGTCAGGTGAATCTTTGTAATCGTCGGCTTCTCGCCATGCATATCCAGCGTCAGCACTGCGGTCGTCTCCAGCGAGTCCGGAGTAAAGCCTGCACTCGTAATCTGCCCGCTCAGCGCCATCGTGAAGCAGCCCGCATGCGCCGCCGCAATCAGCTCTTCAGGATTCGTCCCCACACCATCGGCAAACCGCGCCTTGAAGCTGTACTGCGTGTCCTTCAGCGTGCCGCTCTGAGTCGAAATTGTTCCATTGCCTTCTTTGAGTGTGCCGTGCCAAACTGCGCTTGCGCTGCGATCCATCGAAGTTCTCCTTAAGGTTTTTCTCTTGTCATCCTTCCGCATCGCGAAAGGCTCTGCCGTTTTTGGCAAAATCGCTACAGTCTAAAAGGTATCCTTTTCGATGCTCCCGCTGGGCCAATGGAGGTTGAAAAAATCGCCGAATGCGTTAGCATCCCCAAATGCCCTCAGCACCCGCAGCAGAATCCCAGACCGACCCCATCGCTCAGGCCTGCCCGATCACGACAGAACACCACTCGCGGTTCTGCCCCACCTGCAGCTCCCGCCTCGAAGACAGCCGCTGCAAGCTCATCTGCCGCACCTGCGGCTACTTCCTGAGCTGCGCCGACTTCTACTGAGGCTGCAACGGGGCCGGCGCTTTAACTCAAAACCGGAAGCTGCAACGTAGTCCCAATCGGAACGTTATTCGGATCAGCAAGATTGTTCGCCTTGGCAATCTGCGGATACTTGTTGGCATTGCCATAGAACAGCAGGCTGATGGCCGAAAGCGTATCCCCGGATTTGATCGTGTAAGGCTGAGTCTCCCCACCGGTCGTGGCAATCTGGTGCTCCAGGTCGGAGTAGGTCGGGTCGACCTTCTTGATGTGGTCCCAGATCCGGTTCGCAACCACAGTCGAGGGCACGGTGGCCTTCAGCAGAAGCCGGTCGCCGTCGAGGCTGACTTGCTGCAATGTGGCGCCGTAAGGAACAAACCGTTGGATCGCCTCAATCACTGGAGCGTACTTCTGTTTCAATGCATCAAGATCTGCCATTCCACACCTCTCCTTTGCCGGCTGTGCCGGGCATTGTCATCGTGAGTGACTGGGGATAAACGCCAGGCCCGGGCGTTCATCGGGTTTGAGCCGAAAGCCGAAAGCCTCAGGCCAGCTTGCTAAGAAGCTGCTGCGCCAACGCTCCCATGCCGCTGGTAGGCGTCGCCTGTCCATTGGGAGCGAAGTGCTGGATCACCATCGGAAGCACGGTAGCCAGAGCCATCGACACAACCTGCGGAGAAACGCCCGCCTTCTCAGCCGTTTTCTCGATCAGGCCGGTTCCCCCAAGTCCTTGCGACACTTGATCGGGAGTCGCCGTAGCTGCCTGTCCGGCACCCCAGGCCCCGATATGCGATGCCATGCCATTGTTCTTGAAAGCGTCAAGAACTCCCTGAATCCCCTCAGGATGCTGGGTCAGAGCTTCGATGAAACCTCCAGCCACTTTGGCCTGATCGGTCCCGGCAGCTGCTCCGGTCTGGCCGGCGAGCGATTGAAGCGTGTCCAAAATTCCCATGGTTGTCACCTCGCCCTCATCCTAAGCTCCTTTGCCGGGCCAGTGCCGGCAGGGCCAGGTAAATTTTTGCCGATTTCAAATCGCTGCAGAGGGTTTTGATGCAATGAATCTGATTCACTAAAAGAGTTCGCAACGTCGAAGCGGTAACGCACGGCTCAACAGGCACTTAATGCCTGTCTTTAGAACTCCATGTAACGCAGTTCCCCGCCGGACCGCCGGAATTAATGCTCTGACAGGAAGATACGGTTCCAGGCTGGACGTTCTCGCCGCCAAAGGGACTTAGCTTCGGCGGCCCTAGAACGCCGAGCGTCTGCTGGTCCCATGAGGTTGCAGTCAGCGACCCGTGTTTGAACTTCATCACCAGCGGCACCGGAGTCAGACCATCTTTGGCTGGGTCATAGGTAACGGTCACCTTACTCCCGTCCTTCACCCAGCGCCCACGCCACTCCTGCGGATCCTTCTCGTGCCACTTCTGCTGGACAATCGCGGTCCCATCGGTCGCGAACTCGACGAAGACCACCCGGTGGCCCTCCTGCGATAGACCGCCGCTACCGGAGTAAAACCCCTTGAGCTTGTCCGCAATGCCGCGCGCCGGAAACAGCAGCAGGACAGAGAAAACAAGAACAATCGAGGCGTGAAGTTTCGAGAACCGCATGGTGACCCTCCACAAAGCACAGCAAACAGTGGCGTTTGCCCAAGGAGCCCAGGAACTTCATTCTAATTGCGACAGTAGGATTTAGACTCAGGGACTATGAACAATCAAGCGAAGACTGCTATTTCTACCAAAGAAGCTCCTGCGGCCATAGGCCCGTACAGCCAGGCCGTGCGCGTGGGAGACATGTTGTTCGCCTCAGGACAGGTGGCGCTCGACCCGGCCACCGGACAACTCGTCTCCGGCGGCATCGCCGAGCAGACAACTCGCGCACTGGAAAACATCAAGGCCGTCCTCGCAAAAGCCGGCCTCGACCTCGTCCACGTGGTCAAAACCACCGTATTCCTGAAGTCCATGGGCGACTTCGCAGCCATGAACGAGGTCTACGCCCGCTACCTCGCTCCCGAGGGAGTCGTACCCCCGGCCCGGTCAACAGTCGCCGTCGCAGGGCTGCCAAAAGACGCCCTGGTAGAGATCGAAGTCATCGCCAAAGACCCTTCCTGAGTCCGTCCAGAACGATGAAGCGAAATGGGCCCTCAAACTATCTAACCAATAGAATCTATTTCGTAAAAAGAGGAGGCTGAATCAATGGCCGATACGACAAAGACCGAGAAGGTACACAAGACCGAGGCGGAGTGGCGCGCACTCCTGACCCCAGAGCAGTTCCATGTCATGCGCGAGGGTGGAACAGAGCGCCCATTCACCGGCGCCCTGGTAAATAACCACGACGACGGAATCTACCACTGCGGCTCTTGCAACGCCCCGTTGTTTACCTCGGACAAAAAGTTCGACTCAGGCAGCGGATGGCCGAGCTTCTGGAACCCGGTTTCGCCGGATGCGATCGAGGCGATCGAGGACAACTCGCACGGGATGAAGCGAGTCGAAGTCCGCTGCGCGACCTGCGGAGCTCACCTGGGCCACGTCTTCCCGGATGGGCCAAATCCAACGGGTCTGCGTTACTGCATCAACAGCGCATCGCTTGGGTTTGAGAAGCAGTAATCCTTAAGGCCCAACGTAGAAGCAGGATGCAGTTCAAACCCAAGCAGGAAAAGCCCCAGTCGGCTACAACGCGACTGGGGCAACCTGTTTCTGGAGTCTGAAAAACTTAGCCTTTGACGATTTTTCCGGTCTTGATGCAGCTCGTGCACACGCGAATGCGCTTGCTGCCGCCGTCGACCTTGGCCTTCACGGACTGAAGGTTGACGTTCCACCGGCGCCGGGTGGTGTTGTGGGCGTGCGAGATGTTGTTGCCGAACTGCGGGCCTTTGCCGCAGAGATCACATTTTTGTGCCATGACTTGCTCCCGATCTTGAGTCGCAGAAATTTCCCGGGATTGAGCGAAAAGAAGCCGCAATTCGATGCCGGGAAAGAAATTGGCGGGAGGAGATTCAAAGCTCCCGGCCTCTACCGCTTAACGGTAGCCTGCTGATGCTTCCATCATACCATGCAAAGGGTTTCAGGCTCAATTTGCCGATTTTGTAACCGTAACGATCGTGCGCGAATTAGCGGCCACTTGAGATATCGTGGAAGTGTCATCCACAGGGAAGTGAGACGTTTCAGTCCTTCACGCGCCACTTCGTGAAGGAAGAGGACCGATGTCGCTGAATTTTGACAGCTAAGGGCTGAGATCTGAGTCTTTAACCACCTGCCCATTCGTCGATACAGTGACGGACGCCTTTGCGTCTCAAGTCCAAAATTCCAGAAGTGGCAAAGGGAGACGCGTTGCCAGCCGATTCAAATGAACACCCCGCCATCGGGCCGGATCATCAACTTCCGGCTCCTCCTACAGCTTCCCCACGGCACAAGATTGTCCGAGTCATCGTGTGGGTGGCTATCCTGTTGGTCTTCGCAGCGGGATTTTTCATGGTTCTGCGGCACCACGATGACACGACCAAAGCCGCGGCGGCACCGCGTCGAGGCGCAGGTGGAGGACCAGTCACCCTCACAACCGCTACGGCAACAAAAGGCAATATCGGCGTCTATCTGGACTCGATCGGTACGGTAACGCCGGTCTATACCGCGTCGATCACCAGCCAGGCGACAGGACCCGTCATCGCCGTGCACTTCAAAGAGGGCCAGATCGTCGCAAAGGGAGACCCCCTGGTCGACATCGACCCGAGACCCTATCAGGCGGCTCTCCTCCAGGCGCAGGGAACTCTGGAGCGGGATCAGGCCATCCTGGCGCAGGCGTCGATGGACCGCGACCGTTATCGCGAGGCCTGGGCCCGAAACGCTATTCCAAAGCAAACCCTCGACGATCAGGAAAAAATCGTGCTGCAGGATGCGGGCACCGTAAAGAACGATCAGGGCCTGGTACAGACAGCCCAGGTCAACCTCAGCTACTGCCACATCACCGCTCCCATCTCGGGAAGAGTTGGTCTCCGTCTGGTCGATCCGGGCAACGTTGTGCAATCTTCAGGTGCCGTAACGTTGGCGGTAATCACTCAACTACAGCCCATTACTGTGATCTTTACCATTCCCGAGGACAACCTTGGGCAGGTCCAGCCGCGGCTGCGCCAGCAGGCAAAGCTCCCGGTCGAGGCCTTTGACCGTGCTGCTTTGAAGAAGATCGCCAGCGGAAGCCTGCTTACGCTCGATAACCAGATCGACACAACCACGGGAACCGTAAAGGCAAGGGCATCGTTCGAAAACAGGGATACTGCCCTCTTTCCCAATGAATTCGTCAACACCAGGTTGTTAGTCAACACGTTGCAGGGAGCGACGCTGATTCCCTCGTCTGCGATCCAACACAATGGCTCGGTATCGTTTGTTTATGTCATTCAGGACAATACCGCGCACATGCGCAACGTGAAACCGGGTGTCACTGAGGGTCAGAACACGGAGGTGACGGGAATCAATCCGGGAGATGTGGTAGCCGACAGCAGCTTCGACAAGTTGCAGGACAAGGCAAAGATCGTCGTCTCGAAACAGCCGATGCCCACAAGCATTACAGCCGGGAGTAGTGCTCCTTGAGTCCCTCGCGTCCATTTATTCTGCGCCCTGTGGCGACGTCATTGCTGATGGCGGCTATTCTGCTGGTCGGCATCGTGAGCTACACGCAACTGCCAGTGTCGGCGCTGCCCGAGGTAGACTATCCGACCATCCAGGTCCTGACGTTTTATCCAGGGGCGAGCCCGACGGTCATGGCCACGACGGTGACTGCGCCGCTTGAGCGTCAGTTTGGCCAACTCCAGGGACTCAGTCAGATGACCTCGTCGAGCTCCGGCGGGACATCGGTGGTTGTGCTGCAGTTTAATCTCAGCCTCAACATCGACGTCGCCGAAGAAGAGGTCCAGTCGGCAATTAACGCGTCATCCAGCTTTCTGCCGGCCAATCTCCCGGCCCCGCCGATTTACAGCAAGACGAACCCCGCCGATGCGCCGGTCCTGACACTGGCCATTACCTCGAGCACCATTCCGCTCTCACAAGTGGAAGACCTCGTGGACACACGTCTGGCCCCGAAGATCTCGCAGCTCTCAGGCGTTGGCTTGGTCAGCATTAGCGGAGGCCAGAAACCCGCCGTGCGCATTCAGGCGAACCCAACCGCTCTCTCGTCCTACGGCATTAACCTCGAAGATCTTCGTACTGCCGTTACGCAGAGCAGTGTGAATGCAGCGAAAGGAAACTTCGACGGGCCACGCCAGGACTATCAGATTGATGCCAACGACCAGTTGGTTACGAGCAAGGACTATAGGAGTGTCGTAGTCGCCTATCGCAACGGCGCTCCCGTCATGCTGACCGACGTAGCGAAGATAGTCGATGGCGTGGAGAACTCGACGCAGGCTGCATGGATGAACGAAACACCGGCAGTCATCCTGAACGTCCAGCGTCAACCCGGCGGCAACACGATCAGCGTCGTCAAGAGCATCAAGCAGTTGTTGCCTCAGCTGGAGGCAAACCTTCCCAAAGGAATTGAGGTCACTACTCTCACCGACCTGACAACACCGATCCAGGCATCAGTCGACGACGTCGAATTTGAGTTGATGCTAACCGTTGGCCTGGTCGTGTTGGTGATCTTCCTGTTTCTGCGAAATCTCTACGCAACCATCATTCCAAGCGTGGCGGTTCCCCTGTCTCTCATCGGCACCTTCGCTGCGATGTACATGCTCGGCTACAGCCTGGACAATCTCTCACTGATGGCGCTGACTATCTCGACCGGCTTCGTCGTCGACGACGCCATCGTCATGGTGGAAAACATCTCGCGCTTCCTGGAAGAGGGCGATAGTCCCATGCAGGCAGCGCTGAAGGGCGCCGAACAGATCGGCTTCACCATCGTGTCGCTGACGGTGTCACTGATCGCCGTGCTCATTCCGCTCTTGTTCATGGGCGATGTAGTCGGCCGCCTCTTCCGCGAGTTCGCCGTTACACTCGCTGTCACGATCGTCATATCCGCAGTCGTGTCGTTGACGCTGACACCGATGATGGCGTCGCGCATTCTCAAACATAATCCGCACGAGCAGCAAGGCCGCTTCTATCAGGCATCCGAGCGCGTCTTCGAAGGGATGATCGGCTTCTACGGCCGAACCCTGAAGGTCGTGCTGCGCTACCAGACCATCACGCTCTTGGTCGCGGTAGCGACCCTGATGCTCACGATCTACCTCTACATCATTATTCCGAAGGGCTTCTTCCCCCTGCAGGACACCGGCGTAATCCAGGGCATCACCCAGGCGACCCAGACCATCGGTTCGAAGTCCATGAGCCAAAAGCAGCAGGAAGTCGCCAAGATCATCCTTCAGGATCCCGCCGTAGAGAGCCTCTCCTCCTTCATCGGAGCTGACGGCACCAACATCACCCTGAACAGCGGAAGGATGTCCATCAACCTGAAACCGCTGAATCAGCGCGATCTAAGCGCCGCAGATGTTGTACGCCGGCTCCAGTCGAAGTTGAGAGACCTCCAGGGCATCCAGGTCTTCATGCAGCCGGTCCAGAACATCACGGTGGACGACCGCGTCAGCCGCACGCAATATCAGTACACACTCGAAGATCCCGATCAGACCGAGCTGAACGACTGGACCAATCGCTTCGTCGCCCGGCTCAAACAGCTGCCAGAACTCGAAGACGTAGCCACCGACCAGCAGATGGGCGGCCTCGCAGTATCGCTCGTGATCGACCGCGCCACAGCCTCCCGGCTCGGCGTCGCCCCAACAACCATAGACAACACCCTCTACGATGCCTTCGGCCAGCGCCAGATCAACACGATGTACACGCAGCTCAACCAGTACCACGTAATCCTCGAAGCCGAACCGCAGTTTCAACTCGATCCCGACAAACTGAACCATCTCTACATTCAGGCGAACTCCTCGGCCGGCCAAAGCGGTGCCCCGGCATCATCCTCCTCCGGAAAAGGATCGACCTCCGCCGGCTCCAATGCGTTGACCGGCTCGGCACTGTTCACTCCATCCGCGAACTCCCTGGTGCCCCCGGAGAATGCGCTTACATCAAGCACCGTCACCTCAACATCCAGCAAAGGCGCGACCTCCGCGGGTACAACCAGCTCATCGACTGCGAGCGCCGTGCCACTCAGCACCTTCTCGCACTTCGAAACCACAACCCAGGCCCTCTCCATCACTCACCAGGGACAGTTCCCGGCAATCACAGTCTCATTCAATCTCGCCCCGAACGCAGCGCTGGGCGGCGCAATCTCCGAGATCACCAAAGTCCAGCAGGACATGCACATGCCAGCAAGCCTGCAGGCAGATTTTCAAGGCACAGCGGCGTCATTCCGCAACTCGCTGTCCAACATGCCGCTGCTGATTCTCGCCGCCCTCGTCACCGTATACATCGTCCTCGGTGTCCTCTACGAGAGCTTCATCCACCCCATCACCATTCTCTCCACCCTGCCTTCTGCCGGAGTAGGCGCCTTCCTTTCGCTCATCCTCTTTCACCAGGACCTCAGCGTAGTTGCCATCATCGGCCTGGTCCTGCTCATCGGCATCGTTAAGAAAAACGGCATCATGATGGTCGACTTCGCTCTCGACGCGGAAAGACACCAGGGAATGGACGCCACCGAGGCGATCTACCAAGCTTGCCTGCTTCGTTTCCGCCCAATCATGATGACCACGATGGCGGCGCTTCTCGGCGGATTGCCGCTCGCCTTCGGAACAGGCATCGGCTCCGAGCTGCGCCGGCCGCTGGGTATCGCGATGGTCGGCGGCCTGCTCCTCAGCCAGATCCTCACGCTCTACACAACGCCCGTCATCTACATCTTCTTTGACAACCTCGCAACGCGGACTTCGAAGAAGAAGAGAGCGAAGGCAGAGCAACACGCAACCGAGACCGAGGCGGCGGAGCTGTCATGAATCTCTCTGCGCCATTTATCCACCGCCCCGTAGCGACCACGCTGCTGACGGTGGCCATCGCCATCGCAGGTGCGATCGCCTATACCGTACTTCCGGTTTCACCGTTGCCGCAGGTGGACTTTCCCACAATCTCGGTCAACGCCGGTCTCCCGGGAGGCAGCGCCGAGATCATGGCCTCCTCGGTGGCGACGCCGCTCGAACGGCAGTTTGGTCATATCGCCGGCGTCTCGGAGATGACCTCCTCGAGCAGTCTCGGCTCCACTTCCATAACCATTCAATTCGATCTGAGCCGCAATATCGATGGCGCGGCACGCGATGTCCAGGCGGCCATCAATGCCGCGCGTACCTATCTGCCGGCAAACCTTCCCGCCAACCCGACCTATCGCAAGGTGAACCCAGCCGACGCGCCGATCATGATCATCGGCCTCACCTCAGACAAGTACGACACTGCCAAGTTGTACGACGAAGCCTCGACGATCATTCAACAGAGGCTGTCTCAGATTCAGGGAGTGGGACAGGTCAACGCCGGCGGCGGAGCGCTGCCGTCGGTACGCGTCGAGGTCAATCCGACCAAGCTCTCCAGCCTTGGGTTGACGATGGCGAATCTTCAGGCCGTCCTCAGCATCCAGAACGCGAATCTGGCCAAAGGGCAGATCACGAACGGATTCATCTCAGCAGACATTCTGGCCAACGACCAGATGTCGCACGCAGACGAGTACAAGCCGATCATCGTTGGCTATCACAATGGCTCGGCGGTACGGCTGTCTGACGTAGCGGATGTCGTCGACTCGACTCAGAACATACGGGCGGCAGGGTATATGGACGGCAAAAGAGCGGTGACACTTGTCGTCTTCCGCCAGCCCGGCGCGAATATTATCGATACCGTCGACCGGATTCAGGCAGCGCTGCCCTCCGTCGAAGCCTCGATCCCCAAGGGTATCGATACCACAATTGTTCTCAACCGCACCACGACGATCCGCGCGTCGGTGAAAAATGTCCAATGGACACTGACCCTCTCCATTGTTCTGGTCATCATTGTCGTCTTCATCTTCCTTCGCAGCCCCCGAGCGACGCTGATTCCAGCAGTTGCGGTCCCGGTCTCTCTCATCGGCACCTTCGCCGTGATGTATCTCTGCGGCTACAGTCTCGACAACCTGTCTCTGATGGCCCTGACCATCTCAACCGGCTTCGTTGTGGACGACGCTATCGTCGTGATGGAAAACATCACGCGCCACATCGAAGACGGGATGGAGCCATTTGCCGCCGCGCTCAAAGGAGCGAAGGAGATTGGCTTCACGGTCTTCACCATCAGCATGTCGCTGATCGCCGTCTTCATCCCGCTCCTTCTGATGGGCGGCATCGTCGGCAGGCTCTTTCGCGAGTTTGCGGTCACGCTTTCGACTGCCATCATGGTGTCGATGGTCATCTCTCTGACGACCACGCCCATGATGTGTGCCTACATCCTGAGAAATCCGCACGAGGAGAAGCACGGCAAGCTATACCTGGCGATGGACAGGGCCTTCGATTGGGTTCTGTCAATCTATCGCCGCAGCCTTCATTGGGTGCTGGAAAACCCCGTACTCGTCCTCACAGTCCTGCTTCTTACCATCGCGCTCAACGTCGCCATCGTCATCAAAATTCCGAAGGGCTTCTTTCCCCTGCAGGACACCGGCTCTCTCGGCGGAGCCATACGAGGTCCTCAGGACACCTCGTTACTACTCAATGAATGACTCGATCCAGCGCATCCTCAGAGTCATCAAAAGCGATCCCGCCGTAGCCCACGCCACCACGTTTACCGGTGGTGGCGGCGCATCCAATACCGCCAACATGTTTATCGCGCTGAAGCCGCTTAACGAGCGAAAGATCAGCGCCTCCGATGTGATCAACCGCCTTCGCCCCAGCTTGAACAAGATCCCGGGAGCCTCTAGTTTTCTCCAGGCGTCGCAAGACCTCCGCATTGGCGGACGCGGCAGCAATGCGCTCTATCAATACACCATCCAGGCCGATAACCTCACGGACCTTGCGACATGGGGACCGAAACTACTCGCGGAGATGATGCACCTCCCCGGCTTTCAGGACGTCAGCTCCGACCAGCAGAACGGCGGACTCGACGAACTGCTCCACTACGATCGGGTGACCGCTGCAAAATTAGGCCAGACCGCCCAATCGCTCGACGCGTCGCTGTACGGAGCCTTCGGTCAGTCCGAAGTCTCGCTCATCTACACCCAGCTGAATCAGTACTACGTCGTACTCGAGGTCGCTCCCGAGTACTGGGAGAGTCCCGAAGGTTTGAAGAACATCTACTTCCATCCTCCCGGCACCAGTAGCCCAACAGCCAGCGGAAACGTTCCGCTTTCGGCCATGGCGACATGGAAGACCAACACCACGCCGCTCGCGTTGAACCACACCGGCCTCTTCCCTTCGGTCACAGTCTCGTTCAACCTCGCGCCGGGCGTCTCGCTGAGCGATGCAACGCTCGAGATCGCACAGATGCAGCAGCGCCTGGGAACGCCGTCCACCGTGCATGGATTCTTCGCCGGCACCTTGCTCGCCTATCAGCAATCGCTCGGTACGGAGCCGCTCCTCGTCGTGACCGCCATCCTCGCCATCTTTATCGTTCTCGGCGTCCTATATGAAAGCCTTGTGCACCCCATCACGATTCTTTCAACGCTGCCTTCAGCGAGCGTCGGCGCAATGATGGCGCTGATGGTCTTCAAGGAAGACCTGAACGTCATCTCCATCATCGGCATCGTGCTGCTGATCGGTATCGTAAAGAAAAACGCGATCATGATGATCGACTTTGCGCTCCAGGCAGAGCGCGAGGGCGGCCTGAACACAGAGGATGCAATCTTCCAGGCTTGCATGCTCCGATTCCGTCCGATTTTGATGACGACAATGGCCGCGTTGTTTGGCGCGTTGCCGCTGGCGTTCGGGTCGGGAACCGGCTCCGAACTGCGCCGCCCGCTCGGCATCACCATCGTTGGCGGCCTCATCGTCAGCCAGATGCTCACCCTCTACACCACCCCGGTTGTCTACCTTGCGCTCGATCGGCTTCGCCTGCGAGTGATGGGCAAGGAACGCGACACATTCCATCCGACAAACGGCACAGTTGCTGCCGGTGCGGAGTAAATCATATGACCAATCTTCGATTCAAATTAGCCGCCGCTTCAACGATAACGTTGTTCCTGTTGACAGGTTGCATGGTCGGGCCGAAGTATCACCCGCCGTCGCCCTCGGTTACAGCGACCGCTCCTCCAGTCACCACCTACAAGGAGTCGCCGACGCAGTTTCAGGAGACCGACGGCTGGAAGGTGGCCCAGCCGCAGGACGCAATGCTGCATGGCAAGTGGTGGGAGATCTACAACGACTCCGAACTCAACGCTCTCGAAGACCAACTGAACATCAACAACCAGAACATCAAACAGTTCTTTGAGAACTTCATGGAAGCGCGGACGCTGATTGCGGAGGCGCGCTCGCAGCTTTATCCGACAGTAGGAGTCTCTCTATCGTATTCGGCGGCCCGCACGTCAACCAACCTGTCGAACTCTCCATCGGCCAACCCTGGCCGGGTGGCTTCGATAGGCTCGTTGCCGGCCAGCGTTTCGTGGGAGCCGGACCTCTGGGGCAAAGTTCGCAATACCATTCATGAGCAGCAGTTCAACGCGCAGTTGAGTGAGGCTGACCTTGAGAACGAGAAGCTCACCGAGCAGGCGAGTCTCGCATCATTTTTCTTTGAAATTCGCGGGCAGGACGCGCTGCAAAAGCTGCTGAACGACACAGTAGAGGCGGACAAGAAGGCTCTGGAGTTGGCCCAGGCACGGTACGAAACCGGCATCGACGACAAGCTCTCCATGGTGGAGGCCCAGAGCACACTGCAGACGGTGCAATCGGAAGCGATCAACCTTGGCGTTGCCCGCGCACAGTTTGAGCACGCCATAGCAGTGCTGATCGGCGTCAATCCATCGCAGTTTTCGATTCCGGTGAAGCCCATGCTGACAAACGCGCCGCCAATCCCGGTCGGAATGCCGTCGGTGCTGTTGGAGCGGCGCCCCGATATCGCGGCAGCCGAGCGAAAGATGGCGGCAGCGAACGCGCAGATCGGAATCGCATACGCCGCTTACTATCCGTCGCTGAGCATCGGCGCAAGTTACGGCTACGAGAGCTCGAACTTCAGCCACTTCTTCGACCTTCCGAGCCGATTCTGGTCGGTTGGGCCGACGCTGAGCGAGACGGTCTATGACGGTGGGCTGCGCCGCGCGACGGTGAAGCAGTTCATCACAACCTACAACGCTGACGTTGCCAGCTATCGCCAGACGGTGCTTACAGCGTTTCAACAGGTAGAGGACAACCTGGCCTCCGTGCGCATTCTGTCGCAGCAGATACTTGAAGCAGCAGCAGGCGGTAACGTCGTCCGAAGAAGCCTTGAATCTGGAGATGGCGCGATACCAGACAGGGGTCGATCCCTATCTCGATGTGGTAACGGTGCAGACGACTCTGCTAAACAATCAGCAGACGCTGGCCAGTCTGCATGTGCAGGAAATGACTGCTTCGGTGCAGCTGATCGAGGCGTTGGGCGGCGGTTGGGACAGGACACAACTGCCGACGCCGGCCGAGGTGTCGAAGAAGCTGGATAAGGCGGACGTAACGATCCAGCAGTAGGGGTTCGCACCTCAACTCAGTTGGTCGTGATTCCGCTGGTCTCTTATTCCGTCGGTCGGCCTTCCGCGCCCAGCGGAGGACTCCGGCTTTCTCTCGCCCTCTTCTGACAGCAGAGCGCGTCGAGTGTATGCGCGCTCGAATTTCCACAGAAATATTTCAAAAAAGTGGCAGGAAAATCCCACCACAAAAACACCACACAAATCACCACAACTTACCACCCAAAAACCACAACTTCACCACAAAAAACCATCAAGTTTTGCCCATATTTCTCAAAACCCCACCCAAAAACCACCTCCAAAAAAGATTCTGCTTACCGGCTGGCAACGGGCACGAAATTGGAGGGTATGGCGCGGCACTTATCGTCGCCGGTCGGACGCCAGGTCGTGCCGTCCGTGAAAGTAATGGAAACCAGGTCGGCCCATCGAACCGAACCCACTTCGTGCATCCAGACATCCGCCTCCCGAAGGGAGTCAGCACCGGTATCCCGTGTCAAATCAAACGTTTTAGAAATAACATCGTCCGTGGGCGGTGCAATAGGCAAAACGCGGAGATTAGGCGGAACCGCATAAACAGTGATCCGAACGCTCTGAATCGTAGGTTCAGCAAGGTGGTCAAGAATAAGGTGCAAACCCTGAGCATTGCCGATCTTCTTCGCTTCCGCAGCGCTTGTGACCAAGGGAACGCCCTGACGGCTCGCATAAAAGCCAACCGGACACCCAACACTCCCCCGAGGCACAACAAAGGTAGTCGGCGTCTGACCAGCGCCAATGCGGGCCGCGCTTGAGGTTTGCGCAATGGCAGTGGCAGAGGCTAAAGCAAAGAGGGCGGTGACGAGGCAGCGCATGCGAACCTCCCGAGGCCTACTACTCTACGCCTCCACGGAAAGGGCTTCAATCGTGATCAAGTTCAACTGACGGGGTGAAAGTTGCTACGGGAGTCGGCGCCCTTTTTGTTGTGGTGATCACGATGACGCTGATGAGAACAAAAAAAGTTCCGAGAACAGTGCGGAAGCCGAGAGCTTCGTGGCCAAAGAGATAGCCAATGAGGACCGCCACCACGGGGTTCACGTAGGCGTAGGTGCCGACCCTGGTGGGTGATTCGTGATGAAGAAGCCAGAGATAGGCAGTGAACCCGATGATGGAGCCGAAGACGATGAGATAAAGCAGCGAAAGCCATGCAGCGCGAGAGACATCGGCGGGATGAAAGCGGTGGAACTCGCCCAATGAGGCTGAAGCGACCGCTAGGAGAAGGCCTCCAGCGAGCATCTGCGCTCCGGAACTCATGACTTTCGAGGATGGGAGCGGGAGCTTTCGCGTGAGGATGGACGCGATGGACCAGCAGATAGATCCGAAAAGGAGAGCTGCGGCGCCTATTGGCTCGATTGCTGCAGAACCCAGGTTGAGGGAGCGGCTCATCAGGACGGCAACTCCGCTAATACCGATGAGGAGGGCAACAGCGAGGCGAAGAGTCAGGCGCTGGGTGTGGAGAAAGGCGATCTCGAAGAGGGCCATGAAGGCGGGGATAGTGGCCATGACGACGGCGGCGATACCGGAAGGAACGCGCTGCTCGGCCCAGAAGAGAAGGCCCGTAGTCGCCGACGAAGATAAGCGACGCAAGAAGAAGGATGGAGGGCCATTGCTTGCGTGTTGGCGCTCCCTCACCGCGTGCAATGGCCCAAAGGTAGAGGACGATGCCGGCGATGAAGAAACGCAAGGCAGCAAAGAGAAATGGCGGCACTTCGTGGACGCCGATGCGGATGGCGAGAAAGGTGGATCCCCAGACGAAGTAGATAATCGCGAACGCCAGGAGGGTCTTCCACGCGGGGCGATGCTGTTCAGGGGGCATAAGAGGGTTGTAGCAGAAAGTCGGCGGTGATCGCTTCGCGATGGCTTCCTGTTCAGCGCTCGGGAGGCGGCCTGCGGCAAACGTCAGTGCTTACTGGGTTGTGCCGGTGAGGAAGATTTGCTCTGGGTGTGAGGCGATGACGCGGTAGAGGGCGAACTGGCGGGCGTTTTGGCCGCGGAGTTCGAAGAGGAGGCTGGCGCGATTGCTGGCTTCGGCATCGACTACATCAACGAAGTTCATGCGGGGAGTGCGGTCGAGATGAGCGGCGTCAGTGACGCTCTGGATAGCGGGCTTGAGATCGCCGTTGCCGTCGGCCTGGGCAACGATGGTGACGTAACGAAGGGCCGCGCCCGTGCCTCCGGTGTTGGCAGTGTAGACGTAGGTTGGTGCTCCACCATAGCTCAGCGTGTAGGCTTTCAGCTCCTCATCGAGGAGGGGTTGGGGTGATGGTGTGACTGGCTTGCGGGTTCGCGCGCTGGCGGCGGTTTTCTTTACAGGTGTGGCGGACGACGGTGGCGTGGTTGCGGGAGCGTGGCCGTAGGCTGCGAGTTGAGTTTGCGCCATGGCTTGGAGCTTCTGGAGGATGGCCTGATGCTGGGCCTCGTCATCCCATGCGAGTGTGAAGGGGTGGGGGTCGCGGTTGACTGCATCGGAGACGGCGACGGTCTGGTGGAGGTTGGAGGGCAAGCCGGTGAGTCGGGGAAGATCGGCCTCGGTCATGGCGCTGGTGGGTTTGCCATGGTGGAGGTTGGGGCGGTTGGGGTCGGCGTTGAGGTCGCCCACTGCGCTGACTGAGTCGGTGTTCGAGGAGGCGGAAGAGTGCTTGGCGTCTTCGGCGGAGTGACGTTTGAGTGTGGGCCGGTCGGGGTCGTCGGATGGGGATGGAGCAGAGCTGGTTGTCGAGGATGGGTCGGCGGTGGTTGTGGTGGGGCTCTTACGGGTCAGGGTAGGGCGGTCCGGGTCGTCGGATGGACTTGTACCTGTGTTGCTGCTGGTAGATGTCGTGTCTGTGGGGCTTGTGGACGGGTTGCGGCGAGTGAGGGTAGGGCGGTCGGGATCTTCGGCTGGGGTTGCGCTGGCGGTTGAGGTTGAATCGGCGGATGGGGTGGTCGTTGTGCCGGAGGAGTCGCGGCGCTTCATGGTTGGCCGGTCGGAGTCATCGTTGCTGGCCGTAGTCGTTGTGGTGTTCGACGGTGTAGCGGCGGGTTTGCTTGAGTCGTCGGTCGTTGTGGCGGGCTTTGTGGTCAGATGGGGGTGTGTTGAGTCGTTCGACGCTGTGGTGATGGTGGAGAGGGTTTTAGAGGGCTTGAAGTTGCGTGGTGGTCCGGCGCGGTGCGGCAAGGGGTTTGACGGTGCCGTAGCCGAACCAGCCGTCGTCGTAGGCGAGATCGCCAGTGGATTCTACGGCCTGAAGATGTTTGGCGTAGGCGAGGTCGAGGGTGCTCTTATCGACTCCTGCTGTTTGGAGGATGTAGACGTTTCCGGGCAGAAGAGCGAAGGGAATAGGGCGGGCGATGTAAACGCCGGCGTCCTCGAACTTGCCTTCGATGTAAAGGGAGACGGGGATGAGGCGGCTGGCGGTGGGTTTGTTGAAGTCCCCGGTCCACTCGTAGACGCCAACCGCGCGGACGACCTGCTCGGGCTTGGCAACCTTGTGCATTTGGGCGAGCGCAGAGGTTACCAGCGTTGCCGAGAGGAGGGTTGCGTTGAGGAGAAGGCGTCTCATGGTCTGCTAACGAGATTAGACGCTTTTTGGCGGGCAAAGTCCTCCTGCGGAAGACGCGAAGGGGATTTTGAGGCTGTCGTTCGGCTAGTATTCGAAGGATGGACTCTCGGTCGCCGCTGCTGGATGTGAAGGATCTTTCGGTTGGGTTCGGGGGGCAGGAAGCGGTGCGGGGGATTTCGTTCCGGATTGATGCGGGAGAGACGCTGGGTCTGGTGGGGGAGTCGGGGTCGGGGAAGTCGGCTGCTTCATTGGCGGTGATGGGGTTGCTGCCGTCTACGGCGCGGGTTGGCGGGGCGATTGGGTTTGACGGGGTGGATTTCTTGCGGCTTCCAGAGGAAGCGATGCGGCGCCGGAGGGGACGGGAGATTGCGATGATCTTTCAGGAGCCGATGACGGCGCTGAATCCAGTGATGGCTGTGGGAGAGCAGATTGCCGAAGCGGTGCGGGCGCATCATCCGGAGATGACCCGGGCGGCCGTCAAGGGCAAGGTTCTGGAGGCTATGGAAGAGGTGGGTTTGCCGGAGGTGGAGCGGCGGGCAAAGGATTTTCCGCACCAGTTTTCGGGGGGCCAGCGGCAGAGAATTTTGATTGCAATGGCGATTGTGAATAAGCCGCGGCTGCTGATTGCGGATGAGCCCACGACGGCGCTGGATGTGACTGTACAGGCGCAGATTCTGGAGTTGCTGAATCGGTTGCGACAGGAGCATGGACTGGCTATGTTATTCATTTCGCACGATCTGGCAGTGGTGGCGCAGGTGGCGGACCGAGTGGCTGTGATGCGGCGTGGGGAGATTGTGGAACAGGGCGCGGTGGGGGAGATTTTTGGGGCTCCGAAGCATGAGTACACGCGAAGGTTGCTGGCTTCGGTGCCAACGATGCGGACGGATAAATCGCGGCCGCTGGCTGTGGTTTGAGGGTGTGCGGATTTCTCTTCGGAGGGAAATGTCTATAGACTCAGGAATTGGGCCTAGGGAGCCTGAAGGGCCGTTGTGACCGCATGCGCGCGCTGATTGTTTCGGATATTCACGGGAATGTTGAAGCACTGAAGGCTGTTCTGGCTGCGGCGGAGCCCTATGATGTCCTTTGGAATCTTGGGGATGTGGTGGGGTATGGCGGGAGCCCGAATGAGGTCATCGAGCTGATTCGGGCGAAGGCTGTGGTGAATGTTCGGGGGAACCATGACCGGGTTTGCGCCGGATTGACTTCGGCGCTGGGGTTCAATCCGGTAGCTCGGGCGGCCGCGATGTGGACCAATAAACATCTGACTCCAGATAACTTAGCCTGGTTGAAGGCGGTGCCTGCCGGGCCGATCACGACCGAGGTTGAGGGAGTAGCTTGTGTGCATGGGTCGCCTTTGAATGAGGACCAGTACATCTTGAATATGCGGGATGCGTGGGCTCCTTTGCAGCAGATGGGTACGGCGATTACGTTTTTCGGGCATACGCATCTGCAGGGTGGGTTTTCGCAGAAGGACCATGACTGGTATGAGATCAAGCCGCAGTATCATTCTAAGAATGAGGCAGTTAGCTGGCGGATGGAGATTGCGGAGGGGACGCGGCATTTGATCAATCCGGGCTCGGTGGGGCAGCCTCGGGATTGTGATTGGCGGGCGGCGTTTGTGGTGTATGACTCGGAGGCTCGGGTGGTGGAGTACCACCGGGTTCCTTATGATTTGCAGGCGGCGCAGGGGCAGATTTTGATGGCGGGGTTGCCGGAGACGGCTGGCGGCTCGATTGCGCGAAGGACGGTAATTTTTTTCGGGGTGGTTTTTGGAGGGGGTTTTGCGATTTCTGGGCAAAACTTGCTGGTTTTCTGTGGTGAAGTTGTGGTTTTTTGGTGGTAAAACGTGGTGAATTGTGTGGTGTTTTTGTGGTGAGTTTTTCCTGCCACTTTCTTTAAATATTTCTGTGGAAATTCGTTTGGATCACGCTACTGCGGGGTGGGGGCAGCCACGATGGTTGGGGGCTGGGGATTCTGGTCTTTGATGATGTAGCCCTCGGGTGGGGAGAAGAGGGACGGGTCGGGGTCGCCGCGGTGGATTTCTTCGATCTCGGCGGTGGTGCGGCCTCGCCTGGGGTCGTCGGGTGCCGATGGCGGTGAGTCCCTGAAACTCGCGGGTGGAAACAGATGCTCAACTGAATCAACACAAGCGCGTTTTTCAGCCGAGTCACTCGGAACGCAGCGCTTCGACCGCGTTCACTCTTGCGGCCCGCATCGCAGGCACAGCCGAAGCAATTACGGCCGCACCGAGAATGACCACAGCAGAACCGACAAACGCAAGTGTGCCCGGCTGATGGATATCCGTTACGTATTTGGCGATTACGCGTGCGAGAGCAAAGCCAACGACCACACCCGTGCCTACTCCGATGCCGGCCATCGCCACGCCCTCTACGAGTACAGCGGCGAGAATGTTGCGCGGCAGAGCGCCCAGGGCCATGCGGATTCCGAACTCGCGCGTGCGCCCGCTCACAGAGAAAGCAAGAACGCCGGCCACGCCCACCACGGAGATTAAGAGTGCCACGGCGGCGAATCCGCCAAACACAATCGCGTTGAGGCGGTCGGGGGTCAGAACTTCGGCGCGAACGTCTCCGAGCGTGCTGGCCTTTTCCACGGGCTGGTCTGCTGACATCTCGTGAATGGTTTGTGTGATGGCCGGAACCAGTGTGTAAGCATCCTGATGTGCGCGTACGAACAGGCGGCCGTTCCATCCTTGCTCTTGTTCGGCCGGCTCATAGATCGTCATGGCCGGTGACGGGATGATATTTTCATCGTCGAAATCGGGCACTACGGCAATGATTCGCCTTGGTTCGGGACTAATGCCGACAAACTTGATGACGCCGTCTGTCCACCACAGTGTACGGTTCACCGCGTCCTGCCCTGGATAGAGCATCTTTGCAAGGCTTTGACTGATGATGACCACGCGTTCGGAACCTTCCTTGTCGGCGTCGTTGAAAGTCGCGACCCTGCTGAATGGGCACACCGAACGTATCGAAGAATCCCGGCGATACGACCCGGAACTTGCCCCGAAAATCCTGGCCGTCTGCACGTTTGGCGCCCTGCGCGGCAAATTGAAAGCTGATACTCAGGCCCCGATCGTCACGCCAGGGAGTGCCGAAACCCGAAGACACGTGCTCCACTCCGGGCAGCGCGCTGACGCGGCGTTGCACCTCGCGATAGAACTCATCCACCTGCTGGGGTGTCTTCCCATAAGACATCAGCGGAAGATTCACTGCCAGAACGTTGGCCGAATCGAACGGCGGCCGCGTCTGCTCCAGCACAAACAGAGTCTTCATCAGCACACACGCTCCGGCAAGCAGCAGGAAGGAGGCTGCGATCTGCGTAACAGCAAAGATGCGGAGACGCCGGCTGCTGCCTCCGGCCACACGTGTTCCCCGGCCGGTAAGGCCGCCCTGCGGCGCGTTTGCCGAGGGAAGCCGAGGGATGAATGCCAGGAAGATGGCCGCGATCAATGCCAGCCCAATGCCAAACCACACCATACTGAAATCGAGCGTGAGGTCGTTGGCGCGCACGGAGAAGCGCGATGCATAACGACCCAGCACCGCCACCATCGGTATGGCGAGCGCCACTGCCGCCACTGCCCCGCTCCCGCATAGCACGAGGCTTTCAGCCAACAGGGAACGGCGCAGCACGGCAGTGCTTGCGCCCAGCGCGGAGCGTATCGCCAGCTCCGGTTCGCGGCGCACTGTTCGCGCCAGCACCAGATTGGCAACGTTCGAGCTCGCAATCACGAAGAGCAGGGCCGAAGCCGCGAAGAGTATCCACAGGATCGTGTTGGCGCGCGAGTTGATCTGCTGGTGCATGCGCGTTACTTCGATTTGGAAATGGTCGTCCGGCTTATACACTGCCGGGTGTGCGGCCACCATGGCGCCGTATACGGTGCGCACTTCCGCTCGTGCATTTTCGAGACTCGCGCCGGGGGCGAGCCGCGCGAAGACTTCGGTCATGCGATGCTCGCGCCCCGTCACCATCGTGGCGGAGAGATGATGCGGGCTGGTGACGATATTGGCGATGATCTCCGTTGCCACGGGATAGGGAACGGATGGTTCGAGCACACCAACCACGGTCGCGTTGCGCGCGCCGGTGGGCCCCTCCAGCCGCACAGACTTTCCAATCACGCTGGGATCGGAGTGCAGCGACGTCTTCCAGAAGTGATAGGTCAGCACTACAGCTCCGGCGGCGTTCGGACCGTCATCGGCCGGAGTGAGCAGGCGTCCAAGCACCGGGTGCAGGCCCATCACCTCGAAGTAGTTTCCATCGACCACGCCCGCTGGAATCTCGCGTGGCGTGCCGAGGCCCACGACCGTAAAATCCAGCTCTGAAAATGTGCCCAGTTCCTTGATGGACTTCAGGCCGCTGCCAAGGTCCTTAATCTCGGGGACCGAAAACGCTGCGTTGTCCTGGCCGATGCCGGGGGCACTCTGGCGCAGGTAAAGCAACCGATCTTCGTCGCGATTCGCCAGCGGACGCAGCAGCACGGCACGTACCACGCTGAAGATTGCGGCATTGGCTCCGATACCCAGTGCCAACGTAAGGGCGACGGTAATCCACAGCGCAGGAACTCGCGCCAGGGAACGCACGGCAATTCTCAAATCGCGAAAGAACCACATATCGGACCTCCGTTCAGGCGGTAACAGTCTTCGGGCGGGGCCGTTTGCCTTGCCTTCACTACATAGTCGAACGGCCGGACTGGAATTCGACAAAACATCCAGGAAATTTTTGCCTCTTCCGCCGTTTAGCTGTGGCGACCGACAGGTTGAGAGGCCTCGGGACAACTTTATTTTGACGACTATGTTGATATCAACTAATCTAATCCAATGTCAAGGCCGCAGGCGCTTCCCTACGAAACCACGCTCCTTGTGCGGGATTGCTGCCTCTGTCTTCACATGCAGCGCGCGGCGCGAGCACTGGCGCGGCGATTTGATGAGGTATTGCGTCCATTCGAGCTGACCAACGGGCAGTTCTCTCTGTTGATGTCCCTGAATCGTCCGGAGCCGCCCTCTATGGGACCAGTGGCGTCTCTGCTCGCGATGGATCGAACCACTTTGACCGCTGCCTTAAAACCACTGGAGCGTCGCGGGTTGGTAAAGGTAGTAAGAGACCAATCGGATCGGCGAACCCGCATCCTGAAACTCACAGACAATGGACGCGATCTGCTTGCTCGTGCGCTTCCAGTGTGGAAGCGCACTCACGAAGAGGTCGAGCAACTTATTCCGGATCGAGATCCGGACGTGCTCCGCAGGAGTTTGCGGGCGCTCTCCTGAAGGCCAGCGACGGCGTTCAGGGGACACTCGGCCGTGGTCGTATGCTATGCTGCGCGTGTGTCAGCCGCCGGTCCGCTCGTTAGTACGCGAACTCCCCGCCATTCGGCGGTGGTGCGCTTGACCCACTGGATCACGACGATTGCATTTTTTGCGCTGCTTATCACCGGCGCTGAGATTGTGATCTCTCACCCACGGTTTTATTGGGGCGAAGTGGGGAATGTGATGACACGTCCGCTGTTTACGCTGCCGATCCCCTCATCGAGGGGTACAGTTCCAACCGGCTACGGCTACGTGATGCCCGACGAGAATGGCTGGAGCCGCTATCTGCACTTTGAGGCGGCATGGGCTTTGGTGCTGACGGGAGTGGTGTACGTGATCTCAAGCCTGCGCACCGGCCACTTCCGAAAAGATCTGCTTCTGGCGCGCGCGGATCGGACGTGGCGGGCGTTCTCGGGAGTGATCGGTAAGTATCTGCGCCGCGAGCCGCCGGATGAAGCGGAAGGTTATTCGTATAACGCCGTGCAACGAACTGCGTACCTCGTGGTGATCTTTATTCTGTTTCCGCTGGTGATATGGACAGGGCTTGCGCTGTCTCCGGCCTTTGACTCGGCGGTTCCGGTTGCCGTTAACGCGCTGGGCGGGAGGCAGTCCGCGCGCACGCTGCACTTCTTTGTTTCGGGAGCTCTGCTGTTGTTCGTTGTGGTCCACGTTGCAATGGTTTCTCTTTCAGGATTCAGGAGTCGCATGCGGGCGATGATTACGGGTCGCGCCGCCGCATCGGAGGAGCACCCATGAGCAAGATGTCTCGTCGCAAGCTCATAACCACTGGTCTTGCCGCCACTGCGGGTTTGGCGGGTCTCGCGGTGGCCGACCGCCTGGCGCATTCCTACGGACTGGTCCCGCCTGATTGCAGGGGACTCTACGGTGCAGGCGAGACGCTGACGTATGCCACGCAACGGCTTCTGACAAAGCACTCGCTGGCGCGCGAGTTCCCTCGCAGCATGATCTCGAAGTCGCCTTTTGCGAATCCGACCGCTCCTTTCAATGATTTGTTCAAACAACATCAGGCCGGCGGGTTCGCGGACTGGCGGCTAGCGGTGGACGGAATGGTTGCGCGGCCGGGATCGTTTTCTGTCGCCGACCTGAAGGGTCTTGCCATGCGCAGCCAGATTACGGAGGTAGCGTGCGAAGAGGGCTGGTCGTATATCGCCGAGTGGATTGGAACGCCGCTGGCTGATGTTCTGAACGCCGTTGGTCCTTCGCCTCAGGCGCGCTATGTCGCGTACTTCTCGATCGACAGCGAGTGGTGGGACAGTATCGATATGGGTGATGCGTTGCATCCGCAGACGCTGCTGACGTGGGGAATGAATGACGGCGATCTTCCGGTAGGGTTTGGCGGCCCTCTGCGCATGCGCGTGCCCCGGCAGCTTGGCTACAAGAACGTGAAGTACATCACTCGTCTGACAGTCACGGATTCTCTCAAACGCTTCGGCAAAGGTCTGGGCTCTGCCTCGCCTGAAGCTGGTTATGCGTGGTATGCGGGTATCTGACGAAACTGGTTTTCGATAGCAGTAAAGCCGGCTTGTGGTCGGAGTCCTCCTGTCTGCTACCATGCCAGCCATGAACAAAGTTGCGCCGTTTCTCTGGTTCAATGACAACGCCGAAGAGGCCGCTGAGTTTTACCTGAGCGTCTTTCCGCATGCGCGCAAGCTCGCTGAGGTGCGTTCGAAAGGTGTCGGCCCGTGGCCTGTGGGCAAGATTGCCACGATCACGATCGAACTTGAAGGCCAGGAGGTGGTGTTCCTCAACGGCGGGCCAGCGTATCAGCTCAACGCGGCTTTCTCGTTCTTCGTCCGCTGCGATTCTCAGAAAGAGATCGACAGTTACTGGGACAAGTTGATCGAAGGCGGCAAACCCATGGCGTGCGGATGGCTGACAGACCGCTTCGGCTTATGCTGGCAGATTGTGCCACGAAATATCGGCGAGTTGATCAGCCATCCCAAAGCTATGGCAGCGATGATGGGGATGATCAAGATGGACCTGCCCGCGCTCGAAGCCGCCGCGCGAGAGAGCTGAGAGCCTGCTTTAGTCACTTCCAGTCAGAACCTTCGGTCGTTGTTATGTGATCTGGAGCCTGAAGTGCCGCCTACTTCGAAATCGGAGGATAGGAGGATAATGGTTGACCGTGACTGTATGGACGGATTTTGTCGAATGAAGCGGGCCCTTGGGATACACCGTCGATTCACATTTCTACAAGCTTTTCGCCGGGCTTAGGTTCGACCCTACTCAAGGAGAGCGAGATGGATAACAGCGGCGAAAACCCAGTTTCTCCAACGACTGAGCGACTTCAGATTGAGCTTCGCCGACTCGATTGGGCGAATGAATTGAACGAGGACACGTTGGCAGCGATTACGAATGCGGCCGACTGGGTCGCGTTTCAAGCGGGAGAAGTGGTCATTGAGGTCGACTCAGAGATTGCCCACGTGTATTTCCTCATTACGGGCCGGATGCAGGCAACGCTCTACGATTCCCTGGGAAAGGAGATACAGCAATATACTTTTGCTCGAGGGGACGTCATCGGGTTATTTTCCCTCGGATTATCGGATCGCTCTCACTTGCAAGTCGAGGCTAATGAACCTTCGACAGCAATACGACTGACATTACCGGACCTGCTGCAATTGACGGCGAAGTATCCAGACTTTCAACTCGCAATGTTTTGCTCGGCAGCGACCGTATTCAAACGACACGTGATGGTCGATCGCTCGCTTCCGAAACCATCCGTCGTGGGCGTTGTGCATCACACCACGGCAAGCCGTCCTCTCGTTGGTCGATTGGCACATCGCCTCAAGAAGTTGGGCGAATCTCCATGTGTTCTCGGTGACGACGAACAATGGAAACCCGATGAAGACATTCCCTTTAAGTTGCTCATCGTAGATGTCGAGGAGCGACAAGACCTTATCAAAGAATGGGCCTCGCATAGGCGGCTTCTGTTTGATATTCGTGCGGATCATTCAGAAGAGGTAATGAAGCGATTTTTGCGTTACGTCGACATAGTGCTTTGGTGTGTT
Organism: uncultured Acidobacteriaceae bacterium; assembly: GCA_963802695.1. Taxonomy (GTDB): domain Bacteria; phylum Acidobacteriota; class Terriglobia; order Terriglobales; family Acidobacteriaceae; genus Edaphobacter. Next base: position 664,418 of record CAWDJN010000014.1, read on the forward strand.
CGGCCGCAGGATGCGCCCGCAGCGGTACTTCTGCTCAAGTCGCTGGTGAAGAGTGTACCCGGATGGCGGGACAAGATCAGGATTGTGTGGCTTCTCGACAACAACAATCCAATCGCTCCCTATGTGCCGGAGCTGTATGAACTGGCCGAACGAGACTTCAAGCTTTCCCTGGACGCACCCGGACCAAATCAAGGCAGCTTGCTGCAGCACGGATCGGAGCGCATCGTTCATCATTTGCGAGGCGTTCAGATTGGTTTGGCACTGGGAGGCGGCGCAGCGCGCGGCATGGCTCATCTTGGAGTGCTCAAAGCGCTTGAGCAGCATGGAATCTATGTCGACATGCTGGCGGGTACGAGCGCAGGGGCGATGACCGGCGCCATCTACGCGGCTGGCTTAGATCCCGAGTACGCTACTCAGGTCTTCAAGGGTGATTTGCAGCCATCGTGGATATTTCGACAGCTGCCCGGTGGCGGCTACTTGTATCTGCTCTACAAGTACAGACGAAATAAGTTCGATTCCATGCTGCGGAAATACATTGGGCGAGCCAGGATGGAACAGTTGCATCTTCCGATGTTTACGGTCGCGGTCGATCTCTTCGAAGGAGAAGCAGTGGTGCGCGAGGTTGGCGATGCGACGATGAGTATCCTGGAAAGCATCAATCTTCCTCCCCTTTCGCTTCCTATCTTTCAATCAAACCGAGCGCTGGTGGACGGCGGGCTGCTCAACAATATCCCTGCCAACGTGCTTGTTGCGAAGGGCTGCAATTTTGTTATCGCATCGAGCGTGACGGCAAAGCTGGAAAAAGACTTTCTAGGAATGCGCTCCAACGGGGATTCGCGCATCAACCGTTTCTTCTCGACAATTCAGGTGATCATGCGACAGAACATGATTCAAGGATTCAAGATGAACTCCGTTGGGGTGCAGCCGGCAGACTTTGTGGTCTCGCCCGACGTGACGTCCTTTGATATCTCCGAATTCACTCGGGCTGATGAAATGGCGGTTATCGGGGAAAGTACAACCAATGAAAGCATTGGCAAAGCTGCGCAAGATGCTCAACAAGCTTGATCCCCAGCTCTTCGCGAGTTCATGAATGTGACGTCAGGGTTTTGGGGGTTGGGCTAGTAGTTCGGCGAGATGTTTGGGGTGTGCGGTGGTGTTCTGGGTGATCTGTTCGGCGCAGCTGAAGCCGTTGGTGAGGATGGTGGCTTGCGGGTTGTTGCGGATGGCGGGCAGGAGGACTCGGTTGGCGAGTGTTTGGGAGACTTCGTATTTGTCTTCTTCGAAGCCGAAGGGGCCAGCCATACCGCAGCAGCCGGAGTCGAGGAGTTGGACGTCGGCGCCGGTCAGTCGGAGGAGGGCGATTTCGTCTTGCATGCCCATGGTGGCTCGGTGATGGCAGTGGCCGTGGACGAGGATTTTTTCGTTGAGTTGCGGGGGCTTGTAGTTGGGGGCGAATTTGATGAGGAATTCGCTGAGGAGATAGGTCTGGTTGCGGAGTTTGCGGGCTCGGGGATCGTGGGGGAGGAGGTTGGTGAGCTCGTCGCGAAAGACGCTGGCGCAGGAGGGCTCGAGGACGACGATGGGGGTTCCGGCTTTTAGCTGTGGAGCGAGGGCGTTGAGAATTTTGAGGAGGTAGTCTTTGGCGGTCGAGAGCATGCCGAAGTCGTAGAGGGGGCGGCCGCAGCATAGATGCTGTGTGGGGAGTGCGACGCGGAAGCCGGCGGAGATGAGGACCTGGTGGGCGGCCCGCATGGTGGAGGGGTGGAAGTAGTTGTTGAAGGTGTCGGACCAGAGAAAGACTTCGCGGATTTGGGAGCCGGGATCCGTGAGAGGACTGGTTGCGCCTGGCGTGGTGGTTTCTTTGGGGAGGGGTTTGGCTCGGCGGTCGTTGCGGCGGCGCGGGTCGGTGGCTATGCGGCGGTCGGGAGTGAAGGGTTTGGCGAAGCGGGGTAGGTTTCGGTTGGGGTGGATGTGGAGGATTTTTTTGATGAGGGTGCGGAGGATGGGGGCGTTGTTGATGGTGTTGACGAAGGTTGGGGCGAAGGCTGCCAGGCGGGCTAAGACGTCGATGCGCCCGAAGGCGTAGTGGAAGAGCGGGCGGCTGGTGTGTTCGTAGTGGTGGGCGAGGAACTCGGCCTTGTAGGTGGCCATGTCGACGGAGACGGGGCACTCGGATTTGCAGGCTTTGCAGGAGAGGCAGAGGTCGAGGGATTCGCGGACCTGTTCGTTGGCCCACTGGTTGGGGAGGATTTCGTTCTGCATGAGCTCCCAGAGGAGATGTGCGCGGCCTCGGGTGGAGTGGAGCTCTTCGCCGGTGGCCATGAAGCTGGGGCACATGGTGGCGGCGTCGGTTTTGCGGCAGGCCCCTACGCCCACGCAGCGGAGGGTGGCTTCGGCGAAGGAACCGTTCTCTTCTGCGAAGGCGAAGTGAGTTTCGGGCTGCCAGGGTTTGTAGTCGGCGCCGAGACGGAGGTCTTCGTGGATCTCGTGGGCGTCGATGAGCTTGTTGGGGTTCATGCGGTTGGTGGGGTCGAAGATGTGTTTGAACTGGCGGAAGGCGCGCATGAGGTCTTCGCCGAACATCTTGGGGTAGAGCGCGGCGCGGGCCTGGCCGTCGCCGTGTTCTCCGGAGAGGGAGCCGCCGTGGGCGAGGGCGATGTCGGCTGCTTGATCCATGAACTGGCGGAAGGCGAGGATGCCTTTTTCGGATTCGAGGTCGAAGTTGATGCGCATGTGGACGCAGCCCTGGCCAAAGTGCCCGTACATGGCGCTGGTGTAGTTGTACTCGGCCATGAGGGCGCGGATGGCGCGCAGGTAGCTGCCGAGTTGTGTGGGGTCGACGGCGGCGTCTTCCCAGCCCTCCCATCCGGTGGTGGGTTTTCCGTTGGGGTTGGGGATGAAGGCGGAGGCTCCGAGACCGGATTCGCGAATGTGCCAGACACGCTTGGCTTCGTCGGTGGTGTAGACGCGGCAGTTGGGTTGTGACGCGAGGGTCTTCATGTAGGCGACGAAGGCGCGGGCTTTGGCGTTGGCTTCGGGCTGGGATTGCGCGCCGAATTCTACGATGAGAAAACCGTCGCCGCCTGGAAGGAGCTCGAGGTCGGTGAGAAGTTTTTGTTTGCGGCGGAGGGCGTCGAGGAGGTAGCCGTCGACGCCTTCGAGGCCGATGGGTTTGTGTTCGAGGATCTGGGGGACGTGTTCGGCGGCGAGGAAGATGTCGGGGAAGCCCACGCCGACGAGGGTGCGGCAGGGCGGGGATTCTACGAGCTGGAGAGTTGCGCCGAGGATGATGGCGCAGGTGCCTTCGCTGCCGACGAGGGCTCGGGCGAGGTTGAAGTTGTTTTCCGGGAGGAGCTCGTCGAGATTGTAGCCGGAGACTCGGCGGGGGATTTTGGGGAAGCGCGCGCGGACTTCGTTGGCGTAGGTGTCGCGGATCTGTTTTAGTGCGGCGTAGATTTCGCCGGTGCGGCCTCCGGCTTTGATGTGGGCTTCGAGTTCGGCTTCGGTGGTGGGGCCTACCGTGAGGCGTGTGCCGTCGTAGAGGAGGAGATCGAGCGTGAGGATGTTGTCGACGGTTTTGCCGCCCATGAGGGCGTGAACTCCGCAGGAGTTGTTGCCGATCATGCCGCCGATGGTGCAGCGGGAGTGAGTGGCGGGGTCGGGAGCGAAGGTAAGGTTGAATTTTTCTGCTGCGTCGCGGACGCGGTCGAGGACGATGCCGGGTTGGACTCTTACGGTGCGATGGATGGTGTCGATCTCATCCATTTTGTTCATGTATTTCGAGAAGTCGAGGATGACGGCGAAGTTGGTGCCTTGTCCGGCGAGGGAGGTTCCGGCTCCGCGGGTGAGGATGGGCGCGTTGAATTCGCGGCAGAGAGTGAGGGTTGAGATGACGTCTTCTTCATCGCGGGGGATGACGACGCCGATGGGGATGTGGCGGTAGTTGGAGGCGTCGGTGGCGTAAAGGGCGCGTGAGGTGGGATCGAAGCGGACTTCGCCGCGGATTTTGGCGCGGAGCTGAGAGGCTAGCTGGTCGGCGTTGGGGAAGGTGTCGTGGGCGCGAGCGTGCGAGCTTGGGAGCACGACGAATGGAGAGGTTGCCATGTTGGCACTATACGGCTGGAGGGTTGATGAATTGAAGTATCAGGTGTTGGGAGTGCCAAAGATGATGCGGAGCTGATGATAAGAGTCTGTGCACACAACGCGGGGTTATACTCGTGCGGATCGAATTGTCGTACATTCTTACTTCTTGAGGTGTTGCGCTATGTGCCCTCTTTTCTCTGCTCGCGTGCGGTTAGGTGACTTGGTTCTGGCGGGTATTTGCCTTTCGCTTGTTGGTTGCGGTGCGGGTATCTCTTCGGATGGTTCGATTGCCGGCGGGCAACTTCGCGGCAGGGTGCATGGGGGGCAACAGCCGGTCGTCGGGGCGACGATTCAACTCTATGCTGCGGGAACGACGGGGTATGGATCGAGCGCGACGCCTTTAATATCTTCCGCGGTGTTGACGGATGCGACGGGAAGCTTTTCGATAACCGGCGACTATACGTGCCCTTCTTCGACGAGTCAGCTATACATTGTGGCGACTGGCGGTAATCCCGGACTTGCTCCGGGAACGAACAATGCGGCGAGTGTGCTGATGGCTGCGCTGGGGCCATGCAGTCTGCATGGAGGACAGCTGACGCTCGATCCGAATTCGTTCATCTGGATCAATGAGGTGACGACGGTGGCGTCTGTGTATGCGCTGTCGCCTTTCATGGCTGGGGATGCTACGCATGTAGGGACGAGCAGTACGAACGCGGTGGGGCTCGCGAACTCGTTTGCGATTGTGAACAACCTGGTGAATACGACGACCGGGGCCGCGCTGTCGGGGACTCCGTTGGGGAGTGGATTGGCCCCGCAGACGACGCTCAACACGTTGGGGAATATTCTGGCTGCTTGCGTGAACTCGACCGGAGTGGGGAGTCCGTGCAGCGCGTTATTTGGAACGGCGACTCCCGTGGGAGGCACTACGCCGATCGATACGGTGCAGGCGATCTACAACATCGCGCGCAACCCGGCGAATAATGTGAGTGCGCTGTATGCGCTGGCGACCGCTACTCCGCCGTTTCAGCCGACGCTGGGGGCGGCGCCGAATGACTGGATGCTTACGTTGACTTATTCGGGCGGTGGGTTGGCTGGAGATGGCGGTGGATTTGGAACTGTTGGGGAGGGCCTGGTTGCAATTGACAGTGTGGGGAATGTCTGGATTCCCAACTCGACGTTCGGCGGTCCCTATAGCGTGACGGAACTGAGCAACAACGGCGGATTTCTTTCGGGTTCGGGCGGATATACGGGGGGCGGGCTGAACCAGCCGGTTGGACTCGCGATCGATCCTTCGGGAAATGCGTGGGTCGCAGGGGCGGGAAACGTTGTGAAATTCAGCAGCAGCGGGGCGGTGCTTTCGGGAGCGAGCGGATTTACAGGAGGTGGGCTGAACCAGCCGGCGGCGATTGCGCTGGACGGGCAAGGGAATGCCTGGGTGACTGATTGGGGAAGCAAAAGCGTGATCAAACTGGATCAGAACGGGAATATTCTCTCGGGTTCGTCGGGATTTTCTACGGGCGCTGCTTCCATGCCATTCGGAGTGGGAATTGATGTGTTCGGGGATGCGTGGGTGGGGAATAACAGCGATCAGACGGTGACGGAGTTTAATGTCAACGGGGCAGTGATCTCGGGAAGCGGTTATGCGGTGACTGGGCTGGGCCCGATGGTAGTGGCGTTCGATGGGACCGGTAATGCCTGGGTGAACACCAACCTCGGCTATCCGCCGTCGTCGAGTCTCGGTCTGAACAATGTCGCGAAGCTGAGTCCGACTGGTGTGCAGTTTTCACCAGCGAACGGATATGCGAACTGTATCTCGCCTGGTCTCGCGGGGGGAAACGTCGGCACGTGCATATGGTGGAGTCCGGATGCGTTCGCTCTGGATGGGGCGGGCAATGTGTGGGGCGTGTCTGTAATTCAGACGAAGGTGAATGGACCGGTTCCAAATCCGACGCTGTCTTCGGCGGTGACGGAGATATCGAATACGGGAACGATACTTTCGGGAAGCAATGGTTTTATCGGGGGGACTCCGATGGGGACTGGTCAGCCGAATGTCCCAGTTACTGCATCACCGCTGGGGATTGCGATCGATGGAAGCGGGAACGTGTGGATGCCATTTGGAACGACGGTGTCTGAGTTTGTGGGAGCCGCGACGCCTGTGGTGACTCCGTTTTCACTTGGAGTGAAGAATGGGACGCTGGGGCGGCGGCCTTGATAGTCCGACGAAGAGAATTGTTTCGGTTTGCTTGTGAGATGGGGTTCCGCTTGAGCGGGTTTTGTTGTCCAGGCCTTTCCTGGTGAGGAGTCGAGCTATGCACTCTCTTGTTTTTTCTTTCCGGCGGTTGGGCGGCCTCTCTTTGGTTACTGTTTGCCTCTCCCTTCTTGGTTGCGGTGCTGGTATTTCTTCTGATGGTTCGATTGCCGGCGGGCAACTTCGGGGCAGGGTACATGGGGGTCAACAGCCGATTGTCGGGGCGACGATTCAGCTTTACGCCGCGGGAACGACTGGTTATGGATCGAGCGCGACGCCTTTAATATCTTCCGACGGTGTTGACCGATGCGACGGGAAGCTTTACGATAACCGGCGACTATACCTGTCCTTCTTCGACGAGTCAGCTATACATCGTGGCATCTGGCGGGAATCCCGGGCTTACGGCGGGAACGAACAATGCGGCGAGCGTGTTGATGGCTGCGCTGGGGCCGTGCAGTCTGCATGGAGGACAGCTGACGCTCGATCCGAATTCGTTCATCTGGATTAATGAGGTAACCACGGTGGCGTCCGTATATTCGCTGTCGGCTTTCATGGGTGGGGATGCTACGCATGTAGGAGCGAGCAGTACGAATGCGGTGGGGCTGGCGAACTCGTTTGCGATGGTGAACAACCTTGTGAGTACGGCGACGGGAGCGGCACTTGCGACGACGCCAGCGGGAAACGGAACTGCTCCGCAGGCGGCGATGAATACGTTGGGAAATATTCTGGCCGCGTGCGTGAACTCGACCGGAGTGGGGAGCCCGTGCAGTGCGTTATTTGGCGACGCGACGCCGGTGGGTGGGACGACGCCGACCGATACGGTGCAGGCAATCTACAACATCTCTCGGAACCCGGGAAACAATGTGAGTGCGCTGTATGCACTGGTGAGCGGGACGGCTCCATTTCAGCCGACGCTGTCGCCTGCTCCAAATGACTGGGTGATGGCGGTGACCTATACGAATGTCGGGCCAGCCCCCGGGATGATGGCAATCGATGCGTCGGGCAATGCGTGGATTACGAACGCGGTCTTTGGAGGACCTTATAGTGTGTCGGAATTGAGCAGCAATGGTGCGGTCCTTTCCGGTTCCAACGGATATACGGGAGGCGGGTTGTCTACACCGGGCGGCATCGCGATCGATCCGGCTGGGAATGCCTGGGTGGCGGGGGCCGGGAATGTTGTGAAGTTCAGCAGCAGTGGAACGGTTCTTTCCGGTGCGAACGGATTTACCGGAGGAGGCCTTAACAAGTCGGATGGTATCGCGCTGGACGGACAGGGAAATGCATGGGTTTCCGATGGTGGAAGCAAGAGCGTCATCAAGCTGGACAATGGCGGGAACATTCTTTCAGGCGCGTCCGGATTTTCGCCTGGGACGGGGATTACTCCAGGCGGACTTGGTATCGATGCCGTCGGAAATGTATGGATGGCGACCAATAGCGGGGTGGTGGTGGAGCTCAGCAACAGTGGGACCGTAATTTCGGGGAGCGGCTATACGGTCACGGATTTCGGACCGGTAGATGTGGCGTTCGACGGGAGCGGCAATGCATGGACAAATACCGGACTGGGCCACCCCGTGTCTTCGCCCTTGGGTCTCAACAACGTTGCGAAGTTGAGTTCAAGCGGCGCTCAGCTTTCGCCTTCGGGTGGATACGCAAACTGCGTCTCGCCCGGGATCGTGGGTGGGCTTAACATCATTTGCCTGTATTGGGGGCCGAATACATTCGCTCTTGACGGAGCTGGAAACGTGTGGAGCGAAGCGGTGTGGGAGACCAGCGTGAACGGACGGGTTCCCAATCCGATGATCTCCGGGGCCGTGGCGGAGATGTCGAATACGGGAACGATTCTATCGGGCGCCAAAGGATATACCGGGACCACAACCCTCGGCTTGCTGTCACCAGTTACTGGCCCCGGAGCGGGTTCGACCCCACAGTCGATTGCGATTGACGGTGGCGGGAACGTGTGGGTGCTGCTTTCATCGGGGACAATGGCGGAGTTCATTGGAGCGGCGACGCCGGTGGTGACTCCGTTCTCGCTTGGGGTGAAGAATGGGACGCTGGGGCAGCGGCCCTGATATTTGAGGCGAGAGTGCGAGTAGGGCCATGCTAGGATTTCGTTGCAAATGAGCCTCTGCTTGTGAGCTGGCAGCTCCACCAGGAGAAAAGAATGGCAAAGAGTGTCGTTTTCCAATCTGCGCGTGTGTTCGATGGCGAGTCGGAGGTGTTGCGGACTGGCGTAAACGTGTTTGTTGAAGGCGGCGTCATCCGGGAGATCTCTGAGCGTCCCGCGGGCGTTGGGGATGAGGTTGTTGAGTGCGGCGGCCGGGTGCTGATGCCGGGGCTGATTGATGCGCATGTTCATGTTTATGCGGCTGGGTTGAACATCGTGCGGGTGGTGCAATCGCCGATGTCTTATCTCGCGCATTTTGCGGCCCAGTTTTTGCATTCGAGCCTTGATCGGGGATTTACGACGCTGCGCGATGTGGGAGGCGCGGATATTGGGCTGGCGCTGGCGATCAAGGATGGTTTGCTGGAGCGGGTTCCGCGATTGTTTTATGGCGGGCGGGTTATTTCGCAGACAGGTGGACATGGAGATTTTCGTCCGGGAGATCATTCGCTGGAGACAGGGCATTTCTGCGGGTGTTCGTATCACGCGGATCAGCTGGCGGTGATTGCGGATGGCGCGGATGCGGTGCGGAAGGCGGTGCGGGAGGAGTTTCGCCGGGGAGCTACGCACATCAAGATCATGGCTTCGGGAGGAGTGGCTTCGCCTACCGATCCGCTGGATCGGTGCCAGTATTCGGATGACGAGATTCGTGCGGCGGTGGAGGAGGCAGACCGTGCGGGTTTTTACGTGGCTGCTCATTGTCACCCGAAGGAGGCGGTGCGACGGGCCGTGGCGCTTGGTGTGCGCTCGATTGAGCATGCGACGCTGATTGATTCGGAGACTTCGGATTTTGTGGCGGAGAAGGGCGCGTTCACGGTGCCTACGATGGCGGTGATTATGGCGCTGCTGGAGGAGGGCGATAAGCTTGGGCTGCCTCCGGTGAGCATGGAGAAGTTGAGGCGGGTGGTGGATTCGGCGTTGTCGAGCCTGGAGATTATGAAGAGGGCGGGCGTGAAGATGGGGTTTGGGACGGATCTGCTGGGAGCTCTGCATGTGCGGCAGAGCAGCGAGTTCACTCTTCGCGCGAAGGTGTTGCCGGCGATCGATGTGCTGCGCTCGTGCTGTGTGGTGAATGCGGAGTTACTGGGGCAGACGGGGAGGCTCGGGTGCATCCGCGAGGGTGCGATTGCCGATTTGCTGGTTGTGGATGGTAATCCTTTGGAAGATATCTCTGTGCTGGGCTCCGGGGGCGATCGCCTGGCGGCGATTATGAAGGATGGGCGTTTTCACAAACGCGCGATTTAAGGCGCGGGTGGCGGCGGTTGGCGGAGGGCGGCGGGGACGAAGTTGCTGCTGAGGCTAGCGGGTGCTCCGGTGAGGTAGTAGGTGGGGATTTTGGGGAATTGCTCTTCGACTAGTTGGAGGGTGCGGAAGTCGAAGCTCTGGACTTCGGCGCGGGACTCCATGTGATTGCGGGTGATGGCTCCGCAGAGGGTGGTGACGAAGGTTTGCGGGTCGACGGTGTGGTTGGTGGTGGGCTCGTGGTGTTCAGGGAGCGTGGGGGGTGGGCCTGCGGGGTCGTTGGGGAAGGGGGTGATTTTTGTTTCGAGGTTGAAGCGGACGGTGCGGGCGTTGGCGGCGCGGGCTGAGGCGTCGGGGTGGGATTTGCCGGGGCCGTTGGTGTAGTAGTCGGCGTAGAAGGCTACGAAGTGGAAGAGCTGTTCGGCGTGGGTGGGGACGTAGGGGCTGATGAGGCGTTCGTGTTTGGCGAAGGCTACGGCTACGGGCGATAGAGCGAGGTCGTTTTTCTGCTCGTCGAAGCGGGCGTTGCCGTAGTCGGGGCCTTGGTGGAGCTTGTCGCAGATGTAGGTGCTCTGGGCTTCGGCGAGGGAGATGTCGCGGATGTAGACGCGCTGGTCGCGGGTGTAGGGCTTGCCGTCGACGCGGCGGCAGGACTCGGGGTTGAGGAACTGATCGTGCCAGATGAGGGAGACGTGGTCGGTGGTGACGCCGGTGTCGGTTTCCAGCTCGCGGACGAGGTGGTCGAGGCCGTTCTCGAAGGAGGGGAGAGTGTTTTCGGGGCGGAGACCCCGGCCTCCGCGATGGGCGGAGGAGATGAAGGCGGCAAAGTACGCTGCGTCTTCGGGATGCGCGGATTTTTCTTCGGCGAGGACCTTCTGTAGCCGGTCGGGGTAGTCGGAGATGAGCCCGTCGACGCGGAGGTTGATGAGGGTGCGGATTTTTTCGGGGTCGTTGGTGGTCCAGGGAATGACGCGGAAGCCGGCTTTGTGGAGTTCAGCTATGTGGACTGGTGCGTTGGGGCCGAGGACGGTGGCGTCGTTGGGGGAGAGTGTGGGAGTGGGGGCGCCGTGGGCTTTGGCGTGGGCGTTGGCTGCGGTGAGGAGGCCGAGGTATGGGTCTTGGCTGTTCATCGAGGGCATAGTGGTAAGGACGGCCGCGGTGAGTGCGGCGGCTCGGATGGAGATTAGCATGTAGGGATGGTAATGGGGTGATGTTGCTTGCGTGTTAACGGCGTGATTGAAGAGCGGCGGACTTAGTTTGTGGACGACGAGGTCTGATCGAACCACCTCTATGGAGAAATGCATTCGACATTTCGTGCTGATAGTTACGTTGCTGGTCGCCTCGGGGCTGCATGGGCAGGAGACGTGCAGCGAGGAGGTGAAGCTTTTGCTTACGCCTGCACAGGTGAAGGTCGCGGTCGCTGCGCTTCAGGCGCGGGGGAAGACACGTGGGCGGGTCTATTTTTATGACACGCCGGGGCTCGATCTGTTGGCGAACGGCGTGGTGCTTCGTGTGAGGGAGGGTGCGGAGATCGATCTTACGGCGAAGCTGCGGCCACTCTCCGGGGAGACGTTCGTCGATCCGAGCGGTGGTCGCGAACGCTACAAGTGCGAGGTGGATTTGAACGGTGGTGTCGAGGTGAAGTCGTTTTCGGTGCAGAAGGGGTATGTGGACGCCAAGGTGCCTGAGACAGGTACGGAGGTCTTTCGATTGTTGAGTGCGGGACAGAAGAAGCTGCTCGAGGATTCGAAGGTTGCGATTGATTGGAGCCGTGTTCGGCGTGTCGCGGATATCCAATCGACGAGTTGGAAGACGGACGCGAAGCCGGATCTGGGCAAGTTGAGTCTGGAACTCTGGGAGTGGCCTGGGGGAAGCGTTCTTGAAGTTTCAACGAAGGTGGCGCCGGCTGATGGGCAGTCAACTTATTCCGGGCTGGTGCTGCTTGCGAAGAGGCAAGGGTTGGCGCTGAGTAGCGATCAACGGTCCAAGACTGCGATTGTGCTAAGCTCGATCGCCGCAGCGCATTGAGCGCCGGGATAGCATTGTTGCCATGCGGAGAACGTTGCGCTTTTTCACGTTGCTGTTGCTGGCGATAGGTCTTCCCCGTCTCGCCTTGCCCCAGGCCGTTCCTTCGAAGGTGATTTTCGACACGGATATCGGCGACGACATCGATGACGCTTATGCGCTTGGATTTCTGCTGCGAAGTCCTGAGGTGAAGGTGCTCGGTGTGACCACTGCGTTTCAGGACACCCACTTGCGCGCTAGGCTTGCGGCGCGATTTCTTGAATCGGCGGGACGCAAAGATGTTCCGGTGTACGAAGGGCCGAAGACAGCTGGGAAGTCTCATTTCAGTCAAACGAAGTGGGCGGAAGGCTCGCCCGATCGCACCTTTCCCGATGCAATCGAGTTCATGCTGGAGGCGATTCGCAGAAACCCCGGACAGATCACGTTAGTGGCGGTCGCGCCCCTGACGAGTGTGGGTGCGTTGATTGCGAAAGATCCGAACACATTTCGCAAACTCAAGCGGGTGGTACTGATGGGTGGATCCATCGCACGCGGATACGGCAACAAGCCGGAACCCGAGGCGGAATGGAACATCATTAACGACGTCGCGGCTGCAAAGGCGTTGTTCGGTTCGGGAGTGCCGCTGTATGTGATGCCGCTGGATTCAACGCAAATTCCACTCGACGTGGCGCGCCAGGCGCAGTTGTTTGGAAAGAAGACTGGAATGACGAACGCGCTCGAGGAATTGACGGCGGAGTGGAGCGCCGTGACGCATCAGAAGTCGCCGCTGCTGTTCGATGCGGTTGCTGCGGCCTATGCGGTGAAGCCGGAGATCTGTCCAACTACGGCGATGCGAATCGAGGTCGATGACAAGGGATTTACTCGCCGGGTTAGTGGTGCGGCGAACGCGAATGTTTGTCTCGATTCGAAGACGGATGATTTTTACGCGCTCTTTATGCCGCGGGTGTTTTAGGAGCGGCTTCTGGTTGCTAGTTGATGCCGAGTTTGTGCATGTAGTCGGCGTCGACTTTTAGGGATTGCATAGGGGGCATGTTGAAGCCTTCTTGTTCGACAAAGCAGTGCTTGATGTTTCCGGATTTGGCGGCCTGCGCGAGGATGGGGGCGTAGTCGATGTGGCCGGTGCCTAGCTCGGCGGGGACGGGTGGAGTGGTGTCGGGCTTGAAGTCCTTGATGTGGAGCATGGAGATGCGAGTGGGGTAGTTTTTGAGGTAGTCGATGGGGTTGCCGCCACCGACGACGACCCAGCCGCAGTCCATTTCAAAGGTGACCTTTGCGGGATCGGTGAGGCGGAGCAGCTCGTTGTAGGGGATGACGCCGTCGATCTCGTGGAACTCCATGGTGTGGTTGTGGTAGCCGAAGCGCATGCCGGCGGCGGCGACTTTTTCCGCCATCTGGTTGAACTGGTCGGCGTTCCACCGCCAGTCGTCGAGAGTGTAGGCGTGGTTGCGGTCGGGATTCTTCGGGGTGGAGGGGTCTTTGAAACCGGGACTGGCGCAGATGAGATAGCTGACACCGACTGCGTGGTCGAAGGCGATGATCTCGTCGAGTTTTTTGTGAAGATCGTCGGAGGAGTGGTGAGCGCTGACTAGATACAGGTTCGCGGCGGTCATGGCCTGGTTGACTTCGGCGGCGGTGTGGTTGAAGTAACCGGCGGATTCGACTTCGCGATAGCCAAGTGCGCCGATTTGTTTCAGGGTGTCGTCGAATGCCTTGGGCAGTTGTTGGCGGACGGAGTAGAGCTGAAGGCCGAGCGGGACGCGGAGGGTTTGTGTTTTAGCTAAGAGAGTGCGGGTTTGGGAAAGGGTTCCGAGTGCGGCGGCTGAGCTGGTTTTAAGAAAGTCTCTTCGTGTTTGATTCAAAGGAACCTCTTTGCTTTGGTAGATGCCTTGACTTGTCAGCTAGAAACGATAGGCGTCCTCGAGAGGTTTGTCGAATTTAGATTTGGCGGAGGAGGGCGGAGAGGTTGCCTTTGTGGGCGGCTAGTTTGGCTTCGGCTGTCGGTCGGTCGAGGTTGAGTTTTTGCATGACGATGGCGGTTTTTACGCTGTTGCCGGATTGTTTGAGGAGCTCGGCGGCGATGGGTTGGGCTGACTCCAGTGGCCGCTATGATGATGCGCTCGGCCCGGTCGACGAGTTTGACGTTGGTGGGTGCGAGGTTGACCATGAGGTTGCCGTAGACGGCTCCGGTTTTGATCATGACTCCGGTGGAGAGCATGTTGAGGACGAGTTTGGTGGCGGTGCCGGCTTTCAGGCGGGTGCTGCCGGTGAGGACTTCGGGACCGGTGATCGGGGCGATGGTGATGTCGGCGATGGCGGACATAGGGGAGTTGGGGACGCAGGTGAGGGCGATGGTGACGGCGCCGAGCGGATTGGCGTGTTCGAGTGCTCCGATGACGTACGGGGTGCGGCCGCTGGCGGCGATGCCCACGAGCGCGTCCTGGCCGGTGAAGCCTGCGGCAGCGAGGTCGGCTGCGCCCTGTTCGGCGGAGTCTTCGGAGGACTCGCTGGATTTGCGGAGGGCGGAGTCGCCGCCGGCGATGAGGCCCTGCACGAGAGTTGCGGGGCACGGAGAAGGTTGGGGGGATTTCGCTGGCGTCGAGGACACCGAGGCGGCCGCTGGTGCCGGCTCCGACATAGAAGAGGCGGCCTCCATCTTGGAGGCGCCGGGCGATCTCGTCGATGGCTTTGGCGATGTGCGGGAGTTCGGCGGCGGACGGCGTGCGGCGACTTTGGCGTCCTCGTCGTTGATCACGCGGAGCATCTCGAGGGTGGAGAGCTGGTCGATGTGCTCGGTGAGCGGGATTGCGGGATTCGGTGGGGAGCGTGGCCAGGTTCATGTTGCTTCCATGATAATGACGAGCGCGGATTGGCACGGATGAGCTCCGCTGATAAAACTCTTTGCTTCTGCGATTTATGGCCGTTTCGATCTGTGTGAACTGCTGCGGTCGCCGCTTTGTTACGGGAGGATGACGCAGGGGCCGTTCGCGGTTTCGTTTTTTACGGCTTGCAGGGCTTCGTTGGCCTGGTCGAGTGAGAAGGTTTGGACTTCGGGTTTGATGCCGATTTCGGCGGCCAGCTCGAGGTAGTCGCGGGCGTCGTCGCGGGTCATGTTCGCTACGCTGCGGATTTGGCGCTCGCCCCAGAGGAGGGTGTCGTAGTCGAAGGCGGGTATCTGGTCGAGGTGGATGGCGTTGATGGCGACGACGCCTCCTTTGCGGAGGCTGCTGAGGGCGGCCACGACGACGGCTCCACTGGGGGCGAAGGTGATTGCGCGGTCAAGGGCGACGGGTGGCTTGTCGTTTTCGGTGCCCACCCAGGTTGCTCCCGCGGCGGTGGCTTGCTGGCGGTGGGTTTCGCCGCGAGTGGAGACGTAGATGTCGCATTTCCAGTGGCGTAGAACCTGGATGACCTGGCCGGCTGAGGCTCCGAAGCCGAAGAGGCCTACGCGCTCGCCGGACTGCGCGCCGACGACACGGAGGCTGCGGTAGCCGATGATTCCGGCGCAGAGGAGCGGGGCAGCGTGGATGGTGTCGAGGGTGCGGGGGAGTGGGTAGATGAAGTCGGAGCGGACGAGGGCGTATTGGGCGTAGCCTCCGTTGGTGGAGTAGCCGGTGAAGGTGGGGTTGTCGCAGAGATTTTCTTCTTCACGACGGCAGAAGGGGCAGGTGCCGTCAGTGCCGCCGATCCAGGAGACGCCTACGCGGGTGCCTTTGTTGGGGTTTTCGACGACTTCGCCTACGATCTGGTGGCCGAGGATGAGGGGTTTCTGGATGAGGGGGAGATCGCCTTCGTAGATGTGCAGGTCGGTGCGGCAGACTCCGCAGGCGAGGACGCGGAGGAGGGTGTGGCCGGTCGTGACCGTGGGGATAGGGACGTCTTCGATGCGGAGGGGTTGGTTGGC
Organism: uncultured Acidobacteriaceae bacterium; assembly: GCA_963802695.1. Classification (GTDB taxonomy): domain Bacteria; phylum Acidobacteriota; class Terriglobia; order Terriglobales; family Acidobacteriaceae; genus Edaphobacter. The sequence goes on from CAWDJN010000014.1 coordinate 680,078, forward strand.
GGCGTGGAGAACGGCTGCTTTCACGGGGGCTCCTCTGATTGGTCTGGTGGTTGGATGATTTTTCGGTGGGGAAAGGATTGATGCGAGAGAGGCGGGGTGCGAATTGCCAGTGAGGAGGCGCAGCATCTAGGCTAGGCAGGTGCCAACTATGACGTTACAGACCGAAGTATCCGAGATTCTTGCCAAATTTGGCGTTCGCTCGCAGCCCGAAGGGCCGCTTTGTGTGCGGAGTCCAATTACGGGGGAGATAATTGCGCAGCTGCCGACGACTTCGAACGCAGAAGAGGTTATTGCGCGGGCGCATAAGGCCTTTCTGGAGTGGCGCAACGTGCCGGCGCCTAAGCGCGGGGAGCTGGTTCGTCTGCTTGGCGAGGAGTTACGGGCTAATCTTGAGCCACTGGGACGGCTGGTGACGATTGAGGCGGGGAAGATCGTGTCGGAGGGGCTGGGCGAGGTGCAGGAGATGATCGACATCTGCACGTTTGCGGCGGGGTTGTCGCGGCAGCTTGCTGGGCTGACGGTGCCTTCGGAACGCCCGAAGCATCGCATGATGGAGACCTGGCACCCGCTTGGGGTCGTGGGAGTGATCTCTGCGTTTAATTTTCCAGTTGCGGTTTGGAGCTGGAATGCTGCGCTTGCGCTGGTGTGCGGGAATTCGGTTGTGTGGAAGCCTAGTGAGAAGACTCCGCTGACCGCGCTCGCTACGCAGGCGATCTTTGAGACTGCTGCGAAGAAATTTGCGGCGAAGTTCGGAGCTATTCCTGACGGCCTCTGCGGATTGCTGATTGGCGATGCTGCTTTGGGTCAGCAACTGGTTGATTCGCCTCTGGTTCCGCTTGTTTCGGCGACTGGCTCGACGGCAATGGGTCGTGCTGTGGCCCCCAAGCTTGCTGCTCGCTTCGCACGGGCGATTCTAGAGCTGGGAGGGAATAATGCCGCCATCGTCGCGCCTACAGCCGATCTGGATCTGACGCTTCGCGCGATTGCGTTCTCGGCGATGGGAACGGCAGGGCAGAGATGCACTACGCTGCGTCGGCTGATTGTGCACGAAGAGATTTACGACAAGCTGATACCTCAGTTGAAGAAAGTCTATGCGTCGGTGAATATTGGCGATCCGCGCGAATCGGAGACGCTCGTGGGGCCGCTGATCGATGAGCGGGCTTACACGGCGATGCAGAAGGCTTTGGAGGATGCCCGGGCGGCGGGGGCTGCGATTACTGGAGGGCATCGAATTGGGATTGAAAACCCGGGGGCTTTTTATGTTCGCCCCGCGCTGGTGGAGATCCCAACCCAGACCAGCACGGTGAAGCATGAGACCTTCGCGCCGATTCTTTATGTTCTGAAATACCGCACCATGGATGAAGCGCTGAGGCTTCACAACGATGTGCCACAGGGTCTGTCTTCGAGCATCTTCACGATGAATCTGCGCGAGGCGGAGCAGTTTCTCTCGGCGACGGGCTCGGACTGCGGGATTGCTAATGTAAACATCGGGACTTCGGGCGCAGAGATTGGTGGGGCCTTCGGGGGCGAGAAGGAGACTGGGGGCGGGCGTGAATCCGGCTCCGACGCATGGAAGCAGTACATGCGACGCGCTACAAACACGATCAACTATGGAGCGGAGCTGCCGCTCGCCCAGGGCGTGACCTTCGATATCAGCTGAGGGGTGAAGGGTGCGGGCTATTCGCCGGCCCCCTTGCGTCCAGCCAGTCGACCATCCATGTCTGCGAGCACGTACGTTACGACGGAGAGCATCGCCGCGTTCTTGCGGAACTCTACCGGGTCTACCTTGTCGACTGTGTCGGTCTCGGTATGGTGCCAGTCGAAGTAGTGGGTGGCGACAGTGCGTGGACTGAGCGAGGGAACCCCATCTGCGCTCAGGGGGGAGATATCTGACCCGCCTCCTCCGGCTGAGACCGTGTCGGTTCCGATCGGTCCGAGCATGGAGACGATGTCCTGAAGAGCCGTCACAGACTGCTGTACATCGGCGAGCCATGGTGGCGGGATCGGGAGCGGCCGCCGGCGGTGCAGCTGCAGCGCCCGGAGTTCGCGGGCGACGCGGTCCTCCCATCGCGCCATATCCGATTCCCAGCGGCTTCTCAGCGCCTCCGTCCATCTCGATTGCGGCAACCTGGTCTTCAATCTTGTTGGCGATCTTCTCGCGATAGGCTTTGCCGCCTGCTCCGCCATTTTCTTCGTTGACCCAGAAGACGAGACGGATGGTGCGCTTCGGTTTCAGGCCTAATTTGTGGATAAGGGCGACTGCTTCGTACGCGGCCATGATTCCTGAGCCGTCATCCTGCGCGCCCTGGCCCACGTCCCATGAGTCGATGTGGCCGCCGATGGAGATGACCTGCTCGGGATGTTCAGTGCCTACAATCTCGCCCATTACGTTGCCGGCCTCAACGTCCGGCTCCATGTGGGCTTCCATCTGGAGATGCACTGTTACAGGGCCTTCCTTGGCGAGGCGCTCGATCATGAGAGCATCTTCTACGCTGATTGCTGCGGCGGGAATCTTCGGTTGCTTCGGGTCATAAACGAGGGTTCCAGTGTGCGGAATCTGCATGGCCAGACCTGTGGCCGACCGCACAAGCATTGCCGCAGCGCCTTTGGCGGCGACCCGCGAGGCGCCGTATGTTCTGTACTGCGTATTGACGCCGTAGCCTTGCCAACCGGGGTTGAAGACTACGATTTTGCCTTTTATCTGTTCCGCGGGCATTGCTTCAAGCGCATCGAAGCTGGACAGAAACACGACCGGCGCGGTGATACCTTCCTTCGGGGTTGCCACGCTCATGCCGAGCCCAAGCATATGCAGCGGCCTGGTGATTTGCCCCGCTGCTCCCGGGTAGATCATCGCCCCTGACTCGCTTCCGCGTACCCAGCGCGGGACCATCACGGGCTGAACGGTTACATTTTGCAGACCTGCTTTGCGCATGAGGTCGGCGCCCCACTGGATGGCGGTATTCAACTGCGGGGTTCCGCTGAGCCGCTTACCTATGTGGTCGCAGAGATACGTCAGGGCTGCATACCCGTCGTCGTCGGTCTCTGCCGTCTTCAGAATCTTCGCGGCGTCCGCGCCGTACTTTGCTGAAAGAGGCCCCGCAACTCCCGGCAGCGATGGCGCCGGCCGCGCACCGGGACGCTCCATCTGCGCCAAACCCTGCTGACCTGCGCACAACACAGCCCCCATCCATACGACGGCAAGACCTTTCATGAAAAATTCTCCTTTTTCTTTGAACCATAGAGCCTCGCCTCGCGAAACACAAGCTTTTGCTCGTATACACCCGAACCCCCGACACCATTCCCTCGAATGGAGGGTCTCGGGTAGCATCTGACTAACGAGTGCGATGACAACATACATGTTCACCCTCCGACGCCTTTTCACCGCGTCCCTGCTATGCGCTGTTCTCTCGCCGGTCGGCGCCCAAACCCTTGCGCGTCCAGGATGGCAAGGTTCCGGGATCAATACCGATGCCTGGTGGAAGTACCCTGTCATCTACGAGGTCAATCCTGCCAACTTCGACCCTGCCGGCGGCAGCGGACTGCACGGTGTGGCTCAGCACCTCGACTACATCCAATCTCTTGGCGTCGACGCGCTACTCCTTACCCATATTCCGCTGGATTCCAGTCAACCGCCGACGATCTCGCCTGCGTATGGCACACTCGACGATCTTGACGATCTCATTCACGAGGCTAGCCGCCGCAACCTCCGCGTCCTGCTCGACCTCAATCCCGACGTCCCTGCCGCGACCGTCGCCAATGAAGCCCGCTTCTGGCTCAACCGCGGCATCGCGGGCTTCCACGTCGTCGGCACAACCCCCGAGGCCCACGCCCAGGCTGGTGAACTCCGCAAGATTGCTTCGACGTACCTCGGGCAACGCATCCTCATTGGTGACGTTGATCCAACGCCCTCCACATCGCCACAGCAGCGGACTTATAAAGCTTCCGATCCGCAGGCTCCGCAGCTGCTTCTCGACGCGAGTCTCGGCGCGGTCACTCCGCTTACCCCTCCACCCATCCGCACGGCGATTGAGTCTACTGAAAACATCCAGCTCGCCGGCCATAGCATCGCACTGCTCGCCACCGACGGACCCGCGTTTCCCCGCAGCATTACTCGCTACGGCGATGGGCAGCATAATCGTGAGATTGCTAAAGTGCTTGCCACGGTGCTGTTCACGACGCGCGCACAGGCTCTGCTGTATTACGGCCAGGAGCTAGGCGTGCCGGCTGCCCCAGCGGACGCCGCGCCGAACGCGCCGGTCATCAACTGGGAGGCACCCGCGCCACCGCCGAAGAACAAGCCAGCGCCCCCGCCACCGCCCTATGATCCGAACGCAGCACCAAACGCGGCGCTTGAAGAGACCGATCCCGGCTCGCTTCTCAACTGGTATCGCAAGCTCATCGATCTTCACCACAGCAACGCCACGATCAACTCCGGCGAGTACATGACCATTAACCGCGACGATCAGAATGTCCTGATTACCATTCGCAAACCGAAGGTCGTTTCGCCGACCAACCCTGTTCTCGTGATTCTCTGCAATCTCTCCGGGCAACCGCAGCGCCTCTCCATCAAGACCGACATCACGAAGCTTCACCTGCGCGGCAGCTTCCTCCGCACAGTCATCCGCTCTGACAATGGCATGGGTACGATGCATCTTGAATCGATGACGCTGGCCCCCTACGCGTCTTATATCGGCGAGCTTCGCTTCTAACTCTGCCCAACTATCCGAAGACGTTTGTGTCGAGAAATTCGTTCCGGAATCTGCCTTTGGGATCGTACTTCGCCACAAGCGCACGGTAATCGTTGAGCCGCGCATACTGGCTCTGCACCGCCGCGGGCTTTAGCGTGAACAGCTTCGCCCAGTGAGGTCTAATGTCAAACGGGGCCAGCTTGCTTTCAATCTGCGGCAGAAGTTTCTTCACCTCCGGCCATTCGGGCTTCCATGTGAAGTGGATCGCCATGGAGTCACGTTTGTAGGCAGGGCTAATCCACAGCTCATCCGCGGCGATTGTGCGAAACTCCGTGATGAAAAGGTGTGGCGTGATTTGGTCTCGCAGTTCTTCCACCGCAGAGATCGCTTCATACCCGCGCGCCCTCGGGACGAAATATTCGGTCTGCAGTTCGGCTCCGCTGCTTGGCGTGAAGTTCATTTTGAAGTGCGGTAGCCGCTCGTACCAGGGGCCGGGGACGCCCATTTGTTCGGTGCAATTCTCTGCCGAGTGGTCTGCGATCGGATGCATCTTTCGCTTCGCGGGCTTCGCTCCATAGAAATCGCTCATCGCGCTGACAGTAGTACCTGGACTTACCTTCTGTTTAATCCAAACCTGTGTCGCGCGATGCTTCTGCCAGTCTGTAAAGAGGCTTACGCTATACCCGCTTGCGAAGATCTCCTCCAAATGATGCTCGAGCTGCGAGAACGAGAGGTCTTCGAAGACGACCTGCGTCATTTGAAACGCCGGCTCTACCTCGAGCGTGATCTTTGTAATCACGCCAAATGCTCCAAGGCCCACGACCATTCCGGCAAAGCTGTCCCCGGGCTTCTCACGCGAGAGCGTTACGGTTTCACCACTTGCCGTCACCATCTCCATTGCGCGAACAGCAGTCGAGAGGTTGCCATTTTTATTTCCTGACCCGTGTGTTCCGGTCGCGCATGCTCCTACCACAGAGATATGGGGCAGCGATGCCATGTTATGTACCGCGAATCCGCGGCTGTCGAGGTATGGCGCCAGCTGACCATACGTCACGCCCGCACCTACTGTGACCGTGCGGTTCTTCGTATCGAGTTCCATCTGGTCGAAGTGCTTCAACGAGATTTGCTCGTCGCGGCTATCTGCAATTGAATTGAATGAGTGTCGCGCGCCCAGCGCCTTCACACGTGCATGGGCCAGAATGTCTTTTCGCACCTCGTCGGCGTTCGCGGGGACATCCAGGTGTTCCGCGCGGTAGGTGTAGTTACCTGCCCAGTTGGTTCGTTGCTCCACGTTGTTTGCTCCTGTCTGCGCCGGCGAGACCTTTGCGAGCAGCGTCTCCGCAACCACAGCGCCTGACAGTTTAAGAAACTCGCGTTTGTCCATTTGAGTGTCCTCGCTCGCCTGGTCTGCGCCCTGTACGTGAACTCTTCCAGACGCGAACACCGGCAGCAAAGAAGTTAAGCAGACTCAGGCCTGTTCGGCAAATCGCTCCTGTCTTCCTCGGGCCTCTAGAGCTGTCTCATACCCCGTATACACGCGGTCGAACACTGCATCCCAACTGCAACCCAGCGCGTGCTCTCGCGCCCTCAGCCGCATCGCGTCCAGTCGCGCCCGGTCTCGCACTAACTCTCCCACTGCGCCTGCAAACTGTCCGTCTTCAGTTACAAATCCAGTTTTCCCGTCCTGCACGATAAACTTCGGGCCGCCATCCGGCGTCACCACGGCGGGCACCCCACTGGCGAGCGCCTCGAGGACGACGTTTCCAAATGTGTCGGTGTGCGAAGGAAATACGAGGACATCCATATTCGCGTAAGCGTCGGCAAGGGCAGTGCCTCGCAGGACTCCCACAAAGTCTGCGTTCTTTAGCGTGCGGCGAAGGGAAGGCTCTTCGTTCCCGTGTCCCACAATCAGGAACCGCACTTTATTCCCCATTCCCATCGCCTCGAGTTCGCGCTCCACCTGCGCCAGAAGCATGACATTCTTCTCTACCGAAAGGCGCCCGACGTATCCCAGCACGACGGTTTCATCGTCGGCTCTGCGGGTTCGGTGCTTCGGGGCGAACCACTCGGTATCCACGCCTCGCTGCATCAGGAAGCATGGGCGCCCGGTTGTCTTCTCCAGCATCCGGCAGAGTTCACCATTGGGAGCAAACAGCACGCGGGCGAGACGGTAGAACTGCGATGTAGCCCACAATGTCCCGGCCTCCATCCCGTCTTCGATTGCGGCTCCGCGAGACTTTACCATCCGCCCGGTCAGCCAACCCATTCTGCGCGCCGCATACTCGTGGATATTCGTGTGCCACGAGGCCGCGAGCGGTATGCCCATCTCCCAGGCGAAGTAAGCGCCGAAGAGGCCCAGTTCACTAGGCCCCGTGATGTGGATTATGTCAGGCCGAAACCGTTCCAGCTCGCGGCGTATCTTCTCTCCGTGCCGCCAGAAGAGGGTGTCGAATTCCAGGTCCTTTTCCATTCGGACCGAACCGCGGCTGCGTTTCAGCTCCAGCGTCCGGAGCTCTCCGGAGTGCGTACACGCTTGTTCGCGCACACCCGCGCGCACACAAAGAAAAGGGAACCCGTGCCGCTCCACGTAAGCCACAAAGTTCCGGCTCGTGTGCGCGACGCCGTTTACTTCGTGGAACGAATCCGGAAAGTAGGCAACACGCGGCACCCGCATCGCTTTAGACTACCCCGTGCAAAGAGCAACCACTGACAAAGGCGGACAAGCCGCAAACACCAATTACTCCCTCGCCAGCGCCGCCCTCATCTCACCGCTGTCATTCCAGGCCATCCGCAAGCCGCTTGAGACTGGTCCCGCGCCCATCATCCGCACCAGCGCCAGCGTTGCCTGACAAAACGCAGGGGCTTTCCCTCTCGTCCAAAGCCGAGTCAGAGGCTGGATCGCACCTTCTGCATCGGGATGATAGACACGCTCATCCCACAGCCTTGATCCCTCCGGAAAGTCAGGATAGTTTCGTATTGCCGCCAGCGTGGACTGCAGAATCCTGTGCTTCCACGGCTCGGCATACTGGGGCATAAAGAGCACATGGCTCTGGCGTTCGCGCCGCACCTCATGGACAAACTCATTGAAGCTCTTCGCCCGCGTCAGGTTTACATTCGCATTCGGTTCGATGCCGTGCCGGTCGCCGCCGCTGATCACTAACTGGTTCCACTTGCCCGCGAGAGTGGACGCCTCGCGATTCTCTTTCCAATCCCTGAGCCCGTTCAGTTCCAGGGCGTGGACAAACTGCCCGTTGACCGCGAGGAAATCATTCACCAGCACCTCGTGCTTCTCTTTCCCGACGCGGTAGAGGTCCCACAGCGGATGGTTGAAGACGATCAGCACACCGGGTATTTCATCCAGCTCCGCAAGCATCTCGGTGAGGAGTTTTGGTGGCCGCGTCTCCGCAGGCATCGCCGTAAATGCAGCGAGCCGTTCCATCCACGCCGTGCCCTGGGCACTGGGGAGGTTGTGGATGCCCAGGTGAAACGCCGTGCAACCAAACGGTACCGTCCACTCGACTGACACCGGGATGTGCCGCGACCCAGCGACTGTCCGGAGCAACATGGGCGCCTGAATATCGTCATGGTCGGTCAGCGAAACCAGCCCTGTGAGTTGGAGCTTCTCTTCAATCTGCCGTCGCTCAAGATCGAATGCCAGGCTTGGCGTCAGCGGCGGAGTCCAATAGCTCCGCGCATAGTCGGGATCGATCCCAGTCACCCTTCTGCAGCGCCTTTCCGCCCACCGCATGACTGGCTGCAGGAGGCTCCAATCTTTAGAGATCTCGGAGATAAAATCCAGCGTCTCTTTGGATTGATTTGTATGGCTATGCAGCGAAACGCCCGTCGTAAACCCTTTTACCGCCTCTGGTTCCCGCCACAGGTACGACACGCTCGACTGGCTCATGGTCTTCCCCCATGCTAACGACGCCAGTATGGACCACCTTGTGTGACAATCCTGTAACTGCACCAACAATGGAGCTTCAATATCCCTAACTTCCGTTACTGCAATGATTCCCCGAAGGTTGTATGAGACACTTGCTCCCAGTCCCTCCCCGCTGCCTTTGAAATGTCGCAAAAAGGAAGGCCTATGCCTGAGATCGCAGCGCCCCCTCGCTACCTCACCCTGGAGATCGACCGTACCGGCGACCAAGCCATCGTGCATTGCCACGGATATCTGGTCTCCGGACTCGCCGACATCCTCGCCTCCAACGTTCGCCCACTGATCCCCGACACCAAGCGAATCATCCTCGACCTGTCCGATCTGAAACACATGGACAGCATGGGACTCGGCACGCTGGTCTGGCTCTACACTACGGCCCGCACCGCGGGATGCGAACTGGTGCTCCTGAACATCGGCAAGCGAATCCGGGAGCTCCTCGGCCTCACCAATCTTTTGACCGTATTTTCAGTCATCGGAGAGCACGGTGTAAGGCTCTGAGCCTTACCGGGTCTTCGTGATATCGGGTCCGAGAATCTCCTGCGCGCTCGGAGCCGGTTCTATCGGGACCCCGGCCTCGCGCTCCAGCCGCCGCTGTTCGCGCTCGTATTCAGACTCAAGGTGGTGTTCGGTCAGCCCCTGCTTCAGAATCGCAAACGCGTCTTCCGGCGTATCCGCAAACTGAAACAACTCCAGGTCTCCGGTCGCAATCGCGCCCTTCTCTGCCAGCAGGTCCAGGTTAATCACCTGCTTCCAGTACTCCGACCCATAGACCACCACCGTGATCCTCTTCGCCAGCTTCTTCGTCTGCGCCAGTGTCAGGAGCTCGAACATCTCGTCCAGCGTGCCAAACCCGCCTGGAAATACCACCAGAGCCTTCGACAGATAAGCAAACCAGTACTTACGCATGAAGAAGTAGTGGAAGTCGAAGTTGAGTTCCGGCGTGATGTATGGGTTCGGATGCTGCTCAAAGGGCAGCTTGATGTTCAGTCCAATGGTCTTCGCGCCGACCTCAAATGCGCCGCGGTTGGCTGCTTCCATAATCCCCGGCCCGCCGCCCGAGGTCACCACAAACCGGTGCCTGCGCCCGGGCAGAGTCTTCGCCCACGAAGCCATCATCCCCGCCAGCGTACGCGCATCCTCGTAGTAGCGCGCCATCTCCACCGCGGCTTCGGCGCGTTTCAGTTGCAGCCGCGTCGCCTCGCCCCGCTGAATCTCTTCCATCGTCGCCGGCTGTTCGTCCTCCGGCGCCGGCTGTGTCGAACCCGTATTCGCCAGCAGTTCCAGCTCCGAGTTCGCGACATCCAGCGCGCGAAACCGCGCCGATCCGAAAAACACGACCGTGTCCTGGATTCGTTCCCGCCGGAATCGCGACATCGGCTCCTGATACTCAGCCAGAATCCGCAGGATCCGTCCATCCGGCGAGTTGAGAAACTCTGGATTCTCATACGCCAGCGGAGAATCTGGAGAGTATTCCGGGGTCACTGACTGCTCATCCACTTTCTTTTCACCCACGGTAGTCGCGATAGTGCACCGCCTCCGAAATGCCAATCCAGATGTCCAGCAGTCCAAGTCCCGAGATCATGCCTCGCACCGCGCCATTATGCAGCACGGTCGCCAGCCATGGCCGGGCGAGAATGAATTCGTTTCTATCCCAGATTCGTGTCCACCACGGCAGCACCATCACCAGGATGCCCAGGTAAACGCAGAACAGGACCAGCACAAACAGCGACAGCCGCTGCAGCCAGATCGGAGCCATCCTCCTGGCCGGAGCCGAACTCTCCGCCGCCGCCGGTTCGGCCGCCGGTTCCGGAGCCGGATAAAGTTGTGACTGTCCCGACATCAAACTCCACGCAGAACATCCTGCGAAAAATCTTCCAAGATTGACACTAGCAGAGCGTCCTTCCGTTGTCTCTCCACTAAAGGCACCACACCCGGAACCTCGTTCATTTCGGACTATTTAGTCAGGCCAGGCGGAGCCTTGGTGTCATGCGGATAATCCAGCCGTAGATCATAGGTCGACTTCGTTCCCGTCACCTTGATGGGAATCTCCATCCCCGCGCCATCCTTTTTCAGCAGCTTGTCGAACGGCTTTACCAGCAGGCTCTTCCATCCGGTCGTCATCTGCGAGGCTGTCGCCTCCGTTCTCACTTTTCCATGGAACTCAAAGGTGCTCGCCACCAGCTGCACCTGGCCATTCATCAGCACCTGCGCTCCGGGCATCGCAAAATTCAGGTCAGTCACGTCCAGCACCGCGTCCGCCTGGGTAAACCTTCCACTCATTGAGGATCCTACGACCTCTGCCTCGCCCGCTTTGGCTAATTTGGGGTTGCCCTTCGCTCGCTCGCTCATTGAGTCCAACTGTTCCTGCATCTTCGGGTCGTTCAGAAACGCATCGTGGATGGCGAACGTTCCCTCCAGCCGCATCTTCCGCGAAACGCTCGCCGGCCCCGGTGGAATCTCGATGTGCGTCTTCGTCGCCAGCGAGCCTCGCAGCAGCGTCGGATTCGCTTTCATCGCAAGCGTCATCATGTCTTCTATCCGGCCCTTCTCCATGACGACATGCAGATTCACATCGTGTCCCTGCACTCCCGTCGTCGACCCGGTCACCGCACCTGAAGCAGTCAGCTCAGACCGCCCCACCCGGGCCCTCACCTCGTCAAGGTGCGTATCTCCCGTCGTTCCATCCACCACTGCCTTGAACTCCGTATGCAGCGGCAGCGCATGGTCGCTGATGTCCAGCCGAAACGCCGGCACTTCTGCCGATCCCTCAACCGCAATCTCTCCGAGCGTCCCGTCAAACTTCCCAGTCGACGAAAGAGTTCCGGCGATCCCGTGGATAGTGGATAGGTCCGCATGCTTGAACTCGTAGCTGCCATCGAGCGGAGTATCGCGCGGCTCATCCTTCTGCCACGGACCAAAGTGACCAATCGAATGAATATCTCCGGCTGGCTTCGGATTCCTCAGCGTCGCGTCGTAGTTGAACGGCTTCGTCAGGCCCACCTCCTTCAGCACGACCTTGCTGATCGCAAACTCCAGCGGCGGCTTCGCGGGATTGCTTGTCTCTATGACCACCTTTGCATCGGTGCACTCGATCGTGTCCACAGCAAGCCCAATCACTGACTGCTTCTTATTCTTCGGATCGTCCGGCTCCGCCTGCCCGCGCTGTTCCTTTGGTGGAATCCTGACCTCAACTCCCCGCACCTTCACGGAAACGACTCGCGTTGTCGGCCGCAGCAGTTCTCTCCATCCCGTTTCGAACTCGAAGTGATTCACTACCAGCATCGGCGGAGCATTTGGCCGGGCATCCGGCTTCGTAGGCCCTGCCAGATACAGAACCCTCAATCCGCCGCCCGTCACGAGGATTCCCTTCCTCATTGACACCTCAAGCCGGTCGAGTTCCACGGGCGAATGAAACCGTGCCGACAGCGTATCCACTACCTTCTGCCGCAACGTCGGCTGCAGTTGGCGTAATTCCCACTCCACGATACCCACGCCCGCAATCACCAACACCAAAAACACAGAACCCACCCATAGCAACCAACGCCGTCGCCACCATCGACGCCTCTCCACCATCGTCTCTAAGCTTGTCTCACTCAAAATGAAGCCCTCAGAACGACACCGCAATGCGGAGCCCTCGCCATTGTCCGTCCTAAATCGATGTCATCGGTGTAGATCGGTGTTGATCGGTGTTATTCCTTCCGCTCCCTGTAAGACGCGCCTATCCCGCCAAAAGCCCACCTGCAGCCCAAAATTGGCTGTTTGCTACACTCCCACCACCGGAGATCTTCATGAAATCATTGTCACGACGCAATATGCAGATCGTCATCGCAGCTCAGGGCGTGCTTCTACTTGCAGCCGCCGGCGTCATCCACTCCCAGCAAACCACCACCCAGCGCTTTCCTCAATTCGATAACGAAGACGTCAGGGTCTGGCGCTCCATCGTGCTGCCCAACCAGCCACTCACGATGCACCGCCACGATCATCCGCGCGTCATCATTCCCCTCCGCGGAGGCACGATGAAGATCGTCGACTCAACTGGAGCCACCGAAGTCCACCAATGGGACGCCGGAAAAGCCTATTGGCTCCCCGCCAACCCGCCAAACACCACCCACGCCGACGTCAATGGCGGCACCGAGCCCATCGAAGTCATGGTCGTCGAGCTCGAAAAAGAGAAATAAATGCAAAAGCGGCGGCTCAGGCACACCGCCGCTTCGGTCCCGCAGTTCTTACTTTCCGGTGCCTTCGCCCACTAGATGGGTAGCATGCGTTACCGCCGCGCCAGCTCGCAGAGCAGCAGCGACCATCGCCGTCTCGGCAATCTCCTGCGGAGTAGCTCCAGCTTTGACCGCGTTGCCTCGGTGAAGCTCAAGGCAGTATGGGCACTGCGTCGTCAAGGCTACGCCAAGCGCAATCAGTTCCTTGTACTTCTTGGGAACCGCGCCATCGGCCATCGCCGCTTTATCGAACGCCCAGAAAGCATCCATTGCTGCCGGAGCTCCCTCGCCCAGCGTCTTCAACTTCTTCATGTTCGCCATGTCGTACATCAATTTCGTTCTCCTTGATCTCGGATCTAAGTGGCGGCAGGCCCTCCGACCACAAGCATCCAGTCTCCACGACGAACCGCAAGTTGTCGATGCCTGCAACTTCTTTTCTCTCGCCCTTACCCTTCGTCAGGCTCCGCAAGCAGCTCGCCCAACCGGTCCAACCGCTTCTCCCACATCGAACGGCGGTCTTCGATCCATCGTTCCGCCACGGAAAATCCCGCTGGCTCGATGCGGCAGGTGCGCACCCTTCCGACTTTGGTCGTACGCACCAGCCCGCTCTTTTCCAGTATCTGCATATGTTGCACGACCGCGGCTACCGTCATGTTCAAAGGAGCAGCCAGGTGCGACGCCGAGACGGGCGCTTCACTTAGTCTCTCCACAATCGCCCGGCGGGTAGGGTCGCCAAGCGCGTGGAAGACACGGTCGATACTTACCTTCTGTCTAGCCATGGTTCTAAACCTCTCCGTTGCCATCGTTCCTACCGCGCCAACTCTTGTTCCAGTTGTTCAAACAACTTGCTCCATCCCTCCTGGCGAATCTTCGGCCCATCGGATCCTTCATAGAACGCAGCCTGCTCCGTAAAGACGAAGTTCGTGCCCTTGTCCGTCGGCAGCAGCTCAATCGTCGCCAGCGACGTCGAGATACGCCTGCCGGCAACGCTCATCGTGTAGGCAAAGACGATGCGCCGGTTCGGCTCGATGTCGTGATAACTGGTGTCGTTCGCGATTGGAGTGCCGTCTTTCATGTTGAAGCGCGAGTGTTCGGTGCCCCCGACTCGAAAATCCATCTCAAACTGCCTTACAGGGAAACCTTCCCCTTCGGCAAACCAGCGGCGTTTCTTCGCCGGATCGGCGAAGGCGGCGAATACGCGCTCCGGTGGCGTGGGATAGTTGCGCTCGATGACAAACGTGCTGTGCGTGACCGATAGCTTTTCCATGATGTTCTCCATGATCTTCCTTCCTTTCCTGAAGCAGATATAGTTTAGCGATTACTTAACTATTCACGAAGATGCCGAAATAGTCAAGTGTTTACTTAACTAATTTTCTGCCCTGAATCAGATTGCCGAAATGCCAGGGCCGTGATCGCCGAATCCGAACGCCCATCAGCAACCCCGCAAAGAATTACCCCGCCGAGACTCTCGTCACTTCGAATACCTGTCTAATATGGTTCCATCGCCTTCCATCGAAGGGAGTGCTTCGCTTGACCTTTGAATCTCTGCTAACGAAAGTCCAGAAGTTCACCGTCCTCGTTCTTGCCGCAATGCTCGTCGTGGTGATGGTTCTTTCGACGATTCATCTGGGCGTGCTCATTAGCGAGCAGATCATGAAGCCCCCACGCTTCATCATTCCCGTCCAGGGATTGCTTGAAATCTTCGGCTACTTCCTCCTCGTCCTCATCGGTGTCGAGCTCATTGAAACCCTGAAAGCCTACGTCAGAAAAGATGCCATCCACGTTCGCGTCGTTCTCGAAGTTGCATTAATTGCGATGGCGCGAAAAGTAATCATCGAAGAGCCAAACGAAGTCCCCAGCCTCACGCTCTTCGGAATCGCCGCCCTGATTCTCGCCTTAGGCATCGCCTCCTACTTCGAACGACAATGGAGGCACGAATCGCCCGGCGAACCACCGGTATGAGCCCACCCCGCTGGCTCCGGAGCCCACCACGACGCATTAAAATTCAACAAACTCAACCTTTCGGTGGAAGTCCCTCATGCCCTCACGTAGGTACACTCCCGGAATGGCGATACCCACCGAATCGATTGGCAGCATTCCCCGCCCACCGCAGCTCCTTCAGGCGATGGCATCCTTCCAGGCCGGCAAGATCACGCCCGAAGCCATGAATGACGCGTACGCCGATGCGCTCAGAGACACCATCACTCGCCTCGAACAGACCGGTTCACCCATACTCACCGACGGCGAGCAAACCAAGCCCAGCTTCGCCACCTACCCCCTCACCGGCCTGCAAAATCTCGCGCCCGACGGTGTCGTCATCCCCTTCGCCGACGGCCACCAGCGCCAGCTCCCCCGCCTCACCGCCGGCCCATTCCGCTACGGCATCCACGCCGACACCTACCTCAACGCCGCCCGCGCCTACACCCAGCGCCCCGTCAAACAGGCCGTCATCTCCGCCTCCGCCCTCAGCCTCCTCTACCCCTCCACCGAAATCCCCGGCTACCCCCGCGAAGCCTTCCTCGCCGATCTCATCAACGAAGCCGAAGCCGACATCCGCGGCGCGCTCGACGCAGGCGCAGCCAACGTCCAGATCGACTTCACCGAAGCCCGTCTCTCCCTCAAGCTCGATCCCTCAGCGAACCTCCTGCGCAGCTTCGTCGCCCTCAACAACCAGGTCCTCGACCGCTTCACCCCCGACGAACGCCGCAAGATCGGCGTCCACGTCTGCCCCGGCGGCGACCACGACTCCACCCACAGCGCAGACATCGACTACGCCGGCCTACTCCCCGACCTGTTCCAGATGAACGTCGGCCGCTTCTATCTCCAGATGGCCAGCGAGCCCGACCGCAAGCGCGTCCTCGAAATCATCCGCAAACTAGCGAAACCGCAGCACCTAATCTTCATCGGCGTCATCGATCCCATCAACCCAACCATCGAAACCGCGCAGCAGGTCCGCGACCGCGTCCTCGAAGCCGCATTCCTCCTGCCCGCCGAGCAACTAGGCACCACCGACGACTGCGGCTTCGCCCCCTTCGCCGACGACACTTCCACCGCCCGCGACACCGCCTTCCAAAAAATCCGCGCAAGAGTCGAAGGAACAGAACTGGCCGCCCAACAACTGGACCGCTAACCAACACCCAGGCAATCCGCAGCCAGCAGCCATAGACCGCATCATCGCACCACTCTTATCAGCCTTTATCCCCCTTATCATTGTTCCGCCTTTTCCGCGCAATCCGCGGTCGAGCACTTTCCAATCGGTGTCATCGGTGTAATCGGTGTTAAGCCTTAGCCTCTCTAATCCGCCCCAATCCCAAAATCCGCGGTCGTCCTTCAGATGAGAAAATAGAAGGAGCATGCTCCAGCTCTCCTCCGCCGGCAAACGCTTCGGCCAAAAACTCCTCTTTGAAGACGCCAACTGGCTCATCACGCCGGACGAGCGCACCGGCCTCGTCGGCGGCAACGGCACCGGCAAATCCACGCTGCTCAAGATCCTCGGCGGCATCGAGACCCTCGACTACGGCCAGCTCACCCGCGTCAAAGGCATGACCCTCGGCTATCTCCCGCAGGATGGCCTCGCCCTTCGCGGCAAAACCGTCTTCGCCGAGTGCCTCTCCGTCTTCGACCACCTCCACGCCCTCGAGCGCGAAGCCGAAGACCTCACCCACACCCTCTCCACGGTTGATCCAAAGTCGAAGGAATATCAGGCCGCGGCCGAGCGTTACTCCGATATCGCCGACCAGCTTCACGTTCACGACATCTACACCCTCGATGCGCAGGTCGGCGCCGTTCTCGGCGGCCTCGGCTTCTCCAAGGAAGACTGGGATCGCAACACCGAAGAATTCTCCGGCGGCTGGCAGATGCGCATCGCGCTCGCGAAACTCCTCCTCCAAAAACCGTCTCTTCTTTTACTCGACGAGCCCACCAACCACCTCGACCTCGAGTCCCGCAACTGGCTCGAAAACTATCTCCACGACTACCCCAACGCTTACATCCTCATCTCGCACGACCGCTACTTTCTCGACGTCACGGTCAACAAGACCATCGAGCTGTGGAACAAGCGCATGCACGTCTACCACGGCAACTACGAAAAATACGTCGCCCAAAAAGAAGAGCGCCGCACTCAGTTGATGAACGCGTACAAAAATCAGCGCGACCGCATCGACGCCCTCGAAGCCTTCATCAACCGCTTCCGCTACCAGGCGACGAAGGCAAAGCAAGTCCAGTCCCGCATCAAGGAACTCGAAAAGATCGAGCGGATCGAGATCCCCGAAGAAGAAGCGACTATCCACTTCTCCATCCCGCAGCCACCCGCATCGGGCCGCACTGTGATGGAGGTCTCCGGTCTCAAAAAGATCTACCCAACCCCGACCGGCGGCGAAAAACTAATCCTCGACGACCTCAACTTCACCATCGAGCGCGGCGACCGCATCGCTCTCGTAGGCGCGAACGGCGCAGGCAAATCCACCCTAATGCCGAGGTGGACATGCT
>CAWDJN010000015.1:0-214538 GCA_963802695.1 uncultured Acidobacteriaceae bacterium
ACATCGCGCTGTGCCACTATTGCGACTTTCAAATGTTCTGTTTCCGGTCGGTGTCATTCAGATCGAGTTCGCCCCCTGTCAAGTTGAAGGTACCAGGTGCGTTGGAGTTGTCGGCATAGGCTTCGCCATACGCAATCGTACGGTTGGTGACGAAGCGAATTTTCCGACCGGTTGTGTTGGAGCCATCTTTATGTAACTTATGTCCATCCCGAGCGTATTGGTGAGTGAGATGCGGCCGATGGCTTTCATCTTGGAGAGTGCGTTAAAGAGACCCTGGATTTTGACCTTTGTTGAATGCGTCTATCAGGATCTGTCTGTCTTCATCCGTCGAAAATTCATAGATTATCAGCATCATGGTTGTGATCTGCCCGGATTGAGTTCCACTGCCCGTGACCACAGCGGTGATCGTCTCTGACTTCGGTCTCCCTTGGGAAGAACTCTGGCCGACCCCCGCCGTCAGCACTAGCACCAGCAAGAAACAACCTCGATCACCAGCTTATAAGTGTTTGAAGCTGCATCCTTTTGTCGCATCTTGCTTCTCCTTCCTTCGAAATCGACGAGCTAACGTCACGTTTCGAAGAAATCGAATGATTGTCGGGATCGCAGGGTAAAGGCAACTGTCAATAGTAACAGTATTGACCTCGTCGAACTTTCCTCGGAGGGCACCCGCCGCCCGGTCCCTGTGTGCACTGCATCGCGCGCCATTGTGCCGCCATCCAATCGTCCTGTATCCTGACGCCGCTTTCCGATAAGCCGCCGATATGTTGGGTGCCCCATCCATGACTAACGAAAAACCTGCTCTGCCCTTCGACCAAGTCGCAGCGCATGAGTTTCTGACTAAAAACGACCCGCATCTCGCCGACGTGGTCACACGGAACGGCGAATTCCTGTTCAAGCTCGACGAATGCGACAGCGTCTACGAGTCCCTCCTCGAAGCCATCGTGCACCAGAGCATTTCCGGCAAAGCCGCCGCAAAAATCTTCTCGCGCATACAGGCTCTGGGCGCAAACGGCGTCTGTCCCACGCCCGCCGAAATTCTGGAGACGCGCATCCCCGCCCTGCGCAAAGCGGGTCTGTCCAAAGCGAAAGCGCTGGCGATGAAAGACCTCGCCCAAAAAACCATCGACGGCATCGTCCCCACGCTCGACGCAGCGCAAAACATGAGCGATGAAGAACTCGTTGAGCGCCTGATTTCCGTACGCGGCATCGGAGCCTGGACCGTCGAAATGTTTCTGATTTTCCGTCTGGGCCGTCCCGACGTCCTGCCCATTCACGACCTGGGCGTGCAAAAAGGCTGGGCGATAACCTACCGCAAGCGAAAAATGCCGAAGCCAAAAGAGCTTCTGAAATTTGGCGAGCGCTGGCGTCCTTATCGAACCATCGCCAGCTGGTACATGTGGCGCGCCGTCCACCTGGCCGGCAAAGACGCCCGCAAAATCACCAAGCCCGGCCCCAAGAAGAAACGCCTCGCGTCGAACAACGCCCTCAAAAATCCGGCAGCAAAGGTGAACAAGCCCCGCGGCAAATCTCGCTGAAGCCAATCGCTAATCAGTAGTTTCGGTGAGAGGTTTCGGTTTGAGGTTCCGGTGCAGGGTTTCGGTGGGAGCCCTCCGCTTTAGCGGGGGGAGATGGACTTCAGTCCATCGAAAAAAGCTCTCCACATGTGATGGGCTTTAGCCCTGGAAATTTTGTCAGCGCCGAGCCTCGCCCTCCTCACCGCTTCTTTTGCCAGCGGTTGAGATCTGTTCGCTGAGATCGGCTGCGGGATAGACGAGCTGCCCGTAGGTGACGTTGTAGTCGGGGAGGAAGACTACGCGCATGCGATCGTTCACCTCAGGGTCGTGATTGATCACCTCGGCGACGGAGCTGATGAGCTTGATGATCAGCTTGGCCATGAAGTATCCCGGGGCTGCTTTTCCGCCGAAGATGAAGGTGCGCGGCGTGATGTCGAGGGTGGGATTGTTCTTGAGCCGGTGGTAGAGCGTGAGGATGTGGAGCACATTGAGGTGCTGGCGCTTGTACTCGTGGATACGCTTGACCTGCGCGTCGAACATGGAACTGGGATCGACGGTAATGCCGGTCTTCTCGACGATGTATTTGGCGAGTCTTACTTTGATGTCGAATTGGACTCTTTGCCAGTCCTCGCGGAAGGCTGAGTCTTCGGCATACTTTTCCAGTTGACGAAGCTGATCGAGGTCGCCGATCCAGCCATCGCCGATCTTGCTGGTCATGAGCGCGGATTGTTCGGGGTTGCTGACGGCAATCCAGCGGCGCGGAGTGACTCCGTTGGTGACGTTGATGAACTTCTCGGGCCAGAGCTCGTAGAAGTCGCGAAGCACGCCGGTTTTGAGCAGCTGGGTATGAAGTTCGGCAACGCCATTGATGTGCTCGCTGCCGATACAGGCAAGGTAAGCCATGCGAACGTACTTTTCGCCGTACTCGTCGATGATCGACATGCGGGCGACTCTTGCTTCATCGTTGGGAAAGCGCCGGCGCACGAGTTCGAGGAAGCGTCTATTGATCTCGTAGATGATCTCGAGGTGACGGGGAAGCAGCGAACCGAACATGGGCAGGGGCCAGCGTTCGAGAGCTTCGGGCAGGATGGTGTGATTGGTGTAGTTAAAGGTGTGCGAGGTGATCTCCCAGGCCTTGTCCCAGCTTAGGCCGTGGATGTCGATGAGGAGACGCATGAGTTCGGCGACGCCGATGGAGGGATGGGTGTCGTTGAGTTGGATGGCGCAGCGTTGATGAAAGATCTCGATGGAGTGACCGTAGAAAAGGTGACGGCGGATCATGTCCTGCAGGGAGCAGGAGGTGAAGAAGTATTGCTGCTCCAGACGAAGCTGCTTGCCTTGGATCTCTTCATCGTTGGGATAGAGGACCTTGGAGATGTTTTCGGCAAAGACTTTGGCGCCGACGGCACCTGTGTAGTCGCCGCTGTTGAATTTTCCAAAGTAGAAGGACTCGGTTGCTTCAGATCTCCAGAGACGAAGGGTGTTTGCGATGTTGGAACGATATCCGAGTATGGGGGTGTCGTACGGGATGCCATTGACGACGGTGTCGGGGATCCACTGGACCTTGTAGATGCCGAACTGGTCGGTCCAGGACCGGGTGTGTCCGCCGTAGCCTACCTCGAGGCAAGCCTGCGGTCGGCGGATCTCCCATGGATTGCCATAGCGGAGCCAGTGGTCGGTGAGTTCGACTTGCCAGCCGTCGTGAATCTCCTGGTGGAACATGCCGAACTCGTAGCGAATGCCGTAACCCATGGCTGGAATTCCCAGGGTCGCGAGGGAGTCGAGGTAACAGGCGGCGAGACGGCCTAATCCACCGTTGCCGAGGCCGGGCTCGGCCTCCTGCTGGATGAGGAGATCGAGATCCTGATCGAGTTCGTTGGTGGCTTCGCGGATCTGATCCTGCAAGCCGAGGTTGAGGATGTTGTTGGCGAGATGAGGTCCCATCAGGAATTCGGCGGAGAGGTAGTAGACGGTGCGGACGTCGTACTTGATGTAGTCTTCCTTGGTTGTGAGCCATCGGGCGAGGATGCGGTCGCGCACAGTGTAGGCGAGCGCCTTGAAGTGGTCTTTGTCGGTCGCGGCATCGGGCCACTTGCCTACGACGTAGAAGAGATTTTCGAGAATGGCTCGCTTGAGGACAGGGACGGTGGTGCCTGTGCGGTCGTCGTCGGCGAGAAAGATGTTTCCGTTGGAGATTGAGTCCTTCATGCGCGCCCTCGTCGTTTGGAGGTGAGGTTGGCTCTGATGGATGGTTCTTGATGTTTCCAGCTTTGGGATGATGCTACGGGCGGTCGTGTGTTGATGGCAAACGAACCGGGTGGAAATTCATGGAAAAAGAACAAGTGCAACAGCAAAAACAACCGCAGGTCCTTCGACTCCGCTGCGCTTCGCTCAGGATGACACTTTTGGGTAAGTGGTGAACAAAGAACAACTGCAACAGCAAAAACAACCGCAGGTCCTTCGACTCCGCTGCGCTTCGCTCAGGATGACACTTTTGGGTAAGTGGTGAACAAAGAACAAATGCAACAGCAAAAACAACTGCAGGTCCTTCGACTCCGCTGCGCTCCGCTCAGGATGACACTTCTTGCGTAAATGGTGAACAAAGAACAACTGCAACAGCAAAAACAACTGCAGGTCCTTCGACTCCGCTGCGCTTCGCTCAGGATGACACTTTTGGGTAAGTGGTGAACAAAGAACAACTGCAACAGCAAAAACAACCGCAGGTCCTTCGACTCCGCTGCGCTCCGCTCAGGATGACACTTCTTAGTTTGTGGATTTAATAAGCAAAGACAACGACAACAACAAAAGCGAAATGCGGGGGTCCCGTTCGACTTCGCTCAGGGCAGGCTTCTCCACTCCGCGACTCACGATGAGACCGTGAGCCGCTTCGGTCGAGATGACGACCTTTAGGGAGGTTAGTTCTTTAGGGTGGTTAGTTTTTGAAGAAGTTTTTGAGGAGGAAGATTGCGTTGGCGGGGCGTTCGGCGAGGCGGCGCATGAAGTAGGGGTACCACTCGGGGCCGAAGGGGATGTAGACGCGGACACCGTAGCCTTCGGCGGCGAGTTGGCGCTGGAGGTCGCGGCGGACGCCGTAGAGCATCTGGAACTCGAAGGCTCGCTGGTCGATCTTGTTGTCGCTAACGAAGCGACGCATCTGATTGACGATGGTTTCGTCGTGGGTGGCGATGCCGCAGAAGACTCCGGTGTGGGTTTGCGGGTTGGAGTAGGTGACGACGCGCTTCATGAGGTTGACGTAGTTGGCGTCGACGTCGGCTTTCGCGGGGAAGGCGATGTCCGGGCCTTCTTTGTAGGCGCCCTTGCAGAGGCGGATGCGAATTCCCTGCCCTAAGAGGCGCTCGGTGTCGGTGTTGGTGCGGTAGAGGTAGGCCTGGAGGACGGTGCCTACGGCGCCGGGATATTGCCTGGCGAGGCGCTCGGTCATGGCGATGGTGGCTTCGGTGTAGGGGGAGCCTTCCATGTCGATGCGGACGAAGGAGTGGACGCGGTGGGCGTGGGCGACCATCTCGCCTGCGATGCGCTCGGTGAGGGCTGGGTCGAAGTCCATGCCGATCTGCGAGAGTTTGACGCTGACGTTGGCGTTGAGCTTGCGCGCTTCGATGGCGTCGAGAAGCTGGTGGTAGATGTCGGCGGATTTTTGCGCTTCGGCCTCGGTGGTGACAGATTCGCCGAGGGAGTCGAGGGTGGCGGCGATGTTTTCTTTGTTGACGCGCTCGCAGACGGTCAGGACTTCTTCGACAGACATGCCAGCGACGAAACGGCTGGACATCTTGCGGCCGATGGAGGAGCGCTCGGAGAAGGAACGCAGAGATTTGTTTTGTGAGAGAGCAATAAAGAACGAACGAAGCAAACGAAATACCCCTTCAAAGGCCGGGATGGCGCCCTGACTATTGTTTCATGAGGGCGGCGGGATGGGCGAGGGGCTTCTGCTGCGGGAGAATGGTGGCCCGTTGGAGGCAGACAAAGGAACAGGCAAAAGCAAGAACAAGAGCAAAGGCGAAATGCGGGGATTCTTCGCTTCGCTCAGAATGACGGCTTTAAAAACATGGCAGGGCAATCGTAGTTGCAATGGCCTCAATTGAGCGGGGTTGCGTTGCTTTGATTGAGGGCCAGGGAGTTTGGTCCGGATTTTAGTTGTATGGGCTGGGCCCACACGAGGCCTTGATTGTTAAAGCGGGTGGAGATCATGAGGTAGTAGGTTCCGGGTGGGACGCCGGGAAGGGTTCCGCTGCCGTTGGCGTCGGCGCGGATTGCTGAGATGGCGCTGGCTTTGACGGCATCGTTTACCTTCTGGCAGTCAGGGGTTTTGTTCATGCAGGCGGTGCCTACGTATTTGTAGGGCGACATTCCTGGGGGGACGGTGACTCCGGCTTTGGCGACGATGTTGGCGTAGCTGTCGCGCAGAATGATGTAGGGACGGCCGGCGAGCGGGTTGGGAGCGCCGGGTTGCGCGGGAAATCCGGAGGTGAGGGATAGAGTGGCGTTGCCGAGGGTGGCTCCGGGGACGGAGAGAGTGCCGCCGTTGTTGTATGCGGCTGTGCCGGGAGTCGCCGCGGGAGCTGCTGCGGGGTTGCCGGTTGATGGCGTTGCAGCGGAGGCGACCATCGTTGTTGCGCCGCCGCCTGAGGGGATGGTCTTGCTGGGAGTGAGAACGGCGAGGTTGCAGGTTCGTTCCATCGGGGCGAAGGTGAAGTCGTCGTTGCTGTTGGTGCCGGTGACGACTCGCCCGTGGACTTGATAGGGGTCGGTGGTGCCGGGGTCGAGGGAGCCGTCGGGTTTGAAGGCGAGGGTGAGGGGGTGATCGGGTGCGGCGATTTTGATGGCTGCGCCGGATGCGCCTGGCTCGACGGTGTAGGGATAGGCGCGGGCGGCGTCGGGACCGCAGCCGAGGATGACGGACTCGGGGAAGAATTGGACGCTGAAGCCGGCGGAGTCTGCGTAGATGCCTTTCATGCGAATGCCGGGAGGTGTCGGTGCACCTTTGTCGCCGCCGAAGACGGATTTGAGGAGATCGGTCTGCATGGTCTGGACGCCGACGGTGGCGCCCTTGGTGGAGAGGTTGATGGCGGGGCAGGTGGCGCGTTTGGGGACGAAATTGGTGTAGCCGGGTGTGGATGTGCCGGGGACGTTGGTGGTGGTGGTGTGGGTGGTTGTTGCGTCGTAAGTGCCGCCGCCCGTATTTGTGAGTTGGGATTGGTTATAGCCGGGGGCCTGGTATGCGTTGATCCGTTCTGTGGAGGTGGTAGTGGAGGTTTCGGTGTGACCGGCGGTGGTGGTTCCGGGGGTGTAGCCGCCGGCGACTACGCCGTTGATGGTGACTGGGCCGGGCGGTCCGGTGATGGTGTTATCGGAGTGGAAGGTGAGGACTAGAGGCTTGGGGGTGGTGTTGATGGTGAGGACAGCGCGGCCGGTTTTGAAGTCGAGGGAGTAGGCCTCTTGATTGGGCGAGAGGAAGGAGCAGTTGACGAGGACGCCGCCGTCGATGAAATCAAGGCGCCAGTTGCCGGGGCCGACGAAGACTCCGGCCATGGTGGGTCCGGATGTGGGTCCGTCTTTAATCAAGCCTGGAGCGACCTGAGATGCGACCGAGTTGATCATCTGGCCGAAGGCGCCGAGGAGCTGGTTGCCGGTGCAGCTGGCTGGGAGTCTGCCGGAGCTGACGCAGCGGCGCATCTCGCGCTCGTCGGCGTTCTTTGGGGGTGCGATTGGGCCGGTGGCGCCGGGTTGGCCGCCGGGCCTTGGCTGCGGAGCGGCCATCTGCTGATTGGCCTTCGCGACGTTGGCGTTGTAGGTGTCCTGCTGCCTCTTCTGGAAGGCTTGCGCTGCGGCGATTTCTTTCGCGGAGGGCTGGGTGCAGGTGGGAAAGAGCTTCTTCAGTGTGCCGCGGGTCTCGGTGGTGTACTTCATCAGGCCGTTCGGCTGGATGTGGTCGGGATGACCGACCATGCAGGTGGAGGTGTCGGAGGTGTCGCGCATGTTGCAGTTCTCGATGAACATGCGCTCGCCGCTGCAGACGTAGGTGACGCCTTGAAGGAGGTCCTTGTCCTGCGCGGAGGCGAAGATTGTGGCGAGGACGGCTACTAGCGTGGTAAGGGTCAGCCTCAGGTGGTGGCGGAAGGTTTTGCGGCGGCGGATCGAACAGGATGGGCCCATGGTATCCCCCTGATCTTCGAAGTGTGGGCGATTGCCCTGCGGGCCTTGTCTGAGACGAGAAGGGACGCGGCTCAGGCGTTGCTCTGGGAAGGAAGCTCAATAGTAGAACGGTTCAGAGAGAAAGAACAAATGACACGATGGGGTAGTGGGCCCGTTTGGAGTGAATGAGTGAAGTTTCTGAAAACCCGACTTTACGGGAACGGGAATTACGATTCGCCTTGACGATGAGGATGGTATGCTGCCACAAACGGAGCCAAACGTGAACATGCTAGCCAAGCCATCAAACCTCTGCCGCAGCGCGCCGTCCCCCATCTCCAAGCTGCTGAAGGCCTTCGGATTGATGGCGTGTGTCGTGTCCTTTGTGGCGTCCGCATTCGGTCAGGGCAAGTGCAGGGATGGCTATAGCACGCCGATATGCCCACTCACGGCAGAAGTAGCAACGGCCCCGATCCAGCCGGCATTTGCACCCACAGGCTGGACAACAGTGGCGTTGGATCACATTACCTTCAGGGTTGCGGACTATCGGAAGGAGGCTGCGTTTTACATCGCGTTGATGGGCTGGAGGCTCCGAAACGATGATGGGCAGCAGGCCATCCTGGACATCGGCCCCTGGGGTTCGGTCATCTTCAAACAGGCGCCCAGCCAGCAGACCGCCGTAGTGGATAACCTGTGCTTTGTCATCGAGCCATGGAATGCCGCAACAGTGCAGGCCGAACTCCGTAAACGCGGCCTGTCGCCCGTCATTGACAACGATGGCAGAGGGTTCGAGAGCTTCCACGTGAAGGACCCCGACGGACTGGATATTCAGATCGCTAACGGGAACGGTCTCGCGAAAGACCGCCAGACCTCCCCATCTGCAAGAACGTCCACGAAACTTGTTGAGGCCTCGCCGTTTGAATCGACTGGATGGAAAACCGTCTGGATGGATCATCTCTCATACCAGGTGCCTAACTACAAGGCGACCGCATCCTTCTACTCCAACCTCCTGGGGTGGAAGGTGACATACGACGAAGGGAGTCAGCAAGAACTCCTCATCGGAGAGATCGGAGATATGATCATCCGCGGAGGCAACGCCAACGACCCAAACTTCGGAAAAGGCACCGGTGCGCCCCACAACGCGCGCATCGATCACATCTCGTTTGGAATCTCGCCATGGGACACGGACGGGGTGAAGGCGGAGTTGGAAAAGCGCGGCCTCAAGGCTCGTGTCGACACATCCACCAACGACGATATTCACGTGGCTGCGTTCAAGAGCTATCACACCACCACGCCCAATGGTTACAACCTGCAGATGAGTGATCTAACGCACGATTCCCGGTTGAATCTGGTGAACGCAGTCAAACCGAAATCCCTGGTTGGTCGCTGAACCGTGGCTCAAAGACTCCTGGGATCTCGGAATACATCTCGATGCGATCGTCAGTGAGTCGTGACTGGCGAGCGCTCGGCGCGGGTGCAGCCCTGCCGGGCACTCTGCGACGCAGTCGTTCAAAGTGAACTGCGCGAAAACGGGCTTTTCGGAAATTTGGGTTGCGCTGAAGTTCACACTGACCCACTACCGATGGGTAAGCTGTGCGCGATCACTTCGGGAGTGTCGATGGAAGGTTGAAGGTGCCTTCGGCTAGTTCTACGAAGGTTCTTTCTTCGCGGAGGATGCAGCGTTTGGTCTGGGCGAAGGTGAAGTTGTCGCGGGCTTCGGGATCTTTGCGGAGGCGGGCTCTGTAGGTCTCGTAGGAGGCGAGGGAGTCGAAGGCGATGAGCGCCCAGCCGATGTCGTTGGTGCCTTCCCAGGGGAGGAAGTAGCCGATGAGGTGGCCTCCGAGGCGCGGGATGATGCGGCCCCAGGTTTCGGCGTAGTGCTGGAAGGCTTCGCGCTGGAAGGGATCGATCTGATAGCGGATGAGGCAGGCGATGGTCATGGATTGGCTCCGGTCGGTGGGCTGGGCTGGGGTCGTGCTGGGGAGGGTGAGCGCTGCGGTGGCGGCGGCGATGCTCCCGATGGCTTCGCGGCGGGTGAGAGGCATGGATGGAGGATACGGATTGTTGTGCGGCGACGATTCGTCTACCATCAAAGTATGGATGTAGCGAGTGGCGCGGATGCTCGGGTGTCGGGGATTGCGGCGGCGATCGGGGAGCCGGCGCGGGCGCGGATTCTGTTCTGCCTGATGGATGGGCGTGCGCGGTCGAGCACGGAACTGGCGGCGGTGGCGGAGGTGAGTCCTTCGACGACCAGCGTGCATTTGAGTCGTCTGATGGCGGAGGGGTTAGTGAAGGTGACGGCGCAGGGGAAGCATCGTTATTACAACCTGCAGGGCCCGGAGGTTGCGCGAGTGCTGGAAGGGTTGAGCGTACTTGCGGGCGGTGGGGGCAAGAGGTTTGAGCCGACGACTCCGAGGAGTTTGCGGGCTGCGCGGAGTTGCTACGACCATATGGCGGGAGGGCTTGGAGTTGGGCTTCACGACCGGCTGCGAGCGATGGATTGGTTGCGGGTTTCGGCAACAGATACCGAGTATGAGGTGACGGCGAAGGGCGAGCGGGGCTTGGCGCGCTGGGGGTGGATGTTGCGGAGTGCAGAGGGATGAGGCGGCGGTTTGCGTTTGCTTGCCTGGACTGGAGCGAGCGGCGGCCGCATTTGGGTGGGGCGATTGGTGCGGCTCTGCTGGAGGTTGCGCTGCGGCGGCGATGGGTTGCGCGGGAGTTGGATTCGAGGGCGCTCGCGGTTACGCGGCGGGGTGAGAAGGAGATGATGGAGCGGTTTGGGTTGCGGGTTTGAGGGGTTGGTGAGAAGCAGATCTCCTGTGGCGATTTGAGTAAGAAAGGCAACAGCAAATACAACCGCAGGTCCTTCGACTGCGCAGTTCGCAAGTGCGCGAACTGCTTCGCTCAGGATGACACGTTTTTTGGTGGTGTAAAAGAGAACAGCTGCCTTGGAAGGCAGCTGTTTCAGCAGATTTTCGGTTAGCGGTCTTACTTAACGGGTGGCTTTGATGGGGGCCTTGGCGGCGGGCTCGACCGGTGGGGTGACCATGGTGCTGGTGTCCTTCATGGCGGCGATGGCCTCGTCGTAGCGTCCGCGGATGGAGTTCGAGCGGATGCGGGCCATGTCTTCGAGCATCTTCATGCCGTCTTTTAGGTAGGACATGCGGGAGCGTTCGTCGTGACCCCAGGTGACGGGGACTTCGCGGACGACGTATTTGAGTTTGCGGGCGATGAAGAGAATCTCGGGATCGAAGCCCCAGCGCTCGATGGTCTGGAGACGGAAGATGACCTGCGCGGCGGTGCGCCGGAAGGCCTTGAAGCCGCACTGAGTGTCTTTGTAAGGGAGACCCATGATGGTGCGGGTGACCCAGTTGAAACAGCGGCCGAAGAACTGGCGATAGAGGGGCTGATGAATGGTCTGGCGGGTGCGATCCATCCAACGGGAGCCGATGGCTACGTCAGCGCCGTATTCGAGGGCGGCGATGAGACGCTCTGCCTCTTCCATGGGGGCGGAGAGGTCGGCGTCTGTGAACATAACGATTTCGCCCGCAGACTGGAGCAGGCCGTTGCGGACAGAGTAGCCTTTGCCCTTGTTGCCGGGATTCTGGATGAGGTGAAGACGGGGGTGGGTGGCCATCCAGCGCTGAACGATGGCTGCGGTGTCGTCCCTGGAGCCGTCGTCGACGACGAGGACTTCGGCGTCCCAGCCGCGCTCGTCAATGCAGGAGAGTACCCTGTCGAGAGCATTCTCGATACGGGCGCTTTCGTTATATGCGGGAATGACGATACTTAGGTGTGGATGCGGCATGACGGATTACGGACCCCTTCTTCCAAGCTACTCAGTCTTTCGTGGGTGCTTTTGGGAGGGCGCCGTTGATCATGATAGCTCACTTATTGGACGTATTCAGCGGCTTTTTTGTCACATTTTTAATGTTCTCGTGACGATACCCAAGTTTTCAGGCGCCCACAGAGGAATTTGCGATGCAGCGCGACGTGGAGAGTGCCTGCTAAACTCCAAAACATGCCGGAAGACTATGGAACACCTACCCCGCCGCCACCACCGCCGCCTGCCCCTCGAACGATGCCTTATGGGCAGATTCCTCCGTATGGGACACCTTATGGAGCCCCTGCGGGCTACTACGGAATGCCCCCTGCGCCGAGACGGTCTCCGTGGTTTTATGTGGCGGTGATCGGGGGGTCGCTGGCTGCGGTGTGTCTGCTGGTGATGGCGATGGCGTGGAGTGCGGCGCGGGCGATCGGCCGCGGAGTCGACTCGGCGGATGGCTTCGGACTGGACGGGAGCCGGATTGCGGTGATCGATTTGACCGGGGTGATTCTGTCGCCGGAGACGGTTAGCGGGCAGTTGCGGAAGTTCGGCGATGACGCTTCGGTGAAGGCGATTCTTCTGCACATCAACTCGCCGGGCGGTGATGCGGCGGCTTCGCAGGAGCTGTACCACGATGTGCTGAGGGTGCGGCAGGAGAAGCACAAGAAGGTGATTGCGGATATCGAGTCGGTGGGGGCTTCGGGGGCGTATTACGTGGCGAGCGCGTGCGACACGATCTATGCGAACGACGCTTCGGTGGTGGGTTCGATTGGCGTGATTATGGAGTGGACCAACTACGGCGACCTGCTGCGTTGGGCGAAGCTGAAGAACGTGACGATTCATGCGGGCGAATTGAAGGATGCGGGCGATCCGAGCCGGGATCTGACGCCGAAGGAAGAGGCTTACTTCCAGTCGCTGGTGGACAACATGTATGGGCAGTTCGTGCATGACGTTGCGACGGCGCGACATACTTCGGACGATAAGATTCGGCCGCTGGCGACAGGGCAGGTGTGGACGGGCCAGCAGGCACTGCCGCTGGGCCTTATCGACAAGATTGGGGGCTACCGGGTGGCGCTGATGGATACGGCGAAGGCTGTGGGAATCTCCGGGGAACCAACTGTGATACGCCCCGCGAAGGCCAAAAGGGGACTTCTGGCGGCGCTGACAGGGGATGCGGATGACCTTTTTCCCAACCCGAGCCAGCTTTTGAACCGCGCTCCGGGGTTCTACTTTCTCTGGAAGTAAGGCGCGGCCTTTCAGCGTTTAGCTTGTGGGATTCGGGCTGGAATTGACAGGCGAAGTGGCGCGGAAGGTGGCGCTTCGGGGCGTGGTCTGACTTTTTTGCCGATTTGCGTCTCACGGAAGTGATGTTGATGCGCCGCAAACTTTGCTTTCGTGGTGACTTAATGGGACACCATCCCGTCTATAATCAACAAGAAGACGGATTTTAAGCGCGGACCCCAAACCAAGCCCTCCCAGCAGGAAAGGACACCCCATATGACTAAAGCCGACCTGGTAGACCAAGTCACCGCAATAGGCGACCTCACACGTCGCGATGGTGAGGTCATCGTCGATACGCTCTTTGATGCCGTGATTGGAGCCCTGAAGTCTGGGGACAAGATCGAGATACGCGGATTCGGCAGTTTCCGTACGCGGCAACGCAATGCGCGCACGGGACGCAACCCGAAGACCGGAGCGAAGGTGGATGTTCCGGCGAAGCGGGTTCCCTTCTTCAAGCCATCGAAGGAGCTGCGCGATTCGGTGAACCCGAACGGCGCTGTGAAGTCGAAGCCGATTGCGAAGAAGGGCGAGCACGACGTCGATCCGCATCATCCTCCCGCGATGTAACGGCAAGGGTTACAGAAAACAGCGAGCAGGGGCTTGGGCTTCTGCTCGCTTTTTTGTGCGCTAGCGCGGATTCTTTGAGGTGGGTAGCGGTTTTATATGTCGGGCCTTCAGCCCTCGAATTTCTCTTTGTCCCATAACCTGGGCCTTCGGCCCAGGCTGGTATTTGCCGGGCCGTTGGCCCTGAACGACGACCCTATATAGCAATGCGAATTCTGCGCTAAATTTAGTCGGCTACGCCTTCGAGGACGATGGGTGAGGCGGATTCGGTGCCGAAGACTCCCTCCCACTTGGCGACGATGACGCTGGCCAGGCAGTTGCCGGCTACGTTGATTGCGGTGCGGCCCATGTCGGCGACGGCGTCGATGCCGAGGATGACGAAGATGGGTTCGGTGGGAAGGCGGAAGGTGGCGGCGGTGGCGAAGAGCAGGACCAGCACAGACCGGGGAACGCCGGCGACGCCTTTGCTCGTGACCATAAGGGTCAGCATCATCAGGACCTGCTCGCCGAGTGAGAGATGGATGCCGGCGGCCTGGGCGACGAAGATACTGGCAACGGCGAGGTAGAGGGTTGAGCCCGTGGAGTTGAAGCTGTAACCGGCGGGGATAACGAAGGCGACGATGCGGCGCGGGACTCCGAAGGCTTCCATGGACTCCATTGCGCTGGGGAGAGCTGCTTCGCTGGAGGAGGTGGCGAAGGCGATGGTTGCGGGCTCGGCTACCGCGGACAGGAAGCGTCGCAGCGGGACGCGGAAGAGCAGCGCGGAGGGGAGAAGCACAAGCAGGGTGAAGACGATGAGCGCAACGTACAACGTCAGGAGGAGCTTGCCGAGATTGAAGAGAACGCCGATGCCCATTTGGCCGACGGTGAATGCCATCGCCGCGCCAACGCCGATCGGGGCGAAGTACATGACGAGATTGGTGAATTTGAACATGACCTCGCTGAGGCTGGAGAACCAGTCCACCATGGGAGCGCGATTTTCACGCGGAAGGCAGGCCAGGGCGATGCCGAAGAAGATGGCGAAGACAGCGACCTGGAGGATCTGGCCTTCGGCGATGGATTTGGCGATGTTTTCGGGGAAGATGTGGGTGAGGAAGTCCTGCCAGTGAGTGGGTGCGGGTGCGGTGATGCTCTCCCCAGCGGAGGTTGCTGCCGAGAGCGTGAGGCCGACACCGGCGCGGCTGAAGTTGATGGCGATGAGGCCGATGACGAGGGCGAGGGTAGTGGCGACCTCGAAGTAGATGAGGCTCTTGATGCCCATGCGGCCGACGCTTTTGAGGTCGCCGTGGCCCGCGATTCCGACGATGAGGGTGGAGAGAATGAGCGGGGCGACGATGGTCTTGATGAGTCGCAGGAAGATGTCGCTGAAGACGCGGAGGCTGACGGCGATGGCGGGCGCGTCGAAGCCGAGTTCGGCTCCGGCGACCATGGCGACGAAGATCCACGCGGTGAGGGAGCGGCGCTGCAGGGCGAAGGCCGCAAGCAGTACGATAGCGATGCAGCGAAGGGCGATTCCGGCTCCGTGTGTCATGGACCCGTGAACCGGACCCAGTGCAATTCCCGCAGCGAGGAAAACCAGAGCCGCAAGCAACAATACCTGTTCGAGTTTCGTCTTATTCATTAAGTGCGAAGGATATCAGTCTTCAATACGAACAACCCCTCCGGCCCTCCAACTTCAAGCGCTGATAGCATTATTTCCATGGCCCGATACTTTGTGTTCCGCCTGTTTTTCTGCGTGTCTGCTGCCTGTCTGGTTCTTCCGCTGGCCGCACAGACCAGTCCGGGAGGGAGCAGCCCCGCGCCCGGATTGGATTCGCTGACACAGTCAACAAGCTCCGTTGTAAGCCCACTGGCGCAACCGACACTGAGCCCCGGGGCGCTGCTGTTGCTGGAACTGGACGGACGATTTGCGAAGGCGGTGGCAGCGGGTGGAGGCAAGGCATTCGTGGAATGGCTTGCCGACGATGCCGTGACATTGAACAACGGAAAGCCTGCGGTGCTGGGACGGACCGCGATCGCCGCACAAGCGGTGTGGGACCCGAAGACCTATCAGTTGACATGGACGCCGCAGGGCGCGCAGATGGGCCCATCGAACGATATGGGATTTACCTGGGGCCATTATGAAAGCCGCTCAAAAGACAAGAATGGAGAGGCTGTGGTGACTTCGGGAAGGTACTTTACGGTTTGGAAAAAGATGCCGAATGGCACATGGAAGGTCGCTCTAGACGGGGGCGCCAACGAGCCCCTTGCGGTAGGCGATTGTTGCGCTCTGCCAAAGCCGTAACTTGTTGCTGCCACAAAAGTAGGAGTGCGCAAAGATTTGCATATCCCTACGATTGTGGCAGCTGAAATGAACTCTCTCATGGTCAAAGATGAAGCCCTGCGGATCGAAGCGCTGACCCAGTACGAGGTCCTCAATGTTGCGCCCGATCCTGTTCTTGACGACCTGACGCGGCTGGCAGCGCAGATATGCGAAGCTCCCGTGGCTGCGGTCACTTTTATCGGCGCGGACCGCATCTGGATCCGGTCGCGTGTGGGCATGGAATCGACCGAACTTTCGCTGGGCTGCCTGCCGTGCGAGACGACGATTCTGGGGGATACGGTTTACCAGATTGTGGACGCTCGCCACGACCCTCAGTACGCGCCCGACGGCATTTTGCTGGAGGGACGCAGCTACCGCTTTTACGCCGGGGCGCCGCTGACTACACCCGCGGGCGTGAGCATTGGCGCGTTGCTGGTGCTGGACCGGCCGTCGCGGATGCTGAATCCGGCGCAGTCGTCGGCGCTGAGTGTGCTGTCGCGGCAGGTGATCAACCGGCTGGAGTTCAACAGCCGCATCCACCAGATGGACCGCGCGGCTCGGTCTCGTCAGCGGGTTGAGTCTGCGCTGACGGTTGAGCGCAACTTTGTTTCGGCCGTGCTGGATACGGTCGGCGCTCTGGTTGCAGTGTTCGATCCTGCCGGGCGCATCGTCCGGTTCAACCGCGCGTGTGAGATCGCTTCGGGCTACGAGTTTGCTTCGCTGGTGGGGCGTTATGTCTGGGACAAGCTGATTCCTCGGCAGGAGATTCCGGAGGCGATTGAGGAGTTCGAACGGCTTCGCTCCGGACACTTCCCTGCTACTTTTGAAAACCAGTGGCTGAACCGCGATGGCACACTGCGACGCATCGCTTGGTCGGCTACGGCATTGACCGATGCGCAGGGGCAGGTGGCGTTCATCATCGCGACCGGCATCGACGTCACGATACAGCGTGCGGCGGAGGCTACGTTGCGCGAGAGCGAGGCGCGGTACCGGCAGTTCGTCGAAGGCTCGCTGGGCATGGTGTGCACGCACGATCTGCGCGGCAATCTGCTGACGATCAACACGCATGGAGCGGAGATGATCGGACGCACGGTGGAGGAGATGACTGGGCACAACCTCGCGGAGTTCCTTGTACCCGAGAAGCGTGACGAGCTGGCTGCGTATCTGAAGAAGATTGGCGAGACGGGCGAGGCGCAGGGAATGTTCCATCTGTTGCATGCCGATGGCGAGGTCCGCGATGTGGCTTACAGGAACAAGCTGTTTGTCGTTCCCGGGCGTGCGCCGTATGTTCTGGGATTCGGCGTCGACATCAGCGAGCAGGTGCGTGCGGAGGGCCAGCTGCGCACACTCACTCGGCGCTCGGATTCGATTCTGGCTTCTGTGGGCGATGGCATCTTCGGGATCGATCTTGAAGGCAAAATTACGTTTGTCAACGCGGCAGCGACGCAGATGCTGGGCTACAAGCAGGAGGAGATGCTTGGTCAGGTGATGCACAACCTGATCCACCATACGAAGGCGGATGCGACGCCGTATGACTCCGCCGATTCGCCGATTCGCAAGAGCCTGACGAACTACGATACGGTGCGCGTTTCGAATGAAGTGTTCTGGCGCAAGGATGGAACGAGTTTTCCGGTGGAGTATGTGGCGCGGCCGCAGATTGATTCGGAGTCTTCTGGCTCGGATGGCCTGACACCGCTGGGCGTGGTCGTGGCGTTTACCGATACGACGGAGCGTCGCGCGCTGGACCGGATGAAAGATGAGTTTATCTCGACGGTTTCACATGAGTTGCGCACACCGCTGACATCGCTGCGCGGAGCACTGGGACTGCTTGCGGGTGGGGCGCTGGTGAACCGTCCGGAGAAGACGCAGCAGATGCTGGAGATTGCTATCAGCAACTCGGACCGGCTGGTGCGGCTGGTGAACGACATTCTGGATCTCGAGCGCATCTCGAGCGGCAAGACGGAACTGCATTGGAGCATGTGCAGCGCTGAGGATCTACTGCGTCGCGCGGCCGGAGTGCAGCAGGCTCGCACGCCGCGGCCGAACATCCGCATCTTCTTTGCTGCGCATGGTGTGAATGTGTGGGCGGACTGCGACCGGATTCTGCAGACGCTGAATAATCTGTTGTCGAACGCAATCAAGTTTTCGCCGGCGGGCAGCGAGATTCATCTGACGGCACGCAATCTGGACGAGGGCGAGGCCATTATCGAGGTTCGCGATCAGGGCCGAGGCATTCCTGCAGACAAGCTGGAGCATATTTTTGACCGCTTCCAGCAAGGGGATGCCTCGGACTCGCGCGCTTCGGGCGGAACGGGGCTGGGGCTGGCGATCTGCAAGAGCATCATCAGCCAACACGGCGGGCGCATCTGGGCGACGAGCGTGGAGGGCAAGGGGACTACGTTCCACTTCACTCTACCGACGAAGCCGAATACGAATCTGCGCTAGGTGAGAAGACTCTTCAGCACAAACCACGCCAGGACAATAAAGAGGAATATATCTGAGACCAGGGCCATGGTCTCTTTGGCGTTTCTTTCTGCCTGACGGATGTGGCCGACTCCAGCCAACAGGTAGTACATCCCTGTGACGACCGCTGCTGGAATGACCCAGCCAGGTCGGAAGATGCTACAGAGCGACAGGAAGCCCATGGACAGGTTTGCGAAGCCTAGCTCGCGTACGATCGGGAAAGATTCGTCGCTTTGAAGTTGAAATATCTCCTTCGCAGTGAATTCGGGCTGGAGGGTCTGACGCAACCCTGCGAGAAAAAGACGTATGCCCCCACCCCAGAAGACGAACCATTTGCCGACAAGGAAGGTGCCGTTGCCGGTGTGATGGAATATGCCCACTTCCACGAGAATGGAGACACACGGAAGAATAAACAGAAGCAAAAGGACCGAGGCAAAATACATTGGTCGATATTATTCCTCTCCTTCACGAAGTTTCGCGATGACGGAGAAGTCTTCAAGTGTCGTCGTATCCCCCTTCACTTCGCCGGTCGTGGCCAGTTCTCGGAGGAGGCGGCGCATGATCTTGCCGCTGCGGGTTTTGGGCAGGGCCTGGGTGAAAGTAAGGTCGTCGGGGCGGGCGAGCGCGCCGATTTCTTTGGCGACCCAGTGACGTAGTTCCTGGCGGAGCTGCTCGCTGGGCTCGTGGCCGCTTTCGAGGGTGACGAAGACGGCGATGGCCTGGCCCTTCATCTCGTGCGGACGGCCTACTGCTGCGGCTTCAGCGACCTTGGGATGGGCGACGAGGGCGGATTCGACTTCCATGGTGCCAAGACGGTGGCCGCTGACATTGATGACGTCGTCGACGCGGCCCATGAGCCAGTAGTAGCCGTCGGAGTCGCGGCGGGCACCGTCGCCGGTAAAGTAGCTGCCCGGGATCTCGCTCCAGTAGGTTTTTTCGTAGCGCTCCTGATCGCCGTAGATGGTGCGCGCCATGGAGGGCCAGGGTTTGCGCATGATGAGGAGGCCGCCTTTGCCGTCGGGGACAGGCTCGCCCTCCTTTGTAACTATTTCAGGCACAATTCCGAAGAAGGGACGTGTTGCGGAGCCGGGTTTGGTGGGGATGGCTCCGGGGATAGGGGCGATCATGATGGCGCCGGTCTCGGTCTGCCAGAAGGTGTCGACTATAGGACAGCGCTCTTTGCCGATCATGCGGTGGTACCACATCCAGGACTCGGGGTTGATGGGTTCGCCGACGGTGCCGAGCAGTCGCAGCGAGGCCAGCGAGTAGGGCTCGACCCAGGAGTCGCCCCATTTTGTGAAGGCGCGGATGGCAGTAGGCGCGGTGTAGAAGATGGTGACCTTGTGGGCGTCGATGATCTTCCAGAAGCGATCGTTTTCGGGCCAGTTTGGCGCGCCTTCGTACATCATGACGGTCACGCCGTTCTGGAGCGGGCCGTAGACGACGTAGCTGTGGCCGGTGACCCAGCCGATATCCGCGGTGCACCAGTAGACATCGTCGTCGCGGAGGTCGAAGACGTATTTGCTGGTGAGATAGGTCTGGACCGCGTAGCCGCCCGTCGTGTGGAGCAGACCCTTGGGCTTGCCGGTGGTGCCTGAGGTGTAGAGGAGATAGAGCGGGTCCTCGGCATCCATCCACTCGGGTGGGCAATCGGGTGCAGCTTTCTCCATGGCGTCGTGCCACCAGATGTCGCGGCCGGGCTGCATGTTGACGGGGGAGCCGGAGCGGCGGAAGACGACGACGTTCTTTACGGTTGGGCACTTGGTGAGGGCTTCGTCGACGATGGCTTTGAGCTGGACTTCGGAGCCGCGGCGATAGCTGGTGTCCTGGGTTATGACGGCGACGCAGGCGGAGTCGTTGACGCGGTCGGAGATGGCGTGCGCAGCGAAGCCTCCGAAGATGACGGAGTGGACGGCACCGATGCGAGCGCAGGCGAGAAGCGCGATCGCTAGCTCAGGCGACATGCCCATGTAGATGGCGACGCGGTCTCCGCGCTTGATGCCGAGGCCCTTCAGGACGTTGGCGAAGCGCTGTACCTGGGCGTGGAGTTCGGCGTAGGTGAGTTTCCTGATTTCGCCGGGCTCGCCTTCCCAGAGCAGAGCGATTTTGTCGCGGCGGGAGCCGAGCGCGTGGCGGTCAACGCAGTTGTGCGAGAGATTTAACTTTCCATTAACAAACCACTTGGCGTGGGCGGCTTCACCGTCGATCACTTTGGTCCACGGGGCGAACCAATCGAGTTCACGGGCGGCCTCTGACCAGAACTCTTCGGGCTGTTCGACGCTGCGGCGATACATGGCCTCGTACTCTGCAAGGCTCTTTACGTGGGCCTTTGCGGCAAATTCAGCCGGCGGGAAAAACAGCCTGTTCTCCCGCAGAGTTGAATCCAGATTTGCATTGCTTTCCGCCGTCGACACGCACCAACCTCCAAGATTGAGTTTCAGTAGTCGAAGGTACCCTATACAACACGGCTGGGCAACCGTATGCAAAAGACAAATAAGTGACAACAAAAAACGCTGCGCATCATGTATGGTATTTCGCGCATCTAGATTAGGTGATTTGTTGTAGCTTCAGTAGTTTCTGACTGCAGGCTTCTCCGAGGTTTCAGCTATGGCTCTTGCATTTCTCAATCGTGATCGCTCGATTGCACCTGAGGGTTACAGCCGCTGGCTGGTCCCTCCCGCCGCCCTTGCCATCCATCTTTCGATTGGCCAGGTTTATGCGTTTTCGGTGTTCAAGAATCCTCTTCTGGCTCTGCATGGCGCCGATGGCTCCGCCTGGAACCTGAAAGAGGTCGGCTATATCTTCTCAATCGCCATCGCGTTTCTTGGCATCTCGGCTGCGCTGTTTGGAGCCTGGCTGGAGAAGGCGGGACCACGACGCGCGATGTTTTATGCGGCATGTTGTTTTGGATTGGGCTTCGTCATCGCGTCGTTTGGGGCGAGCAGCCACCAGCTTTGGCTCATCTACCTGGGCTATGGAGTGATTGGAGGCATCGGGCTGGGTCTGGGGTATATCTCGCCGGTGTCGACGCTGATCAAGTGGTTTCCGGACAGACCGGGCCTGGCGACGGGGCTGGCCATCATGGGATTTGGCGGAGGCGCGATGATCGGCGGGCCGTTGGCGAGCAACCTGATGGCTTACTTCAAGGGCCAGGGACAGCCGTCGATTCCCTACACCATGATCACGATGGGTCTGCTGTACTTCGTCTTCATGATGTTCGGCGTGTTCACCATCCGCGTGCCGCGCGACGGATGGAAGCCGGCAGGATGGGTGCCTTCGACCAAGCACTCGGCGCTGATCTCCGACCACAACGTGGCGGTCCACGAGGCCTGGAAGACGCCGCAGTTCTGGATGCTTTGGGTGATGTTGTTTGTTAACGTGACGGCGGGCATCGGCATCCTGGAGCAGGCCGCACCGATGATTCAGGACCTGTTCAAAGGCTCCGTCGGGGCTACTGCTGCGGTCGGTTTTGTCGGCTTGCTGAGTATCTTCAATATGGCCGGGCGGTTCTTCTGGGCTTCGACGTCGGACTTCATCGGACGTAAGGCGACTTACTTCTGCTTCTTCACGCTGGGGGCGGTTCTTTACTTCGTGCTGCCGCTAACCCGGCAGGACAGGCTCAATTCTGTTCCGCTGTTTGTGGGAATTGCCGTGGTGTTGTTGTCGATGTACGGAGGCGGATTCGCCACCATTCCGGCATATCTGAAGGACCTGTTCGGCGGATACAACGTGTCGGCGATTCATGGACGGCTGCTGACGGCGTGGTCGATGGCGGGAATCATCGGACCGCTGATTGTGAACGGAATCCTCGACCACTACGTTGAGAACCATATGAATAAGGAAGATGCCTATCCGCTGATCCTGCACATCATGTGCGGGCTGTTAGTGGTGGGATTTTTCGCCAATCTGATGGTTCGCCCGGTGGCCGAAAAGTATTGGCTGAAGGACAAGAACATCGTCGTGCCCGCAGGTGTCGCACACTAATTTTCAACCCGGCGGAGCGAGCGTACCTCTACCGGCTTTTGCACTCAGGAGTCTTCCCATGGCCGATTCAACCGCTGTCAAAAAGTCCTCGCCGCTGCTGATTGCCGCTGCCTGGATCATCGTTATCGTTCCCACGGCGTGGGGGCTGAACTACACCGTGCGGAATGCGATGAAGCTGTTTACGTCGTCTACTCCGGCGGCTACGGCTACGGCAAAGTAGATCGGTGTCTATTGCAGCAGGCTGATCGCGGTGTCGGACATGGCGGTGACTCCGGTTCGCAGAGCTGGCTCGGCCATTGGGGCGAAGACGCTGGAGTGGAGCGACGGCAGGGGCACTCCTGAGGCGATCTTTGCCGGATCGACTGCGCCGAGCCAAAAGAGCACGGTCGGGATGGAGCGATCTTCGAGGCCAAAGCTGCCGAAGTCTTCTGAGACCATCACTGGCTCGAGGTCCACAACATTCTCACGGCCCAAGGCTGTAACTAACGTGCTTCGAACTCGCGCCGTCAGTGCAGGGTTGTTGTACGTCACGGTTCCAAGGCGTGAGTGAAGAACCTCGACAAGGGGTCGGCGATCCGCTGGTACTCCAGCCACAAGCGCAATGCCATCGGCGGTGCGTTGAATATCCGCAAGAATGTCCTTGCGAGTGTTCTCGTCCATAAACCGCACGGAGAGACCGAGCTTGACCTCATCGGGGATGATGTTTGCCTGCGTGCCGCCGTTAATCATCCCCACTGTGACCACCGCCGGATGGGTTGGGAGGGTCTGACGGCTGACCACCGTCTGGATGGCGAGGACAAACTCCGATGCCATGACGATGGGGTCTTTCGTCGACGCGGGCATCGCGCCGTGGCCGCCCACGCCGCGAATGGTTACAAACACTGTCATTGCACCCGCCAAAGTAGGGCCAGAGGTTATGCCCACCTTACCGGCCGCAAGTCCGGCGTTGTCGTGCAGAGCGATGGCATAGTCAGGGCGACCGAACCGCTGATAGAAGCCATCGGAGAGCATTGCCCGTGCTCCTTCGCCCACCTCCTCAGCTGGTTGACCCACAAGCATCAACGTTCCATGCCACTTTGCTTTTTCCGCCACCATGACGCGCGCCACTCCCACCATGGTGGTCATGTGGAGGTCGTGCCCGCAGGCGTGCATCACGGAGACCTCCTGTCCGGCAGCGTTTTTCATGTGGACTGTGCTGGCGTAGGGCAGGCCGGTCTTCTCTTCGACGGGCAACGCGTCCATGTCGGTGCGGATGAGGAGCGTGGGGCCTGGGCCGTTTTTTAGGATTCCGACGATGCCGTAGGCCTGCGAGCCGTCTTCGTATTTGCCGATGTGGTCGGTGACGGTATAACCGGCGGCGCGGAGTTCGCCAGCGAGCCATGCGGAGGTTTTGGCTTCGAAGTGCGAAAGCTCGGGCGTGCGGTGGAGTTGCTGATAGGTCGTCACGAGGTCCGGAAGCTGCTTGTCCACCAGCGCGGGCACCTCCTGTGCTATTGCCACCGACGTTAACCCTGCCGCGATTCCACACACTGCCATCCACTGTCTTGCGTGCATTGCTCTCTCCGGTTGACTGAAAGGATATGTACTGAAATGTACACGGATGGGCCTGTAGACTCCACTTATTGTGAGTTCCTACTGGTCCGAGATTATTGGATTCTTTTTCGGCTTTGGATTCGGCGTCGGATGCGCCCTGGCTGTGATGTACTCCATCTTCATGGGTGGGTACAGGGCAGCAGTTCGGGACTCGCGGTTGCCTAGCACCGCCGGAGCGATACCGGAAGACACTGGAGAAGCTTCAACGCACAGCGAAGGACTGAGGCTCCAAGCGTAATCCGCGACGGGGAACCAAGATAGTTAACAGACTAGCGGGCAGCGAGCGCGGCTCTCATCTCCTTGACTTCGTGGGTCAGAGATTCGATGGCACGCATCAGGTTCGCTCGCTGCGCATCGTCGCTCATGGACTTGATGCCTTCCATATAGAAGTTGCCGTTGGGCTCGAGGACGCACTTCTCTACTTCTTCATAGCGGTCGAAGCCCTGTTTGTGCAGAACAGAGCGCAATTCTATCTCAGTGAGCGCCTCTTTCTTCGTGGCTTCCCAGTCGACGACGCCATGCCGGATTAATACTGTAGGCGGTAGCTCAAAGACCGTATTCAGTTTAGGCGCGTGGAAGAGTAACCGAGTCAGAAGCCAGTTGATTGCCAGTAGCGAGAACGCACCGATAGCGCCCCCTGAGACCGAGTTGTCGTCGCCTATCATCGCGTTCTGCACGGTGTTCGAGAGGCTTAGGAGCACAACGAGGTCGAAGGGATTCAATTGCGCCAGCTCCCGCTTTCCAAACAAGCGCAGAAAGCCAACTAGAAACAGATAGACGATGACCGGGCGCAGAATCTTTTCGAGAACCGGCAGGGGTAAGTGAAACATGCTCTGAAACAAGGCGATTCTCCTTCTTGGTTACGCGTATCGCTGCTGATGCCACTTCCATGCGCTGGCGATGATGGTGTCGAGCTCGGCAAATTGGGGCTTCCATCCCAACTCGGCCTTGATCTTCTCAGAACTTGCGACCAGTACGGCCGGGTCGCCGGGGCGGCGCGGGCACTCTTCGACTGCGATGGGTCTCCCGGTGACGCGGCGGACGGACTCGATCACTTCGAGCACGGTAAAACCCTGGCCGTTGCCGATGTTGTAGATAAGCCTGCTCCTTGCGTCGTTGAGGGCACTGAGCGCCAGCAGGTGGGCATCGGCGAGATCGCGCACGTGAATATAGTCACGGACGCAGGTGCCGTCCTTGGTGGGATAATCGCGGCCGAAGATCTTTATGTTGGTCCTGCGGCCCAGCGCTACGTCGAGGATTAACGGAATCAAGTGCGATTCGGGTTCGTGCGCCTCCCCATACCCTTCGATGGCGCCGGCCACGTTAAAGTAGCGCAGGCTCGCATATTGAAACCCGTGAATCTGATTCATCCAGCGGAGCATGTGCTCGACGAGCAGCTTGCTCTCTCCATAAGCGTTGGTTGGCGCAAGCTTCGCGTCTTCGAGGATCGGGGTCGTCTCGGGTTCGCCATAGCAGGCGGCGGTGGAGCTGAAGACCAGCCGATTGTGTCCGGTAGCCAGCATGGCTTCGAGCAAGGTCAGAGTTGAGGCGGTGTTGTTGCGGAAATAAATTTCGGGCCGCTTCATGCTCTCGCCGGCTTCGATCAATGCGGCAAAATGCATCACTCCGTCAAAGCGTCCCTGGGTGAGGATTCGCTCGAGAAGAGGCCGGTCGGCAAGGTCTCCATCAACGAACAAGGCGTTCGGAGCAACGGCCAAGCGATTGCTGTGGCAGAGGTTGTCGTACACCGTTACTTCATGTCCCTGAGCCAGTAAGAGGCGTGTCACCGTACCCCCTATGTAGCCCGCTCCCCCAGTCACCAGAATCTTCATCGGCTTCCCGCTCCTTCTTACTTACTTGGATACCACAAAAGTACCAGTGTCAATCACTTACGCTTACGGCAATATACTTGCAGTAAGCGATGGGCAGAGTTCCGGCAACATGAACAGCAGCGACTCCCCGGTGCACGGTACCTGCCACAACCTTTTTCTTTGCGTCGTGCGTCTGTTTTAGACAAACCGACACAACCTCCGAACCGTTTCCTTGGTCGAACTAAGTTGGGCTTGAACCGCTTTCGATCTGAACTAAGTGTCTCGGCGCTCTTCGGAGCTTATCTCCAAACCCGTCCTGGCAGGTTGTCAGCGCCGGTTTCAATTATCCCGCCTCTCGGACAGAGGCCATTCAAGGATTTTTTTTATGGCTAAGCCGCTTCCGCTTCGCACCGATGAACCCAACCCGCAGAGCGTCCAGTTCGCACACTTCGGCGTCCTCAACGACGGCAGCCAGAGCAAAGGTTCGCTTTTCACCGCGGTCGCGCTGAATATCCTCCTGGCGTTTTGCGCGATCGTGATCGGCGAGGCAGCAAAGAAGACGATCGACAAACATATCAAGCTCACCCACCTGGATGAGCCGATTCCGATGAAGAAGGAAGAGCCGCCACCGCCGCCCAAGATTAAGATCAAGCTGCCACCGCCGCCGCCGATCGCCAAGATCGACCCGCCCAAGATCAAGCTTCCTGACGTCAAGCTTCCTGACGTTCCGAAACCGCCTGAGATCAAGATGGCGACGCCGGTTCCCGTGATTGCTCCGGCGCCGCCGAAGCTCGTTCAACCTCCTCCGGCACCGAAGGTGGTCAGTCTGGCTCAGGCGATGCCTGCTTCGGTTCCGAATACGAATCCGCATCCGACGGCGGTCGCGCTGGGTTCGGCGACGAATCCTATCGCGGTATCGAACAAGCCGTCAGCAACTGCCATCAACCTTGGCAATAAGGGAATGTCGGGCATGCCGGCGTCCAATAACGGCGCTGGAGCAGCATCGACTGTTGTCAATCTTGGTTCAGGCTCGCCTACTGGATCAAACATGAAAGGCAATGGTCCGGTCGCGATCGCCGGCATTCCCCACGGCGTTGTGGGAGGAACTGGCCCTGTGAATGCCAAGGGCGTGAACCTCGGGCAGAACACTCCGCCACCTATGCCGAAGCCGGCAGGCCCAACCACTGCCACGTCAAAGAGCGGACCCAAGGTTCTCTTTAAACCCAAGCCAGAGTACACCGCGGAGGCTAAACAGCTTCACATCGAAGGCAATGTCACAGTCAGGATTCGAGTCTCTTCCTCTGGCTCCGTTCAGGTTCTGGGCGTCACCAGTGATCTCGGCCACGGTCTCGGCGAGTCTGCCGTCCGGGCGATTGAAGCAACTCGGTTCAAGCCTGCCACAGACGACGCGGGAAATCCGGTCGATTGGGAAGGTGTCGTCAACGTTCAATTTCAACTTGCTGGGTAAGAAACATTTTTGTCTGGTTATCGCTGAATGCACTAGCATCAAGTCCATATTTAGGCTGACCTAAGGGTCGCCGCAGGAGCCGTACATCATGATTCTCGGGAAACAGTCCATCGCCGGTATGCTGCTGGCAC
Organism: uncultured Acidobacteriaceae bacterium; assembly: GCA_963802695.1. Lineage (GTDB taxonomy): Bacteria > Acidobacteriota > Terriglobia > Terriglobales > Acidobacteriaceae > Edaphobacter. The sequence continues at coordinate 27,085 of CAWDJN010000015.1, forward strand.
TATCCGTCGCTACGATACTCCCTATTCAGGCTGAGGCAGGCATCCTGCACAGCAAGAAGAAGAAGGACGACGACATGTCGACCACGCGTAAGCCAACGGCAGCGCAGAACGCGCTGATCGATAAAGCGATCGTGCGCGAAAAGGTCGTCGTCAAGACGGTCAAGGAAAGAGCTCCCCTTGTCGAAACCTACATCCAGAACATGAAGCCTGATCCGCTTCTGGGCCAGGTGCCCGAATCCGACCAGCACTTCCTGGCGCGGGTCGAGTTTAAGAACATCATCGGCGACCAGTCCTATACGGTGAATAAAGACACCTCGCAGGGCAGCGGCAAACAGGGATTCTTTAAGCACTCCCTGTCGTACCTCACGGACCTGGGAGGCAGTCTTCACCTGAATTTCCGTGAGTCCGGCTTCGTGCAGATGATCCTGATGGACTCGAACGGATTCGACCGTCAGCACTATAACTTCGGCTACGTGCGCAACGACTTCCTCGGCAACACGCCGACCGCGGTCTTCGACGTAACCCCGATCTCGGGCAAGAAAGACTTCGGACGCTTCTTTGGCCGCATCTGGATTGAGACCCGCAACGGCAACGTCGTGCGTTTCAACGGAGACTTCGCCGGCACGCAGGAAGACCAGAAGGAGTTCTATCACTTCGACAGCTGGCGCACCAACGTCCAGCCTGACCTGTGGCTCCCTACTTCGTTCTATGTTGAGGAGAGCGATCCAAAGAGCGTCTCGCGCACCCTCAAGTTCAAGGCGATTAACCACATCTGGGGCTATGTGCTGAAGGTTCCTCCGCCCGAGGCAGCTGACACCTCGCTGGAGGTGGTCGGCGCGACCGACGTGAGCAACGATGCGCAGGACGTCAGCCCTCTCGGGGCACAACGCGCCTGGGTCCAGCAGGCAGAGGACAACGTTGTCGAACGCCTCTTCCAGGCTGGTCTGCTTGATGCTCCCAGTGAGTTCGATAAAACTCTGGAAGCACTTGCGAACAACATTCTCGCCTATAACAACATCACACTCTCCAGGCCGATCCGCTGCCGTACGCTGCTGACCGAGCCCCTGGAGTCGGTCGCCATCGGCAATACCATCGTCGTTTCGAAGAGTCTGCTCGACACCACCGGCGTCATCACGCAGGACGGCGCTCAGCAGATGGGCAACCTCAACGCGATTCTGGCCTTCCAGATCGCTCACATCATCCTCGCTCACCGGCTCGATACGAAGTACGCCTTCAACGACCGTCTGCTCTTCCCCACAACGTCGGTCTTCAACCGTATCCCCATGCACCACACCGACGCCGACAACACGGCCGCGGCTAAGAAAGCGATGGAATTGTTGAGCGCTAAGGAACTCGAGGGCGGACAACAGTACTTCAGCCTGTACCTGCAACAGTTGCAGGAGCGGGTGAAGAATCTGAAGGCGCTCAACGAGCCGATGATCGGTGACGGTCTCGTCAAGAGCGACGATGATCCCACCTTCTGGATGCAGGCCGTGATTGCGAAGGGACCAAAGCTCGACATGAAGGATCTCAAGCAACAGGCAGCCATGCCGCTGGCCAGCTTCCTGCGCTTCGATCCATGGACCGACCAGGTGTTCGTCATGCACTCGTCGTTCGAGCCGCTTTTGACGGCCGCCGACAAGATGCCATTCGAAGTGGAACCGGTCTACCTGAAGCTCAGCTACTATAAGGCTTCGGAAGCCCCTGCACCGGCGGCAGCGCCTGCAGCAACAACAACGCCCAATCCACCTGCCGACAACACTGCTGCACCTGCACCCGCAGGGGCAACAACGGCTCCTGCAGCCGGAGCGGCAACAACGGCTCCTGCGACTCCTCCACCGACGACCCCACAACCCAACTAATTTTCAAAGCGCGGCAGGCCTCAGAACTTCCTGAGACTGCCGCACTCCTGCTTAGGGCCAGTTTGAGATTATGACGATGCAGAGCAACACGATCTTGTTTTCTAAGGAGGCAACTTGTTGAGACGGCATTCCCTCCTCAGCTGTTTCGCCGGCTTCCTCAGTCTGGCCACCTGGGCGCATGGTCAAGCTGTTCCCACCGCTTCGCGCGCCGGCTCGATCTCGGTCGGCATAGGTGGGGTGGCCACCAGCCCCGACTATGGCCAAAGCTACATTGAGGGGCTGACATTCTTTAGTGACTTCGATTTTCTGTATCACTATGGAGTGGAGGGAGAGATTCACTACTACGTGAGGACACCGACCGACTTCAGCGAGGACACTTACATGGCCGGCCCACGCGCAATCTACCGTTACAAGAAGATCGACGCATACGGAAAATTGCTGTTTGGCCTGGGCCGCTTCGGGACGCAAGCCGGCAGCTTTGCAAATCCCCAAACAGGCAACTACTTTGTGTACGCTCCGGGGGTTGGTGTGGACTGGCACGTTACCCGGCACATCAACATCCGTGCCATCGACTTTGAAGTTCAGAAGTGGCCAAGTTTCGGCGAGCATGGCCTTACGCCTTTCGTATACTCGGCCGGTGTCTCTTATGTCTTCCACTAAGGTCGCATGGACACTCGATACACTATTTTGCGAACCTGACTAAGTTTGACTGTTGTTAATCCGATTGCACTCTGTAGAAGGGGCCCCTGGTGCTAGCACGAATTATCATCCTGATCGGTTTGTTGGGCACGGCAGCCATGTTGCATGCTCAGGCCGACGCCACTGCCGCCCGGCTGGGCGACCTGAAGATCGGTGGAGGCTTTTCCATCGCCAATTCAGACTACGGGAACCGTTATAACGGTGGCGGCGCCTACGTTGATTTCGACTTCCTTCCCCACATCGGCGTCGAAGGCGAGTTTCATTTCGTGAAGGACTCCAACGACCTTTACGAAAAGACCTACGAGGCCGGCGGCCGCTACTTCTTCCCCCGTCGCAAAATGGCGCCCTATATCAAAGTGATGTACGGACGAGGCGTGTTCAACTTCCCACCCCTCGGGGATGGCTTCCGACCGAATCTTGCCTATAACTTGATGGCCGCCGGTATCGGCGCCGATTACAAAGTGCGGTCATACCTTGTTGTCCGCGCCGATTGGGAGTACCAGAATTGGTTCGGCTTTCAGAACTCCAGCCTCTCTCCCAGCATCCTCACCGTCGGCGCCGCATACCGATTCCAGGCGCACAGCAAAGAATAGGGTTCCAAAGAATAATCCCCAAAAGAGAAGCCCCGGACATTGCCGGGGCTTTTCCAGTTAATGTCGTTTTTTTCGTTTAGAAGTGATAAGCAACGCCAATCGCCGGCGTCGAGAGAACCTCGTAGCGATTGGTATTAAACACGTTACCGGGCAGGCTGAAGTTCGGAGTCTTCACCAGAAATCCCCGGTATTCCACACGAATGTCGAAGCTCGGGCTCAGCTCATAGGCGACTCCAGCGCCAAACAGGGCGCCGATGTTCGTATTCCGCTTCGCGTCGAGGTCCGATGTTCCCGCATCCTTCAACGGATCGAAGATAATTACGCCTGGGCCCGCTTCAATGAAGGGGTTGAAGTTCCTGAAGTTGAGGTTGAAGACGTAGGCTCCGCTGATCTCCGACTGGAGTGTGTGGATGCCACCCTGCTTCTTTCCAAAGACCTGATAATACTGCGTGTTCTGCTGATACCCATAATTCAATTCGAGTCCGCTTCGGGGTGTCAACAGATAACGGTAGCTCGCCACAAAACCCATGGTCATGCTTGTATTCTTTTGCACGCTGTTTCCCGTAATCTGTGGAGCAAAGGAGGCGGTGGCGCTTACGCTCACGTCCTGCCGGCTCTCCTGCGCATAACCGGCCGCTGCAGACAGCATCAGCGCACCAACCAACAACATCGTCTTCTTCATTCTTCGCTGGATCCCTTCAATTTGTTCCAAACCCCTCGCTGTCCCGCAGGCAAGCAGTGGCAGGAGTTACGGAACACCGTAGTCTGTTTCTTCATTGTAACCGCACCGGTGCCCGAAGAAGGGTGAGCCACGCAAGAAGGCCGGAGGAATCGTCTCCCTCCGGCCCCCATCCCTTCCAATTTTCTGCGATTCGAAGTTGAAGTTATAGCTGTGGTGTTGTAGGAGGAGGCGGTGGTGGTGGCGGTCCTCCTGGTCCACCCTGCCGATTCTGCATGCGCTCGCGCATCTCGGCCTGCAGCGCGTCGTACTTGGTCTTCTGATCGTCGGTCAGCAGCGCGCGAATCTTCGCTTCAGACGCTTTGTGAATGTCCATCATCTTTGCCCGCTTATCGGGGCCGGCGATCGAAGTGTCTTCACGCACCGCCTCCGCCTGCTTCATCGTATCCGCATCGATGGCCTTCACCTGAGTCACCTGGTCGGGCGTCAGATTCAGCTTCTTCGTCAGAAACTCAACCTGGTTTCCTCTCATTCCCATCCCTCCGCCATGTGGCGGGCCGCCCTGGCCCGGCGGCGGTGGCGGTGGATCCTGTGCCAGCGCCGGCAGAACACCCAACGTGGTCACACCCAGTGCAAGGACTACTCCTCGCACGATTGAATTACGAAACATAATCATCTTCATCGGATTCTCACCCTCTTCTATTCATGTCGCCGGAGAGTTCGTCTCCGGTGGCCAATTTCTACACCTACAGACGCACTCTCCTCCTGGAAGTCTCCGACGAGAAAAGAAAATTGCGCGAATCTTAGATTCCTCGCTCGGCCTGAAAACAGTAGGGATCGCCGTGCAAGGCAGCGTACGACTCCACCACCTTCAGAAACGAAAGCGCAGCGTGCGAAAGACTTGCCTGCCTCCTGTACACGAGACGCAGCTTGCGCTCAATCTGCAGCTCCGGAACCTGCACACGCACCAATGCGCCGCTCTCGAGTTCCGGCCGAACCGTCAGGCCCGGCACCAGGGCGACGCCGTTGCCCATCTGGACAAATCGTTTAATAGCTTCAAGCGAGGGGAGTTCGACCCCAATTGGCAACGGCGTTTTGTGCCGCTTGAACGTCTGGATAACCTTTTGCCGCTGCGGCGACGCGATATTGTGTGCAATGAAGTTCTGCGCTCCAAGTTGGCGGATCGACACCTTCCCCGCCCCTGCCAGCGGATGCCTCGGATTCACCACAAACGCCAATTCATCCCGATACACCACGGTCGATTTCACCTGCGCGTCGTCCGGCCTGAACGACAACACGCCGAACTCCACTGAGTGCATCAGCACCTCGTCGGAGATGCGGCTGGCCAACGTGCGCTGCACCGCCAGTTTGATCCGCGGATTCTGCCGCCTGAATTCGTCAAGCAGAGGCAGCAAATACAGGCACGTGTACTCGTTCGCGGCCAGAGTGAGCTTACCCCGGTGCAGCTGCCGCAGCTCAGTGAGCGCCCCTGACGCCTCGTTGCGAAGATTCAGCAACTTAGCCGCATACTCGCGCAGCACCTCGCCAGCGTCGGTCAGCGTACCATCGCGCGAAGAGCGCTCAAACAACACCTCGCCCAGCTCTCCCTCAAGCTTTGCGATTGCCTGACTCACCGCTGGCTGAGTACGATGGAGGCGTGCCGCAGCGCGTGAAAAGCTCCGTTCCTCCGCTACCGCCAGAAACGTCTCCATCTGGACTAAGTCCAACATTCACCTCGCCCGGCACGCGATACATGCACCGAATACTGCAATTAGAATTTGTGATAACGCTGCCGACCATCATAAGCATGCATTATGATAAAGTCCAGATCGAAAGAGCCAGGCCCTATGTCCTCGTCTAATCAGATCGTCTTCTTTGACACGACCCTCCGCGACGGCGAGCAGTCGCCCGGTTGCACCATGCACCACGACGAAAAGCTCCGCATGGCTCACCAGCTTGCGAACCTCGGCGTCGACGTGCTCGAAGCCGGTTTCGCCATCGCGTCCGAGGGCGACTTCAACGCCGTCCGCGCCGTCGCCCGCGAAGTAAAAGGCACCCGCATCGCCTCGCTCGCCCGCTGTAAACGCGAGGACATCGAGGCCGCCGCCCGCGCCGTCGAACCCGCGCCCAGCAACCGCATCCACGTCTTCCTTGCCTCCTCAGACCTTCATCTTGAGGCCAAACTCAAGATCACCCGTGAGCAGGCGCTCGAACAGGTCGCCGAATCCGTGCCGCCTCGCCCGCAGCTTCGTCGACGACGTCGAGTTTTCAACCGAAGACGGCACCCGAACCGACCCCGAGTACCTGCTGAAGATGATCACAGTCGCGGTTCAGGCAGGCGCCGGCACCATCAATATCCCCGACACGGTCGGCTACACCACCCCCGGCGAGTACGAGGCAATCTTCCGGATGGTGAAGGCGCGTGTACCCGGCATCGACGACGTCATTCTGTCGACGCATTGTCACGACGACCTCGGCATGGCCGTCGCCAACTCACTCGCTGGAATTCAAGGCGGAGCGCGTCAGGTGGAGTGCGCCATCAATGGCATCGGCGAACGCGCTGGCAACGCCGCGCTTGAAGAGATCGCCGCGGCGCTGATGGTTCGCCGCGACCAATTCCCCTACACCAACAACATTAAGATGAACCAGCTCTATCCGACCAGCCAGCTTCTCAGCGAGTTCATCAGCTTTGGCTGCTCCCCCAACAAGGCCGTCGTCGGAGCGAACGCCTTTGCGCACGAGTCCGGAATTCATCAGCACGGCATGATGGCCAACCCGCTGACCTACGAGATCATGACGCCCGCCTCTGTCGGAGTGGTCGGCACGAACCTCGTGCTGGGCAAACACAGCGGCCGACGCGCGCTTGCCGATCGCATGGAGAAGCTTGGCCATCCGCTCACACGCACGCAACTCGACGAGGTATATCACCGCTTCACCGAACTCGCCGACCGCAAGAAGAATATTTATGACCAGGATTTGCTTGGCTTGCTTCATCACGACAAATCCACGGTGGTCACGCACTAGCTTCTCTCGAAGAGGAAAATTTCTCATGCGTCTCAAAATTGCAGTCCTCGCCGGCGACGGCATCGGCCCCGAAGTCACCCGCGAAGCCACCAACATCCTTCGTGCGGTTGCCGAGCTTGGCGGCCACGACTTCACCTTTGTCGAAGGCCTGATCGGCGGCGTCGCGATTACCGAGACCGGTTCGCCGCTCCCTACTGCGACGCTCGACGCAGCGCTCGAGTGCGACGCCGTACTTCTCGGCGCAGTCGGTGATAACAAATTCAATTCCCTGCCCCCCGACAAGCGTCCCGAAGCCGGGCTGCTGCAGATTCGCCAGGCTCTCGGTGGCTTCGCCAATCTTCGTCCCTCGGTCGCCTACGCTGCGCTGGCTGATAGCTCGCCACTCCGCCCCGAGGTCACGAAAGACGCCGACATTCTCTTCGTCCGCGAATTACTAGGCGGTCTCTACTTCGGCGCGCCGCGCTCGTGGAATAAAGAGACCGGCGAAGCCATCAACACAATGCGTTACACGAAGGCCGAGGTCGTCCGCGTCGCCCGCATCGCATTTGAGTTAGCAGGCAAGCGTCGAAGCAAAGTGACATCCGTCGACAAAGCCAACGTGCTCGAAGTCTCGCAGCTTTGGCGCGCTACCGTCACCGAAGTCGCGAAGGATTATCCCAACGTAACGCTCGAACATCAGCTCGTCGACTCGATGGCGATGCACATCATGAATATCCCACGCAACTTCGACGTCGTGCTTACCGAGAACCTCTTCGGCGACATCCTCTCTGACGAGGCAGGTGTCATCACTGGTTCACTCGGGATGTTGCCCTCTGCCACGATCGGCGGCCAGGTCAATCTCTACGAGCCCGTACACGGCAGCGCGCCCGATATCGCAGGAACCGGCAAAGCCAATCCGCTCGGCGCAATTCTCACGGCAGCGATGGTGCTGCGTCACTCCGCGAACCTCGAGCAGGACGCGAAGGCCGTAGAACAAGCGGTCCACAAGGTCCTCGCCGCAGGCTATCGCACCGCAGACATCGCGCGTGGCCAGCAGCCCGGTCAGACGCCGGTCACCACCCAGGAGATGGGCAAGCTCGTTCACCAGGCCCTGTCCGAATCCATCGACCGCCGCCAGGCAATGCACGCCGTCTAATGAACATGAATCCAAGATTCAAGATGGCTCTGGCAAACCTTGCGGTTACCGCGGCACTGGTCTATCGCTGGCTTCACGGATCACCGCCGATGGCGCTTCTTATTACCGCGATCATCATGTTTCCGCTGGTTAACGGCCTGCTATGGCTTAGCCAGAGAAACTTCAACCGACCAAGACACTATCACTAAACGCAACTCTATGCCGCGCCGCGCCCTCCAACTCGCCGCCTCCTCATGGCTCATGGCAATGATGGCCTTGTCTGTCCGGATGTCCGCGCAGATGCCGACGCCCGGGCCGCACCCGCCGCAAACTTCGCCGCCTCAGGATCATAAAAACAAGAAGCCGCCAAAAGAAAACGTCGAGTGGCTCTGGCAATACGGCCCACCTCCTGCCGACGGTCGCGAGACCCAGCTCGTGCTTGACACGCGCTTCCAGCCATTCCTCGCGCAGTTCCTCACCGCGCCGCAGACATTCTGGGGCAACCCGAAGACAGGCTACAAAACCCTCGCCGATACCGCGCTCGACTTTCTCTCGATGCCTGACAAAGTGATCGCCGATGACAACCGCTATCTCTCCATCAGCGGTTGCGTCTTCCGCTTCTGTCCCGCACGCGGCCTGCTCTGGGTCGATCTCAACGGCCCGCATCCGCTCGTCGTCTTCAACGCCATCGACTGGATAAAAGACAGCAAAACACCCGACCAACCTGGCGCCGAGTACACGCTCTGGATCTTTCCGAACCACCCCATCGACCCCGACCACATTCCCGGAGCGCTGGTACACAGCATCGCTCGCTGGACCGCGCATCCTCCTCAGGGGAACAAGGAGATTCAGCAGATTCGCAACGCCGTCCTGGTCGATCCCGACGGCACGCCCCACGAAGTTCCGCCGGCCAGCCTCGGCGCCAACACATTCACTCTCCCACCAACCGAGCAGAAGGCACAGCCATGACCGCACCGCGCACTCTATTTGAAAAAGTCTGGAACCACCACATCGTCGCCGAACCCAAGGGCGAGCCGACGATCCTCTACATCGACCTGCATCTCGTCCACGAGGTCACCAGCCCGCAGGCCTTCGACGGCCTTCGTCTGGCTGGCCGCAAGATCCGCCGTCCCGACCGTCACATCGCCACGGTCGACCACAACGTCCCCACAACAAGCGCCTACGACCGACTTCACATCGTCGATCAGGTCTCTAACGCACAGGTCGACGCGCTTCGCAAGAACTGCGCTGAGTTCGGCGTCGAGTTCTTCGACGTGCAGGACGCTTCACAGGGCATCGTCCACATGATCGGGCCCGAACTGGGCGCAACCAAGCCGGGCATGACGATCGTTTGCGGCGACTCGCATACTTCGACCCACGGGGCCTTCGGTGCTTTAGCTTTTGGAATCGGCACCAGCGAGGTCGAGCATGTCATGGCCACGCAAACGCTGCCGCAATCCAAGCCGAAGACCTTCCGCATCACCGTCGACGGCGCGCTTCCCTTCGGCGTTACAGCGAAGGACATCATCCTCCACATCATCGGGCAGATCGGCACCGACGGCGCAACGGGCTATGCAGTCGAATACGCCGGCTCCGCCATCCGCGCGCTCTCAATGGAAGGCAGGATGACCATCTGCAATATGAGTATCGAAGCCGGAGCGCGCGCAGGCATGATCGCGCCTGACGAAACCACCTACACCTACCTCAAAGGCCGCCGCTTCTCGCCCAAGGGCGCTGCATGGGATGAGGCCGTTGCGCACTGGAAGACCCTCCCCACCGATGAAGGCGCCGTCTTCGATCGCGAACTCCACATCGACGCCGCCACCATCACGCCCACCGTGTCCTGGGGCACGTCTCCCGGCATGGTCACATCGATCGACGGCAAAGTTCCCTCCATCGACGACGCGAAGTCCGAGGCCGATAAAAAATCCTACGCCCGCGCGCTCGAATACATGGGCCTCAAATCCGGCACACCAATCGCCGACATCAAAGTCGACGCGGTCTTCCTCGGCTCCTGCACCAACGCCCGCATCGAAGACCTTCGCGCGGCCGCAAAGGTCGTCAAGGGCCACCACATTGCCACGACCGTTCGCGCAATGGTCGTGCCCGGCTCACAGGCAGTCAAGCGCCAGGCTGAATCCGAAGGCCTCGACGCAGTCTTCAAGACTGCAGGCTTCGAGTGGCGCGAGCCCGGCTGCAGCATGTGTCTCGGCATGAACCCCGACATCCTCGCCCCCGGCGAACGCTGCGCCTCCACATCAAACCGCAACTTCGAAGGCCGCCAGGGCCGCGGAGGCCGCACACACCTCGTCAGCCCCGAGATGGCCGCAGCAGCAGCCATCACCGGCCACTTCACCGACATCCGCAAATGGAAGCAGACGGAAGGAGCGTCACGCTAATGGAAGCCATCAACATCCTCACCTCGAAAGCCGCTCCGCTGCCGCTGCCGAACATCGACACCGACCAGATCATCCCCAAGCAGTTCCTCAAGCGTATCGAGCGCACCGGCTATGGCGAGTTCCTCTTCTACGACTGGCGCCGCATCCAGGAGGGCCCCAACGCCGGCGAGCCCAACCCTGAGTTCGTCCTCAACAAGCACCATCACCACGGTGCAAAGATTCTCATCGCCGAGAAAAACTTCGGCTGCGGCAGTTCGCGCGAACATGCCGCATGGGCTATCCATCAGTACGGCTTCCGCGCTGTCATCGCACCCAGCTTCGCCGACATCTTCTTCTCGAACGCCGGCAAGAACGGCCTCATCGTCGCCGTCCTCACCGACGACGAAGTCGCAACCCTTCTCGACCGCTGCACGAAAGACCCCGAGCACAAGCTCACCATCAACCTCGAAGCCCAGACCGTCACCGACGACCTCGGTTTCAACGCACACTTCGACATCGACCCCTTCCGCAAATACTGCCTGCTGAACGGACTCGACGACATTGGCCTCACGCTGCGACAGGCCCACGCAATCGACCACTTCGAAAGCCACCACGACAAAGACTTCTGGTCCGCACCAAAAGCCGCAAACGCATAAATATCATGACCAACTTTGAAGAGACGCGAGCCAGCTACCGCCCGAAGCGCATCACGACTCTGTTCGTGGGCGAATCGGCGCCGCACGGCGGCACGTTCTTCTACAACCAGGACAGCGGCCTCTTCCGTGAAATCCGCAAAGCTTTTCACGGCAACGGGCACTTCCTCGAAGATTTCAAGCAGAACGGTTTCTATCTCGACGACCTTGTTCTCGAACCCGTCAATCATCTCGCCAACAAAGATCGGCGCTCGCTCTGCAAGCAATCCATTTCGTCGTTCGTCGAACGGCTGAAGAACTACAAACCGAAGGCAATCGTTATCCTGCTGCACTCCATCAAGCCCATGGTCCTCGAAGCAATGCGCGAGGCCGGCATATTCTACGAACCCTACTGCACACCCTACCCCGGCTTCGGAAACCAGCCACGTTTTCATCAGGCCATGTCCGAGATCATCCCCAATCTGCCTGTCGCGCGCGGCAACCAATGGAAGGAATATCACTCTTGAGCAACGAATTCGATCCCGCAAAGAAGTATTCGAAGGTCCTCACCGAAGGCCCGGACCGCGCCGCCGCGCGCAGCTATTTCCGCAGTGTCGGTTTCAGCAAAGAAGACCTGCGCAAGCCCATCATCGGCATCGCCAACACGTGGACCGAGGTCGGCCCCTGCAACTTCCATCTGCGTAAGGTCGCCGAGGCCGTCAAGCAAGGCGTGCGCGAAGCCGGTGGCACACCGATGGAGTTCAACACCATCACCATCCACGACGGCATCACGATGGGTACCCAGGGCATGAAGGCGAGCCTTATTTCGCGCGAGGTCATCGCGGACTCTATCGAACTCGTGACACGCGGCAACTCGTTCGACGGCATCGTCTGCATCGCCGGCTGCGACAAGAACATGCCCGCCGCCATCATGGCTCTCGCGCGCCTCGATATCCCCGGCCTAATGCTCTACGGCGGCAGCATCGCCCCCGGCCAGCTCAAGCAGCCCGACGGCACCACCAAAGAGATCACCATCCTTCAGGTCTTCGAAGGCATGGGCGCGCACGCCGCAGGAAAGATCAACGACGCCGAACTCGAAGCTCTCGAAGCCTCCGCCTGCCCCGGCCCCGGAGCCTGCGGCGGCCAGTTCACCGCCAACACCATGGCCATGGCAGGCGAGTTCCTCGGCATCTCGCCCATGCAGATCACCGGTGTCCCCGCCATGTCTGCCGGAAAAACACGAAGCCTCCCGCCAGGCTGGGCGCCTCGTCATGGATCTCGCCCGCGCCGGCCTCACGCCCACGCAAGATCATCAACCGCCAGTCCATCGACAACGCCATCGCCGCCGTCGCAGCCTCGGGCGGCAGCACCAACGCCGTCCTTCACCTCATCGCCATCGCGCGCGAGCTGGACATTCCGCTCTCGATGGAAGACTTCGATCGCATCTCCGAGCGCACGCCCTTCATCTGCGACCTCTCTCCCGGCGGCAAATATGCAGCCAAGGACTACCAGGACGCAGGCGGCAGCCGTCTCCTCGCCAGACGCCTCCTCGAGAAAGGTTTGCTCAAAGGCGACAGCATCACCGTCTCCGGCAAGACGCTCGCCGAAGAGGCCGCACTCGCCGTCGAAACTCCAGGCCAGCCTGTCATCCACACTTGGGACAAGGCCCTCAAGCCCACCGGCGGCCTCGTCATCATGCGCGGCAACCTCGCCCCCGACGGCGCCGTCATCAAGGTCGCCGGCCACGAGCGCATTCACCACACCGGCCCCGCGCGCGTCTTCGACTCCGAGGACGACTGCCACGCCGCCGTCGAAGCCGGAAAGATCAACCCCAACGACGTCCTCGTCATCCGCTACGAAGGCCCACGCGGCGGACCCGGCATGCGCGAGATGCTCGCCGTCACCGCAGCGATCAAAGGCATCCCGGCGCTCTCTGAAACCGTGGCCCTCCTCACCGACGGCCGCTTCTCCGGAGCCACACGCGGCCTGATGGCCGGCCACGTCGCACCAGAAGCACAGCTCGGCGGCCCCATCGCCGCCGTCCACGAAGGCGACACCATCACCTTCGACATCCCCAACCGCAAACTAACCCTCAACGTCCCCGAAGCCGAGATCGCCAAACGCCTCGCCGCATGGAAGGCCCCCGAACCCCGCTTCAAACGCGGCGTCTTCGCCAAGTACGCCAACTCGGTCTCCTCCGCGAGTGAAGGAGCCGTCACAACCTAGTACCCCCACTCTGGGGTTAAAGTCCTAAAGTCTTCAAAGGAAATGACTTGAGGGTGGACTTCGATGCTAAAGTATTGATAACAAAGGGTAAAGTATACTCAAAGTATTCATTGCAAAGGAGATAGCCTCATCATGGCACATACTCGGGGACGAATTTGGCAAGCCTCAAGCTACAGAGTGGAGTCATCGCCAAATGTCTAACTCGGGTAAGCGTCAGTGAAAAGAGCTGGCACTAACTAACCGCTGAGTTGTCCTTTTACAGTCGTCCCTCGACGGCGACAGAGCAAGCGCCGAAGGCGCGAAAACATAACAGCCTAGGCCGAAGGCCTAGGTAAACGAACATCGGTAAATATGAGGGCTGAAGGCCCGACACGTCCGGGGTCATCAGTCCCAGACATAACGCTCATCGAAGGCAATATGGTACTTGTCGAAAAACGCGCGCATCTCGTACTGGAAATCTCGCTTGCGATGGTGCGTCTCTTGCCCGTCGATATATCGAACCAGCGCACCAAGATCGGCAGGGCTGACGGAAAACAGACCGTACCCGCGTTGCCACGCAAAAGTGCGGACACCCTGCTGTTTCATCCAGGCGGAAGAGCCGGTTTTGATCTCGGAGACAACCTTTGCCGCCGTTCTTGTGGCGGCCAGTCTCATCGCAAGATGAACGTGGTCAGCGACGCCTCCTGCTCGGAAACACTCGCAACCCAGTTTGCGCGCGGTTCCCGCAAGATACGCGTGAAGAGCAGGCAGAATGTCATCATTGATCAGCGGGACGCGATTTTTGGTGCTGAAGATAATATGAACCAGGTTGAAGCTCAGCGTCTGAGGCATTGCTGCGATTATATGTCGGGCCTTCAGCCCTCCAAGGCGCTGGCAAACATGTACCTAGGCCTGCGGCCTAGGCTGATATGTCACCGGACCTACGGTCCTCATTGCATTTCGGCATGGAATCCCGGCGCTATAGTCCAGACTGCTCGGCGGCGTATAGGCCAGAGTGATCGCCAACATATAGTCCAAACTCTGAGCGCCAAAGGCGCGACAACTACCACCTGGAGCCGAAATCATCAGGGCAAATGGAGTCGGAAACCCTAAGGGCTGAAGGCCCGACACATGCGAGACATAAGGGCACGGCTTCAGTCGTGACCACAACGATCAACCGAAGCGAAAGGGACTTCTAGCCCCTAAGGTACGCCTGAACTGCTCATGACCGCTTCGCTCAGATGCGAAGTTGACGTTTCCAGCCCAGACCGCGATTGAAGATCAGGCGGTCTGATCCGTTCGCGAATGAAGATTTACGATGTGCTCAACGCCTCTAAGCAATGGCACCCTTCGTACGCTTATCTGATACATCTAGGTGCGGGATGTTCGATAGCAACGATAATCGGTGATGGCACTCTGGTGCTCTATCTTATATGGTCTGACACCGAGCTTCTGCTTCCGACACACCGAACCCGTTCTTCGCGCCGAAAGTCAATGTAGAGGAGCAAAGGCCTGATTCGTCGGCGGTGGTCTCAAACGCTCCACAATGAGAAGTGACGCTCTGATCAGGAGCATGCGGATCAAAGGAGAACCCAAAATCTAATCAAAAATCAACACCCCCAACTCACTGGAGCCGAAATCATCTGGGCCACTCTGGCCGGCGAAGGCGTGGACAAAGTCTTCGGCTACCCCGGCGGAGCCATCCTCCCCGCCTACGACGCCCTGCGCAAGTTCCCCATCCACCACATCCTCGTCCGTCACGAGCAGGGCGCCGCGCACATGGCCGACGGCTACGCCCGCGCCTCGGGCAAAGTCGGCGTCTGCATCGCGACCAGCGGCCCCGGCGCCACCAACCTCGTCACCGGCATCGCGACGGCCATGCTCGATAGCATTCCCATCGTGGCGATCACCGGCCAGGTTGGCAGCAAAGTCCTTGGCTCCGACGCCTTCCAGGAGATCGACATCACCGGCATCACCCTGCCCATCACCAAGCACAACTACCTCGTCACCCGCGCCGAAGACATCGCCCCCGCCATCCGCGAGGCGCTCCAGATCGCGAAGTCCGGCCGCCCCGGTCCCGTGCTCGTCGACATCACCAAAGACGCGCAACAAGCCACTGCGCCCTTCAACTTCGAAGACGCCGCTCCCAAACCCTACCGCCCGCACCCCATGCTGCGCGCCGAATCCTCTTCGATCCAACAAGCCATCGAACTTATCAAAGCAGCAAAGAAGCCCATCATCCTCGCGGGCCACGGCATCACGCACTCCGGCGCCGAAGCCCAGGTCCTCGCCTTCGCCGAACGCCAGCAGATCCCCGTCGCGAGCACGCTTCTCGGCCTCGGCGGAGTCCCCACGCATCACCCGCTCTCGCTCGGCATGATGGGCATGCACGGCGAGTCCTGGGTCAACAACGCCATCCAGCAGGCCGACCTCCTCCTCGCCTTAGGGATGCGCTTCGACGACCGCGTCACCGGCAACCTCGCCCAATACGCTCCCAACGCGAAGAAGATCCACATCGAGATCGATCCTTCCGAGATCAACAAGAACGTCCGCGCCGACGTCGCTCTCATCGGCGACCTCAAGGAAGTCCTCGAACTTCTCCTCCCGCTGCTGCCAAAGAACTCCGACACCAGCTGGCTCCGCGAGATCAACGCCAAGAAGGGCGACGCCGCGGTCCGCGACATCATCAACCTGCCCGACAACGGCCACCTCTACGCCGCGCACGTCATCAACGACATCTGGCGCGAGGCCCACGCCGCCGGCCGCGCCGACCAGACCATCATCGTCACGGACGTCGGCCAGCACCAGATGTGGGAGGCCCAGTACTACAAGCACGACACCCCGCGCTCGCTCATCACCTCGGGGGGCCTCGGCACCATGGGCTTCGCGCTGCCCGCAGCCATCGGCGCAAAGGTCGCCTGCCCGGAGAAAGACGTCTGGGTCATCGCCGGCGACGGCGGCTTCCAGATGACCGCCGCCGAACTCTCCACCATCGTGCAGGAAAAACTCGCCATCAACATCGCCGTCATCAACAACGGCTTCCTCGGCATGGTCCGGCAGTGGCAGGAGGCCTTCTACGACAAGAACTACGCCGCCTCGCCCATCCTCTCACCCGACTTCGTCCTGCTCGCCGCGGCCCACGGCATCGACGGCGCAACGGTCAACAAGCGCCAGAATGTAATCCCCACAGTTACAAAAGCCCGCACCAGCGGCAAGCCGTTCCTCATCAACTTCCAGGTAGAAAAAGAAGACGGCGTCTACCCCATGATCGCCCCCGGCAGCGCCCTCCACGAGATGGTCCGCCGACCACAGAAAGACCCACTGCTGGAAACCGCGGAGGATGAATGATGGCATCTCTCAATTTTTTCCGAAAGAGCGTTGACAATGTCGCCCCATTCCTTCTTCTTGCCTCGATGCCGGCGCTTGCTTACGCCCAATCCGCGCCACCGCTCCACATCCGCGTCATCAATGCACAAACCAACAAGCCCGTCACGAACGAAAGATTAAACGTAGCCCTCCGCGTCGACCAGATCGGCTCCGTCGCCATGCCCACCGACAAAAACGGCATCATCCTCGTCGACACCGGCGACGCCACCACCATCCGCATCCTCTCCAACATGTACGCCGACTGCCGCCCGCGCGCCGAGCTCTACACCGACTACTCCATCGCCACCATCCGCCACACCGGCGTCACCACCGGCAATCTCTGCAGCAGCGCCAGCCACACCCCCAGGCCCGGAGTGCTCGTCCTCTACGAGATCCCTAAAACCTACATTCCCCAGTTCGGATCCCCACCAAACAGCCATCTACCACACTCCGACGAGAACCCTCACCAACCACAACCCCAAAATAAAAACTAGCGAAGAATCTCTCCCCTGGATTGCCTTTCGAGAACGAAGAATTGACCCAATCGCTCCAACTCGAAACCCCTCGCCTCACCCTCCGCCGCTGGCAGGAGGCTGACCGCGCGCCCTTCGCCCAAATGAACGCCGACCCCGTCGTCATGCACTACTTCGAGGCCCCGTTCACGCGCCAGCAAAGCGACGAAGCCATCGACCGCTACCTCGCCGCCTTCGACCGCGACGGCTTCAGCTTCTTCGCCGCGACCCTGCGCGACACCGGCGACTTCGCCGGAACCATCGGCCTGCAAACCATGCGCGACGCCGTCCCCAATCTCCCTCAGCCCGCAGTCGAGATCGGCTGGCGCCTCACACAATCCGCTCAGGGCAAAGGACTCGCCACCGAAGGCGCACGAACCATCGTAGACTTCGCCTTCAACCAACTCGGCCTCAACGAAGTCGTCGCCATCACCGCACTTCCCAACCGCGCATCACGCCACGTGATGGAAAAACTAGGCATGACCCACCGCCCCGAACTCGACTTCGACCATCCCCGCGTCCCCGCAGGCCACCAGTACCAGCGCCACACCCTCTACAGCCTGCGCAGTCCAACCTACAGCTTCGCGATGCTGCGGAGGGTCGAATGAAGCTCATTATTGCTGTGTCTTTAGTTTCAATAAGCCTTGCAGCGTGTCGAGACACACCCGACATTGCTGCTTCATAAGCGTCTGCAAAAAGCTGCTGGCAAAAATGCATTCGACTGCGGACGCGCCACGACTAGTGATGAAAATAAACAACAGAGTAATTGCGCGCTTGAGCACCTCAATCATCGAGCACCGTTTTTCGTGCAATACAGAGTTACAGGGACCGATGCAATTTCAGAGGATAGGACTCTCACTGGACGGCAACGGGAACCTTGCCACCATCGGTACATTTTCCTGGGGACCCGCAGCACCCGTAGGCAAGTTTGAAGTACAATCAGTTGCGATCCAAACAAGCTTCGCAAGACTTCTAGCGAATATCTCATCTGCTACTAGCTTGACGTCACGGCATACTCGACTGATTTGTACTTTTTGAAAGGCAACCATGCTCCACACCTTCGTAGCCCTGGTCCAGGACAAACCCGGCGTCCTCACGCGAGTCGCCTCGCTCTTCCGCCGTCTCAACATCAACATCGTCTCGCTCACCGTAGGCGAGTCCGAGCGCGCCGACATCTCCCGCATGACCATCGTCTGCGAGGCGCCCGACCACGCCGCCCATCGCATCCGCGCCTCGCTCTACAAACTCGAGATCACCGTCGACGTCGACGAGGTCGGCCGCGCCGATGCCGTCATCCGCGAGCTCTGCCTCCTCAAGGTCGGCGCAGGCCCCTCGCACCCCCTCGGCCAGCACTCCCGCTCGCAGATCTTCGAGCTCGCCACCGTCTTCAAAGCCCGCGTCGTCGACCTCGCCCCCGAGTCCATCATGCTCGAACTCACCGGCAGCTCCTCCAAGATCGAAGGCCTCATCCAGGTCATCACCGAGAGCGGCTACACCATCCTCGAGGTCTCCCGCACCGGCCGCATGGCCATGCGCCGAGGCCACCACACCAGCCGCGTCCTCAAAGCTCTTGGTACATCCAACGGAGAATCGCCGCAGAATACCCACCCACCGCACCTCGAACTACACGAGGACCTACCCAACCAGTTCGCAGAGGACGAAACCTGATGTTCTGCTGCGGTGCAAACACCCGCAAAAGACTTAACACCGATCGACACCGATTTCACCGATCAAAAACCAAAGAAACCAAACACGACATCGTTGCAACGATCCTTCAGGCCTTAATCGGTCAAATCGGTGCAAATCGGTGTTAGGCCTTAAAATTTGAGTAAGCAAAGAAAAGGAAAGAAGAACAGAAAAATGGCAAAGGCATATCACGACGCAGACGCAGACCTCTCTCTCATCCAGGCGAAGAAAGTCGCCATCATCGGCTATGGCTCGCAGGGCCACGCCCACGCCCTCAACCTCAAGGACTCCGGCGTCGACGTCCGCGTAGGCCTCCGCCCCGACTCGCCCAACGCCGAGCGCGCCCGCAAGGCCGGCCTCGTCGTCGACACCGTCGCCAACGTCAGCAAATGGGCCGACGTCATCATGAACCTCACGCCCGACCAGACAGCCGCCAAGGTCTATCACGCCGAGATCGAGCCCTACCTCGAGGACCCCTCGAACAGACCGGCTAAGACCCTGATGTTCGCCCACGGCTTCAACATCCGCTTTCAGACCATCGTGCCGCCAGCTTTCGTCGACGTCTCGCTCGTCGCCCCCAAAGGCCCCGGCCACCGTGTCCGCGAGGTCTTCACCGAAGGCGGCGGCATCCCCGGCCTCATCGCCGTCGAACAGGATGCCAGCGGCACCGCCTTCGCCCTCGCACTCTCCTACGCCAAGGCCATCGGCTGCACGCGCGCCGGCGTGCTCGAAACCACCTTCACCGAGGAGACCGAAACCGACCTCTTCGGCGAGCAGGCCGTCCTCTGCGGCGGCACCAGCGCACTCGTCAAGGCAGGATTCGAGACTCTCGTCGAAGCAGGCTACCAGCCCGAACTCGCCTACTTCGAAGTCCTCCACGAACTCAAGCTCATCGTTGACCTGATGTATCGCGGCGGCCTGGCCTACATGCGCCACTCCATCTCCGACACGGCCGAGTGGGGAGACTACGTAGCCGGCCCACGCATCGTCACACCCGAAGTCAAGAAGGCGATGAAGTCCCTCCTCAACGACATCCAGGACGGCAGCTTCGCCAAAAAGTTCATCGCCGAAAACGAATCCGGCCGCCACGAATTCGCGCGCATCCGCAAAGCTGAATCCGAGCTCCAGATCGAAAAAGTTGGCGCCGAGCTTCGCAAGTCCATGCCGTTCCTCGACCCTGTCGTCGTCAAAGACGGCCAGGTCCAAAAAGCCTAGTCCACCCGGAGAGAGTCAATGCGCACAATGGTTCTCTGTTCGCTCCTCACTCTCTCCGCATTTGCACAAACCAACCAGCCGCTCCCACCAGCCCAAACAGCACGTGGGAGCGGCGGCACGTCGTCATCCACTAAGACAGTCCCCACTCCGGACACTAACCCTTTGATTCTGCTCTCCAACACCCTGGCCCTGAACTCCAATTGGTCTACCACTTCAAAGCCGAAATAATTTCAGGAAAATTCCAGTTTGCGCGCCCGATACCTCCGAATTTAAGTCCTATCTATAGTGGTCCGGAAAGCGTCAATAGAGCATCTATTGTGTATTGCTCAGCTTCCACCATTTATACGGAACTCCTGTAACAATGGAGACGTAGATCATTTAAGCCAAGCCACGATCAAGCCCTAAAAGGAGCTCCCCGAGATGGCCACTTTGAACAGCTACGAAAGCCTGCTTCCCGAGCAACAGATCGTCCAGGCAGAGCAGTCGGTAATGGCCGGCCCACCAGCAGAGCCTACGCCCATCCCCGAAATTGTCGGCGCCCTCCGCTCCGTCGGCCAGCTCGACGGCCTTACGGAGGAAGAATTCCTCTGGCTCGCCACTCGCGGCACAGAGCGCGTAGGTCCCGACCGCGCCATCCTCTTCCGCGACAACGACCCGGCCCACAACATGAACTTCATCCTCCGCGGCGAGGTGCAGGTGCGCCGTCGCCACGCGGGCAATATCGCGCTCTTCATGGGGCGCGCCGGCTCCATGACCGGCAAGCTTCCCTTCTCGCGCATGAAGAACTACGGTGGCGAAGGCTTCGCGGTCGGCCCCGTCTGGTCACTCGACATCCCGGACACTCTCTTCGCCGAGATGCTCGCCGCCATCCCATCCATGGGCCAGCGCTGCGTCTCGGTGCTGCTCGACCGCGTCCGCGAGGTCACTCGCATCGAACAGCAGTCGGAAAAGCTCAACGCGCTAGGCAAGCTCGCCGCGAATCTCAGCCACGAGCTCAACAACCCCGCCTCCGCGGCCCAGCGCTGCGCCGCCAGCCTCTTCGGCGAGCTGCGCGAGTACGGCGAGCAGAAGTACCGCCTCGGCAACCTCTGTCTCACCAACCAGGAGATTGATGGCTACCGCTCCTGGGTGCAGAACGCCCGCGCCCGCATGTCCGCCTACACCCACGCCGGGCCGCAAAGCCCCCTGGCCGCTACCGACCGCGAGGCAGCCATCGTCCGCTGGCTCACCGGGCACAACGTCCCTGAGCCTTGGAACATCGCCCCCGCACTCTCGGAGACCAATCTCCCCCTCGACCTCCTCGACGAACTAGCCGCTGTCACACGGCCTGAGGTCCTTCCAGTCGCTCTAGCCACCGTCTCGCGCTCCCTCCGCGTCGAGCGCCTGGCCGAGACCGTCGTCGACTCCACCGTGCGCATCTTTGACCTCATCACCGCCATCAAGGACTACTCCTACATGGACCAGGCCCCCATCCAGGAGGTCGATCTGGCGCAATCGCTTGAAAACACGCTGGTCATGTTCAACTCCCGCCTCAAGAACGTCCAGGTTGAGTTGAGCTTCGACCCCGATCTACCCCCAATCAGCGCTTACGGCAGCGAGCTAAACCAGGTTTGGACTGCCTTGATTGAAAACGCCCTCGAAAGCATGAACAATCTCGGCATCCTGCGCCTCACTACCAAGCTCAACGGTTCCATGGCGCTGGTCGAGGTCTGGGACGACGGCCCCGGCATCGACCCCAAAATTCGCTCCCGTATCTTCGAGCCATTTTTTACCACCAAGGCTCCCGGCCGCGGCCTCGGACTCGGACTGGACGCCGTACAGCGTATCGTCAACAAGCACTCAGGCTTCGTCACCGTCGACTCAAAGCCCGGCGCCACCTGCTTCCAGGTCCGCCTGCCGCTCGACCTCGCTCAGGCCTACTAAAACAGAAGCGGGAGAGGCCCAAAGCCCCTCCCGTTCCAAATCACTGTTAACAATCGACTTCAGTTTCTATTTGATGATCTCGACGCCCCGCCAGAATGCCACATGATGCTTCACATTGCGGGCCGCAGGCTTCGGATCAGGGTAGTACCAAGCCGCGTCAGGGTTTTCCTGACCGTCCACGATGATTGTGTAGTACCGGGCCTGCCCCTTCCAAGGGCAACTGGAGGTCGTTGAACTGGTCTTCAGAAACTCCCGCTTCACCGTCTCCTCGGGGAAGTAGAGATTTCCCTCGATTACCTCTGTTTTTTCACTTTCGGCCAGTGTTTGGCCATTCCAAACCGCCTTCGCCATAATTCACTACCTACATTCTTTTCAATAAGTTACAGCAGGCTCACCCTCCAAGCGGGCCGCTGCCGCGCGGATCTCAACCCTCAAGTCTATAACACGAGTGTAACAGAAATGATGCAATAATGGAAGGTCTTTGACCGCGATCCCGCGGCTAAGTCATTCTAATACTTACTTCGCCGGCCCAAAGCTCTTCAAAAACATCTCGTAGTACGCCTTTGCCGCTGGGTACTTAGCGATCAGCTCCGCCGTCTTCCCCATAAACGGATTCCCGCTTGCCTTCTCCGTCTCGGCATGGAAGTGGTGGAACTTCGCATAGATCAGAATCCCTTCCGCATTCGAATCCAGGAACAGGTCCGCATCCAGCGCACCCCGCAGCACGAGCGACGCCGCCATCTCCCAGAAGCTCAGCATCTGCCGCCAGCTGGGGTTAAACTCCGACTTCGTATCCCGCGAAACCGCCCGCAGCTCCTCCAGCGTCTTCGGGTTGAATTCGAAAACCATAAAGCGCCTCGCCCTCCGCATGGTCTCTTCGCGCCGAAGCTCATATAGCTTCAAAATCAGTTCCGCATCCGCTGCCGTTGCCATCTCAACTCCTCGTCGTTCTTGGTTAGGCTACGCTCTCAACCACTGCCCGGGTCTTCTCCGGATCAGGCCGCTCCAACTCCGGCACCGGAGCCGGTCCGGCAATTTTCTTCTCATACGTGCACAGCGGAGTCGTCGGTTCCGCCTCCGGCGCGCCCTTCTTCTTGCGCCGCTTCGGCAACGCCTCCCGGTTATTCGGACAAACCAGGTACGTCCCCTTGTCATTGTGCACCTCAAGCAGGTACGCACTGTCGCACTTCGGACAGGTCTTATCAATTAGTTTCAGATTCGAAGCAAAGTCGCACTTCGGATAGTTCACGCAGCCATAGAACACATCGCCGCGCTTCGTCTTGCGAACAGCAATGTCGCCGCCATCCTTCGGGCACTTCACATCCAGCAGCTCCTGCTTGATGTACTTGCACTTCGGATAGCCGCTGCAGCTAATGAACTCGCCATACTGTCCATTCCGAAGCAGCAGCGGCTTCCCGCACTTCGGGCATGCCTCCTCCAACTGCACCGGCGGCTTCTGCTGCACCTTCTGGTTCAGCTTGCGAATCGTCTTGCACGGCGGATCTTCGTTATACCCCGGGCAAGCCATGAACGGCCCCCACGGCCCATTCCGCAGCACCATGGTTCGTCCACAATTGTCGCAAGCCTCTTCCTCCGGTGCCTCGTCGGCCCCCGGAGCGCTCAGGTCAGGCTTCGCCGCAAAGTTTTCCTTCGTAAAGTCACAACTGAACGCCTCGGCAGTGATCTTCTTCCCCTGCGTCATCGCCTCTTCGATCGCCGCAGTCAACTCCTTCGCGTCGTTCGTCTCCTTCGAGTACTCAACAACATCCTCGGTCGTAGCCTTCACGATGATCGGATAGTTCAGCGCCTTCGTAACCTTCTTCAGTGCGGTCTTCGGATCCTTCTTCCAAGGCCCCGCAGCCACAGTCACCGGCTTCGCCTTCGAGAAGTTCGAGCACGAATAGAAACTGCCGAACTTGCCCCACTTCAATACAAGCGGAGCCCCGCAGTTATCGCAGACCTCCGTCGTCGACTCCTCCATCCGCTTGATGTCTTCCATCTGTTTCTCTGCAACGTGAAGCTCTTTCTCAAAGTGCCCATAGAAGCCGTTCAGCAGATCGGTCCACTTCTCATGGCCCTCTTCCACCGCGTCCAGCTCGCCCTCAAGCGTCGCCGTGTAAGCGGTATCGAAGATGTACGGAAAATTTTTCACCAGCAGCTTCGTGACAACGATGCCAATCTCCGTCGGCACAAACCGCGATTGGATCTTCTTCACATAGTCGCGATCCTGAATTGTATTAATGATGGAGGCATACGTCGAAGGCCGCCCAATTCCCTTCTCTTCAAGCGTCTTCACCAGGCTCGCTTCGTTGTAACGCGGCGGGGGCTGCGTAAACTTCTGTTGCGGGTCCAGCTTCTCCAGCCGCAAAGCCTCGCCATTGCCCAGTTCTGGCAGCCTGCTATCGTCCTCTTCCTCTCCCTCAGCAGAGTCCGAAGCAGCCTTAGCCTCTTCCTTCGCCGCCTGCCGTGCGCGCTTGTCCTCTTCCTCAAACTTCAGATGACCGTCAAACTTCAACACGCTTCCGGTCGCGCGGAAGTCATAGGCCTGCTTCGCCTGCGCAACAATGTCGACCGTCGTCTGATCGAAGACCGCAGGCGTCATCTGGCTCGAAACAAACCGCTGCCAGATCAGCTTGTACAACCGGAACTGCTCATCACTCAGATATTTCCGGATCGACTGCGGCGTATAAGCAACATTCGTCGGCCGAATCGCTTCGTGCGCATCCTGTGCCTGCTCTTGCTTCTTGCCCGCATACTCATTCGGAGTCGCTGGCAGATACGCCGCTCCCAACTTGCCAATAAACTGGCGAGCCTCCGCAATCGCGTCCGGGCTCACACGCGTCGAGTCGGTACGCATGTAAGTAATGAGACCGACCGTACCCTCCGCGCCAATCTCAACACCCTCGTATAGCCGCTGCGCCACACCCATCGTGCGCCGAACATTGAATCCCAGTCGCCCCGAAGCATCCTGCTGCAGCTTGCTCGTCGTGTAAGGAGCCTTCGGATTATTCCGCCGCTCCTTCTTCTCCACCGAGCGCACGCTCCACTTCGCATGCTGCAACTCGCCGACCGCCTCATCGACGGCTTCCTGGTCCGGCAGCGCGTTCGCAAGATATTGCTCCTTGCCGTCCGCATCCGTTCCATTCGCCACTCGCGAAGGCACGCCGTTCACGCCCACAAAACGCGCCGTAAAGCTCTGCTTGTCGGCCGTCGGCTCCAGCAGTGCATCAATCGTCCAGTATTCCACCGGCTTGAAGTCGTTGATCTCCTGCTCGCGCTCCACAATCAACCGCAGCGCCACAGTCTGCACACGTCCAGCCGACAACCCGCGCCGAACCTTATCCCAAAGCAGCGGAGAAACCTGGTACCCCACCAACCGATCCAGCACACGCCGAGTCTGCTGCGCATCCACCAGATTCTCATCAATATCGCGAGCATGCAGAAACGCCGCCTGCACCGCCTTCTTCGTAATCTCGTTGAACGTAACCCGCCGAACCTTCGACTTGTCCTTCACCATCGGCAGCAGCTGCATCGAAAGATGCGCGGCAATCGCCTCGCCTTCGCGATCGGGGTCAGGCGCCAGATAAATCATGCCCGCCTTCGCCGCCAGCTTCTTCAACCGCTCAACAACCTTTTCCTTGCCAGGAGACACAATCAGCGTCGGCTCAAACGTCCGCTTCTTCAGCTCCACGCCAATGTCATTCTTCGGCAGGTCCATGATGTGGCCTATCGAGGCCTCCACCACGTAGTCGCTGCCGAGATATTTCCCGATCGTCTTCGCCTTCGCCGGCGATTCCACGATCACTAGTGATTTACTCATTCGTTCCCTTCATGCACCAGAACGTATCGCCGAAGCAAAACGTCCCTCTACTTCCTTGTGTCCCTTGCGAACCTAACACGGTTTTCGCAGACGCGTCATCTTTCCGTAATCTCTCAACTGACGAAAACCGCCCGTGAAGGTCACATTTGCATCCACGCGGCGCATAGAAAAATCCACAGGTCAAACCAGCCGTCAAATCAAACGACAGCCGCAAGTTACGCGAATCATCCTCGTTCGGTTCCCGCTGTTGAAATCAGCCGGGGTACCGCACTTCAAAATGCCCGCACATAATTTTTTCCGGGAAGCTGCCGCACCCGCCCCGCAAGCTCAAGTTCGAACAGAGCCGTAAAGATCTCCGCCGAACCCAAAGTCGCCTCCAACTGCTCAATCAAATCGTCCAATTGCATCGACTCGTCATGCCGCAGCTTGTCGAAGACGATCCGCTCATGCTCAGCGAGCGGCGTATCGTTAAATAGAGATGCAGTCCCCGCTGCCTTTGATTCACCCCGCCCATCCCCAGCCAGTTCATCCTCCAGCCCCAGCCGAATCTGCGAAGGCAGATCCTCCCACACATCCTCCCACGTCGCCGTCAGCTTGGCGCCCTGTTTTATCAATGTATTAGGGCCCCACGCGTTCTTGTTCGTCACATTCCCCGGAACCGCATACACATCCCGATTCTGCTCCATCGCACACCGCGCCGTAATCCGCGTCCCGGAGTACTCCGCCGCCTCAATCACCAGCACCCCAACGCTCATCCCACTCAAAATCCGATTGCGAATCGGAAAATTCTGCGGAGCCGGAAACGTCCCCAGCGGATTCTCACTCACAATCGCCCCTCCCGACGCAACAATCTGCTCCGCCAGCTTCTTATTCTCCTTCGGATAGATCACGTCGATTCCCGTCCCCCAAACCGCCACCGTCTTGCCACCAGCATCCAGCGCTCCCTTATGCGCCGCAGTATCCACCCCGCGAGCCATCCCGCTCAAAATCACCAGCCGCCGATGCGCCAGATCGCGCGACAGCAACTCCGCCATCCCCGCCCCATAAGGCGAAGGCTGCCGCGTCCCCACCACAGCAATCCCCGGCCGCGCGAGCAACGTCACATCTCCTCGAACCCAAAGTACCGCCGGCGGATCATAGATCTCCCGCAGCCGCTCCGGGTACTCCGCATCCTCCGGAGTCAGCACCGTCCCGCCAGCCTCAGCGACACGCTTCATCTCATCCTCGGCCGCAACTCGAGCCTTCCCATCAAAGACAAACTGAGCCGCGGCCGCAGGCATCCCCAGCCCTTCCAGCTCCGTCAACGAAGCCTCAAACAACCGCTCCGCCGCCTCCAGCCGGTTCATCGCCCGCCAAATCCGAGTCGGCCCCATCCCCGGCGTCAACATCAACGCCATCCACGCCATCTTCCCCACATCCAACCTACCCAGCGCAAACTGCTCCGCGTCGCTGCTCGTCTTCATTGCTCTCTCTGATCAGAAAATTTTGCTCAGCAAACAGCCACATCGGATGGAGATTACCACGCCCCACCTTCAAACACTCTGCAACGATTGAATCAGCCCGCGAATATACCCATAACAAAACGCGAACGACTGCAGCCCATCCGGATCGTTCTTCACCAGCGGCACGTGATCCGGCATCAGCATGTACGGATACCCCACATCGCGATAAACCTGAATCGCCTTCACCATATCGACATCGCCCTCATCCGGATACACCTCGACAAAGTCATTCCGGTGCCCACGAATATTTCTGAAGTGCACATTGAATATCTTCTTCCGCGTCCCGAAATACCGAATCACGTCATAGATCTCAGTCCCCGGGCTCCCCAGCATCTCCGAAACCGTTCCCTGGCAAAAATTCAACCCGTGATACTCGCTCTCCTGAATCGCAACAAACTTCTTCAACCCATCCACCGTCCCCAGCACGCGATCCACTCCCTGATACCCCTCCGGAGGCACTCCCGGATCCTGCGGATGACAAGCCATCCTGATCTTGTACTCATTCGCCACCGGAATCACGCGATCCAGAAAATAAGTAATCCGCTCCCAGAACATATCCGCATCCACGTGCCCCGCAATCGTCAGCGGAGTCTTCGGCTTTGCGTCCGACAACTTCCACTGGCTATACATCGCATCGCCCCGCCCTGGTGTCCTTCCCGTCCGCAGCACGCCCAGAATGCTCATGTTGTACTTGATCGAAGGCAGACCAACCTCCGCGCAATTCTTAATCAGCGTCTGGATCGACTCAATATCGCGGTCCCGCTCCGGACTCTGCGCCAGCATAATCGCCGGATGCTTCTCATTGTCGATATAGCTCGAAGTCAAAACCGGAGGCCCGACACAATCAATCTCAATGCCATTCTTCGTGGCAAGATCCTTCATGCGGCTAAGCTCATCCACCGTCGCGTAAATCCGGCCATCCGCAATCTCCGGATACCCGCAAATATTCCTAACCCCATACCGCGCCAGATACTTTAAGTGAGTATCGTTCGTCGGCTCGCTCTGGCACCCGAGCTTCATCAACACCGGCTTCGTTGATGGCACAGCAGCAGGAGCAGCCATCGCAGCACCCTTACCAAGAGCCAGCGCAGCCACACTCGAAGAAGAAATAAATTTGCGTCGATTCATAAAACTCTTAAACCCCTCGGCATTCGGAATTCGTTGACAAGCCCATCGCGAGAATCCTACTATCCCAGCTCCTCATCGCACTTCTTACACTCCATCAACCGCCCAATCCGCGCCGCCCTGCCCTCTTCCGTCAACACCCACTCCCGCACCGTCCACGGCGGATCATGCCGCACATGCTGACCATGCCCGCACTCCAGCCGCGCCGCCCAGTGCCCCTGTTCATCCTGATAAAACCCAACCACCGCCCTCTGCATCGCTCACACTCCACCAACATCCAATACACTAATTCTTTGACTACTCCATCTTCACCCCGAATGCTCCGCGTTGCCGCCATCAACTTCCTCAACCCCGCACCTCTCATGTGGGACTTCGAACACCCACCCCTCGCCGCTTCATTAGCCGAGCGTTACACCCTCCACTACACTCAACCCTCCCTCTGCGCCGACGAACTCCTCGCCGCACGAGCTGACCTTGGCCTAATCCCGATCGCCTCTCTCACGCCCGATCTCGCCATCGTTCCCGGCTGCACCATCGCTTCGCTCAACGAGGTCCGCTCCATCCAGCTCATCGTCAAATCCTCCCCACACCCTCAGCACCATCCGCACCATCGCCGCCGACACCGCCTCCCGCAGCTCCCTCGCCTACGCCGAGATCCTCCTCCGCAAATTCGCCAACAATCACCCCGCCTTCCTCCCCTCTGCGGCCAACCCCATCGCCATGCTCCAAAAGGCCGACGCCGCCATCCTCATCGGCGATCCCGCGCTACTCGCCCTCGAATCCCGCAACGCCATCGAAGCAACCATCGGCCCCTGCCAATGGTTCGACCTCGCGCGCGAGTGGCGCACCCGCACCAATCTTCCCTGGGTCGCCGCGGTCTGGGCCGTCCGCCCCGAAGCTCTCAACCAACCGAACGGCATCACCGCTGCCCAGCTCGTTGAAGATCTAGAAGCCTCGCGCAACCACGGCCTCCTCAACATCGAACGGCTCGTCGAAGAGTGGACCCCTCGCATCGCCCTCCCTCCCGCCACCATCCGCCACTACCTCTCCGACAATATCCACTACGTGCTCAACACAGACTGCATCCGCGCTATCGAACTCTTCCGCCATTACGCCGCCGAAACAGACATCCTCCCCGCTCTATCCCACCTGCACTTCCTCTAAATCATTTCTTCCTTTGTTTTTTGCTTTTTTGTTGTCATCCTTCTGCCTTTTGCTTTGCCTCTAATTCATCAATCTGCGCAAAATCGTGCGACTTCACCCTGCTGACCTACGTCAAAAACAATATGGTGTTCCTCGCGACAGCGCTCGGGCTCGCAAGACAAGCCGCTCAAGCGGCGCCCGCCGCTGGTCGTGGCCCCCGCAATCCTTTCCTGCACTTCCTCTTTGGCTTCGGAATCTTCGGCCTCTTCTTCGTCTCCATCGTCGACAGCTCCTTTGTCCCACTGCCCATCCCCGGCGTCACTGACATCATGCTCATCGTCATGTCGGCACGTCACGAGAACGTCCTGCTGCTTGTGCTCCTTGCAACAGCCGGCTCTGCGATCGGCGGCTGGTTCAGTCATCAAGTCGGTCAGCGCGGCGGCATGGCCTTTCTCCAAAAACACGTTCCGCAACGTATCTTCAAGAGCGTCTGCGAATGGATGGAATCCCACGCAATTCTGTCCGTAGCCTTACCAGCGATCCTGCCCCCGCCTATGCCGTTAAGCCCCTTCGTCCTCGCCGCCGGCGCGCTCAACATGTCGCGCAAGAAATTCATGATCGCCTTCACTGCAAGCCGTTTCGTCCGCCACGCCATCGCTGCGTGGCTTGGCGTACACTACGGCCGCCACATTCTCCGTCTCTGGAACAGCCTCTCCGCAAAATACGCGACTTCCATCCTCGTCGTTATATGGGTCGGCATCGCCATCAGTTGCGCTTACGCCTTCTGGAAGCTCTACAAGACCTCTCGCACCATCGGCTCGCGTCAACAACCCAGCAAAACCGCCGCCTAGACTAAGCCGCAGCCGAGCTCTTTATCCGCGGTGCGAACTTCCGCTTGTAGTAAGCCGTCGTCAACGCAATCGCCGGAACCCCAACCATCACCGGCCATAGCCACACCCACCAGTGATTGCCGACCACACGAGTCAACGTCACCACACTGAACGCCGACCACGCCGCAATGTAGCTCCCAATCATGTTCCCCAGGTGCGAATACCACCAGAACATCTTCTCCGTTGGCTTCCGCACAAACGAGATCAACTGCGTCGCCGCACCCCGCATCCCGATGAACCCGAAGATCACCCCGACCACCGGCAGAACCTCAATCGTATGCGGCCGGAACCACGACATCCACGCCAATACCGCGCTCGTCGAGAAAGTCACCACACCGGCAATCCAATCAATCGGTTCCGCACTGCCGCCCCGCGCCAGCTCCTTCAACCGAAGCACGCGGTACGCCGAAAACGCAAAGTAAAAACTGAACACAGCCACCAGCGCCAGAAACCGCACCGGAAAGAAGAACGCCATCGGCACCGCAGTCGCGGCCACCACGCCCATCGACCACAGATAAACCATCCCCCAGCGTTTATGCGTCTTTCCACCTTTAGCCGTAGCCAGGGCCACCGGAGCCATCAGAAACGCCGTCGCTCCAGCCGCAATATGAATCGCAAGAAAGACCTTCACCCACAACGGATCGGCTGCGTGCATCGTGCCCTCCCCTTTTAGCTGATACGCCTTCCTCTGCTCTTTGGTTCGCCCATTCGCCTCGCCAAAATAAGAAGGGCGAGCCCAGGCCCGCCCTTCCTTACGTTATTCCCATACTGTTGCGTCTAAAACTCCCACCGCAGCAAAGTAGCCCCTATCGTGAACCCTGCTCCGACGCTAGCCAGCAGAACAAGATCGCCCTTCTTCAGCCGTCCATCATCAAGCGCCGTCTGCATCGCCAGCGGTATCGTCGCGGCAGTCGTATTTCCGTATCGGTCGATGTTGATAATCACCGATTCCGCTGGCATTCCCAGCCGGTGCGCTGTCGATTCGATAATCCGCTTGTTTGCCTGGTGCGGAATAAAACACCCCAGATCTTTGCCTTCCACGCCATTGCGGTGGAGCACCATCTCCGTGGCCTCCGCCATCTTGCGCACGGCAAACTTGTACACCGCCTGCCCATCCTGATGCACATAGTGCATCTTCTTCTCCACCGTCTCCGCAGTCGGCGGATGCAGGCTCCCGCCCCCCGGCATATTCAAAGCCGGAGCACCCGAACCATCCACCTCATGCCAGTAGTCAATCAATCCGATCTCGCCTTCGCTGCAAGGCTCCAGCAGCACCGCACCCGCGCCATCGCCAAAGATCACGCACGTCGCTCTATCCGTATAGTCGATGATTGAGCTCATCACATCCGCCCCAATCACCATCACCTTCTTGTGCGCGCCAGTCTCCACCAGCTTCGCCCCCACCTGCAGCGCATAAGGAAACCCCGAGCAAGCCGCCGACAGATCGAACCCCCACGCACCCTTAGCGCCCAAACGGTCCTGCACCAGGCAAGCCGTCGCCGGAAAAAACATATCCGGAGTCACCGTCGCAACGATAATCACCTCAAGCTCGCTCGCGTCGATCCCGCGCCTCGCCAGGCAAATCTTCGCCGCCTCTACCGCCAGGTCGCTCGTCGCCACTCCACCATCGACAATGTGCCGCTCGCGAATCCCCGTTCGTTCCGTGATCCACTGGTCGCTCGTCGCAACCATCTTTTCGAGGTCTGCATTGGTCAATAAACGCGGCGGAACGTAGGTCCCCACCGAACTGATCTTCGCGCGCACCTGCGTCCGCGGCTTCAACGTCAAACTCAAACTCGCACCTCACCTGGGCTTCAAACCAAATGAACAAACGTTCATCTGTCGCAGTTCATTCTCTCCGAGAACGGCACACATGTCACGTACCCAGTTCTCAGTGAGAACGGAGAACGCACAACTGACAACACGCTTGTGAAGGGGATATGAATCAGCAGGAGAAAATCTGTGCACCGGGCGACCTACTGCGCCATTGCGCGAATCACCATATCGCTCGATCGGAACAGATTCTGTGCACCGGGCGACCTACTGCGCCCATAATTACCCGTTACCGTTGCTTCCTTCCGGACCTGGCGGGGTTGGCGGGATTACGTCGCGTAGGACCCGGCACAGGAACCATTTTAGCACTCCAGACCCACCTCCGTTCACCACGCGCAAACTCATCGCAGTGCAAAACTTGCCCGCATGGCCAGACTCCATCTACCCTAGCTGCCATGCGTTCACAGCTTTTCTTCGCCGCAGCTCTCCTCACATCCCTCGCCCACGCACAAGACG
Source organism: uncultured Acidobacteriaceae bacterium (assembly GCA_963802695.1). Taxonomy (GTDB): domain Bacteria; phylum Acidobacteriota; class Terriglobia; order Terriglobales; family Acidobacteriaceae; genus Edaphobacter. The sequence goes on from CAWDJN010000015.1 coordinate 59,742, forward strand.
TCCACATCCGCGTCGATCCCTCCGCCCCACCCGCCGCTCCCGGCAACGAAGACCGCACCGTCTTCCCCACCATCCAGAACGCAATGGACCACCACCCCTGGCCCGGTCCGGGCGGCCGCGTCTACATTGAGATCGCTCCCGGCATTTATCACGAGCGCGTCATCATCACGCAGAACCACCCCAACATCACCCTCATCGGCAAAGGCAAATCACCCGAAGAAGTCGTCATCACCAACTCCCTCAACGCCCGCACTGCCGGCGGCACCTTCTTCACCGAAACAGTAGAGATCAACGGCACCGGCTTCGAAGCCGACAACATCACCTTCGAGAACGCCGCCGGCAACACCGGCCAGGCCGTCGCCGTAGCCGACCGCTCCGACCGCAGCATCTTCAAACACTGCCGCTTCCTCGGCCATCAGGACACGCTTTTCGCCGACTACGGCCGCCAGTACTACGTCGACTCCTACATCGAAGGCGGCGTCGACTTCATCTTCGGCAACGCCGCCGCCGTCTTCGACCACTCCGAGATCCACGCCAATGGTCCCGGCTACCTCACCGCGCAATCCCGCACGTCGCCCGATCAACCCACGGGCTACGTCATCCTAAACAGCAAGGTCACTAGCAGCATCGTTCACGATGCGCCGCCTATGGAACCCGATACTCCCGGGGCAAAATCCACCGCCTCCGCGCGAAACACCACCGGCCTCGGCCGCCCCTGGCGCCCCTACTCCCGTGTCATCTACATCAACACCGAGCTCCCCGCCGACCTCAACCCCGCGGGCTGGAACAACTGGAACAATCCCGCCAACGAAAAAACCGCATACTACGCAGAATCCAATTCCACCGGCCCCGGAGCCAGTCCGAGCACCCGCGTGCCCTGGTCCCACCAACTCACCCCAGCCGAAGCCGCGCAATATCTCCCCGCAACCTTTCTCCGCGGCGCCGACAATTGGCAACCCGAAGCAGAAGCAGCTAAACTTCCCTGACATCACACAGGACTCCTTCAATGCTCAAGAGTTTTAGCCGTCGCACCTTTGCCCGCCTCTTCGGATCAGCAGCACTCGCTCCCGCCGCACTCTCAAACCTGTCAGTTTCGGCCTCCGCCCAATCTGTTCCATCCGGAACGACCGGCCCAGATCCTTCCCGCAAGGATTCCTCTGGGGCTCCGCCACCGCGTCCTATCAGGTCGAAGGCGCCGTCAACGAAGATGGCCGCGGCCCCTCCATCTGGGATACCTTCTCCCACACTCCCGGCAAGACCAACAACGGAGACACCGGCGACGTAGCCGACGACCACTACCACCGCTACAAAGAAGACGTCGCTCTCATGAAGGCCCTCGGCCTCAAGACCTACCGCTTCTCGGTAGCATGGCCGCGCGTCTTCCCCCAAGGCGTCGGCACACCCAATCCAAAGGGCCTCGACTTCTACAACCGCATGCTCGACGAACTCCTCGCCGCCGGCATTCAGCCCTACTGCACGCTATTCCACTGGGATCTTCCCCAGGCTCTCGAAGACAAAGGCGGCTGGCAGTCTCGCGCAACATCCGAAGCCTTCGCCAACTATGCCGGCTACGTCGCCGAACGACTCTCCGACCGCGTCCATCACTTCATGACCCTCAACGAGATGAGCACCTTCGTCGACATCGGCTACCGCGACGGCCGACACGCTCCCGGCCTCAAAGCTCGCACCCGCAGGCGTCAACCAGGTCCGTCACCATGCGCTGCTCGCTCACGGCCTCGGAGTTCAGGCAATCCGCGCCCACGCGAAATCCGGCACCAAAGTTGGACTCGCCGACAACGCCGTCGCCACAGTCCCAATCATAGAAACGCCCGAGCATATCGCAGCCGCAGCCAAGGCCTATCGCGAGTCCAACGCCGGCTACCTCACCGCTGTTATGGAAGGCCGCTACACCGACGCCTACCTCGCCCACCACGGTGCCGACGCCCCCAAATTCACCCCCGCCGACATGAAAGCCATCGGAAGTCCAGTCGACTTCGTCGGCCTCAACGTCTACCAGCCCTCATACGTCCGTGCCGACGACTCACCCGCAGGCTTCGCTCACATCCCACCGCCCAAGTCCTATCCGCACATGATGAGCAACTGGCTCCACGTCGGCCCCGAGGCTATCTACTGGTCGCCAAAACTCGCTGCCCAGCTCTGGAACCTCAAAGAGATCTACATCACAGAAAACGGAGCCTCCTCCACCGACGTCCTCACCCCCGACGGCCACAGTCTACGACTCCGACCGTGTCATGTATCTCCGCAACTACCTCACCCAACTCCACCGAGCCGTCAGCGAAGGCGTGCCCGTCAAAGGCTACTTCTGCTGGAGCCTCATGGACAACTACGAGTGGGCCGACGGCTACGCCTACCGCTTCGGCATTCACTACGTCGATTTCAAAACCCAAAAGCGCACTCCAAAAATGAGCGCCCACTTCTACCGCGAAGTCATAGCACGCAACGGCCTCGCCTAAAAGGTCGTCACCTTGAAAGGACCCGGCTTCAGCCGGGTCGCAAGCTCTGCGATATCAACCGGGCTTTAGCCACTGAGGGAATCTGTCTCTAACAAAATGCATTTTCAGTATCTTGAGCCCGTCCCCTGCAATCACGATCCGGTCGGGAAATAGCCCGAAATTGGCTCGAAAACTGCTAAAATAGAAGTCTGTGACTCCCCCCGCGACAACCCAAAATACAGGTGTGCTCGATCCCCCTGCCACCTCTCCGCAAGCCCGCCCCAAGGTAGGCTTCGTCTCCCTCGGCTGCCCCAAAAACCTCGTCGACTCCGAGGTCATGATGGGCCTGCTCCACCACAACGGAGCCGAGCTCACCCCCCGCGCCGAAGACGCCGAGATCATCGTCATCAACACCTGCAGCTTCATCGACTCCGCCAAGCAGGAGTCCGTCAACACCATCCTCGAGATGGTCCAGCACAAGCAGCAGAACGGCGGCAAAGCCAGCCGCATCGTCGTCGCCGGCTGCCTCGTCGAACGCTACCGCGACGAGATCCAGAAGAACATCCCCGAAGTCGACGCCGTAGTAGGCACCGGCGAACTCGAAGCCATCCTTTCCGCCGCCGGCCTAACCCCCACCGGCCACGCAAAATCCGACAGCCCCTTCAACATCCTCCCCCAATCCCTCGCCGCACGAGCCCCCAGCGCCGTCCACCAGCACTCCCATCCCACCGAAGTAGGCTCGCAACTCACCCATACCCTGTCATCTCGACCGAGCGCAGCGAGCGGAGAGACCCCGCATTTCGCAATGCAGCTGCAGCAATCTCAACCCCAACCACGCAAAGTAATTCGCTCGACGCGAAGTCCCGTCCCGAAGGCAATCTCCGCGAACAACCGGCCGCTTCTCCCGAGCCTCCTGGGACGGAGCCACCGCCGCACTCCCCGAGTACCTCTACTCCGACGAAACCCCGCGCATCCTCTCCACCCCTCGCGCCTCCGCCTACATCAAGATCGCCGAAGGCTGCGACCACCCCTGCTCCTTCTGCATCATCCCGCAGCTCCGCGGCAAGTTCCGCTCCCGCCGCATGTCTTCCATCATCCACGAAGCCGAGAACCTCATCGCCCAGGGCGTCCGCGAGATCACCCTCATCGGCCAGGACACCACCTGCTACGGAGAAGACCTCGGCCTAACCGACGGCCTCGCGCAACTCCTCGACGCTCTCGCCGTCCTCCCCGGTCTCCGCTGGCTACGCTTCCTCTACACCTACCCCAACAAGGTCACCACGCGCCTGCTCGAGACGATGGCCAAACACGACACCATCGCAAAATATCTCGACGTCCCTCTCCAGCACGCCAGCCCCAGCGTCCTCAAGCGCATGAAGCGCGGCGGCAACGCGCAGATCTTCCTCGACCTCATCGCCAAGGCCCGCCGCATCGTCCCCGGCATCGTCATCCGCACCAGCTTCATCGTAGGCTTCCCCGGCGAAACCGAAGCCGACTACCTCGAACTCGAGTCCTTCATCAAAGCCGCGAAGATCGACTGGCTAGGCGTCTTCACCTACTCCGACGAAGAGGGCGCTAAAGCCTTCGAACTCGACGCCGAACTCAAAGTCCCGAAGCGCACCATCCAATCCCGCCGCAACAAGCTGATGAAGCTCCAGCAAAAGATCAGCACCAAATCCAAAGCCGCCTGGGTAGGCCGCGAGATCGACCTCCTGGTCGAAGGCGAATCCGAAGAAACCGAACTCCTCTGGCAGGGCCGCACCCCCCTCCACGCCCCCGAGATCGACGGCAAAGTCCTCATCAACGACTTCGGCCCCCACGACGAACTAGTCCCCGGCACCTTCTACCGAGCCGAAATCACCGACTCCCATGACTACGACGTAGTCGCCCGCATCCTCGAGTAATATTGGCTGATCATGCCAGATTCGATCAAGCGTTACGGATCGACCGATGATCGTCATGCAACTTTCATCGCGCTTGCTTTCGTTGCCGATTCCATCGTGCTTCGAACTGTGAAGGTCCAACTTCTTACGGTCTAAGCGATGCGGTGCTTGCGCAGCAGAGCGTTCAGTTTTTCGACGGATCTGGTCTATCTCAGTCATACTCATCTCGGTTTTTCTAAAAATCAGAAGCACCTTCGCGCTGCATCCCTCTAGGGCGTAATGACTTGCCGACCTGATGACGCAGCATCTCGGTGGCGGACCGTGGTGGTCCTTAGAGACTCAACTTGAACGGACCAATAATCATCTTGGTCGAGTTAATAGCTGGTTTCGATTCTGAGGGCCTCGCCTATCTCTTCCGAATCTGCTTCGACTCGTGGCGAGACCCAGGCCGGCACGCTGCCACCTCGGGGTCTCTGGCAAATTACCCAAATTAGACTAGGACCGCTCTATGCTCACACCCACCTACCAATCCCTCCCCGCCCTTCCGCCTCGCCGGCATCCGCCGCTGGCACACCTTCGCCACCGCCCCAGAAACCATCCCGCCGCAGTGGAACGAGTTCAACGCCCTCCCGCTCCCCGGCCGCGCGGACGCGAAGGTCACCTACGGCGCCACCTGCCAGATGGACATGCCCAACCAGCGCTTCGAGTACCTCTCCGGCTACGAGGTCCCCAGCTTCGACAACCTCCCCGCCGACATCGGCCGCATGATCATCCCCGCCGCCGAGTACGCCGTCTTCCCCCTCGACTCCGTCAAAGACATCCGCCCATTCTGGCAATCAGTCTTCCAGACCTGGCTACCCTCCTCCGGCGTAAAACCAGCGCACACCCCGGACTTCGAACGCTACGACCACCGCTTCGATCCCATCACCCGCGGCCCCCTCGAGATCTGGTTTCCCATCACCCGCTGAAACGCATCTCACTCCTCGCCGCGGCAATCTGTAACAGTTTCCGTTACACAGAGCGCACGACAGATTTCTTCCCCACCATATTCTGAGCCACCACCCAGGCGCCAGCTCCAATCGCCCATGAAATAAAGAACGCTGTCCACGGCAATCGTGTCTTCGGCGCAGCCACAATCGCAGGCAACCAGACGAGCAGCGTAAACAGACTGATCATCACCGCCTCCGCCGTCGCCGCAACCCGTGGGAAGACCGAGAACAGCACCCCAAGCCCACTAGCCATCTGCCCCACCCCAGTCAGATAAGCCCATCCCGTTCGATATGGAAGCCATGCCGGGACATAATCTGCAGTCGCCTTCACATAAATTAAGTGCGAAAGCCCGATCGGAATCACAAACACCCCAAAAAGAATCCGCGCAACACGAACTCCGCGTTCCCCCGAAGCGAAGCTCAAAACCGATCCCTCCGGCAACCCCGCAAGCACCGCAAACAGAGTCCACCCTCCAGCCAACAGCACCGCCAGCTCTCCGAAACCCAGCCACACACCTTCGATCTGAGGAGCCACCACCAGCGCCGGCACCTTCAGCAGAGCCCACACGATCAAATACGGAAACAGCAACCGAACCGACCACTTCACCGTAGCGTCGAAAAGCAACCCAACCCCACCGAATAGCATAATCAGCCCCGACAGATACGCCAGCGCCGTCCGCCCCGGAACCCAAGCGGCAACCGGCTGCCACACCAGCGCAAAGTCGCCGTAAATCAGCGCGAGCACGCCGAGACCAATCATCCCAACTGCAAAAAGTATCAAAGCCGGTTGTTGCCTTCGAGTCATCTATTTACCCTCCCTGAACAAGTGACGGACAGAATCCGCAGCGGCGCCACACGTCGCGGAATTCTCACGATAGGTATACCCTATGCCCGTGAAGACCGCCGCCAAGGACGACACCGCCGAGCTCCTCCGCATCGACGATCACACCGTCCGCATCACCCACCCTGAAAAACTCTACTTCTCCCGCGAAGTCCAACTCACCAAACTCGACCTCGTCCGCTACGCCCTCGCCATCGCCCCCGGAGCCCTGCAAGGAATTCGCGACCGCCCCATCGTTCTCAAGCGTTTCGTCAACGGAGCCTGCCTCGAAAGCGGCCAGCCCGAGCCCTTCTATCAAAAACGCGCACCAACCGATCTCCCCGAATTCCTCCGCACCGTCACGCTCTCCTTCCCCTCCGGCCGCACCGCCGAAGAGCTGGTCGTCGACAACCCCGCCGGCCTCGCCTGGATCGTCAACCTCGGCTGTATCGAGTTCCACCCTCACCCGGTCCGCTCTTCTGACCTCGACCATCCGGACGAGCTCCGCATCGACCTCGACCCCGGCCCCGGCGTCGAGTGGCCCGACGTCCGCGCCGTCGCCCTCGAAGTCAAAACCATCCTCGAAGAGAACGGCCTCACCGGCTGGCCCAAGACCAGCGGATCCCGCGGCATGCACGTCAACGTCCGCATCCACCCCCGCTGGACCTTCACCGAAGTCCGCCGCGCCGCCCTCGCCCTCGCACGCGCCGTCGAACGCCGCGCTCCCACACTCGCCAGCTCCAAATGGTGGAAGGAAGAGCGTCACGGCGTCTTCCTCGACTACAACCAGAACGCCAAAGACCGCACCACCGCCAGCGCCTACTCCGTCCGCCCGCTTCCCGACGCCCGCGTCTCCGCCCCACTCCACTGGCACGAAGTCCCCGATGCCAACCCAGCCGACTTCACCGTCCTCACCATGCCTCAACTCTTCGCCGAGCGCGGCAACCCACACGAAGCCATGGACGCCGCCCCCGGCTCACTCGATCAGCTCCTCGCCCTAGCCGCACGAGACGAAGCCGAAGGCCTCGGCGACGCCCCATGGCCTCCACACTTCGTCAAGCAGGAAGGCGAAGCCAAACGCGTCCAACCCTCCAAAGCAAAATCCTTCTCCGCACAAAGCGCCGAAGGCTTCGGAGCCCACCGCTTCAAAAAACGCTCCAAAGCTACGACTTCGTCTTCTTCGGCAGAAGAAGACCAAGCGCCAACGGCGCGTCCTATACCAGCCTGGGGCGAAGCCCCAGGTATCACGGATGAAAACGATCAGAGGGCTGAAAGCCCGACATATTCAATTTCCGCACAGCCGAAGCCCACCAGGAAAACCCGCAAAACCCCACCAAACGCACCCCCAAACACCCACTCATCATCGTCGCCCAATCCCCCGACAAATCCGCCGCCGAAGCCGGCCTCGACCGCTGGAAGACCGCCCACCCTGAAGCCGCGCCAACATCTCGCCGTCGACGACATCCTCATCGATCGCATGCGCGGCTCCAGCTCCATCTGGTACCGCATCCGCGTAAACCTCCGCCACGTCCCCGAAGAGATTCGCCCCACCCAGCAAACACCCGACCCCGACGACGATCCCACCCGCGCCTGGCGCGAAGCCTCCGCCTAGCCTTTACGCTCCGGAAAGATCTCCATCAGCTCCTGCGCAGGCACCACCTCAAGCTGCGCATACGTGCAGTCCTCGCGGCCGTCTTATCCGTTCGCCACCGCCGAAACTGCGCCATATGCCGAAACCGATCGCCCTGCATATGCTCATACGCAATCTCAACCACCAACTCCGGCCGCAACGGCTCCCACGACAAATCTTTCCCGGCCGACCACCGGCTCTGCCCGCCCGGCATTCTGCCGCTCGCCACAGCCTCGGCCCATCCCGCCCAGGGATGCCCCTTCAACGCATCCACGCGATACGGCTCCAAAAATGAAACCAGCTCCTTCCGCTTCGGCATCGTAAAGCTCGCACACACGCCCACATGCTGCAGCGCGCCAGCCGCATCATAAAGCCCGAGCAACAGCGACCCCACCGCCACGCCCTCGCCATTCTTATGCCAGCGAAACCCCGCAACCACGCAGTCGCAGTCGCGCTCATGCTTCACCTTCAGCATCACCCGCTTATCCGGCTGATACGTCCCATCCACCGGCTTCGCCATCACCCCATCCAGCCCAGCGCCCTCAAATCGCTTGAACCAGTCCAACGCAATTGCCTTGTCGCGAGTCACGGGCGTCAGATGCACCGGCGCACTCGCATTCCGCAACGTCTCCTCCAACCTCTTGCGCCGATCCTCAAATCGAACCTCCCGCATATCCTCATCCCCAACCCAAAGCAGATCAAAGAACACAACCGAAGCCGGACTCTCCTCAGCCAGCATCTTCACCCGCGAAGCCGCCGGATGCAGTCGCAACTGCAGCGCATCAAAATCCAACCCATCCTTCGTCGCAATCACCAACTCGCCATCGAGCACGCACCGCTCTGGCAACTGCGCCAGCAGCACCTCAACCACCTCAGGAAAGTACCGGTTCAGCGGCTTGCCATCCCGGCTCTGCAGAAAAATCTCGTCCCCATCCCGAAACACCAGACACCGAAACCCATCCCACTTCGGCTCAAATATCCAAGCTGTCGCCCGCAGGAATCTCCGCCACCCGTTTCGCAAGCATCGGCAATATCGGCGCACTCAGAGGCAGGCTCACACATGCATCATAGCCCGCGCGAACTCATTGACATCACCGCTCCTCCACCACCTCAAGCAGCAAATGATCCCCATTCCGAATCACCACTTGCCTCTCCGGGTTCGCAATCGTGATCAATCCCCCCGACGATTCCAGCCGATCCCCCGGATCGTATCCATAAAGCCCGGTCACCGTCGTCGAGAACACACCCAAAGCCCGTGGAACCATCAAACCATCGCCCCCTCGCAGCTTCACCGGCAGGCTGTAAACACCGTAGTAGTCCGCGCTCCCCACCGTTCGCGTCGCGCTCCCGACAACCTCGCCCACCCAGCCCGACCGCACCACCTCATCCCCTCCAACCTGTTTCGTCGTCCAACTCGCGGGGCTGGCATTTCCGCGATCGGCGCCGCCCTGCATCGACAGGAACGTATCATTCACGGCCATCAGGTTTGCCAAAGCAACCGCCTGCGTTTGCAACGGCACCGTTCTGCCCTGATAACTCAACTGCGTAAACCGAATCGACAGCTTCGAGGGATGCGCCGCGGTGCCATCTCCAGCGTCGGACGTCACCACTTCGCCGCGAATCCTTGCTCCATGTTTCAGGTACGCATCCGCAGAAACCGGAACCCGCTGAGTCGTCTTCACCTCAAAGACGGTTCCCACCTTAACCTTCCCCGCCCGCAGCGTTCGACCCACCTGCACCGGCAACGTAACCCCCGCCTCCAGCGGCTTCAATTCCGAGACAGCCTGACTCCCGCTCTTCGTCTCCGTAAGGGTAGCCAACGTAGTCCCGGAGCCAAGCGCGAAGCAAACCGCCCAAACAGCCGCCATCGCTCTGCAAAATGTCCGCACACGATCCATAAGACACCCCGCACTCTTTAGACGTATCTCGTCGCATCCCATGCTTGGCCGCGCCCACCGCTAAGGATTAAAATAGCCATCGTATGAAGAAAGCGTCTGCTTCAAAAACCAAGTCGCTCCGTTGCCCCACCTGCCGCACCATCGTCCTCGCCACCGACGAAGACTTCCCCTTCTGCTCCGACCGCTGCCGCCGAATCGACCTGGGCAAGTGGGCCTCCGGCGACTACAAAATCTCCTCCCCCATCCAGGATCCCGACCTCCTCGAGGAACTTGCCCGCTCCCAATCCCACGGCCACAAAAACAACGACGAAGACTAACCCCGCAAGAAATTAAGTGCCTCCCCTGCCACCCCTAACCAACCTGAATCGAATACTTTACACACAAAATCACCCTTTTTTCTGGCCAAGTCCAGACCTAAACCATTTGAATAGAATACTTTGCACACTTTTCAGGGGGAGTGGGGATACCCAGTTACACTGAAAGACGGCATGTCCGACTCCAACCCTAAAAAGAAGACCCTCTGGGCCTGGCTCATTGGCACCTTCTTCGGCTCCGGCCTCCTGAAACCCGGCCCGGGCACCTGGGCCAGCGCGGCCGTGTTAGTAATCTGGTACGCCGCGGCGCAAATCTTTCACCCAGCCCACCTCCCGCTCCTAACCCTCGCCGCTGCAATCCTTGCGACCCTCATCGGCATCCCCGCCGCGACCATCGTAGCCCGCGAATCCGACCGCGAAGACCCCGGCCACGTCGTCATCGACGAGGTAGCCGGCCAGCTCATCGCTCTCATCCTCTGCCCCCCCGACTGGCCCCACGCCATCCTCGCGCTCCTCCTCTTCCGCCTCTTCGACATCCTCAAACCATGGCCCATCCGCCTCCTCGAAGAGCTCCCTGAAGGCACCGGCATCATGCTCGACGACGTAGCCGCCGGCATCTTCGCCCTGGCGGTATTCGCGCTCATCCATCTCCGCTTCTAGCCCTAGTTGCGCTTCCCCGCGCCCGCGTCTACGCTAGCCATCAGGCCATGACCACCCTTCGCTCCTTCCTCACCCCCGACAAGTCCGACGCCCCGCACCTCGACCGCGTCACCCCACTCGCAGCCATGCCCGGAGGCGAAGTCGCCGTCTATGGCCACCACCTCGACGCCCACTCCGCCCAGATCCCCCACGCCACCATCGGCGACATCCCCGCCCCCGTCATCCTCAGCCGACCCACCCGTGCCACCATTCGTATCCCCGAGGGCACCATCTCCGGCGACCTCGTCATTCATCGAAATGCAGCCGAAAGCAACCCCCTCAGTCTTCGCGTTGCTGTCCCCATGGCAGAAAACCTCCACCCCGTAGCCAATCCCGCCGTCGACGGCGACGGTAACGTCTACACCACCGTCTCCGGTCAGCGCGGTGAGACCGTCCCTGTCTCCATCTTCCAAATTCAACGGGACTTCCAGGTGCGTCCCTTCGTCCGCGAACTCCTCAACGCGACCGGTCTCGCCTTCGGCCCAGACGGCTTTCTCTACGCCAGTTCCCGCGCCGAAGGCACCGTCTACCGCATCTCTCCCGAGGGAGCCATCTCCACCTATGCCGAAGGCATGGGCATCGCCACCGGCATCGCCTTCGACCGCGACGGCAACCTCTTCGTAGGCGACCGCTCCGGAACTGTCTTCAAAATCGGCCCCGCCCACGCCGACGGCACCGCCGGCGAAACCTTCGTCTACGCCACCCTCGAGCCCTCGATCGCTGCCTACCATCTCGCTTTCAACGACGCAGGCACTCTCTTCGTCACCGGCCCCACCACCTCCAGCAACCAACCCATCCACGCCATCGATCGCGACGGCAATGCCACCATCTTCTACCAGGGTCTAGGCCGAGCCCAGGGCATGGCCTTCGACATCGACGGCAACCTCTACGTCGCCGCCAGCCTGCGTGGCAAGCGCGGCATCATTCGAATCACACCTGACCGCGAAACCAGCCTGGCTGTCTCCGGCAACAATCTCGTGGGTTTGGCCTTCCTTGAGGACGGGAATGCTGCCCTCGCCACCCGGGAGGCCCTCTACCACATCGCCCTGGATATCGAGGGGCGCAAACTCGTGTAGCCCGGCGATTCTACTGCCGTCGCATTGCTAATAACGTAGAATCATCTACGCTGACCGTCTTCTAGTCTGCGCAAGCCCCCAAAATACATCACAAGGCGTGAGGAAGGCACTGTGGAATCCCGGCTTTATAGCAGATTACTGATTCGTCTTCTTGCCTTACCCGTTGCGGCGCTTACTTTACTAGCTCTCATCCTCGGATACGGTTTGCAGCGCCTGCAGGACAGCGCTGACCTTGTGGACCGCGCCGACGTCGTCACCCTTCACGCCAATCGCCTGATCAAGCTGATCGTGGATGAAGAGACCGGCCTGCGCGGCTACCTTCTCGTTCGCGACCCAGCCTTTCTCCAGCCCCTGCACGAAGCCGACGATCAGATCGACGCCGAATTCAACACCCTGTTCTCCTTAGTGCATCGCCCCGACCAGGTCGACCGGCTCAAACGCCTTCAAAACAGTCACCAGCAATGGGAACAACAGATCTACCAGGAGATCAACGCCCCTCCGGAAGACCGCACCACCCTCGATCAGCATATGTTTGCGCGCAAACAGCAGATGGACGATCTGCGCGCGCAGATGGATGAGTTTCTCAGGCATCGTAGCAGGCCGTCGCGCCGAACACTCCGCCGCCGACATCGCCTTCAACAGGAACGCCAGAATCATCATGGTGCTCCTCATCGCCATGATCGCCGCGGTCCTTGCGCTGGAAACACAACGCATCTTCCACAAGCTGACCTCTGTTTATAAACAACAACTCCGGGAGGTCAAACTCCGCAGCGAAGAGTCCTACGCTCGCGAGCAATGGCTAAACACCACTATCCGCAGCATCGGTGATGCGGTCATCGCCTGCGACACCGACGGCAAGGTCAGCTTCATGAATCTCATTGCCCAGCAACTCACGGGCTGGAATGAAGACGAGGCAAAAGGCAAAACCCTCCATGAGGTCTTCCCCATCTTCAACGAGGAAACACGCGCGGTTGTAGAGAATCCAGTCGACAAGGTGCGCCGCCTCGGCACCGTAGTCGGCCTCGCCAATCACACCTTCCTCGTCGCCCGCGACGGCACAGAGGTCTGCATCGATGACAGCGGCGCCCCCATTCGCGACAGCTCCGGCGCCATGATCGGAGTCGTCCTCGTCTTCCGTGACATTACCGAACGCCGGGTGTCCGAGGGTGCCCTCATGCGCGCGGAAAAACTCGCGGCCGCCGGACGCCTTGCCGCGACGGTCGCCCACGAGGTCAACAATCCCCTCGAAGGCCTCACTAACCTCGTCTACATAGCCCGCCGCACGGAAAGTCTGGATGAAATCCGACACCTCCTCTCCCAGGCCGAAAACGAACTCGCGCGCATCGCCCACATCACTCGCCAGTCCCTGGGCTTCTATCGCGAGACCACCATGCCGACATACTTCCAGCCCGCATTCATCGTCCGCGAGGTCGCCGACTTCTACTCCGCGCGCGCAAGAAACCAGGGCGTGGCCTTCGTCGTCGACGCGGAGACGGAGCGAGAGGTTCTCGGCGGCGCCGGCGAACTACGTCAGATCCTCTCCAATCTCCTGGCAAACAGCCTCGATGCCTGTGCCGCTGGTTCCACCATCCGTATTTACGCGCGCTCAGCAACCGACCCGCGAAATCCATCGAACCCCGGCGTGCGTATCACCATCGCCGACACCGGCCAGGGAATCCCCTCTCAATATCTCGACAGCATCTTCGAGCCCTTCTTCACCACGAAGAAAGACACAGGCACTGGGCTCGGCCTATGGGTTTCGCGCGAACTCGTTCAGAAGCATGGTGGCACCCTGCGCGTGCGCTCTCGCACCTCCAGGCCGGGTTGCGGAACTCTCTTTTCCATTTTTCTGCCCCAGAACGGGCGCTACCAATCTATGAATCCCTCTGGCAATGCCACCCTCGACACCGAGTCGCTCGAAGTCTAGCGCAGGCCATCGAAACCGTTCACTCCCACACCCGTCCCCAGCGAACGAACATCCACGACGGCCTCTGCCCGCCGTATTTGCCGTTCTACGTCCTTCGCCGCCTCCACCTGCCTGGTCTCCCGCAGGAACTGGGAATAGTACCCCAGGACCTGCAGGTAGACGGGATGTCCCCATCCCAGGCGCTCCCTAACCCCGGCAACCGCAGCCTCGAAGTGTCCGCTCGCTGAAGACGTATCTCCCGACTTCCAAAGAGCGTAGCCCAGAAGAAACTCGCCGAACCCAATGGGTAGAGTTTGCCCCCGCAGCTTCGCTTTCGCCTCATCGACCGTAGACGTCAGCAAAGGAATGGCGCTCCCATAGTCTTTGAGATGGCAATACGCCAGAGCCAGTGTGTACCGCGCCGAGATCGCGTCGAACGGCTCCGGTCCCTCGCTTGCGGCAAACTCTGCGACAGCCTGCCGTGCAAAGTCCCTCGCCTTCTCATACTTGTGCTGGGCCAGCGAGAGCGCCGCTAGATCATCCCAACTCTGCGCAATCTGTAACTTGTCCCCCAACTCCTCTCCGAGCCGCAGAGCCTCCTGATCCTCCTTCTCGCTCTCCCGAAGCTTTCCCATCACAACATGCAGATTTCCCAGCTCACTGAGGGCCTTCGCCAGTTCCTTCTTCGAAGCCCCATCCCGGCGAAGCAACGAGACCGCGTGCTCCACCGCAGACTCCGACCGCCCCCACTGCGCTACGTCCTGGTACAACAATCCCAGTTGCTCATAAATCTTTCCCAACTCGAGGTCGGACGCGTGACTCGCCTCACTCTTTCGCGCCGTATCTTCAATTCGCCCAATCCGGCGCTCAAGCTCCTGTTTGAATGCCGTGCTTGGTTCCCCGACGCCACTCACCATCTGATCATTCCGGCTGTCGATCACCTGTTGCGCAGAAAGCCCGCAAGAGCATGCCAAAGCGAAAACGACACTGATGACAGGACGAATGTTCATCACAACCTCCCGCAGCTATCCTTGAAATCCTCCTGCGCGACCCACTGAAAGACACAGCTCTCCCTCGGCGCTACGCAGCCGAAACCGCTTCACACCGTTCACCAACGAAAAATTCAGCTCAACCGGATAACAGCAATGCGAGAGAATCCTTCAAAGGTCAACGCCGTCGTCTCATTCGCAATCCGCAATAGCGCCTTGCCAATCAAGCGCCGCATTCGATACCCGAGTCTGTTCAGAAATCAGATCCCGCCAGCTTTGCTTGGCCGATTAGACAAGGGATTTTGCATTCAGTTAGGAACAAGATCAGCAAGAAATCCCATCTACGAAGCTATCCGTCACTTAATCGCTCAATCTCCGCAACCCGCGACGAAGCCTCTATCATTGAGGACAGAACTTGTTCCTCGCCAGATCGCAAAGTGCCTCGCAATCGATTAACGCGAGAGAGCCGGTTTTTGTTCCACCGAGGCCAGGAAAAAGGAAAGAGATGATCGCTGAAATCATTGCTGCCGGCTCCGAGATGCTCACGCCCTTCCGCCAGGACACCAACTCCCTCTTTCTCACCGAGGGCCTAAACGATCTCGGCGTTCAGGTCGCCTTCAAGACCATCGTCGGCGACAACCTCGCGCACCTCACCTCGACCGCCCGCATCGCTATCTCCCGCGCCGACATCATCCTCTTCTCCGGCGGCCTCGGACCTACCGAAGACGACCTCACCCGCGAAGCCGTCGCCGCCGCACTCGGCATCGGTCTCCATGCTGACAATGCCGTCCTCGCTGCACTCTACAAACGGTTCGCCGCGCGCCAGATGGTCATGCCGCCGAACAATTCCAAGCAAGCCGACATCCTTGAAGGCGCCACCGTCATCGAGAATAAAAACGGCAGCGCCCCCGCACAGTATCTCGATACCGCCGTCGTAAACTCCAGTGCCGAACCCATCCGCAAAATCATCATCCTTCTTCCCGGCCCACCCAAAGAACTCAAGCCGCTCTTCGAAAACGAAGTAAAGCCACGCCTCGCCGCCACACTTCCCCCCCGTCATCTCGCAAAACGGATGCTCCGCATGGCTCTGATACCCGAGTCGCACGTCGATGCTCGCACCGCACCCATCTACCGTCAGTACCCTGACGTAGAAACGACCATCCTCGCCGGCCCTGGCGAAATTCAACTTCACTTCCTCTGCGCCAAACCCTCGCTGGCGGAGGCCCAGGCCCGCGTCGACGACCTCACCGAAAAGATCGAAGCCGAGATGGACGACGCCATCTTCTCCTCTCATGGCGAATCCCTCGAAGAGGTCGTCCTCCTCAACCTCGGTCTCCGCAACCTCACTCTCGCCACAGCCGAAAGCTGTACCGGAGGACTCCTCGCTCAACGCCTCACCGCCATCCCCGGCAGTTCACGTTATTTTCTCGGCGGAGCAGTCGTCTACAGCGACGCCCTCAAGACCACCTTCGCCGAAGTCCCCGCCGAACTCGTCGCCACCAAAGGTCCAGTCTCCGCCGAAGTAGCCCGCGCACTCGCCGAAGGCATTCGCGCCCGCACCGGCGCATCGCTCGGCATCTCCATCACCGGCATCGCTGGCCCGGGCCCTGGCGCACCCGGCCCCGACGCCAACAAACCCATCGGCCTTGTCTACATCGCGCTCGCCGACGCCAGCCATACCCAAGTCAAAGAACTCCACCTCCCCGGCGACCGCGAACGCATCCGCTGGTGGGCCAGCCAGCACGCTCTCGAACTCATCCGCCAGCACCTGCTCTAACCCATGCACATCCGGGCGCACCATATCTCGATTCTGAAATGCGAGCAGCGCGCGAAGCACGATCGCTTCTGCCAATTTTCGTAGAGCGACTACAAGAAGCGATTCCCCCAAACATCCTCATCCCGCCCTTGCTAAACTCATCCAGACGGCTATGAACCCCTGGCTCCTCTCCATCCCGCTCGCTTACCTTTTGGGGTCTATTCCCTTCGGCTATCTCCTCGTCAAAATCTTCCGCAAGCAGGATATCCGTGCCACCGGCAGCGGCAACATCGGCGCAACCAACGTCGCGCGCTCAGGAGCCAAAGGACTCGGCATCCTCACCCTCCTCCTCGATTGCGGCAAAGCCTTTCTCGCGGTCAAGATCGCCCAACATCTCGCTCCGAATAATTTCGACCTCGCCGTAGTCGCAGCCGTGGCGGCAATCCTCGGCCACGTCTTCCCCGTCTGGCTCGGTTTTCGCGGAGGCAAAGGCGTTGCCAGCGCTCTCGGGGTCTTCCTCGCGCTCTCTCCGGCGGCTGCCGGCTGTACCTTCGCCGTCTTTCTCATCGTCTTTCTCATCACGCGATACGTTTCGCTGGCCTCGATCATCGGCTCCGCGTGCTTTCCGCTTTTCGCCTTCTACTTCGTGCGACAACGAACCCCTATAGTCATCGCGGGCTTCCTCTTCATCCCCATCCTCATCATTTTGAAGCATCACGAAAACATCAGCCGCCTTCTCGCCGGCACCGAAAGCCGCTTCGGCAAGAAGAAGGCCGCAGCATGAGCCGCATCGCCATTCTCGGTGCCGGAGCCTGGGGCACCGCCCTCGCTCTCTCTCTCGCACGCCGCGGAGGCCACCAGCTCTCTCTCTGGTCTCACTCCGCTACGCTCGCCGAGCAGCTCACCGACGCCGGAGAAAATCTGCCATACCTCCCCGGCTTCACCCTTCCCGTTGACATCGAAATCACCGCCGATCTTCCCCGCGCCATCTTCGAAGCCGACATCCTCCTCTGCGTCACACCCTCGCAACATCTACGCGGAGTCATCACTCACATCGCCCCGCTGCTTACTCGCGACCAGATCATCCTCTCCGCCAGCAAAGGCCTTGAAGAGCACTCTTTCCTCCGCATGTCGCAGGTCGTTGCCTCTGTCACCGACAATCCGTTTGCCGTACTCAGTGGCCCCTCCTTCGCGCAGGAGGTCGCGGCCGGCATGCCCACCGCCATCGTCGTCGCCTCCAACTTTTCCCCTATCGCCCAGACCATCCAGCGCGACCTCACATCCCCCAATCTCCGCATCTATACCAACGACGACGTCCCGGGAGTAGAACTCGGCGGCGCGCTCAAAAACGTCATCGCCCTCGCAGCCGGCGTAGCCAACGGCCTCAATCTCGGTTACAACTCCTCCGCGGCTCTCATTACCCGCGGCATCGCCGAGATGACCCGCCTCGCCGTAGCCTGCGGTGGCCGCCGCCAAACCCTCGCCGGTCTCTCCGGCGTGGGCGACCTCATCCTCACCTGCACTGGCTCTCTCTCGCGCAACCGTTCCGTCGGCATCGAACTGGGCCGCGGCCGCCAACTCCACGACATCATCGCCGGTCTCCACGGCAAAGTAGCCGAAGGCGTCCGCAGCACCGCTGCCGCCCTCGGCCTGGCCGCCCGTTATGCCGTCGAAATGCCAATCACCGAACAGATGGACGCCATCCTTCATCGCAACAAATCCCCCCAGGAAGCCATCCGCGAACTCATGTCCCGGCCCGGACGTGAAGAATAGATCCAAAATCCTTGCACAACTATCTCGCATCGAAAACAGAGGTTCACTCGCATGAAAATTCTCGTTGTCGGCGCAGGCGCCATAGGCGGATATTTCGGAGCGAAGCTCGCACAAGCGGGTCGCGACGTCACCTTCCTCGTCCGAGCCTCACGCGCCGAAGAACTCAAGCGCAATGGCCTCCAGATCATCAGTCCAACAGGTAACCTGACCATCCAGCCGCAGATCACATCCGCGCAGGAAATCCGCGCCCCCTACGACATCATCCTGCTCAGCGTAAAAGCTCCCGCGCTCTTCAGCGCCATCGCCGACATGAAACCCGCCGTCGGCCCTGAGACGATGATCTACCCCGCCCTCAACGGCATGGGCCACATGGAAGCACTCGTCCAGGCATTCGGCAATAATGCAGTCCTCGGAGGCGTCTGCTTGATCTCTACAACACTCGACGGCCAGGGACGAATCATCCAGCTCAATGAAATGCAGAAGCTGGTCTATGGCGAGCTAAGCGGCGAGATCACCCCACGCATCCAAGCCTTCGACCAGGTGATCAGTCACGCTGGCTTCGACACGGAGCTCTCCACTCGCATCGTCCAGGATATGTGGAACAAGTGGGTCTTCATCGCCAGCATCGGCCTCAGCACCTGCCTCCTCAACGGCGACATTGGCCAAATCAACTCTGTTCCCGATGGCGAAGCGGTTATCCTCCAATGCATCGACGAATGCGCCTCGGTCGCTAATGCCTCCGGCTTCCCCACACCCGAGCCGTTTCTCGAAAGAATCCGTCAGGTCTGCGTCGATAAAAACTCTAAACTCGCCTCCTCGATGTTCCGCGACATGCAAAACGGAGCCAATGTCGAAGTGGAAGCCATCCTCGGCGATCTTTTGAAGCACGGTCAGTCCCATCAGTTGAAGGTGCCGCTGCTCCAGGCGGGATGCGTCCGCCTGCGCATCTACCAGGAATCCCGTTCGGCCTCCTGAGGCACCCGATCTACAGCCCCTCAAAAAGACAACTCCTCGACTCTCGGCGGCCGCTGATCGAAGTCGCTATATCGGATCCACCGCGGCCGCACGACAAAGTAAGTTATCCCAGGCCAACTCTGCCGCGCCGACCCATCCGGCAAAGCCGCGAAATAAACCTCCTTATAACGAGCCAGTTCGTCACCCTCCGGCAAGAAGGCTTCTCCTTCAAACTGCACCGTCGTCTCACCCTCCCACCCAACGACAAAGCTCGCTCTGCAATTTGCCGTTAGATTTCTGTACTTCCGCGTCGTATCCAGAGTGTCGAAGATTATCTCCAGTTCCTCCGTCACCGCAATCCCCACCAGCGCAGATTGCGGAACTCCCTCGGGCGAAATACTCCCAAGCACTCCAAGCTTGCTCCTCGACAGAAACGCAAATAGCTCTGCCTTCGTCATCCGCGATACGATACTCTTTCTGTGCGCACATCACCCTCCGGAGGACTACCTTAGACCATGTCCGAACCCAATCACGGCCATCATCACGGCGAAGACCATATTCCGCCGCCCGATCTTCCCCACCACACTGAAAAACGAATCCTCGGCTTTCGCCCCCTCCACGTCATCATCGGCGGCCTCGTTCTCATCGCCATCCTGCTGATCTACCTGCTCCTTATCGCCCGCATCGGCTTCTAAGTCGCCGCTAAACCGGGATTCCCGCGCAATCCGATAAACTAGACCAAGCATGGTCTTCTCATCCCTCTTCGGAAAACGCGACAAACAGGAATCCCCGGACGAAGCCCAGTCGCAACAGGACTCTCCCGCGACAAGGGTAGGTCTCTTCGACCGCATGAAGCAGGCGGTCACCCGCACTCGCGAGTCGTTCACCGAATCCATCGGCTCCATCATCGCCCTCACGCGAGAGGTCGATGAATCCACGCTCCTCGACCTCGAGCCTCTGCTCCTCGCAGCCGATCTCGGCGCGCCTACCACCGCCATCATCATGGAAAACCTCCGCCAGCGCGCCCTTCGCACAGGAATCCACGGCGGCGATGAACTGAAGCAGCTCCTCAAAGCCGAGCTTAGGCAAATCCTCGACAACGTAACCCGCCCCATCTACCATCCGTCTGCTCCACCCGAAGTCATCATGATGGTGGGAGTTAACGGAACCGGAAAAACCACTACGACCGGCAAGCTCGCCGCCTATTTCACCGCCGGAAAAGATGGGGCGGCACGCTCCGTCCTGCTCTGCGCGGCCGATACGTTCCGCGCCGCAGCCATCGAACAACTCGAAGTCTGGGCCCAGCGCTCCAACGTCCAGATCATCAAGACCAAACAAGGTGGCGACCCCTCAGCCGCTCTCTACGACGCCTGCGTCGCCGCCAAATCCCGGTCCACAGACATCCTCATCGTCGACACTGCCGGCCGTCTCCACACCAAGACCGACCTCATGAAAGAGCTCGACAAGATGCGCCGCACCGCCGAAAAGCTCATCCCCGGCGCCCCGCACCAAACCCTCCTCGTCATGGACGCCACCACCGGCCAGAACGGCCTACAACAGGCCCGCCTCTTCACCGAAGCTGCCCGCGTCACCGGCATCGTCCTCACCAAACTCGACGGCACTGCAAAAGGCGGCATCGTCCTCGCCATCGCGACCGAACTCAAGCTTCCAGTCGTCTACGCAGGCACCGGAGAGAAGCTCGAAGACATAATCCCCTTCGACAGCGACTCCTTCGTCGACTCCCTCCTCGACTAGCGACGGGGAACTCGACGCCCCTTACCGGCTCAACCGAAGCGCAAACTGCACCACCCGCGGATCAGTCGTCGTGCTTGTAATGCTCGCAAACGCCGCAGACCCAAAGCTTCCATTCGGCTGCGAAAACGCAGGCGTATTCGTAATATTGAACACCTCCGCCCGGAACTGCAGGTCCGTCTCGCGAAAAACCTTCGTGTTCTTCACCAGCGCAAAGTCCAGGTCACGATAAGCAGGTCCCCGCACCGGGTTCCGCGAGGCCGTGCCGATGAAAAACTGCGGTGCAGCAGCAAAAGCCGCAGTGTTGAAATAATGCGCCGGCGTCCGTTGGCTCGGTGGAAGACTAGGGTTCCCGATGATATTAGGCCGCTGCAATGAAAACCCCGCAAACGCATTGTTGTTCGTCGCCTGCGTCACCGTCACCGGCATACCCGACTGCAGCAGCAAAATAGCATTCAGGGACCACCCACCCAGTACCGCATTCCCCAAGCCCGTCGAAGCAAACCGATGCCCCCGTCCCGCCGGCAGATCATAGATCCCGGTGAACGAAGTCACATTCGGCATGTCACCGTTCGACGAATCGCGCTCCAGATAAGGCCGAAACGTATCCGCCGCAATCAAGCTGCTCGAGTTCGGTGATGAAAGCACAGTAGACGAGAACACCGACGAAGCGTCATCGATCAGCTTCGAATGCGTATAGGCAAAGATAAAAGAAGTCCCATGCGAAAATCTCTGCTCCACCTTCGTCTCGATCGCGTTGTAGTTCGTCGTACCGCTATTGTTTCTGTAGGTCGCAATGTTGACGAACCGTGGATACGGCTTCAGACAGCTGCGCCTGTGCCACCGTCTTCGTCCCGATCGAACTCGAAATCGGGATCTGCCCATAGTAGGGGTTCGCCACCTGCGTCAGCAGCGACGGTCCCTGCGAAAGTTGAGAGGTCGTCAACTGATTGAGATTTGAGTCGGGAATACCCACGTGCACAATATGCGAACCCACATAAGCGATCTCAGCCGACATGTTATTTGTAATCGACCGCTGCACCGCCAGGTTCCACTGCTCCACATACCCTGACCCCGCAGTCTTCTTCGCCGTATAAACACTCTGCCCAAGTCCCGCATCCGGCGTAAGCGGAATCGGCGCGACCGACGGTCCGCCTGACAGACCGAACGCCGCGTTGATACCGTCCTGCGTCTTCTGCACTACGTTTTGGATAAACGGAAACTGCGGCGTAGTAAACGGCGTCGTGATCCCCGACTGGTCGATAAAGACGATCCCAAACCCGGACCGCACAACAGTCTTCGGTGTCGCCATGTAAGAGAAACCGATTCGCGGCGCTACATTGCCATAATGCAACTCGCGAGCGCTGCGCGAGTTGCCGTTCTGTCCCAGGTAATCCAACTGCTGCGTCCCAAGGTTGAAAACTGCCCCCTGATTTGTCTTCTCTACCGAAGGAAAGGCCAGCGTCCAGCGCGCGCCAATATTCAATGTCAGCCGCGGCGAAGCTTTCCAGTCGTCCTGCACAAAATATTCCTCGATCATGTCGCGCGGACGAATCTTGCTCTCCTGCAGGTCAATCTGAAACGTATCCACCTGGCCCAGCAAAAAGCTCGCAACCGAGTTGCCGCTGTTCGTCACGCCCTGCTGGTCCGTACCCGTCGTAGTAAAAGCAAACGAGCCCGTAGGGTTTGGCGGAGACACCGTATTCAGCTGATACCACCTGAAATCGAGTCCCGCCTTGATCGCGTGCGCGCCCTTCGTATAGGTGACCATATCCACCATCTGCCACACCGCCGTCTGGAACTGCGCAAACGTGCTCGCCGAAGGCCCAAGCTGCTGAATCCCCGCAAGCGTAAACAGCGGCAGCGCATTGTTGAACGCGGCGTTCGTAGGTATCCCCGGAATACCGAGCGCAGAAGAAGCGGTAGTCCCAAGGGTCGGCCCCACAACCGTGTTACCCCGGCGCGTATAGCCCACCGCAAGGTTATTCAGCATCCGCGGAGAAAAAGTATGCGTCTCGTTAAACACGGCTTGTTGGCCCAGCACATTCGACAACCCCGCTACGCTGCCCGTCCCCAAAACCCCCGTCACTGGAGGTCCGCTGCCATCAGGAAGAAACGTGATCGGCTGCTCCACTTCGTTGTAGTAGGTGTACCGTCCAAAAGCACGATCGCGGTCCCGGAATACCCCATCTACGCGAACATCGAACTGATTCTGATGGTCCGAGTCATTTGCAGTGCGCGAGTAATTGTTCGCTGCACCCGTTGTAGTCGGTGTTGGGTATCGCGCCAGCAACGACTGCCGCTGCCGAATCAAAGGGTACGTTGATCACATCGTTCGGAAATTCCTTGCGCACAAACACTCCATCCACTATCTGCGTCGTCGTTGGATCAAAAATCTTCGAAACTCCAGTAAAGATTCCCTGACGCATCGCCAGCGTCGGAATCGTCGAGATAACGGTCTTTCCAATCAACTGCTTCACGCCCTGGTAGTCGCCAAAGAAGAAAAGTTTGTCGTGAATAATCGGAGCGCCCAGCGTTGCGCCATACAGATTGCGCCGGTACTCCGGCTTCCTGGCCGGCGCAGCAGAAAAGTAATTGCGCGAGTTCAGATCTTCGTTGCGAAAATACTCAAACAAGCTCCCATGAAGCGCATTCGAACCAGACCGGGTCGCGACGTTCACCACCCCGCCGTTGAACCGGCCAAACTCCGCCGCCACGTTGTTTGCCTGGATCGTAAACTCCTGAATGTCGTCGAGAATGGGAAAGTACGCCACCTGCCCCGGCTCGGGTTGCAGCGCCGAGATTCCATCGTAGAGATACTCGTTCGTCCTCGGACGTCCTCCATTAATGCGCGGCAGCACCGTCCCTGGCGGCAGTTCAACCCCGGGAGCAAGCTGTGAAAGCTGAATGAAATTGCGTGTATTTAGAGGCATCGCAGCAATCGTCGCCCCGGAAATGTTGGTCTGAATATCACTCGTCCCAACTTGCATTACCGGATAGTCGCTGTTGACCGTCACCGTTTCCTGGCTTCCGCCAAGGCTCAGCGTGAGATCTGCACTTACGGTCTGCCCTACGGCCGCAGTGATGCTCGTACGCTCCTGCGTTTTGAAGCCAGAGGCCTTCACGACCAGACTGTACGTCCCCGGATTCAGGTTCGTAAAAAGATAGTCGCCGGTACTTGAGGTCGTCGTCGATAGATGCACGTTCTTCGCGGACTCGATCAACTCAACATTGGCGTTGGGAACTCCCGCGCCGGACGGATCAACAACTCGTCCCCGAAGATTGGCCGCAATCTGTGCGAAGGCACAAGGTCCGCTAATCCAACTGAGATAAAATATCGTCAACAAGACACAAAAAAGCTTCATAGAAGGCCGCCCCTCAAGCGCGCTCGCCGTGAAAATCCACGGTGACCGAATAGGAGATAAGAACGAGATCGACAACAGGCTGGGAAGGTCGACATCAGCCGAAAGAATCATGTGCCGATGACCTCGAATTTAGTCGTTTCAATACGTATAGTCAAACGATTCGCGTTCTGCCCCGAAGCGCACTTCCCCCCCCGGAAAGAGGCCCCATCGATCGCCGTTACCGCCTTAGCTCAGTCCGCTAAGACCCAGGCTCATCCAGCCGCTCGATCATCACGTCTGTCGACTTGATAAGAGCAGCCGCACTATCACCCTTCTTCAACTGCAGCTCCCGAACCGCACTCGCGGTAATGATCGCGGTCACATGCGCGTCGCCAACAGCAAGCACAACCTCCGCAAGGAGCCCTTCAATCCGGATACTGACCACCTTGCCCGAAAGCTGATTCCTTCCGCTCACACGGCGATACCGCTCCCGCGACTCAGCCTCCGGCTTCAACTTGTCCTTCATCAGAAACGGCCGCAGCGAATACTCCGGCAAACGATGATGTCCGCCCGGCGTCTGAACCGTCTTCAGCTTGCCGCTCAGTATCCATTGCTTCACGGTCGCGTAGCTCACCCCCAGCAACCGTGCGGCCTCCCGCGGCGTCAACATGGCTGGTTCCGTTCGCATGGCCTAAGTTGTAGCATTTGACCCTGCATTCCGCCAAACCCGTTATCCTCGAAGTGATGCCGTCCAACGCAGCACCCACGCACGACGAAGCCTTCATGCGGCAAGCCCTAAAACTCGCCGCCGAAACCATCGCCCTCGCCTCACCCAACCCCCAGGTTGGCTGCGTCCTCGTCAACGATGGCGAAATCATCGGCGAAGGCGCCCACCTCTACGACAACCGCGACCACGCCGAGATCGTAGCGCTCAAGCAAGCCGCCGCCCACGGCCTGTCTCCCCGTGGAGCCACCGCCTACGTCACGCTCGAGCCCTGCAGCCACCACGGCCGCACGCCTCCCTGCGCTGACTCCCTCATCGCCGCCGGCATCGCCCGCTGCGTCATCGCCACCCAAGATCCCAATCCTCAAGTAAGCGGTCAGGGCATCCAAAAACTTCGCTCCGCCGGAATCGAAGTCACCTTGGGCGTCCTCCAGCAACAGGCCCGCGACCTCAACGAAGCCTTCGCCCACTACATCCGCACACGCACACCCTTTGTCACCCTAAAAGCCGCGCTCTCCAGCGACGGCAAACTCGCGCCGCAGCCCGCATCACGCACCCCCAATCAACCCCACTGGCTCACCGGCCCCGCAGCCCGCCACGAAGTTCAACTTCTCCGCCACGCCAGCGATGCCGTCCTCACTGGCATCGGCACTGTCCTTGCCGACAACCCCCTCCTCACCGACCGCAGCGGAGTGCTAGGCCCCAAACGCGAACCGCGCCGCCGCCCACTCCTCCGCGTAATCCTCGACACCCACCTCCGCATACCGCTCGACTCGCAGCTTGTTCGCTCTGTCAAAAGTGACTGCGCATCTGCGTCCGACCTCCTCATTCTCTGTGGCTTCTCCGCTCCGACCTCAAAAGCCTCTGCCCTCGGCGAACTCAACGTAGAAGTCGACCGAGTCCCTGACCACGACGGACGTCTCAGCCTTCCCGCTGTACTGTCCTATATCGCCGACCGCGACATCCTCAGCCTTCTCCTCGAATGTGGATCGCACCTCAACGCATCCTTCCTCCACCAGAACCTCGTCGACAAGGTGGTCTTAATCTACGCACCGACCGAACTCGGCGGTCAGGCCATTCCATTCGCGCAAGACATCTCTCCAACGAAACTAGAACGCTCCCTCACTCACATCACCCGGGCCAGTTACGGCCCCGACCAATGCGTAACCGGCTACCTCCACGACCCCTGGCGACCATCTGAGAACTGACAGTCGAGAACTAACATCTGTATCCTGAAATTATGTTCACCGGCCTAATCGAAACCACCGGCGCTCTTCTCGCCGTTACGCCCACCGACGGCGCCACGCGCATCACTATCGCCTCACCCTCGCTCACCGCACGCCTCAACACGGGCGACAGCATCGCGGTCAACGGCGTCTGCCTCACCGCCCTCAGCATCGAGCCCAATGCCTTCCCCCCGCGCTTCTCCGCCGACCTCGCAGCCGAGACCATCGCCCGCACCACCCTGGCCAATCTCAAGCCCGATGCCATCCTCAACCTCGAGCTGCCCACTCCCGCCGGCTCGCCCCTCGGAGGCCACGTCGTCCAGGGCCATGTCGACGGCACCGGCACTCTACTCTCCCTGATCCCAATCACACCTTCGGCACCCAAAACTTCCGACTGGCGGCTCCGCCTCCGGATCCCCGAATCCCTCACCCGCTACGTCGTCCCGCAAGGTTCCATCACCATCGAAGGCATCAGCCTCACCGTCGCCTCGATCCTCGGCAACGAAGTCGAGATCGCCATCATCCCCCACACCTACGCCGCCACCAGTCTCCACTCCCTTCCCCCCGGCGCCCCGCTCAACATCGAAGTTGATGTCCTCGGCAAATACGCTGAACGTCACCAGCGTACGCACGAAAAATTCACCCTCACCGAGCAATACCTCATCGCCAACGGCTACTAAGGCATCGTCAACGCGACGTCATCGGGCTTGCCGCTCACCAGCGTGTAGACCTGATCCATCACAGGAATCGCCGGGGAGTTCTTCGCCAGTTGGAAGCGCCCACTTGTCAGATATGTGGCCGCGATACCAACCATGACATAAGGCTGAAGAATGGCAATGGGAACCACGTACCCCTTCGTCTTCACAAGCGACTCGAGCACGCCTCGGGGCATATGACTTCGCGCCGTGTCGCCCGGCACCTGTGGAATCACGAATTTCCTGAATTCAAGCGATTCGTGATGATGCGCGTAATTCGCGAATGCCTTGGCAATCTGTTTGGGCGTTGTAATTCCCACATCTGCCGTGATGCTCCGGTGTACTGCTCCCGGAAAATAGAAATTGAGAACAGTTCGTGAAAAGTCGGCGCAGTTCTTCGTAAAAAGATTGAAGTGACTCTCGTTCCCACGGCTGTTGAATTCGGCGATCAGATTGTCATCTTGTGCTTCATCAGTCTCCACCTCGAAGCTGTAAATCTTTCGGGTATACGCCACGCCCAACAGTTGAGGCCAAACCTTCTTCTTGTCCGCCCCCTGGGTAGTAGAAGTTAGATCTCCCAGATGAGCTTCGGCGTATTCTTCCCGCATCCTCGCGACCTCGCTCTTTGCGGCCCACTCGGGCACATCCTCCGCCCGTTCGACAGCGTAGAGATACGGCAGCAACGGTATGGCAACCCAATCAAGTTTTCGAATACCGGAATAGCGGCTGATCACCACTCCGGCCTCGCCGGGCTCGCACCGGCGCAACACAGTCGGCGATTCAGCGCACACACGATTCAGATAGATTGCCGAATGGCCCGTGGGATTGACGCCGCCGAACAATCCATACGGCTCCTCAACCAGAAGCGCGACGTTGCCATGCGCGCTTCTCGCGGCCAACGCCACCACTAACCACATTGCAAGACCCAGATTGCAACGCTTCATATCGCTCACTCTCCCACCGGGGAAATTTCGACATCGAGGCCATTAGCGTTCCAACAACGGGTCTTTCTGTAACGCAATACAGGAAAAATACCATTCCACAAAGCTGCCGGATACTGGTTGTTTTACCAGTTAAAGGCCTTGTTTCTAAGGATTGTAGAAAATCTATAAGATGCGCATCTCTGAGAAAAAGTTTTCCCCCCGCTCAACCTCTTGCCGATCTCGAGGGTGTTTAACGTGCGCAAACGCTCACTTCATCTGCGACAGCGAGGAATATTGGGACGATTCCCAGCCGCTGGGATGGAAATGCATTGAGTGCGGCTCGACTTCCGCCAACATTGGGGTCCGGTTCTCGTTATACGAAGACGGCGAAGTTCGGTGGCTTTACGTTGGGGAACGTTATTCTTCCTGCGGTATTCTTGAGTGTTTTGCTGGCTGGAAGATTGCATATGAACCTTCCAAGCAACTGCTTGCTCAGGTGTGATCTGTCTTGACGCCCCTAATGAGCGTATTTGACGCTGCAGCCGTAGGGGCGGGTGCTTTGAACGGCTATAGGTTTGCCTGACATCGAGGCGTTTAGTGCGTCGTTTAGGTAGTTTTGCGCGCCTTTCAGATCGGCCTGGTCGGTGGTGGGTTTGTTGTCGATGGCTCCCTCGTAGATGAGTTTACCTGTGGGGTCGATGACGAACATGTGTGGGGTGGTTTTGGCTTCGTAGAGATGGCCGATGGCTCCGGTAGGGTCGAGGAGGACTGCGGTGGATGCCACGTGCATGTTCCTGATGTATTCGTTCTCCTGTGCGGCGTTGACGTAGCCTTGTTCGCCGGGGGCTGAGGAGATGACGGAGAGCCAGATGACTCCTTTAGCGGTCCATTCTTTCTGGAGGTTTTCCATGCTGCCGCTCAGGTAGTGCTTCTGATCGTAGGGGCAGCCTTTGTTGGCCCACTCGAGGACTACGTATTTGCCTCGGTATTCGGAGAGGCTGTGCTGGGTGCCGTTGGAGTCGGTTCCTTTGAAGTCTGGGGCTGTGGTGCCGGGGGCTACGGCTATGGCTGGGATTGTGGTGAGGGTTAGGGCGAGAGCTAGTAGTTTGCGGTGGGACATGGTGGCTCCTCCACAACTGCTTTCTGGGGATATTTTGCGATGAGTTGGGTTGGGATGCAAGCTCGCGGCCGCGAGCGACGCGGCGCGGGAAGGATTTTACATTCCCACCCTTCACAAAAGCGCGAAGGATGGGGCACCCGGGCTTTGGAGTCTGGTCAAAGATAGGTAAGACAACGGCAACAGCAAGAACAAATGCGGGGATCCTTCACTGCGTTCAGGATGACGACATCTCAGGCTCTGCATTCAGCGACGACATCCTCGGATATAGATGTCGCTACGGCATGGCGATGAGGGCGGCCATGGTTTCTGCTCCGTCCCAGAGGTTTTGCAGGCGGAGGTTTTCGTTGGCGGCGTGCTGGTTGTCGTCGTGGTTGGCGATGGGGACGGTGATGGTGCGGGTTTGGGCGGCTCGCTCCATGGCGTCGAGCGGGACGGTGCCGCCGAAGGTTGGGAGAAGGATGATTTTGCCGCGGGCGGTTTCGATGGCGTGGATGACGTCGGCGGCGATGGGGAGGTCCATTGGGGTGCGGGAGGCTGGCTCGCCTCCTTCTGCCTGGATGTAGGCGACTTTGGGGTGAGTGAGGCGTTCTTCGCGCGTGGCTGGGGTTTCGGTGATGAAGTAGCCCTGCGAACGGATGTAGTCGATGACTCGCTGCTGCTGGGTTTTGGGGTCGATGCCTACGACGAGGCGAAGGTCGAGGTTGGCTGTGGCGGTGGTGGGGATGGCGTTGGTGGAGTGGGAGCCGGTTTGGCCGGAGGAGATGCCGTTGATGTTGAGGGAGGGCTCGTTGAGGAGTTCGAGGAGATGTTTGCCGCCGCCGTCGGTGTGGCCGAGGACGAATTCGTTGCGGAGCATCTCGTCGTTGACGGGGGCTTCGGCGAGGGCCTTCTTTTCGATGGGGCCGAGGGGGACGATGCCGTCGTAGAAGTGCGGGATGAGGACGTGGCCGTCGGCGTCTTTCATGCCGGCGAGGAGCTGGACGAGCATGAGCGCGGGGTTGGGCGCCCAGTTGCCGTAGTGGCCGCTGTGGAGGGCGTGGTCGGGACCGTAGACGGTGATCTGGAGGTGGGCGTCGCCGCGTGCGCCGAAGATGAGGGTCTGGCGGCGGGTCTGATCGACGGGGCCGTCGCAGACTAGCCAGATGTCTCCGTGGATGAGGTCGCGGTTGGCCATGAGGATTTGTTCGAGGTGGGCGGAGCCGGCTTCTTCTTCGCCTTCCCACACGAAGCGGATGTTGGATTGGAGGGGGATGTGCGCGGCCTGGAGGGCGCTGAGGGCGGTGAGCTGGGCGAAGATTGCGGCTTTGTCGTCGCCGGCTCCGCGGGCGTAGATGCGGGGTTCGCCGTCGACTTGCTTGATGACGGGAGTGAAGGGTTGGCCGGTGTCCCACTCGGATGGGGTGACGGGCTGGCCGTCGTAGTGGGCGTAGAAGACGATGGTGCGTTTGGCGCCGGGGGTTTTGATCTCGCCCCAGACTACGGGCGGGGTTGTGGCGGGAAGGCCGGGGGCGGTGAGGAGTTTGGCTTCGGCTCCGCGCTGCTGGAGTTGGGTGACGAGGAATTCGGCGTTCTTGCGGAGGTTGGCGGGATCGGCGGCTACGTTGGGGATGGCGAGGAAGTCGGAGAACTGCTGGGTGAGTTCGGATTGACGCGGGGTGGTGTAAGCCTTTGCTGCTTGCGGCGGAGTTGTTTGCGCGATGAGCACGAGTGGAGACGCGACGAGGGCGGCGATCAGCAAAGAGTTCCGCATGAGGGGCATGTTGAGAACTTAGCATGCGGATTGGGTTTGCCGGGAGACAAACCACTGCTCAGCGGATCGTGCTTTTTTCTGCGGCAGGCGCGATTATTTTTTGGTGTCCTTTTCGAGGGCGGTGAGGACGATGTCTTTGGTGAGTAGCTCGGGCAAGACGTCGGGGGCGGAGTTTACTAGCGCCGGGTAGATGACGTAGGTGGGGACTCCGCTGCGGTTGACGGAGGCTAGCTGCTGGGTGATGGCGGGGTCGTACTGGGTCCAGTCGGCGCGAAGGAGGGTAACGTTGTTTTTGCTGAACTGGTGCTGGACGTCGGCGGATTTCAGGACGAGGCGCTCGTTGACCTGGCAGCTGAGGCACCAGGCGGCGGTGAAGTCGATGAAGACGGGGTGGCCGGCGGCTCGGGCCTGGTCGAGCGCTTGTTGAGAGTACGGAGCCCATACGAGGTTGGTGTCTTTTGGTTGGTAGAGCGGGATGGCGAGGCCCAGGACGACGATGAGGATCGCAGCGATGGTGCTGGTCCAGCGGGCGGGCCACTTGCCGAGGACCCATCCGGCGATGGTGAGCATGAGGAAGCAGCCGAGAAGGAGGGCGACGTGATAGATGTCCTGGTTTGGAGTGGAGCCACCGGAGAAGAGCGAGCCGTAGACGTAGGTGAGCCAGATGACGGTGGCGAAGAAGATGACGGCTGTGATCTGTTTGAAGATCTCCATCCAGGCGCCGGGACGAGGGAGCATGCGGGTCCATGCGGGCTGGAGGCTGAGGAGGAGATACGGTGCGGCGAGGCCGAGGGCGAGGGCCGTGAAGACAGCGAATGTGATGGCGGCGGGCTGGGCGAGGGCGAAGCCGATGGCTGCTCCCATGAGCGGGGCCGTGCATGGGGTAGCGACTACGGTCGCGAGGACTCCGGTGAAGAAGCTTCCGGTGTAGCCCTGCTTCTGCGCGAGTTCGCCGCCTACGCTGGTGAGGGAGAGACCGATGTCGAAGAGGCCAGCGAGCGAGAGGGCGAAGAAGAAGATGCCGGCTGCGAGAAGGGTGAGGAAGATGGGGGACTGAAGTTGGAAGCCCCATCCGGCCTGGCTGCCTCCGGCGCGGAGGGCGAGGAGTACTGCGACGATGAGCCAGAAGGAGACGAGGATGCCGAGGGTGTAGACGAGGCCATGGCTGCGGATGTGTTTGCGTTCCTGATTGGAGGAGTGCAGGAGAGCGAGGCCTTTGAGGAAGAGTACGGGGAAGACGCAGGGCATCAGGTTGAGGATGATGCCGCCGAGAAAGGCGAGGCCGATGGCAGTGAGCGTGGTGACGCTGCTGGATGTGGTTCCCGGGTTGTTGGCGTGGGCGGCTGGCGCGATTTCGCCGGGGACTACAGGCGCAGTGACGTCGTAGGCGACGGTGTCAGAGAGTTTGAAGACGCCGTGGAGGGTGGCGGGGAGCGTCTTGAGATCTTCGGAGCGCCGGACACGGAGGCGCACCCCGTCGGAGAGAGATTCGATCTGCTGGGGTGCGGCGTTGGCGATCTGTTCTTCGTTGAAGGGGTAGAACTCGGCGTTGGTTTCGCGCTTGCCGGTGGTGAGGGTGAGGACGAAGTCGGTGGCGCCGCCGGTGACGGTGAACTTGTCGTTTGGCGGAAGTGGGCCGGGGATGAGGGTTAGGGCTTCACCTAGAGCGCCTACGGGCTTGGATGGGGCGGTAGCGGTGGGATCGACGGTGAGGTCGATGCCGAGATGAGCCTTGCCGGGGATGCAGACGCGCTCGCATACGATCCAGCCGACTTCGGCGTCGAGGTGAACGGGGCCGGGTTTGAGATTTGGAGATGCGGTGAGCTGGACGGGAAAGGCTACTTCGTCTTCGTAGCCGAAGTCCATCAGGGGGCCGTTGGGCAGCTGGCTCGGAATGGGGAATTGCATGGGACCGGCGGTGATGCCTTCGGGGAGAGTCCATTTAATGGTGGGCGGTTCGCCAGCGTCCCCGGCGTTGATCCAGTAGACATGCCAGTGCTCTTCGAGCGTGAAGACTGCGCCTGCGTAGAGGGTTCCTCCGGGGGCGATGCTGGGTGAGAGGGAGACGAGCTCGACGGTGAGGTGCTGGGCCTTGACGGGGCCGGGGCCTCCGTCGCCAACGACCTGAAGCTGGGCGTTGGCGGTGGGATGGAAGAAGAGGGCGCAGGCCAGGAGTAGTGCGGAGATGGGTCGAACCGTATTCATTCTTTTCAATTGTAGGGCTTGGGATGGGTGGGGTTGTCAGCGGAGTGTCGCGTGGCGGTGTTCGACCATGATGCAGCGGTCCATGACGACGTGGATGCCGCTGGCTTCGGCGCGGGCGGCGGCTTCGAGGTTGATGATTCCCTGCTGGATCCAGAGGTTGGGGAGTTTGAGCTGGATCATCTCTTCGACGATGGCTGGGATGAATTTGGGAAGACGGAAGACGTTGACGATGTCGGGTTTGATGGGGAGATCGGAGAGGGTGGCGTAGGATTTTTCGCCAAGGACTTCGGGGATGGAGGGGTTGACGGGGTAAATTTTGTAGCCGTTCTGCTGCATATAGACGGAGACGTAGTGGCTGGGTTTGGACGGGACTTCGGAGAGGCCGATGACGGCGATGGTGCGGGGATTTTGTGCTGTCGTGGTGCCTAGCATGGAGTGGATGAGGGTGGGTTCGTTCATTTTTCTCTCTGCCTACTGGACGACTTGAGTTTAATTGCGAGCTTTCGACGAGCTATATAAAACGACAAATGCGGGGATCCTTCACTACGTTCAGGATGACGGCGGGGATTTGATGCAGAGTTTACTTGTGCCACGCGTTGAGCAGCCGGCGGAGGACTACGAGTTCGCCGATGTGGTAGGCGTTGTGGTCGGCGAGGAGGAGGGCTTCGCGGAGCAGGTTCTGGCCGTCACCCCAGCGGAAGGTTTTGTAGAGATCGGAGGCTGGGTTCTCGATGATGGCTTCGAAGCGTTTGAGGTCGGAGCGGACGGCGGCGATGGATTGGTCCCAGGCTTTGTCGGAGGGCGGCTCGGGGGATTTGGGCCAGTAGTCTGCGGGCCACTCCATGGGTTGGTAGCCGCCGGTCGGGGGTGCGGAGAAGTTAATGATGTCGAGCTGGGCGATGCGGAGATGTTCGAGGAGCTGCCAGGCGGAGTATGGGAGATTTGGCGGGACGGTGCCGCGGAGTTTAGCCGGCAGGTCTTTGACGGCTTCGTCGAAGGTGGTGTGGGCCTGGCCTCCGCGAAGAAGGGCGATCAGTTGTTGGCGTAAAGGGGCCTGTTCGTCTTTCGTGTGGGGTTTTTCCGCTGGCTCGGTTGCACTCATCTCTTGCTGGCCTCCATCGTCCTCTATTGGATGCAGTGGAGGCTGGCTAGTTACAAGGACTTGCGGGTGATGGGGTCAACGACGATTGCCGGAGGTCTCCAGGGTTGAATCATCTGTGGAGCCTGAGCTGTCAATTTTCGAATCGAGGGCACGTAATTGGCTGTCACTGTAGCGGCGACGGAAGCGAGAATTCTCATCCTGGGCTTTGCGGCGATCGATAATGAACTTCTTCTTGAACATTTCGTCCCCGAACTGAGCGAATGCTACGACGACGATGCAAAGGGCTGGAATCGCGAAGAGCAGAAAAATGCCGTGATTTATCATGAGCCTTTCCTGGAGGGTTCCATCATGTTGCCCTACTCGTCGGCTGATGGATAACCACTTATTCCAGAATGACATGGGTGGTTTTGGGCTCGTATCCCTCGTTTGGGGTAGAGGGAAAGGCAAAAGCAACAGGAACAGCAGATCCTCCGCCTGCGGCGAAGGATGACAAACCAAGAGGGCCACGGGAATTTAGCTTATGTCGTCCTCTACGGTTTCCGCCGGGAAGTTGCCCTCGCGGCGCATGCGGAGGTAGCCGCGGATGAAGGGTTCGAGGTCGCCGTCGAGGACTTTGTCTACGTCGCCTACTTCAACGCGGGTGCGAAGGTCTTTGGCCATGCGGTAGGGCTGGAGGACGTAGCTGCGAATCTGCGAGCCGAACTTGATGTCGAGCTTGGAGTCTTCGAGTTTCTTGCTGACGGCCTTTTTCTTTTCGAGCTCGTACTCGTAGAGGCGGGAACGGAGAAGCTTCATGGCCTTCTCTTTGTTCTTGTGCTGGCTGCGCTCGTTCTGGCAGCCGGCTACGAGGCCGGTGGGGATGTGGGTGATGCGGACGGCGGAGTCGGTTGTGTTGACGTGCTGTCCGCCCTTGCCGCCGGAGCGGTAGGTGTCGATGCGGAGGTCTTCGGGCTTGATGTCGATGACGATGGTGTCGTCGATTTCGGGCGAGACGAAGACGCTGGCGAAGCTGGTGTGGCGGCGCTTGGCGGAGTCGAAGGGCGAGATGCGGACGAGGCGATGGACGCCGGTTTCGCCGTTGAGGAGGCCGAAGGCGAAGTCACCGGAGATGGTGAAGGTGGCGGATTTGATGCCGGCCTCGTCGCCGTCCTGGACTTCGTTGATCTCGACTTTGAAGTTCTGGCGCTCGCCCCAGCGGATGTACATGCGCATGAGCATCTCGGCCCAGTCCTGGGACTCGGTTCCGCCGGCGCCGGGGTGAACGACGACGATAGCGTTCAGAGGATCGGTCTCCTCCGAGAGCATGGTTTTGGATTCGAGCTTCTCGGTGAAGTCGACGAGCGCAGGAATCTCACGGGCGAGGTCGGGTTCGGTGTTCTCGCCTTCGCGGGCGAGTTCGAAGTAGGCCTCGATGTCGTCGGAGCGGCGAGCTAGTTCGGCGTCGTCGGCGAGGAGGGTCTCGAGGCGTTTGCGCTCGCGCATGAGCGGCTGCGAACGCGAGGCATCGGCCCAGACGGTGGGGTCGGAGATTTTTTCTTCAATGACGGCTAGATCGCGGCGAAGTCGGGCGGAGTCAAAGATACTCCCGCAGATCGCGCACTCTGTCGCGGACCGGGGAGTAGGAGTATTCGAGATCGGTAAGCATGGATTCTAGTTTACGGCAAGTTTGTTCCTGAGAGCGAAGGCCAGGGCGAGAGTGGTGAGGAGAGCGCAGGCGTAGGCGAAGAGATCGCCGTAGCGGGAGTAGAAGGTGAGGTCGTGCTCATAGCCGAAGTGGACGCGGATGCTGGTTCGCTGATGGCGCGGGGCGGCAGCAGTGACTCGGCCATAGGGATTGATGGCAGCGGTTACGCCAGTGTTTGTAGCGCGAAGGATCCAGCGATGATTTTCTATGGCGCGCATACGAGCCATGTTGAGGTGCTGCCAGGGTGCGCTGGTGTCACCGTACCATCCATCGTTGGAGACGTTGATAAGAACTTCGGCGCCATTCTTTGCGAACTGGCGAATTTCATCTCCGAAGATGGATTCATAGCAAATGAAAATGCCGTAGCTGTGGCCGCCAGTGGTGAAGACGCTGCGCTCCGTGCCGGGCTCGAAGTTGCCTGCTTCGTGAAGGAGGTTATTCGCGAAGGAGAAGAGGCTTTTGTAGGGGACGTACTCGCCGAAGGGAACGAGGTGCATCTTGTCATAGGAGCCGGCGAAGGTACCATCGGCATTAATAAACAAAGCCCTGTTGCGCGGAGCATAGCCGGATTCGTCCAAGGTACTGCGCTCTCGGCCAATGGTGTCGACGATAACAGGGGTTTTCGAGGAGCGAGCAAGGCCTGACATTGCTGCGCGGAACTGAGGATCGAAGTCAAAGAAAGGCGCTGGAGATTCGGGCCAGACGATGAGGTCGGTTGGAGTTGCGGCGGGGACGTTTGGGTCGCCTGATTCGGCGGCGGTGGATGGCTGGCGGATGAGGTAGACAGAAGGTGTGCCAGCGAGTTCGGGGATGCCGAGCAGGAATGTCTGAGATGGATAGTGGCTGAGGTAGGAGAACGAGTCGAGGAATTGTTGAGTGGTGGGTTGCGGGCCAGTGTTGGCGGCTCCTACTTCGATGTTCTCCTGAACGAGGGTAGCCGTGGCGGTGGTCGGGTCGGGCTTCGGGGTTGCGATTAGTCGCAGGCCCGCGATGTAGAGAACGATGATTGCCACGCCGGTGATGGTGAGGACGAGGCGAGTGAAACGCCGCTCGCGGATATGGATGCGGATGAGCCAGAGCGCGTTGACTGCGGCGATGATGAAGGAGAGACCGTAGGCTCCGGTGACGGGTGCGAGGCGAGTCAGGAGCGGGTTGTCGACCTGGGCGACGCCGAGAATGTCCCAAGGGAGGCCAGTGATGCGGGCGCGGGCGAGTTCGACGGCGACCCAGGCGAAGGGGACTAAGAGAAGAGCGGTTTGGCGACCGAAGCGACGATGAAAGGTGCTAACTAAGGTTCCGAAGAGCGCGTGGTAGAGCCCGAGGTAGAGGCAGAAGAGGATGAGGATGCCGCCGGCGACTGGTTTTGGGAGACCCCCGTAGAGATACATGGTCTGGTAGATCCAGTAGCAGTTGCCTAAGTACCAGGTAATGCCGGAGGCGTAGCCGAGAAGAGTTCCCTGAAAGACTGTAAGTGGATTCCCTGTCTTATTGTTAGCGAGCAGCGCCCAGAGCAGCGGCAGGAGAGCGATCCAACAGAAGGCGGTGCGCCAGAGTGGCGTGGGTCCTGCGATGGGAAAGGGTAAAACCTGAAGGATGCCGGATAGTACGGCGATGGCCCAAAGACGCAGGGGAATCTGTCGCATGCGTCTGAAGTCTAACATTGCGGAAAGATAGGCAAGATGATTGCTATGTTATTTGGCAACTAGTTCGGAGATACAATCTACCGTGATGGATTTCGTAATTCATATCGTTGCAAAGATTGTGGTGCCTCTCTTCTTTTTTGGGATGGCAGGCTCTGCCGTGGTTATTGTCGTGAGCTTTGCGGAGGATCTGAAGGAGTTGCTGGAGGATGAGGAATAACCGTGAAGGGGAACAGCTTCACTATTTCACGGTGGGCGGCGGCAACCTCAGTTCGGCAGAACGCTTTGTTAACTAGAAACGATAATGGCCTCTAAACAAACTATCTCTTTGCCGCAATCGAACCGCGTCCGCCTGGTGGTGGCTTCGTCGGTGATGCTCACCTTTATCTCTTTCTGGCGAGCAGCGGCGATTGTTCTTAATGATCTTGGATCTTCGGCTTTTTATGCAGGCGGCATCGCCGAGGAGGCGGTGGGTAAGGCTGCGCCATGGTTCATCCTGGGCGTGATGCTGTTCAGCTTCGCTGTGCGGGCGGTGTACGTCGAAAGCTGCAGCATGTTTACGCGGGGCGGCGTGTACCGGATCGTGAAGGAGGCGCTGGGGGGAACGTTTGCCAAGTTGAGCGTGTCAGCGTTGATGTTTGACTACGTTCTTACTGGGCCGATCTCAGGGGTTTCGGCTGGACAGTACATCGTCGGATTGCTCAATGAACTGCTGCGACAGTGCGCTGCGCACCACTGGCTGAGCATGCTGGTGATGCATCACGATGGAGCGGCAAGGCAACTCCCCGTTGACGGAACGTCGGCGGTGATCGCCGGGCTGATCACGATTTATTTCTGGTGGCAGAACACCAAGGGCATCGAAGAGTCAAGCGACAAGGCGCTGAAGGTGATGAAGATTACGACAGTAATGGTCGTGATCCTGCTGGCGTGGGGATTCTTCTCTGCAATCCACAAGGGAGTGCATCTTCCGCCATTGCCTATCCCCAACAATCTGACTTTCAGTCAGGACGCGCTCGGCTTTTTGAAGGGAACGGGGTTTGCGAAGTCGCTTGGGCTGTTTGGGGTACTGATGGCGTTTGGTCACTCCGTGCTGGCGATGAGCGGCGAAGAGTCTCTGGCGCAGGTGAATCGCGAGATTGAACATCCGAAGCTGAAGAACCTGAAGCGCGCTGCGATCGTGATTGCGATCTACAGCTTCATCTTTACCGGGATAGGCACAATGCTTGCAGTGATGCTGATTCCCGATTCGGTACGGGTTCCGCTATACCGCGACAACCTAATTGCGGGAATGGCCATGTTTATGGTGGGCCCTCTGGCTGTGCGAATCGGATTCCGCATCTTTGTTGTAATTGTCGGATTTCTGATTCTTGGTGGCGCGGTAAATACGGCGATCGTCGGCTCGACCGGTGTGCTGATGCGCGTTGCTGAGGACGGCGTGCTGTCGGACTGGTTTCGAAAGCCGCAGCGCAAGTTTGGGACGAGTTATCGAATTGTAAATCTGGTCGCTGGCTTGCAGATGTTCACGATTGTCGTAGCGCGCGGCAACGTGATCATGTTGGGTGAAGCTTATGCGTTCGGTGTGATCTGGAGTTTCACCTTCAACGCCCTGGCGATGCTTGTTCTGCGGTGGAAGTACAAAGGCGAGCGCGGATGGAAGGTTCCACTCAACATAAAAATCGGTAAGACAGAAATACCTTTTGGACTACTTTCGGTATTTCTAGTTCTGCTCACAACGGCAATCGTAAATTTATTTACCAAATCGGTGGCTACGGTGAGCGGAATTCTTTTTGCAGCAGGATTTTTTGTGATCTTTTCCTTATCCGAAAGAGACAATAAGCGGAGACACGACCTGGCTACGCGCCAGATGAGGGAACATTTTCAACTAGAGCATCAGGATAATGTTGGCCGCGAAGCGCTGGAGATCCGTCCTGGCGCTGTGGTTGTGACGATGCGGGATTCGGCGGCTCCGTTTGCGCTGAAGTGGGCTCTGACCCACACGAATACGGACGATCAGGATATTGTGGTGCTGGCTGCGCGGATGATGGGAGCGGGCGGCCCGGAGTATGTGGATGCTTCGGAGCAATTGTTCAGTGAACACGAGCAGATGCTGTTCACAAAGGCTGTCTCCGTGGCCGAGAGCTTTGGAAAACATATCTCTTTGCTTGTCGTTCCCGCCGGCGACATCTTTGCCGCTCTCGTGCAGACGGCTAACTCGCTTGATGCAGCGGCT
The DNA here is from genome assembly GCA_963802695.1 of uncultured Acidobacteriaceae bacterium. Classification (GTDB taxonomy): domain Bacteria; phylum Acidobacteriota; class Terriglobia; order Terriglobales; family Acidobacteriaceae; genus Edaphobacter. Next base: position 99,277 of record CAWDJN010000015.1, read on the forward strand.
GTAGTTTCGGGCTTATCGACTAAGTTGACGGCTGCAGAACAGGCTTATCACGTAGGGCAGGCCTGGGAGGCGCTGCCTGAGCCGAAACGACAGTTTACTTTTTATGTTGTGAAACCCGATGGCACGTCGCTCAACTTTTATATCGGTCCGCATGCTCCGAAGATTGAGCCGCACGAGGTGCAACTCGTCCACCGCCTGTGGCTCAACATGCGGCGTGCGCCTGATATGCAGGACCTGCACCACAGCGATATTTTGACTTATGCGCTGACCCGCATGGAGGCTGAGTTTGCTCGGGACAAACAGGGGACACTCCGGGATCTGCAAAAGTGCATGGACGAAAGCCACCATCGTCACGGTCTTGGGGGATTGCGGTTCGAAGAGTTGGATGAAGTGGGCCCAGGCTATGCGATTCAGTCTCCATCTTCAGATGTAAAGACCGAAGAAAATCACAGTACCAGTTCGACAAATGTGACTTAGTTCCTTACTTACTAAGTTATTTGCCATGTTGTCCGTTCATTCTGTATCGTTAGCTTGATGTGAAGAATGGAATTACGAGAATCCCGCCGAGTAACTCGACCTGTCAACATCAACTGGAGGTAATACGTGGAAGTTAACCGAATTATTGCGGAGATTGACGCGCAGATCTCGAAGTTACAACAGGCACGAGCGCTTCTCGGCGGCGCATCCGCGCCCGCCGCGCGCCCAGGCCGGGGGCGTCCCAAAGGAAGCAAGAACGCCGCATCAGCGAAGGCACCTCGCAAACGCAAACTGAGCCCCGAGGGTCGAAAGAGAATTGCGGAAGCCATGAAGAAGCGGTGGGCGGAGCGCCGGAAGCAGAACGGAAAGGGCTAGCCGGGAAAATTTAGCGATGCAAAAACGCAGGCGACCGAATCTAGGTCGCCTGCGTTTTTTCCTGTTGCCCCCCGAATGGAGATGCCTGGACCAGCCAGAAATTACCGGGTAATGATGACTTCGCGCAGGCTATCCTTCGCGAGGAAGAACCGATAGTTACTGAACTCATTTAGCATGTTCTCAATTTTGCGATTGTTATAGATATTGACTATCGGATAGTTCCCTGCCCGCTGTATTTCGACGACATCGGTATCGGTGAGGTGGTATCTACAAAAATGGGTGTCCGGAGTCGAGGTCTGATGGAAGAATGCAAGCATCAGGCCACCGGGTTGCAGGACGTTGTGAATGCGGGAAAGAACTGGAGCGACGAGGGGCTCCGGCAGATAGTCCGCCGTGTCCCAGAAGATAACGACGTCAAACATTCGACCGGAGAAGTTCAGATTGCTTTCAAGAAATCGGTCGACGTCAAATCGGGACTCCTCTCCCGATTCGCCTGGGACTCGATATTCCGGTTTCGATGCTTCTTCCACCACGTTGGCCATGTAGATGCTGTGGCCGAGGCCCGTAATGTAGTTAATGTTGGTGGAGGAGGTGGGCCCGATATCGAGGATGCGGAGTGATTCCTGCGAACGCAGGTGCTTCAATAACTCATTCCACCCACTCGAGTGACGAGGCACACGACCGGACTCACCTTTGGAACTACCTGAACTATCGCTACTGCCGAACGGGCTGCGCATCCGCCTGCTTCCCTTTCTGATCTAAGCCTTTGGTTGAGGAAAAAGAGATGCGCTCGACGGAACAGGCGCTGACGCAGCAACAGGCACCGAAGCAGTAGCGGGCGCGGAAACTTTATCTGCTGGCGAAGGCTTCGCAGCGTCGGAGGCAGGCTTCAACTCAACCTTGCCGGACAAGACAGCGCTTTCTTCGATTGAGAGCCTGCCTGCAAGGATGTCTCCCTTGACAATGGCCGACTGACGCAGATCAACTCGGCCGCTGGAGGAGATATTGCCGGTGAGGCTTCCGAAGATGATGACTTCCTGGGCGTTGACATCGGCACGGACCTGAGCGTTGGGGCCGATTGTGAGGCGACTTTCCGGGAGGGTGACGGTTCCTTCGACATCTCCGTCGATGTAGAGATCTTCTTTGCCGGAGAGCTCTCCCCGGATGATCACCGACTTACCGATGACGGTGGAACCTTCTGCTGGCTTTATCAATTTTTTTCTCCCGTGCGTCCTGTGTGGGTTAGATGCGTCTTGCCCGAACTATACCCAAGCTCATGTCGTGAGGCAACTTGCTTAACCTTTGGCGCACCTTTAGCGTCTTACCTAGGATAGGTTGAGCAGGCAGATAATGCAGGAGAGGGGTGCGGGTTGGCAGGAATTGCTTCGGTAGCGCATGGCTTTTTTCGTCGCTGTGCGCTTCGGACAGGAGAGATTGCTGCGCGGAAAAGCCGGCGGGGAGTTCACGTCATTGGATTTTTTCTCCTGTTGAATGCGATTGCCAGCGGACCGGCGGTGGCGCAGAGTTCGGGGGACGGCGGGGGAGACGCGTCGCTGCTGTCGATTCCGCCACGCTCGTGGGTGGTGGATGCTGCGGCGAACGAGTTAGTGGCGCTTCATCATAAGGACTCCTATCTGCGATATCGCATGGAGACAGTGAATGAAAAGGGTGCGCAGGTTCGCGACGTCATTGAAAGCAAAGATGGTACGGTGGCGCGTCTGATTCTAAAGGATGGTAAACCTCTGACGGCGGATCAGGATAAAGCGGAACGGCAACGATTGAACGACATGATCGCTTCGCCCGCAACCTACTTCAAACATGTCAAGAACAGCGAGTTGGAGAAGAAGATGGCGGACACCATGGTGCCAATGATGCCCGACGCGATGATCAACACCTATACGCCAGGCCAGCCACAGTCAGGCCGAAACGGCGGGGCGCTGGAGATTGTTCTGGATTACAGGCCGAACCCGAAATGGGTTCCACCAACAACTGAGGCTGAGGCGCTGACCGGACTTGAGGGGCGGGTATGGATTGATGCAAAGACACGCTATGTGGTTCGCATGGAAGGGAAGATCTTCCACCCTGTGAACTTCGGCTGGGGGATGCTGGCTCACATTTATCCAGGCGGCACTATCGTGATGAACCAGACGAACGTAGGTGGCAATCGCTGGATTTTCACTGATTTTTCCATGCAACTGAGCGTGCGCGCGCTGATGGTCAAGACGTTGAACATCCGCTCGAGCGCCAAGGCGAGCGGATTCCAGACACTCGAGCCCATGAGCTATCAGGATGCGATTCGTATGCTGCTGGCGACTCCGCTGCCGGAGCGATGAATGCTGGTCAGGCAGTGACGCGGGCCTTGGCGAAGAGCGTCTGCCGGCGAACTGTAAGAGCCTCGATGCGATCGCGCTGCACTTCGAAACCGCGGCCGACTGAAGTCGGGACGGTGATCTCTCCCTTGGGGGAGACGGTGACCTCCGGCTCGATGATGTCCTGGGCCCAGTAGCGACTTGAGGCAGATACGTCGCCGGGAAGCGAGAAGTTCGGCAGCGAGGATAAGGCGATGTTGTGAGAGCGGCCTATGCCGGTCTCCAGCATGCCGCCGCACCAGACCGGGATGCCGCGCTCTTCAGCAGCATTGTGGACGGCGATCGCCTCGCTGAAACCGCCGACGCGACCGACCTTGATGTTGATGATGCGACAGGACTCCGTATCGATTGCGGCGAGGGCGTCGCGGCGGTTGCGAATGGATTCGTCGAGGCAAATGGGGGTTTCCAGACGCTTCTGCAGCATCGCGTGGAAGTAAAAATCGTCGTACCAGAGGGGCTGTTCGATCATGAGCAGATTGAACTGGTCCCAACTGGTGATGTGGTCGAGGTCCTTCATTCGGTAGGCGGAGTTGGCGTCGCAGCTTAGGGTGATATCGGGCCAGCGCTTGCGAACGGCCTCGAAGATTTTGTTGTCCCAGCCGGGTTTGCACTTCAATTTGATGCGCTGATAGCCCGCGGCTAGTTCGGTTACGATCTTGTCCATTAATTGCTGAAGCGATGGCTGGATGCCGATGGATACGCCGCAGGGAATGACGGCGCGAGTGCCGCCGAGAAGTTCCGCAAGCGAGACTCCTTCAACCTGAGCTTCGAGGTCCCAGACAGCGTTTTCCAGCGCGGCCTTGGCCATGCGGTGACCGCGCACTTGGCGGAAGATATTCGGACAGCTTCCGCCGCGCTCGATGTCGGCTTCGAGCAGACTGGGGCCAAGTTCAGTTTCGGTGATGAGCCAGGCGGTATCGACTGTTTCGTCGCTGAAGTAGGGGTGCTCGCCTGCAACACACTCGCCCCAGGCGGTGAGGCCGTCGGATTCGAGCTCGATCAGGAGAATGCGGCGGCTGATGGTCAAGCCGAAGCTGGTCTCAAACGGGTGAGCCAGCGGCATGTTGATCTCGCGCATGTGAATGGCATCGATGTTAAGCATGTACGGTCCTTGTCTTTCTGTTGGTGCGAAAGTCGAATTGCCGAGGGAGAGGATTCCCTCTTTTCCAGCTTGGATGTTGCTACTTGCTCAAAGTTTCATTCCACTGGCCAAGAAGAAAACTGCCGTTGCCCTGGGCGTCGCGATCGTAGCCGACGACTGCGAGGCCACGACGAAATGCCGACTGCAGTGCTTCGCGATTGTAGCTCTGCGTAGCTCGCGCCAAGTCTCTTTGCTGATCGTCCTGCTTCCACTGGTAGATGGCGTGCGGGACGGTAACGCGTTCCAGTATTTCCGTTGTTTGGGCTTCACCGCGAAGTATACTCGCGACCCGGCTGGAACGCAGCCACCATTCTGCGTAGAGCCTATCGGTTGGCAGGCCACCCTGCAACGGGGAAGACGAGGGGCCGTAGAAATCGGGTTCGTAGCGCCGGACGATGACTCCGAGCCGCGCTATGTTCAGGTGGGCGTTGCGGATCTCAAGGGGATCGAAGGTCCACTCCATCAGGTCGAATCCGCGGGCGATGGCGTCATCGCGCTGGGCGAGTTTGAGGCGCCGGCCAATCCCTTCATTCCGGTATTGCGGCAGAACCGCGAGCATGTGCGAGTGGAGATAGGGTTTGACGTCACGATAGCCGGGCAAAGACATGGCGAAACCAATCTGGGTGTCTCCATCGAAGGCCCCGATGACCTGCCCGCCGATGCGTTTGGCCACCATAAAGACGCGCCGGGGAATGACGTCGCCGTCGCTGTATCCCCAGACTTCAAGCTGCAGGACGACGCAGCGCTCGAACTGCTCGAGGGTGGTGAGGGGCTGGATGCTGATGCTTGACTGAGAGCTTGCGTTCATGGCCTTGGCTGCTCGCTGACGGCTTTCTTTGCCTGATTCCATAGTTGGTCTAGTTCTGAGGGTGTGGATGCCGCCAGGGCGTCGCTGCCGCCTGCCGCTGACTCCATGGCGGCGAAGCGGCGGCGGAACTTTGCGTTGGTGGCACGCAGGGCTGACTCGGGGTCAACCTTGAGGTGCCGGGCGAGGTTGACTGCGGTGAAAAGAAGATCGCCCAACTCGCCTTCGATTGCGTTCGTGGGCTGAGCACCGGCAGGATGGTCGAGCTCCGCTTTCAGTTCGTCTATCTCTTCGTTGAGCTTGTCGAAGAGGCCGTTCGTGTCCGGCCAGTCGAAGCCAACCTTTGCCGCGCGGGAGCCGAGCTTCGCTGCCTCCAGGACGGCGGGCATGGCGCGAGGGATGTCGTCGAGCATAGAGGTTTGGGCGGTTGCCGAGGATTTTTTTTCGGACTGCTTGATTTGCTCCCAGTTGCGGAGGACCGCGTTGGAGTCTGTGACCTGCGCTCCGGCAAAGATGTGGGGATGGCGTCGGATGAGTTTTTCGTTCAGATTGGCGGCGACATCCTGGATCGTGAAGTAGCCGGCCTCAGAGGCCATCTGGGCGTAGAAGAGGACTTGCAGGAGCAGATCGCCGAACTCGTCTTTGAGGTCGGGCCAGGCGCGGCGCTCAATGGCGTCGAAGACCTCGTAGGTCTCTTCGAGTGTGTGGCGCTTGATGGTGTCGAAGGTCTGCTCGCGGTCCCAGGGACAGCCGTCCGGTCCGCGCAAACGCGCCATGATCGCAATGGAGTGTGCGAGTGGATTGGGCGGATCGGGCAAGGCATCCGGTTGAGGCTTTGCGGGTGCAGGAATTGCCATATCTTCAACTTTACCCGATGAGAATGGATTCACGGAGCGACAGCAAATGGATTATCCTTTGCTGCATGACGATGCCTGCATCTGCGTCAACTACCCAACCTAAACGCCGTAGGAGCCGGTGGGTGCTCTTGCTGATTCTGCCGTATCTGGCGTTGTGTTTTCCGCAGATTTATGCGCGGTCCACCCCTGCACTATGGGGCTTTCCCTTTTTTTACTGGTATCAGTTTTTCTGGGTGATTGCGGCGTCGGCTTTGTTGGGAATCGTCTATCGCAAACTGAAGAACTAGTCGCTTGAAACTAAAATAGAGACCGGCTGGCGGAGATTTGTCGATGCTGCTCCGCCGCCCTGGGAGAGAAGAGGCGGCGCGCCGGCAGCATTCCGGCGCGGAGCCTTTCAGGTTAGGTATTTCACTTACGTATTGTCGTGCGGAAGTTTACTGACCGTTCGGCCGGGCTGCGCTTGCAGTAGCCGGCTGATCAGTCATGTTCGACAGCAGTTTGATCTCGACGCGACGGTTCTTGGCGCGCCCTGCGGCGGTGTTGTCACTGGCGATCTGCTGGTCCTTGCCGATGCCAACCAGATAGAACTTGTGCGGAGGGATGTTGTACTTGGTCTGCAGATAGTTCGCTACGGCGTCCGCACGGCGCTGGCTGAGCTGATAGTTGTAGTTGGCATCGCCGATGGAGTCGGTTCCACCGGTGACGTGCGAGAATGTAGCCGCGGTGCTGGTAAGGTTCGGGGCAAGGTCGTCGAGCTCCTGCTTGTCGGCGGCGGTCAGGACATACTTGTCGAAGGCGAAGGTTACGCTGACATCGGAGAGCTGCTTGTAGTTGTCGAGATTGGCGACGACACCGCTGAGGCTGTCGACACGGTTGTAGGCCTGCTTCGCGGACTGGTTTGCCGCGTCGGCCGCTTGACCGGCCGCGAGAGCGTGCTGATCGGCAGTGTTTGCCGCGGCCTGGGCGTTGGCGATGCCGCCTTGGCGCGCTCGTCGGTGTCTACGATGTAGCGGTGGTCGGCAGCGGTCTTGGAATCCAGATCGTTCGTCTGCTGGATGATGGGAGTGGTCTGTGAACGCACATAGTTCTTAGTCGAGCAACCGGTTGTGAACATAATTGCGAGGGCACTGGCGATGGCTACGGTGCAGGCAGATTTGATCGTGGAAACTCTGGGGATAATTGGTGGAACTCATGGGTTCACTCTCCTGATAGAACTACAGCAACACAGGACAGTTACAGCAATTGCGGTGCCAAAGCCGCGTTCCAGATAACTCGTTATTTTATATATATTTACATCGCAGGGCAAAGGAGTTGAGCTTGTTCGTTCGGACCCTCGGTCGGGAACTTTTGATAGGGAGGTGCGTCAAATCTACGGAGCAGGCATGTGCATCTTGAAGGCAGGCTGAGCATCTACACTGAGGTCTTGGGCTCGGCTTAGACTTGCCTTACCTCTTCGACCGACAGCATGGATCTGCATCAGAAAATTCGAACCCTCCCGACTCAGCCTGGCTGCTATCTCTACAAAAACGCCGAGGGCGAGGTGATCTACGTCGGGAAGGCGAAGAACCTGCGGGCGCGGGTGCGCTCCTACTTTCTGGCGGCGTCGCAGGCGAATGCGAAGACCGGCTCGCTGATGCGGGAGGCGGTCGATGTGGAGTACATCACGGTCGCGAACGAGCATGAGGCGCTGGCGCTTGAGAATAACCTGATCAAGCAGCGGAAGCCGCGGTTCAATATTCTGCTGCGCGACGACAAGACCTATCCGTACATCAAGCTGACGATGAATGACCGCTATCCGAAGGTCTTTGTGACGCGACGGCTGCGCAAGGATGGTGGCGCGTACTTCGGGCCGTACTTTCCGGGAAATCTGGCGCACCGGCTGGTCGATCTGATCCACCGCAGCTTTCTGATTCCGAGCTGCAAGGTGGATCTGTCGCGCTACCATCCGCGGGCCTGCCTGCAGTACTACATCAAGCGCTGCCTGGGGCCTTGCGTGGAGGGGCTGACGACTCCGGAGAGCTATCAGCGAGACAATTCGCGATGTGCAGCTCTTTCTCGAGGGCCGGCCGAATGAGCTGGAGCAGTCGCTGACGACGCGAATGGAAGCGGCGGCGGCGGCGGAGCAGTTTGAGCTGGCGGCGCGGCTGCGGGACCAGATCGTCGACTGTGCACCAGATGCAGGACAAGCAGCGCATCGCGACGGCGGATAACGAGGATGCCGACGTCTTCGGTTATCACTACGAGAACGAGATGCTGGCGGTGAATCTGTTTCACATGCGCGGCGGCAAGATCGTCGATCGCCGCGATTTCTTCTGGGAGGATCTGCCGGAGTCGCTTGCGAGACGCTTGAACGAGCCGTGCTCGACGAAGCGGATCGAAGCGGAAGCTGGCGCCTCGGCTGGAGCCTGATCCTGCATGCGCCGCTCCCGAGATTGGTGGAGGGAAGGTCCGGATGTGGTGCAGCACTACGGCGGTGTCGGAGTTAGGTGCGGCGTTCAGTCGCTGCGGCGTTCTTCTCTGCGCTGCTGAAGCAGCTCTATCTCGACCAGAGCTACGTGCCGCGATCGATCCTGGTGCCGGTGGACTTTCCCGATCGCGCCGTGCTGGCAGAGATGCTGAGCGAGCGGACTGGGAAGCGCGATGGAGATTCTCGCTCCGCAGCGGGGGGAGAAGCGTTCGCTGGTTGATCTGGTCTGCCAGAACGCGAAGCAGTCTTACGATCAGCGCTTTCGCGTGCTGCAGCCGGGGATGAAGGCGATCCAGGAGGCTCTGCAGGACGCGCTGACGCTGGAGGAACTGCCGACGCCGGATTGAGTGCTTCGATATCTCTCACATTCAGGGCGCGGAGACCGTGGCCTCGATGGTGGTGTGGGAGGACGGCGCGATGAAGAAGTCGGACTACCGCAAGTTTCAGGTGAAGACCGTGACCGGCGTCGACGATTTTGCGAGTATGCGCGAGGTCATTCAGCGCCGCTACAAGCGGCTGCTGGAGGATAAGAAGCCGTTCCCTTCGCTGATCCTGATCGACGGCGGGCTTGGGCAACTGCATGCGGCGTATGCGGCTCTGGAAGAAATCGGTGTGACGCTGCAGCCGTTGGCTTCGATTGCGAAGCGCGAGGAGATTATCTACGTCTACGGGCAGGAGAACGAGCCGGTCGTGCTGGACCGGCGCTCTCCGGTGCTGCACCTGGTGCAGAAGATTCGCGATGAGAGTCACCGCTTCGCTGTCACCTACCATCGCAAGCGGCGGGAGATGCGCGATCGCGACAGTGAGTTGCTGTCGATTCCGGGGGTGGGGCCGCGGACACGGCAGCGGCTGCTGGAGCACTTCGGCAGCGTGCGGGGCATACGACAGGCTTCGCCGGATGCGCTGACGGCGGTGGTCAATGCAGCTACAGCGGAGAAGATTCGCAGCCACTTTGCGGCGGAGGCTGGTGAAGGAGCTATCCTGCCGGTGCTGAATTAGCAATCAAAACACGCATCAGTATTGATTGCCGTAGGAAGTAGAGGGCACTGCGCCGCCGGTCTTGAAGGTATTGCATGCGGATACTGTTCCCTGCTCGAGTCCTTGCTTGAACCAACCCATGCGTTGCGCGGACGAGCCGTGAGTGAAGCTCTCGGGGCTGACCGATCCGCGCTCCATCCGCTGGAGATGGTCGTCGCCGACAGCTGAAGCAGCCTGAAGACCGGCGGCAATGTCGGCATCGTGGACGATGTTGCGCTGCTCTGTGCTGTGCGCCCAGACGCCGGCGAGGCAGTCTGCCTGTAACTCGAGATCGACGGAGAGAGGATTTCTTTGCGAGGGATCCTGGCCGGAGATATGCCGCACCTGCTGTTCGATGCCAAGGATGTTCTGTACGTGGTGACCGAGTTCGTGGGCGACCACGTACGCCTGGGCGAACTCTGCGTTGCTGCCGCCGAGCCGTTTCAACTCATTCCAGAAGCTGAGATCGATGTAGACCTTTTCATCCGCCGGGCAATAGAACGGACCGGTTTGCGACTGCGCGGTGCCGCAACCGGAGTAGGTGTAGCCGTCGTAGAGAACAAGCTTCGCGCGGCGGTAGGGATGCCCCGTTTGTTCGGGCAGAAGGGTCTCCCAGGTTTTTTGCACATCGTCGAGCGTCCAGGAGACGAGTTCGGCTGGGCGATCGGTGCCAGGTGCGACCGGGCCAGGATGGTCGTACGGCTCATTCGCCGTTGATGGATGGGAAGCGACAGAGCCACCACCCGCGAGGTAGCTACCGATGTAGTTGCGACCTGTGATGAGGCTGATGACGAGCAGAATGATGAATCCAACGATTCCAATGCCACCGCCGCCGAAGCCTCCACCTCCGGAGCCGCGCCGATCCTCGACATCATCACTTAGTCCGCCGGGAGTCCAATCCATGACTCACTCCAATTCCATCTGCCTTCGAACCAGATGTGGGTTTCGCTTTTGAAGGATCGTCTTACAAGCTGCGGAACCGCTGTTATGGATATGTTACCCTCCGGAGACCGATGCCGAAACCCAAGTCCGAGCTGCCCCGCGTTCTGAACGCATCCCACGCGACGTCGATCGTTGTCGGCATCATTATCGGGAGCGGTATCTTTCTTGTGCCACGGGAGATGATGGCCGCGGTGGGGTCGTCGCTCGGGGTTTATTCGGTGTGGATCATCGGCGGATTGCTGTCGTTGTTCGGCGCGATGACGTATGCGGAGATCGCTGCGGCGCATCCGCGTTACGGTGGCGAGTATGCCTTTCTTCGCGAGGCGTACGGCGATCTGGCCGGCTTCCTCTACATGTGGACGCAGATTACTGTGGCCAAACCTTCGTCGCTCGCTACGATTGCCGCAGGGCTGGCACGGGTGTTGGGGACCTTCGCGTTCTTGAGTTTTTTTGCGCGGCCTGCATTTGGGAATCTGCTCTGGAGCCAGGTCTTCGCGATTGCCATGACGTGGCTGATTACGGGACTCAACATCGTCGGCACGCGCAAGTCGGCGAACGTGCAGCTTCTGCTGACGTGGCTGAAGGGCATGCTGATTGTGGTGATCGCCGGCTTCTGCTTTGGAGCAGCGGGCCATCACGGCTCGTGGCATAACTTCGCGACGGAGTTCATCGGCGCGCGCGGTGGCTTCTCGGGTTTCATGATTGCGCTGGTTGCAGCGCTGTGGGCGTACGACGGCTGGAGCGATGTCGTGACCATGGCTGGTGAGGTGGAGCGTCCACAGCGCAGCATGCCGGTTGCGCTGGTGGGCGGCGTGGCCATTGTGGGGTTGCTTTATATGCTGACCAATGCGGCGATTCAGTATGTTCTGCCCGCAGCGGTCATTGCGACGGCCGACCGGCCTGCGGCGGATGCGATGCGACTGGTTGCGGGAAACTGGGGTGCGACCCTGGTGTCCGTCGGCATGGCGGTCAGCATCTGTGCGACGTTTGTCGGTTCGTCGCTCTCGGGTGCGCGTGTGCCGTTCGCAGCGGCCCGCGATGGACTCTTCTTTACGCAACTGGCGCACGTCAATCGACGATTCCAGACGCCTTCGAACGCGCTGATCCTTCAGGCAGTGCTCAGTTCCCTGCTGTTGCTCGTTATTGGCCGGTTTCAGGCACTCTTCTCGCTGGCCATCTTCAGTGAGTGGCTCTTCTATGCGCTTACGGCCAGCACGATCTTCGTCTTTCGGCGCCGTGAGCCGGCTGCTACGCGACCGTACAGTATCTGGGGATACCCGGTACTGCCGGCTATTTTTATTTTGGCGGCCGCGGTGCTACTGGTGTTCTCCTTTGCCGATCAGCCGCGGAATTCACTGATCGGGACGACGATTATTCTGCTCGGTATTCCGCTGCATTTTCTGCTGCAGAGAAGGTCGGCTTCCTGAACTGAGCCAGTCACAGGGCTGTTGAATGTAGTGGCTTTCCAATCGCCTGATTTCGCTCCTCGCGCCACTGGCGAGCCTGTGCGATGCAGATGAAGTGCAGAATCATAAATAAAGGCACCGCAAAGGTCGGAATCAAGCTCAATGGAAGCAAGGTCATGGCGCTAGTCGCGATGCCATGCGGGTTGATGAACCCTGAAGCAACGCCCATGCCAATTGCAGTGACCAGGTCAGTAATTCCGAGCAGTTGCCAGAAGATAAAACTCCTTCGGAACCGGGGGATGGCAAGATTCATCGCAATAAATGGTGCCGTAACCCCTATTGCGATATCCCCCCAGCCAGCAGGCAGCGCTAACTGACCCGGCAGAATGCGGTAGCTGTACAGCGCAAGGAACACAAAGCCTGCGATTCTCCAGGCCTGGATATAGGTGAGGGTGCTCGGGTTTAGAGACAACAAAAACTGCCGGAATGGTTGCGATGCCGCTGCCCATACGAGAAAGATGCCGATGGGAATTAACACCGCCAATCCAAGCGGTAGCGGGGGCTGGCCCGGACTGGTTGTGAAGAGGTGCAGGGCCGAAGCGGCGAGAGAAATGAGGAACCAAACGAGAATGAGACCAGTAGTGAGTTTTGCATAGTTTGCGTTTTTCACAGTGATTCTCCTTAGTCGATAAATGTGTTCGTGATCTCCTGAGTCAGCTTCATAAGATCGTCCGAGAGCCTGTCGCCAAGCTGACGGCGTAATTGTGTCTGCGCTTTCTCCCAATGAGGCAGTGCCTGCTTGAATAAGGTTTTGCCGACGGTAGAGAGCTGCATCCGCCATTCCCGACGGTCTTTGCCACGCCGCTTCGTTATCCACCCGGATCGGCTCATACCCGCGAGTGTCCGGGTCAGCGTGGTGCTATCCATCGCCAGAATGCGCGCCAGTTCTCCTTGAGTAACCTCTCCTGCAAGCGAGAGCGTCTGCAGAATGGTGAACTGGGTTGCAGTAAGACCGGCCGGGCCCACAGCCTGCTCGTAGAGCTGCGTTATGGCGCGCGATGCGCGGCGAAGGCTGGCGCACATACACGGCAGAGCGGGAGTGGCGGCCTTCGTCATATCCGATTAGATGCATATACATCTACTGGATTCAGAAAATATTCAGACGAGCTTTTCCCGCGTTGAACAGAGGGGGTTAGCTGCGATTTTCTATGACGCGCTCGTACACGCGCACATATTCGGCCGCCGGTTTGTCCCAGGAGAAGTCCTGCGCCATGCCGCGTTTCATCATGGCAGTCCACTCTTGTTTGTTGCGGAAGGTTCCGAGCGCGCGTTGCAACGCAGCCATCAAACCGTCTGGGACTGTATCCCCAGAACTTGAAGCCGTTGCCTCCGCCGTTAGGCTGCTCGTCGATCGTGTCGGCGAGACCGCCGGTAGCGCGAACTACTGGGATGGTGCCGTATTTCAGGCTGTAGATCTGGTTCAGACCGCCGGGCTCGTAGCGAGAGGGCATCAGGAAGATATCCGAGCCGGCCTCGATCTTGTGGGCCATCACGTTGTCGAACTTGACCTGCACACGCACCTTCTCGGGATGACGGGCAGCCATCTCCTGCAGCAGCCGCTCGTAGTACTCCTCGCCGTTTCCGAGCATGACCAGGACGATATCCTGCTGAACCAGCCAATCCATGATGTCAACGATAAAGTCGAAACCTTTTTGCGTGGCGAAGCGCGATACGATCCCGATGACCGCTGTGTCTTCACCAACCCCCTCGAAGCCGAATGCGTGGAGCAGATCCCGGCGACACTCTTTCTTGCCCGCAAGATTGTGGGCTGAGTAGTGCGCGGCAATGTGCGGATCGGTTGCTGGATCCCATTCGTTGTAGTCAACGCCGTTCAGGATGCCGAAGAGATCGCCTCTCCGCTTGCGGAAGGTATCCTCAAGTCCATTGCCGAACTCCGGCGTCTGAATCTCTTCGGCGTAGGTGCGGCTGACCGTGGTGATCGCGTCGGCGTAGACGACACCGCCCTTCAGGAAGTTCACCGTGTCGTAGTGCTCGAGTTTGTCGAAGGTGAACATGTCCCACGGCAGGAGGAGTTTTTCCATTGTCTGGGGCGGGAACCATCCCTGATAGCCGGCGTTGTGAACCGTGAGCACGGCCGGAATGTGGCGTAAGACAGGATCGAAGAAGTAGACGGAGCGAAGCATCACGGCCACCATTGCGGTCTGCCAGTCGTGCACATGAAAGACGTCCGGGATGCCGATGATTTTGGAAGCCTCAATAACGGCGCGGCTGAGGAGACCGAATCGCTCCGCGTTGTCGGGATAGTCGCCCGACGGGGTTGCGTAAAAGCTTTCGCGATCGAACAGCTCTGGGCAATCGACAAAGTATGCCTGCACTCCTTCGTTCACGCCGCCATCGAGGATCCTGACGAAGCGGTTGTAGGACGGAAAAGGAATGGTCACGCTGGGAAGAACGACGCGAGGGTTGGGAACAGCCTTTGCAACCTGCCGGTAGTACGGGATAAATACGCTGACCTTGTGGCCCATCTTGACCAGAGTGCGCGGAAGTGCGCTGACCACATCTGCGAGCCCGCCAGTCTTTGCCCAGGGTGCGCACTCCGATGCTGCAAAAACGATATGCATGCTGTCGTCCTTTTCTATTCAACCAAACCGTTAGTCTATAAGAGCACGCGGTACCAGTATTGGATGCAGATGAAACAGAAGCCAAAACTCGGCCAGAACTTCCTTGTGGATGATGCTGCCCGTCATGCCATCGTCGACGCTCTGGGCAATGTTGGCAAGCGCACCGTCATCGAGATCGGGCCGGGTCATGGTGCGATTACCGAGATACTCGCGGGGCGCGCGCAACGGCTTATTGCGCTGGAGTTGGACCGCGCCCTCGCTGCCGAGTTGACCTTCCGATTTCGAGCGCTGCCCCAGGTGCAGATTATCGAGGGGGACGTGTTGAAGACCGATCTGCGCGCGCTGGTTCCCGTGGGCGAGACTGTCGATGTGATCGGCAACCTGCCGTACTACATCACTTCGGACATTCTGTTGCAGCTCTTCGCGGCAGGAAGTGCGGGGCTGGTCTCTCGTGCGGTTCTGATGATGCAGCGGGAGGTTGCGGAGCGGGTCGCTGCGGCTCCGGGCGTGCGCGACTACGGACTGCTCTCGGCGACTGCGCAGATGAACGCCCAGGTGGAAGAGCTGTTTACGCTGCCGCCGTCCGCGTTTGCGCCGCCGCCGGAGGTCTACTCGACCGTGCTGCGATTGCACTTTGCACCGCGATTCGAGGAACTGGCAGTCGATCCAGCGGGATTCGATGCATTCCTGAAGAAGTCGTTCGCGCAAAAACGGAAGACGCTGCAAAATAATCTTCGCGCTGCCGGCTTTTCTGTCGAACAGCTTGCCGCTGCCTGGCCGGCCAGTGTGCCCCCGCAGGCTCGGGCGGAGGCGTTGGCGCTCGAACCGATGGCGGAGCTATACCGTTCTCTCAGGCAATTTGCCCAGACCCTGCAATAGCGTCTTCAGTGATTGTCGGCTGCTATCTGATCCAGCATCTTTCGGGCCTTCAATCGTACCCTCTGGATCAGCGCTCCGTCATCGGCTAACGAAGCCAGCACCGGCGCAATGGTTTCCAACTCAAGCGCGCGCCCCGCATCGACCTCCTGGGAGAAAGTGATCATCTCCGCGTCGAGCCCGAGGCGATCGTACTTGTGCAAAAACTCGAACCTCCGGCCTTCATCCATCGTGTAGGCGATTGCTTGGAATCTGTCCGTCAGCGTCTGAACTGTCTTGTTTTCGGAGTAGTTGTAAGTGCAGGAACCCGACCCATCCGGTCCTGAGTAGGTGAGCGTTTTCTTGCCTGAGTCTGCGATGTTTTTCGCTTTGGAGGCGCAGTCGAGGTTGAAGTAGTTCAGCGATCTCGCGTCCTTGAATAGCTTTGCCACCGTGACGGAGGTCAGGACGATGGGACGGTCGATGTGCTGTGCGGCTTGGCCACGCATGGAGTTCAAAGTAGCGGGGATCTCGGCCTGATCCGCCTCGTAACGGCCTGTTCCGTCCTCTTTAACCGTCAGGGTGAATTTGGGGACCGGCAGGCCGATACGTTCAAAATGAAAACTCACTTCGGCTTGAGGTTTGGCGGCTGTCGCATTGGCTGAATCGACCGTCTGAGCGGTCGCCGAGAGAGAACCGGCAGACAACAACGCCGCGAAGACAATCCCGGGAATAAATCTCATCGGTGAGCGCCCTGGAGTTGGAGTGTCTGTGTGGTGTGGATGTGGCAGATGGCAATGGCGAGCGCGTCGGCGGCGTCCGGCGAATCGAAGGCGTTTTCGTTGTCGAGCAGGCGCCTGACCATGAACTGCACTTGTTCTTTACCGGCGAGCCCATAGCCGACGACAGAGCTCTTGATTGATAGAGGCGCGTACTCTGCTACCGGCAGCCCACAGCTCGCTGCGGCTAACATCGCGACACCGCGCACCTGTCCGAGCTTCAGCGCAGACTTCGCGTTCGCCGAGAAGAAAACCTCTTCGATCACGACGATCTCCGGCTGATGGACCGCCAGCAGAGCGGTCAGTTCCGCGTAGACCTGCGCGAGCCGCTGCGGAGCCTTTTCTTTTTTGCTGAGACGGATGGTGCCAGCAGCTAGATGAACGAGCCGTGGCATACGGGCGTCGCAGTCCACCTCTACCACGCCGTAGCCGGTGAATTCGGTTCCGCAGTCAATGCCAAAGACTCGCATGGGCGAAGTTTACTGCATCCGGCTGTGTGTCCGGACTATCAAGGTTGAGTCTGCTTAGCGGGAGATGCCTTCAAGGGGCGAACTGGCCGTGGCGTAGAGCTTGCGCTGCATTCTTCCAGAAAGAAACGCCTGCCGACCGGCGAGAACCGCGTGTTGCATCGCCTCGGCCATCAAGAGAGGGTCTTTCGCCGCGGCAATAGCCGTGTTCATCAGTACGGCATCGAAGCCCATCTCCATTGCGATCGCCGCATCGGAGGCAGTTCCGACGCCTGCATCCACGATGAGTGGCACTTCGGTGATGAGTTCGCGTAGGATGCGCAGATTTGCGATGTTCTGGAGGCCGAGACCGCTGCCAATGGGCGCCCCTAGCGGCATTACTGCCGCGGCTCCTGCATCGATCAGGCGCTTTGCGAAGACGATGTCGTCGGAGGTGTAGGGCAGCACGGTGAAGCCCTCTTTGACCAGCACGCGCGTTGCCTCGAGCGTTGCCTGGATATCCGGATAGAGTGTCTTCTGATCGCCGATGACCTCGATCTTGACCCAGTCTGACAGGCCGACCTCACGGCCTAGCCGTGCTGCGCGGATAGCCTCGTCTGCGGTGTAGCAGCCTGCGGTGTTGGGGAGCAGAAAATAGCGTCGCGGATCGATGTAGTCCAGCAGGGATTCGCTTGAACGGTCCAAATTCACCCGGCGAACGGCAACAGTGACCATCTCGGCGCCCGAGGCCTCGATGGCTGCCTGCGTCTCTGCGCCGTCTTTATATTTTCCCGTGCCTACGATAAGCCGTGATTGAAAGGCCCTGCCCGCAATGACCAAAGGTTTCATGGTTAATATCCTAATCGCTTCCAGTGGGGCGGAAAACGCAAACGGCTCGCGCTCTGTTTTGAAGAGCAGCGAGCCGTTCGCCGGTGAACTGTTGAGATTGACCTGAGGCGCCCATCACTTGGACTTGGCCTCGGCGTGGAAGTTCAAACTACCGCCAGGACTAGAGCAATGGACGCTCTAAGCCTCAGTCACCTCACGTGTTGTGGTGCAACTATTACTGTCAATTTTCATAGGCTGGATCATCCTCCTTTCCCGTGTAAAAGCAGATTACTCCGACGAGGAATAACGGGCAAGTGCCCTCGGAGACACCGCTGGCGGTGCATCCAGCGCCGGAATCAACGCATCTCACCGCAGGTTGCATTCTCGCGGAAAGGTCAGACTCGATGAAGCCTGTCACCATCATCGGCATCCTCCTCATCCTTCTTGGAATTGTTGGCTACGCTACGGGAGGAATTTCTTTTACCCACGAAAAGAAGGTCGTCGATCTTGGGTCTGTCCAGATCTCGCGCAAGACTCAGGACACGCTTCCTCTTTCGCCGATTCTGAGCACGGTCTCGCTTATCGCTGGCCTGGGGCTGGTCGTTTTTGGAGCGAAGGCAAAGTAGCGGTGGCATTTGCGCTTTGCGCGCCTGAACAGGTTCGCTACTTGAGATAGGCCCGCACTAGATCGATTAGGTCTTCGCCGAGTTCCGGTGTGAGGGGAGCGTGGCCGTCCTTGAGCAGGTGCAATCGGATGTGATCTTCCAGTACCTCGGCCATCAACCCATTGATTCCACCGCGCGCTGCCGCGAGCAACATCAGGACGTCGGCGCAGTCGTGGTCTTGCTGATCCGAGGGCGCGTTCCACGCTGTCCATCTGGCCGCGAATTTTCTTCACCCGGTTTAGCAACTTCACTTTTTCGCGATCTGAATGCGTCATCGTCTTTGGACCCTTTATACCCTACCGGGGTATACTATACCAGTTTTGCCCATGTTGCCGTGAGAAATGTCCTTGAATCCGGACCTTTCTCACGCAGAAAGGAGGAGGTCAGCCGATGATTCAGAAGATACCGCCGCGCAGCCCATCCGTACGAGCCGCCACCGGATCGCGTGCCGAGATCGCACGTCGATGGGTGGAGACCGCGGATGAACGTTGTCCGCTTGCCTGTGTCTGGTTCGCCCTGCCCGATGTCGTTTCGGATCAGGATGACGAGCCTGGGTTACCACGGCCTGCCTTCTCCTTGTTCCGGTTGAAGGCAGGCTATTTGCATGTTATTCACACTTCTGTTGCACCATCTACGTTGGCCCAATTCTTGAAAAACTCAATCCACACGATCGCAGCTCTCCTGCTCCTGACGGTCTGCGCGGCCGCGAAGGCGCAGCAGTTGGAGATGAGCGAGGATCGTCCCGGCCACCCGGTCAAACTACCCGAAGCGCCTGTCCCGGCCGACGAAGCGGCACAAACGATGTTTCCCCACTCCGACACCTCGCGTTATTACATCGCGGGGCAGGCGAATATCATCTTCCAGGCGGATGGGCCGTTCCACTCACCGTATGAAGGCGCCAACAGCTTCATTGGGCGGGGCGAGTACAAGACCTCTCTATTAGGCACGCTCTATCTCGGGGCGCAGCTTCGGCGCGACCCAACAATGGAAACCGACGCGATCTTCAACCTGGAATCGGCAGGCGGGCGGGGTCTCAGCGAAGCGCTCGGTCTCGCCGGATTTACCAATCTGGACGTGGTCCGCAACCCCAACCTGGGGCCGGTGCCCTACATGGCTCGCGCGCAGGTTCATCAGACTTTCGGCTTCACGAACAAGCTGATCGAAAGCCCGCGGACGCCGTTCTCGCTCGCTACCGAGGTGCCGGAGCGCCGGCTGCAATTCTTTGTTGGGAAGATGAGCCTGCCCGACTACCTCGACATCAACAGCATCGGCTCGGACAGCCATCTGCAGTTCATGAACTGGACTGTCGACAACAACGGCGCGTGGGATTATGCGGCTGATACTCGTGGTTACACCTATGCCGTCGTCACCGAATACGACGATAAGGTCTGGTCGGCCCGCTATGCGGTAGCGTTGATGCCGACTGTCGCTAACGGCATCGATCTGGACTGGAATCTGCGACGCGCCAGTGGACAGAATTGGGAGTTTGAATTGCGCAAGCCGCTCCTCGGCAGCCTTCTCCCGCCGGAGCGGAAGGGCGTCATTCGCGTGCTCAGCTTCGTGAATCATGCGCATATGGGCCTTTACCGCGTCGCGAATCAGGCTTATGTCTCGGGCGAAGATCCGACACCTGAAATCACGAAGCACGAGACGTACGGATCGGTGAAGTATGGCTTCGGCCTGAACTTCGAGCAGGAATTGACCAACGATATGCGCGTCTTCGGTCGCTTCGGCTGGAACGAAGGCCAGCATGAATCCTTTGCCTACACCGAGGACGATGAGATGTTTGAGTTCGGCGGAGATTACTCCGGTAGAGCATGGTCTCGTCCCTATGACAAAGCCGGCGTCACCTTTGTGACTAATGCCATCAAGAAGGATCATCAGGCCTATCTGGGGTTCGGCGGGCTTGGATTTCTTCTCGGCGATGGCAGGCTGAACTATGCGCGGGAAGATATCCTCGAGAGCTACTACAACCTGCATGCGTGGCGAGGCGTTTATTACGCGCTCGACCTGCAGTACATCAATCACCCTGGCTATAACCAGGATCGCGGGCCCGTGCTGGTGGAGTCGGTGCGGATGCACGTGGACTTTTAGCCGACCCTCCCCGTGGGTACTTTTTGGTGCAAAGTATTCGATTCAGATACTTTAAGTCCGGACTTCTGTTTTCGACCTTGGATTGAGAGACGGTTTTCAGACCGTATACTTGTCAAGTGGGCACGTCCGGGATCTTTGAACTCGTCGCTTTTTTGGTGGGGCTTCTCTTTGGCAGCTTTTTGAATGTCTGCATCTCGCGGTTGCCCAAGCACGAATCGATTGTGATACCGGGATCGCACTGTCCTCATTGTGGAAAACCGATTCGCTGGTACAACAACATCCCTGTTTTGAGTTGGATTCTGCTTCGGGGACGGTGCCGGGACTGCAAGGCGGCAATTTCGTGGCGATATCCGCTGGTGGAGTTGGCGGTGGGTGGGTGGTTTTCTTCGGTCGCGCATTTTGCGCCAGACGACCTCAAAGGCTTTTTCGGGTCCGTGCCAAGCTTCATCCTTAATCCCGTTCTCACAATTGACGCGGTTTCTCTTGCAGTCGTCGGCTTCCTTCTCATCGGCCTGATGGTGATGGACTGGCAGACCATGACGCTACCCGATGCGTTTACTCTGACAGGCATTGCCATTGCCCTCTTCCTCGTCTGCACTCAAGCCATCTTCCTTGGCCCCAACGAAGATCAAGTTCGGCTCACCAAACACAGCCTCCATCTCACGAGCCCTGGTGGCGTTACGGATGCGGGGAATGTTTTTCTTACTGGGCCGGAGAGCCTGATCTTCGGACGTATCGCTGCGGTCTGCGGAGTTGCGCTTCTGCTTCTCATCATTCGGTGGATTTACAAAGCGGCTCGTCACCGCGAGGGCATGGGATTGGGCGATGTAAAACTCATCGCGATGATCGCAGGGTTCCTCGGTTTCTGGCCAGCGATTCTCTCGCTCTTTATCGGGGTGCTTGTCGCGAGTCTCTATGCGGTGTTCCTGTTGATTCGCGGCCGCGCGATTGCTACGTCGAAATTGCCCTTTGGCAGCTTTCTTTGCGTTGGCGGACTTGTTGCTGCGGTGTTCGGTAATCGCCTTATCCACATGTACATAGCTCTGCTTCGATAGCACGCACATGGGGGCTTCGTTCGCTTGACACTTGCCAGCCGCACTCTTAGAGTCGAAGATGGCCATGCACAGTTACCCATACATCTGGAACTACCTTCCACTCGTGCTTCAGGTCCTGGCCGCGCTTGGTCTTGCCTGCGGAATGGTGGGGGCTTCTTACTTCGTCGGCAAACATAAAAACTCACGCACCAAGGCGAGCGCCTATGAGTGCGGCATGGACCCCATCGGCGACGCGCGCGGCCGCTTCACGGTGCGGTTCTACATGGTCGCGATGCTGTTCATCCTCTTCGATGTCGAGGCGGTCTTTATGCTTCCGTGGGCCGTGATCTTCAAGCGGTTGCCTGCGCTGACCGGCTCGCGCATGTTCGGCTTCTGGGAGATGCTGGTGTACCTCGGGTTTGTCGCTGTGGGCCTCTTTTATGTCTGGAAGAAAGGTATCCTGAACTGGGCGACCGATAAGGGAGACCTGTGATGTACGATCCTGCCTCCGCGATCCGCGGAAAAGATGCCGTTTTCGCGGCGCATCCAGAAAATGCCGCGGTTAAAGCTCTTGCCGATCTCGCCACCGATGCAAAGTTTGACCGCGATGAGCTGACGATCACGGTCGCCCGCGAGACCATCGTAGCCGCCGCAGAGGCATTGAGGCAGGCGGGCTATAACTACCTCGAAGACGTCACGGCAGTCGACTGGTATCCCTCCGAGCCGCGATTTCAGATCAGCTATTCGATCCTTTCCTTCTCGCTCAAGCAGCGCATACGCCTTGTCGTCCGGCTGGATGGCGAGGACGCTTCGCTCGACAGCATCACTCCTGCATGGCCTGCGGCGAACTTCTACGAACGCGAGATCTTTGATCTCTTCGGCGTTCACTTTGGCGGACACCCCAACCTTCGCCGCATCATGATGCCTGAGGATTGGAATGGCCATCCACTGCGCAAGGACTACCCCGTGGAGGGCTACCGCTAATGGCATCCACTGTTGAAGAGCTGACCGGTCTCGCCGCGGTTGACCCCGGCATTGAAGATGTCGTTGCCAACGCCGCCCGCAACCGAGGAAATACGCCTCCCGCCGACCAGACGATGATCATTAATATGGGGCCGCAGCATCCCTCGACCCACGGTGTGCTGCGTCTGGTTATCGAGGTCGATGGCGAAACCATCGTCGCGCTCGCTCCTGACATCGGATATCTGCATACGGGCATCGAGAAGACCTGCGAGGCGAAGTTTTACCAGCAGGTGGTGCCGCTGACCGACCGCATCGACTATCTCTCGCCCATGACGAATAACACAGCGTATGCGCTGGCCGTGGAGAAGCTTCTTGGTCTGGAGATTCCGCCGAAGGCCCAGTGGCTGCGCGTGCTGTTCAACGAGCTGATGCGCCTGAACTCGCACCTGGTGTGGCTGGGAACGCACGCGATGGACATTGGGGCGCTGACGGTCTTCCTTTATTGCTTCCGCGAGCGCGAAAAACTGATGCGCATCTTCGAGGCCGTGAGCGGCCAGCGGATGATGACCAGCTACATCCGTATCGGCGGGCTGAGCCTGGAGCCGCCGCGCGATCTGTATGACAAGATTCGCGCCTTCCTTGTGGAGTTCCCCTCGAAGATCGACGAATACGAGGGCTTGCTGCAGAACAATCCCATCTGGATCAACCGTCTGAAGGGCGTTGGCTATATCTCGCCCGAGGACGCGATTGCGCTGGGTGTCTCGGGGCCTCCGCTGCGTGCTGCAGGTATCGATTTCGACGTGCGGCGCGACATGCCGTACTCGAGCTACGAGAAGTTCCAGTTCAACGTGCCGACCTCGACCGTGAGCGATGTTTGGGCACGCTATGTCGTTCGCATGCAGGAGATGCGGGAGTCGGTGAAGATCTGCCTGCAGGCGCTGGACGGCATGCCGGAGGGCCGCATCGTCGCTGACGCGCCGAAGATCATCCTGCCCGACCGCGAGCAGATGAAGACGCAGATGGAGTCGCTGATCCATCACTTCAAGATTGTGACGGAGGGCTTTGGCGTTCCGGCGGGCGAGGCGACCAGTTCGGTCGAGGCAGCGCACGGCATGATGAACTACTACGTCGTCTCGGATGGAACGGCCAAGCCGTATCGCGTACACATGCGCAACGCCGATTATGCGAATCTGCAGGCGCTGGAGACGATGTGCAAAGGCAGATTGCTGGCGGATGTGGTTGCTGTGATCGGGTCGATTGATATTGTGCTGGGAGCGATTGACCGATGAACGATTCGCATGCGAGGAGGCTCACAAGAGGATCGCATCTACGGCCGATTGTGCAGCATTGGGATCTCTTCTTCGCTTTTCCTGGCAAATGGTCGAGCTTTCGGTCATGGAAGATTTGACCGCTCATCGTTGAATATGCGATTGGTTTTGGGCTTCGCCGTCGGCCTTCTGGGACAAAATTTGGGCCGAGATTATCTTCGATTTTTGCCTCTTGCAGTGAGCGCAGGATTGTGATTTCTATCATCACCGCGCTGTCGAACCTTCTCAGCTTATTCTGATGTCTGCATAATGCACTTCTAATGGCCGGTCGCGCCAGCGTCTTCGGCTAGAAATGGAACGTACTCCTGTGGAACCGCCTCAAGACCGAACTTTGGACTTCTGGGCTTCCTGCTCGCGTATGCAGCCGCCCACGGATTGAACAGCCGGCATCATGCAGTGGTCGAGGTCGGCGCAGATGAGATTACGTTGCGGGTTGCGAGCCGTTGGCTTCGCTTCACGCACGAGACGATCGAGGATAGTGAGGGACATCGCTCCTCGTTCAGTTTGGAAGAAGATGGAACGGTTAAACTGGATGGTATCGCCCAAGAGATGGACCTTGCCGCTGAACGACTGGCGCGGGAGATGATGCAAAGTGAGTGAGATCGCCAACACAATTTTTTCGCCGGAGCTGGCTGCGCGCTTCGACAAACTCGTCACCATCTACCCGATGAAGCGGTCGGCGCTGGTGCCGATGCTGCTCTACGCGCAGGATGAGGTCGGCTATGTCTCGGATGCGGTCGTCAGCGAGATCGCCGAGCGGCTCGATCTGCTGGAGCTCGATGTACGCAATGTGTTGAGCTACTACTCGATGCTGCGCACCAAGCCTGCGGGCAAGTACAACGTGCAGGTGTGCACGAATATCTCCTGCATGCTGCGCGGCGGGTACGAGATTCTGAACCACTGCAAGGCGAAGCTGGGAGTCGGACATAAAGAGGTCACGAAGGATGGTATGTTTTCGCTCGAAGAGGTCGAGTGCATCGGCGCGTGCTGCTGGGCGCCGGCCATACAGGTCAACTACGACTTCCATGAGGACCTTACGCCCGCAAAAGTGCGACGCGATCTTTCAGATGTATCGCGACGGCAAGGGAAAGGACGAAAAATAATGCCTACTCTCGTCTCGCATCCCGATGAAGTAAGAGTGCTCTCGCGCCGGTTCGGACAGGGCGCGGCGAATATCGACAAGTACATCGAGCTCGACGGCTACAAGGCCGTGCAGAAGGCCATCGCCGAAGGGCCGGAGAAGATGGCCGGCTGGATCATCGACACGATGAAGGCCTAGCGGGCTGCGTGGACGCGGAGGCGCGGGTTTTCCGACCGGGATGAAGTGGTCGTTTGTGCCCAAGACATCCGAGAAACCGAAGTACATCCTGGTCAACGGCGACGAGTCCGAACCCGGCACCTGCAAGGACCACGTGATCTTCCGCGAAGACCCGCACGCGATTATCGAAGGCACGATGATCGCTGGCCTCGCCGTGGGTGCAAAGATGGGCTTCATCTACCTGCGCGGCGAGTACCGCTATCTGCTCAAGATCATGGAGAAGGCGGTCGCCGACGCGTACGCCAAGGGCTACCTCGGGCAAGAACATCTTTGGCTCAGGGTTTGACTTCGATGTCATCACGCAGACCGGGGCGGGGGCGTATGAGGTTGGCGAAGAGTCCGCGTTGATGGAGTCGCTCGAAGGCAAGCGCGGCATTCCGCGCATCCGGCCGCCCTTTCCCGCAGTGGTAGGACTCTATGGTGGACCGACCGTTATCAACAACGCCGAGACGATCGCCAACGCGCCACACATTCTGTTGATGGGCGGCGAGGCCTATGCCAAGCTCGGTACCGAGCGCAATGGCGGCACGCGGCTGTTTGGGATTAGTGGCCACGTGGAGCGCCCCGGAGTCTACGAGTTGCCGATGGGTTATAGCTTGAGGAAGGCCATCTACGAGGTTGCGGGCGGAATCAAGGACGGGAAGAAACTCAAAGCCGTCGTCCCCGGTGGCGCAAGCTGCCCGGTCCTCACCGCTGACGAGATTGATGTCGGGCTCGACTTCGACCAGATGGCGAAGGCCGGAACTATGCTCGGCTCGGGCGGCATCGTGGTGCTCGACGAGACCGTCTCGATCGTCGAGTTCGCCCTCCGCACCATCAGCTTTTACCAACACGAATCCTGCGGCTGGTGCATTCCCTGCCGCGAAGGCACGGACTGGATCAAGAAGACGCTGACACGCGTCTACAACGGCGGCGGCTCGAAGAAGGACGTCGATAACGTCCAGTACCTTGCGGAGAATATGATGGGCCGCACGTTTTGTCCGCTCGGCGACGCAGCGGCGATGCCTACGCTCGGGTTCGTCAAAAAATTCCGTAAAGAGTTTGAAGACTACATTGCCGGGAACAAGGCGGGAACCCCGATCATAACCATGGAACAATTAGTCGGAGCAGGACACTAATGGCAGACGTTAAATTCACCGTAGACGGCAAACAACTCACCGCGCCCGCAGGCACTCTGCTGATCGACGCCTGCAAATCCGCCGGCATCGAGATTCCTGCCTTCTGCTACTACCCCGGGCTCTCGCTGCAGGCCGCCTGCCGGATGTGCGTCGTACGCATCGAGAAGATGCCAAAGCTGCAGACCGCGTGCACCACTCCGGTCGCCGAGGGTATGGTCGTCCAGACTGAGACGCCTGAGATTGCACAGGCCCGCAAAGCTACGCTGCAGATGCTGCTGGGCAACCATCCGCTCGACTGCCCCGTGTGTGACGCCGGCGGCGAGTGCGAATTGCAGGACATGACCTTCAAGTACGGCGCGGCGGACAGCTTCTACGCCGAGCCGAAGAATCACCGCGAGGAGCAGAAGTGGTCGCCGGTCGTCTACTTTGACCGTCCGCGCTGCATCCTCTGCTACCGCTGCGTGCGTATGTGCGGCGAAGGCATGGATGTCTTCGCGCTTGGCATCCAGAATCGCGGAGCCTCCTCCGTTATCGCTCCGAACATCCCCTCGGAGATGTCGCCCGACAACCTCGCGCACGTCGACTGCGAGCAGTGCGGCATGTGCATCGACGCCTGCCCGGTCGGCGCGCTGACCTCCGGCACCTACCGCTACAAGACTCGTCCATGGGAGATGAACCACGTCTCCACCGTCTGCACCCATTGCGGCGACGGCTGCAAGACGACGCTCGGCGTGCGCTCCACCTCCGACGGCAGCGAGATTGTGCGCGGCGACAACCGCGACAAGAGCGGCATCAACGGCGACTTCCTCTGCAACAAGGGCCGCTACGCCTTCGATTTCGCCAACAATGAAACTCGCATCACCCAGCCGCTGGTTCGCCAGCCTAACGGTGAACTGAAGCCCGTGTCGTGGGACGACAGCCTTCGACCACGTCGGCAAGAAACTGCGCGAGCTACGCGACACGCGCGGCGGCAAGAGCATCGGCGTCATCGGCTCCAACCGCATCACGAATGAAGAGGCGTACCTGCTTCAGAAGTTTGCGCGCACTGTTCTCGGCACCAACAACATCGACCACCACCGGACCGCGGACTACGCAGCCTTCGCCCAGGCGCTCGCGGGCAAGGGCAACCGTACCGCTTCCCTGCGCGACACCCTCACTGCTCCAGCGATCATGATTCTCGGCGGCGACCCGACCATCCAGGCACCAGCCACCGCATGGAACATCCGCACCAATGTCCGCAATAACCGTGGCCGTCTTTATATTGCTAACTCCGCGGAGATCAAGCTTCGCCGTCAGGCCAAAGCTTTCGCGCACATTGCACCCTTCAGCTACGGCGCACTGGCCAGCTTCATCGCGGGAGACGACAGTGCGGTCGACGCTCTAACGCATCCCGGCGCAGACGCAGCCTCCTTCCACGCCTTCCGCAATGCCGTCCGCGCCGAAGAAAGTCTCCTCGTTCTTCTCGGTTCGGAGTTCCGCGGCGCCGACCTGAAGCGGTTGCTCGACTTTGGCACCACCATGCCGAACCGGAAGTTCGCTCTGCTCTCCGACTATGCCAACTCGCGCGGCGCGGCCGACATGGGCCTGCTCCCCGATCTTCTTCCGGGTTACGCGCCATTAGGCTCCAGCGAATTCAATGGACCCACCGAACCCGGTCTCGACCTCATCGAGATCTTCGAAGCAGCCGGCAAAGGCGAGCTCTCCGCTCTTTATATAGTCGGCTCGAACCCGGTCTCCCGCTACAGCGTCGATCCCGAGTCGCTCACAAACACCTTCGTCGTCGTGCAGGACATGTTCCTTACGGAGACCTCGGCGCTGGCCGACGTTATCCTTCCCGCCGCGAATCTCTATGAGAAGTCCGGCTCCCTCACGAACAGCTACGGCGACCTTCAGCTCGTCAACAAGGCAGGTGACCGCGCTGGAGTCCGCACAGACTTTGAGATGATCGTCCGCATCGCAGACAAGATGGGCGCGGACATCCCCAAGCTCGTACCTTTCGGCAAAGGAGTCCGCGCCGACATGGGCCAGAGTCGCGGCGCACAGTCCGGCGAGGCCGACCGTCACGCCGTCTGGCTCACCGCCAACCACCTTGAACCAAAACTCAGCCCGTTCGATCCGTTTGCAATTCTCGACGAGATTCAGCGCGTCGTGCCTGGATACAATCTGCGCCGTCTTCAGCTTCTCAGCGGCAACGATCAGCACCTCGAACCCGCTGCCTCGGGCCTCGTTCAAATTGGCAATCGTCGCGACCTTGTTCTGCCTGCGAATGATTCGCTCTTTACCTCGGGCACCCTCGGCCGCTACTCCGCCATGCTCGCCGACCTGCAGCACAACGAGAGCCTCCGGCCTCCGACCGGACTTACCCAGATCCAGAGCGCAGCCGACTAAGAAAAAACAATGAGCCACCTCTCTCAATTTCAAACATTCCTGCTGCTCAGCATCCTCAAGGTCGCCGTCGTGGTGGTTATTACGCTGACTACGGTTGCCTACACGGTGCTGCTCGAACGCAAGGTTCTGGGGCGCATCCAGAACCGCTGGGGACCTTCGCGCGTGGGCCCCTTCGGCCTGCTGCAACCGCTCGCCGATGGCATCAAACTCTTCCTCAAGGAGGAGCTGATTCCGATTGCCTCGGAGCGTCCTCTGTTCATCATCGCGCCCATCATTGCGCTTACCTGCGCG
This sequence comes from uncultured Acidobacteriaceae bacterium, assembly GCA_963802695.1. Lineage (GTDB taxonomy): Bacteria > Acidobacteriota > Terriglobia > Terriglobales > Acidobacteriaceae > Edaphobacter. Next base: position 127,882 of record CAWDJN010000015.1, read on the forward strand.
CTCATCTCCGTCGCCGTCGTTCCCTTCGGTGGAATGCAAACCATCACTGTGAACAACGTGAGCGTCGAGATGTTCAACGTGGCCGACCTCAACATCGGCCTTCTCGTCATCCTCGGCATCACCTCGATCGGGGTCTACGGCATCGCGCTGTCCGGCTGGTCGTCGAACAACAAGTTCGCGCTGCTGGGTTCATTACGCGCGACCTCGCAGATGATCAGCTACGAGCTCGCCCTCGGCCTCTCGCTCGTCGGCGTGGTTCTTCGCGCGCAGTCACTCTCTTTGCGAGACATCGTTAATAGCCAGTCCGCTCACGGCCTTCTCAGCTGGAACGTCTTCGGCGGCTTCCAGTTCGTTGCGTTCTTCATCTATCTGATGGCTGCCTACGCCGAGACCAACCGTGCGCCCTTCGATCTGCCCGAGGCTGAATCGGAACTCGTCGCCGGCTACCATACGGAATACAGCTCCATGAAGTTCGCGATGTTCTTCATGGCCGAATACGCCAACATGGTCACCGTGAGCTGCGTTGCAACGCTGCTCTTCTTCGGCGGAGCCTCCAGCCCCCTCGGTCATCTGCTTCCCGATAACTTCGGCGGCCCGATCCTCACGGCTGTCTTTCCGATCCTCTGGTTCGTCGTCAAAGTTCTCTTTTTTCTTGCTGCTCTATATCTGGGTGCGCGGCACGCTGCCTCGCTTCCGCTATGACCAACTCATGAGTTTCGGCTGGAAGTTTCTTCTGCCCGTCGCCATGGCAAACATCGTTATCACGAGCCTCGTTATGGCTCTTCGCAGTTAGACCAGGCCCACAGAAATCGCAGGAGCAAGCTGTTTTACAATCAGTAGATAACCCGAAAAGTTCTCTTGCACTGTTTCAAATGTTTTTAAAGCACAAACAGATTCACGAAAGACCAAGCAGAACATCATGCAACTGGTACTTTTCATCATCTTTGGCGCGCTGGCCGTAGCAGGAGCACTCAACCTCCTTCTGCAGCGCCATCCTATTAACAGCGCGCTCTCGCTGGTCGTCGTCATGATGTCGCTGGCCGTCCTCTACTGGTCGCTGGGGGCAGAGTTCCTCGCCGCCGCCCAGGTCATCGTCTATTCCGGCGCAATCATGGTCTTCTTCGTCTTCGTCATCATGCTGCTGAACGCCGGCGAAGAAGAGCGAACTACCGGCAGCCGTGCCGCCTACCTCGTCGGCTTCCCCGGCGCCGCGGCCATCTTCTGCCTGTTGAGCTTCGTCTTCCTCAAGGAAAGCCACGCACTCGGCTCCTCAAGCGTCGGCGGCTATCTGAACCACATCACCAGCAACATCTCCGAGGTCAGCGCACTGCTCTTTACGAAACTGCTGCTTCCGTTTGAAGTCACCTCCGTACTCATCCTGGTCGCCATCCTTGGAGCCGTCGTGCTCGCGCGAAAGGAGCAGTAGCTAATGGTTCCGACCTCGGCTTATCTCATCCTCGCCGCCGTGCTTTTTTCCATCGGGGTCGCCGCGTTCCTGATCAAGCGAAACCTCATCACCATCTTTATGTCGATTGAGCTGATGCTCAATGCCGTCAACCTCACCTTCGTCGCGTTCGCGCACATGTGGCACCAGGTCTCCGGCCAGATTTTTGTCTTCTTCGTGATGGTCGTCGCCGCAGCCGAGGCCGCCGTTGGCCTTGCCATCATCATTGCCATCTTCCGAACCCGCGAAACGTTGAACGTCGACTCGGTCGACCTGATGAAATCGTGACCTCTATGCCTTCTGATTATCTCTGGCTGATTCCGCTTGTTCCCTTCGCCGGCTTCCTCATCAACGGAACCATCGGTCGCCGCTTTCCGCGCGCGCTGGTCTCGGCTGTAGCGCTGCTATCCACGGCTATCCCTGCCATTCTCGTCGCTTGGCTCTGGATCACGATGAAATCACCGGGCGCGCCTGAGGTTCTGCAGATCGGCAGCCAGCCGTGGATTCAGATCACCGGCCTCACGGTCAACTTCGCGTTCACCGTCGACCACCTTACCCTGATCATGCTCGGCGTCGTCACCGGAGTGGGCTTTTTGATTCACATCTACTCGGTCGGTTACATGGCGCATGAAGAGGGCTACTGGCGCTTCTTCGCCTACCTCAACCTCTTCATGTTCTTCATGCTGGTCCTCGTGCTGGCCGAGAGCTTCCTGCTGATGTTCGTCGGCTGGGAGGGCGTCGGTCTCGCTTCGTACCTGCTCATCGGCTTCTACTTCCAGAAGGACTCCGCAGCGAACGCCGGAAAGAAAGCCTTCATCTTCAACCGCATCGGCGACTTCGGCTTCCTGCTGGCGATGTTCCTGATCGTCCGCGAGTTCGGCTCGCTGGACTTCAGCCACGTCTTCAACGCCATCAGCGTCAACTCCGGAGTGGCACGGCGGCATCCTGACTGCCATCGCTCTGCTGCTCGTTCTCGGCGCAACCGGCAAGTCCGCGCAGATTCCGCTGTACGTCTGGCTTCCCGACGCGATGGAAGGCCCAACGCCCGTCTCCGCACTCATTCATGCCGCAACGATGGTCACGGCCGGCATCTATATGGTTGCGCGTTGCCACACGCTGTTTGACCGCAGTCCCTATGCGCTCGGAGTCGTCGCCATCATCGGAGCCGCCACCGCGATCTTTGCTGCCAGCATCGGCATGGTGCAGCACGACATCAAGCGTGTCCTTGCTTACTCCACCATCTCGCAGCTTGGCTACATGTTCCTGGCGTGCGGAGTCGGAGCTTATGAGGCCGGCATCTTTCACCTGATGACGCACGCCTTCTTCAAGGCTCTGCTCTTTCTTGCCGCCGGCTCCGTCATCCACGCACTCTCCGGCGAGCAGGACATGCGCAAGATGGGCGGGCTGCGCAAGCACATCCCCATCACCTTCTGGACCATGACGATGGGCGTCTTCGCCATCGCGGGGCTTCCCCCTTGGGCCGGCTTCTTCTCAAAGGACGAAATCCTCTACCGCGCCTTCACCAGCGACAATCCGCTAGGCAAGCTTCTCTGGTTTGTCGGGCTGGTCACTGCCGGCATGACCTCGTTTTATATGTTCCGGCTCTGGTTCAAGACTTTCTTTGGTCCGGAACATCTTGAACAACATACCGACCTTCACGATCACGGTGCAGCCGTTCACGCCTACTCCGGCAGCCACGCCGTTATGGTCGCTGATCCCGAAGAAAACCACGCCCACAGCATTCACGAATCGCCGTGGATCATGCTCTTTCCGCTGGTGGTGCTCGCGATTCTCTCTGTCATCGGCGGATGGGTTGGCATTCCCATTGCCTTTGGAGGGAGCGATGAGGCCGAGCACTTCCTCCAGCCTATCTTCAACGAAGGTATCGCCGGAACCGTTTCCAACGCCGGCAGCCATGCCCTGGAACTGACGCTGGCCGGTGTATCCATCTTCACAGCGCTGCTCGGCCTCTACCTCGCCTACGTCTGCTACTACAAGAAGCCCCGCACTGCCGCCGCGCTCGCCGCCCGCATGCCCGCGCTCTATCGCCTCGTTGAGAACAAGTTCTACATCGACGAGATCTACTCGGCCGTTATTGTCATGCCGGTGCTCATGTTCACTCGGCTGATCCTCGCCGGCCTCATCGACGGAGGCATCGTCAACGGTTCCGGCGCAGCCGCCGGCGCTACAGCCAGTGGCCTCGGGGCTCTCGTGCGCAAAGTTCAATCAGGCAACATCCGCTCCTACGCGGGCTGGCTCGCTCTCGGAGCAGCCGCCGTGCTCGTCATTATGGTCTTCGGCCGCGCTATCTGGTAGCGGTAGGTTTTTTGCATCGCATCACCGGCTTTTGCAACACCAAAGGAAACGATGAACATCGACCACACCATCCTGACCGTCATCACCTTCGTCCCGCTCGCGGGCGCGGTCCTGTTGGCGCTGCTTCCCGACCGGGGCAGGATCATGCAGTGGGGAGCGCTCGCCGTCACGCTCGTCACCTTCGGCCTGACGCTGCATCTTCCTTTCCGCTACGACTACTCCGCGGCCTCGGGCAGCTTCCAGTTTGACCAGAACGCTTCGTGGATTACCTCGCCGGCTATCCGCTACCACCTCGGCGTCGACGGTCTCTCGATGTGGCTTGTCGTGCTCACCGGTTTCCTCGCACCACTCGGCGTCCTCATCTCGTGGAACGCCATCGCCGACCGCAAGAAACTCTTCTACACTCTATTTCTCCTCCAACAGGTCGCGATGTTCGGCATCTTCGTCTCGCTCGACCTCTTCCTCTATTACGCGTTTTGGGAGCTCTCGCTGGTCCCGATGACACTGCTCATCGCGACTTTTGGTCGCACCGTCAACCGCCGCCGCGCCGCCATCAAATACTTCCTCTACACGTTTATCCCCTCGGCCATTCTGCTGGTCGGCATGCTCTGGATCTACTCCAAAACCGGCACGTTTCAGCTGCCCGACCTCGCGCAACTCGCATCGGCGCACAACATATCTTCTGACTCCGCAGCCCTCTGGCTGGCATCGCTGGCCTTCCTCGTCGCCTTCGCGGTCAAGGTGCCGATTTTCCCGCTTCACGGCTGGCTCGCGGACGCCGTCAGTGAGGCGCCTACCGCGGCCGTCATGGTTCTGATGGGGAAACTCGGCCTCTACTCGATCCTGCGTTTCTCCTTCAGCATCTTCCCTGAACAATCCCGCCACATCGCCCCGTTGATGATCGCCCTCGGCGCCATCGGCATCGTCTACGGAGCGCTCATCGCTCTCGTCCAAAAAGATCTGAAGCAGCTAGCCGCTTACGGGACCCTCGGCCACGTCAGTGTCGTCATCCTCGGCATCTTCACATTCACCATCGCCGGTCTCGATGGCGGAATCTACGCCACCATCAACGAAGGCATCGGCGGCGGCGCGCTCTTTATGCTTCTCGGCATCCTCTACGAGCGCTATGGCACCTACGACATGCGCGACTACGGCGGACTCGCGGCAAAGCTTCCCTGGATGGTCACGTTCTTCGTCATCACGACGCTTTCGGTGATCGGCCTGCCGATGCTGAACGGTTTCGTCGGTGAGTTTCTCGTCCTCACTGGAGGGATGCAGTCCACCATCACGCACCACACCCGCTGGACCGTCCTCGCCACCACCGGAGTCATCCTCACCGCGTCCTACATGCTCTGGATGATCCAGCGCGTCTTCTACGGCGAATCGAACTTCAACACCGCCGACGTCCCCGCACCCGATCTCGATGGCCGCGAACACCTCGCTCTCTGGCCCATGGTCGCGCTCATGCTTGCGATGGGAGTCGCGTCACCGCTCTGGATGCGCGCGATCGACACTGCCGGCACCGCTCTCGCAGATGGAGCTGCCGTGGCTGCTCCTCAACCGTCGGCCAAAACCAACTTCCACGCCGGGCCTGAAATCGTTCGGGCTAGCGAAACATCTTTCACAACCTCAGCAACGGAGGCCAGGAAGTAAATGTCCACCAATACCGTGGCCCTGTTGCCCGAACTCATCCTCACCCTCACCGGCGTCGTTATCATGCTGGCCGAGCCGTGCCTCAAGTCCGCCTCCAGCCGTAAGCCTCTAGGCTGGATCGCCGTAGCTGGAACGGTGGGCTCACTCGTCGCTGCGTGGTACCAGGTCTCCCTTGGCGTTACGATTCACGCCTTCTCCAATACCATCCAGGTCGACGCCTTTTCGGTCCTCTTCCACTACGTCATCGGGGCGGTCCTCCTCGTCACCCTTCTCGGCTCGCTCGATTACTTCGAAGGGTACGCCAGCCATGCGGGAGAATACTTCGCTCTGCTCTGCTTCGGCTCAGTCGGCATGATGCTTATGGCGAGTTCGGTTGAGCTTCTCATGGTCTTCATCGGGCTTGAGATCTCCTCCATCTCCACTTACATCCTTTGCGGCTTTCGCAAAGGCCAGGCCACCGGAACAGAATCCTCTATCAAGTACTTCCTGCTGGGCTCCTTCGCCACAGCCTTCTTCCTCTACGGCGTCGCACTCGCCTTTGGAGCCACCGGCTCAACCAACCTCTACGCCATCGGCCACGGTCTTGAAACCACGGCCACTCCGGCGCTCGCCTTCACTGCCCTCGCGCTGATTCTGATCGGCCTCGGTTTCAAAGTCTCCGCCGCGCCCTTTCATGTCTGGACTCCGGACGTCTACCAGGGCGCCCCGGCTCCCGTTGTCGGACTGATGTCCACCGCGCCGAAAGCTGCCGCCTTCGCGGTTCTGTTGCGAGTTACCTTCACCGGCTTCCCCACATACCAGCATCGCTGGACCATCCTGATGTGGATTCTCGCAGCGCTCTCCATGACCATCGGAAACCTCGGAGCTCTCGCGCAACGTGATGTGAAGCGCATGCTTGCCTACTCGTCGATCGCTCACGCGGGCTATCTGCTGGTCGCATTCACGGCCTTCCCCTTCGATGGCATCGCCGCTGCCTGCTTCTACACCGCAACCTACGCCGCCATGCAAGTCGGAGCATTCGCCGTCATCACCCAGATCGCAGGCTACGACGAGCGGGTCCGCACCATCGACGACTTCACCGGACTCGGCCAGAAGCGCCCCTTCCTCGCCGCACTCCTCTGCTTCTTCCTGCTCTCGCTCATTGGAATCCCCTTCACCGGCGGCTTCTTCGGCAAATTTTATGTCTTCACCGCCGCTATTCACAGTGGACACGTCTGGCTGGCCGTCATCGGCCTGCTGAACAGCGGCGTAGCCTGCTTTTATTACCTCCGCCTGCTCGCCGCCGTCTACACCAAACCCGGCGCCGAAGCCGCCCGCCTGGAGGAGCGTCGTCCAATAAGTGTTGCCGCTGCCGTAGGGCTCGCACTGGCCGCCATGGCGACCCTCATCCTCGGTATCCTGCCGGAGGGCGCCGTGCGCTTCGCCGAGTACGCCAGCCACTCCACTCTGATCGAGCAGGCCCGGCAGGAGTGCGCCGCCCACCCTGAAGGCTGTCATATCCCGCTACAGTTCGACGTCCACTAATCCAGACTCTCATTCGATACCTTGTCAATTAATGCAGGGGACAATCTGCGGATCCTTGTGTAATCTTCGTTGCACAAACCAAACCGGACGCATGAAAGGTACGACGGCCGGTAAGTCGTTTCCCGATCCCAGACGAGCAGGGGAAGGATCACACCTTGATTGACCTTCGCACGATCCACATCACGGCGGCCATTTACGCCTGTCTCTGCCTGTACATGCTGTTGATTCACCGAAGCACCCCAGGGCTTCGCGGTGTCCAACAGATCATCTACGGTTACGCAGCCTTCGCGGCAGGCATGGAGCTGCTCGCGCTACGTGGCCGTATTCCCGACCTCCTTTCTGTTACCGTCGCCAACAGTCTGCTCATCCTTATCAACGTCTTCCTCTACTGGGGCATCGCGGAGTTGCTTCAACTGCGGCGGCCTCAGCGCTGGCTTTTCCTCGCCTCGGTCATTCCTACGGCGCTGATCAGCCTTTACACCAGCTACGTGCACACCAACGTCTCGGGTCGCATCATCGCCGTCAGCTTCATTGCTGTACTGCAATACTGTCTCATCGTTCGGCTGCTCACGGGGCCTGGGCCACGCCGTATCCACATGCCCCGGCGGGGCCTGGCTGCGCTCTTCACCCTCTACGCTGTCATCAATCTCTATCGCGCCTGGGAGGCGCACCTGAACGACCCGCGAAGCCGACTCAGTTCCGCCCCCACCAGCACCTTTGCCTTCCTGACCCCGATCCTCATCGGCGTCATGACTGCCCTCGGCGTGATCTGGCTTGCCATGGCGCAGCTCCAGCACGAGCTTGAGGCCCAGTCTCAGACCGACTCTCTCACCGGCCTGCTCAATCGCCGCGCCCTCGAGCAGATCGGCGCTGAAGCCATCGAGTACGCCCGCCGCCAGCGTGACCACCTCTCGCTCATCATCCTCGACCTCGACCGATTCAAGGCCATCAACGACGAGCACGGCCACGACGGGGGCGATGCCGTTCTCTCGCACGCTGCTCGCTGCCTCCGCGACAATCTCCGCGAGATCGACCACATCGCCCGGCTTGGGGGTGAAGAGTTCGTTGCCGTGCTGCCCGGAACAGACCACACACGCGCCGCCGAGATTGCTGAGAGCCTCCGCCACTGCCTCGCCAACCTTACCGTCGATCACCTGAGCCAGCAGATTCGACTCTCCGCCAGCTTCGGTGTCGCCACCCTGCTCCCCACCGACATCAGCTGGCTTGAGATCCTGCGCCGCGGCGACCGCGCTCTTTACCTCGCCAAGGAACAGGGCCGCGATCGCGTCGCCCTGCTGTAAATCGGCCACCAAAGAGAAAACCTCCGCGATCCGCGGAGGCTTCCATAAAACCAACTACAAAGCGTGAACTAGGGCTGAACCTTCAGGAAGATGATAACGAAGGTGAACAGCGCCAGCGACTCGATAAACGCCAGACCAAGAATCAAAAAGATAAAGATTCCAGGACGTGCGCCCGGGTTACGCGCCAGAGCTTCGGTAGCCGAAGCAGTCGCCTTCCCCTGACCCAGACCGCAGAGACCCGCGGCGATGGCCATGCCGATACCGGCGCCGATCGAGACATACCAGTGGCTCGTGTCTCCGCCCGTGGTCTGCGCAAAAGCCGGCGTTGCGAGCAGCATCGCGGCCAACGACATAAACAGATATTGCAGCTTCTTCATCGTGTTACTCCTGCCTCCGTCAGATACGCCGCCAGTGGGTGGTTGATGCTCACCGTGCTGGCACCCTCACGCTATGCGGCGTTGTTGCATACCGCGAAGAGGAGGCCCCTCCGCAGCAAACCTAAGTCTTTATCCGCGACCATCGGCGTCAATCCGCGGTCGCCCGATCTCTAGTGGTCGTGCGCCACCGCGAGCGACAGATAGATCGCCGCCAGCAGGAAGAACACATAAGCCTGCACCACGGCCACGCCAAGGTGCAGCCCCAGAAAGATCAGCGGAATCCCAATGGGCACCAGAGAGAAGAACGCCAGCGTCACCAGGTCCCCGGCAAACATGTTCGCGTAAAGTCGAACCGTCAGCGAAAGCACGCGCGCAAGGTGCGAGATGATCTCAATCGGCAGCAACAGCGGATACAGCCACCACACCGGCCCGAGGAACTGCTTGATATATGCGAAGCCGTTCTCTCGCACACCGTGGTAGTGGTAGTAGAGGAACGTCACCAGCGCGAAGCCCAGCGGCACGACCGCATTTGCAGTCGGCGACTCGAGACCCGGGATAATCCCCATCAGATTCGCCAGCAGGATGAACAGCAACAGCGCGGTCAGGTAGGTGACAAACCGCTCCGAGCCGTGCCCGATAATCGACTCCGCCTGCTCCGACACGAATTCATTGGTCATCTCGGCCAGGTGCTGCACTGGCGCCGGCTTTTCCACGCTCAGCGTCAGTCGCACCGCGATGAAGTAGGCGATAAGAACCGCAAACACCAGCAGCTCCATCGCAAACGCGTTTGTAATCGGCGCCTCGGGCGACGCAGGGTGCACGTGCAGAGCGTTCAGAAACGCCGTCACCGGCGCAGCAAAGTGCTCATTCAAAATTCGGGTCAATAGTAACTGTGTCGGCATATAGAAAAATCAGAGAAATCTTTGCTTCACTTCTAGTCCCAGCCCGGCCTAAACCGTCCACGCTTTCATCAGCCTCAAACCCTCGACTGTCAGGGCAAACACACCCAGAGCGAGGCCAGCGGCAAGCGCGTAGACCGAACCATTCAGTACCTTAAGGCTAACATAAAGCAGCACCACGGTCAGCCCCAGCCGCAGGAAGAAACCCAGCAAGACCATCGTCAGCGGACGCGCCTTTTCGCCGCCATCCATCCGCACCATGACCGCCGTCATCAGCCGCAGCCACTCCCACAATCCCGACCCCGAGATCACCGCTCCCACCAGCAACAGCACTGCACTCTGCCACCCCATCTTCCACCAGATCAGCGGAGCCGCAACCGCAGTAATTACCGCCAGCAGACGAAGCGCGCTCCAGATCGTCCGCTTGAAGTCAGCGTCGGTAAAGCTCTCCATCGCCCTCACAAAACCATCCTCCGCCACGCTCCTTCTCTACTGGGAGCGGTTGTTCTTCAAATAGCGCGATGCCGTGCGGAATATCTGGATAAATCCTCCCAGAGCCCCCAGCAAAATCCCCGTAATCGCAATCCATCCTGTATGAAAGTGCTTGTCCAACCAGCTTCCCACCAGCCAGCCGATCACACACCCGGCCGGCAACGCGATCGCAAGCTGGATCATCGACTCAGCCTTTACCAGTTCGCCTAACGGGCCTTTTCCGCCGGTCTTCCCTGCTCCATCGTCCGCCATAGAAGCACCATTACATCACGCACGCACACAATTGGCACCTTCACGTGTACTGCCCAACTCGCCGCTATACTAAAAACTCAATCAAATCCATCCGAGGAAATGCCGTGTACGAGTCCGAGTTCGAGAAAAACCTCTATCAGCAGCGCCGCGACAAGCTCCAGCAGATCGCCGCCCTCGGCCACGCCACCTATCCCAACAGCTACTCGTACTCTCACACCATCCCCGAGCTGCGCACCGCCTACGACTGCCTCACCGCGGAGCAACTCGAGTGCTCTCCCACACCGATCACCGTCTCCATCGCCGGACGCATCATGGCCATCCGTGTTCAAGGCAAGGCCGGATTCGCGCAGCTCCAGCAGGGCGGCCAGCGCTTCCAGATCTACGTCCGCAAAGACGATGTCGGCGACGAAGCCTTCGCGCTCTACAAACTCCTCGACCTTGGCGACCACATAGGCGTACGCGGCCACCTCTTCCGCACGAAGACCGGTGAGCTCACCGTTCACGTCGGCCCAGTCGACGGCAGACCGGCCATCACGTTTCTCACCAAGGCCATGCTCGCTCTGCCGGATAAATACCACGGCCTCGAAGACACGGAGCTCCGATATCGCCAGCGCTACGTCGATCTCTTCATGAACACCGGCAGCACCAAGCCTCCTGCCGCGCCGGTGAAGCCCACAACCGAAACGGCAGCATCACCGGCAGAGGACGGTCGTTCCTTGTCCTCCTGCCGGACAACCAGCAGCGAACGAACCAGCCGACTCAGAAACCCCAAATGTCCGCGAAGTCTTCGTCAAACGTGCCGCTGTCCTACGCGCCATCCGCAAGTTCTTCGATGCCCGCGGTTTTCTCGAAGTCGAAACCCCCATGATGCATCAGATCGCAGGAGGCGCGGCTGCCCAGCCCTTCACCACGCACCATAACGCGCTCGACCTAGACCTCTTTCTCCGCATCGCCCCCGAGCTTTACCTCAAGCGACTCGTCGTCGGAGGCCTCGACCGCGTCTACGAGATCAACCGCAACTTCCGCAACGAGGGCATCAGCACCAAACACAACCCCGAGTTCACCATGCTCGAGTTCTACCAGGCCTACGCCAACTACCACGACCTGATGAAGCTCAGCGAAGAACTCATCATCTTCGTCGCGAGAGAAGTCAACGACACCACCATCACCCACTTCAACGGCAATGAGATCGATCTAAGCAAGTGGCATCGCTACTCGATGCGTGAAGCCATCATCAAGTTCTGGCCGGAAGAGTTCGTGGCAAGTCCATCGCTGGAAGATTTAACGGATGGTCCGGCCCTCTTGAAGTATTCTGAGCACCCGCAATCTTCTTTATTCCTTCTTAAAGACCAAGATAACTCGGCCCGGCAAAACAAACTCGAACATCTCGCGGATGAAATCAAATTCATAAAAGGCGACTTACTTGATGGAAAAGCTGCGGGCAAAATAATCGCAGAGATTTTCGAAGCAGTCGCGGAAGAACACCTCGTCCAGCCGACGATCATCTACGACTTCCCCCTCGCCGTCTCGCCCCTCTCCAAGAAAAAGCCCGACGAACCCGACTGGGTCGAGCGCTTCGAGTTCTACATCGGTGGCTTCGAGGTCGGCAACGCCTTCTCCGAGCTCAACGACCCCGACGACCAGCGCTCCCGCTTCGAGGCCCAGATGACCGAAAAGAATCGCGGCGACAAGGAAGCAATGGATATGGACGAGGACTACGTCCGCGCGCTCGGCTACGGCCTGCCCCCGACCGCCGGCGAAGGCATCGGCATCGACCGCCTCACCATGCTCCTCACCGATTCGAAATCCATCCGCGACGTTATCCTCTTTCCGCTCATGCGTCCGCAGAAGACCGCCGAGCAACTCGCCGCCAAAGACGCCCAACCGCACGGAGAGTCAGTCGAATAGCATCAACCACGCGCCCGCGCGCATCGTAGCTGTGACAAACGGGGTATCCTAAAGACTGTGGCCACCTCCGCGACAACCGATCGCATTCTCGCGCCCGCGAAACCTCACTCGCTCCTCAGCGACTACGCCACGCTCTTTAAACTCCGCATCTCCCTGATGGTCATCATCACCGCGGGAGCCGGCTACTACCTCGGCAGCCTGCAGAGCGGAATCAGTCCCTTACACACTGGCATGCTGCAAGCCCTTTTCGGTATCGCCGTCGTCACCTGCGGTAGTAGCGCCCTGAATCAGGCCCTCGAACGCAACACCGACAGCCTCATGCGCCGCACGGCCGACCGCCCCATGGCCGCGGGACGCATCTCTCTCACGCACGGCCTTGCTCTCGGCTTTGCGGCAACGTTCCTCGGCTCGCTCTACCTCGCCTACACCACCAATCTGCTGACGGGAACCCTCACGCTCCTCACCGCCGTTGGTTACGTCGCCATCTACACGCCGCTTAAACGCATCACCACGATCAACACCTTCATCGGAGCCTTCCCCGGAGCCCTTCCGCCCCTCATCGGCTGGACCGCCGCGCGCGGCATCATCGAGTGGCCCGGCGTCGCTCTCTTCGCCATCCTCTTCGTCTGGCAGTTCCCCCACTTCATGGCCATCGGCTGGATGTATCGCGAAGACTACGCCCGTGGGGGCATCCGCCTTACCGCCACCCAGCCCGACACCCGCCACGCCGCGCAGAGCTCCGCGATTCAAGCCCTCTTCTACGCCGTCCTCATGATCCCAGTCAGCCTCTCGCTGAGCTTCCTCCACGTCACCGGACTTCCCTACACCATCGTCGCCTCGCTGTTGGGTCTCTGGTATCTCTACGCAACCATCCGCTTCGCCCGCATCGTCCGCACCTCCAGACGAGCCCGAAAACACACGCCTCTGCGCGCAATCTGCTCAAAGTCTCCGTCATCTATCTGCCGTTACTGATGCTCGCCATGATCCTCAACGCTCAAGGCCGCCTGCTCTTCTGAAAACTGACAAACTTACTCACGCAAACAAGGATCCAATGCCCGCACCCGCCACATACGCCAGCCCGAACTACCGCACGCCCCCATCCGTCATCGCTGCCATCATCGGCATCAGCGCCGTCGCGTCGCTCTTCCTCGCCTGGCTGGTCTACTACCATCCGCCGGTCGATGTCGCCGGAACGCATCTCGCCTTCCTTCCGGCGCTCGATGCCGTCCTCAACGCTCTCTGCGCAATCTTCCTCGTCATCGGCTTCCGCTACATTCGCCGCCGCGAGATCACCAAACACCGCAACAGCATGTTCGGAGCCTTCATCGTCTCGAGCGTCTTCCTCGTCGCCTACGTCGTCAACCACGTCCTGCACGGAGACATGCTCTTTCCCAGAGCCTACCCGACGGCACGCTTCATTTACCTCTGGATTCTTCTGACCCCACACATCCTGTTGGCCGTCATCTGCCTCCCGATGATCCTCATCACTTTCTTCCTCTCCCTCACCGGCCGCTTCCCTGCCCACAAAAGACTCGCGCGCTGGACCTACCCCATCTGGCTCTACGTCTCGGTCTCGGGAGTCGTCGTGTACGCCATGCTCGCCGCCTACCGCTAATGCAGCCAGACACCCGCAAACTCCTCCGTACCGGTCTCCTCATCTTCCCCACCGGAGCCATCGCCGCCGCGCTGATGCTTCACCAGCTTCGGAGGCATCACCCGCCGCCAGGGCCCGCACACCAACCTCGGCTGGCTCGCCCTCATGGTCGCCATGGGATGCCTGCCCACCGGCTTCCTCACCCTGGTGCTTGGTGCGATCAAGCTGCTCGGCGACCGGCGCCGCTAATTCCGGCCACTCCTCCACAGTCCTCTATCTGCTATCCTCATCCTTCAAACCGCAACAAACCGGAGCATTCAACACATGGCAAAAGGCGTCAATAAAGTTCTTCCTCCTGGGCAACGTCGGCAAAGACCCCGAGATTCGTTCCACCGCAGGCGGCATGACCGTCGCCAGCTTCTCCCTCGCCACCGCCGACAGGCAAAAAGACGCCCAGGGCAACTGGGCCGATAAGACCGAGTGGCACAATATCGTCTGCTTCCAGCGCACCGCCGAGGTCGTCCGCGACTACGTCAAAAAAGGCACGCAGCTCTTCATCGAAGGCAAGATTCAGACGCGCTCCTGGGACGACAAAACGAGCGGCGAAAAGAAGTACAAGACTGAGATTCTCTGCAACGAGCTCACTCTCCTCGGCGGCAAGCCCGGCGGCGAAGGCGCCAATGCCGGTGGCTACTCCAAATCCAACACCTCCAGCTTCGACCAGCGCACCCCCGCCAGCCAAGCCGACTACGCAGACCAGGGCATCACCGACGAAGACATCCCCTTCTAAGCAGCCACTCACCCAAAACCATCAGGCCTCGGCTGGACCCACAAGGTTCAGCCGATCCTCTTTTTGGTCCGCCCAAAAATCCTCCGCCCCTCGCCCAACTTCCTGTCATGTTGCGGTTAGCCCTGATGTGCGTTTATCGTATTAGTAGTCCGTCTATCGAACATTGAGGTTCGACAGATGGTACTGAAAAGGGACCCCGCATGAGCCTCTCCCCTCGCCAACCCCTCCCCACCACAACTCCAGCACTCCCCCCGGCGGGCCCCAAGCCAACTCCAGCCGCTGCGCTCGACGCTTACACCGGCGATCCCAACTTCATGACCTCCCTCGCCCGCGGACTTGTCGTCATCCAGGCCTTCACCCAGCAGTCCCCGCAGATGACGATCTCCCAGCTCAGCATCAAGACTGGCCTCTCCCGCGCCGCCGTTCGCCGCTGCCTCTACACGCTCACCAAGCTCGGCTTTGCCGGCGCTGAGGATGGCACCCGCTACTCTCTCCGCCCGCGCATGCTCACGCTGTCGCACACGTACACCACATCGAACACGCTTTCTACCGCCGCCCAACCCATCCTTGAGCGCATGTCCGCCACCCTCCGCGAATCCTTCTCCGTCGCCACGCTCGACGGCGAAGACATCGTCTACATCGCGCGCACGCAGGTCAACCGCGTGATGGCCGTCGATCTCCACATCGGCAGCCGCCTGCCCGCGTATTGCACCAGCATGGGCCGCATCCTGCTCGCATATCTGCCACCCGAGCAGCTCGAACAGTACCTCGCCAAGGTCAATCTCATCCCCCACACCACCCGCACCATCACGTCAGTCGAAAAACTTCGCCTCGCTCTGCGCAACGTTCGCCGCAACGGCTACGCCCTCTGCGATCAGGAGTACGAGGTCGGCCTGCGCTCCCTCGCCGTCCCTGTTTACTCCACCTCAGGCCGCGTCGTCGCCACGCTCAACCTCAGCGGCAACGCCCCACGCCTCTCCGTCATTGAGATGCAGAGCCGCTTCCTCACCCCGCTCCGCAACGCCGCCAATGAACTAAGCGCCTTCCTCAACTAACACTGCCTCGCGTCTACTCAAATTTTGTCATCCTGAGCGAAGTCTCTCGCGGTTTCATCGCGAGAGGCGTAGTCGAAGAGCCTGCCCTGAGCTTGTCGAAGGGATCTGCGGTTGTCTTTTCATCTTGATCGACTATACCGGCGCCTCACATCGCACAAATGAAAGACCCACCCCCGTCTCAACCGTAACTCCGCCGCTCCCAACCGGTACCACCACAGCCTGCCCAGGAATCAGTTCCACCTCACCATCCGCAGCAATTACGACCCCGCTCCCCGATAGAGCCACGAGACAGCCCGGTCCTGCAAACGAAACGACTGTTTCTTCAACTTTTCCAATCTCAAACCGGTCCACGACAAAATACTTCTGCTCAATCAGCCGAGTGAATCCATCCACCACTCTCGGCGGAACCTTCCCCGCTGCAGTCTTCGCCTTCATCACCTGCAGGCCTTTCTCCAGATGCAGCTCTCGCGGCCGCCCATAGTCGTACAGCCGATATGTCACATCGCTCGTCTGCTGCGTCTCCAGCAACACCACCCCCGGCCCGATCGCATGCACCGTCCCCGCATCGACAAACAGCATGTCCCCCACCGACACCGGAACCCACTCCAGCAACTCTTCCATCGTGCCATCGGCGATCGCCGCCTTCACCGCCGCCGCATCCGCGCCGTCCTTCAACCCCAACGCCACCGCAGCCCCCGGCTCCGCCTCCAGCACATACCAGCACTCCGTCTTGCCGCGAGTCTCACCCAGCGCCTGCGCCCAGGCATCATCCGGATGCACCTGCACCGACAGCTTCTCCGCCGGGAACAACAGCTTCACCAACAGCGGAAACTCCCCGCCCATCTCCGCAGCAACCGACGCAAGCGTCCGTCCAGCAAACGCTCCCGTCTCCACCACACACTGCGGCCCCGTCAGCCACGCCTCACCCACCAGCTCGCTTGTCCCTGTATCCCCATACCAAGGCCGCAGATCCCTTCGACCCCAGGGCCGCTCACTAAACCACGGCTTCAACCGGAACGGCGCCAGATTAGTCGTCATCATCATCCTTCTTCATTTTCTTACGCTTCTGAGTCAACTGCGCCGGCACGGCCTTATTGCCCATCGCATCCTGCCAGAGAATTACGTTCAACTTCCGCACCGGCGCGCGGTCCGCGTGACGAAAGTCCATCTTCGCCGAAGCTCTTGCGCCCGGAGCCGTCCGTTTATTCGCCGTATAGATCAATCCATTGTCGCGGTTCGAGTAGTCCGCCGTATACGCCGTCTGGTCTCCGGGCCCGGCAAACAATGAGCTCATCATCGAGCTGAATGCATCGTTGTTATTCATGGGCGGAAGCCCGAGCAGAGTCTCCATTGTGCGAATCACGCTCACCGTCGAATAGAATCTGCTATCCACAAACGGCGCGCCATCCGCCGTATGAGGAGCGTACTTGCTCACTACCAGCGCAATGCTCCGGTGAGCATCTACATGATCCGCACCATTCTGCGCATCGTCTTCCAGTATGAAGAACGCCGTGTCGTCCCAGAACGGCGAGTGCGCAATCGCCTCTACGGCGCGGCCCACAGCAAGATCGTTATCTGCCACAGAAGACTTCGGCGTAGGCCCTCCCGGCGTTGTCCCCGCCGTATGGTCGTCGGCCAGTCGCAGCATCACGAAGTTCGGCATCGTGTCTTTGCCGGCTTCACGATCTGCCACCCATCCCTTCAGATGCTTCAGAAAAATTTCGACGCGAATCTGGTCCGGAATCCGCAGATTAAAGTCAGGAGCCTCGGGCGCAAAATTCCCCACTAACTCCGGCTTGGTCGCAATATTGTTCGCCACCAGCGGAATTGCCCACGGCCACTTGTTCACTCCGCCGCCCCACTCCGCAGGAATCTCCTCACCGGGCTTGATCGTCGGATGCGCGCAATGCAGGCCTTCGAGCATGGGCCCCTCCTGCGAACCTCCGCTCTTCTTCTCATTGCAGAACGTCGAAGAGATGTATTCGCCGAAGTGATACAGCGTCTTCCCGTGGCTCGCGAGATTGCCCCACAAGTATCCACTCGCCGGCTCGTTCACGTCCGGAATCTTCTGCAGCAGCGGATACCCCTCCGCCACCACACCCTCGAAGTCGTACGTTCGCGAGCCGCCCCGATAATTTTGCTGCCATGACTTCTCCAGGTAATCCGTGCCTATCGCGGCATTCGACCACACATGCCCATCGCCCGACACCTCGCCCGAATCGTAAAAGTTGTCCAACACACCAAACTGCAGCGCCAGCTTGTGCTCGTTCGGCGTCACATCCTCGCCGTACATCGCGAGGCTCGCGTCGCCATTCCCTACAGATTTTCCATTTTGCTTCAAATCGCCAAGTATCTGATCGTATGTTCTGTTCTCTTTAATGATGTAGATCACATGCTTGATCGGCCCAGAGCCCGAACCTGAATCCA
Organism: uncultured Acidobacteriaceae bacterium; assembly: GCA_963802695.1. GTDB lineage: Bacteria > Acidobacteriota > Terriglobia > Terriglobales > Acidobacteriaceae > Edaphobacter. The sequence goes on from CAWDJN010000015.1 coordinate 145,914, forward strand.
CACCACTCGCAAACTGAATCTTCTCCGCCGCGGCCTTCATCCGATTGGACTCCAGCACCTCCGCCGTCCATTGCGGCAACCCTGGATCAATCGAGGCGACATCCAGCGTAGCCAACGAGCCATAAAGCAACGTCGCAATATAAGTGAACCCGCGCTTCATCCGCGCCGAGTCCTTTGTCGCCACCGTAGGCTTCTGCGGAAAATTATTCGGCCCCGTTCCTGTGCCCTTCGCCGTAGCCACATAGAGCTTCCCGCCCGTCACCGCCATCGACATCGGCATCCACTCCGTCGGCACAAACCCGACTGGCTCGACCATCCCCTCCTTCGCCGCCTTCGCCGTCAGCTTCTGCGTGTCCATCACCGCAATCGCATCGGAGATCGCGTTCGCCACATACAACCGAGACCCATCGGCGTTCATCGCCAGCGCCTCAGGCTCCGCGCCAAAGTAACTCTGCCCCGGCAGACGCGTGTCGAAGTATCCCTTCACAGAAAACTGCTCTCCACTAACATTCACTGCAGCCACCGCATCGCGATTCGCGAGCGCTACATACATCGTCTTCCAGTCCGGAGAAATCTCGAGCGCACAAGGATGCGTTCCCGGCGCAATCGGACTCTGCGGCTTCAACATCTCTAGCTTGCGCCCGACGACACCCTTCTTCAGATCAAGCTCCACCACTTCGCTTGCATTCCACAGCGCAACAAACGCCCGCGCTCCATCCTTCGTCACCGCCAGCGCCACCGGATAGGTAGACGGCACCGCATCGCTCTCCGAAAGATCGAATCGTGTCAGAATTTTCCCGCTCGCTGCATCCATCAACAGGACGTCATCCGAAAGATTGTCAGCAACCAGCAATCTCTCGGCGCCCGATCCACCACCAAGAACCGCAATCGCCGCAGGAAACGGCACACCCTTGCTCCCATCAAGGCCGCCAATCAGCTTCGTCCTTCGTCCCGCAGCCAGCGGCTGCAGCGGAATCGCAAAAAAACGCTCGCGCGAAATCTTTCCATCGCTGAATCCATAAACCACCACGCCGTTGCCCGTGTTCTCCTTGCCATCCCCCACCGGATCGCTCTCCGACCCCATGCTCGCGTAGAGATGCCGCCCATCCTTACTGAACGCCAACCCCGAGTACAACGTCTGCTTCGCCCCCTGCCCGGTCCGGTCATCCGGAAAATCCGCAACCGCTCCCGTCTGCGTATCCAGCACCGCGAGCGACTGCATATACCCCGACTCAAAGGTCCCATACCCGGCGTTCACCGTCACCACATACCGCGCATCCGGCGACACAGCCATCGACATCGGCAGACCATTGATCCGCTGCGGACTCCCCGGCACTGGCCGCACAATCTGCTTACTCGTCGGCAGGTCGATCGCCTGCCCCTGCGCCCATAGCGCTCCTGGAGCCAACCCAAAAGAAACCGCCGCCATCATCACCGAACCGCGCAATATCGTCATGTGTCCACACTACCAACGAACGCCTTAAAGGGGCATTACAAAAGTCTTACACCCGCGCCTGCTACTTTTGGGGAGCATTACAAAAGTCTTACACCGCGTTTCATCGCCCCCTGTTAACGTCGATATCAGGTAGTAAAAACGACAGAGGAAAGCGAAACCATGACTCCCCTAAGCACCATCGAAGCAGCTCCAGTAAAGACCGCCCCCAGGCTCGCCGAGGTTGTCCCCGCCGTCGCCGAGGTCACCCAGAAGATCAAGCAGGACCTCCGCATGGGCCGCGAGCACCAGCAGGGCCGCATCAACTGGATCACCACCATCGCCATGGGGATCTTCCACGTCGGAGCCATCGCCGCGCTCTTTTTCTTCTCCTGGAAGAATCTGGCCGCCTTCGTCATCACCTACTTTTTCGCAATCAACGTCGGCATCGGCATGGCCTACCACCGCCTGCTCACTCATCGCGGCTACAAGACCCCGAAGTGGGTCGAGTACTTCATCTCCATGTGCGGCACCCTGGCGCTTGAGGGCGGCCCCATCTTCTGGGTAGCCACACACCGCGTCCATCATCAGAACTCCGACCACGAAGGCGACCCGCACACTCCGCACGACGGCACATGGTGGGCACACGCCGGCTGGATTCTCTCCGGCCGCGCCCTGCACTCTGAGACCGCGCTCCTCGGCCGCTACGCCCCCGACCTCACCAAGGACCCCGTCCACGTCTGGCTCAGCAAATATCACTGGGTCCCTCTGGTCATCAGCGGCCTCATCCAGGTCGCTCTCGGCGCAGCCCTCGCACCCGCTGGCCATCACGTCGTCGGAGCCCTCGGCATGGTTCTCTGGGGAACGTTCCTTCGCGTCACCGTGGGCCTTCACGCCACGTGGCTCGTCAACTCTGCGACGCACCTCTGGGGCAACCGCCGCTTCGAAACCAAGGACGACTCCCGCAACAACTGGTGGGTCGCTCTTCTCACCGGCGGCGAAGGCTGGCACAACAATCACCACGCTCATCCCGTCAGCGCGCGCCACGGCCTCGCATGGTACGAGCTCGACATCAACTACTACGGCATCTGGTTCCTCTCGAAGATCGGCCTCGCCGAACGAATCCAGATCGCCAAGTACGACTCCAAGAACCCCAAGCCAGCCGGCGTTCTGTAACTCCCTGCATTCGTAAGACCCGATGGCCGTCTTCCTCAAGGGGAGACGGCCATCTTCTTTAATCAACACCCGAAACCTCGACAGCCAAGCCATTGCCTTTGTACTGAGGTGTCGACCTCGACAGGCAACCCAAGGCAAATTATCCTCATCCTGCCACCAACACCTCATCTTCATCGGGCCTGATACCAACGAATCTCTTCATTTCCGAAAGAGGGCAAGATGACACGCACCACAAAACTTCTCCTGGCCGCCGCCTTTCTCCTCGCAGCTTTCATCGCGCGTCCCACTCCATGTCATGCGCAGCCCGGCTACGGCCAGCAAACCGTCAACTGCTCGTCTAACGACGGAAAACGCAACTACTGCGGCCAATACGGCAACGATGTTCGTCTTGCCCGCCAGATCAGCGGCTCACCCTGCGTTCAGGGCCAGACCTGGGGCGTCGATCGCAGCGGCCTCTGGGTCGATCGCGGTTGCCGCGCTGACTTCTTTGTTGGCCGCGGTGGCCCTCCGGGACAAACCGTCAACTGCTCCTCGAACGACGGAAGACGCAACTACTGCGGCCAATATGGAACTCGCGACATCCGGCTCTCACGCCAGATCAGCGGCTCACCCTGTATTCAAGGACAGACCTGGGGTGTCGATCGCACTGGCCTCTGGGTCGATCGCGGTTGCCGCGCTGACTTCTTTGTCGCAGGCGGAGGATACGGCCCGCCTCCCGGACCTCCACCTCCGCAGATCATCACCTGCTCTTCAAACAACGGCAAGAGAAACTGGTGTGACACCGGTGGCCGTCGCGACATCCGCCTCGACCGCCAGATCAGCGGCTCGCCCTGCGTTCAGGGCCAGACCTGGGGCGTCGACCAACGCGGCCTCTGGGTCGACCAAGGTTGCCGTGCTGACTTCCGCGTTCGCTAAAGATCCAACGAATCGGGAGCCCGAACCTTCATTCAGAGTCGTCATCCTGAGCGCAGCGAAGGATCCCCGCATTTTGTTCAAGTTATCTCAAATCATCGGAGCTACCCGACCAGGTAGCTCCGTTTCATTTCAATAGCGGTCAAACCTTCGGAGAAAAATCCGTTAGTGTCATAAACGTAATGTCGTGCTTCTCGACGAACGCCCCATTCGCCTCAGACTCCGCCTTCAGCTTCACCCACTCCGGATCCTTGCTGAACTTCGCCCAATTCTCCGTTGCCGCTGCACGGCTCTTGTGTCGCAGCATGTAAATCAGCGCGTTGCCCTTCAACGGATCGTCGTCTGGAGTCCAATATCCAACAGGGTGCATATCCAACCGCTCAAAGATTGCCGTCTCCTTCTCGCGAAACCGCTTCAGTAGCGGCTCCAGCTTCCCCGGATACGTGTGATAGATCCGCAGCTCATACACCGGACCACTCCCATCGCCCGCACTCTGCGCCTCAACTCCACTCGCAGACAACATCATCATCGCCGCTCCCATTCCCTGCAACACCTCACGTCGATTCATACTTGCTCCTCCGTCCTTACAATTAATTTCCCGGCTGCCGATAATGCGCACCCGCCGCAAACACGCGCTCCGCTCCACGAGGATCCTTCTCCACGCGCGTCTGATTGTCGAAGATCATCGTATTCCTCTCCTTCAAATCGTAGCTGGGCCAATGCGGCACATCTTTGCAATTCGGATCGCCCGTCTTCGCAAACGCAATCAGCATCTCAGACATCCGCGTCGCCAGAGGCTGCGCGGCGGCCTGCTCCTCCGCACTCGCGCCGCACATCCCCGGAGCCAGCACCACATTATCAAACACAAACGGCAGATCAATCGTATGGATCGCCCAGTGCCCCGGAAACGGCACCTGCCAATCCATCCGGTAGACCCACGTATGCGCCTGGCTCTTCGCATCGGCAGCCCGCCGATCCGCCTCAATCACCTGCCCCGGCCAAGCACGAAAGGCCACAGCAGCCGCAACCACAATATGCGCCGCATCGCGCTCCGGATAGATCTCCCGATACCGCCGAATAATCTCCTCCGGCGTATACGACCCCAGATACTGCCCCACGCTGTTCTTCAGCGCCTCCGGAGCCTGCTCCCACGTCAACACGCCCGTCTTTCCCGCAGCCGAAGTCACGGTCTCGTCATGCGTATTCGCCAGAATCATCGGCACACCCGCCGAGATCGCCGGAGCATCCGGATCGAACGGATCACGCGGCAGCGCGCCGCTATCCATCACCGGCAGCCACGCCGAACTCACCCGCGCCGCATCCTGAATCTTCTCCATCGGCAAGGCCTGCAGCGCATCAAGCTGGTCATACTTCACCCCCAGCTTGTCGAGCACATCCTTCGTCACCTCGTTCGCAATCACCGTAGGCTTCGCCGTCACCTGCTGCCCGCTCATCGTCAACACGCGATGAAACAATCCCTTCGCCGCCGGCATCGCCATCAGCGTCGCGCACTTCGCCCCGCCTCCCGACTGCCCAAAGATCAGCACCCGCGAAGCATCCCCGCCAAACTCCGCAATATTCTTCTGCACCCACTCGAGAGCGAGAACAATATCCAGCATCCCCGCATTGCCTGAGTCCGCATATTCCTTCCCACCCAGATCGCCCCCCAAATGGCCCAGATACATATATCCAAAAGCATTCAGGCGATGATTCACCGTCACCACCACCACATCGCCGCGATGACACAGCCGGTTCCCGTCATACAGATCGCAGTTCACCGTCCCGTTGTTGTAAGCGCCGCCATGAATATAAAAAAGAACAGCCCGCTTCTTCCCGTCACGCAACCCCGGCGTCCACACATTCAGGTGCAGACAATCCTCACTCTGCTCGCCCTTATCCGGAGGCAGATGAAACCCCACGCGCTCCGGCTGCCCACCCGCGCCACGCTCCGCCGTCAACTGCGGCGCACGAGTAGACCACTCCACGCACTCCTTCACCCCACTCCACGCCGCCACCGCCATCGGAGCCTTGAACCGAGTCTTCCGCGTGTCCTCCCCATAAGGAATCCCGCGAAAGACGTTGATCCCGTTCTCCACCCTCCCGCTCACCTTGCCCGCAGCAGTCGTCGCCACTGGAGCATCCTGCCCATAAGCAAACCGCCCCACGCCGGCCATCATCGAAGCCGCGGCCATTCCCTGCAAAACCTCACGCCGATTCATCCCGTCTCCTCGCATCACTCCACCGTCACATCAAACGTAAGCGTCTTCGCCGCCGAATCAGTCTTCTCCCATGGACGTCGGTACTCGAACCGAAGACTCTGCTTCCCTTTCTGAACAGCCTTAAACTTCCAAATCTCGACACCACCCACCCCAACCCTCCCATCCCACGGATACTGGTAATACACCGCCTTCCCCTTTTTCTGAAGCACGGGATTCTGAACCAGTACCTGCCCCCAGCTGTATCCGGTCGAATGGTTCGCCTCCAGATGCACCTCAAGCTTCCCACCCACCTTCAAACTCACATCGCCGGCCGTCTTCTCATCGACAACAGTAACTCCACTTGACGCCTGCCCAGCAGCAAGGCCACTCCACAAGACAATCGCAAACCCCAACACCCATCCAAGTCGCCGCATAGACGCCTCCCACTCTTGCGGAAAATCATACTTGACCCAGCCATCCCGCTATACTTCCCCCAAGCCCATGAACATCACCCGACGCCGCGGCACCATCGCCATCTTCATCACACTCGGCGTACTGCTCACCGGCCTTACTGCCTTCCTCAACATCACCTGGATCATTCGCATTCGCAACGAGGGTCATCTCACCCTGCTCGTGCTCGGGATCATTCTCTTCGCCATCCTGGTCGCCGGTGTTGTTCTCAACACCATCTTTCTCGTCCGCGAAGTTCGCCGCAACGAGCGCCAGGACTCCTTCCTCAATGCCGTCACCCACGAGCTAAAAACACCCATCGCCAGCATTCGCCTCTACCTCGAAACACTCCAGCGCCGCACAACATCCGAAGAGCAAAAACAAGAGTTCTACAAGATCATGCTCTCCGACTCCGACCGTCTCCTCGCCACCGTCGAGCAGGTCCTCAAAGCCGGACAACTCGGCCAACGCCAGCGCCAGCAAAACCGCACCCTCATTAACCTCCAGTCCCTGGTCGCCGACTGCATCGCCATCACCATCCAGCGTCACCACCTTCCCGCCGGCAGCATCGTCCTCGAGCCCGTCCCTGGAGCTGTTCGCCTCCGCACACTCGGCATCGCTGAAGACCTCCGCACCGCCGTCATCAACGTCCTCGACAACGCCGTCAAATACTCCCCCGAAGGCGTCCACATCCGCTGCGCCCTCGCCATCGTCAACTACACCTCCATCGCCCTCACCATCACCGACACCGGCGTAGGCCTCGAACCCAGCCAGTTCAAACGCATCTTTAAACGCTTCTACCGAGTCCCAGGCCGCAACATCGCCCGCATCAAAGGTACCGGCCTCGGCCTCTTCCTCGTCCGTAACATCGCCCGCCAGCACGGAGGCGACGCCACCGCCTCAAGTCCTGGCCCCGGCCTCGGCACCACCATTACCCTCACGCTTCCCCTCGCCAACCCTGACTAGCAAGCTAGTGAACCGGGCAGCCTCGACGTACAATCACGTAGAAGTTCGCAGTCATCTCAACCGCCTCGAGAGTTCATGCTGCTTCTCTGGAAATTCTTCGCCCTGGGGTTCAGCGCGCTTCTTCCGCTTATCAACCCCCTCGGCTCCGCCCTCATCTTTCTCGGGCTGGTCGGCATGGCCCCCATCGACACCTACCGTGCCCTCGCACGCCGCATCGCTATCAACACCGTCATCTTCCTGGGCGTCATCGAGCTGGTCGGCTCTTCTCTGCTTGCATTCTTCGGAATCTCCCTTCCCATCATGCAGGTCTCCGGCGGCATCGTCATCGCCATGATCGGCTGGTCGCTACTCAACCAGAAAGACACCGCGCCAAACCCGGAAAAGACGTCCACCAGCGCCGTTCCCGCCATCACGGACGCCGAGATCGCCGACCTCCAGAGCAAAGCCTTCTACCCCTTCACCTTTCCAATCACCGCCGGCCCTGGATGTATCGTCATCATGCTTACGCTCAGCGTCCACGCCACCCACTCGACCCTTACAGAAACTGTCCTCGCACACGTCGGCCTCTTCATCGCCGCCATCGTCCTCAGCGCCTCCGTCTACCTCTGCTACGCCTACGCCCCAAAGATCGCGCGTTCCATTGCGCCCGCCACCGTCCACGGAATCCTTCGCGTCATCGCATTTATCCTCTTATGCATCGGCGTGCAGATCGCATGGAACGGCCTCAGCTCGCTGCTCCAAAAGGTCATCGCCAGGTAACGTTCCAAGCCGTCGCCCCTATCACCTTTTAGGTGCATCATCCTGTCATCCTTTTGCGTGGATAATTCACGGTCAAGTGTGCATAATGGCAGTATTCTTAAGTTCAATCTCCACTCGCTCCGGAGTGCCAACGAGCTGCCGAGGCTACCATGAAGAAGCGACCTGTCGTCTTTCTCGAATTCAACGAACTCTGCCCCAGCCTGATGACAGAGTTCATTGAGCAGGGACACCTGCCCAACTTCAAGAAGCTGCGTGATTCTTCCGCCATCTTCACCAGCGAAGCCAAAGAGCGCGCTCCCTACCTCGAACCCTGGATTCAATGGATCAACGTCCACACCGGCGTCCCCTTCAGCGAGCATGGGGTCGAACACCTCGGCGAGAGCGAAAAGGTCAAGCAACCCGCCATCTGGGATCTCGTCTCCGAAGCCGGTCTCAAAGTCTGGATCTGTGGCAGCATGAACGTCCACTGCACCTCCCAGGTCAAAGGCGACCTCCTGCCCGACCCGTGGACCCCTGAGTCCTACACCCGCCCCGTCGAACTCCTCACCTACAACCGCTTCGTCCGCAAGCAGGTGCAGGAGCACAGCAACGCCAGCGCTACGTTCAAAAAATCCGACTACCTCAAGTTCCTGTGGTTCATGATGACCCACGGCCTCAGCTCCTATACCGTCAAGACCGCCGTCAATCAGCTCCGCAGCGAGCGCACCAACGGCAAGCGCTGGCGCCGCGCCTTCATCCTCGATCTGCTCCAGTACGACATCTTCGAGCACCTCTACCGCAAGGAAAACCCGGATTTCTCCACCTTCTTCCTCAATAGCACCGCGCACATGCAGCACGTCTACTGGCGCAACATGCAGCCCGACCTCTTCAAGATCAAGCCCACCGAACAGGAGCAGGAGCAGTACTCCAATGCCATCCTTGAGGGCTACATCCACATGGATAAGCTCGTCGCGCGCGTCCTCAACCTCGTCGGCCCCGATACCACCATCTTCTTCGCCACCGCCATCAGCCAGCAACCCTTCCTGCGCTACGAAGATCAGGGCGGCAAGCATATCTATCGCCCCTCCGACATCCCCGCATTCGCCTCCTGGGCCGGCATCAAAAACCTCAAAGCTGCCAATCCCGTCATGGCAGAGCAGTTCTGGCTGGAGTTCCACAACCACGACCAGGTCAACGCCGCCGCTGACGTTCTCGATGCCATCACCGTAGACGGCGAGAAGGCGTTCGCCGTCATCCGCGAGCAAACGGCCCTCTTCACCGGCTTTAACATCCGCAAAAAAATCCAGTCTGGCGCCATCATGCACAGCCCCGCCAACGGAGCCACCACCAACTTCTTCGACCTCCTCTACGCCATCGAAGGCATGAAGAGCGGCATGCATCACGAAGACGGCCTGCTCTGGATCCGCGACCCACGCATCTCAAAATCCTCCAATCCCCGCGTCGCCGTGGAGTCCATCGCACCCACCATCCTCGACCTGCTTGACGTCCCCATACCCAGCCACCTCAAAGATCCCTCCCTGCTCAAGACTCCCGTCCTCGCAGGCGCAAGCGTCTAGCAGGCCTCTACTCACAGTCCCCAACACCATTCTCGCGCTACAGCCAGACCCAATAACTCCGGTACTCTAGCTGTAGCGCGAGGCAAGCATGTCCGAACCAATCCCTACCCCACCCCTCATCGCCGTCGTCGAAGACGAAGAACATCTCGCCCAGGGACTTCTCTTCAATCTCCAGGCCGAGGGCTACCGCACCCACCACGAGTCCGACGGAGATTCCGCTCTCGCCTGGCTTCTCTCCAACAAAGAAAGCCCCGCTGCCATCGTCCTCGACTGCATGCTTCCGGGAGCCGACGGCTTCGCCATCGCCCGCGCTCTCCGCGCAGCCCAGAACTACACGCCCGTTCTAATGCTCACTGCTCGTGGCCGCCCCGAAGAGGTCCTTGAAGGTATCGAAGCCGGTGCCGACGATTACCTCGCCAAGCCCTTCGATCTAAGCATCCTCCTCGTCCGTCTCAAATCCCTCCTGCGCCGCACCGCATGGCAGGCAGCAACACCACCCGAGACCCCACCTCCTGTCACCCCACCTGACGAGTACGCCTTCAACCACCGCACCATCCGCTTCGACGCCCTGGAACTCATCGCCCCCAACCGCATCACCCACCTCACCCTGATGGAGGCCGACCTACTCCGCTACTTCACCGAGCGTGAGGGCCAGATCGTCTCTCGCAAGCAGATCCTCGAAGAGGTCTGGCGCGTCCACGAAGACACCGACACCCGCGCCATCGACAACTTCATCGTCCGTCTCCGCCGCTACATCGAAGACAACCCCTCCGAACCTCAGCACCTGGTCACTGTCCGCGGCGTGGGCTACCGCTTCCTCGCCAACCCCTGACGCCCGGCATTTGCTTTTCCAGTTGTTATTCCCGAAGAGCTTGTCCTGAGCAAAGTTGTCTCTATCACTCCCGCTCACCCAACAACTCCCCCACACTCACCCTCGCCGCGCCTCCCGCCACCTCCGAGCCTCAACCGGAGCCAGAATCCGATGCACTGCCGCCAACAGGTCCGGAAGCCGGAAGGGCTTCGCCAGAAAGCTCCACCCCTCCTCCTTCAGTTTCGCTTCCTGCTCTTCCTCCAGCGTCCCGCCCGAAATCATCAGCACAGGCAAGTCCTTCCGCAACTCCTTCAAGTCCCGGGCCAGCTCCATCCCCGATCGCCCCGGCATATACAAATCCGTCACCATCAAGTCGATGCGCGGCACGCTGCGGAAGATCTGCACAGCCCGCTCCGCGTCCCCGGAGCTGAACACGCTATATCCTTCATGCTCCAGAAACGTCCGCGTCAGAATCCTGATATCCGGATCGTCATCCACCAGCAACACATTGCTCGGGGACAGCTCATCTCCCCCACCGTCCCTGGCAGAATCACCTTTAAACCCCATCCGCGAATTTTCTGACCCGTCACCGGAAAAAACTTCCATTCTACTCAGCAAAACTCGCCGCAAATCACACCCGCAGCGACACCTTCCTCGACATTTCCGCCCCTAAGATGGACTCCGTTACACCGCTCGGAGTTGCCTCACAATCTCAACGCTTCATATTCCCCGCGATACACTAAACTCAGCCTCACCTGCAGTAAGACCGAATGCGCATCCTCACCCGCTACATCCTCCGCGAAGTCACCTCGCACGCTCTCCTCGGCGGAGCCCTCTTTACTTTCATCATCTTCACCCGCGACCTCGGCAAAATCCTCGAATTCGTCGTCCGCGACTCCGCCTCCTACTCCGATGTCGCCCGCATCATCGCCTACACCATCCCCCCTACCCTCAACGTCACCATCCCCATGGCCGTTCTCGTCGGCATCCTCCTCGGCCTCTCGCGCCTCGCCGCCGACAGCGAAATCACAGCCATGCGCGCCACCGGCATGGGCGCCATCGACTTCGTCCGCATCGTCTCCATCGTCTCCGCCGTTGCCCTCGCCCTCGGCCTCTTCAACTCCCTCTATCTCGCCCCACGCGCCGCTGCTGGCCTCATCTCGCTCGGCGAATCCCTCACATCCTCTCAAGCCTCCTTCGAAGTCCAGCCCCGAGTCTTCTACGAGCAATTCAAAGATCGCGTCCTCTACATTCAGGACGCAACCCCCGCCGCCGGAGCAGCCCTCTGGCACCACGTCTTCCTTGCCGACCTCACCGAGCCCGCTAACCCCCACATCACCACCGCCGCCCAGGCCATCGTCGTCAACGGAACTCGCAACACTCCCGACGCCCAGACCATTCGCCTCCATCTCATAAACGGAGGCCAGCACGACACCTCAGCCAACGACCCCAACCAATACAACATCTCCACCTTCACCACCACAGACATCCCCATCGAAACCGAAGCCCCCGAAGACGCTCACCTCGGCCGCCTCAACACCAACATCGAAGCTCTCTCGCTCCCTGAACTATGGCGCCGCGCGAACGCCCAGGCCGCCTCCAACGGCCGCCAGCCCTCCGTCTACCGCATCGAGTTCAACAAGCGTTTCTCCTATCCCTTCGCCTGCCTCGTCCTCATGCTCGTCGGCGTCCCGCTCGGCATCTCCTCCAAACGCGGAGGCAAATCCACCGGCTTCGTCGTCACCATCGTCCTCGTCTTCATCTACTACCTGCTCTCTCAGGTCGGCGCCGCCTTCGCTCAATCCGGCAAGCTGCCTCCCTTCCTCGGCGTCTGGGGCGCGAACCTCCTCTTCGCCGCCGCCGGAGCCATCCTCCTCTATCAAATGTCCCGCGGAGGCATCGCCCTCGGCATCTTCTCCTCCATCGGCGCTCGCCTCAACAAGTTCGTCACTCACCTCGCCAACCGCAAGCAGAATGGCGCGCGCTCTAACTACGACATCGCGACACTCCTCCGCCGCTTCCGCAGCATCTCGCGCATCCAGTTCCCTCTTCTGCTCGACGACTACGTCATGCGCGAGTACGCCACCAATTTCTCCATCGTTCTCTTCTCCTTCTCCACCCTCTTCCTCATCTTCACCTTCTTCGAGCTCATCGGCCCCATCTTCCGCAACCGCACGCCGCTCATCACTGTCGGCGAATACCTCATCAACCTCATCCCCTTCATCCTCTACAACGTCACTCCGCTCTGCGCTCTTGTCGCCGTGCTCGTCACCTTCGGCACCTTCAACCGCACCTCAGAGCTCACCGCGATGAAGTCCTCCGGCGTCAGCCTCTACCGCATCATCACGCCGGTTCTCTTCGTCACTATGTTGATCTCCGCGGGCCTCTTCGTCTTCGACGAGTTCTACCTCCCCAACGCCAATCGCCGCCAGGAAGCGCTCCTCTCCGTCATCAAGGACAAACCCACCCAGACCTTCTCCCGCCCCGACCGACAGTGGATCTCCGGCCAGACCAACAACGCCGGCGAACCCTCCCGCATCTTTTACTACCAGTACTTCAACGCCGAGCGCGACACCTTCGCCAACCTCACCGTCTTCGAGTTCGACCCCACCACCTTCACCCTCCAGCGCCGCATCTTCGCCTCCTCTGCCCGCTGGGACCCACGCGTCAACAACTGGGTCTTCGACAACGGCTGGGAGCGCACCTTCTCCGGGGAAACCATCGCGACCTACAAGCCCTTCACCGTCTCCACATTCCCCGAGATCAAAGAACAACCCACCTACTTCAAGAAAGAATACGTCCCCTCACAGGAGATGAACTACGGCGAGCTATCCGCCTACATCGATGGCCTCAAGGAATCCGGCTTTGACACCAAGCGCCTCGTCGTCCAGCTCTACAAAAAAATCGCGTACCCGCTCATCACCCTCGTCATGGCAATCCTCGCCATCCCCTTCGCCCTCTCGATGGGCAAACAAGGCTCACTCACCGGAATCGCCGTAGCCATCAGCCTCGCCATCACCTACTGGGTCGTCGCATTGATCTTCGAATCCCTCGGCAACGTCAACACCCTGCCCGCTCTCCTCGCCGCCTGGACTCCCGACCTTCTCTTCGGCATCGCCGGAGCCTATCTTCTCCTCCGTACTCCTACGTAACCCACGCCACGCTACTCCCGAAACAAATGATTCAGAATCGCATTCATCAGCGGTTCGATCACGACCACATCCGCCGGATAAGACCAGAACCCAATCAGGTATCGCACCATCTCGCTGACGCGTTTCTTCACACCCTCGCGAAACTCCTTCTGCTCCTCGATCGACAGCTGCCCCAGTTGCAGCCCGTTCAGCGTGCTGTCGATGGGATTCGTATGCTGCGGCGTATAACGTATCGGCCCCAGCTCGCCCGCTTCACTCATCACCGGGTCGGTCAACACCATCCTCGCCACCATCCGTCCCCGGTCATAGTCATGCGCGCGATACCGCTCATCGAAGAACCCCAGGAAGCCCGTTAGGTCCGCACCCGCCAGCAACTCCTCCGACACAGCGATTCCATAGATCCGCATATAGTCGCACTGCCCCAGATTCGCCGCCGTCTCAAACGCAAGCACCGTGTCGCGAAATGCATCGGCTGCATAGCTTCCTGCCCCCAGACTCGCAATCTCATCCTTATACTGGTGCTCGATCCGCCTTCTCGCATCAGCCAGACTCTCTTTTCCAATCTTCGCGACCTGCCTCGTCCCCGTACGCGTCGGCTGCGTGAACAACACCTTCAGCAAACCATCCGCGATCAGCTTCAGGCTTCCGCTCCTGATCTCGCCTGAACGCAGCTTCTCTGCCAGCTCGCTCGCCCGAGCATCCATCAAAGCAATCTGCTCATTCATCTCCACCGCTGTAATCCAGTCCTGAAACTCCGACTGGCCAAGCAGCACCTTCGCCCACCGCTTCATCATCTGGAAGTAGTCCGCATTCTCCTCGCAAAAGCTCGAGTCCGCGCTCGAAGTTCTCCCATGTGGCGACACAAACAGATAGAACCGGCTGTCGTTGTACCAATGCTTGTCGATCTCATCCACCAGGTTCTTCGCCATTCCCAGCGGCTCGTTCTGCAGGATTCCGCCATCGGTGTACGTAAACCTCGACGGATCATCCGTCCACGGCTCCAGACCGTTTTTTACGTAGTCCGCCCGCCAGCGGTCCAGCTCCTTTGCGCGAAAAGCCAACGGATATGCCCCGCTTGCCACCGACGCATCCGCCAACTCCCGCCACACCTCCGGCTTGTCGGTCCCGTCCACACTCACCACTCGTGTTATCTGGTCTTCATGCCGCGTGTAGATAAACTTCCCGCAGGGCTGCATGTCATAGCCGTAGTCCACGCCGTTCAGGTTCGTCAGCGTCATTCCGAGAGAGATCGACCGCGCTGCGGCCATGTGCGTTATAGGAGCCGGCCACTCCCCCGTCGCATATCGTCGCAGCATCGTATCCTCTGCAATCCCCTCCACCATGTTCGACGAAAAGATCGAGCGCAGCGGCGGCTCAACCTCACCCGTCGCTTCATCTACCGTCTCCAGCAACCCGCTCAGGTCGATGCGTTTTACCCACACGTTGTACAGCGGGTTGTCATACGGGCCGCGAAACTCGTTGGCCGAGTACAACATCTTCTGCGCCACAATCGCCGCCGTCATCGCGCCTGCCGAAGCGCCAGTCATCACGTCGATCAGAATCTTTTCGTCGTCCGTCACCCCGCCGGAGGTATTGTGCTGATGAATCGCATCCAGCACCTCATACAGAACACCCGCCTCGTAACTCCCCAACGACACCGCACCCGCAATCGTAATAGCCAGCCGCTTCGGCATATCTCGCCTCGGGGAGAATTAGACCATCCTCCCGAACCGAGAACCATATACCTAATTGGGCATTGTCCCTTTGTGGTACTCACACCAGCACACTCGCAGATCGCCCTCGACGACATCACCGAAGCCTGCCTCCACCTCCTCACCCTTACCCGACTTCTCCTGGATGGCAAATCCTTTTCGGTCTGATCGAACAGGGTGGGTTGCCGTTGTAATTGCTGCTGCCCTTGCCTTCACTCCCAGACCTCCGACAAGCAGCGTCATCTCGACCGAAGCAGATCACAGTCTTATCGTGATCTGCGAAGTGGAGAGACCCCCGCATTTTGGCTTTGCTGCTGTTGCCATTGCCCTTGCTTCTGGGTAGGCAGAACGTTCAGAGTTCGCCTACCCAGACCACCACAAAGAACGGCGGCTTCAGCCCTTTGATTATGTTCTCTTCGCTCTCCCACAAGAGTTGCCCACAACTCAAACCCCACCAATCACTTACAACATTTTTCTTCAAAAACAACCCAAAAATCACTTGTCAAGGGCAAAATCCGGTAAGTCCAACAAAATAAACGGAATAAAAATGAAATTTAGTTCCGGTCAACCCGATATAATTAAGTTATAGATGAGAGAAAAGGAAAGCCCCGGCCATCAACCGGGGCTAACTCATTTAGAAACAATATTTTGAGGGTTAAACCCTTTGTTATGAATATTTTGGACCCAGCTCAACCGACTAAGCAGTTTGGAATCAATATTATGAGCCCTACATAGGGGGAGGGGGGTACCCCCAACCAACAAACGCAAAAACACCAATCCGTCCTAAACTGGAATAACAATGACACTGAAGCTTTCCTCCATCACCCTCCTGGCCGCCATCACCACCGCCGCCACCGCACAAACCTCCGCAACAAAACCTGCAACCCCCACTCACCACACGACACCTACTGCAACAGCTACCGCAGCCAAGCCGGCAGAGGCGACCTGCGCAACGATACCCGAACTCTCGCCGAAGATCCCCGCTCTCCCCGCCGGTACTCCCTGCGCCAAGCCGCTCTACACCATCACCATCGAGCCGAGCGCCAAGCTCGACTACATCTCGCCGCTCGTAGGTCAGGACCAGCTCCGCCAAACCCTCGGACTTGAACCCTCCAGCTTCTCCCTCGACTACATCGACACGCAAGTCGGCACGGGCGAGCCCGCCGTTCCGCACAAGTGGTACACCATCCACTACACCGGCTACCTTGTCGACGGCACCAAGTTCGACTCCTCCTATGACCATCCAGGAGCAGAACCCATCAGCATCAACTACGGCCAGCACCAGGTCATCCCCGGCTGGGACACCGGCTTCGACGGCATGCGTATCGGTGGCAAGCGTCGCCTCTTCATCCCCTATCAGCTCGCCTACGGAGCCCAGGGCAAATCGCCCATTCCACCCAAAGCCGAACTCATCTTCGACGTCGAACTGGTCAGCCAGAGCGATGAGAAGCCCGCTCCGAAACCCGCACCGGCGCCTGCTCCCGCAGCCACGTCAGCGCAACCCGCGACGCCACCAGCCAGCAGCCCAGCGACAACGCCGAATCCCAAAGACGAATAGCGCGTCCAATCTAAGGCACGCAAACTATGTTCGACAAACTGAAACCGCTCGCACCCTACCTCAGGCGTTATTGGAAGCAGTTCGCCTGGGGCGGGGTCGCGGTCGTCCTCTACAACGCGGTTAAAGTTCTTATCCCCGTCGTCATCGGCCACGCCATCGACGACATGCGTCACGGCATCACCGAATCAAAGATCGTTCTCCACGCCTGTCGCCTGCTCATCATCGCCGTACTCGCCGCCATCTTCCTCTACATCACGCGGCAAGTCATCATCGGAGCCTCGCGCGAGATCGAGTTCGACCTTCGCAACGACATCTTCGCAAATCTCGAACGCCAATCGCCCAGCTACTACCACACGCATCGCACCGGCGACATCATGGCCCGCACCACCAACGACCTCAACGCGGTCCGAATGCTCCTCGGCCCCGCGATCATGTACAGCGCGAACACCATCGTCTTCACCGCCGCCGCGCTTCCCTTCATGTATCGCATCAGCCCCAGGCTGACCTTCTTCGCCTTCGTTCCTTTGCCGATGGCCTCCGTCCTCGTCCAGTACTTCGGAGCACGCATCCACAAGCGCTTCGAGCGCATTCAGGCCATGTTCTCCGATATCTCCGCCAAAGCCCAGGAGAACTTCTCGGGCGCGCGCCTCATCCGCGCCTTCGCCCAGGAAGAAGCCGAGATCGCCTCCTTCGAGACCGCCAACAAGGAATACATCCGCCGCAGCCTCTACCTCGTCCGCCTCATGGCCATGCTCTGGCCGACGCTCGAGTTCGTCCTCGGCCTCTCGCTGATGATTACGCTCCTCGTCGGAGGCCACGAAGTAGTCCAACACCAGATCTCCGTCGGCGAGTTCACCAGCTTCAACGTCTACATGGTCCAGCTCATCTGGCCCATCATCGCGGTAGGCTGGGTCGTCAACCTCTTCCAGCGCGGCACCGCCTCCGTCGTCCGCATCGACGAGCTCCTCAAGCAGCAACCCGACATCGCCGACGACCCCGCCCTAATTCGAGAGGAAATAGGAGTGTCATCCTGAGCGAAGCCCGAAGGGCGAAGTCGAAGGACCTGCGGTTACAACCGCGTCAGTTCCGACAACAATTCATGGCAGCATCGAATTCCGCAACCTGACCTTCGCTTACCCCAACGCTCCCGCAGTCCTGCACGACATCAACCTTAACATCCCCGCTGGCAGCAGCCTCGCCATAGTAGGACCCACAGGTTCCGGCAAATCTACCCTCGTCAACCTGATCCCACGCCTCCACGACGCCGCACCCGGAACCGTCCTCATCGACGGCCACCCCATCCGCGACTACACTCTCTCAAGCCTCCGCCACAGCATCGGCTTCGTCCCACAAGAAACCTTCCTCTTCTCCGACACCATCCGCCAGAACATCGCCTTCGGCACGCCCCGACGCCACGCCCGAAGAGGTCGAAGAAGCCGCAACAGTCGCCCACATCTGTAACGAGATCCTCGAATTCCCCAAAGGCTTCGACACTGAAGTCGGCGAACGCGGGCTCACCCTCTCAGGCGGCCAGAAGCAGCGGACAGCAATCGCCCGCGCCATCATTCGCGATCCCAAAATCCTCATCCTCGACGACGCCCTTGCCAGCGTCGACACCTACACCGAAGAGCGCATCCTCAGTGGCCTCAAGCGAGTCATGGAAGGCCGCACCACGATCTTCATCTCCCACCGCATCTCTACCGCGCGCAACGCCGATCAGATCGCCGTCCTCGTCGCCGGCCGCATCGCAGAGCTAGGCACCCACGACGAACTCATCGCCCGTAACGGTTACTACACCGACCTCTTCGAAAAGCAACGCCTCGAAGAAGAGCTCTCCGTAGCCAGCTGACAAAAACTAAGCCGACCAGCGCGAAGCGCCAGCCTCGCCCGAAGCCACAGGAACCGCGGCAGCAGGAAGAAACTTCTCCTCCCGCGTCCGCAGTTCTCTCGGCAACACCCTGCCCGCCTCCGGGTCGCGAGCCACCACCACCCACGCCTCCCGAACGTTGCGAACAAAAGAAATCACCTCTTCAAACTGCTCCCTCGACTCCAGATGCGACGCTTCAAGTGTCATCGTGAACATCGTCGAATAAAAATCCGCCAGCGAAGCCGCAACCGTTCCGCCAACATCCGGACGCAACCGCGCCTGCAGATACATCAAAATATCGACCGCCTTCTTCACCGCGACGCGACGGCCGCGAACATCCCCCTCTTCCACACACTGCATCGCCCGGTATAGAAAACGAATCAGCCCATCGTAGAGCGCCACAATCAGCTCAACGCCAGTCGCTCCTGCCAAAGCCTGCTGCTGATAACTCATCTCTGCCATCCGCTTATCCATTGGGATTCTGGTTGTAGCCCGTGACTGCGCTATACATCTCGTTCACCTGGTTCAACTGGCTGGGAATCGACTGGAGAATCTCATTCGCCGTATTCAGCTCGTCGGTCAACTGCGTCTTCTGCGTCGCCAGAACTGCATTCTCATTGCTAATGTCTGTGTTCAGCGCAGCTTCCTGGGCCGTATTCTGCTGCTGCGCCAGAAAGACCGCACCATTCGGGGCCTGCGTGCCGAGATTGTTGAGCGAAGCTCTCATCAGTTGGCCAAAACTGCCAGAGTTCTGCAGGAATCCGGTCACATCCGAGAAATTCGAGTTCAACGCCGAATCCAGCGTGTCCGTATTCAGCGTCAGGGTCCCGTCGTCATTCAGCCCAATTCCCAGCTGAGTAATGTTGCTGATCGAACCGCTCGCGCTCCCCGCAAAAAGCGCTCCCGAAACCTGGCTCTGTATCAGTGCCAGCGTAGGATTCCCGAACAATGGCTCCGGATTCCCATTCGAGTCGTTCTTCTCCTGCCCATTGATATCGCTGATCACAGCGTTGTAGGCGGTAACGAACTTGCTCATCGCCGATTCGATATCGCTGTTGTCGTTTGTGATCTCCACCTGAATCGGAGTTCCCGTCGACGCACCCAGCAACTGAAAGGTCACACCCGGAATCGCATTCGTCACAGTATTCGAGCTACTGGTAATCGAAACACCGTCGACTGTCAGGCTCGCATCCTTTCCATCCTGGCTGCTCGAGAACGAGATCGCTCCGGTTGATGCGCCAGAAAGCGACCCGCTCACGGAAAGCTCACCTGCAGCCCCGCTCGTCCCGCTCACCAGCGAAAGTCGCGACCCGTTAGAATCCGTAATCACGTTCGCGCTAACGCCGATCCCCGCCGAGTTGATCGCCGAAGCCAGCGACGCAAGCGTCGTATCATTGTCGCCGCTATCAACGTTGAAGGTGTGACCTTGAATCGTGAGGCTGCCCGAAAGCGTATCTGTTGGATTCGCCAGAACACTCGAGACATCGGAAGAAGTCTGCGCCAGCGAGTTGATCACAATCGTGTGGCTCCCAGCCGATGCCGTGGTGGTCGCCGAGGTAAGGCTCAACAAATCCGTGTTAGAGCTCGAGCCTTGTTTCTCCGAGAAGACGCCATCGAAGTCCGTCAGTGCCTGCAGGCTCGTCGTCAGCGTGGACAGATCGCTCCCCAACGTCGACAGAACCGTATCCTGAGCCTTCAGAGCCGTCAGCTGATTCTGCCACGGAGTCTCAATCGCCTGCTCCGACGCCTGAATCTGCGTCACCGTCGAAGCGACATCGAATCCCTGTCCGCTCGTCGCTGATCCAAAACTCAACCCGACTGTGCCCATCTCACCTTCCAATGCCTTCGCCCGAATAGAAGCAATCTCCAGGCCAATCTCGCTGCGCAAAAATTAGAAGAAGTTAAGCCTCCGCAACTGGAATAGCGGCGACCAGAACAATCAAGCCTGATCGCCGCCGCTCCAATGGAACTTACTGCAGCAGCTTCAGAATCTCCTGCTGCACGCTGTTGGCCTGGGCCAAAGCGCTGATACCGGTCTGGCTCAGTACCTGATACTTCGCCAGGTCGCTGGTCGCCTGACCGTAGTTGGTCGAACGGATCGAACTCTCGGCGGAGGAGAGATTCACCTCTTCCGAGCTGGCAACGTTGGCTGCCGCGTTCAGTTGGTTGATGTTGGCGCCGATCGCACCGCGCTGATTCGCAACGTCTGAGATGGCCGTGGTGATGTCTGATAGCGCGGTTGTAGCATTAGCCGTGGAAGTCAAATCAGTTCCAGTAAGGCTTTGCCCAGCTCCGCCGCCCGTCGCGGTACCGACGCTCCCCGCAGTAAGAGCTCCAACAGTAGCAGCGATGGTCGTGGTTCCGGCCGTGGTCCCGTCGCTGACAGTAAAGTTGGTCGCAGTCGCCGTGAAGACACCGGTGCTGTTGAAGTTTGTGGATGTGCCGATGTTGCCGATCTCGGTAAGGATGCTCTGGTACTCCGTATCGGCCGCACCCGACTGAGCAGCTGTCAACCCGCCGTTGGACGCCTCCGTAGCCAGCGTCACCGCACGATCAAGCAGGTTGGTCACCTGCGACAGCGCGCCATCAGCGGTCTGCAGCAAGCCAACGCCGTTCTGCGCGTTCTGCGCGGACTGCGTCAGTGCGGCTTCGTTCGCATGAAGACCATCCGCAACCGAAAGGCCGGCTGCGTCATCCGCACCGCTGTTGATGCGCGAACCGGAAGAAAGCTGTTGCAGAACAGTCTGGAGGCTGCTCTGCGTCTGGTTCAGATTGTTCTCAGCATAGGTTGCTGCAACGTTAGTAAGAATGCCCAAAGACATAAGGAAACGCTCCTGGTACTGCTCGGTTTGAGTTGTCGCGATGCCGCCCCGAGTGACCGCCCGGCAAACTCATATCGCTGACACAGCAGCTCGTGAGATCCGATTCACTATGCGGAAGGCTCCGCGTTCCACCACCTCATCGGCCCACGTTTTGCCGACTTTAGAACCGCTCTACATGCCCGCTGCCTCGCACATTACTTTGTTAACGTTCCTATTGACCGCAGCTTCCCTGCCGATGAAACCCATGGAAGGAACACCGCTCATGATCGAACTCACCCGCCTCAACGGCAGCCCTCTCGCCATCAACTGCGACCTCATTAAATCTGCTGAGGCCGCGCCAGACACTGTGCTCACCCTCATCACCGGAGAAAAGCTCGTCGTTCTCGAGCCCTGCAAAGAGGTCTCGCAACGCACCCTCGACTATCGTGCCTCCGTGCTGCGGCAGGCGTGGCCCGAGGCCGCATCATCGCTCAGCGCAAAATCTGCCTTCGATGCGGACCATCGCGCCCGTCACCAATCCGCCAACGACTCCGGCGGAATAGTCATCAATCACTGAAGAGGAATTCTCATGGATATCGCCAGCATCGGTGGAATCGCAGTCGCCATTCTCGGCATTCTCGCCGGCATGATGGTCGAAGGTGGCAGTATCTCTCAGATCACTCAGCCCACCGCGGCCATGATCGTCTTTGGCGGCACTCTCGGCGCCGTCATGCTTCAGTTTCCGCTGAGCATCTTCCTCGCCGCGCTGAAAGCCATCCTCAAAGTCTTCCTGCACAAGAGTTCAAGCGGCGAAGCAGTCCTCGCACAGATCGTCAGGCTTCGCCAACAAAGCCCGCAGAAGCGGTATTGTCTCTCTCGACGCCGATCTCCCCTCGATCTCCGATCCTTTCCTCCGCCAGGCCCTGATGTTAGCCGTCGACGGCACAGAACCCAGCGAAGTCCGCAAGATCATGCAGCTCGAGCTCGATAACAAATCCGAGATAGAAGAGAAAATCCCCGCAGTCTTCGAAGCGGCCGGAGGCTACTCCCCCACTGTCGGCATCATCGGCGCAGTCCTCGGCCTCATCCAGGTCATGAAGAATCTCTCCAACATCGACGAAGTCGGCCGAGGCATCGCTGTCGCCTTCGTCGCCACCATCTACGGAGTCGCCATGGCCAACCTCATCTGTCTTCCTGCAGCCGGCAAACTCAAATTCCGCCACCGCGAAGAGCAGATGATCAAAGAGATGATGCTCGAAGGCGTCATCTCGATCCTCGAAGGCATGAACCCGCGCATGATCGAGACAAAACTCCGCACCTATCTCTTCGACTCCGAACCCGCAGACTCCGCCAAGCACTCAGAGGCCAAGGCATGAGCAGGAAAAAACATCCCGAGCACGTCAACCACGAGCGCTGGCTCGTCTCCTACGCCGACTTCATCACCCTGCTCTTCGCTTTTTTTGTCGTACTCTTCGCCTCCAGCCAATCGGACAAGAAGAAGCAGATGAAACTCGCTGAAGCCATGCAGTCCGCCTTCACTCCCCTCGGCACCTTCGACGCCCACTCGAAGACCCCACCCCTCACCGACACTAGTGCCGCAGCCGCCATCGATGCCCCTCCCGCAGCTCTTGCTCCACCGCTCCCAACCACCGGCGCCGAAACACTTGAACAAACTAAAGCACGTCTCACAAAACTCCTCGCCGATCAGGTTGCCGCAGGCCGCATCCCTCCCGGCGGCATGACCATGCGCATCACCGCCGATGGTCTCGTCATCTCGCTCCACGAAGCAGGCTTCTTCCCCTCAGGCTCCGCCGAAGTCCGCGCCGCCTCCATCCCCATGCTCGCGATCCTCGCCACCACACTTCCCTCCGGTCCACTACGCGTCGAAGGCCACACCGACAACGTCCCCATCCACACCGCGCAGTTCGCCAGCAACTGGGAACTCTCGACCGCACGATCTACCGCCATCGCCCGCCTTCTCCTCGAACGCGGCCCCATCAATCCCGCCAATCTCTCTGCCGCCGGTTACGCCGAGTTCCACCCCGTCGCCAGCAACGCCACCGAAGACGGACGCACTCAGAACCGCCGCGTCGACATCATCCTTTTGCGACGCCCAGCACCTTCACAATAACCCTCTTCGATCGCTGCCCATCGAACTCCGCATAAAACACCCGTTGCCACGTCCCCAGATCCAGGCGCCCGCGAGTGACCGGCAGCGTCGTCTCATGGTGCAGCAGCAGCGCCTTCAGGTGCGCATCGGCGTTGTCCTCTCCCGTCTGATGATGCTTGTACCCCGGCCACCGCGGTGCCAGCTTCTCCAGCCACACGCCAATATCATCAATCAGTCCATCCTCGTTGTCATTCACATAAATCGCCGCGGTAATATGCATCGGCGAAACGAAGCACAACCCATCGTCAATCCCGCTCCGCCGCACAATCTCCTCGACCTCCGGAGTGATGTGCACCATCTCATACCGTTCCTCAGTCCGAAACGTCAGATACTCCGTATGCGCCTTCATCGAAATCATCGAATCTCCTCATTCCTCTCTACCGAACCGTGCAGATAAAATCACAACAGCAAAATCGTCTGCGCACAAATGTATCTTTTGCCCCTTTCGAATCGTCCAACTCCCAACGGGATGAGAAAGCCACTCCACACTCTCGTAGCGCTTCTCTGTCTTCTGGCTCTCTTTGTGCCGGCCGCCACGTTATGCCTGCCGCATCACCACACTGCGCAGCCAGTCTGCAGCCATTGTCCACAGCACAACAGCGTCCCGCCCTGCTGTAGCGCACAGCAGCGCAGCTCTCCGCCGATTCTCACGACGACGAACGTCGAGCCACTCACCCTGGCGATCGCGACCTCAGCTCCATCCCCTCTGGATGAGCTATCTCTCAATCCATCGCATTCTTCAGTCGCTTTCGAAATGCCGCCGCCTCTCCCTCCGCGCATAGCCCTGCGTATCTGATCCCTGCCTGATCCCTGCGTCTCGCAGCGCGACTTCGCGCTGCTATGTCTCACGCAGCTATCAAGACAAGGACATCCATGCGTCGCCTCCCATTCGCCGCGCTGCTCACAGCAGCATCTTTCATTTCGTTTCCTGCGCTTGCCCAAGCGCAACAAAACCCGATGCCCGACATGCCCGGCATGGAAAAACCCAAGCCCAACCAAATGGACATGAGCATGGACATGTCCAAACCTCCAACTACCCTCATCGAAACCGAACTCGCCCACACCACCTCCGGCACCAGCATCGAACCCGCGTCCACGCCCGTCGCCATGATCATGAGCCAATATCGCGGCTGGACCCTCATGCTCCACGGCACTGCATTCCTCGCCGACATCCAGCAAAGCGGGCCACGCGGCGCCGACAAGCTCTTCTCCACCAACTGGATCATGCCCATGGCCACGCATCAACTCGGTCGCGAACGGAAGATACGGCCAACTCACCCTGCGCACCATGCTCTCCCTCGAACCCGCCACCATCACCGGCCGCTACTACCCCGAGCTCTTCCAGCAGGGCGAAACCGCCTTCGGCAAACCCATCATCGACGGCCAGCACCCTCACGACTTCATCATGGAACTAGCCGCTCTCTATGACCTCCACGTCGGCGAGCGCGGCCTCCTCAGCCTCTACGCCGCCCCCATCGGCGACCCCGCCATCGGCCCCACCGCCTACCCGCATCGCGCAATCCGCCTCCGAAGACCCCATCGCCGCTCTCGGCCACCACCAGCAGGACTCCACCCACATCGCCTTCAACGTCCTCACCGGCGGCCTCACCTGGCGCTGGCTCCGCTTCGAAGAGTCCGGCTTCCACGGCGCCGAACCCACCGAGCAGCGCTGGGGCTTCCAACCCTCCCCCAACGGCCACGCCATCGACAGCTACTCCTCGCGCATCACCTTCTCCCCGGCCCCCAACTGGACCAGCCAATACTCCATCGCCCACATCACCAGCCCCGAAGCCCTCTACCCCGACGAAAACCAGCAGCGCCAAACCGCATCCATCATGTACAACCGCCCCATCGGCAGTCCACCACGACACCACCAGCATGCCCGGCATGAACATGGACATGACCACCCCCGCCACCGGCAACTGGTCCACAACCCTCCTCTGGGGCCGCACAAAATCCCTCAACAGATAACAGCATCGAAAACAGCTATCTCCTCGAATCCCTCCTCCAGTTCCACACCCGCAACTACGTCTGGACCCGCATCGAAAACGCCGCCCGCACCAACGAACTCCTCCTCCCACCGGGCTCGCCACTCCCACCCAACTTCACCGAAACTCCCATCGGCCACGTCGCCGCTTACACCTTCGGCTACGACCGCGACTACCGCTTCATCCCCCACATGCTCACCGCTCCCGGCGCGCAATTCACGACTTACACGACCCCGCAAGCCCTCGTCTCCACCTACGGGCACATCCATGGGGAGTAGTCGTCTTCGTCCGCTTTCGCTATCGCAAAGTAAAACCTCTATTGCCATGAAAACGCTCTTCAGAACCGGTTCGCTATCAACTAAATTAATGTTCTATGAGGTCAGAATTGAAGAACCGCTGGACCGCAATCGAAAAGCTCTGGGACCAAATAAACATCTATGACGGTCCAGATATTTTCCTAAGCAGCTACTCGGCCGCCGGGCAACCCGCAGGCCTACTCTATGCTGCTCACTTCGCCGAGTCTGAAATCTGCAATGGTGGATTCAAGCAGCAGTTCTCGAACAGTACTGGCATTCTCTCCCCCGAAGCCGTGCAGGGTTTTCAGCTCATCGGAATGCATCAAACGGCACAGATACTCCTAACCGCAATGGAGACCTTAGGCCATCCTTTCCCCCGTGAACGAAAGACCCGTCAGGAAGTTCTCGAAAGTGTTCCACTCCAGACTCTCCGGGATCTCGACAAACAGTTCTTCCAACTGATCTGGACGGAAAACGGAGGCTTTCTTGCTGCCTCAGATGCCTTCGTCATCAACATGAATGACGAAGCACGATAAAGCCTGCAGTTCCCGCCCACCGCTAAACAAACACTTCCAACTCCGCATACCATGTTCCCAGATGACTGCCCGCAAGATCGTTCACATCGACATGGACGCCTTCTACGCCTCCGTCGAGCAACGCGACGATCCGCAACCTCCGCGGCAAACCCGTCGTCGTCGCGTGGCGCGGCAATCGCTCCGTCGTCTGCGCCGCATCCTATGAAGCGCGAACCTTCGGCGTCCGCTCCGCCATGCCCGCCATTCGCGCCGAGCGCCTCTGCCCCACCGCCATCTTCATCCCTCCCGACTTCACCCGTTACCGCGCCGTCTCCCGCCAGACCCGCGAGATCTTCCAGCGTCACACCGACCTCATCGAACCGCTCTCGCTCGACGAAGCCTACCTCGACGTCACCGAAAACAAAACCAGCCTCCCCACCGCCACACGCGTCGCCGCGCGCCATTCGCCAGCAGATCCGCGACGAGCTCAACCTCACCGCCTCCGCCGGAGTCGCCCCCAACAAATTCCTCGCCAAGATCGCCTCCGACTGGCGCAAACCCGACGGCCTCTTCGTCATCCAGCCCAGACGAAGTCGAAACCTTCCTGACACCTCTGCCTGTCGGCCGCATCCCCGGCGTAGGCAAGGTCACCGAAAAAAATCTCGAAGACCTGAGCATCAAAACCGTAGGCGACCTCCGCACCAAAGACCTCGCGACACTCGAAGCCCGATTCGGCCGCTACGGCCTTCGCCTCTACCAACTCGCTCGCGGCATCGACGACAGCCCAGTCGTCCCCGATCGCCCCACCAAATCCATCTCCGCCGAAGACACCTTCCCGCAAGACGTCCCGCTAACCGAGCTCGAACCCATGATCCTCCGCCTCGCCGAAAAAGTCTGGGCCGCATCCCGCAAAGAGTCCCGCATCGCCCGCACCGTCGTCCTCAAACTCAAGACCAGCGACTTCAGCATCCTCACCCGCAGCCTCACGCCGCCGCTTCCACCATCTTCCCAGGAAGAACTCACTGCAATCGCCCTCAACCTCCGCAACCGAGTCTCACTCCCTCCGCATCAACGCTTCCGCCTCGTCGGCGTAGGTCTAAGCAACTTCACCAACCCCGTCGATTCCGAAGACAATCCTACCCAGCCGGGTTTATTCGCATAAAATCGCTCTGAGCGTCCAACAAGGGTGTGTCATCCTGAGCGAAGTTTGGAGCGTTCTTGCTCCAAACGTAGTCGAAGGACCTGCGGTTGAATCTACAAAGCGGTCTGAGTGTATCCCTTCGGATTCCCATCGCGAAGATACTGAGTTATACCAAGAGAGCCATGATCCTCTACGTAGCCACCTCCAACCCCGGCAAGCTCCGAGACTTCGCCGCAGCCGCAACACAAAACATCACCCTAACCCCGCTTCCCAACCTCAAAGAAATCCCCGCTCCACCCGAAGACGAACCCACCTTCGAAGGCAACGCCCGCCACAAAGCCATCTACTACTCCCACCACGCCCCCAGCCAAATCGTCATCGCCGACGACTCTGGTCTCGAAGTCGACGCCCTCCACGGAGCCCCCGGCGTCCGCTCCGCCCGCTTCGCCGAAGACCACAACTTCCACCCAACAGAAGCCGCCGAAGCACTCAGCCCCGAGCCGCTCTCGACCGACCAGCGCAACAACCTCTATCTCGTCTCCCTCCTCACCGGCATCCCGCTCACCGAGCGCAGCGCCCGCTACCACTGTGTCCTCGCCGCCGCCCGCGACGGACAAATCATCGCCATCGGCCACGGAGCCGTCGAAGGCGAGATCCTCGCCACCCCACGCGGCACCCAGGGCTTCGGCTACGACCCGCTCTTCTATCTCCCCGAACAAAACAAGACCATGGCCGAGCTCGACATCCAAACCAAACTAACCTTCAGCCACCGCGGCCGAGCCTTCGCCGCCCTCCTCGAAGAACTCACGACCACCTGACCCGCCAACAACCAACCTGCAACCCGCAACCTGCAACTGCCTTTTCGCACAAACCCAACGATAACCGCACAAAATCCCTTAGTTTTATTGACCTTGTTCCCCCACAGCGAAATAATCTCTCTGCGTACTTTTTTCCATCACACCAGTGCGCCTATCTCCTACAAGGAGCGCCCATGGCAACCGCCACGCCGCCAGCCCCTCCTGCCACGCCAACCATTCGCGGCGTCCAGCCTCTCCGCGCCGGCGAAGGCCACTCCTTCTTCTGGCGCAAGCTCCACTCGCTCACCGGAATCGTCCCCATCGGCGCCTTCCTCGTCGAGCACATCATCTCCAACTACGAGATCGTCAACGGCCCGCTCGCCTACGCCAAGCAGGTCCTCTTCCTCAACTCCCTCCCGCTCGTCCGCGTCCTCGAGTGGGTCTTCATCTTCATCCCCCTCGCCTACCACGCGCTCTACGGCGTCTTCATCGCCATCCGCGGCCGCTCCAACGTCAACGTCTACCCCTGGGCCGGCAACTGGATGTATCTCTCCCAGCGCGTCACCGGCATCATCGCCTTCCTCTACATCATCCAGCACCTCTACCGCCAGCGCTTCACCGGCGTCTCGCTCCCCGAGCACCCCGGCGCAGCCTTCGCCAAGGTCCAGCACGAACTCTCCAACCCCTGGATGCTCGCCATCTACGTCATCGCCATGATCGCCACCACCTGGCACTTCGCCTACGGCATCTGGCTCTTCGCCGCCAAGTGGGGCATCACCCCCGGCGACAAAGCCCGCAAGAAATTCGGCTGGGTCTGCGGACTCGGCGGCGCAGCCCTCTGCCTCATGGGCCTCATCAGCATCTACGCCGTCGTCACCGCACCACCCGCACCAGAAGACGTCATGCCCGACCAGCCTGCGGTATACCATGTCAGCACCGCCAACAGCGTCGCCGGACTCAACGAATCCAACACAACCGGGGCAGGTGCAGTGAACAATGCCATCGCCAATGCAATTCTGTATGCGTGACATTGACGATCGTTTGCGCAGTAATCGGCTGCAATTTACTCGGACCGTATGGTGAAAGACCTTCGCGTCACCGGAGAAGCTGGTTATGCAAACCCATGGGTCAATTCCAGGCAGGCGACTCAGCCGCAGATCGGATCTGCATGACAAGTATCGCGAACGATTTCCACAATGCAGCATTGCGCCGGAAAACAAGCATTACTCATATTTCTAGCAGGCATTCTGTTTTTGGCAACGTGCCCTAGCTTATTCGCAATTGACCGCATGCATACACCGACTCTAAATGAGCTTAACGACGCCAATTCGCAGTTGACATCGATAGGAAGACCAATATGGCAGCAGCAACCCCAAGAATCATCGTCGTAGGCGGAGGCCTAGCCGGACTCGCCGCCGTCATCAAGATCGCCGAAGCCGGCGGCAAGGTCGACCTCTTCTCCATCGTCCCCGTCAAGCGCTCGCACTCCGTCTGCGCCCAGGGAGGCATCAACGCCGCCAAGAACCTCAAAGGCGAAGGCGACGACGTCTTCAAGCACTTCGACGACACCATCTACGGCGGCGACTTCCTCGCCAACCAGACCCCCGTCAAGAACATGTGCGCGCAGGGCCCCGCCATCATCGACCTCCTCGACCGCATGGGCGTCCCCTTCAACCGCACCCCCGAAGGCCTCCTCGACTTCCGCCGCTTCGGAGGAACCCTCTACCACCGCACCGCATTCGCCGGAGCAACCACCGGCCAGCAGCTCCTCTACGCCCTCGACGAGCAGGTCCGCCGCTACGAAGCCGAAGGCAAAGTCACCAAGTACGAAGGCTGGGAGTTCCTCTCCGCCGTCCTCGACTCCAAAGGCGCCTGCCGCGGCATCACCGCCATGGATCTCCGCACCATGGAGACCCGCACCTTCCCCGCCGACGCCATCATCGTCTGCACCGGCGGCAACGGAGCCATCTTCGGCAAGTCCACCAACTCCGTCGTCTGCACCGGCTCCGCGCAATCCGCCCTCTACCAGCAGGGCGCCTACTACGCTAACGGCGAGTTCATCCAGGTCCATCCCACCGCCATCCCCGGCGAAGACAAGCTCCGCCTCATGTCCGAATCAGCCCGCGGCGAAGGCGGCCGCGTCTGGGTCCCCAAGGACAAAAACGACAAGCGCGTCGCCAAATCCATCCCCGAAAACGAGCGATGGTACTTCCTCGAAGAGTGGTACCCCAAGTACGGCAACCTCGTTCCCCGCGACGTCGCCACCCGCGCCATCTTCAAAGTCGTCTACGAGTACGGCATGGGAATCGACGGCCAACCCATGGTCTACCTCGATCTAACCCACATTGATCGAGAGACTTTGAACCGAAAACTTGAAGGCATCCTCGAAATCTACGAAAAATTCGTCGGCGACGATCCCCGCGAAGTCCCCATGAAAATCTTCCCCGGCATGCACTACACCATGGGCGGCCTCTGGGTCGACTTCAACCAGCAGACCAACATCCCCGGAGTCTTCGCCGCCGGCGAAGCCGACTACTCCATCCACGGAGCCAACCGCCTCGGCGCCAACTCCCTCCTCTCCTGCATCTACGGAGGCTTCGTAGCCGGCCCGCAAGCCATGCAGTACGCGAAAAATCTCCCCGCCCAGGAAGGCGACGGTGGCCACGCCGCCGAACTCCAGCGCCAGAAGGAGTTCAACCAGCTCCTCCTCAACAATCCCGGTACCGAAAACCCCTTCAAGCTCTGGCGCGAACTCGGCGAAACCATGACCCAGCACGCGACCATCATCCGTTACAACAAGGGACTCGACGAAGCCGACGCCAAGATCGTCGAACTCCTCGCCCGCTACCGCAACGTCAACCTCTCGGACAAGAGCCAGTGGGCCAACACCAGCTTCGCCTTCGCCCGCCAACTCTACAACATGCTCGAGTTAGGCCGCGTCATCGTCCAGGGCGCACGCCTCCGCGACGAGTCCCGCGGAGCCCACTACAAACCCGACTTCCCCGACCGCAACGACGAAAAGTTCCTCAAAACCACCAAAGCCGCCTACAAAAACGAAGCCCCCGCCTTCGAATGGGAAGACGTGGATATCAGCCACATCAAACCGCGCCCACGCCGCTACGACGCCACCGCCTAATAAATGAACCGTCTACCGGAAGCCCTTTTGTTTTGTCATTCCGCAGCAGTTCCTGCTGTCATTCTGCAGCGAAGCGAAGAATGCTCTCGCTTGTGATTTGCTTTAGGGCACGGCTAGCCGTGCCGAGGAATAACCCAAGGAAAGGGGCTTTAGCCCCTGAGGGCATCACAACGATGCAAACGACAGGTTGCCTCAAAACCCGATTCCGCCGTCTAATTGGGCATGGAAGACGCCAAATATGTCTACCTCGCCCTGGCCCTCGTATACGCCGGTGTCATGACGTATATGTACCTCTACACCACGCACCTTCACCCCAACGAGCGGACCATGGCCCTCAAAGGCCGTCCGCCGATCAGCAAAGAAGAAGGCATTGCAGTCGCCACACTCGAGAAGGAGCACGACCACAAAATCGGCCGGTTCTAACTCCCTCCCAAGCGACCGCTTTCCTTCGCAACATTCGCCTCCAGCAGGGCCTCACGCTGAGGGCACAGGAAATCTGCAGTCGCTAAGGAGCCCGCATGCCGTCAAGCACCATCAAGGTAGAGATCAAGCGTCAGTCCAACCCCGACGCACCCGCCACCACCGAAAAGTTCGAGATCCCCTACCGCCCGGGCATGAACATCACCTCGCTCCTAGGCGAGATCGCGCTCAACCCCGTCGACGTCTCCGGCCGCGCGACCACCCCCATCACGTACGACTCCAACTGCCTCGAAGAGATCTGCGGCTCCTGCGCCATGCTCATTAACGGCAAAGCCCGCATGGCCTGCTCCGCGCTCGTCGACAAACTTCGTGGCCCGAATAACGACCAGCCAATCACCCTCGCCCCGCTCTCGCAAGTTCCCCGTCGTCCGCGACCTCGCCGTCGATCGCTCCGTCCTCTTCGAAAACCTCAAAAAAGTAAAAGCCTGGGTCCCCATCGACGGCTCCTACGATCTCGGCCCGGGTCCGAAGCAAGCGCCCCAAATTCAGGAGCAGCGCTACCCGCTCTCCAACTGCATCTCCTGCACCATCTGCATGGAGGTATGCCCCCAATTCAACGACGCCACCGGCTTCGTCGGCGCCGCCACCATCGCCCAGGCCAAGCTATTCAACCTCGACCCCAGCGGCGCGGTCCTCAAAGAAGAACGCCTCCGCGCACTAGCCGGAGACGGCGGCATCCAGGAGTGCGGCTTCGCCCAAAACTGCGTCCAGGCCTGCCCCAAACAGCTCCCCCTCACCGAAGCCATCAGCGACATGGGCCGCGATGTCTTCGTCCAGCAAGTCAAAGACTTCTTCGCTCGATAACAAGTTCTTCGGACTCAGTCGAACGAACGGAGCAACGAAAATATATTTGGGAAAGATGGCATGTTTTTCGACGCCGAAAAGTGACCGTCAATTTACCAGCTTTCACCACCAATTCACCACGTTTTCACCATCAAAACACCACAATAAAAAGACGGTTTTCCTGAAAACCCCCTGAAAAACACCACAAACCCTTCCCAACATTTTTTTCGCAAACAGGAGCATCAATGATCCAACTAGCAGACGCCCGCCGCATCATCGCAGCCGCCGAAAAGAAAGCCGAGGAAATCGGCCAGCCCATGAACATCGCCGTAGCCGATGCCGGCGGCAACCTCATCGCCCACGTCCGCATGGACAATGCCTGGATCGGCTCCATCGACATCTCCATCAAAAAAGCCTGGACCTCCCGAGCCTTCGACATCACCACCAAAGACCTCGCAACCCACTCACAATCAAGCAATCAGTTCTTCGGCATCCACGCCTCCAACGACGGCAAGGTCATGATCTTCGCCGGTGGCATCCCTCTCAAAAAAGACGGCAAGGTAGTCGGAGCCATCGGCGTAAGCGGAGGCTCCGGCGACCAGGACCACGCCGTAGCCGAAGCAGGCGCAGCCGCCCTCTAACATTCGCCCAAAAAGAAAAAGCCCCGCTGGCCCGCGGGGCTTTTCTCATTGCACCTTCGTTTCACTTCACTTCGAAAAAATCGAATTCCCCGGAGTCGTCTCTTCATTCGAGTGAATCCGATTCGCCGCACGCTTCGCACTCTGCATGCCGATGTCGTCAATCTTCTGCTCTTCTGTCTTCCCTGCTTCGCTCGCCGGAGCATTCTGCTCAATCGCTTCGTGTGAAGGGCGTCCTGGTGTCTTGGTCGAATTCAATCCTTGTGCCATCTCTCACCTCTACCTGAAACAGATGGCACTGACACAGTAGAAGGTTGCTCTTCTCAACAATCCCATCACCCGCAAAATCTCACCACGTGACTTCAATCAACGTAACCGCTTGTCTCTCCAGGATAATCGACACGTCGAGACGGTCCTTGTCGGGAACCGCTGTAAAAAGGGGAGCCCCGAACAATCCGCCTGCGACCTGCAATCTGCGGAACTGTTTTTCAGTCGGCGCATCAGGGCTTCCCATCTCCTGCCACACCGCATAGGCATTGCTGTGTTTTGCATCCATCAACCACTCGCCAACACTAAATTTTGGGCCCATTGGAAACCCGCGAATCGAAAGCTTCACCTTCGCCGGCTCAGCCGCAACATTATCGTCGTGATAGTTCCACAGCAGCACCTCAAGCTTGTGCTCCGATCGCGTAGCGACAGCACCCACGTCCGCATCCGCACGGACACTGTCGCCCAATACCTGATCCAAAGGCAGCGCGCCCGAACTCGTCACAGCAACATAATCCCCACCCAGCTTCCCCATCATGCGAAACACATTCAGCACCGCCTTATCCACCAGAAAACTCTTGCCATCCGCCTTCCCACCCGTAGCCAATTCACGAAACCCCGCAAACACCGGCTGATCCTCAAACTCCAACGCCCACGTCACCGCACCCTGCAGCGTCACTCCATACTTCGCCGCCAACTCATTCTGCCGAGCGATCGCCTCCGCCACACTCACTCCATACAGAGGACCATTGCGATATCCATTCTGCGGCCCCTTGCACGCCGCGCATCCCTCAGGATCGCTCTCCCCCAAAATAATCGGCGTATTCTTCCACTCCGGATAAGAAGCAACCACGCGCATCCCCGCCTCCGTCGCGCGCAGCTGATGCCCAATATCCATCCGCACGTGCCCATCCACAGTCTTCGGCGAACCCTTCGGATGAAAGCTGATAAACGCCAGCGGCGCGCCGGTCCCACCTGTAGCCGCATTCTTACCCGTCGCGCAGTGCTCTAGAAACTGCCGCAGAAACGCCTCCGACTTCCCCGGCGCAACACCCGTCGCCTCCGGCCCGCCAATCTTCGCCTCCGGCAATTCCTTCTGAATCGCCGCCGCCGTCACGTCATACAAGCGGTCATACTCCTCCGGCGTCCCATGCCAGTAGGGGATATCCGGCTCGTTCCAAACCTCCCACAACCAGGTCTTCTCGGCAGCATCACCATACCGAGCATGCAAATGCTTCACCCATGCACTCACCAGCGCACTCCACTTGTCATAATCCTTCGGCGGATAGCTCCACCCCGTAAACACATCGCCATCAGGAAACGTATGCCGGTAGGGCGTAGGATGTGTCGACAGCGCCTCCGGCATAAATCCCACCTCCACCAGGGGCCGCACTCCCGCATCTCTCATCGCATCGAAGATCTTGTCCGTAATCGTCCAGTCGTACACCGGCCGTCCCTGGGCATCCTCGCGATAAGCATTTGTCGAACCCCACTTAAGCGACCCACTCCCATCACCTGTCGTCAACAAATTATGCAGTCGCACATAAACCGGCGCCGCACTCAACCCCGAGAGCTCGTGCAACAGCGTCCTTCCGTTCGCCGCATAAACGAAGTTCGGCTCATCCGCGCCAAAATAACTCCAGACGTTCTTGTACGGACCTGTAGTGCGTCCCGCATCGACCTCCACATTCACAATCGAAGGAGCAACTGCATCTTGCCCTACCCCAACTGAGGAGCAACTCACCATCGCCGCAACCAACCAGAAGCTTACAAATCGCATGCAGCAAAGTTATCAGAGCTGCGGCTAGCACTCAGCTATTCTCCGTTCTCATCCCGCATGAAAGAATAGAGTGCAAAATGACCGATCCCGCTTCCGTTCACAACTCCGCCATCGTCATCGACACACACGCCGACACTCCCCAACGCTTCGTCGACGAACACTGGAACTTCACCGACCCTCTCAACGGCGGCATGCTCAACTACGACTCCGCAAAGCAAGGCAATCTCGACGCGCAATTCTTTTCTATCTGGGTTGATCCAAATCAATATCCCGCCAACGCCTCTGCCCGCCGCACTCTCGAACTCATCGACGGCACCCTAGAACAGGTCCGCAAAGTCCCCGACAAACTCCAACTCTGCACAACCGCAGATCAAATCATAGAAGCCCACAGCCTGGGAAAATTTGCCGTCCTCATGGGCATCGAAGGAGGCCACTCCATCGAAGATTCCCTCGGCCTCCTCCGCGACTACTACCGTCTCGGCGTCCGCTACATGACCCTCACCTGGTCCAACACCAACAACTGGGCTGACTCCTCCGGCGACATCGACGACGCCACCATCCCGCATCACAACGGTCTCACCCCCTTCGGCATACAGGTCGTTCACGAGATGAACCGCCTCGGCATGCTCGTCGACGTCTCTCATGTCTCCGACAAAACATTCTGGGACGTCATCGCCACCACGGGTACGCCAATCATCGCCTCACACTCCTCCGCCCGAGCCCTCACCTCTGCCCCCCGCAACCTGACCGACGAGATGCTTCTCGCCATGAAGCAAAACAACGGCGTCGTCATGGTCAACTTCCACCAGGCCTTCATCGACGAAAAGTGGCGCCTCGCCTGGGCCGCCCAAAGACCCGAGCGTCAGAAAGCCCAGGACGTCCTCAAAGCCGAATACAAGGCCAAAGGCCTGCCGGTCCCCTACAACGCCTCCGACAAGATCGACCGCGAGTTCGCCGCCAAAATCGGCCGCGCCCCCTTCAACTCGCTCATCGATCACTTCGATCACGTCATCAAAATCGCCGGCATCGACCACGTTGGAATCGGCACCGACTTCGATGGCATCCCCGTCCCACCCGATGGCATCGACTCCGCCGCCGATCTACCCAAAATCACCGCCGCTCTCATGGCGCGAGGCTACACCCCCGAGGACATGCGCAAGCTCCTCGGCGGAAATCTCCTCCGCGTCTTCCGTGAGGTTCAGGCCGCTTCGGACCACAACCCATAACCGCCATCATGAAAAAATGGTGTCATCCTGAGCGAAGCCTATGGCAGTCTCATCGCCATAGGCGCAGTCGAAGGACCTGCGTCTCCGCCCGGGTGTGTCAAAGAGCCGACCAGCCTATTTATCCGCCAGAATGTCGATCTTGTGAATCTGCGGCGCCTCGGAAAACAGCGTCGCGGCATTCGCCATCAGCGCCTTGGCAATCTCGCCGTTCAAATGTGCATCCCGCCCGGCCTCGTCGTTGAACGTATCAAACACGCTGTAATGCCCTGCACCCTCTTTCAACCCGTACCAGTTCACCGTCCCTGCTTCCTTCTTCGACATCTCGGCTCCCTGCTTCAAAAACGCCTCAACGTCCTTCTCTTTTCCCGGCTTCGCCTTCAACGACACATAAAGCGCATACTTTGCCATGAGTAGTTCCTCCAGCCATACGACGCACAAATCCTCCCCCCAGTTACATTTCCTTTTGTAAAAACCTTGTGCAAAAATCGGCCCGGCGTCGTGTCACATTGTCCTCAATGAGCCACGCCTATTCCCGGCCGTCGCGTTGCTCCAACCACCCGACTGCGATAGCCTGTTTGTTGGAGTCAAACCCAGCATGACGCTTCGTCTTCTCGCACTCACCTTGGCCCTCGGCGTATCCGCGCAAGCCCAGACCACCCCGACCACCCCAGCCGCACAGCTTCCCGACGCCCCCAGCGCCACCAGCCAGATCAAACCTGCGCCTGTCCCCACTGGCCCCACCGCAGTCATCGACACCACGATGGGTCGCCTCACCTGCAAGCTCTACGACAAAGAAGCCCCAATTACCGTAGCCAACTTCATCGGTCTCGCCGAGGGCACCAAAGACTGGACCGACCCCAAGACCCTGCAAAAAATGCATCACCAGCCCTTCTACAACGGCACCACCTTCCACCGCGTCATCCCCACCTTCATGATCCAGGGCGGCGATCGCATGGGCGACGGCACCGGCGACCCCGGCTACTTCTTTCAGGACGAGATCGACCCCTCCCTCACCTTCGACACTCCCGGCATCCTCGCCATGGCTAACGCCGGTCCCGGTCCCTCCGGTGGCGGCACCAACGGCAGCCAGTTCTTCATCACAGAACAACCCGTACCCCAGCTCAACGGCAAGCACACCATCTTCGGACTCTGCGATGAACACTCTGCCTTGCTCGTAGCCTCCATCGCCCGTGTCGAACGCAACGCAAACGACAAGCCCCTCACACCCGTCGTCATCAACCGTGTCACCATCGTGCGCGAAGGCCAACCCATGCCTCCGCTTCCCGTCGCGCCCGCCACAACTACCACACCGGCCGCGCCACAAAAATAATTCCCACCTTCCGCCATCTACCGGAAGACATCCCACATCGAATTTCATTAACCAGCAAGGAGAATTACGTTATGTCCAAAAAACCAGGCACCTACGCCACTTTCAAAACCTCCGAGGGAACCGTCGTCTGCGAGCTCTTCGAAAAAGATGCCCCCGAAACTGTCGCGAATTTCATCGGCCTCGCCGAAGGAACCAAAGACTGGAACAGCCGCAGCAAGAAGGGTCCGAAGCTCTATGACGGCACCATCTTCCACCGCGTCATCCCGCAATTCATGATCCAGGGCGGCGATCCCGAAGGCACCGGCATGGGCGGCCCCGGCTACAAATTCGCCGACGAAACCCGCGGCTCCAAACACGGCTTCCAGGAGAAGGGCAAACTCGCCATGGCCAACGCCGGCCCCAACACCAACGGCAGCCAGTTCTTCATCACCGTAGCCGACACCAGCTGGCTCACCGGCAAGCACACCATCTTCGGCGAAGTCGTCGAAGGCTACGACATCGTCGAAAAGATCAGCAAAGTCTCCCGCGACGGCATGGATCGCCCCAAAACCCCTGTAGTCCTCGAATCCGTCACCATCGAACGCGTCGCCTAAACCGCACGCAATCAAAACTCGAAAGGCCCGCTCAATCGAGTGGGCCTCTTTTCGTAGGCAACGGCTACTATGGACGCATGAAACGCACGACGCTTGTCGCGCTGTCTCGTGCTCTTCTCCTCGCCGCCGCACTTCCCTCCTTTGCCGAAAAAGTCTCCACCACCCCCGCCCCCACCGGCTACATCGACGACTACGCCCAGGTCTTCTCCGCAGACGGCAAATCCAATATGGAAGCGCTCTGCCGCGAGCTCCACGACAAAACCAAAGCCCAGGTCTTCGTCGTCACCGTCAACTCCACCGAAGGCGAGCCCGTCGAAACCTTCGCCAACGAGCTCTTCGCCAAATGGAAGATCGGCGAAAAGAAGACAGACCGCGGCGTCCTCATGCTCTTCGCCATCAAAGACCGCAAGCGTTGGATAGAAATTGGCTACGGCCTCGAGGGCATCCTCAACGACGCCAAAGTAGGCGACATCGGCCGAACCATGGTCCCCGCCCTCAGGGCCGCCAATTACGACGAAGCCGCCCAAACCGGCCTCCGCCAAATCACTCAAGTCATCGCCACCGACGCCGGAGTAACCCTCGACGCCCTCTCCACCCCCGCCCAGGAAGAGACCGCTCCGGCTCCCGTGACCGGGCCGCCACCCTCCTCCGAATCGCTCTCACCCTTCCGCTGGCTGTTTCTCGTGCCCTTTCTCATCCCCATCCTGGTCTTCATCTTCATCTTCTCAACCATCGTCAGAGCCGCCCGCAGGCGAGCCCTCCTCGGAGGCTCCTCCGGTTACACCGGCGGAAGCAGCTTCGGCAGCAGCGACAGCAGCAGCAGCGACTTTGGTGGCAGCGATAGCGGAAGCGACTTCGGCGGAGGTGACGGAGGAAGCTCCGGCGGCGGAGGCGCAGGCGGAGACTGGTAAAGACGCGCTCAATTCCAACCGCCAACAAACAGAAAGACCCGCCAATCGAACGGGTCTTTCGTTTTGCCTTCAACCGACAACTAGCAACCAGCAACTAACAACGTCATCTACGCCACGCCAATCACCGTGCAAAGCTCCTTCACAGCCTCAGCGCTCTTATTCAGAGCAGCCTGCTCCTCAGCCGTCAGCTTGATCTGGATAATCTGCTCCAGCCCCTTCGCTCCCAGCTTGCATGGCACGCCCACATACAGACCCGAGATCCCATACTCCCCCTGCAGATAAGCCGCGCAAGGCAGAATCTTCTTCTTATCTTTCAAAATCGCCTCAACCATCTCCACCGCAGCCGCCGAAGGAGCATAGTAAGCCGAACCCGTCTTCAAATGCTTCACAATCTCCGCGCCGCCATTGGCCGTCCGCGTCTCCAGCTCCTTCAACCGAGTCGGTTCAATCAGCTCCGTAATCGGAATCCCCGCAACAGTCGAGTAGCGCGACAGCGGCACCATCGTATCGCCATGCCCACCCAGCACAAACGCCGTCACGTTCTCCACGGAAACCTTCAACTCCTCCGCAATAAACGTCCGGAACCGCGCCGAATCCAGCACGCCCGCCATCCCGATCACGCGCTCACGCGGCAGCCCAAGCTTCTTGAACGCCGTCTGCGCCATCGCATCCAGCGGATTCGAAACAATGATGAAGATCGCATTCGGAGACGCCGCCAGCGCTTTGCCTGCAACATCGCTCATGATGCCGAAGTTCGTGTTCAGCAAATCATCGCGGCTCATACCAGGCTTACGCGCAATCCCAGCCGTAATCACCACGACGTCCGAATTCGCCGTATCAGCATAGTCGTTCGTTCCGATCACCGACACATCCCGCTTCTCAATCGGCATCGCCTGCAACAGATCAAGCGCCTTACCCTGCGGCACACCCTCAATCACATCGATCAGCACAACATCCGCAAGTTCCTTCGCCGCAATCCAGTGCGCCGCCGTAGCGCCCACATTTCCCGCACCAACAATCGTTACTTTCTTCCGCATTCCATCCCTCTCAAAATAAAAATCAGCTCTTATCGCCTTTTAAATCCTTCTTATCACCGTTACGCAGTTGCCTTCGATCCGTACCATCCGCAAAGATCCGCGGTCGCTACATATTCTCAATCATCCGCGTAGCAAACTCGCTAGTCTTAACCTTCGTCGCGCCTTGCATGCCACGCTCGAAGTCATACGTCACATACTTCTGCCCAATCGTCTTCTCCATCGAGCTCTCGATCAACCGAGCCGCTTCTGGCCATCCCAGAAAATCGAACAACATCACGCCGCTCAGCATTACCGAGCCTGGATTAATCACATCCTTATCCGCATACTTAGGCGCCGTCCCATGCGTCGCCTCAAACACAGCAAACCCGTCGCCAATATTTCCGCCCGGAGCAATTCCCAACCCGCCAACCTGCGCGGCCGCCGCATCCGAAATATAGTCGCCATTCAGATTCGTCGTCGCCAACACGCTATAGTCCTCAGGCCGCAGAATAATCTGCTGGAAGATCGAGTCCGCAATCCGGTCATTCACTAGGATCTTCTTCTTCCACTGCCCATTCCCGTGCGACTTGCCGATCGTGGCAATCACGCTCTTCACCTCAGCGACCACTTCGTCACCAAACTCCTTCGTGGCAAACTCAATCCCCGGCTCAATCAGCGCAGCGTTCTGTTCCGCCGTCAGTTGCGGATTCGCCTCAAGATTCCCAAGAATCCAGCTCTCCCGCTCCGTCACCGTCTGGTCGCGGAACTCCTGCGTCGCAACCTCATATCCCCACTCGCGGAACGCGCCTTCAGTGAACTTCTGAATATTTCCCTTGTGCACCAGCGTCACCGTTTTGCGATTGTTATCCAGCGCATACTGAATCGCCGCGCGCACCAACCGCTTCGAACCCGTAATCGAGATCGGCTTCACCCCAACACCCGAGTCCAGCCGAATCTTCTTCTTCCCACCCTTCAGCATGTCGTCGTTCACAAACGCAATGAACTTCGCAGCCTCAGGCGTCCCCTCACGAAACTCAATACCGGCATAAATATCCTCCGTATTCTCGCGGAAGATCACTACATCCAGCTTCTCCGGATGCTTCACCGGACTAGGCACGCCAGCGTAATACTTCACAGGCCGCACACACTGATACAGATCCATCAACTGCCGCAACGCCACATTCAGCGAGCGAATTCCACCACCAACCGGAGTCGTCAGCGGCCCCTTAATCGACACGCGAAAATCCACCGTTGCCTTCACCGTGTCGTCCGGAAGCCAGTTCTGCGTCTGCCGGTAAGCCTTCT
Organism: uncultured Acidobacteriaceae bacterium; assembly: GCA_963802695.1. Lineage (GTDB taxonomy): Bacteria > Acidobacteriota > Terriglobia > Terriglobales > Acidobacteriaceae > Edaphobacter. The sequence continues at coordinate 187,636 of CAWDJN010000015.1, forward strand.
CCCCGGCCAAAACCTCATACCACTTCACCGAGCGCTTGCCACCGTAAGCCTTCTCCACCGCTGCATCGAAAACCCGCTGCGAAGCCTTCCAGATATCGCGCCCTGTCCCATCACCCTCGATAAAAGGAATAATCGGGTTATCCGGCACCGTAAACTTGCCGTTCTTATACTCAATAGCCTGCCCGTCCGTGGGCACTGCGATTCCGTTGTAGCTTGCCTGCATCGATGTCGACTCCGAAAAAGGTATGCTCGAAGGCTACCACCCGCAGAAGACCACTCGCAACGATACGCGCCCAACCGTGCGCTTATCGCACCAGGTAATAATCCACCGTCGACACCACCCGCACCTTCTTCATGATGCTCGCGTCCGGGTTCTCCGCTCCACCCCCACCACCCCCGCCTTCTTCTCCCGGAGCCATCCCGCTCCCCGCATCCGCCGCCGAGATCGAAAACACACCCTGGTTCGCCGACCGGATCGACCCCACCTGGCTCCCCGAATCCGCAGCAAACCGGTCCGCCGAAGCCCGTGCATTCTTCGTCGCCTCCGTAATCATGTCCGGCTTCAGCGCATTCAACCCATTGAACACATACCGTATCCCCTGCCCATACCCGCCGACGACGATAATCCCCGCCTGCAACAACTGAGCCGTCTTCTGTCCCGCCTTAGAAATCTTGTCCACATCATTCGAACTCACCGTCACCGTCTGCTGCACGATATACCGCGGCCCACCATTATTATTTCCGCCATATTCATTGGCCTGCTTATCCGTCACCTGAATCTGGCCCACCGAAATCTCCGCAGGCGTAATCCCCTGCGCCGCAAAAAACTTCAGAACCGCCGCCCGATCCTCCTCACTCTTCGCATATACCTGCTGCAGATCGTTTCCGGTTTCCTTAAACGTCACCGGCCAGATCGCGCTGTCGGACTTCACCGTCCGCTCCACCAGCCCCTTCACCGTCACATACCGGTCAGAAAGCCTGGTCTCCTTAATCTCCATCCCCAACAGCCACCCACCCAACACGAGCCCAAGCAACAAACACCCACCCAACACTGCCGCCGGTACCAACCAGGGGTTCCGATCGTCCAACCGCGTCGCATCCAAGAGAAACCTCCGTCGAAGCAACAGCAGAAGAATGCCTCAGCCCCATCAGGTTGTCAACGAGCGCTCAACCACCCACTCTTCACGTAGTACGCTAACAGCAACTCCACCCAATATCCTCATCCGGAGACGCCTCATGATCCGCACCGCAACCGCCTCCCTCCTCGCGCTCGCGACCCTTGCAGCAACCGCCCAAAACCAGCCCTTCACCGGCAACTGGATCGTCACCGCCGACGTCTTCAACACGCCCATCTACGCTCGCTTCACCCTCGACCAGCAGGGCGACAAGCTCACCGGCAACTTCAACGGCGACAAGCTCGAAGGAACCGTCACCGGCGACCAGATCCACTTCGTCTCCAAAGACAACGAAGGCGGCTCCGACACCGTTCAGGCCACGCTCCAGAACGGCACCCTCACAGGCGATTACACCGAAGTTGACGCCAGCAATCCCACCCACCCGGAACACCACACCTTCACCGCCATCCTCGCTGTTCCCCTCCAGCACACCACGCCCCAACGCCACGACTTCACCCCCACTGTCTTCTACCGTCAGTTCTCGCCGTTCTACAAGCCAGTCCTCACCGTCAATCCCCGGCGACACCATTCACACCACCACCGTCGACGCCGGCGGCACCGACGAGAAAGGCGTCCGCGCGTCCTCGGCGGCAATCCCGAGACCGGTCCCTTCTACGTCCAGGGCGCGCATGCCCGGGCGACACCCTCGTCGTCCACCTCGTCCACCTCAAGCTCAACCGCGACTACGCCATCAGCGACGACAACCTCGTCAGCCGCGTACTCGGCCCCGGTCTCGCCGTCAAGATGAAAGACACCGGCAAGACCATCCGCTGGCACCTCGACCTCGCCAAAGGCCTAGCTTCACCCGAATAGCCCGGCGATCACATGCGCTCTTTCACCATCCCCGTCCGTCCCGATGCTCGGCTGCGTCGCCACCGCAACCGGCCCCGCCAACGCCCCTCCCGGCACCGGCGACTCCGGCGGCTACGGCGGCAACATGGACTTCAACGAGATCGGCGAAGGCGCCACCATCTATCTTCCCGTCTCCAACCCCGGAGCACTGCTCTATGTGGGTGACGGCCACGCCCTTCAGGGCGACGGCGAACTCAACGGCAACGCACTCGAAACCTCAATGGACGTCGAGTTCACCGTAGACGTCCTCCCCGGCAAGCGCATCGGCGGCCGCCGAATCGAAACCCCGACCGACCTCATCGCCATGGGCCTAGCCGGATCACTCGACGACGCCATCAAAGAAGCCACCGGCAACATGGCCAACTGGCTCGAGCAGGACTACAAGCTCACACCAACTGAAATCGCCCAGTTCCTCGGCGTCGCCTCCGAATACCACATCAGCGAAGTCGCCGATCGCAACGCCGGCATAGTCCTCAAAATCGCCAAATCCAAACTCAGCACACTCGCTCAACCTGCAAAATAGTCGCAGACATAAAAATGGGCACCGCAGCTTCATTGCCTCGGTGCCCATTTAGAAAGATGAAGCGCAGTCCTTTTAGAACTGGTTCCACAAAAGCTGGTTATAAACATCGTGATGGAACTGGACCTCCGGAGCCTTCACAATCGTCCCGAGCAGCCTTGCACAGCGATCCGCCGAAGCCTGCTTCAGGTCCGCATAACGACCCTTCACATCGGCGCCCAAAAGTTCAGTCGTCCAGGCCGCGCCGCGGAAATCATCCAGCGCCTTATAGACATTGTCCGGAAGATACCGCTCCGCCTGCCGCAGGTTCTTGATCTTCGAGATATCCCCATGCAGTCCGCTCTTGAAGATCGAGTACATCACCAGGTAAGGATTCGCGTCCGGTCCAACCGACCGCACCTCAACACGCGCCGACTTCTCATTCCCAATCGGAATCCGAATCATCGACCCGCGATCCACAGCCGAAGCCTTGATCTGGTTCGGAGCTTCAAAGTGAGGATCCAGCCGCCGGTAAGCGTTCACGCTCGCATTCAACAGCAGGCAGATGTCGTTGCCATGCGTCAAAATGCGGTCCGTAAACTGCCACGCCAGCTTCGAAATCTTCTCCTGTCCCTGCGGATCCCAGAAAATATTCTTCCCGCCCTTCGTGATCGAAACATTCGTGTGCATGCCGCTGCCATTCACGCCCACAACAGGCTTCGGCAGAAAGCTCGCTGTCATCCCCATCTGCGTCGCAACCTGCCGGCAGATCAGCTTATAAAGCTGAATCTGGTCCGCAGCCGCCACAACCTCACCATACGAGTAGTTGATCTCAAACTGCGAAGGCGCAACCTCGGGATGGTCCTTCTCATTCTCAAAGCCCATCGCACGCTGCACTTCAGCCGTCGTGTCGATGAACTCCCGCAGCGGATCCCCCGGCAGCGAGTGATAATACCCACCCTTATTCACATACTCGAAGCTGCCAGTCAGATGGTAATTCCGCTCCGCATCCACACCTTCGAACAGGAACCCTTCAATCTCATTCGCAGCATTCAGCGTGTATCCCTGTTTGTCGAACAGCTCCTGCGAGAACTTCTTCAGCACTCCGCGAATATCCGCGCTATACGTCGAGCCGTTCTTATCGATCACCTCGCCGAACACCATCACCTTGCCCGCGCCAAACACATCCGCTGGCACCCAGTAAAACGCGCTCCAGTCGATCCCCAGCCGCAGATCGCTCTCCCGCTGCGCTGTAAATCCGCGAATCGAGCTTCCGTCGAACGTCAGGTTGTCGTAGCTCTTCACCAGGAACTTCTTGTCGTAATCCAGCATATGCAGACGGCCTTCGAGGTCGCTGAACAGAACCGTCACCGCCTTGATCCGCCGCTCGTCGGTCAGGTACTTCAACCGCTCCTCGCGAATCACATCGGCGGACACCCGCTTCCTCCGCTGCTCTTTCGCCGCAAGGTTCAGGTCCTCGAGTTCACCGTAAGAAAGCTCCAGAAAATCACGAAATTCGCTCAACGTCTTACTCCTTCTGCAATGAAATACACGTCTACCGCAACAACCGGGATAAATTTTCGAGCTGAATGGAAGAGAGCGAACCGGACGCTAATCTGGCCGCCGTTGCAACTTAAACGTAACAGAAATTCCACCCGGACAAAAGAAGTATCCCCCTGCCTTCTCTCGATTTCCTGGCCATTCAACAACCACGATCCCGCCCAAGCCCGGCGCGCGAATCTTAATCGAAAGAAAACCCTCCAATAGTTAGGCGTTGTACGAAAATCGTTCCATCTCCGCACAAGGCCCCAAGTCCGAAGAGCCATCTCCCGGAAATCTATAAAATAAAAGATGAAAACCATGCCCAACTCCTCCACCAAACGCGTCGCCCTCATCCAGATGTCCATGGACCCGGACACCCAGCTCAACCTCGACAAGGCCGCCGAGCGCGTCTACGAAGCCGCCCGCCAGGGAGCCCAGCTCGTCTGCCTCCCCGAGCTCTTCCGCGCCCAATACTTCTGCCAGCGCGAAGACCACGCCCTCTTCGGCCTAGCCGAATCCATCCCCGGCCCCTCCACCGACATCCTCACCCGAGTCTGCCGCGAGACCGGCGTCGTCCTCGTCGCCAGCCTCTTCGAGCGCCGAGCCCCCGGCCTCTATCACAACACCGCCGTCACCATCGAAAAAGACGGCACCATCGCCGACCTCTACCGCAAGATGCACATCCCCGACGACCCTCTCTACTACGAGAAGTTCTACTTCACCCCCGGCGACCTCGGCTTCAAATCCACGCAAACCACGCAAGGCCCCATCGGCACCCTCGTCTGCTGGGACCAGTGGTACCCCGAAGGCGCCCGCCTCACCGCCCTCCGCGGAGCCGAAATTCTCTTCTTCCCCACCGCCATCGGCTGGCACCCCTCCGAAAAGGAAGAGTTCGGCGAAGCCCAGTACTCCGCCTGGCAGACCGCCCAGCGCGCCCACGCCATCGCCAACGGAGTCTTCGTCTGCGCCGTCAACCGCGTAGGCCACGAGCACGGCGACGTCAAATTCAAAGTCACCGCCGCCGACGGCAACCCCGCCACCGTAGAACTCCACGGCCCCGGCGACCACACCCCGCATTCCGGCATCGAGTTCTGGGGCGGCAGCTTCATCGCCGACCCCTTCGGCCGCATCCTCGCCAAAGCCAGCCACAACAAAGAAGAGATCCTAATCGCCGACCTCGACCCCAAACTCATCGAAGTAACCCGCCAGCACTGGCCCTTCCTACGCGACCGCCGCATCGACGCTTACGAAGGCATCGCCAAACGTTTCTTGGATTGATTCTCGACTAACTTCAAATCTCGTCATCTCGACCGAAGCGGTTCACAGTCTTATCGTGAACCGCGTAGTGGAGAGACCCCCGCATTTTGCACTTGCAGTTGCCTGCCTTCAGCAGGATGGCCACATCTGTTTTGAATCCACAAAATCGGGTGCCCCATATCTCGATTTTGAGATGTGGGCATTCGCGCGAAAGCGCGAACCGCTTTCCCTAACCCAACCGAAGCAGCTCGGATGCCCAATCCTTTGCAGTCTCACCGCAAAGGGTGGGATGTAAGCCGCCAACCGCCGTCTTCCTTGACCATCCCAAACCACCCAGTACAATTGGCCATCCCAAAGGAGCCAGCATGCCACGTCGCATCTTCCTCTCGCTCGCACTCTCGCAGCAGCCCCACTCCTCGCCCAATCCACCGACCCCATCGTCCACACCACCGCCGACCTCAACCAGCGCGAAGCCAAACTCCTCACCGCCGCCAAAGCCAGCCCAGGCGGCGTAGCATTCGACACCTTCGACGACTTCGGCTCCTACAAAACCCTTCTCGTCGTCCGAGTCCATACCGGCGACGCCGAGCTCCATCAAGACTGGGCCGACCAGATGATCATCCTGAAAGGCACCATCACCCTCGTCACCGGCGGAACCATGCAGGAAGGACACACGACCGCCCCGGGAGAAACCCGCGGCCCCGCCACTCAAGGCGGCAAAGAAGTCGTCCTCCACGCCGGCGAAATCGCCCACATCGCCGCCAACGTCCCCCACTGGGTCAAACTCGCCCCCAACACCACCACCACCTACCTCGTCTTCAAAGAAAAGTAGGCATTCCTCCGCGCCTACCTCGCTCGGGTATCCACCTTCTGATAGTCAGGACCAGCCGAGACCCCGCTGCCAACAACCAACCCGGCAACACCCATCGCCAACAGAACGACTCCCACCAATCGATAAGCCTTCATCGTTATCTCCCTTCGTTCTCGCTGAGAGACCGGCACAGGGACAGCCTAAACCGCCAACCCAACCTCCCGCTCAGCCCGTCGTCCACCCAAATACCCAAACAGAGCAATGTAGATATAGCAGACCGCCGGAATCACAAAAGCATGCTGCACCCCAACCGCATCCGCCAGATGCCCTTCTGCCAACGGAAGTAACGCCCCACCCACAATCGCCGCCACCATCAGACTAGACCCCTTCGAAGTCAGCGGCCCAAGCCCCGTCAGCCCAACCGTAAAGATGCTCGGAAACATAATCGAGTTGAATAGCCCCACTGCCAAAATCGTCCACATTGCAGTGTGCCCATGCGTAAGGATCGACGTCGCAACCAATCCGCAAGCGATCACCGCCGCCGTCCCCAACACCGTGCTCGTCCTAACCTTGGTCAGCAACCACGAGCCGATAAACCGCCCCACCATCGCCCCGCCCCAGTAAAGCGAGACATACTTCGCCGCCGTCTTCTCCGAAAACGCCGCAATATCCGGCAGCCCGAAGTAGTTCACCAGGAAGCTTCCAATCGAAACCTCAGCACCAACGTAAACAAAGATCGCCACTGCACCGGCAAGCAACACCGGATGCTTCCATACGCTGTCGGTCGTCCCACCCGCATCCAGCTCACCCGGCCGGATGTCCCGAGTAAAGTCCATCGTCGGCATCTTCAGCACTGCAAACGCAATCGCCAGCAGCACCAGCGTTAGACCAATCCCCAGGTAAGGCAGCCGCACGCTCGAAGCCTGCTCCGTCCGGTAAGTCTGCAGCGCAGCCGCCGAAAGCGTTCGCACCTTTTCGGGAGCCATCGGCGCCGAAGCCAGGATGAACATGCTCCCAAAGAACGGAGCCACAAACGTCCCAAACGAGTTGAACGCCTGCGAAAGATTCAGCCGAGCCGCAGACGTCTCCGGCGGCCCCAGGTTCGCCACATAAGGATTCGCCGCCACCTGCAGCGTCGTAATTCCCGCCGCCAGAATCACCAGCGCCGAAAGAAACAGCCCGAACGAAGCCGCCGCCGAAGCCGGCAAAAACAGAAACGCCCCTGCCGCCATCACCAGCAGCCCAATCACCATCGTGCCCTTATACCCGCGCCACTCCACCAGCTTGCCCGCTGGCAGCGCAAAGATCGCATACGACGAGAAGAAGCAGAACTGCACCAGCAGCGCCTGCGCGTAGTTCAGGTCGAAGATGCCCTTCAGGTGCGGAATCAGAATGTCATTCAGACAAGTAAGAAATCCCCACATGAAAAAAAGCATCGTCGCGATGCTCATCGCCCGATAATCCGTATGGCCAGTGCCAACGTGTTGCGAAGTAGAGGGTGCGCCGACGCCAATAGCCATATCGAGTAGGAACCTTCTTCGGGAAATCGCCAAAAAACTTAATATCAGCCGAATCCATCCTATAAGCAATGCAGCAAAGCCGTCCCACGAACTTCCATCTCCGCCCGCACACACACGGCCACAACCCTCACCCGAACCTCACCACAGAAGTGTCATCCTGAGCGAAGTAACTTGCGCACTTTGCAAGTTACGAAGTCGAAGAACCTGCGGTATCTTTAGACCTCAGCGAAATCCGCTACACTAACCCAAATTCAATTCCCGAAGAGGCACTCCCATGCGGAAACTCGCCGCAGCAAGCACCCTATTGCTTTCCCTCACCCTCGCCGCCCAATCCCCCGCCCCCACAATTAGCTACATCAAGGCCGGCCACCTCTTCGAAAGCGAATCCGGCGCCTACCGCGACAACGTAGTCCTCGTACTCTCCGGCGATCGCATCCAATCCGTTCAACCCTCCACCTTCGCCATCCCCTCCGGCGCAAAGGTCGTCGACCTCTCCACAGATTACGTCTTCCCCGGCCTCATCGACTGCCACGTCCACCTCGGCTTCCGCGCCGACAAGTACGACCCCATCAACTCCTTCAAAGAGACTCCCTTCACCAGCGCATACGCCAGCGTCGTCAACGCCCAGCGAACCCTCAATGCCGGCTTCACCACCGTCCGCGACGTAGGCTCGCTCCCCTTCATGGCCGTCGACCTCCGCAACACCATCAACGAAGGCCTCCTGCCCGGCCCGCGCATCGTCGCCTCCGGCCCGCCACTCTCCATCACCGGAGGCCACGGCGACCTCAACAACTACTCCCCCGAAACCCGCGTAACCATGTTCCCCGACGAGCGTGACTACTCCATCGCCGACGGCCCCGAACAGATCCGCCAAACCATCCGAGCCCAGGTCAAATACGGAGTCGACGTCATCAAGATCCTCGCCTCCGGCGGAGTCCTCAGCAAAGGCGACCAGCCCGGAGCCGCTCAGTACACCTTCGAAGAACTAAAAATGGCCGCCGACACCGCTCACGCCTCCGGCCGCAAGATCGCCGCCCACGCCCACGGCGCCCAATCCATCAAAGACTCCATCAACGCCGGCATCGACTCCATCGAGCACGCCTCCCTCGTCGACGACGAAGGCATCCGCCTCGCCAAAGCCCACGGCACCTACTTTGTCATGGACATCTACAACGACGACTACATCCTCGGCAAAGCCAAAGACTTCGGAATCGAAGAAGAGAACCTCGCCAAAGAGCGCATGGTCGGCAAAACGCAGCGCGAAAACTTCCGCAAAGCCTTCCAGGCCGGTGTAAAAATGGCCTTCGGCACAGACGCCGGAGTCTACCCCCACGGCGACAACGCCAAACAGTTCCACTACATGGTCCTCTACGGCATGACACCAGCCCAGGCCATCCAGGCCGCCACCCGCAACGCCGCCGACCTCATCGGCCGCGCCTCCGACGTAGGCTCCCTAACCCCCGGCCACTACGCCGACCTGATCGCCGTAAAAGAAGACCCCCTCCAGCGAGTCGAAGTCCTCGAACACATCAACCTCGTCATGAAGGGCGGCACCATCGTCAAAGACGAACTCAACCCCCAAACCCTGAACCGCCAACCCCTGAAACACCCAAATTTTACCAGCGACCCCCGCAGAAAGTGTCATCCTGAGCGAAGTAACTTGCGCACTTTGCAAGTTACGAAGTCGAAGAGCCTGTCCTGAGCCTGTCGAAGGAACCTGCGGTTGTCTTTGCCGTTGCCTTTGCCGTCGCCTTTCACCCTCACCTCAGTACGGATGTGTCATCCTGAGCGAAGTAACTTGCGCACTTTGCAAGTTACGAAGTCGAAGGACCTGCGGTTGTCTTTCAACCTCAACTCTCACCAAACATCTTCACCGGCTTACCCCACTCTCCGCTAAGATCCACCCACGCTGGATTATCCCGCTCAATCAGCCATATCTTCTTCGCGCGGGACCAACCCTTCAACTGTTTCTCTCGTGCAATAGCATCCTCGACAAAGGGATGACGCTCAAACCACACCAGCCGATTGCAGTTGTATTTCTTCGAGTACCCCTCAAAACGCCCTTTCTTGTGCTGTTCAATTCGAATCTCAATCTCGCTCGTCATGCCCACGTAAAAATTATGGCTCCTGCTGGCAACAATGTAGGTGTAATACATCTTGTCGTTCATCAAGCCAGCATACCGGTGACTCCACCCCGCTATACTTGACAAAGAGACCCGTCATTCACGCATCGTTGACGGGAAACCCGATAGTCTCCAGTCCAAACCTAAAGTCTCTCAATCGAAGACTTTACCCACTAAAGTACAGGGTAGGGGGTACCCACTGAGCATCGACAAACCAACCAGCTACCGCATGCCCGCCGAGTGGTCCCCGCACGCCGCCACCTGGATCGCCTGGCCCCACAACGCCGAAGACTGGCCCGGCAAATTTCAGCCCATCCCCTGGGTCTACGCCGAAATCGTCCGCCACCTCTCCCAGGTCGAAGACGTCCACATCCTCATCAACGACGAAGCCGCCGAAAAACGCGCCCGCCGCATCCTCCTCCGCGTCGCTGCCAACCTCGCCCGACTCCACTTCCACCACTGGCCCACCGACCGCGTCTGGCTCCGCGACTCCGGCCCCATATTCGTAAAAAACCCAAAGGGCGAATTCGCCATCACCAACTGGAAGTTCAACGCCTGGGCCAAGTACGCCAACTGGCACCACGACGACCAGATCCCTCATCACGTCGCGAAGCTCTACGACATGCCCGAGTTCAAACCCGAGGTCGAAGCCCAAAACGGCAAGCCCCACCGCATCGTCCTCGAAGGCGGCAGCATCGACACCAACGGAGCCGGCCTCCTCCTAACAACCGAAGAGTGCCTCCTCTCTAAAATCCAGGAGCGCAACCCCGGCCTCGGCGACGAAAATGAGACCCGCGCCAAACTTGAACAGACCTTCCATGACTACTTGGGCATAGAAAAAGTCCTCTGGCTCAACCGCGGCTGCGCCGGCGACGACACCCACGGCCACATCGACGACATCACCCGCTTCGTCGCCGAAAATAAAATCCTGACCTGCGTCGAGCCCAACACACACGACGAAAACCATCTCCCGCTAGCCGAAAACCTCGACCGCCTACAAAACTTCCGCAACCTCCGCAACCAACCCTTCGAGATCGTCGAACTCCCCATGCCCGCGCCCGTAGTCTTCCACGGCCAGCGCCTCCCCGCCAGCTACGCCAACTTCTACATCGCCAACAACACAGTCCTCGTCCCCACCTTCAACGACCCCAACGACCGCCACGCCCTCAACATCATCGCCGCCTGCTTCCCCGACCGCACCATCACAGGCATCCACGCCACCGACCTGGTCTGGGGCCTAGGCACCCTCCACTGCCTCTCCCAACAGGAACCCGCGTAGGATTTTTCCATGGCTCACATTCCTAAGCAGCAACATCCAATCGAAAAACTCGTGGATGAAGTTGAGTTCAAACAACGCAACACCACTTGGCCAGAGACCATGGTCAATGCGAAAGGCGTGACGAATTGCTTTGGAAAGGCTCCCGACGAATCACAAAGGTTCAGCGAGTTGGCGTTGCACTCCTCGGTATGGCTTTCGTCTTGTGTGGAATTTGGTTCATTGGCAATGTCGACTTAGGTGGCAGGTTATCCGTTCTGTTTGGGACTGTAAGCTTATTGGTCGGCGCCAAGCTCCTTTGGAATAGCATCCGCAAAAATGCCCCAAAGAAAAACAGAAAAGATGAATAGCGACCTCAACTGCGTCCGAGCCCTGATCGCCGAAGCCACCTAACTAAGAAGCCTTCTCATGCGCCTTCATATACTCCCGCAGAGCCGCATTAATCCTGCTCTGATACCGCGATCCCGTCTTCCGAAAAAACTCCAGCACATCCGCATCCAGCCGAACCGTAATCTGCTTCTTATTCCCCACCGGAACCAGCGCCCCCGGTCGAGACCACACGGCATCTCGCGGGGAAGCAGGAGCATCGCTGTAGTCGATATTCTCGATTCTTTATCTCACGCAGACGCTTCTTCTGCCATTCTGCAGTCATCTTCGGCGGATTCTTCGGATCAAAACTAAACCGAACGATTCCAGTACTCTTCTCGTTCATATCAGTCGCACCTCGCGCCGATATCAGCCGCGTAACGCCATCTCTCACCGTGTAAACGACAACTAATTTCTTCCCCGTCGACCAATCCAACCGTAACCCATCGCTCTTCATCAAGACTCGTCCCGTCAAGGTTCTCTTTCCGGTCAGTATCCGAAAAGACTCAGCGATGCGATAGAAAAGGAAATGCCATGCTTCCGTTAGATTGGCTCCTGTCCTTCTTGGGATCCCATTCGAACTCCACAGCCAGAATCCTACACTACATTTGTAGTTACAGAATAAAATTCTCCTGAATACGTGAAAGCCCTGAATGTCCACCGACCTGACCCATCTCCGAGCCGCCATAGCCGAAGCCCACGCCGCCGAAGCCAACGGCGAAGTCCCGGTAGGCGCAGTCGTGGTCCACAACAACACCATCATCGGCCGAGGCCAAAACCGAGTCCTCCGCGACTCCGACCCCACCGCCCACGCCGAAATCGTAGCCCTCCGCGAAGCCGGCCTCGCTCTCAAAAACTACCGCCTCGAAGACTGCACCCTCTACGCCACCCTCGAGCCCTGCGCCATGTGCGCCGGAGCCATCCTCCACGCCCGCATCGCGCCGCCTCGTCTACGCCGCCCCCGACCCCAAAGCCGGAGCCTGCGGCTCTGTCCTCTCCGTCCTCAACCACCCCGCAGCTCAACCACAAGCTCGAACTCCTCCCCGGCCTCCTCGCCGAAGAGTGCGGCGCCCTCCTCACCAACTTCTTCCGCAAACGCCGTCTGGAAAAATCCTCCGCCCGCATCTTAGGTACAGAAGCACCAAGCAAGGGTGCGAAGGAGATCCCAATGGCGACCAAAAAACCGCAACAAAAAAACCGCAAAGAAAACCCCCGCAAAATCCGCAAAGAAAACCACACCCAAAAAGTGGTCCGCAAAAGTCACAACCGACTCCACCCACCCCGACCACGGCCTCTTCAACAAATCCGCCGCCATCATTGCCCGCGCACTAGCCTCAAAGAAGGTCTCCCCCAAAGGCCCAGCCTCCGGCATGCGCATGCTCAACTTCTACATCAACCGAGCCGGCAAGAACCTCCCGCAATCCCGCAAAGCCGAGCTCGAAAAAGCCAAGAAACTCCTCTCCGCAAAGATCGCCAAACAAAAATCCAGCTAAAACAAATGAGCTGCATCGACTCAACCTTTTTTTGAAGCCGTCATCCTGAACGAAGTGAAGGATCCCTGTATTTCGTCTCTGTTCTCTTGCGCCGGCGGCTCGTACCCCTAAGTTGACTTCACTCCCGGCCGTCACGCACCGAGCATCAGTTATCCTCAACCCATGAAGCTCGCACGACTCCTCTCCATCCTCCTCCTCGCCACCGCACTCCACGCCCAGCAAACCCAGCACGTCGTCGGCTTCATGACCGACTTCGACGTCAAAGACGACGCCATCGGCATCTGCAAAGCCGTCATGGTCGGCATCGACCCCGCCATCCGCATCATCGACATCTCCCACCAGGTCACCCCCTACGACATCGCGGAAGGAGCACGTTTCCTCGCCGGTTCCGCACCCTACTTCCCTGCCGACGCCGTCTTCGTAGTCGTCATCGATCCCACCGTCGGCAGTTCCCGCAAAGCCATCATCGCCCACTCCCGCCGCGGCCAATACTTCGTCCTACCTGACAATGGCCTCCTCACCCTCTTCCCCGCCATGGGCGAAAACCAGATCACCGAAGCCCGCGAGATCACCAACCCCGCATGGATGATCGGCGCGAAACTCTCCTCCACCTTCCACGGCCGCGACATCTTCTCTCCCGCCGGAGCCCATCTCGCCCGCGGCGACGATTGGACCCTGGCCGGCCCGGCACTCGACGTCGCCAAACTAGTCCGCCTCAACATCGACAATCCCACCCTCGACGCCACCGGCCTCCACAGCGAAGTCCTCGGCCTCGACGGCCCCTTCGGCAACGTCATCCTCAACATTCCCTCCGAAACCTTCGCCAAACTCGGCTATCACCTCGGTGACCAGGTCCCCGTCACCGTCGACAACCACCCCTACACCGTCCCCTTCGTCAAAACCTTCAGCGACGTCCCTGTCGGCAGCCCGCTCCTCTACATCGACTCCCGCGGTCGCGTCGCCCTCTCCCTCAACCAGCGCAACTTCGCCGAAAAATACAACGTCACTCCCGGTCTCACCGTCACCATTCCCATGAAAAAATAAACAACAAACCCACCGGCCCTCGTCCCAATGCATCTCAGTCATGCAACCCTACAGAGGAGAGCCCCATGCCCGCTCTGCAAAACAAAGTCGCCGTCATCACAGGAGCCGGAACCGGAATCGGCCAGGCCATCGCAATCCGTCTCGCCAGCGAAGGCGCCACCATCGTCGTCGACTACCGCAACCACCCCGAGCAAGCCGACGACACCAAAGCCAAATGCGAAGCCGCCGGCGGCAAAGCCATCACCATCCAGGCCGACGTCTCCATTCTCGCCGACACTCAACGCCTCATCGACGAAACCTACAAGCAACTCGGCCGCGCCGACATCCTCGTCAACAACGCCGGCATCGAGATTGAATCCCCCTTCTGGGAGGTCACCGAAGCCGCCTACGACGCCGTCCTCAACGTCAACCTCAAGGGTGCCTTCTTCCTCACCCAGGCCTTCGTCAAACGCCTCATCGCCGCCAAACAACCCGGCCGCGTCATCAACATCAGCTCCGTCCACGAAGACATGGTCTTCCCCCACTTCTCCACCTACTGCGCCTCCAAGGGAGCCATGCGCATGGTCATGCGCGACCTCGCCGTCGAACTCGGCCCCTACAACATCACCGTCAACAACATCGCCCCCGGAGCCATCTCCACCCCCATCAACAAAAATTTGCTGGCCGACAAACCCGAGCTCAACGCCCTGCTAGCCAACATCCCCCTCGGCCGCCTCGGCACTCCCGAAGAGGTCGCCGGCGTAGCCCTCTTCCTCGCCTCCGACGCCGGAGCCTACTGCACCGGCTCCACCGTCATCATCGACGGAGGCCTCATCCGCAACTACCACGAGCAATAGCGCCGGAGACGAAGCCCTCCAATGCAATCAACCCACCAACTCATCCAGACCATCTATGAAGCATTCAACAGGCGCGAGATCGAAGCCGTCCTCTCCAATATGCATGCGAACGTCGACTGGCCCAATGGCATGGAAGGCGGACGCATCAAGGGCGTCGCCAAAGTACGCGACTACTGGACGCGCCAATGGGGCATCATGAACCCGCGCGTCGAACCCCTACGCATGGAAGACGACCAACAAGGACGAACAATAGTCGAAGTTCATCAGGTAGTCCGCGATCTATCCGGAAATATCCTCGTAGATCAAATCGTCCACCACACCTACACCATTCGGAACGGCCTTATCGAGCGAATGGACATCGGAACGCAGGAACCGTAATGAAACACTACGATCATTCCGGTCACTTCCCTCCACGATCGGCGTAGTAACACGTCAGATCGGTATTGGGCGGTTGAACCCCGAGAGCGCGCAGCATCCCCACAATCTGTCCCCGATGAAAAGTAGAGTGGTTGATCGCATGCAGAACAATCTGCCACCGCGGAACCCTGAAGTCCCCACCGTCCGGCAACACCGTGGAGATTACCTCCGTCAGGTCGACATCAGACGCAGACTCAAGCCATTCACGATAACCTCGCCAAAGCTCAGGCCAC
Organism: uncultured Acidobacteriaceae bacterium; assembly: GCA_963802695.1. Taxonomy (GTDB): domain Bacteria; phylum Acidobacteriota; class Terriglobia; order Terriglobales; family Acidobacteriaceae; genus Edaphobacter. The sequence goes on from CAWDJN010000015.1 coordinate 203,080, forward strand.
GACTCCACCAGAAATCCAAACGAATGCTCCGGGGCCGCCCCTGTAGGAAGACTTCCGGATCCACCGTCAACCAGACGCCGCAGCCACACCCGCTCCCCATCATGAATATGCCGGAACGTGCGCAAAATACTTGAATGCGACGCGCCCAGACCGCGATCAAGTTGTTCAGGGTTAAGCGGCGCGCAGGCATCCAGCACCCGTCGCGTACCCCATGCGGAATACCCCACGTGAGCGACGAGAAGCTCCTTTAGCTCCGACATAAGCGGATTATAAAGAAGCCCCGCGAACCCTCTCGCCGAGGCATCCGGTAAAATTAAAGCATGGAGTTAACCGTCTACTCAGCCTCTTGGTGCCGGGACTGCCGCGAGGCCAAGCGTTTCCTCACCACCCACAACATCCCCTTCCAGGAGATCGACATCGAGACCACCCCCGGTGGCGCCGACCTCGTCATCGCCAACACCGGCAAGCGCGCCATCCCCCAGTTCGTCCTCGACGGCAAATGGATCCAGCCCTACAAACCCGGCCAAGGCTTCCTCTACGACGAGATGTCCGAGCTCTTCGGCGTCCCCACGACATAATTGCTCTTCTTTAGCAACAAGTAAGGAACGCCCATGATCTCCCGCTACACTCGCCATTGCGCGGAAGCCACACCGGTTCAAGTAAGGAACATCCGATGATCCCCCGTTACACTCGCCATTGCGCGGAAGCCACACCGGTTCAAGTAAGGAACATCCGATGATCCCCCGTTACACTCGCCCTGAGATGGGCCGCATCTGGTCCGACGCCAACAAATACCAATGCTGGCTGACCGTAGAAATCGCCGCCTCCCAGGCCCTCGCGAAATTCGGCCTCGTTCCCGCAGTCCGCTGCAGACGCCATCCGCGACCGCGGCGCCTTCACCGTAGACCGCATCAACGAAATAGAATCCGAAGTCAAGCACGACGTCATCGCCTTCACCACCACCGTAGCCGAGCACATCAACTCCCCCGAAGACTCCCGCTGGCTCCACTACGGCCTCACGAGCACTGACGTAGTCGACACCGCGCAGTCTCTCCAGCTCAAAGAAGCCTCCTCCATCATCCGCGCCGGCATCGTAGCCCTGGCCGACATCCTGAAAAAACGCGCCCTCGAGTTCAAGCACACCCCCATCATCGGCCGCACCCACGGCATCCACGCCGAACCCTCCACCTTCGGCCTCAAACTGCTCCTCTGGTACTCCGAGATCCAACGCAACCTCACCCGTTTCGACGCCGCCGCCGAAGACCTCCGCGTCGGCAAACTCTCCGGAGCCGTCGGCACCTTCGGCCATCTCAAACCCGAGCACGAAGAAGCCATCTGCGCCGAACTGGGACTCAAGCCAGTCGAAGTCGCAACGCAGGTAGTCCAGCGCGACCGCCACGCCGCCTACATCTCCACCCTCGCCGTCCTCGCATCGTCCCTCGACAAAATCGCCACCGAGATCCGCCACCTCCAGCGCACCGAGGTCCGCGAAGCCGAAGAGTTCTTCAGCGAAAAGCAAAAGGGCTCCAGCGCGATGCCGCACAAGCGCAACCCCATCACCTCGGAACAAATCTCCGGCCTCGCCCGCGTGATGCGCGCCAACGCCCAGGTCGCCCTCGAAAACGTAGCCCTCTGGCACGAGCGCGACATCTCCCACTCCTCCGCCGAGCGCGTCATCCTCCCCGACTCCACCATCCTCGCCGATTACCTCCTCGCCAAGACGACGAACCTCATCGAAAAACTCCTCGTCTACCCCGCCCGCATGCTCAAGAACCTCGAGTCCACCGGCGGCCTCATCTTCTCCGGCCAGCTCCTCCTCGACCTCGCCGAATCCGGCATGAGCCGCGAAGACGCCTACCGCCTCGTCCAATCCCACGCCATGAACTCCTGGAAGAACGACCTCATCTTCCGCGAAGAAATCGCCAAGGTCCCCGAGATCACCGCCCGCCTCACCCCCGAAAAACTGGCCCGCGCCTTCGACTACAACCGCCAGCTAGCCAACATAGACGCCATCTTCACCCGCGTCCTCAAAGCCTGACTTTCACTTCGTTCCAATACGACCCAACCATAATCTGCGTCATCTCGACCGGAGCGGCGGACAGCTTCATCGTCCGTCGCGGAGTGGAGAGACCCCCGCATTTCGATTTGTTTTTGTTTTCGCCGTCGCCCTTTTGTTTGTCATCCCGCAGCGCAGCGGAGGGATCTGCGGTTGCTGTTGTCCCTGCGGTTGCTGTTGTCCCTGCGGTTGCTGTTGTCCCTAGCGGTTGCAGTTGCCTTTGCCGTTGCCCGCCCTTTTGTTTGTCATTCCGCAGCGTAGCGGAGGAATCTGCGGTTGCATTTCCCAACCAGTCGGATATCCTCATCCACGATGCCGCACCGCGAATACCATTTCTACGTCTACATCATGGCCAGCCGATCCCACGACCTCTACATCGGCTTCACCAACAACATCTTCCGCAGAGTCGCCGAACACCGCACCGCCCCTTCAGGCACTTACACCGCACGCTACAACATCAACCGCCTCGTCTATTACGAACACTTCACCTATGTCCTAAACGCAATCGCCCGCGAAAAAGAACTGAAAGACTGGAATCGCGAAAAAAAGCTAGCCCTCATCGAAACAGCAAACCCAACCTGGCAAGACCTCGCTCGCGATTGGTAACAGACTTCCCGCCTCACTAACCCCTGTCGTTGCTTGTTCTTTTGTTTGTCATTCCGCAGCGAAGCGGAGGAATCTGCGGTTGCATTTGTTTGCCGTTGTTCGTCATTCAGCGCGCGGTTGCCCGCCTGTTCTTGCCGTTGCCCGCCTTCTTGTGTCATTCCGCAGCGAAGCGGAGGAATCTGCGGTTGCATTTGCCGTTGTTCCAGTGGTTGCCCGCCCTTTTGTTTGTCATTCCGCAACGAGGCGGAGGAATCTGCGGTTGCCCTTGCCTTTGTTCTTGCCGTTGCCCGCCCTTTTTTTGTCATTCCGCAGCGAAGCGGAGGAACCTGCGGTTGCCGTTGTCGTTGTTCTTGCCGTTGCCTGTCCTTTTCTTGTCATCCCGCAGCGAAGCGGAGGAATCTGCGGTTACATCTCCGCCCGGTTCACTCCCTCTCGCACGTCGTCAAAGCATCATCGACAAGAACAACGTCTTGCTTCGGCGGTTCGGTTCGAAAGATGAGAGAACAATTATGCCAGCCTTGAAAGCCGTTTTGCGCCCATTCCAAAAGCACCCCGCGTCGAGTTGGGCCGCCAACATGTATGGTGAGGTCCGCATTCCCATAGTCCGCCCCCGAAATAAGGCGGCCCGTAACAAATTCGCTTTTCAGATTAGTTCCACCTAGGCTCTCAGTAACTGCCGCAGACTTGCGTGCCATTTCAAGCGCCAGTGAAATTGGTCGTCCGCTCTGTCGCAGGAAACTAAGATAGTAAAGCCCAGTAAAGAGAACTACCCCAAACGCCGACCATCCGATCACCCGTTTCTTCATTCGGCTTCGTTCACCTCAGGCGATAACATCGAAGCAATCTTATCTGAGATGATGGCAGACCAACTCATCCAAATCGTAGACACCGCAGTAGCCAACGCCTACCAGCGCGGAGGCCACCACCTCGCCTGCCATCCCGGCTGCTCCCAATGCTGCATTGGCATCTTCCCCATCTCCCAGCAAGACGCCGCCCGCCTCCGCGAAGCCCTCACCACCCTCGAACAAACCGACCCCGAAAAATCGCGCCGCATCCAGCAACGAGCCGCCGCCTCCCGAACCCGCCTCACCCCACACTTCCCCGGAGACCCACAAACCGGCATCCTCAACCCCGACTACGAAGACTCCCCCCTTTTCACCGACGAATCCGAAGACAGCCTCGGCGACAACGAACCCTGCCCAGTCCTCGACCCCGCCACCGGCACCTGCGACCTCTACGAAGCCCGCCCCATCCTCTGCCGCACCTTCGGCCCACCCATGCGCACCGCCGAAGACAACCTCGCCACCTGCGAGCTCTGCTTCACACACGCCACCACCGAGGAGATCGCCGCCTGCGAGCTCGACCCCACCATCCCCGCCCAGGAAGCCGCCTCCAACGACGCCTTCAACGCCGCCCACCACCTCCACGGCCAAACCCTTGTTGCCTTTGCCCTCCGCAAACCCTGAAAATTCTTGTCAAGCCCTTCCCACCCCATCTTGATTCTCAAATTTCCCTCCAATCGACGCAAAACAAACCACTTACTACACGAAAAATAAATCCAGACAAAGTGAAATTTAGTTATGCCCAATTCAGTAAAATAGAACTAGAAGATAAGAAAGGGAAAAGGCCCGGCGAAAGCTGGGCTTTGCCCTGTCAGAGAGGAGAAATCGCGCTCTAACCCATTTGTTTGGAATATTTTGGACGTAACCCCTTTGTTTGGAATATTTTGGCGGCCAAGCCTTTGCCTATCACAATGAAAACAATAGGTTTACACGCAGGCAATAGGGAGGGGGGTCCCCCCTTCGATCAGCGATAATCATTCCGTGCCCGAAACCCCGCAAACCCGCAACATCACCCTCGCCGTCACCGGAGCCAGCGGCTGCGTCTACGCTGCCGAGATGCTCCGCGCCCTGGCCGCCGACGAGCGCGTCACAAAAATCAACTTCATCGCCTCCGAAAGCTCCCTCCGAGTCTTTGCCGAAGAACTCAAACTAAGCGGCCGCAACGATCTCCCGGAAAAACTCCTCGGCGCCCCCTGCCCCAAGCTCCACCACCACGCCGAATCCGACATCGGAGCCAACATCGCCAGTGGCAGCTACCCCACCGCCGCCATGATCGTCCTTCCCTGCTCCATGGGCACCCTCGCCCACATCGCCAACGGCCTCGCCGACAACCTCATCCACCGCGCTGCCGACGTCACCCTCAAAGAAAACCGCCCCCTCATCCTCTGCGTCCGCGAAACCCCCTTCAACCGCATCCACCTACGCAATATGCAGCTGGCCTCTGACGCTGGAGCAACCATCTTTCCCGCCATCCCCACCCTCTACAACCACCCGCAAACCACCCAGGACATGGCCCGCAACTTCGTCGACCGGGTCCTGGCCCACATCGGCCTTCCCCAACCCAACGCCTACCAGTGGCAACCCGACTAGAAGTTTTCTAAATCGGTGTCATCGGTGAAGATCGGTGTTAAGCCTCTCTCAGTGAGCCGGAAACGTCTTCTCCCCACCCCGCATCGCCGGCTCGCTTCGCAAAAAATCCACCGTACTCTCTACTACTGGCGCTGCACACTCTGCCGGAGCCAGGTGCCCGCACCCCTCAATAATATTCAGCACCGACTGCGGCACTTTTTCATGAATCGTCTCTCCCGCCGACAGCGGAATCAGCTCATCCTTCGATCCCCACACAATCAACATCGGCTCCGAGATATTGTGCAACCGGAAATCCAGCAGATCGCGTCCAGTCGTCATCGACGACAGGCTTCGGCTAACCACCCACGCATTGGCCTGCAGCTTCCGAACCATCGCCGCCGCCGCAAAATCCGGCACAACGCGAGGCTCCGGCGTCAGCATCGAGATAAGCTTCCTCACACCCGCCTCGTCTGTAGGAGTAAACAGATCCGGCTGCCAGGTCGCTGGAAAGTACACTCCCGCGCTGTCATAAACCACCAGACGATCTACCAACTCAGGATTGTCCAGCGCCAGCTTCATCACGATCCACCCACCCATCGACCACCCGCCAATATCAGCCCGCGGAACATGCACCGCCTGCATGAAGTCGACGACCATCTTCTCCTCGAGCGGGACCGAGTAGTCCACATCCGGCCGCGGCGACCGCCCATACCCCAGCAGATCCGGCACCCACACATGAAACCCCTTCGCCGCCAATCTCGGCATCATAGCCCCCCAATCCTCACCCCGCGCCCCTAACCCATGCACCAGCACCAACGGCGTACCCCCCGCCGGCCCAGCCTCAAAATAATGCAGCCGATACCCGCCCGCCTCGATGTACTCGCTCTTCACCCCTTCGCGCCAGAGATGAAATCGCAACTGCTGGTCCGCCACCCAAAGCGGATTCCAATAAAAAGTCGCCCCAGCCACAATCGCCACCAGAACCAGAACAGCCAAAACGCGCAGCGCAACCTTCATAGCCTGGTCGTCTCCGTTCCCGTCACTTCAGTGGCTTGCCAAACTCTTCGCTAAAAACGGTATGCGACATCTCGAACCGCCCTCCGTAAAACTTGTCCGGTCCCTTCACATGTCCAATTGCCAACAGAGCAACCACCCAGTAGCTAAGTGGAAGCCGCAACACCTCATGCACCTTGTCCTGCTCAAACCCTTCCATCGGAGCCGTGTCATAGCCCATCACTTCGGCCATCAACATCATGTGAGTAAACGACAGCATCACCATCTTGTTCAGCCAGCCCTGCATCTGCACCGTAGTAAAGCTCGAAAGATAATTCGGCACCGAGGTCCGCGCCTGCGCCGCATAGCTCTCGGGCATCCCGCCCTTACGCCCGTGTTCCAGCATCAAGTCCAGATCCTTGCGCCACCCATCCATATCCCCGCACGCAACAATCACCGCCGAGGCCTCTTCCACCTTTCCCTGGTTGTAGCTCGCCGCCCGCAGCCTCTTCTTCTGCTCCGGAGACTGCACCACCACAAACCGCCACGGCTGCATGTTGTATCCACTCGGAGCATGCAGGCCCGCATTCAAAATCTGCTTCAAATCCTCGGCAGGAATCGGCGTACCATCAAAGCTCGGTGTCGCTCTCCGTTCCTCAATCGCCTCGATCAGTGTCTTCTTTATCTTTGCCATCGTTCTCTTTTCTGCTTGCCTTACCAATAAGATGCAGTGAAATCCCGGGAGCTGGTAGCCCTTTATGCAGCTACTATCATCCAGCCAAATCGACCTTCAAGATAGCACTACCTCATCAAACACTCGCATAGAAACTATCGTCAGCCTAGTGGATCTCGCTCATCGCCTGCTCCGTAGCAAAGGGATTCTGCCCCGGAACCTCCGTAATGATCCACACTCCGTGAAACGGCTTCCGCATCTCCGGATACGCCGCCAGCAGAGCCGCCATCGCATCGGAGTTACGTTTCCGCGCGGCTGCTGGATCGCCTATCTGATCAACCTTCAGGTGAGCCGCAATATCAATCTTGTCCTTTGCCAGCGAATCATCCACACCCAGCGCAGTGAAGTGATACTCCGCCCCATCCTTGCCCTTGACCACCAGCGGAGCCTCTGCGCTCACGCCCTCTGACAAAGCAGGCGGAGCCGCGGCACTCGCCTCCGTCTGCAACTTCTCCAGGTGTGTGCTCTGAATGAAGTTCACCGGGCGCAACAGGCTCTCCGCTTGTTGGTAGTAGAGCCACGCATTCCAACGCTCCTTCTGCGCGTTCATCGTTCGTGCCTGCGTCCAGTACCACAGGCCATCGTGACCCGCCGCCGACAACGGCTTCGGATAGAACCCGGCCATGGTCCACTGTCCTCCGTCCAGTCTAAGAAGGAAGGACATCCGCCACGGAGTACTCGTGTCCGTCACGTCGACAATCGCAAAGCCATAACGTCCCGGAGCCAGCCCGGAGATCAAAAAATCCGCCTCAGCTACCGTCTTGTTCAGCGAACAGAAAAACTGCGCTTCGGGAAAAGAACCATCCGCCCCCGCCTTCAATTGTGTTGCGTCCAGCAAATAGACCTGTTCGACGACCGGAGTACCACCCTTCACCTTCGCTGCCGTCTCATTCACAACTGCTCCGATGCCGCTAAAGTCCTTCGCATATTCGCGAGCCGTTGCCGCCTGCAGCCCGCTCACATCACCGGTCTGAACCTTCGCCGCCAAACCGCGAGCCTCAGCCACTAGTGCGTCCCGATCCGCCGTCGTCATCTGCGACTGAGTCGTGCACGTCTCAGCCGACGCAACTGCAGCCATCACCATCCCCGCCACCAGCAATCCGATCCCGATTCTCATCTTCATCCCCGGTCTGCAGCCTCTCGAATTGCCCCATCGCTCTATAGCAATCCAAAAGCAATGACAGTTTACAGCCATCGTCAGTAATCACGGCGTAAGGCGTGCTCTCCCACGGAATTTTTCTCGAAAAAAGTTCTTCGATGTCATTTCGAATCAGGGGCAAACTAGCACCCTGACACAGACAGGCATATCCTAAATACGCAATCCCACAGCGAGCACATACGCGATAAGCTTGTCAGACAATACTTCGTCGAAACCATGACCTCCCTCCGCCCAACACGTCTCACTCGCATGCGCTTCTCCGCGCCAATCCGATTTGCTGCCATCGCATCCTTGACCATCGCCGCGACGATGCCGGCCCAGTCCCCCGTGGCCCCACAAACAAACCCGTCCGCATCTACGACCCCGGGAGGGCCAGCCACAACACCCCCGTCACCTCAGGCTCCTCTCAGACCTTCGCAAATCCCGCCCAATCGCGCTCAGATTACCTATACCAACGGCAGCCTCTTCGTCTCCGCCAACAACTCCAGTCTCAATCAGATTCTCCGCCAGATCTCCACCAACACCGGCATGAAGATAACCGGCGGTGTCGCGGATGAGCGAGTCTTCGGCAACTACGGCCCCGCTGACCCAGCCGAGGTCCTGACCTCTCTGCTCGACGGCACCGCCGCCAACATCATCCTCGTCCAGCGCGACGACGCCTCCCTCGCCGAACTCATCCTCACGCCGCGTAATGGCGGCCCCACTCCACCGAATCCCCGCGCCGCCGCCTTCGACGACAGACCCGAACAACAGCGAAATTTCTCCGCACAGCCCAACCCGCCCTCTGAACCCGCGCCATCCCCGCAGATCAATCCCATCGCCCCACCCGTGGACCCAGCCACTACAGCAACACCCGCTCCCGCCAGCACCGCGCAGCCCGAGTCTCCCAACGGAGTCAAAACCCCGCAACAAATCTACGAGCAGCTGCAACGCATGCGCCAACAACAGCAGCAACAACAACAACCCCAACAGCAGCCGCAACCCCAGCCCCAATAAATCCTACTAGAACAGAAAAAGGAGAGACCAAGGATCGGTCTCTCCCGAAAAAACCACGCCAAAAAACTAACTCTTAGCCGTCTGCACCGGCGCCACCACACTCTGCGATCTGCGTTCCGCAGCCACCTGCTGCGCGTGCATCCGGAAAACCCTGAACATCGCAATACAAATGCCGTAAGCCAGCAACACGCCCACTGCCAATGAAGCCAACACCGCACAAACCAACATTATCGAAGTCACAGCTACTCCTGAATCATCAAAATCCGTGCCCCACTCATTCCTGGATAAGAGAACAGTGAAACAGTCGCTATTCTTACAAATTCGCCACCATTTACAATGACCCGAACGTGTACCCCTGTTGCTCCATTGGATACATTTCACCCCGTCCCGCCCCGACCTGCCCCGGTTTCTCCCTTCCTGCGAAATACCGTATCCTAGAGACTTGGCCGAACATCGCCAAATCTCCCGCATGAGCATCACACACATTACGGTCCGTGGCGCACGGCAGCACAACCTCCGCAACGTCTCGGTCAGCATCCCGCGCAACACCCTCACGGTCGTCACCGGCCTTTCCGGCTCCGGCAAGTCCTCTCTCGCCTTCGACACCATCTACGCCGAAGGACAGCGCCGTTACGTCGAAACCCTGTCCGCCTACGCCCGCCAGTTCCTCGATCAGATGGAACGCCCCGACGTCGATGCCATCGATGGCCTGTCCCCCGCAATCTCTATTGAACAAAAGACCACCTCCCGCAGCCCCCGCTCCACCGTCGGCACCATCACTGAGATCTACGACTATCTTCGCCTCCTCTACGCCAGCGTAGGCCAGCCCCACTGCCCTAACTGCGGACGCCCCATCACCCGCCAGTCCGCCGAGCAGATTGTTGAGCGCATCGCTTCCCTCTCCCCCGGCGAACGCATCACGGTCTACGCCCCCATCGTCCGCGGCCGCAAGGGCGAGTTCCGTGAAGAGCTCGAATCCCTCGACCAGCAAGGCTTCCGCGCCCGCATCGACGGCGAAATGACCGAACTCACCGACGGCATGCGCCTCGAAAAGCGCAAAAACCACACCATCGAAGCCGTGGTCGACCGCATCATCCTCAAACCCGGCCCCGACGGAAAGCCCGACACGCGCCGCCTCGAAACCTCCGTCCTCAAAGCCCTTCAGATGGCGAATGGCCTTGTCCTCATCGGCCTGCAGAACCCTGAGACACGAAAGCAGGAAGAGACCCTCTACTCCTCCTCCATGGCCTGCCCCGACTGCGGCATCAACGTCCCCCGCCTCGAGCCCCGCAGCTTCTCCTTCAACTCCAATTACGGCGCCTGCCCCAACTGCCACGGCCTTGGCAGCATCTACGACTTCGATCCCGCCAAGACCATTACCGACTGGTCCAAGCCCCTCCTCGACGGAGCTATGGGCCCAGGCTCTGGCTCCGCCTACCTCCTGCGTCTCATCAAGCTCGCCGCCGAAAAATACAAGATCGACATCAAACGTCCCTTCGAAGACCTCTCCACCGAACACCAGAACCTCTTCCTCTACGGTCCACCCCGCGCCGAAGCCGGACGCACCGGCTTTCACGGCATCTTCAACTATCTCCGCTCCAATCTCGAAGACACCAAATCCGAAGGCTACCGCGAGTACATGATGCAGTACATGTCCGCGACCACCTGTCCCGTCTGTCACGGTCGCCGCCTCCGCCCCGAATCCCTTGCCGTCACCATCCCCATCCCCCTCCATCTGAAGGAAAACAAATCCGTCATCCTGAGCGAGCGAAGCGAGTCGAAGGACCCCGAAGAAGCCCGCACCACCACAGCCGCCAAGACCCTTTCAACCCAGAACCCCACCGCCTTCTCCATCGCCGACTTCACCGCTCTGCCCCTCGAACGAGCCCTGACCGCCGCCCGCGCCATGAACTTCGTGGGCCGCGACCGCATTATCGCCGACCGCCTTCAACGCGAAATAATCGAACGCCTCGAATTCCTCAACGCCGTCGGCCTCGGCTATCTCGCTCTCGACCGCTCCGCCGCCACCCTCTCCGGCGGCGAAGGCCAGCGCATACGCCTCGCCACACAAATCGGCTCCCGCCTCCGTCGGCGTCCTCTACGTCCTCGACGAGCCCAGCATCGGCCTCCACCAGCGCGACAACCAGCGACTCCTCAACGCACTCGAAAACCTCCGCGACCTCGGCAACACCGTCCTCGTCGTCGAGCACGACGAAGACACCATCCGCAAGGCCGACTATGTCCTCGACCTCGGCCCCGGAGCAGGCAAAAACGGTGGCCACCTCATAGCCGACGGCACGCCGCAGCAGGTCATGGACAACCCTGCCTCGCTCACCGGCCAGTACCTCGCCGGCAAAATCGAGATCCTCGCCCGCACCAAACCTCGCGAACTCACCAACAACTGGATCACAGTCGAAGACGCCCACTCCCACAACCTCCAGAACATCACCGCCCACTTCCCTCTCGGCGTCATGACCGTTATCACCGGCGTAAGCGGCAGCGGTA